>JAJCZX010000030.1 GCA_029262195.1 Gemmatimonadota bacterium | reverse complement strand
AAACTTCACAGCATCGGCAAAACCACGAGCAGCCTGATTCTTCGTGATCGCCGCTGTCAACGTCGTCTTTCCATGATCTACGTGTCCAATAGTGCCCACGTTTACGTGAGGTTTGTTACGCTCAAACTTTTCCTTGGCCATCACACAAATTTCCGTTCTAAGGGAGATTCCCGTTATTCAATTTTTTCGTCGGCACCTTAACCGACCGCTTCAACCGTTGGCTCATTCGAGCCAACCCTGCATTCCTCAAGAGCTCGCGACCGGGATTGAACCGGTGACCTCATCCTTACCAAGGATGCGCTCTACCGACTGAGCTACGCGAGCGAGCGGGCGACGGGATTCGAACCCGCGACCCTCAGCTTGGAAGGCTGATGCTCTACCATCTGAGCTACACCCGCGAAATCCATCATCCTCCTGCGCCGGCCTTCAAGCAAACACGGCCGACCCAAATGGTGGGGGTAGGATTCGAACCTACGTAGGCGTTACACCGGCAGATTTACAGTCTGCTCCCTTTAGCCACTCGGGCACCCCACCTAACAAACCGCTGTCTCGCTCTCAGCTGAATGTGTAACGGTCCCCGAACCCCTGCTTTGCAAATGGAGCTGACGAAGGGACTCGAACCCTTAACCTGCTGATTACAAATCAGCTGCTCCGCCAGTTGAGCTACGTCAGCACAGACCTATTTTGAGCAAGACACGTAGGATACCAAGGGATCTGCCCTCAGTCAACTGGGAATTTCCGGCAGGTTTTCGGGCTTAATCACCGGCGGCTTTCAATTTCCAGGAAGTACCCTGGGGTGAGTCTTCAAGTTCGACACCCCGCTCGCCCAATTCGTCTCTAATTCGATCAGCTTCGGCGAAATCCCTATTCTGGCGGGCCTCTTTTCGCGCAGCAATCATTTCCTCCACCCAGGCCGCCAAGTCTGCATCAACCTCACGCTGCTCAGGGAGCAGCTGGAGCACCTCCATCACGGTATCAAGCGCGGTCAACAATTGCCCGGCGTAATCTGCTCCCGCTCCCCCGTCCAACTCGCCGTTGGCGCCACGCACAAAGGAGTAGACGCTGGCGATGGCCCTGGGAATATTCACGTCCTCGTTCATGCCCGCCCGGAAAGCCTTTTCAAGGTCCCCCACGTGGGGACCTTTTTCTGTCCAACCATCTTTTGCAGCCTGGCCGGATTCGACCCTTTCCACCAATCGTTTTCGCAGGTCTCCAATGCGGCCCACTCCCTCTTGCGCCGCCTTCAACCCATCGTCGGTGAAGTTGAATTGTTGCCTGTAGTGGGTCGAAAGCATCAACATCCTGACTGCGGCCGGATCCACTCCGGCATCTCGCAAATCTCTGACAGTCAGGTAGTTGCCGTAGCGTTTCGACATCTTAGTTCCCTCCATCAGGAGGAATTCGCCGTGTACCCAGAAACGTGCGAACTGCGCGCCAGTAGCACCCTCGGACTGTGCGATCTCGTTTTCGTGGTGAGGAAATACCAGATCAACCCCACCAGCATGGATGTCGAGCGTTTCGATACCGAAACGGGAGCGAATCTCCGATAGGGCCATCGCAGAACACTCCAGATGCCAACCCGGGCGACCGCGCCCGAAAGGAGCGTCCCACGCTGCTTGGGCTTTTTCATCCTTCTCCGAAACCGCTTTCCAGAGAGCGAAATCCCTCACGTCGCCCTTTTGATATTCATCGCTGGAAACCCGTGCCCCCGATTTTAACTCTCGTTTTTCAATCTGGGACAACCGTCCGTACCCGGGGAATTTTTCCACCGCGAAATAAACCGAGCCGTCTTCAGCTACATAGGCGAGCCCCTTTTCGATCAAGATCTCAACCAGCTCGGCCATCGGCTCGACATAGCGGGTAGCACGAGGATAAATATCAGCCGGCTTGATCCTCAAATAATCCCGATCGGCAAAAAACGCGTCCGCGAACTGTTCGGTGAACTCAGCTACTCCGACTCCTGCTTCGCTGGCCTCGTTAATAATCCGGTCGTCGACGTCCGTAAGGTTCATCATGTGAAAAACGTCGTATCCGAGGAACTCGAGGTAACGTCGCAGCACATCCCCGAAAAGAAACGTCCTGAAATTCCCAATGTGGGCGTAATTCCAAACTGTGGGACCACATGCATAGAAGGTCACTCGGGATGGATCCAGCGGCTCGAATTCTTCTACCTGGCGGGACAGGCTGTTGTACAGCTTGAAGTCAGTCAATTGAAAAACGCCGTTTCGGGTGTGGCAATTACTGCGGTTTAAACATGGGAGCTTCGCGAACAAGCTAGGTATGGCACCTCACGTAGTCAACGAATTTTCACCAACCCCTGAGAATAAGCTCCACAAAAGTCCCGCCCCAGGACCAGGTCACAAGGGCAGCAATGCAGAAGCAGGCCAGGACCACACCTCGGGCCCACCATCGGAAACCCCCTCCTCCAAGCCTGCCCAGTCCGTGACTCCAGATCGCCATTACCCAGATAGTGACCAGATTGAACCGAGCATCCAATCCATGGACCCAGGGATCTGGATCCGGGCCGCCCAGCAATCGGGGTCCGAGGAAAAAACGCCGCGGTAAAACGATTACTTCGCCAACCCCCGGGAAGGATGAAACGGCGAGAACCGTAGCGCCCAGTTCTCCGATTCGGAGCGCAAGGAGCGGCACAAGACCCACCAGCAGAACTCGAGCGGCACTTTTTTTGTCCCGGGACTCAAGCTCCATCGACCAAACCGCAACCATTCCCACCAGAGGCATGGCCAAAAGAACCGTGGCAGGTGGCAGCAGCCGATCGAAAAGTATAATTCGGGTCAGCCCTGTTCTCATCACAGCAATATGTGCCGCAGCCTCCGGCGTCATGAGGTCCACCGCCTCGTTCAACAGGAACAGTTGGATCGCCACCGTTGCCATACTGATTGACAGAAAGGCACCAAAGAACCACAGCGCTAACCGCCGTCCTGATCCGAACCCACGCGGTTCGAACGCCCTCGTGGGAGAAAAGGTGGCCACGAAAAGCAGACGCCAACCAGGATCAGTACCCACTTCGCATGCTCACTGACTCAAGGAGAAGATCCTCAATGGCCTTGTACCTCACCCGGGACCGGGAAACCGCAATGCGATTATCCCGGCAAACGGAAAGAACGTTCTCAACGGACAACCCGCCTTCGAGCGGTATCGAAATCCCTGCGCCGGTCAACCGTGCCCGCGAAAACACATGAGTCAATTTTCTGACCGAGCCCAGCGATTTCCCCTCAACATCGATTTCTGCGACCCGATCAGCCAACAACTGCGCCATCGACACGTCGGCCAGCAATTCCCCACCACCCAAAACGATCACCCGCGTCGCAACCTTCTCGAGAACGCCGAGGTCATGAGACGAAATGACCACCGCCCTGCCTCCGCGTGCCAGAGCATTGATAGTCTCCCTCAAAGATCGAGCAACAATGGGATCGATGTTGGCGAGAGTTTCATCGAGAATCACCAACTGATCCCCCACCATCGAAGCTCCGGCAAGAGCCACCTGATTTACCATCCCCCTGGACATATCTCCGATCCTCTTGTTCGCAAACTGTTGGACCGAACCAACCTCCAGAGCTTCTCTGAGGAGAGTCATTCTTGCTTTCGGCCCCTTCGCGCGGTGGCTCGACAGATACCCCAACCACTCCTTCGCGGTAAACTCGCGCGGCAGGATGGGGGGGTCGGGCACGAAACCAACTGCCTGGAAACCTCTACCTCGCGACCTGGGACCCTGCTGAATCGTCACGCTCCCGGAGCTCGGCAGCCATTGGCCCGCCAATATTTTCATCAGCGTCGTCTTACCAGCGCCGTTGGGACCAACCAGGCCAATTATTTCCCCTGCTCCAACACCCAGATCCAGAGGCTTCAACGCCCGCGTCGCCCTGTTACCCCTGCCGAATGTTTTCGCCAAACCCCTGGCTTCTAGCAGACCGGTTTTCACCTCCACCTCCCAATCAGATCACGCCAGCCCACCGCCGCCGCCGCAAACCCGATACTTGTCGCGAACCACAGAACGGATACGAACAGGAAATTGCCGCTCCCTTGCAACCACAATTCAGCCCGCCACTGAAGCGGCAAAACACCCCAGAGCCCCGTTGCAAGTACTTCGATGGGCCCCTGGGAGAGTATTAACCCTATGGTGTCGGGAGTCACTCCGCCCAGCAACGTGAGAAGAAAACCAACGCTCGCAGCTCCCGACGACCCGACGAACGGGGTGAGAGCCATGGTGAAACTCCCCAACGTCACCGCAAGCACCAGGGACGCGGTTAGGAACCCAAATACAACACCGTCCATCTGCAGCACGAGGGACACAACAAGCACCACCGGAACCAGAAGCGAGGTCAGACCGAGCATTCGGCCCACCGGAGCGATCCACCATCGGGCTCCCGCCGTACGGGCTGCCTCCAGAGCACCGCCGGGGGCGAGCAGTCGGGAGGACCACACCACCGATAATGTCGAAAGGACTGCCAGGCCGGTAAGCTGGCGGGCTGCCTCACTCGAAGCGCTCCCCTGCCAGGCCGTCAGGCCGAGGATAGTCGCACCAAGTATAGAAACAAGCCGAGCCGATCGGTGCCGGATTATTGCCAACACTGCGAATGACGATTCCGCCTTCACCATCGCGGGCCATCCCATTCGGCGCGGTTGCCGGTGCGGGGGATCCTCCCCCCGCACCGTGTTCACACCCAACCGGGAAAGCCCCAACTCTCTATACACCCGTACCTTCAGATGCGATTACATCCTGCACCTTGCAAATGCCAGCACGAATCATGTAACACCAACCCCTTATCGAAATCGTGAATCTGTCGCCGCCGCTGAAGTCGTTATCGCACGACAGGACGGCTTCATCGATACATTTTCCCTGTAAAACTTCGGCCGACGCGGTTGTAGGCTTGGGCAGCACCCATAGCACACCCAGCAGGCCAGCCATCGTAAACAATTTTTTCATCGGTTTCTCCTTGCGAATGTTTGTGAAAAGCCGATTGAGTGTTAAATCCCGAAGGACAACGACAAGATTGCGAGGTCAGGCCAGAACAGCGCACCCAAAAAACGCATTCCGTACCCAAAAACTTCGTTGTGAAGTGGCGGCAGGAAATGCCGTTAGGTGGTGCCTAGTGGACTGTAACGTTTGATTGTTAAGCGATCTGGATTCGGTGCGCGGGGTTGTTGTACTTCCATTTCACGGGCCTGGGGTCTTGGTTCTGTTTGCGTATGTAGCGCATGATGCGTTTCGAGAGATCTTTGACCGATGTGAAGATCCCACGATGAATCAGATCGCGTTCAATCTTGGAAAACCACAATTCCACCTGGTTGAGCCACGAGGAGTAAGTGGGTGTGAAGTGAAAATGGACGTTGGGATGAGCGACCAGAAATTCATTGACCTGGGCCGTCTTGTGAGCCGAAAGATTGTCGAGGATGATGTGGATCTGCTTGTCTTCGGGAAACTTGCATACCAGACCGGTTAGGAAAGCGACAAACTCCTGACTCGTATGGCGCGCTGTAGTTTTACCGTGCACCATCCCCGTCCTGGTATCCAGAGCGGCAAAAAGCGACAGCGTACCATGACGAACGTATTCGAAACCGTGGCGCTCGGCACGTCCCGGCGATAAGGGCAATACCGGGTCTTTGCGGTCCAGGGCCTGAATGGCAGTTTTCTCATCGACACTGAAGACAACCGCGTGCTGCGGCGGTTTCAGGTAAAGGCCGATAACATCGGCAGCCTTCTTTTCAAAATCGGGATCGTTGGAAGCCTTGTAGCGTTCGATCCGGTGCGGTTGAATCCCGTGCTTCTTCCATACTCTGGCCACCATCATGTGGTGGACGCCCAGCTTCTTGGCCAATCGTCTCGTACTCCAGTGGGTAGAGCCATCAGTGGGTTTTTTGCGCGTCCAGTTCAAAATCCGCGCTTCCATCCTGGCTGTCAGTACCTTCGCCTTGCGGCCCGTATGGCGACTGTAGAGTCCAGCCATCCCCTCCTCAACGAACCGTTTCTTCCACTTGCTGATGAACGGTGCCGAACAACCAGCCTTGTCGGCGGTTTCCACGTATGTAGCACCATCGGCGAGGAGCAGAAGCACCCGGGCGACTTTGGATTCATCGGCACGGCCTCGGCGACTTCTCACCCTGCGCTCCAACTCCATGCGCTCTCGTTTGGTCAGTACGATTGGTTGAGTATTCATGACAACCAATATAATACTAAATGTTCAAATGTTACAGCCCACTAGCCTATCTGCCGGGTTGACGGACGTACTTCGTGTGTCTAGGATTTCTGCGTAACAAATACCGGAAGAAAACTGTTGCCTGCCTACGATTACCTCTGCAAGAAATGCGAAAAGAAGTTCGAAGTGCGCGCTTCGATGTCCGCCTACTCGGCAGGCCTGTCACCGGAATGTCCCTGCTGTGAATCCTCAGAAGTTGAACGGTCTTTCACTACGTTTAATTTTGTCGGCTCGACGTCAGGTACAAGCAGTGGTTCACCCGATTGTGGCACCGGATTTACCTGAGCCAGGTAACTGTCGCCCGGTCGGGCGGCTCACCGGCATGCATCGATTACGCGAGAAACTAGGTCAGTGATTTTCGCAGCAAGGATTTGAACGCCGCGACATCTAATTCCCAACAGACAGTCGTTTTGCGCCCGCTCAATACTTTCTTGCCCCAGGCCGCATGATTACGATCGCGCCCGGCAACATTAATCTGGTCTACAACCGTCATGCCCCTGGTTAGTTCGCTGGAAGTCTCGATGTCGACGAAGTGAGCGCTTTTCCGGGTGCAGATCGTGGGATCGAGTGCAATAGCCATCGCAACAGGATCGGGCAAAGAAATCCCCGCGCCAGCGGTCTCATTCAGGTTGGCCTTCAAAACGGTATCGTTACAATCGATCGCGAAGTGGGCCAGTGGTGTGTCGATGGCCCTGATATCTTCAATGTCTTGAGCCAAAATATTTGCCTCATGTCTGCTTAGCTCCCACCCTACCATCTCAATTGGTATGGCCGAGTCGAAAACGATTTTGGCGGCATCGGGGTCGACCCAGATGTTGAACTCGGCGGCAGGTGAAACATTTCCGACAGTGCAGGCAGCTCCGCCCATCACAACACATCGCCCGACGGTGGCCATCGTTTCCGGGTCCCGCTGGACCGCCAGGGCGACATTGGTGAGCGGGCCCAGGGTAACCAATGTAAGGCCAGGGAAACGCCGCACTGTGTCGATCATGGCGTCGACCGCGTGGTGCGGCTGCGCAGAGCCCTTCGGATCCGGGTAACCCTGGTCCCCCAGGCCGTCTTCTCCGTGATAATATTGTGCGTATTCGGCTTCCCTTTTTAAGGGTCCAGCCTCGCCCCGGTAGACAGGTACATCCGCCCCGCAAAGCTCAGTTGTGTAGAGAGCGTTCTTCAGCCCCTGGTCAACGGGGACGTTTCCAGAAACAACGGTGATGGCTTCTACTCTCACGTCGTCATAGCGGAGCGCCATTATCAACGCCACTGCGTCATCCGAGGCGGTGTCGGTGTCAATCAAGAAATTTCTCATGGGAGAGATGATAGGTGTAAGTGGGGAGGTGGGAAAGAGGGAGAGATTGCAGGAGACCCCGAGAGCGAGGAACTCTCGATCGAGACGAGCGGCTTCGCTTGATTCCAAATGATCAATCTCGATGACTTTTTCCGTACTGTGGAAGGGTGGTAGGTTTGCTGCCGACTCCGCTGCTTTGATTTTTGGGGGAGACAAAGACTGCGCCGAGCGCCATACCAAACATCAATGACATCTTCTAAATTTTTTTCTTCGTAAGGTCTAATCACCTATCGCTGGAATCCGATCTCTAACTTCCAACTTCTGATTTACAGCAACGGAAGAATACTCGACTGGAAGTACTCCAAAACTCGCCGGTTGTGTCCCCGGGGTGTGGATTGGGTAAGCGAAGAAGTTATCACCACAACGGCATTCTTTTCAGGGACCACGAGCACGTATTGGCCTCCGTATCCCCAGGCGAAATGAACTCTGGTGTTGTCGATTTCTCTCGACCACCAAAAGTATCCGTGACTGTGACCATTCCACGGTGAAACCGCGTATTCTTGCCAGGAACGACGGATCCATACCGAAGGCACCAACTGTTCGCCATGGTGTCGCCCTTCGTTAACATAGAGTTCGCCAAACGTCAGGAGGTCCCTCGGCTTCAGGGCCATGTTGTTGCCGCCGAGGAAATTGCCTTGCGGGTCGCGGTCCCAGGCGCGAAGGGAAATATCCAGGCGATCGAATAGGGCGGTAGAAGCGTATTGTCTCAGGTCGGTTCCGGAGGCCCGAGCGAGTATAACGCCCACAAGGTGCGAATTACCGGTGCTGTATTCCCAGCATGAACCGGGCTCGCACCGCGTGGGTTGCTCCAACGCCCCTGCCACCCAGTCGGGCGAAGAGACCCATACACCGTAACGACTGAAACTTGTCCCTCTGATTCCGGTCGTCATCGAAAGCAGGTGATGCAAAGTTACCCCGTCCCAGTGTCCATATTCAGTGGAGTTGAGGTACTCGGGAAGCAATTCGGCCAGAGGTTGTCGGTATCCCTCAAGCAGGCCGTCCCTTATTGCAATTCCAACCAGCGGAGACAACAGGCTTTTGGAAATGCTTTTTACGTTTATTCGCCGATCGGCTGTCATCCCTCGGAAATATTCTTCTACCAGGATGTCTCCGCCCTGAGAAACAAGAACACTGCTAACCGGCGAGAGCGAACGGGCTTCGCTGATCGCATGGGTCCATGATGATGTCTGGGCGTCGAGGGGCGCAGTGAAAATCAGGCCTGCAACCGATCCCATTAGGAGCGGGGAGCAGCGAGCGAGGAGCCTCGGGTTATCGCAACGCTGCAAGGTCCCCGCCCTGCTGGTTTCTTCCAATTCCGCTATTCCTCTCGAAGGGCCTTCATCGGGTCGACTTTGGCTGCCTTGAGTGATGGAACCAGGGACGCCATACCGCCCAATGCGACCACGAGAGTTGCAGACGCTGCAAACGTGACCGGGTCGCCCGCTCCAACACCATACAGAAGTGACTGCAGGAATCGAGTCGCCACGAACGCACCCAGAGCCCCCACCGCAATTCCGGCACCGGTGAGTTTGAGTCCTTCTTTCACGTTGAGCCCGATTACGTTGCTGCTCTGCGCTCCGAGGGCAACTCGAATGCCGAGTTCCTTGGTCTTTAATGTGACGATATAGGCGATGGTACCGTAGATGCCTATTGCACTCAACGCCAACGCCACCGCGCCCAGTAAGGTCATTATTTGGGCTGCGAACTCGGCGTCCTGCGTCGAATTGGCGACCAACTCTTCAATCGGCTGGATCTGGTCAATTATTCTCCCGGTCCCGACCTCTTCCGCGAGCAACTCCAACTTGGGGACGAGTCCCGCGAGTTGGCCGTTATGCCTGACGACTATCTGTTGCCCGAATGGTTGCAGCGTGAACGGCAGGTAGAAAGCCGGAATGGCAGGCGAACCTACCGAAGTGATTCGAGCATCACCAACCACACCAACTACCTGCAACCGGATTGGCGGGCCGCCGAGGGTCCACTCGATCCATTTTCCAAGAGCGGACTCTCCTGGCCAGAACGCGCGGACCAGTTCCTGATTCACTACTGCCACCGATTGGGCGTTGGCGAGGTCAGCGTCGTTCAGGTTGCGCCCTGATATCAATGGTATTCCAATAGTCTCGGTATATCCGGGAACGATATGCCGGACGTAGGCGTTGGTCGAATTTGAAACACCGTCTGCTTTGGTGTCCCAGATCATTATCGGAGCTGTCAAAGGCAAGAAGCTCACTCCGCCTGCCTCACTAACCTCGGGAAGATCCCTTATTGCTGACAGGTATTGGTTGTAGACATCCCACCTTTGTTGGGGAGATTGATGCACTGCCTGATCGAGCCTGGCTCGGAAGCTCAAGACGTTTTCGGGGCGGAATCCCAGGTCCTGGCTTTGGAGATTCAGGAAAGACCTCACCAGCAGCCCCGTTGATACGAGAAGAATGATTGAGAATGCGACCTGACCCGAAACCAGAGCTCCCCTCGCTCCGGAACCGAGGCTTCCACCCAACTTCCCACCCTGGCGCAGACTCTGATTCATTGTTTTGGGAGACGACGCCTTGAGGGCCGGCATTAGCCCGAAAAGTACGGTGGCCACTAGGGACAGGCCGAAGGTAAACAATAGCACCCGTGAATCAATTCCAACGCCGTCGGTTCGCGGGAGTTGCCCCGGTTCGAGCAACATCAACAGCGAGATTCCCCAGTTTGCGACCACCGTTCCCACAATGCCGGCCAAAACGGCAAGCAGCAGGCTTTCGATCAAGATGATCTTGGCCACCGCCCCCCGTCCCGCACCCAACGCGGCGTGTATGGCCAGTTCCTTCTGCCGCATGGTTGTGCGAGCGAGGAGTACGCTGGCGGCGTTCCCACATGAAACCAAAAACACCAGCGACACCGCGGCGAAGAGTATCAAAATGGTTGGTCGCACTGGTCCGACGATGTCGTCAAAAAGCGGCGTCATTCTGAATCGCGGATTCGGGCCGTCAGAATTCGCCGTGGGGTGCTCGGCGACAAGGTTTTCCATGATGATGTCGTTTTCGGCCTGAGCTGTTTCGAGGCTCACACCGGGTTTCAACTTCCCAATCATGCCCCGCAGAGTACGCACTCCGTAAATATCGAAATTGGGAGACGGTCGCATCACATTCCATATGTCGGCGCTCTCCGAAATCCCATTTTGCAATTCCAATTTGAAAGACTGCGGCAGGACACCGGCGATCGTGGGGCCGGGAACTCCACCCTCGAAGAAAACCCGCCGACCAATGATCTCAGGATCTGCATCGAATGTGTTTTGCCATGCAGAATAGCTAATGACAACTGGAGGTTGCGGTGTGCCCTGCCCAAACGGGGTCTGGGCGTCTTCTTCCGTAAAGATCCTGCCCATCAATGGACGGACCCCCAGGAGAGGAAACAAATTTTGCGACGCGGTACCGAAGGAAACCGATCGGATCTGGTCGTCAATTTGAACATATCCGGTCTGGCCACCTGAAACACCTGCAACCTCTTCCAGGTTCTGGCTTTCGTTGAACGCCTGTAGTTCGCCCATCGAAGCCCACTCGCTGCCGTTGAAATCCCCCGCGTACAGGCGGAAAAAAACGAGGCGATCCGCTTCAGGGTAAGGCAATTCGGTCAGAAGAACCGAACTGACAACCGAAAAGATCGAACTTGTGGCGCCAATCCCGAGTGATAGGGTGAGGACGACAAGAGCGGTGAACCCCGGCCTTTTGCGCAGCGCTCGGGCCGCCAGGCCAAACTCCTTCAAAATTGTTAAAAACACCTTTTTCTCCGCGGTTGTCCAAGGTTGGTTGTTGAACCCCAGTGTGGCTCCACTGGTCCCACCGTCGTTCGAAAAGTTCTCGTGAAACGCCGGATTGTACCAGTTGACAATTCAGAAAGTAACATACATACTAGTTGGTATGTATAGGGACGCATCAGTTTCCAAGCTACTCAGGATTCGAAAATGACAGAAAAAAATCCGGATAAAACTCGCAAAAAACTGCTGGAGTCAGCCTTTTTTGAGATTTATCGAGTCGGTTTTCAGGCAGCCAATATTGACAGGATCCTGAAAAGCGCCGGGGTCACCAAGGGAGCGCTATACCATCACTTTTCAGGAAAAAAGGAGCTGGGATATGCTGTTGTCGACGAGGTTATAGGGCACTGGATTGCTGACAAATGGTCGGCCAGTCTGAAAGCCGAAGGCAACGCTATCGAGGTTCTCAAAGGTACGGTGACAGCGGCAGCACGCATGCTGCGCGGGCATGATGAAAATGGGGAAGTGGGCCATTGTGCCGAAATGGCGGAGGTCGGCGACGTCACCCTTGGTTGTCCCTTGATGAACCTTGCGCAGGAGATGTCTCCGGTGGATGAGGGGTTCCGCCTCCGGATTGAAAGAATATTCGACAGCTGGCACGCCGCGTTGGCCGAGGTTCTTGAACGCGGGGTTCAGGACGGGACGTTGCGAAGCAATGTGGATCCCAGGAAGACGGCCCGGTTTCTCATCGCGATGTATGAAGGGGCGATCGGAATTGCAAAAAATTCAAAGAGTGTTGAGGCGATTTACGAATCCCTCGAAATGATGGGCGAGTTTATCGATACGCTCGCGAAACCGGCCGAAAAGGCCGCTTGAAATCCCGCCATTGTAAGTGGGGAACTAAACATGGAGCATTTTGAAAATGGAACATAATGGTAACGGGCGCGCTGCAGCATTTGCGCGCTGGATAGTTAAATGGCGCTTCCCGGTTTTGATAGGGAGCATCATGGTGATGTTGGCTGCAGGAGCCGGCGGCCGAAACCTGGTCTTCTCGGACGACTATCGGGATTTTTTCGGCGAAGAAAACCCTCAGTTGTCCGCGTTTGAAGCGTTGCAGGACATCTATACAAACACGATCAACATATTGATCGTCCTTGAACCGACAGATGGTACGGTGTTTACAGGCCCCACCCTGGCGGCGATTGAGGACCTCACTGTAAAATCATGGCAGATACCCTTCGCTTCCCGCGTGGATGCCCTCACCAACTTCCAGCATGTTTCCGCCGACGGCGATGACCTGGTGGTAGCCGATCTTGTTGCAAACGCCGAGTCGCTCGATCAGGATCGATTGGAGGAAATCAAGGAAATTGCGCTCGCAGAACCGCTCCTGGTCAAGAGAGTCGTGTCAGAATCTGGTCACGTAACCGGTGTTAACGTCACGCTGCAACTTCCCGGGCAAGAGCTTGATGAAACGGCTCGGGCTGTTGCCTATGCCAGGCAGCTTGCCTCTGAGCTGGAGGCCGAAAACCCGAACATCAACACCTACTTGACCGGAATGGCGATGCTGAATAATGCCTTCAGCGAAAACGGCATCGCAGACATGCAAAAATTGGTGCCGCTGATGTATCTGGGGATCATTCTGGTGATGTTCTTCTCTCTACGGTCTTTTACTGCAACCGGCGTGACCGTCGTGGTCATCGCCGCCTCGGTTGTCACCGCGATGGGGCTGGCAGGCTGGATTGGAGTGCGTTTGACTCCGCCCTCGGCGATTGCTCCCACAATGATCATGACTCTCGCCGTGGCCGATAGCATTCACATCCTTGTGAGCATGCTCACCGGCATGCGCCATGGCATGAACAAACGTGAGGCCATCGTCGACAGTTTGCGAATCAATATGCAACCCGTGTTCTTGACGAGTCTCACGACATCCATTGGCTTCCTGTCGATGAATTTCAGTGACTCGCCCCCCTTCCGGGATCTCGGGAACATCACGGCAGTTGGTGTCGTCTTCGCGTTTTTCTTTTCAGTGACGATGCTCCCTGCTCTGCTGGCTATTCTTCCGATTCGCTCCAGGGTTGTGGAGGTAGATCGGGTGAGTTTGGTAGACCGGTTCGCCGAATTCGTGGTGCGGAGCCACAAAGGTTTGTTATGGGGTTCGGCAGCTATTGTTGTTGTGTTCGCCGTCATGGTGTCAAGAAACGAATTGAACGATCAATTCGTAGACTATTTCGATAGTTCAATTCAGTTTCGCGTTGATTCTGACTTTAGTTCTGCGAACCTCACCGGTGTCTATCAGATCGATTTTTCAGTTGAGTCGGGGCAGAGCGGTGGCATTTCAGAGCCCGAGTATTTGCAGACGATCCAGCAATTCGCGGACTGGTACAGAGAGCAGCCAAACGTGATTCAGGTGGTGGCTCTACCTGAGACAATGGCGCGCCTCAACAAGAGTATGCACGGCGACGATCCGGCGTGGCATGTCTTGCCGGACAATCGCGACCTGGCGGCACAGTATCTGTTGCTCTACGAAATGTCGTTGCCGTACGGCTTGGATTTGAACAATCAAATTAATGTCGACAAATCGGCAACCAGAGTAACGGTCATTGCGGGGGACATCACGTCCCGAGAACTCCGCGAATTGTCCGCCGCCGGAAGGCAATGGTTGATTGCCAACGGCACGCCCTCAATGGTTTCAGAGGGTGCTGGTGCAGCGGTGATGTTCTCTCACATTTCCGAGAGGAACATCAAGGGTATGCTCACAGGGACTACGGTTGCGTTTGCGTTGGTTTCAATTGTACTGGTTATTGCCTTTAAGAGTTGGAAATTTGGGTTGTTGAGTTTGATACCAAATCTGGCGCCAGCCGTAGTTGCATTCGGCTTATGGGGAGTGTTTGTCGGGAGGATCAATATTGCGCTTTCAGTGGTTGCAGCCATGACGTTCGGAATCGTGGTGGACGATACGGTGCACTTTCTCTCCAAGTATTTCCGTGCCCGCAAAGAAAAAGGTCTCGGACCTGAAGAAAGTGTTCGCTACGCGTTCCACACGGTGGGAAGCGCGATCGTGATAACGTCGGTGATCCTCGTTGTTGGATTCTCTATCCTATCTTTTTCGGCCTTCGATATCAATGCGAGTATGGGGCGATTGACTGCTGTGACCATTCTACTGGCACTCCTTACGGAGTTCTTTATGTTGCCTCCTCTTCTTTTGAGAGTCGAGGCCAGGCATCGCCAGTTTAAGACCAGTGAAGTCGATTTCGATGGAGTTGTAAATGAACCGATCAAAGCAAGCAGGTAAAAGAGAAATGATTTATAAAAGATTTATGAGCACAGTTATGGCCTCAACGCTAGGATCACTCGCCGCGGGTTCCGTCGCGGTTGCCCAGGACGATGGTGGTCGCGGGCTGGAAATAGCGATCGAAGCGGAACGAAGAGACAGTGGCTTTGGTGACTTTACGTCTGAGATGACGATGGTTTTGAGAAACCGCCACGGTGAGGAAAGCACCAGAGAAATCCGGAATCGAACTCTCGAAGTTCTCGACGATGGCGACAAGACCCTCGTGATTTTCGATCGCCCGAGAGATGTGCAGGGTACCGCTCTGCTTTCTTTCAGTCACCGTATTGGCAGCGACGACCAGTGGTTGTATCTGCCAGCGCTACGTCGCGTGAAACGCATTGCGTCGAACAACAAAGCCGGGCCCTTCATGGGGAGCGAGTTCGCTTACGAAGATATTTCTTCACAGGAAGTTGAGAAATACTCCGACTACCGATTTGTTAGTGAGGAAGATCTGGATGGTACACCCACCTTCGTGGTTGAAAGAGTGCCGGTTGACGAGAATTCTGGGTACACCCGCCAGTTAGTTTGGTTTGACCAGGTGGAGTACAGGGTCATGAAGGTCGATTTCTACGACCGGCGGAACGTGCTGATGAAAACGCTCAGCTACGCCGGTTACCAGCAATACGAAGGTCGGTACTGGAGAGCGGATCAAATGGACATGGTCAATCACCAGACCGGAAAAAGTACTACCCTGATGTGGAGGAATTTCGACTTCGGAACGGGGTTGTCTGATCGCGACTTCGATCAGAATTCCCTCCGGCGAGCCAGGTAGTTAAATGTCCCACAGAAGGAGTTGGCGTCAGGGTGTGTTTCCCCTGGCGTTTGCGCTTGCGCTCATCCCGCAAGGGCCGGTCCGTGCTCAACTAACCGCCGAAGTTGGATTAGAATCCCGGGGTTACTTCAAGGGGCCTCTCTTTTCGGGCCAGGATCGTCACGATGCCTCGGTGTCACTTGAAGCCGAGTTCTACCGCGAATGGGACGACCGAAGGCAATCGATAACGGTCGAACCTTTCGTGCGTTTGGACTTCGCTGACAAAGAACGTACTCATTTCGACCTTCGAGAATTGAGCTGGCAGTACGTTTTCGAATCATGGGAATTGCGTGTTGGTTTGAGGAAGGTCTTCTGGGGAGTAACCGAGTCTCTACACCTCGTGGACGTAATCAACCAGACCGATCTCGTTGAGAACGTGGATGGGGAAGACAAGCTCGGCCAGCCGATGGTAAATGCCGCGTTCATCAGGCCCTGGGGAACGGTGGAGTTGTTCGCACTGCCGTATTTCAGAGAACGAACGTTTCAAGGAACCGATGGTCGACTGCGGCAATCGGTGTTGGTGGATGAAGACGATGTCCGTTACCAGTCGGGTGCCGAGGAACATCATTTCGATTGGGCTGTGAGATGGTCTCACTACATCGGGAGTTTCGATCTGGCCGTGTCCTATTTTGACGGCACCAACCGCGATCCACGTTTAGAACCTGTGCTCAATGACAGGGGCGGCGTGGCCCTCACTCCCTTTTATGAACAAATGGAGCAGCTGGGAGTCGAAGGACAGTATACCTCAGGTGGGTGGCTACTGAAGCTCGAGGGGCTAACCCGGGACGTTCAACTTGGTCGATACTGGGCGTTCGCCGGCGGGTTTGAGTACACGATTCCCCAGGTGCTTGGAACCAACGCGGACCTAGGGCTTCTTTCGGAATATTTGTTTGATGACAGAGGCGATGCTGCCACCACGCCATTCGAGGGTGACGTGACGTTCGGTGGAAGGCTGGCTTTCAATGATGTACAGAGCAGTGAGCTCCTCGCATTTGTAGTCGCGGATGTTGAAGGAGACGGAAACCTTCTTTCAGTCGAAGGAAGCCGGAGGTTTGGCAGCGATTGGATTGTCACGCTCGAAACGCGAGTCTTTTTCGGTGCGGCGCCTGAGGATTTCCTGTACGGTTTGAGGCAGGACGACTACGTGGGGTTGGCACTTAGAAGATACTTTTAACGGGGGTGGGTGATCCACGGCAAAATCCCAGTCGAGGGTTACTGCCTCACGAGGCGGATCGTCAGCGGGTCGTCTTTGGTCAGTTCGCCGAACAATGCCCCGTTTTCTATCTCGAAGACCATATCGTGAAGAAAACTGTCAACATCGTCTGGTGACAATTGAACGACGCCTTGCTTTATCTCCCATTTGCCGCCTAGATCGAAAACGTGAGTGCCTTCACCATCGGGGTCGACCGCCAAAAAAATGCCGCTCATGGTTTCGTCTTCTGACAATGTTACCTCGAAGTCATTTCCGAGTGCCAGAAGATCAATAGTAGGGTCCGTCGTCATCATGATTCCGACGGCGCCACTGGCAATATAGGTGCCGGTCAAAATGTTGTTGGTTTCTGAAATCGGGTCGGTACCGTTCGTACACCCTGACAAGATCACAATCGCGCCAAACATAAACTGAACTAAAATTGGGTTGTTTTTCATAATTTCTATTATTGTTGAAGTGATGGTGTTGCCAAAGGTGACGTTTCACGGTAGCGATTTCTGACATTCGGTTTTTCCTCAGAAATGCTCGCGATCATTCGTCTCAACATTGATAGGGTGCGAACGAACTTTAAGAATGGACGATAGAACAAACTGAGGTAGGAAGGCGGGAGCGGTGACACGCTCCCGCCTTCTCTTTTATCGAACGAGTCGGGTAACTAGGGTTAGTCCGTCACTCAAATTTGAGTGGCTGGCAAGGGTGTCTCCGTCTTTCTCAAACGGAGTATCCTTTACAAAGGTGTCGGCCAGCTGAGTAAATCGGATTGTCGTGCCAGCAATTGACCACCTGCCTGCCATGTTTGCGTCGAAGTCGTCTCCGTTTTCTGAACTGCCAGGGATGAACATTTGGCCCTCGGTCGTGCCGTCCGCGTTGAGCTTCAACCGAAGTCTGCTCCCTGCCGCCAATAAATCCTGAACGATGTTCCCTGCTGTGTTTTCTATTCGAAAAATTCCCCCGCTGTTATCAGCTACGTAGTCCCCGACGGCTTCCTGTATAGCCTGCTCTTCCGGACTAAGCGAATCCGAGCAGCCCGTCGAAACAGACGTGGTAGCCAGAAGTAGTAAAACGGCCAGCTTGTGAATGCTTCTCATTGTTTGCCTCAATCTGTGAAGTGAGTGTTTGTTCCTCGGATTTGACGTTCGAGGGCACTCATTTCTGACATGATAGTATAAACGTCAGAAACTCGGGTAGTGAATCGTCTCAATCTTGGAATTGAGGCCGGCCCCTGAAACTGGATGGTTAAATGAAACGTGTGAAAAATTGCGGACTAGGACTGATTGCCATTTTGATATTTGGTTCGAACCAGGTTGCACTGGCCCAGGACCGCAGCGGGACGGTGGGCGGACGCGTCCTGGACGCAAACAACTCGGCGCCTTTACTCGGTGCTTCCGTGGTTCTGGAGCCCTCCCCTGGCGGCATTATCATGAGTACGTCCCGGGTTTCTCCGTTTCTTAGAGCATCCCGCACGGCTGTGACGGACGAAAAGGGAGCGTACAGGTTTGACGATCTCGTGCCGGGTACTTACAGATTGCTTGTCCGACGACTGGGATATCGGCCGCAGCAGGTGGACGTTGACGTAGCTCAGTCGGCTCTGAGATTATCTGTTGGATTGGAGATAATCCCCGTGCAGCTCGAACGGGTTGAGTCGCAACAGGCTCCTGAAGAACCTTTTAGTCGCGCCGCGGAGTTGGATATTGGTGCGCAATGGGAACGTGTAACCCTTGAGCAGTATCGGCAGGCAGCGTTCCTTTCTGGTGATACCAGGGGGATTACTCAAAGCGACGTGCAAGAGGTTGGATCAGTTGGGGAGTCCGACATTTTTCGTACGCTCAGGTCGATACCAGGCGTGTCTTTTCGCGATGCCCTGTCCGCCGAGTTGCGGACAAGGGGGGCCTCCTGGGATCAAACCAGGGTCACCTTTGACGGGTTGCCTCTTTACAATCCGGTCCATTTGTACGGGGCGTTTTCGAGCGTCAACACGGATATCCTGGGCAGCGCGTTCTACCATCCAGGTGCGCGGCCGGTAAACACCGGAGACGGCGCCGCAGGGGTATTACAATTGAAATCCCGTAGCGGGCGGGACGATAAAATGGACGGAGTAGCTGAATTGGGGCTATTCAGCGCGCGACTAGCGATGGATGGAACCGCGTTCGGTGGTGCTACCAGTTGGGTCTTGGCTGGTAGGATGAGTGTAGCAGACATTGTTGCAGGTTCCGCTCTTGACTACACCCTTCGAGACGTTACCGGGCGCATAGATCAGAATGTGGGTAGGCGAGGGGTACTGTCTGTTTCTGGAATGTCAGCTACTGATGTTTTTTCTAACCGGGCCCGGTTAATTGATTCCCGTTCCTCCCCTTCCGACTCCGCTCTTTTTTCGCCGCGTAGATTTGGATGGGGCAATGACCTGGGGCGGGCGGGATACCTTCACTCGTTCGGTTCGTCGGAGTTGGAAATGTCGGTGGGTGTCAGCCGATTTTGGGGCTTGCAAGATTCCAGGTCCTGGGGTGTACCAACTGAAAACGAGATAAAGCACGTTCTTGTTCGAGGCGAATTGCGGCCAACCGGAATTCAGCTTGCGAACTCCTATTCGATTGGTTACGAAGTGACAGACCAATCGATTGACCATACGGGGGCCGCTCCCAGTTTTTTTCGTCAACCTCTCAGCTATGACTCTATCGGGTTCTCAAACCAACTGACCCGGGTGGGTGGTTGGGTGCAAAAAAGGATGGCCTTCGCTTCCGACTTAATAGTTGAGGCAGGCCTCAAGGCCGAAGTTGGGGGGAAGTTCTTGAACACCTCCAGTGTCCGGTTCGCGCCGCATCTCGTCGCTCGATTTTTGTTGCCCGAGAGAAGGACTACAATCTCTGTGACGTTCGGACGGGCGTTCCAATACGCTCAAACAATTGGTACGGTTGGCCCCGGACCTACGGGTGGCGACTTAAACCCGCTTCACGTCTGGGTGTTGGCAGGGGATTCGCTACCAGCTCTCGTATCTGACCTCTGGTCGATGACCGTCGAGCGCTGGCTCGATGGTGGAGTTCTCATTGGTGCATCAGTCTATTCCCGGGAGACTGGAGGTGTCGGGATCCGCCCGCCTCAACCTGGCCCAGTTTCGGGCCGTGAAGGACCAGTTTTCGGTGCGACGATTAGTCGCGGACTTGAGCTGTCGGCACGCAAACTCAGCGGTAGGCTTACCGGCTCTTTGGCATACACTTTTTCTCGTTCCCGTACTCTCTTCGAAGGCTTTGAGTTCGCCTCGGACAATGACAGGGCCCACGTTTTTTCCCTCACTGGTTCGCTCCGAGTTTCCCGATCTCTGACACTCGGGATCACGTCGAATATTGCCTCCGGGACACCATTCACGAGGCTGACGCCAAACGTCTTGGTTTGCAATACTGAATTTCCTTGTGTGATTGAAAATCCGGTGGTCGGAGCGCCAAACGACCGCAGGGCCCCGTGGTTCTCCACGATTAATTTGCTCATCGACTGGACTCATTCCTATCGAACCTGGGACCTGGGCATATACTTTCGGCTCACCAACGTTTTGAATCAAAACAACAAATCCGTTTACAACATATCTGGGCCCCGTACGATTGTTGAAGATGGCATCGTCCGAGGATCTTCGAGGCAACTCCAGGACCATTTCGAGGACGGTTTGCCCATCCTCCCCATCATCGGTTTTCGAGCCGCTTTCTAGATGGATTTCGAGGAGGCCTACGATGAATACCGGACCGAACTTTTTCGCTACGCGTCGCGTTACTCTGGCGATCCAGATTTCGCGGAAGACGTTGTTCAGGAAGCCTACGTTCGACTATCCAAAACGACCGGAGTCGAAAAGGTGCGGCAGTGGCTCTACTCGGTCGTTACCAACCTCATGAAAGACGAATCCCGGATCGCGACTCGGCGGAGTGAGTTGACCGTGGTGCACGGAGATGTCCTTGAACCGACGACTCCTGTCGCTCCAGATCAAGTCCTCGAAAAGACAGACCTCCGGAAAATGGTGAGAGAGGCGCTGGACAACCTGACAGAACGAGATCGAACAGTCCTGCTTATGAGAGAAGAAGGCTTCAGCCACAAAGAAATCGCCGAGGCGGTTGGGACAACGACTGGATCAGTGGGGACGTTGATCGCCCGCGCCCTCGCAAACCTTGCAAAACACCTGGTACATGTAAGGGAGTTGATAGCATGACTGCCACACCCAATAATCACATCGATGTCGCGGCGTTAGTGGGTCTGATCGACGGTTGCCTTTCGCCTGCTGACGTGGCTGTTGCCCGGACACACATCGCAACATGTCTCCCGTGTAGAGAGTCGTTGAACAGATTGAGTGCCGATTCGAATTTGCTGACAAAGGCGTTGTTGCAAACTGATTTTCCTGTGCCGCCCTCCCTTTGTGGATCGAGGGCCGTTGTCGTAGAAAACTCGCCTCCCAAACACTCTTGGCTTGTGGCTGCCGCGATTATCACACTGGTTGTCGTCGGGGTGAGCCCCCTGGGAGCTTTGATCTCCGACACAATCCGCTCAGTTATAGGAAAAACGGCGAGCGATGCACCCGCAATTCCGGTCACTGTAGCGCCAGAGCCAGAACCTGCTGCGTCCGAGGCCGAAAGCGAATCCGCAATCTCCTTTCGTCCGGCAACGTCACGGGTGACCGTGAACGTTTTGGGAGCCTCTTATGTTTTCCTAAGGCCGGCCAGCGGAATTGGGGTGCGGGCCTCGGCGTCGTCGGACGGTGTGGAATTCGTTGTGGCCGGGGATCGTTTGAACGTGATTGTTGGAAACGAAAACCCCGTAGACTTAACTATTTGGCTGCCTTTAAGTACCGAAGGACTGTCTTTGTTAGCTGATGGTGCCCAGGTGGCAGACGTGGGCACTGGCGAGTTGGACGAAATGAGGATTATGGGAGTTCTGGAAATTCCGGTACAATAGCAGGCGTTTAGCATTTTTGGGATGAAACCCGGTGGCTGCTTCGGTGTATCCCCGGTGTATCGAGTTACGATGTATCGTCTCAAACGGCCTTGGCGGCCCAAACGGGAGCACCTTGCGGATGTCACGGAATGTTCTTCGATCCCTAGCGATCATGCCTTTTCTCTTTGGAATCACGACCACCCAGGCATCAGCCCAGGCAGCATGCCAGGAAGGTCACTACCGGGAGTTCGATTTTTGGATCGGTGAGTGGGACCTCGACAACCTCCGTTTACAGGAAGATGGCAGTTGGCTTAACACTGGCTCGGCAACAAACCGCGTTTTCCCGGTTGCAGGAGGTTGTGGAGTTGTAGAATTGTGGGATGGTTACCTGGGGAATAGCCATATCCGAGGTTTTTCGGTTCGAAGCTACGATCCGGCAAAGGAAAAATGGGTGTTGGTTCTCAACTGGCCCCAACAAAACAGAGCCGGGTTCGGTACGCTCGAAGGTGTCTTCACGCACGGTCGCGGCGATTTTATTCAAGAAGGACAGACCTCTGACGGGCGTACCCAGACCACCCGCTACAGCTTTGCCGACATCGGTCCGGATTCTTTCCGCTGGAATGACGGAACCTCCTTCGACGGCGGTCAAACGTGGCGTACAGCCTGGATCATGGAGTTCAAAAAACGTCACCCCATGAGCAACCCGTTGTTCAACGTCCCGATGTACGGAACGCATGAGACGGCTCGATGCACCGAGGACAACTACAAGGCAGGCAATTTCCTGATCGGCAATTGGGTTTCTCAGAATTCCGAAGGTCCGAAATTCAGCATCGAGGCCACTCCAATTGTGGATGGATGTGCCATCATGGAATTCATCACCGGCGACAACGGCACCAACGCGTTTACCGTGCTCGGTTACGAAACCGGAGCCGGACGCTGGACCATGTACCATCTTGATGGCGGCGACGGGTTCGATGTCTGGCACGGCCAGGCCGATGGTGCCCAATTGGCTCTCAATGACGAATCCGGCACCGAGGTGGTTCGTCTGGTTCCTGGTGCCGACGCCGATCATATCACAAGAATAGTTGGTGGGCGGGAGATAAGGTTCGAACGGAGGTAGAGGGACAGAACGGTTCGGAACATGACGGAACGGACGGAACAGGACTGAATGGACGGGTTAACACGGACCGTTCCGACCGGCGTTTTGTTCCACTCTGTAACAAAATAGCCGTCGCCCTTCGTCCGTCCCGACTTCCCGACTTCCCGACCTTAGTTTCTTGTCGCATATTCTTTGGCTGAAGTTTTCAGCCCATCACACACACCGCGAGGTAATGATGCAAAGGTTTTGTCGAGGCCTGTTCCTGGCTCTATTCTTGGCGCTGCTTTCGGCTCCCGCTAGCGCTCAAACGACGTTTTCCGAAGAGGCGCTGCAGGGTTTTGGCAACGCCGTTGCAGTGGGCGACAACGAGGTGGTCGTTGCTGAAGCCAGCAATCTGTTTAGGTCCGGAATCGTGTACGTTTTTCGCAAGAATGCTTCAGGTCAATGGCAGGAACACACTCAGCTGATGTCGCCCGAACCGGCCCTCCGAGACAGATTCGGAAGCGCGTTGGCAGTTGAAGAAAACACCATGTTGATCGGCGGGAACCCGCCGGTGCCAGGATCTCCGGGTGTCGTCTACGTCTATTCACGGACAGGTGGTGGCGAGTGGCGGTCCGCCGGTGTTCTCCGGCCTGCCGACGGTGCGGAGGGTGATTCCTTTGGTGCGGCGTTGTTTCTGAAAGACAATCTCGCGCTTGTGGGCGCGCCAAACCATGACTCCACAGGAGCCGTATACGTATTTGAACGTCAGGGTGATGGTTGGTTACAGGCCGAAAAACTGACTGACGGTGACGGCGTCAATGGCGATCGATTCGGATCCGCAATAATTGCAAAAGACGATCATCTTCTGGTTGGTATGCCCGGCAGAAATAGTCGATCCGGAGATGCCCTCCATTTCCACCGCGTTGACGGCAGATATGTTGGCCAGGGGCTGTTGCCGCGCAGGGGCTCCGAAGAGAACAGCCGCTTCGGATCGAGCCTTGCGTTTAATGACAACACGCTCTTTGTGGGAATGCCCGGATCGAACAATCGATTGGGGTCAGTCGCTACCTATAGGGTAGTTGACGGTGCGATGGAGCAGGGCAACGATCTGGCCCCTTACGAAGCGGCCAGAAGAGCTGGTTTCGGGAGTTCGCTGGCAGCTACGGGTGATGGTGTTTGGATTGGCACCCCGGGAGGTCGAGTGGTCTACGATTTCAGGGGAGATGAAAGCGGCATGAACGAGGTGATGAAAGTCGCCCCCGAAGATCGTGCCAACGCGGGTTCGTTCGGTAACGCGGTTGCGGTTAATGGAAACCTGGCGGTCGTCGGGATTTCCGGCGGCGACAACGGCGGCGGCAACGCAATGGTTTACGAGAGACAGGGACATCACTGGGTCGCAGCTGCTATGCTGACCTCCGAGCAGGAAGGTCTTGACGCAATCGCCGGCGAACGCGTCAACTGCGATGAAGATGGCCATATCGCCGGGTGGGATTGCGGTGATGTCGACCTTGTCTCCTTCATCCCCGTCAGTGATTTGGGTGGTGGTCGCGGAATCTGGCTTAACGACATGTGGGGTTGGACTGATCCCGAGACGGGGCATGAAATTGTTATCTCTGGGAGAATTGATGCCACCGTCTTCGTGGATATCAGCGATCCGTCGCACCCGCGCTACCTGGGCGAGCTGCCCAAGACCGAAGGGGCGAACACCAGCGTTTGGAGAGACATCAAAGTTTACAAGAACCATGCGTACATTGTCGCCGATGGTGCAGGCGAGCACGGTATGCAGGTGGTTGACCTGAATCAGTTGCGCGAAATCGGTGATGAGCCCGTGACAATTGAAGAAGTTTACCACTACGATGGCATCCACAGCGCGCACAACATCGTGATCAATGAAGATGCAGGGTTTGCCTATATCGTTGGAGCCAGCGGTGGCGGTTCGACCTGTGGCGGCGGTTTGCACATGCTGGACATCCGCGAACCCGCTGCGCCGGTTTTCGCTGGTTGTTTCTCTGACACCGAAACTGGACGCCGTGGTACCGGTTACAGTCATGACGCCCAGTGCGTGATGTACACAGGACCGGACACGGATTATCAGAACAAGGAGATCTGCATCGGCGCAAACGAAACGGCGATCAGTTTCTCGGACGTGTCCGACAAGGAAAACCCGATCGCAATTTCTAATGTTAGCTACCCGAACGTCGCATATGCCCATCAGGGTTGGTTGTCTGACGATCAGCGTTTCTTCTTCTCAAACGATGAGGGTGATGAAGGCCGCGGAGTCGGCACCCGGACATTGGTGTGGGATGTCGCCGACCTGGATGATCCTATTCTACTTAGCGAGTACATCGCTGAAACGATGGATACTGACCATAACCTCTATGTCAGAGGTAACCTCATGTACCAGTCTAACTATGGGGCTGGCTTGAGGATAATTGATATCTCTGATCCCGAGAATCTTGTGGAGGTCGGCTACTTCGACATGCAGCCAGAGGGAGCGCCGTGCTGTTCAAGTTGGAGTAATTATCCGTATTTCGAAAGTGGTGTTATCGCCGTCAATGGCGGGAATGCTGGAATATTCCTGCTCCGCAAAAGAGAAAATCTGGTACCGTAGGGAGAAGGGAAGTCGGGAAGTCGGGAGGGGCCAGCCGCCTCACTTCCCGACCTCCCGACTTCCCGACTTTGTCCATGCCCAGTATCGTCGTAGTCGAAGCTCAAGACTCGCCTCAATTCGCTATTGACTCGCGAGCTGTTCTAACCCGCCGGGGGTTCCGGGAGGTTAGCGACTGCACCTACATCGGAGACGGTTCCGCCACCGATGTGGTCAACGAATTGAAGATGCTTACGTCTTACGTCAAGGGTGACGGCTCGGAGCGAATCAAAATCCACTCCGGCATTGTTTCCCGCACGTGACTACTGTTGGTTTTTCGTGGCGGTGGCCAGCAGGTCGTCTCCACCCGCGCGGATTTCAAAACCCGTAATCATTCCGTCTGTCATGCCGAATTCAAAAACTAGATCCGAAACGACATCGAAAATTTCGCCGTTCTGAAGCGCTGCGGGTGTGAACCAGTCTTCGGCCAGGGTCAGCAGCATCAGGTCTGACCAGTCGGGAAAGGGCGGCGGATCCATTCGGCCGACCAAGGATGCGTTTTCGTAAACGATTTCGAAGTTTATGTCCTTCTGTGTCTCGAATTCGCGAGCGAGTTCATCGCTCCAGGACATCGCGTAGGACCCCACGTACTTCTCAGCCACATCGGCGGCGACAGTCAATTCCCGCGAACTCCGCACCTTTATTTCCAGCGGCACGTATGTGTTCTGCCAGTTCATGGCCAGGGTAGCGCCACGCGGCGAAAGTTCAGTAAAGGTGAACGTAAGGGCCTCAGTGAACGGCCCTTCTTGAGGCTGAATTGGATAACGAATCTGCCGTGCGTTTTCTTCGGGCCTTACCGTATGAAACAGCCGGTGATTCGGGTCCAGAACAACGGTCCAACCTTCGGGCTGAACGACCAGCCACAAAGAATATTTCCCTGCGGTTAACTCGTAACTGTCAATTTCGACGTCTTTGTCGATTTCCAGCGTGGTAGCCCAATTGGCCCCCGGTGTCCAAACTTCACCCCAGTAGACGGGTCCGCCAAAAATGGTGTCACGTCCTCTGACCCGCGGTCGGGAATACTCGACTGTCATCGTGGTTCCATCAATGACCTGAGAAATAGTGGCGAATTCGCTGGCGCGAACTTGAGCCGTAGCAGTCGAGGGCCCGGTTAGGAAAACCGCAGTGACAAAGAGCAAACAGGCGGGCAGGGGAAATTTCATCGGGACTCCAATCCAGGGTTGGGGGACCAACTGATTTTTGTATTAGGCGTAGCGGGCGTCTATCGCAGCACGGATCTGGTCTAGAGTTCTGCCGGAGTTGTGGAGACGAAACGCGAGTCGTCCCTGTCCCTGGCAAATCTCACACATTGTTGCCATCATCCCTTCCTCGTAACAGGTGAGGAGGGAATAATATCCGGGGATGTCTTTGCATCCGCAGTGGCAGCGAATCCCGTCGGCTATTTGGGGGATCTGCCTTATGCCTTCGTAAGCTGACTTGGCGTCGGGATAATTCGCCAGAACTTCTTCGCTAAGGACATGTGAAGCGTCGACGCCCGGGCGCGGAGTCGGGTGATCGCTTCTGGTACCTGGCTTCGCTTCACCACAATGGCCGATTGGTCTAAACGCGACGCTGACTGCGACTGTGGAAAAGGCCGCAACAAAGCTGCGCCTCGATTGTTTTTTGCTTTTCATCCTATCATCCTCCGCTGGGCTACGTAAAACTATTGGGAGGTCTGGCTTCAGTCAAAGGGTGCGGACGACGCTCCATCGAATCGCGGAAAAATTCCCGTGAATTTTTCCTCTATCCTAAGAATCTGACTCCGAGTCCATTTGGTCTCTTCTCCGACTCCCAATTTTGCACCGACCATTTCTATACTATCGTACCGTCCAATTCGTTGCTGGAATGTGAAGAAGTGGTTGCAACATGGTTCAGATTCGGCGGATGCACCCGTGCCGATTTCGTACCAAAACGGCTATATTAGTAGACCCAAAAAATCTTGGAGTAGCTTCATGAACGTATCTTTTCGTAAGGTCTTTCCTGTTATTCTGGGCATGGCCCTGGCCGCGCCAGCTTCCTTGGATGCCCAATCCACAGCCGACGGTACGGCGAATTTGCGAATTACGGGCTTCGGATCTGCTGTGGCTGTGTTCGGCGACGAAGTCTTTGTAGGACGTCCCGGTGTCGTTTCGTTTTTCCCCTCGCCCGCGTCACAGCTCGGCACAGTCCACGTTTTTCGGCGCGGTGCTGCACATGGTTGGACCGAATCTGATGTGATCGTAACGGACGAGCCCTCGGTCGGTGAGGGTTTCGGAAGCGCGCTGGCGGTTGAAGGAGATGTCCTCGCTGTTGCTGCTCCTTCCACCGATGGCGGCAAAGGCGCAGTCCTTGTATTTCACCGTGGCTCTGATCTCCAGTGGGCCCAGGTCGCCCGCCTTCAGCCCGATGACCTGACTCAAGGGGATTCCTTTGGCACCAGCGTTACAGTCGGCGGCGGCACGCTTATGGTCGGTGCTCCCGATCAGGGCGAAGCCGGCTCGGTTTACGTCTTTCGACGTGACATGAGCGGCAACGCCTGGCGGGTGGCTGCAAAGCTCGAAGGTGGCGAAGCGGGAGAGCGCTTTGGAGCATCTCTTTCAATCAACGACGACGGGGTTTTGATCGGCGCGCCGGGCACGGCGATCGGCTTTGCCGGTGGTCCCCCGGTCGACGTTCCGGGTGCCGCCTATGTGTACCGAAACAATGATGGTTCCTGGGATCAGGAGGCCCGTATGGTCTCAGGCGACGCTCGGGTAAGAAGCATGGGAACTTCAGTTAATCTTGGAGAAAATGACGCCCTTCTTGGCGCTCCGATCTCCAGTGGGTTCGTAGGTGGCGCGGTTGCCTTCAGCCGTGACGATGCGGGCAATTGGACGGAGACAGATTTCCTCTCCCCCGCGGGAGTCGCTCCTCCGGCTGGCCTGGGTTTCGGTCTCGCACGTGCTGGCTCTGATCTTTTCCTCGGTGCTCCCCTTATCAACGGACTGAGCGGCGGATTCTATATTTTCCGTATGGACGATTCGGGCCAGTGGTCTGAGCTGCAGGCGGTTCAGACTCCGCAATCGGTTGGTTTTATCGGAGGGGCTGGCATTGCGATGGCCGCTGGAGGAACTGTTGCCGTAGCCGGGTCTCCAGGCGATAAATTTTTTGAGGGACTGGCGCACGTATATGAGCGTGGAGCCGGTGGTGAGTGGACTCGTACCAGTTCAGTGTTCGACATTGATGAGTCACTGGTGGCAGTCAACGGAGAGCAGATCGATTGCGCGGAGGACGGAACCGCCGGCGCTTTCAATTGTTCCGACGTAGAGCTGGTTTCCTTCATGCCCGTCGATGACATTGGTGGCGAGCGCGGCATCATGATGAACGATGTATGGGGGTGGACCGACTCTCAAACTGGCAAAGAATGGGTAATCGCCGGTCGCTTCGATGGCACGTCGTTTGTGGACATCAGCGACCCTGCCAACCCGGTGTATGTAGGCGACCTTCCGCTGACCGAAGGTGCCAACGCCAACCTCTGGCGGGACATGAAAGTGTATGCCAACCACGCATACATTGTGGCCGACAACGCGGGTGCTCACGGGATCCAGATTTTCGACCTCACTCAATTGAGGGGGCTCGACGGTAGTAATCCGGTGACCTTCGAGGAAACCGCGCATTACTCAGAAATCAACAGCGCCCACAACATCGTGATCAATGAGGAAACCGGCTTCGCCTATGTTGTAGGAGCCAGCGGCGGTGGTACCACCTGCGGCGGCGGACTCCACATGGTCGATATTCGCGAGCCCACCAACCCAACGTTCGCCGGATGTTTTCAGGATATGGCGACGGGTCGACAGAACACCGGTTACTCGCACGATGCTCAATGCCTCCTCTACGCCGGGCCCGATGAGGAATACCAGGGTCGGGAGATCTGTTTCGGAGCTAACGAAACGGCCCTCAGTATCGCCGATGTGACCAATAAGGACAGCACCGTCGCCGTTTCTAACGCCACGTACCCCAGCGTCGCGTACTCACACCAGGGGTGGATCTCAGACGATCACCGTTTCTTCTTCCTCAACGACGAGTTGGATGAGTTGAGTGGCGTCGAGAAAACGAGAACACTGGTTTGGGATATCGAGGACCTCGATGACCCCATTTTGCTGAAAGAGTACATGGGCGAAACCGGAGCAACCGATCACAATCTCTACGTAAAAGGCAACTATATGTATCAGGCCAACTACGTCAGCGGGTTACGGATCATCGATGTGCGCGATCCTGAGAATCCGAGAGAGGTCGGCCACTTCGACACCGTACCGTTGGGTCTGGATGCCCCTGGATTTGCCGGCGCTTTCAGTAACTATCCGTACTTCGAAAGCGGAACCATCGTTGTGACCAGCATGCGCGAAGGACTGTTCATGCTCAAGCAGCGCGAAGAACAACTGGTACCGTAAAACAATAGTGAGCAGGGAGTGGGGAGGTGGGAGCGGTTTGCTCCGGCCTGCTCGCTCCCTTCCCGCTCCAGGTAGTCTTGCGCTTCCCACTTCCCGCGTCCCGATTCCCGATTCCCGATTTTTATATCCCCACCGTCCCCCAAACGATCAGTACCACCCCGGCCAATTTTCCGATCTGCTTTCCTCGAGCCGCAAGCTTTTCAATCGTCACCAGGACGGTCAACATCACTATCCACCAGACGTTCATAACACCGACTACGAAGCCCAACGCCATGAGGGCCCAGCAGCAGCCAACGCAAAAGGCACCCTGTCTCAATCCCAGTTTGTAAGAGTTGACCTTACCGTTGTGCGATTTGTTCAGCAGGAAGGAAATAGGATTGCGGCACTTTGAGAGGCAGGCCTCTTTCAGCGGCGCGAACTGGAAGGCGCCGATGGCAATTAGGACCAGGCTGGCCGCGGCACCGGTGAGTTTGAGTTCGGGGCCCAGCACGGTCTGCGTCTGAAGCCAGGTTTGAAGGGCCGCGCCGACCCCGGAGTAGAGGGCCCACGCTGTGAGGTAGCCTGAAAGGAGCTGCGCGGTTGCCAGAACCGGATTGCGCTCGTCCTCGACGGCCACCCGCGCATGTACACGCATCCAGGGCACATAACTCGGCAACATCATGGCAGACATCATGAGGGTCCAGGCTATGAAGGCTACGAAAAACCCTCCGGGATGAGCAATCATCTGCTGGGTGAGCGGTGGAAGGGGTGAACGGTGGAAGGCTTCGCGGCACTGTAGCACGGGGGCAAGGTGGCTCGGAAGGGGTTCACTTTCCCACCGACCAGTTGAAGTTTGAGTAGAGGGAGTGGGTGCCGTTGGTGTCCACAACGATGGTGCCATCGTCGTATTTCGTTTGGCCCGTGGCGATGACCTGCGTGGGGTTGTGGATCTGATTGAACATGTTGCTGAAGGTCACGGGTTGTTCCCGGTCACGGCCGCGCAGGTGCTCGATCGTTGCAGAAAGAATGCCTTTGACGGAGACGCTTTTTCTCCCGGCGTCCTCCTCTATTTCGATCGGAACGAACTGGGTTGGGCCACGTTCTCCCACGAACTGGCCGAGTTTGGTCCAGGGGCCACCGGCCTGCCCGGTGAGGATTGCTTCGATGGCCGCTCGTTGGTCGGAAGAAGCTCTTTCGTCGATGATGATGTTTTCGATCCAACCGCCGTCAATCATATGCCTGGGGGAGTCGTAGGCGATGACCGCGCTGGTACCTGCGATTGATGTTGGCCCGAATTCACCTTCGTCGAATCTGATTGCCCAGTAACCAACGCACCGTTCGTTTGTGCAGTCCTGATCAAAGTGGACATGTCCCGGACACACCACCTGACAGTTGCAATTCTCGAAAAGAAGGCCCTTAGCCCACCATGAGGTTGGCGAGTTACCCTGGTCCGACATAGACAGACTCCCGCGGCAGTTGTTTGAAGGAATTGGGAATTTACTACCAAACTCCTGCCGTGGGGTGCCGGGGGGTCTAGTTTGCTCTAAGCCTTTCCAGGGTCGATACAGCGTTGGGGTTTTGCGGATTCAACTCCAACGATTTCTCATATGCCGCTATTGCCTCGTCCCTGTCACCGTTGTTCATGTGGCCCTCGCCCAGGCTGTCGAAGGCGTTCGCGGAATTGGGATGAAGCTCTGTGTTGATCTTGAAGACCTCCACGGCTTCAGCTGTTTTCCCCGATCCAAGAAGTCGGTATCCCATTGCGTTCAGGGCGTTGTCGGTAAAAAGCGCGGCGGAGAAACGGCCCAGTGCATCGTCGAAAGCCGCTCTTCCTGCGGCGGCGCCGCTGGTATTCATAGCGGCTTCCACTGACGCCATCGCATAGGCTCCCCGTACTCTAGGGTTATCCGGGAAAAATTCGAGATTCAACGCCATCACCTGTTCCACATCGGCAAAGTTACCTGCCCGCCCCATCTCATTGGCCAGATTGCTGAGAATGAACGAGCGGAAGTCATAGGTGTGGGAGCCGTAGTAACGGTTTCGAAGTTCTCTGTAAGAAGTTTCCAGGGCGTCAACTCCGCCGTTGCGATAGGCGTACCGGAGTGAATCACTTATCAAAACCGGTCGTGCTTGCCCCCTGTGGCAGGTTTCGCAACTCACCTCGACAGCAACCTCGGAGCGACTCGGAAGTTCGTCCAGATGTTCGCCGTTTATGTGTCCCAGCATTCGAAGCATCACCCGCGCTTTTTCTTTTGTCTCTTTCTCATCCGATGCGAAATCGAACTGTGCCAGTGGTTGGTTGGCTTCACCTACGTGGCAGTACTGGCAGCGAACTCCCAACGCTCCGGAAAAACCGCGCATCACGTTGATCAGTGCGCCGACGCTCATGTCTTCAGGCAGGACCTGAAGGTTGGTGAGGGAATCAGGAGGGAACTGAGCGTTGAGGGGCTTCGCAAGGCTGGGCAGCGTGGCGAGGGCGATAATTGCGATAAGTGTCGATTTGCCTGGCTTCATGATAGAACTCCGGTTTGGGGCGTTTCGGACCTATTAGTATGGAGAGCGGGGCGTCGTTGTGGGTGTGCTGCGTGTGCGGGCGATGTCAGGGAACTGTGGAGCTTAATTCAGCGGAAAAGAAACTTTTTTGGCCAAAATCGGTTGTTTGGTGGAAGGAAGGCCAATGAAAGCAAGATTTTGGAGATTAGAATGTCTGAAGAAAGGTTGAGCGAGCTTCGTCAGGAACTTGCCGATTTGGATAGAGAGATCATAGCTACTGTCGCCAGGCGGCGGGATGTGGCGTTGGACATCGGCAGGACCAAAGAAGCTCTTGGGCGTACCACAAGGGATTTCCAGCAGGAGAAAGAAGTCATGCAACGCACCAGGCGTTACGCCGAAGAGTGCGGGCTTCCCGAAAAAGTGTGCGGTGAATTGTTGAGCCAGTTGATTGGCATCTCCCTTGAGGTCCAGGAAAAGGACCGTATCGTGTCCCTGGGCGGTGGCGAGGGGAAAAGGGTACTGATCATCGGTGGCGCCGGCCGAATGGGGCGGTGGTTCTCAAGGTATCTCGCGTCCCAGGGCTACAACGTCGAGATATCTGATCCTGCGGGTGGAGACACCGAATACCGAAATGTTGGCGATTGGAAAAGCGTTGAACTGAATCATGACCTGGTAGTGGTCTCAGTTTCGCTCGGTAACACCGCCTCGGTTCTCGAAGAACTCCTTATCCACAAACCGACAGGAATCGTATTTGATGTCGGCTCACTGAAATCACCGCAAAAAGATGTTCTCGGGCGTCTGCAACAGGCCGGTGTAAAGGTTACCTCGGTTCATCCGATGTTCGGGCCATCGACTGAACTGCTTTCAGGGAGACACATCGTGTTCGTGGATGTTGGGTGCAGAGAAGCGACTGACGAAGCTCGCAATCTTTTCGCGAACACCATGGTCTCTCAGGTGGAGATGACCTTGGAAGAACACGACAGGATCATCTCCTTCGTTCTTGGCCTGTCACATGCGCTGAACATCACGTTCTTCAGCGTTCTCGATGAGTGCAGGGAATCGCTCCCCCAACTGGCAGCTACTTCCAGCACAACCTTCGATGCCCAACTGTCGATCGCTCGGCAGGTGGCTTCCGAAAACCCTAACATGTATTACGGAATTCAAGCTCTCAACGAGTCTGGCGGAGTAGCCCTCGATCACATGGTCCGAGTCGCCAACCATATACGAGATGTCGTTGCGAACCGCGACGAAGAAGGATTTGTGGAGTTGATGAAACGCGGCGAAGAAATGTTTGAAAACTGGGAAGGGAAATGATCATCCCACACTCCCTCCATCCCTCAACAGACATATGAGGGGTGGAGGGGTTGAGGAGATGTGCTATTCGCTTTTTAGCGCGTCGATTGGATTGACCAGGGTGGCTTTTCGTGCTGGGAGAAACGAGCCCACTCCAGCTACTCCCAGAAGTAATACTGCCACACCCGCAAAGGTCGCGGGATCTACCGGTTCGACTTCGAACAGCAGGCCGGTCATCAAACGTGTCAAACCGTAGGCTACCACGCCCCCGGTCACCACGCCTATTGCGGCCATCTTGGTTCCCTCATTCAATACCATCATCAATACGTTAGATCTGTCGGCGCCCAGGGACATCCTAATTCCGAATTCGTTGGTCCTCTGGCTAACATTGAATGCCAGTACACCGGCGATGCCAACGGCCGCGATAACCAGGGCCAACAGAGCGAATGTTGAGAACAGCGTTGTGTTCAAACGCCATGGAGCAATGTCTTCTGACCTAAGGTCGCCCAGTGTCGCGAAGTTTTCCACGGGGCGGTTAGGGTCAATCTGACGAATGATCTCTCGTGCATTCTCGACCAGCAACATTGGGTCGCCGATGGTCCGGATTGCGATTGTTGATCCCCAGAAGTTTTGATCAGCGGGGCGGTAGACAACGCCGACATCAGAACCGTTGAGACCGAATGATTTCGTGTCGGCCGCGATCCCGACTATTGTGTGCCATTCTCCCCAATTCCCCTGGTTTCCAAGAAAAGCAATACGTCTGCCGAGCGGATTGTCGTCTCCGAAATAAGCCTCGGCCATCGTGGCATTGAGAATCGCGACGTTGGCGCTCAACGTGTCGTCACTCATGGTGAAGTCGCGACCCCGCAAGAGCCGTGTCCCGATGGTCTCAAAGTAATCCGGGCTGATGCTGATAAACGCAGCGGCAGGTGACTGGATTCCGTCTTCCTGGCGTCCTTCGACCCGGATGGTAGCTGGCCGCGGCGACTGTGTTTTGAAGGGAACAGCGTTGGCGACGGCTACGGACCTTACGCCGGGGTACCCTTTGAGTTGGCGTCGAATTTCAGTGAATACCTGTCGGTTCCACTCCCGCGCGTTGTTGATTCGCCCTCCCGAAAAGTCGATCGCGTCCATTGTAACTACGTTTTCAAGGTCGAATCCCGGGTCAACTCGAGTGAGGTTAACGAGGCTTCTTACAAGGAGTCCGGCACCGATGAGCAGTACGAAGGAAACAGTCAGTTGGCTAACTACAAGTAGTTTCTGCGCTCTTCTGCGTGCGACTCCGCCGGAAGCCCGACCGGAGCCCGCAGACGTGAGAGACGAGCCGAGGTCCTTCGAAAATGGGAGGCCGGGTCCAAAAGCGAAAAGCACCGCCGCACCCACGGCCACGAGCAGCGTGAATCCGAGCACTGACATGTCGAGTCCAATTTCGCCGGTTCGAAGTGTGAAACGGGATGTGTAAGACACCAGCAAATCCAGGCTACCCTTGGCGACGACGAGGCCGAATCCAGCACCTGCCAGCGACAGCAGAAGCGTCTCGGTAAGGAGCTGCTTGCGGAGCTGTCCCTTCCCTGCACCCAGGGCAGCACGGACCGCGAACTCACGTTCACGTTTGACAAGTCTGGTAAGCGTCAGGTTGGCAACGTTAGCGCATGCGATTAGCAACACCATTCCCACTGCTCCAAGGAGCATCAACAACGTGGGCCGGGCGCTTGAAGTCAGTTGCTCACGCCACGGCAGAACGTCAAGGTCGAACCCGAATCTTTCCGGATAGTCCTGGGGAAACGCCTCATGGAATCGATCATTCAATGCTCCCAACTCTGTGCGGGCTTGCTCAAGCGTCGCACCCGGTGCCAGCAGAGCAAAAGCGTCGGTCATTCTGTGGGTCCTGTCGTCCTGCATTGACGCGCCCACGTAGTGGTCGTTGGACGCGTAGTTGACATAGAAGTCTTGCTTGCGGCGCCCGGCGTAGTGGGATCCTGGTTCGAGCACGCCCACGATGGTTACGGGTTTCGAGTTGAGCTCGAAGCTGGTACCGATCGCATCGGGATCGCTCCCGAATACCCGCACCCAGTACTCATGAGTCAAAACCGCTATCGGCGTTGCGGCTCGGTCTTCGTCTTCTATTGTCAGAGTTCGGCCCAGCTGAGGTCGAATGCCGAGTACGTCAAAATAGTTAGCTGAAACCAGACCGCCTGTCGCGCGGTGGGGATCCCCATGCCCGACGACGGTGAATGTCCAATCGCCGAATTCTACAAATTCGGAAATCGTCCGGGACTCCGCGCGGTATTCAGCGAGTTCGGGGAAACTGAAGAGAGAGTTTTCTGTGCCAGCCAGACGCGCCGGTTGCTTCATGTACATGATCCGATCGGCGTCGGGGTAGGGTAGAGGCTGAAGCAGAACGCCGTTGACGATACTGAAGATCGCAGTGTTGGCACCGATCCCCAGGCCCAGGGTCAGCACAAAGGCGAAAGTGTAGCCGGGATTGTTGGCCAGACCGCGAATGGCATGTTGAATACCGGCAAATGTGTCGGAGAACCGGTTGAAGAATGGTGGATGTTTGGGCATGTGGCGGTTTGCCTCTCGTTGGAAGGTAAGTCGGGCGCTGAAAAGACGGGCAAGCCCTCTGAGTTCTCGGAAAAGCATCGCGGGCTTTTTTCTTCTTGGTGTACGCACGTAGAGGTCCGAAAAAACTTCCACGGTTTCTGCGTGTTCGGTCCAGGAACCTTTGGGCAGAACCAATTCGAGCAAACGGTCAAACAGCCTGACGGCGACCGGTGGGCGGGGCGGGAGGGACTTTCCCTTCATCTTGCGTGCCGTACTCCACCGCCGATGAGGCTTTTTGCCCGGGCCATGTCCGCCAGCGCAGACACCCGTTCCGCTTCAGCGCGGGCAACCCTCTTGCCAAACGCGCTAATCGCGTAATAACGACGTCTTTCGTCATCAAGATCGGGGCTGGGTCGCTTGCTCAATTCCTTGATTAGCTTTGCGTTTCGCATCCGCTTGATCGCCGAATAAAGCGTGCTGGCGCTGAGAACGATTCCCCCGCTGGTGCGTTCTTCAACGTCCTTGATTATCGCATAACCGTGAAGATCACGGTCCAAAAGCGAAAGAAGGATTTGGAACGCCTGCTCGGAAAGGGGTAAATGCTCGTCTACGTTGGCAGTGTTGCCCATTTTTCGTGGCCTTTCTTAGCCTCTACTGTCGCACTGATGCTCCATCGCGACACGATATAGTGTTGAGTGGAATACCCAGAAAAATAGAGAGGGTTCCGACGGGAGGGAAGTCGAGAGGTCGGGACTGACCGTCTGACCGTGCTGACCGTACTGACCGTACTGACCGTCTGACCGTCTGACCGTCTGTCCGTACTGACCGTACTGTCCGTACTGTCCGTATGACCGCTCCTAACCGTTCCCTAACAATCCTGGCGCTTCTGATCGGGTAACATCCAATCAACCCGATCTTCTGAGGAAAAGATGACGTCTCGAAATCTTCGTGAATTCGTTCTTATCGCTGGTTTGCTGGCCGTCGTTTCTCCCGAATTTGCTTATTCGGTGCAGCAGCAGGAGCAACCGGAGTATTCCAATTTGCGGGTGCTACCGGAGGGCATTTCTCGCAGAGATTTGGGCCGGGTTATGCAACAGAACCTTCGCGGATTGGGGCTTCCTCGCCGACAAAGCCAGGGGTGCCTTTTCTGCCATGTTGGAGACAGCGAACAACCTTCCGGAACCTGGGACTGGGCGTCGGATCGGAAGCCCGAAAAAGTTAAGGCTCGGGAAATGATGGAGATGGTCGCCGAGATCAATAGCCGACTGGCAGGACTGGACGACCGCATTGCGCCGGATCTTGAGGTGACATGTTATACCTGTCATGCGGGACGGACTGACCCTCGTCCTCTGCCTGACGTGTTGGCGTCGTCGTACGAGATGGGCGGGGTAGATAGTTTGACGCACACATACAGGAGACTCCGCAACCGCTACTTCGGGGCCGATGCCTACGATTTTCGTTCTGGAGTTTTATCCAATATTGCCATCGGGTTAGGAGACGCAGGGCATTACGAAGATGCGCTGGCCGTATCGGCGATGAACGAGGAGTTCTTCCCGGAATCAATGGGTGTCGTTGGAGTGACGGTCCTGATCCGGTTGGAGAGAGAGTTTGCAAGGTTCGGGTTAGAAGCAGCATTCGCCGAGTTCGGTGCCCTGGTTTCGTCTAACGCGGCATTTGCGGTCCCCGATGTTCTGGACGGATTCGGTTGGAGGCTCAGCCGCAAAGACTTCAACTCCGAGGCACTACTGGTGTTCGACCGTAATCTGGAACTGTTCCCTGACGAATACATCCCGAACGAAAGCCGTTCCGATGCGTATTTCTTCATTGAAGATGATCTAGAAGCGGCGATTGCCGGTTTTGAAAGCTGGTTAGAACGGAATCCGGGGCATGTAATGGCGACACGGAGGTTGGCCACGTTGAAGGCTGAGAGGGAGTAGGTCGGAACTGACCGTACTGACAGACGGACTATCGTTTGAATCCCAGTTTCTTAGCCACTCCGGTCTGTCTTTGGTCCAACGACACGAAGTGGATCATTTCGGGTTGAGGGGCAATGAAAAGGGCACATGCGACGTGCCAGAGGTCGGCTCCTCGTAGATATCCGGCTGAAAGAGCCCGCTCGCACTCTTCGTCGAGGGGCCTATCCGGCAGAAGTCGGCCCACCGCAGATGTAAGCTCGGCGGGGAAGTCTACTTTTTCCCTCGCGAAAGCACTTCGCAGTTCAGCGAACATCAGGTCTGAAGAGATCAACTCGTCGAACCGTTTCAGGCGGTGCAGAACGTCTTTTGCGCCGGGTTCTCTGAATGCAATGGCGATGATACAGGACGTGTCGACGTAGGCAACTTTCATCCGTTGCGGTCCTGCAGGAAACGCTTCAAAGCCCCGGGACTTTGTTCAACCGTCCCCAAATTTTCAGCTCCACCGCCAGGTCTGATAACAACTCCTCGCTCCTCAAGGTGTTGTAGTCGCGCCGCGACAGTCTCATCAGTTTGCTGCAGCGGGCGAATTTCTGCCACCGGCTCGCCGTGATAGGAGATTGTCACCGACCGACCCTCGCGTACCTGGCGCAGGACTTCGGAGAACTTGGCCTTGGCTTCGTAGATGGAGTATATCTTGGACATGAAGTAATATAACTGGTCTGACTAGACAGTAGGAGGTCGGGAGGTGTAGGACAGGCGGGACTTCGGACCCGCCCAGTTTGTAGTTATATTGTTCCGCGGCCTAGGCGTTTGTCCAGGCGCAGGGGTTTGAGAAATGAAGTGGGCCCCATCCCCACTTCCCGACGTACCCTCTTCCCCACTTTCAACGGGACGTGGCGCAGTCCGGTAGCGTACCTGAATGGGGTTCAGGTGGTCCCCGGTTCGAATCCGGGCGTCCCGACTTAAAAAGGGGCCAGCTTTGCTGGCTCCTTTTTTACGTTGGGCCGACCGTACTCAGACAACGCAACTCGTTGTACTCGTTGCTTTTGTGCGAATCCGGGCGTCCCGACTTAAAAAGGGGCCAGCTTTGCTGGCTCCTTTTTTACGTTGGGCCGACCGTCTTCAGTCCTCGCCGCTCACTCCTTTCGCGGCATCGGGTCGAATCCTAACCTGGGTGCCCCGACTCAAAAGCCCAGTTAAACTGGCCTTTTTACCTGTTGGGCCGACCGTCTTCAGTCAACGCAACTCGTTGCAGTTGATCAAATCCGCTGACAAGCGAAGCGCAGTCAAGGAACTCTGCACAGCGCGAACCTGCGAGCGGTGCTGCAGGAATCCGCTGAAGTGCGAAGCGATGTCACGTCACTCTACGCCTCAAGTTGGAAACGAGCGACGAACGGAATCCCGACGCAATGAAGCTTCCCCGGATCTCGGTGGTCGCAAACGCCCCGCCCGTCTGTCCGTCTTGTCCGTTCCGTCCCTCATATATTGACTCCCATCCCCCAACCCCAGAGCTTCATTCGGATGAACAGGACCTTGTTCGCCATCTGCGTTGCCACGAGCATCGCGGCGCCCGGCCAGCTCGATTCGCAGGAGGTGGATCTTGATCTATCGCGTCTTGGCGATGGCGCTTATTCCCAGATGGATATGCTCCTTAGGAAAGGGTTTCTGTTCGTCAAGGTTGACGTTGCCAACGTTAGTGTCCGAGTCGGGCCCCGGACGGCTGAGGTGCTGCGCCATCTGGTGACTGGAAACCGTTTGACCTCCGACCTGGCCGATTCGATTGCGTGGTATGCGATCCGTTCCAGCGAGGCGCTCGTCACTATGGAGTTCGAGAGAAATGTTGGCCTCAGTCGCTTCCTCTCGGGAATCCGGGACGGCGCCGAGACCGTTTGGAAGCGGGGATTAATCGAGCGTACGACCTTTGACGACATAAGCCGGAATCTTCCTACATGGTATAGTGGGCTCGAGGACCGAGGAATTCGCGACGGTGACCGCGCGTTTTATCTGATCAGTGGAGACCAATTGCACACCAGGGTTCAGGGTAGTGACGGTACGATCTACATAGACCAGGTTGATGTGGGGCGGGAGTCGGTGTTGTCGGTGCTCGCCGGGTATTTCGTCAGAGGCTCGGATTTTCGAGATGGGCTGGTGCGGTCGTTGTTCGAATCAGAGCGGTGAACATTGCGGGGACTTAAAACGCGCCAGCGGGCCGACGAGTTGATGGACGACCCGGCGTTAGATGACGGGCTGCACGTCGGCGCGCTCCGGGGGTTGGCCCGCCTCAATCGACTTAGTCGAACTGCAGAAGCAATCCTGGCGGCTTTGTTGCGCATCGATGGTGGAAACCAGAACAGCAAGACTCCGGTCCGCGTCCTTGACCTTGCCTGCGGCGGCGGCGACATCACCCGTCGACTTGCGTCGCTGACGAAACGTAAAGGCCTGCCATTTGAATTCGATGGTTGCGACCTGAGTGAACGCGCCGTGGAGTACGCGCGGGAGCAGGCGACTGGTTCGATGCGCGCCGGGCAGTTTTTTGTTCGTGACGTTTTGGATGGGCCCTTGCCGCAAGGTTACGACTATTTCGTGTCCAGCCTCTTCATGCATCACCTTGCTGACGGGCAGGCGGTGAGCCTGGTAAGGGAGATGGCTTGCGCGACTGGGCGCGGGTTCCTGGTGCACGACCTGGAGCGATCGAGCAGCGGTTTTTTCCTGGCTGCCGCAGCGACTCGCGCGCTCACCCGATCGCCGATAGTGCACACGGACTCTCTGCTTTCGGTACGAGCGGCTTTCTCGATGGAAGAGATGATCGATATTGCAATTCGGGCTGGCCTGACGGATGCTCACTGTGCCCGGCTCTGGCCGCGCCGTCTTCTACTAACGTGGACTGCGCCGGCACTTAATGTCGATTGACCGAGTGGTGAAACCAGCCGAATATTGGGACGCTTTTGTGGCGGGCGCCGGTCCTGCTGGCTCAACTGTGGCGCGATTACTCGCGACCAAAGGCCTGTCGGTACTCCTGGCTGACCGCGCTGTGTTTCCGCGCGACAAGGTGTGCGGCTGTTGTATCAACGGCGCGGCCGTCGACGCCCTGGACCGCACGGGTCTGGGAGGGCTGCTGGACGACCTCGGCGCGCATCGACTGGAGCGGCTCGATCTACGCGGATTCTCAAGGCGTGCCAATATATCACTTCCCTCGGGCTACGCGGTATCGCGAAGGGTCTTCGATGCTGCGCTCGTGCGAGAGGCAGAGCAGGCAGGAGCGGTGTTTCGACCTGGGACCGTTGCACGATTGGATCGGGAACAGAATGATGGCTGGCACGTTGAGTTGATGCCCGCGACTGATACGGCGGCATCGACGATACATGCCCGCGTTGTGCTTGCCGCCGACGGACTGGACGGAGGTTTCCTTCGTGACCATCCCCGATTTAACCCGATCAGTGAACCGGACTCGAAGGTCGGTCTTGGATTGACAATTGTTGTACCCCAAGCGGAACTCGGGGTCGGCGAAATCCGGATGACCGTTGGCCCTCACGGATATGTCGGACTGGTTCGGTTGGAGGACGGGCTGGTGGATGTCGCCGCTGCGATTGATCGAAAGCTTCTTGAGGATGCCACTCCCGAAGTGGTCATCCGTAGTATCCTGGAGCGGGAAGGATCACTGCCCGACTTCAAAGTCGTGTGGGGTATTCGGGGCACACCAGCCCTTACACGGCAACGGGATGTTCGCGGCGGCCGACGTTTGTTTCTGTTGGGTGATGCTGCAGGTTACGTCGAACCGTTCACCGGCGAAGGCATCGCATGGGGCCTCAACTCGGCGCTTAGAGTCGCTCCACTTGCTGAAGCCGCCAGTGTTAGTTGGTCCGATTCACATCTGATTGAGTGGGAGCGGTTCCTCGGTCGGGAAATCGAAAAACGTCAGACCGCTTGTCGCGTCGCGCGCGGTGTGTTGGCGCGGCCGTGGCTGGCAGCGCTGACGATCCGCATAATTGCCAGGGCCCCGGTGTTGGCGCGCCCCGTGGTTGCAGGCTTAAACCGTCCTATTCCCGAAAGGCTCTAACTTTGGCCCTCAAAATCTTCGCCGTGGCGTCCGCTGCTCCGACGTACTCGCTCGATCAGCAAACGATCGCCGATGGAGTGTTACCCCTTTCTACTAACTCTGAGCGGCAGGAGCGGGTACTGAAGTTGATTTATCGGAAAACCAGGATTCGAGCCCGAGGGAGCGTCCTGTTAGATGATTCCAACGGGCTACCCGTTTACGATTTTTATCATCTGCCCTCAGGGCCACAAGATCGGGGCCCGTCGACCGAAGCCAGAATGGGCAGTTACAAAAAGCATGCGGGCTCCCTGGCTCTTCGGGCCGCTTCCGAAACACTGCATCGGTCCGGCGTGCAGCCCGGCGAGATTACGCACCTGATCAACGTGACGTGCACCGGTTTCTATGCTCCCGGGATCGACAGCGAGTTAATCGAAGGCCTGTCGCTCCCGCGGACGGTGGAAAGGTTGCAGGTAGGTTTCATGGGATGTCACGCCCTGCTGAACGCTCTGCGCACCGCGGCTTCTATCGCCGGGGCGAACCCGGATGCTCGGATTATGGTGACGTCCGTCGAGCTATGTTCGCTTCATTTTCAGTACGGCTGGAATACCGATCGAATCGTTTCGAACGCGCTGTTTGCTGATGGGGCAGGGGCGCTGGTGGTGGGAAGAGGGGGGAGGGAGGGGGGAGGGGGATGGTGTATGACCGGGGGTGGGTCGTACTTGTTGCCGGATTCCACTGAGGCGATGACATGGCGAATAGGGGATCACGGATTCGATATGACGCTCTCACCGCGGATCCCGGATCTAATCGAAGCCCATCTTGCCGGATACGTGGATCAATGGCTTAGCAGGTCGGGACTGACGAGGGGCGACATCGGCACGTGGGCCATTCATCCGGGCGGGCCGAGGATTTTGGATGCCGCCGAAAAAGCACTGGGCTTGACGGGGGCTGCGACTGCCGCGTCGCGCGAGGTGCTCTGGGATCACGGCAACATGTCGTCGGCGACCATGGCCTTTCTCCTCGAAAAACTTATTGATTCTGGCTCGCCGCTGCCTTGCGTGGCGCTCGGCTTCGGGCCGGGCTTGACCGTCGAGGCAACTTTGTTTGAGTGAGTCGTAGATGCAATTGTGCAACGGTGCCACTACAAGAGTACTACTTTCGGTACAACAGGATGTAGCTGCAAATGCTGTGCCGGAGCCATTGTCGTCGGCCCCGTTAAAAACTGAGTCTGGTCTTGAGCCAGAACTTGTACCCAGGTGATCCATGTGCGCGGAAACGAGCACATATTCGTCTCTGAACAAGGGATCGCTTCCTCGGACGACGCCTACGACGTTGGGAGCCGAAGACTGCGAGGGTGCGGAGCGAGCGAAGCGTATTTTCGTGTCTAGTTCATCGAGCGGAGTGGCAGCAAGCGGGCGATCCGGGTTGGTAAGAGCGTCCAATACGTCAAAGCCGTGGTTCAAGAGCACGGCCGCCACTGACTCTCCCGTACTTCCAGGAATCCAATCGAGAAACCTCCTTGATTGTTCTCTTTCACAACTCCGTCCTGGGCCTCTCAGCATTCGAGACCGCTCGCAGTATGGTGGGGAATGACTACCTTTGGTTTAGAACGACAACTCTGTGCGACTCACGGCCAATATGATTTTCGACCAGGTTAGCGGCCGGTCCCCATAGAAAATCTGGCGCCTGGCTTTGGCGGCGGTGAAAGGAGCTACGATTACTTGAGAAGGTTTGCTCGCTCGGATGTCCCGCAACAGTGCTGGCTGTGAAAACGTCGGACACCCCGGGGCTTGCTCCTGTGGAATTGCCGCCACCGATCAGCGCGGAAGTGTTCGGTATCGAACGGCTCGGCGAGCATGCCGAGAGCTTGGCCGCAGCCCAACCCACCGCGCCGCCGCGTGCCCGGGGGCGGTCGCACTTGCCCCGCATCCGGGAGAACGGGGAGGTGCTGCTCGCCGGGTACCGCAACATCGGCGACGCGGTTCGAGCGAAACAACAAATCACCCAGGCCGAAGAGTGGCTCCTCGATAATTTCCACGTCGTAGATCAACAGATTCGGGAAATCCGCGACCACCTTCCGCGCAGCTTTTACAAGATCCTCCCGAAGATCGCCGAGGGCCACCACCTGGGAGGGTACCCACGCGTTTACGGGCTGGCATGGGCCTACGTGGCTCATACGGACAGTCGCTTCGACCTCGAGACGCTGCATGCGTTCGTGCGGGCTTACCAGCGCGCCCAGCCGCTTGGTATTGGCGAACTGTGGGCAATAGCGATCCATCTTCGCGTGGCCCTCATCGAAAATCTGCGGCGTTTGGCGGAGTTGGTCATTAGCGCCCGTCAGGCCCGTGCTAAGGCGGACGCTGTGGCCGATCGCCTGCTGGGCCTTGGCGAAGGGCCCGCCGAGCAAATTGGCGATGTTTTGGGACGACCGGACGCCGCTCACCTCGATAGCGGTTTCGCCGTGCAAATGTTAAAACGGCTGCGCGACCAGCCTGCGGCCATCATGCCGGCTCTCGAATGGCTCAACGAAAATCTTGCGGCGCAGGGGACATCGGCCGACGAAGTGGTGGCGCACATGCACCAGGCGCAGGCCGCCGCGAACATCACGGTGCGCAACATCGTCACCAGCATGCGATGGATGTCAGCCATCGATTGGCCGGGGTTCTTCGAGCGAGTGAGCCTCGTGGACGAAATCCTCCGCACCGTACCCGGTTTCGCGGCCATGGACTTTGCCACGCGCGACAAGTATCGGGCCCAGATCGAAGACCTGTCCCGGGGTTCGCGATGTTCGGAAATGGAGGTGGCGCAGGAGGCAGTGCGACTGGCCCGCGAGACGGCAGCGCAAAACGGGCCAGCCATTTCACGGGAAGATGGGACTGAGGGTGCACCCGTCTCTCCCGATCAGACGGACCGCCCGGTTGTTGGCCGCCCCGCCGAAGAGGACCCGGGGTACTACCTCGTGTCCCGCGGCAGGCGGGCCTTCGAGAAACTGTTGGGATATCGTGTCCCCCTGCGGGTCCGCATCAGGCGCGCCTGGCGCACCCAGACCGCCGGGGCCTACTTCGGATCGGTCGGCGTCATCACCGCCGTCGTTCTCTCAGGTCCCATGATTGCAACCTGGAATGCAGGAGCCAGCGTGACGGTACTCGTCATCCTGGGGATTCTCGCTCTGGTGCCGGCTTCGGAAATTGCCATGGCGGTCGTCCATCGCCTGGTCGTCGCCGTGGCCCCTCCCCGGTTACTGTGCAAGCTCGACCTCGCACACGGCGTACCGGAGGAGTTGAGGACTATGGTGGTGGTGCCCACGCTGCTCACGAGCCGCGCCGATATCGCCGAGTCTGTCGAACGGATCGAGGTTCACTACCTCGCCAATCCCGCCGGACATCTCCATTTCGCTCTTCTCACTGACTGGCAGGACGCTCAGCAAGAAAACATGCCCGGTGACGACGACCTCCTCTCTGAGTTGGCCGACCAGATCGCCCAGCTCAACGAGCGCCACGATAGTGAGCCCGGCGGGGATGAGCGCTTCACGGTCTTGCATCGACGACGTCTCTGGAACGAGCAACAGGGCATGTGGATTGGTTGGGAACGGAAGCGCGGTAAGCTGCACGAACTAAACCGGTTACTGCGGGGCGCAACCGATACCACCTTTATTCCAGTTAACGGCAAGATGCCCGCGGTGCCGACCGGGGTCCGTTACGTGATCACGCTGGATTCAGACACGCGGCTTCCCAGGACGGCAGCATACCGCCTCGTCGGCGCCATGGCCCACCCGTTGAACCGACCGCGCTTCGACCCCGAGTTGGGTCGGGTCGTCGAGGGGTACGGCATCCTTCAACCGCGGATCGTGCCCTCCCTGCCTACGGGACCTCGCAGCACTGCTTACCAGCGAATCGTGTCGGGTCCTGGTGGAGTCGATCCTTATGCGGGCGCAGTTTCCGATGTCTACCAGGACCTGTTCCAGGAGGGGTCATACACTGGGAAGGGTATCTACGATGTCGACGCGTTCGAGGCGGCTCTGGCAGGGCGGGTTCCGGAAAATTCGCTCCTCAGCCACGATCTTTTCGAGGGGATCTTCGCGCGGGCCGGATTGGTGACCGACATTGATCTGTTCGAGGAGTTTCCCTCCAATTACGAAGTCGCTGTTCGCCGCACGCACCGCTGGGTGCGGGGGGACTGGCAACTGCTTCCCTGGATACTTGGCCACTCGCGTGACGCGGTGGGACGGAGGCAGCCGACTCGCATTACGGCACACGGCCGTTGGAAGATGATTGACAACCTGCGCCGCAGCCTCACCTCGCCGTCGCTGTTTCTCCTCGGAGTGGCAGCCTGGACATTGCCCGGCGTCTCGCCAGCGCTGTGGACCGCACTGCTCCTCGGATCGGTGGTTGTGCCGCCATTCATGCCGATGCTAGACGCCCTGATCCCCCGGCGGTCCGGGTTCTCCAAGCGGAGCCACCTGCGCGCCACCGGCAGCGACGTCCGGGCCGCGGGGTTGCAGGTGCTGTTGTCCGTCGCCGTGCTCGCTCACCAGGCGCGGTACATGACCGATGCAGTGGTGCGCACCCTGGTGCGGGTTTACGTCACTAGGCGGAACCTGCTCGAGTGGGTTCCAGCCGCTCAGGTCGCCTTCGGAGTGGACCTGAGGTTGCGCACCTTCTACTGGCATTTCAATCGCAGCGTTTTCCTGGCTGCGACTGCCGGTGTTCTCTTCGTGGTCTTCAAACCGGCGGCGTGGCCGGTCGCCGGACCCCTGGTACTACTGTGGCTCCTGGCACCCGCGCTCACGTGGCACTTGAGCGTACCCGCCAGACCGGCTGAGAAGCATCGCCTCTCGCCCGCCGAACGGCGTTCCCTGCGCCTGGTCGGAAGGCGAACCTGGCGTTTCTTTGAGACGTTCGTAACCGCTGAAGAGCACTTCCTCCCGCCAGACAATTTTCAGGAGGATCCGGTGCCAATCGTTGCCCGCCGCACGTCGCCTACAAACATGGGGCTCTACCTCCTGAGCACGATGGTGGCTCGTGACTTCGGCTGGATCGGGATCTCGGACATGGTCGGTCGACTGGAGGCTACCCTGGAGACGATGACCGGCCTGCGCCGGTTCCACGGACACTTCGTGAACTGGTACGACACCGGCGACCTCAGACCTCTCGATCCGCTCTACATCTCCACCGTCGATAGCGGCAACCTGGCGGGACATCTCATCGCTCTGTCGCAGGGATGCCGCCGACTCATCGGTTCCGTGGTTCTCGGCCAGTATGTTCTGGACGGGATCAGCGACGCTCTCCAGCCGGTTGTCGATACGGTGGCGAAGGACGATTTTCGGCCGCTTTCGGAGACGGTAACCACGTCGCAGGTGCGCGAAGCAGTGCAGATGATGTCGGCGTTGGTGGCGGATCTCCCGACGTCCGATACTGACTGGAAGAGCCGGATCACTGCTCTCGAAATCGGTGCTGAGAACCTGTTCGATATCGCCCGCACGATTTCGACCGGTGCGGGAGACGGAAATGAGCCGGAGATCGTAGTATGGGCTGCAGCGGTTCGAGACACTGTGCAGAGCAACGCCCGCGATCTCGAACTGCTTTCGCAACAGGCTCCCGACCAAACAATCACTGCGGCGACCACCCTCGAACACCGCCTCTCCGCCCTGGCGCTTCGGGCCGAACAGATGGCCCGGGCGATGGACTTTCGCTTCCTCTTCGACTCGTCACGTAAGCTATTTTCTATCGGCTACCGGGTGGCTGACAGCACGCTCGACCCCAACTGTTACGACCTGTTGGCCTCGGAAGCGAGGCTGGCTAGTTTCGTCGCCATCGCCAAGGGAGATGCGTTGCCGCGTCACTGGTTCCTGCTCGGCCGGTCCCTCACGCCGGTAGGACCCGGGGCGGCCCTCGTCTCCTGGTCGGGATCGATGTTCGAATACCTGATGCCGCTGCTCGTGATGGAGCAGCCCGCCCACAGCCTGCTTGATCTCACGTGCCGCCTGGTGGTTGGACGTCAGGTACGGTACGGCATGGAACGGCGGGTTCCCTGGGGAGTCTCCGAATCGGCATACAACGTGCGCGATGTCGAGTTCACCTATCAGTATTCGGATTTCGGCGTGCCCGGCCTGGGACTGAAGCGCGGATTATTCGAGGACGTGGTGGTGGCTCCTTACGCCACCGCGCTCGCCGCGATGGTGGACCCCAGGGCAGCGCTCGGCAACATCGCCCGTCTTGAGGAAAACGGTGCTGGTGGTACCTACGGACTCTATGAGGCGCTCGATTTCACGCCGGCGCGGCTGCCCGACAGGGAACGGGTGGCAGTAATCCGAGCCTACATGGCACACCACCAGGGGATGACGATCGTCTCCCTTGGCAACGTAATTCATGACGGACTCACCCGGAGACGGTTCCACTCGCATCCGATGATCCGGGCGGCCGAGCTGTTGCTGCAGGAACGCACGCCCCGCTCGGTGGCGGTAATGCGGCCCCGGGGCGAGGAAGTTCAGATGGCGGCTCACGTCCGCGACCTAATTCCTCCGACGCTACGCCGGTTCGAGTCGCCCCACGACGTTCCGCCGCGCACCCACGTCCTGTCGAACGGCCGCTATGTGGTGATGGTCACAGCCGCGGGTTCCGGGTTCAGCCGCTGGCACGACCTCGCGGTGACCAGGTGGCGTGAAGATACGACGCGGGACTGTTGGGGTACGTTCATCTTCTTGCGCGACGCCGGGACCGGCGCGGTCTGGTCAGCTGGCTTTCAGCCGAGCGGAACCGAGGTGGACAGGTACAACGTCATCTTTGCCGAAGACCGCGCCAAGATCGCTCAGCGCGACCGGTCGCTGTCCACTGCGGTCGAGATCGTGGTATCGCCCGAAGACGATGCCGAACTGCGACAGTTGACTGTGACCAATCTCGAGAATCGGGATCGCGAGATCGACGTCACGTCATACGCGGAAGTCGTACTGGCACCGCACGACGACGATGTCGCCCATCCCACTTTCTCCAACCTCTTCGTTGCGACCGAATTCGTACCCGGGCTCCAAACGTTGCTGGCAACCCGGCGTCCACGAACCGCCTCCGAGCCCCAGTTGTGGCTGGCCCATCTCGCCGCCATCGAGGGTGAGACAGTGGGCCCGTGCCAGTTCGAGAGCGACCGTGCCAGGTTTCTGGGACGAGGCCGTGGAATCAGGACGGCGGTCGCGGTGATCGGCGGCGAGCCGCTCACGAGCAGCGCGGGAACCGTTCTCGATCCGATCGTGAGCCTGCGTTATCGTGTGGCCCTTCCGGCCGGCGGGACAATCCGCGTCGTGTTCACGACACTGGTCGCACCCTCCCGGAGAGAGGCCCTCGACCTCGCAGAAAAATACCGACAGACGGACACCTTCGAACGGGAAAGCGCACTGGCCTGGATGTACGCCCAGGTCCAGTTGCACCACCTTCAGATCACGCAGGACGAGGCGCATCTCTTCCAGCGACTGGCCAATCGGATGCTGTTCGACGATCGCACGTTGCGCACCGTCCCGGAAGATCTGGCAGCCAACACCAGAGGTGCGCCCGGTCTGTGGGCCTACGGCATCTCCGGCGACCTGCCGATCGCGGTTGTGCGGGTCGAACAGGAAGAAGAACGTGACGTGGCCAGGCAACTACTGCGGGCCCACGAATACTGGCGACTTAAGGGAGTCGCCGCCGACCTGGTTATACTCAACGCGAAGGGCGCGTCATACGCGCCGGGCCTGCAGGAGTTCTTCGAGGCCATGGTGCGGGCAAGTGAATCCACGGTCGGGACCGAGAGAGATCACCGACTCGGGAACGTCTTCGTGCTCCGAGAGGACCAGTTGCCCACCCGGGATTTGCTCCTCCTGCGTTGTGCTGCGCGGGTGCTCATTCTGGCGAACAGGGGTACGCTCTCGGAGCAGGTGGTCAGGCTGCGGCGGTTGAGGCCTGGACCGGTGCAACGACGACTCCGCCTGCCACGTAAAGCCCCCGGGGCAGTTCCACCTCCGGCGCTTGATCTCGATTTCTTCAACGGGTTGGGAGGATTCACCGAGGACGGCCGCGAATACGTCACGGTTCTCGGCGAGGGACAGTGGACGCCGGCCCCCTGGATCAACGTCGTATCGAACCCCGAATTCGGATTTCAGGTTTCCGATTCCGGGGGCGGTTATACGTGGTCGGTCAACAGCCGCGAGAACAAACTGACTCCCTGGTCTAACGACCCCGTCGGCGACACCCCGGGCGAAGCATTCTACGTACGCGACCTGGAAAGCGGTTGGATCTGGGGTCCGACCTGCCTCCCTATCCGCGATCAGACGTCCCCTTATGTCATCCGGCACGGCCAGGGTTACAGTCGTTTCGAGCACACGTCCCACGGCATCTCCATGGACCTGCTGCAGTTCGTGCCGTTGGACGACCCGCTCAAGATCTCACGCCTCAAACTGGTTAATCGCTCCGGCCACAGGCGCCGTCTCTCGATCACGGCCTATGTTGAATGGGTGCTGGGCGTTACCCGCGGTCGCTCCGCCCAGTACGTTGTTACCGAGATCGATGAGGACACAGGTGCCGCATTAGCGAGCAACTCATGGAGAGGCGAGTTCGCTGACCGAGTCGCCTTCGCTGACCTTGGCGGCCGCCAGAGTTCCTGGACCTGCGACCGCCTTGAATTTCTGGGCCGTAATTCCGGCCTCGACCGCCCGGCGTCCCTCGAGCGGGGCGTTGCCCTGTCGGGGAAGGCCGGCGCCCTTCTGGACCCGTGTGCCGCGCTGCAGACCGAAGTGGAACTCGAGCCCGGGCAGCAGACCGAGTTAGTCTTCCTGCTGGGGGAGGAGGCCGGCCGTGAGCAAGCTCGCACGTTGGTGCGACGATATCGCCACAAAGATATTGATGTTCTCCTGCGAGAGGTCGTGGACGGGTGGGACGCCGAACTCGGTACAGTGCAGGTACGGACGCCGGACCCGTCAATGGATCTGATGCTCAATCGCTGGTTGTTGTACCAAACGTTGACCTGCCGCATTCGGTCCCGTAGCGCCTTCTATCAGTCCGGCGGCGCGTACGGGTTTCGGGACCAGCTGCAGGACGCTCTGGCTCTGTTGCTGGCGAGGCCCGATGTCGCGCGCGAGCATATCTTGCGAGCCGCCGCCCGCCAGTTCCGGGAGGGAGACGTCCAACACTGGTGGCACCCGCCTACGGGTCGTGGCGTACGGACTCGAATCTCCGACGACCGCCTGTGGCTGCCCTATGTCGTGGTCCGGTATCTCCGAACAACCGATGACTGGAGCGTGCTCGACGAGACCATCCCCTGGCTTCTGGGACCGACGCTTGACGAGCATCAACACGAGTCCTACTTCCTGCCGGAGGCCTCGGAGGACACGGCCACGCTGTTCGAACATTGCGCGCGGGCGCTGGATCGTAGTCTGGAAGTGGGCAGCCATGGCCTCCCGTTGATGGGGGGTGGCGACTGGAACGACGGGATGAATCGGGTCGGCATCGAAGGCCACGGCGAGAGTGTGTGGTTGGGTTGGTTCCTCCACGCCAACCTGACCGAGTTCGCAGAGATCGCCGACCGGCGGCAGGATGGGAAGCGGGCGGCAACGTGGCGGACGACGGCCGCGTCGGTCATAACCTCACTGGAGCGGGAGGCCTGGGACGGGGAGTGGTACCGGAGGGCTTTCTTCGACGACGGGACGCCGCTGGGGTCTGCCGAGTCCGATGAGTGCCGGATCGATTCGATCGCACAGTCCTGGGCGGTTCTCTCCGGCGCGGGCGCCGATGGGCGTGCACGCCAGGCAATGGAATCAGTGGTTCGGCTGCTGGTACGCGAAGACGAGCGGTTAATGTTGCTCTTCTCCCCTCCGTTCGACAGCTCTGACAGAGATCCCGGGTACATCAAGGGATACGTACCCGGCATTCGGGAAAACGGTGGTCAATACACCCACGCTGCTGTCTGGTCGGTGATGGCTTTCGCGCGGTTGGGCGACGGAGAAAGGGCTTTTGATCTCTTCAATCTGCTCAATCCAATTCACCATGCCAGCCAACGAGCCAGCGTCTCCAATTACAAGGTGGAGCCCTACGTCGTTGCCGCCGATATCTACTCTGCGGAGGGGCACATGGGTCGTGGAGGGTGGACCTGGTACACTGGAGCTGCCGCCTGGCTCTACCGTGCTGGACTGGAATCGATCCTCGGATTCAGCAAACAGGGCTCGGCTCTGGCCATCGATCCGTGTATACCACGAGATTGGAAACGCTTCGAGATCGACTATCGCCACGGCGGCACTTTCTACCGGATCGAGGTCGAGAATCCGAACGCTGTCTGTCGCGGCGTGTCCAAAGTCAGTCTTGACGGCACGGTACTCGCAGCCGGGCAACTGGTTCCCCTGTCGGACGACGGGCTCGATCACCAGGTCCTGGTGGTGCTGGGGTAAGGTCTCGCACGACAAGCTTTCTTCCTGTAGGTCGGCTGACAAGTGAACCGAATCAACGGATTCGCTCCTGTACATTCCCATGGGCTTGCGATATACTTAACTGTGGCAAACCACACTTAGTGGGGACACTTCTGACTTTCGGTCAAATCCGGCCGGCCCGATCCCGTCGCCTCCTCTGAGCCCAATCCCGAGGAAGCAAATGTCAAGTGTCCCGCTCTCCCCAGCGGCGAACGTGTCGTTCGCCCATCAAAAACGAAGTATATCGGCGATCTCTGCGCCATCGCCAACCGGCGGTAAAGAGGAACGCACCCCAACCGCAGTCGTCTACTGTGAAGCCAATTTCGGAGCCCTTGACGGCAAAACCGCCAACGGACTTGTCCGCCATTCCGAAAAATATAAGATCCTTTCCGTCATCGACAGCCAGAAGGCAGGTCGCGATTCCGGTATGGTGCTCGGTGAAATCCCGAATGCCATACCCATCTGTCGCGACCTCGCTGATGCACTTGCCCAGGCAGAAGTCGTGCCCGACTACTTCATCTTCGGTGTGGCGCCGGCGAGTGGCATGTTATCACCACACGAACGCAGCGTCGTGCTCGAGGCAATAAGACTCGGGATGAACATCGTGAATGGTCTCCATGAATTTTTGAACGAAGACGCCGAGTTCGCTGCGGCAAGCGCGGCAAGCAACGTGAGAATTTTCGATGTCCGCAAACCCCGCCCCAAGAAGGATCTGCGGGTCTTTAGCGGTCGTATCGCCGAGGTTACCTGTCCGCGTATTGCAGTGCTCGGCACCGACGGTGCCATCGGCAAACGAACCACCGCTACCATATTGACCAAAGCTCTCAACGATAATGGCATCAGAGCCGTGATGGTTGGCACCGGCCAAACCGGTTTGATCCAGGGAGCTCGCCATGGTTGTGCGCTCGACGCCATACCGCCCCAGTTTTGCTCGGGTGAGATGGAAAGAGCCATCGTCGAAGCGTTCGAAGCTGAGAACCCCGAGGTGATAATCGTCGAAGGTCAGGGCGCTTTGAGTCACCCCGCATACCTGACCTCGGCTTTCATTCTCAGGGGAAGCCAGGCAGATGGCGTCGTGCTCCAACACGCTCCGAAACGAACTCATCTGGGAGATTTCCCGGAGATGCTGATGCCAACGGCGGCATCCGAGATCAACCTCATTCAGACCTTCGCGGATACCAAAGTCATCGGACTCACCATCAACCACGAAAACATGTCCGATGTTGAGGTGACGGCGGCTATCGTTCGGTATGAGCGTGAACTCGGCATTCCCGCCACCGACGCCCTGACTCGGTCACCCGAGCGTCTGGTGGACATGGTCCTTGCTGCGTTCCCGGAGATCAAAGAAAAGCCGACCGTCGCAGCAGCGTAATGAGTGCACCACGTGTTAAGGTCGATCTCGACAAGGTCCACCATAACGCGCTGACCCTGGTCGAACGCCTGACCTTGCGGGGCATCTCGGTCACGGGAGTTACTAAGGCTACGCTGGGCTCTCCCCACATCGCCCGGGCGTTGCTCGGGGCAGGTGTTGCGGGGATTGGTGATTCTCGTATCCAGAACATCGAAGCGATGCGCCAGGCAGGTATTCCGGGTGTGATGAGCCTGATTCGCTCTCCCATGCCCAGCCAGGTAGATCGTATCGTAAGTCACGCTGACATCAGCTTCAATACTGAACTCGATGTCATTAATCGGCTGTCTTCGGCAGCGCAGGAGGTGGGGCGCAGCCACGGAGTCGTGCTCATGGTCGAGCTGGGAGATCTTCGCGAAGGCATCATGCCCAACGACCTCGAGATGATGGTTCGGGAGACGCTTCGTTTGCCGAACATCGCTCTCAAAGGCATCGGGACCAACCTCGCCTGCCAGAACGGTGTATCGCCGGATGCAAGAAACATGGCGGAGCTTTCTGCCCTGGCTGAGCGGATAGAAGCTACATTCAACCTCAAGCTCAATATTATTTCCGGAGGCAATTCCGCCAACATCGGGTGGGCCCTGGATTGTGAGGATACGGGCCGGATCAACGACCTCCGCCTGGGAGAGTCGATTCTGCTTGGTTGCGAGCCGTTACATCGCGAACCGATCGACGACCTGCACACTGACGCTATTACGCTCATTGCCGAAGTGATCGAGTCGAAGGTCAAACCCTCGCAGCCCTGGGGAGAGACCGGCCAAACAGCCTTCGGGCAGCCGGCGGGCCGCGCCGATCGGGGCGATATTTTGCAGGCGATTTTGGCTATCGGCCATCAGGACACCGATCCATATGGTCTCCGGCCACCTCCCGGCATCAAGGTGCTGGGGGCCAGTAGCGACCACCTCGTCGTGGATTGCGGCACCAACCCACTTTCCGTAGGCGATGAGGTCACCTTCCAACTGAACTACAGTGCGCTGGTGCGAGCGATGACGTCACCCTTCGTCTTTAGGGTTAACGAGGGACTGACATATGCAGCTGTCACCTCTCACTCTTCTTGAAGTGTTTCAAGCGGGCTTATCCGCGCCGCGCGAGTTGCCGGTATCCAACTTGTCAAGGTTGCTACGCTGAGAATCAATGCGGTGGCCAACGCGATTGAAATCGGGTCTGTCGGGGAGATCTCGAACAGTTGATTCGCGAGGAGTCTCGTTGCCGCCAGTGATACCAATATTCCAAGAATCGATCCTACTGCCACCGAACGCATTGATCGAGACATCACTCCCGATACCACCCGGCCCGAAGCAGCGCCGAGCGCCAACCGAATGCCGATTTCCTTTCGTTCCGCTCTCACAACGAAGGCCATAACACCTGAAATACCGACGGTGGTTAACAACAGTCCCACCAACGCGAAAGATCCCACGAGAGCCAGAGCGAACCTGTTGAGAGCGGTTGAACCAGAAACTATGTCGCTCAATTCTACGATTTCGGGGGACGCAACGTTTGGGGCCAGTTGCACTACCTCGTTTCGAATCTGTGCTCCGACCGTTGCGGGATCGCCTGATGTGCGGGCTACGATCCACATGTTCTTTGGCGAAAAAAGGCCTAAAGTCAGCTGGGTGTTAGGGTAGTATATCTGCGGCTCAATTTCGGTCTCAAGTCCAGTCGTGCGGATGTTAGAAACAACACCAACTATGGTGACTGGCTTCTGTGTCTCTCCTTCTCGGGTCATGGGTGCAATCTGTGCACCAACGGGATTACCTCCGGGCCATGCTAGCGCGATCTGTTCGTTTACCACCACGACCGGTTCAACTCCCTCGGTATCGTCTTCCGTGAAATCACGCCCCGCCACAATATGCGCGCCGATTGCTTCGAAGTACCCCGGGCTGACCGTCATGAAATCGGCACTGAAATTTTCTTCTGTTCCGATAATGTCGTGAGGCCAGTCGCTGGCGTGGTCGCCGATCGGAATGTTGTTTACGGTCCCGACGCCCATAACCCTCGGCAGGTTACGTGTCCGGTTAACCACGGTGCTGTAGAGGTCCCGAGCTTGCGGGGTGTCCCATCCCGCCAGATTCACTTTCACAGCGACCGTCTGGTCAACCGTGATTCCGATCTCGACGGAATTCAAACTTTGATAACTTCGTGTCAAAAGACCCGCGCCGATCATCATCACGAGGGCAATAGCAACCTGCAACGCGATAATGGGCTCGTGCCAACGTGAACGTGCTCTGCCTCGCGCACCTTGCCTGAGTCTGGCGGCCTGAGTGGCGCTACGAGTCGAGTTTAGAGCTGGACCCAATCCGAACATCAGTGCCGAACCGAGAGCTGCCAGGCTTGTAAATCCTACTGTTCGGGGGCTTAAAGAAGCATCTCCTAGCCTAAGGGCGAGGTCGGAATTGAGAGCGAGCATGAGGTCTAACGAACCAGCGGCGACGAAGATTCCGAGCAGCCCTCCGCATAGTGCAAGAGCCAGATTTTCGATGAGTTGTTGTCTCAACAGCCTTGACCGGGAAGCCCCTAATGCTGCCCGTACAGCTAGCTCCCTCTCCCTCCCGGTTGCCTTGACCATCAAGAGATTGGCGACGTTGGCACATGCTACTAGGAGCACGAGGCTGGCCATTCCCGTGAGGAGCAGGGCGGGGGTCCGGAGATCACCGAACAGTACCTGTTTGAGCGGAGTCGCCCGGAAAGAAAAGGTCTCATTGTATTCCGAAGGGTATAGCTCTTTGATTTGACTCGAAATCTGACCGAGGTCGGCCGCCAATGCCCGTGGTGAAACACCCTCGGCAGTTCGGATGACCGTACGCAAACCATGGACTGAGCGTGGCGGTGTCCTTCCGCCGTGCGTGATTGTTGGAGTGTAGATGTCGGGTTTGAAGCCGAAATTCACGGGTACCAAGAAATCCTTCGGTAGTACCCCCACCACCGTTGCCGTAGCCGAATCAAGCAGCACCTCGCGTCCCACCACATCAGGGTCGCCTCCAAAATTACTCATCCAAAATGAATAGCTCAGCGCGACCACCTGTTGTTCCGAGCCTGATTCGTGCCCGGGAGAAAAAAACGTTCCGAGCGCAGGCACCGTGCCGAGCATTGAAAACAATGATGGTGAGGCACCGATTGCCTGCACAATGGCACGGCTTTGACCGGCGCCTATGGATGTTGAGAAGAATTGAACTCCTGCTGCGTTCACTATGGTGGTAGATCTCTCTCTGAGATCCATTAGTTCGGGTATCGACTGTGATCCGCGCCCGGCGCCGTCTCCGCTCCAGTCGTTCCAAACAATTGCCAGCCGATCCGAATCGGGATAAGGGAGCGGGCTAATGACGACCCTGTCGGCCACGGTAAAAATTGCGGTGGTTGCGGCGATTCCAAGTGTAAGCGCGAATATAGCAGCCGCCGATGTGAGGCCGTCTTTTCGAATTCCGCGGACGGCAAATCGTATCTCGGAAGGCCACTCTTGCATGATTGCTCTTCTGATATTCGAAGGGGCTAGCTTACGGCGTAGCGAGGGCCAGGAAGATCGTACCATCTCCCCACAGTACCAGAACGTGGACCTGGTATACCCCAAGCTTTTTGTTTTTTGGGCAAACTCCTCGTGCAGGTCGCCGACTATGACATCGGCGTCGCGAGCAGGAAGAATTAACTCCAGAAAAAATTCACAGATGCGAGGCGGGCGATTTTTCATCCCGTTGGTCGCTCTTTATTTAAATCAATTCCGTGCCACATCTTTTCCAGCAATTCCCTTGATCTAGCCAGGGCTAATTCCCCCGCCGGGAGCACTTTGAAATGTCGGCGGGGTTTTCCACCGCGAGCCGGGTCGGCGCCGGAGTGGCGGGAGGATATTAGATTTTTTCCTTCAAGTCGGTCCAACGTGGCGTAAACAGCGCCGATCGAGATGGTCTTCCCTGACTTTTGTTCCAATTCCTGCCGGACCGTAACTCCGTAAGATTCTTCCCCCAGATGCACAAGGGCGAGGAGTACCAGATGTTCGAAACTACCTAAGATGTTAGTCTTTCCCATTTCTATTCTACAAAGTAAAATTGATTGTAGTATCCCAGAGTTGCGCGCAGGTTCCCGGCGGTTGGAAGAACTTCCTTTCCCCCGCGGAAAGATCGGGTTAGCATAAACCATGAATGTTTGGCGGGGTAGAAACGGAGGCCAAACGGATTGGAGATGGAATTGACACCACAAATCGATCCGCACTTTCTCGCTCTCCAGGAAGCCCTGGCCGGAAAGTATTCACTTGAGGCCGAGATCGGGCGCGGAGGTATGGGGATCGTGTACCTCGCCCAGGAAGTCCAGTTGGATCGTCCGGTTGCGCTCAAAGTACTGCCGCTGGAGTTGTCTCGCGATGAGAGCCTGAGAGAAAGGTTCCTGCGGGAAGCCCGAATGGCGGCAAAGCTTTCTCATCCGAACATCATTCCGATTCACGCAGTGGACGAGGCGGGCGACTTCGTGTATTTCGCAATGTCCTATGTGGTCGGGAGCACGCTTGGCCAGCGGGTCCAGGAACGAGGGCCACTTCCGCCGTCCGAAGGCGCCCGCATTCTAAAAGAGGTCGCCTGGGCTCTTGCCTATGCCCATTCGCAGGGCGTCGTCCATCGAGATATCAAACCGGACAACATCCTGATAGAGGAGGGATCCGGGCGTGCCCTCGTCGCCGATTTTGGCATTGCAGGATTGATGGAAGGGACGGCAGCAACGGGTGTCGGTGAGATAATAGGGACTGCGGAGTTTATGAGTCCGGAACAGGCTGGTGGGGCAGGTGTGGATGCGCGGAGCGATATCTATTCCATGGGGATCGTAGGTTTCTTTGCGCTGTCAGGTACGCTCCCGTTTCAGGACGAAAACGCTTCGGAAGTGTTGCGTCAGCATATTGAAGAAACTGTCGCGCCGCTCAAAACCGTGGCACCCCACGTTCCCACTCGCCTGGCGCGTTGCGTGGACAGGTGCGTGGCCAAGGATCCCGATTCACGCTTCGAAACTGCCGGATTTTTCGCAGAGGCGATTGATGCCGCGAATAGCGAACGTCGCGAGTTGCCGGTGGCGGTGAGGAATTTCATTAACGACCCCATCGACCTCCCCGGCGATGGCGTGACCTATTTCGCAACCAGCCTGACGGTGGCGGCAACGGTCGGAGCTACCGTTTTTACGTTTTCTGGAGACATGGCAATGGTGCGGGCCGTGATGGCTGCGTTTGGCGGTATCGTGCTTGGGCCCGCAGGCGTTCTAGTCATTCAGAGAATCCGACGGCTGCTTGCCTCTGGCCACTCGAAGGAGGATCTCCTCGCGGCACTGCGGACCGAACTTGAAAGACGGCGAGAAGAGTTGGCCTATACACATGGGGTTGAGCCGTCGAAAGTTGAAATGGGAGCGCACCGAGCCGCTGCGGCAGCAGCCGGAGCATTTCTGATGAGTTTCTGGGGAATGATGGACCTTCTCCCAGGCAGTGGAAGTCTCTGGGCCATTCTTTTTCTTGGTTCGGGCGCAGCATCGGTTGGCCTGGAGTCAATCGCGGCGATGCTCAGGGCTCGGCGCGTCGACCACAAAGCTGAGCGACGCTTCAAGTTCTGGAAAGGAGAGTTCGCCGATTGGTTGTTCAAGGTGGCGGGCGCTGGCTTGAAAAGAAAAGCTCTGCCCGTTCGACCAACTCATCGCGCCACCGAATTGCAAATCGGGTTTGCGGTGGACGGTCTGTATGAACAACTCCCCAGGGAAATCCAGACTCAACTGGGCGACGTTACGTCTGTCGCGCGTCACCTCGAAGCGGATGCCCAGACTCTTCGCCAGACACTTGAGAAATTAAACGAAGCCCAGGCCGCAGCTCGCGCCACTGGTGGTCAAATCCCGCTCGATTTGGTGAACGCCCGAAACCAGACTGAAACCAGGTTGGCCGAGGCAGTGGCGTCGCTTGAGAGTATCCGTTTGGGACTTCTTCGTCTTACTGCGGGAGCCGGAACCGTAGAAAGCCTGACGACGGACCTCGCGGCTGCTACAACGGTAGGTGACGATATTGATCGGCTCATGGCTGGGATGACAGATGTAGAGTTGTTGTTGCGCCCCACCTGATTTCAACCACCTCTTGGTCAGTTCCTGAACCGTTGAAGGTAGCCCGATTTTCTTTGCCGTCGCCCTCCCGATCACGTGATTTTGGGCCAAATCGCGTCTATTGCAACTTTTCGCCATACAGATGGTATATAGGTCAACTGACTTATTGAGTGTTTTGACCTATATAATGGATCATCAGTGAAAATGACGAAAACCGAATCCCTTCTGCCGCTCCACCCAAAGGATTATCTGGTGTTGTTTTCTCTTGCTCACGGTGAACGACACGGATATGGCCTTTCAAAGGACATAGAAAAAGAGACTGACGGGCTGGTCAGGTTCGACCCCTCCAACCTTTACAGATCCATCAAAAGGTTGATTGCCCAGGGGCTGGTGGCTTCGGCTGATGAACGCAATGCCCCCGATGCCGACAACCAACGGAGACGTCACTACCGCATTACGGATTTTGGAAGGCAGGTGCTCCAGGCTGAAACGGCGCGGATGCGCAAACTCGCTGACGCTTTTAGCGAGCGAAATCTGATTCACGGTGGTGGGGGGCAAGGGTGAAGCAGGTTGCACCGCGACTGTCAGTAGCGATTTACAGGGCTGCCTTACACGCCTACCCGAGTGACTTTAAAGACCGATATCAGTCGGAGATTCTGGCAGCCTTTTCTGACGCGATCGTTTTTGAACAACGTCGTCGCGGCCGACTCTCTTCCTGGGGACTGTTGGGGCGGTTCGTGGTGCAGGCTGTACAGGGGGGAGTCTCCGAGCGTCTGGGCCGACAGGGAGGTAGCAAAAAAACGAATGAACGCCGCAAGGCGAAGGGGAATACCATGTTGCGAAGTCTCATCCAGGACATCCACTATGCGTTGCGCACATTGAGAAAAATGCCTGGCTTTGCGTTCACGGTTATCGTCGTCATGGCTACCGGCATCGGTGCTACTACCACTATCTACAGCGTGGTCGACCGGGTGTTGCTGCGTGACCTTCCGTATCCGTCGCCTGACGAAATCGTGTTCTTCGACAACGGCGCTCATTCGCTTCCTGAGTACCGCGAATGGTCAGCATTGCAGTCGTTATCTCAAATGGCGGCTGCCAATTCAGAATCGGTCGACCTGCTTTATGATGGGTCCGCCCTGAAGGTCAACGCTGCAGCAGTCACCCCGTCGTTCTTCTCCGTTTTTGGACTTGCCTCTGACAGGGGGCGGTTGATCGATGACAGCGATGTTGCCGAAGGGAGTGGCGTTGTTGTCTTGAGTTACGAATTCTGGGTTAGCCGCTGGCAGGGTGATCCTACTGTCATAGGCCGGACGGTGAACCTCAACGAGAGGGATTTGGAGATAATAGGAATAGCCGCACCGGGTTTTCATCCCCCGGAAGCGGTGGTCGGGGGTGATGTGGCGATCTGGTATCCCTACGACATCGACGACCCTGCAATTTTGGATGATCGTGGGTTTCACAATCTTTCGGTTGTTGGTCGTTTGGCGCCCGGCGGATCTATTGAGAACGTTCAAACCGAGGTCAACACCTGGGTCCAAAACGCTTCGGATAGACTACCCTACTGGTATATTGACGACTCCGGCGAAATCAAAAAGTATCCAATCCTCTCGCTCGAAGACGCCACTATCCAAAGTGTCGAAGGGACACTCTATATGTTGCTCGGCGCCGTCGGAATGCTACTGTTGATCGCCTGTGCCAACGCGGCAAATCTGCTACTTGCACGAGGCGCGGCTCGAGTCAGAGAGATTGCCCTGCGGTCGGCGCTCGGTGCGGGACGAGGCCGGATCATTGCCCAACTCATCACAGAAAGCGTCACACTTTCGTTTATCGGTGGTGTCGCCGGTGTTGGTGTGGCGTTCGGAGGCGTGCGTGCCTTTAAGGTTCTCAACCCCGGCGACATGCCACGCATCGCTGAAGTCGCAATAGACCTTAGAATACTTTTCTTCTCTCTGGCTATTTCAGTCGTAACCGGTCTGTTGTTCGGAATCGTCCCCGCATTTTTCGGGTCCCGAACCAACCTTTCCGAGTCCCTCAAAACAGCCACCACAAACCTCATTGGATCTGGCCGTAGTGGCGGTTTGAAAAGTGCGCTGGTTAGCGGTGAGGTTGCGATCGCCTTCGTGCTTCTGGCTGGGGCAACACTTCTTTTCAATAGTTTCGTCAACCTCACCAGAGTGGAAACGGGGTTCAACGCGGAGGACGTTTGGGTAATGCCGTTGTCACTCCGGCCTTCGTATGGCGACTCCGAAGGGGATTCAGCCCACCCAACGGTAACGGGATTCGGCGAGGAATTGTTGCGGCGCATACGATCCGTCCCGGGCGTGCAAACCGTGGCAGCGGGATGGGTGGTACCGTTTAGCCCTGAGTTTGCTGGAAGCCGGTGTTGCTGGAGGACAACTCTGGCCCCGGTCGGTGGTGATGAATCGGACACCGCTTCGGTGATAATCCAACCAGTCACAGAGGATTACTTCAGTGTACTGGGAATCCCATTACAGCGTGGCCACGCTTTTGAGCAGGGTGAAACGGACGTGGCGATTTTGAGTGATGTAGTCGCCGAGCGTTTGTTCCCAGGGGAAAACCCGATAGGCCGTTCGATCGAGGTCCGTGGCTCCAATCTCGTTGTCAAAGGCGTAGTCGGTGACGTGAAATTTGTGAGGTTGGAGAACGATGAATACCCCGAAATTTATGTCCCTTTTGCAAAATTCGGAAATATGATCCCGCTACTCAATGTGGTAGCGCGAACGGTTGGTAACACCGGGGGCATAGCAGAGGCAATGCGGGCTGGGGTGCTGGAAATCGATCCTCTTATACCGCTCCCGACAGTGGTGCGTATGCCCGTGGCGATTGGCGACTCAGTCGCTGACAAAAAATTCCTCGGAACGTTGCTTGCTTTGTTTGCCTTTATTGCTTCAACGATCGCAGCCCTGGGCATTTATGGGACGATGCTCTATGTGGTCAACCAACGCAAACGAGAATTAGGCGTGCGCCTTGCGTTGGGAGCAAGCCCGAGCAAACTCCTGCGTAATGTGTTAATAGATGGCACTCGGATGACAGCGATAGGCTTGGCGTTGGGTGGTATCCTGGCTTTTTGGCTTTCCCGTTTCATGGAGAGCCAGGTATATGGACTAACTCCCACCGACCTGAAGACTTTCGCAACATCATTTTTCGCGATGGGGGTTGTCGCGCTTGCGGCCTGCGGCCATCCTGCACGGAAAGCTGCTCGAACCGATCCTTTGGAGGCGTTGCGAACCGAGTAGTTACTGCGGTTGAGGAGAAGGAAAGCGCCCCGACGGTTCACCCAAGTTCTGGTTCTTGCAGTGGTGGCAGCCCGTGGGCACCGGCTCCCATTTCCGCAGCGCGATCATCGGGGTTGTAGAGCGGGCATCCGTCGATCGAAAGACACCCACATTGAATGCATGAAGTGAGTTTTGACTTTATTCGTTGAAGTTTCGCTATCCGTCGGTCGATATCCTCTTCCCACTTTTTCGCCAGGCGTTCCCAGTCCTTCTGTGTCGGCGTTCGCCGGTGGGGCAGGCCATTGAGCGCCTGGTGTATCCGCGTGAGCGGGATTCCAAGAGCTTGAGCTGCCCGGATAACCCCGATTCGCCGCAATGTGACGCGCTGATAACGGCGTTGATTTCCGGGAGTGCGCTGGGAACCTATCAGTCCGCGCTCTTCGTAGAAACGGAGCGCAGAAGCTGCGACTCCGCTACGGCGGGCCAGCTCTCCGATGGCGAGCAAATCGGTCGACGATCGCATCGTTCTTTATCCTTGACTTCAAGTTAACTTGAAGTTGTAGCTTAAATACCGTTACTTCTCTTCGCAATGCGAACACCACTCTCGTTAACGGTTTTCCTGGAGGACCATCAGATGCAATCGTTTTATTCCCGATCAACCCGCTCCCTTCGACTAATTTGGCCAGTCGGGGTGGTGTTGATCCTTGCCACAGTTGTGCCGGTCGCCGCGCAGGAATTCGATCCCGCAATACTCGCGACCGTCGAGACCGCCTACGGTGGTATCTCGGCCAATGAAGGTGAGGATCGGGATTGGCCAGCCTTCCACGCTCTCTTTTTGCCCAATGCACGGCTTGTGAATGTGAGGGGCAATGCTTCCGATGGATTTGAACCACAGTCGTTAAGCGTGCCGGAGTGGATCGTGTCGAACATGACCTGGCTTGAGGGTCGGGGTTTTGTTGAAGACTTTGAGCTCCAAGAGATTCAGGCGTACGGACCCATCGCGCACGTCTTCACCACATGGGTTACTCGGAGGGAACGAGGGGGTGAAGAACGCAGCCATGGTGCAGCGACGTTTCAATTGGTCTCAACGCAGGATGGTTGGCGTGTGGCCAGTTGGATTTGGACCGGGGAACAAGAGGGGCTACCTCTACCTGGAAATGCTCTGTGAAACGGGCGGCGTTAGTAATCATCATGGCCCTGTCAGGGGGGGCGGTACCAGCCACCGGGCAAATGCCGGACGCGAACCTGTCTGAAATAGTGCTCCCGCCTGAAATTGATACTCTGTTGCGAGCGTACGAAGATGCTTGGGAACGACGTAACGCACAGGTGCTGGCAGATCTTTTTACTGAAGATGGTTTCGTTCTCCGGCCCAACAGTCCTCCTGCTCGTGGCCGAGCAGCAATCCGTGCGGCATACGCCAACTCCGGAGGACCACTGGTTCTCCGGGCATATAGTTTTGCAGTTTCAGATTCGGTCGGTTACATCGTTGGAGGTTTTGCACGTGCTGATGACGACCCCGACATCGGTAAATTCGTGCTGGCCCTCAAGAAAGGATCCGGCGGCCGTTGGCTAATAGCCGCAGATATAGATAACTCGAACTTTTGAAGAACTAGCGTTGGAACGCAAAAGAAAACGGTTGCTCCACAAGAACATTCACGGCGCGTCCTCTAAACCTGCCAGGGCGAAAGCGACAGCCTAACACAGCGTCCCGTGCGGATCGTTCGAATTCCCGATGGTCAGAGTGTAGCGCTCTGATAGACTGGGGATCGGCTACGCCTTCGGCGGTCACTATAAATTCCAAAGTTACGGAACCGTTGATTCGTGCCTGTGCCAACAGGTTCGGATAACGCGGAGCAGGACAGTTCAGGGTTTCAGGTACTTCGTCAACCAGGTTTTGTGAATACGTCCCGTACCGGTCGATTTGGCCGCCGTCAGCTGCGCCCGGGAGGACTCCAGGTGTCACCCTGCCGGAGAAATTTCGCGGGTCCACTACATAGTCCATGTCTATGTCGGGAATTCCCACCGGTAGTTTCGTCGGTACGTTTAGAGTAGTGGCCCCGGGCGCGTTCTCCAGAGGGGCGACGGAGTTGGGCTGTGGGTCCGCGGCTCTGTCGATTTGTCTCCGGTTTGTTGGGAAAATAATCTGGACCGGTGGCGCCTTTTCGACGCTAACAGGAGGCGGACTTGTGGTTGCGAGTACGCCAACTCCTAGAAGCGCTCCGTGTGTAACTACCGAGAAAAAGCTTGAAGAAAATGAGCGCTTCAAACCTAGACGTTTTGGGTCGGACACTATCAGGTGGTTGAACATGCGTTTCTCCAGATTCCGGCTGCCCTATCATAGGCAATGGAGATGAAAGTGGCTTTTCAAACACATGGCGTTGCGGTTACAGCTGGCTTACAAAAGGAGAAATCCGGTCGTTTTGAACACATAGTGTTGCGCTAGTCCCCGGTAAGCACCTCAAGCGGATCCACCCGCGTTGCGCGGCGGGCCGGAATGACACTTGCCGCGACCGACACGGTCAAGGTGCGGTCACTAAGTACGAGAGTACACGGCAGATCCCAACCACCGCAAGGAAACAAGCACGGGAATGTCGAAATACAGCACAAAGGCGCCCGGTCCGATGGGTGCTACGTGGCGCACAACCTCGCGTTGTTTTGAATTAGACCACGCAACGTTTCCGTCGGTGTCGATTGGCGGGCGACGATCTTGCGTACCTCGTGAAACAATGCAGACAATCCGCCAACGAGTTCTTCTTTTTCTTTTTCGGCTGCTTCGATTCGGTGGGCAATCCCGTCGAGGATTTTTAGTTGTTTCGCCAACAAGTCACGAATTTGTTTCTCAGTGTCAGTATCCGAAACCCCGGCGTCCATTTGCTGGATCTGTTGCCGGAGTTTGGACACCTGCTTTGGATCCGCCTGTCGTCTGAAACCCTCAAGTTGTGCGTCGACAAGTTCGATTCGGGCCCGCATATCCGTGGCCTGTTGGCGCACAGTGCTTTCTAACTCTCCAAAAAACTGCGAGTGGAGCGTCACGGCGTCGACTATTTGCGTTGCAAGGCCCGAGGGCGAAGTCGACAGGGTGCCAGTTGGGTCTAAATCCGGCCTCGGAATACGTAGTAGCGACGCAACGTTGGGCCTGGCCCAAAAATCCAGGTTCTCATGAGAAGGATAGAGCGCGTTGGCGCTCGCGATGTGGTGTGCCTCCGCGATGCTCAGTCCGCGCCTAAAAGCCCAAATAGTAGTTGCCGCGTATGCGATCAAACCGATCCACATGACAAGGGCGTCCGGACTGTCCGTCAGTCCGGAAGTCGCGCTCGTGAAATCACCCAGGAAAGGCCAGGAGGTGGATGCGTAGGTTTCAAGGCTATCGGGGCTCATTGCGAGTAGAAGTGCGGTGGCCGGAAGAATAGTCAAAGCGATGCCAATGACAGATAAATCGTACGCGGTGTAGACGCACTTCAAACCCATTGGCAACCCCCTCCAAACCTGGGCGGTGGCCGGATGTCTGAGAGGAGCTGGCCACCACCCACGCCACCAGCCCGGTTGGCGAAATGTCATTTCCACCAGGCCGCTTCCGTTCCATCCGGCTTTTTTTCGTTGAAACAAAACCACCCCAAGAATCGGGATCGCCAGTACAGCCAGAACAAATGTCGGTCGCTCGAAGATGACGGGGAGTAGGTAACGACTGAGCCCGAAATACTCTGGGTCGACATCAGGGTTTGTCGCGGTGGCGAACGCGTCGAGGTACCCGAGAATCCATGCGAAAGGGATCAACCGTCCAAAAAACAGACCGTCAAACCACTCGCGTTTCTCCACAAGTCCACCGTGGGCGCGCTGCAGCGCGTTCCGCATGTGTCCGGCATCCCGCCATCTTTCGTTCGGAGCCTTAGACAAAGATTTCATGACCACGCTGGACAACGCCACCGGAACATCCGGCGCGACACTCCTCAATGGCGCAGGCGTTTTGGTGATATGCTGGTTCAGGATTGATTGGAGGTCGTCTCCGCTAAAAGGCAGGTACCCTGACAACAGAGCGTATGCCATCACGCCCAGTGAATAGAGGTCGCTTCTGCCATCGATGTCGCTATTGCCAGACGCCTGTTCGGGTGACATGTAGTAGGGCGTGCCAATCGGTGCTCCTACCGCTGTTAAGGTATTGCCCGACGCTCCGGCCTTGGCGACCCCAAAGTCCGTCAACATCGGACGTCCGGTCTCTTGGTCCAACATTATGTTGTCAGGTTTGATATCACGATGAACCACGCCCTTGCGATGGGCATAGTCGAGCGCATCCAAAACCTCTACCATGATTTGCTTGACAGCATCCGGCGCAAGTTGGCCTTCATTTAGAACGCGATCTGCCAATGATCCGCCGGGCACGTATCCCATCACGAAATACATCATGCCATCAACTTCGCCGAAGGAATGAAGTGGTACGATATTCGGGTGACTCAGTTTGGCTGCTGTCTGCCCCTCGCGCCGAAAACGTTCTTTGCCGACGCTGCTTGTCACATCAGGTGGCAGCACTTTGATGGCAACTTCGCGTCCGAGGGCAGAGTCTTCCGCAAGGTAGACGGCCCCCATACCACCCCTGCCCAACAATCTCTTGATTTGATATTTATCTCCGAGCCCTGCTTCCAGTGAGTCACGTATCTCGTCGTTCATACACCAATTTTGCCACGTCAACTGCTCGAACGCCAGAGTGTGTCCTTCCGGCGAAATCCTGGGGATTTCTGGTCTATCGCAAGCTTGGTCGCCCCCTCCACTAAACCAGCTGTCTCCAACGGATGTGCTAATTCTCAGCACATTCATGCGTACTGGTTGTTTCTTGCCGGACGTGGGGGATGCCGGAGGTGTTGAGTCCCGGCGCAATGGGTGTTTCGCGGGGGATCAACTCACTGTTTCGGGTCAGAAACTACCAGTTTGTCGAACATAAGAAACTCCGGTCTCCGAGTGTGCTTACCATAGGACGCGGAGGAATTCAGGGTTTTTCAAACGCATGGCATTCCGGTTACAACTGGCTTTCAAGGCGAGGGATCCGGTCGTTTGACCACCTAGTATTGCGCTACTCCCCGGTAAGCACCTCAAGCGGATCCACCCGTATTGCGCGGCGGGCCGGAATGACACTTGCCGCGACCGAGACGGTCAAAAGGAGCAAAGCAACTCCACTGATGGTTATGGGGTCCATAACGCTGACATCAAACACAAACGCACGCAACGTACGGGCGAACAATACGATTAACCCCACACCCATGCCGACCCCGATAATCGCGAGCCACAATGCGTCGCCAACCACGCCTACGATGGTTAGCCATGGCTCGTTCTCTGGAGGCCCAACTTTGATTCGTTTCCCGATAGGGCTATCGTCCGGCCAAAATCGCCGCGCCATCGATGCGTCGATGATAGTGACGAAATCACCTGTTGCATCGTCGCGCCTATCGAAGTCGCGACCCTCGAGTACAGGAATACCCATTGCATCAAAGTATCCTGGTAGGACCCTCCGATACCCGGCCGAAACTCAGCCCCGGGGCCCGGGGGCTCATCTTCCTCCTTCCACGGCTGGAATCAGTTTCTTGTTGGTGGCAGCCGCGACCGCAATGCGCATGCGATTTGCTTCGGCAGTCAACACTTCTCGGCCGAAGCCTGTGATGGAATAGTACCTCCGCCTCGGGTCATCCATTTCGGGAGCAGGGCGCCAGTTGGTCTCAGCGACAAGGCCATTCCGAATGAGTTTGCGTACTGTTCGTTGGAGGTTTGCCGCCTCAAGGGAAATCATCCCGTTCGTGAACTCAAAATGTTTCAAAACGAAACTGTCTGTTGCGAACAAACAGGCAAGCGCTGGACAACCACGGTGTTCGGGAGCATTTTCGTGAAGCCTTTCCATGGCGAGGATGCCCCAAATCTCATACTTGGGGATTTCTTAAACGTAGAAGAGGAGAATGTGAGATGAAGAAGCGTCGCCGAATGAGGTTCACGGCAATGGTGATGATACTCGTAATGTTGCCTGCGCTGTCAGGTTGCGGCACCCTGTTCCAGGGCACCACCCAGACTCTTCAAGCGACGACCACGCCCTCTGGTGCCTCGGTTACCGCCTCACCCTCCGGAGGGACTTACACCACGCCGGCATCGATCGAGCTTGCCAGGAAGAACAGTTACCGGCTGCGCTTTGAGCGGGATGGTTACGAACCCGCTGAGGTGCTAATTGAGAAAAAACTTTCGGCAACGTATCTGATTCTTGACATCTTTACTGGTCCGGTGGGGGTGATAGTTGATGCCATCACCGGAGGTTGGAATAAACTCACGCCGGAGGTTGCCACGGTTGAATTGGAGTTGTCCAAATTCTCCACCGCCGGTCCGCCGGTAATCCAGGTAACTATCTCAATGGAAGAAGAAGACGGTGTGACGCAGGCCGTCATTGAAGCCGACGAGCCTGGTGTCCAGTTGCAGGTTATTCCCATTCGGGACTAAGACTTTACGCTATCGAGACTTCGAATGCCCGGTGTGTTAGTCATGCCGGGCATTTTCCGTTGTGAGGTTTGCCCGTCCTTTCGGCCGCCCAGGCCTTTGAACTGCCGCATCCCGCGTTCCACCAACATATCCAAAATACAATAGAAAACCCCGGCGCCCACCGGCGGATTCGCGCTTGTCAGGGGCAGGAACGGCACTTCCGCCCGCCAGGTCCAGTTGCCGAGCGATGTCCCGTATATCTCCATGGCCAGGGCAAGCACAAACATCGTTGCATAGAGTTTTTTGTTAGGTCCAAAGAGGAGAAACAGAATGAAAACGACGGACCAGAGAGCAACTTCGGTGTCAAGCTTCGTCCAAATGGCGTAAACCACGTACGGGGCCAGCAATGCGGGGACGATTGTTGTTACTTTGTCGGGTAAGGTTCGCGCAATGCTCACGCCGAGTAGATAGAGAAGGGCGTGTCCCGGTGGAACGAAGAGAGGGATGTGTCCTTCGCGATAGTCGTATAATCCCCAGAGGTCCGACAGCAGGTATTCGCCTGACCATGCAATTGCCAGGCAGATGACAAGACCAATGCGGATGTTTTTCGATCCCGTGGCTAACAGGCTGAGAAACAGTGCCCAAACCCACAAATTCGTAAATGACTGGCCCCACGCGAAAGTTTGATCCACGAAAAGACCGCCGGTGATCGTCGCAACGATAACCACCGGGATATTAGGTTGGATTGTAGGGCATTCAGTCACGCATGAATACTAACGCCTGCGGCGGCAGGAAGAGGTCCAACCGGGGTTGTCGCCGCCGGAATGCCAGTCGAATCCATCTGCTGTGACGTTGTGAAATATCAAACCGGGTCCGCTGGTTGCACCGTTGCGTCGCATGACCATGTTGTCTCCTTCTTTACGTCCCTGCCAGATGCCGGACTGGTAGCCGGGCATCCGAAAAAACGTAACCTGCCACTGTGATGTGGTTGGGTCGTAAATGCGGATGTTGGAGGTGTAGAAACTGGGTGTCCAATATTCATCCTGGATGCCCAGGCCATTTAGGAAATAATGAGCGTTCCAGAAAGCCCGGAATCGATTGACTGAGCCATCGCGTTGCCGCATTTCGTCTACACACTCAAACTCCCCGATCATGAATGAAAACTGCTCCAACTCGGGTGGTGCGGTCGGGTTCATTCTTCCGAACGGATAGGCGGGGCTTGGGGCATACTGCGTAGTGGGTTCGTTGGCTGTCAGGTCGTTGATCGTCTGACCAAATACGTTGCCCGGCAAGAGTAAAAATGCTAGAGGTAGAACGACGTGTCGGGGCCTGAATGTGAAAGACATTTTGATGCGTTTCCAGGTTGAGTTTGGTGGACAGTACCCTACCGCACAGGAAAGAGTGCCTGAGGGCGGAATGAGGTTTAGAATTATTCTATGTTCGGATGCGTTTCCCATGACACCCCAATTGCGGTTACCTGACATGAATCTGACTGAAACCACCACCCCCCGGCTGATTCTGGACCTCGACGCCCTGGACCACAACATCAAGGCCATGGCCGGAAAAGCCAGACGCCTGGGAGTTTCGCTTCGCCCGCACATCAAAACTCACAAATGCGTCGAGATCGGGCGACGTCAGCTTGCAGCGGGCGCCGTGGGGATTACCGTCTCGACTCTGTATGAGGCCAGGGTGTTTTCCGACCACGGTTTCGATGACATCACCTGGGCGTTTCCAATACCAATCGGGCAGATTGAAAGCGCTGGACAACTGTCGGACACGATCGCCCTCAAAGTGGTTGCGGATTCCAAAGAGGCGGTGCGGCGGATGGTCGATTCAGGCAAACCGTTCGAAGTACTCCTGAAAATCGATACAGGGTATCACCGCGCCGGGTTGGACCATGGGTCGGAGCTAATTCTACAACTTGCCGGCGAAATCTGCGAGGCTTCTAACCTTCGGTTTGCTGGAATTCTATCCCATTGCGGTCACAGTTATGACGCTGGTGATGACAACGCCCGCGCCGCTATCGCCGAGGAGGATTGCAGGTTAATGGCAGAAGTGAAAAACAGGCTAGGGAATTCGGGGATAGACTGCCCGACCGTAAGTGTGGGGTCAACTCCTTCGGTCGTTTCGGCCCAAGAATTACCAGGTGCGACGGAGGTTCGGCCCGGGAACTACGCTCTCTTTGATTACACCGGCGTTGAACGAGGGATTTGCGAAATCGGTGATTGTGCCGCCACCGTTCAGGCAACGGTAATCTCAACTCCCGAACACCTCGAACACTGCGTAGTGGATGCTGGGGCGCTTGCTCTTTCTAAAGATCCCTCGGTGGCTCCGGACGCCGGTTATGGCAAGGTTCCGGGTGATTGTCCTGAGGGGTGCGGAACGCTTTTTTCGCTGAGCCAGGAGCATGGGAAAGTCGATCTGAAAGCCCCGGTTGGCAGCATGGTAACCATAATACCGAACCACTCTTGTCTGACCGTGGCCTGTCACGATGAGTTCGTCGTAGTTCAGGGCGGTGGAGAGGTCGATTGCTGGAAGATCTGGAGGGGGCGTTGATCGTAGGGATGTCGTGAGGGATGGAATCGGCATTTTCCTCCCCAAGAACCTCCCTCACTCGGCCTTCAAGGTAGTCATCGGATCGATGCTCGCTGCCCGTCTTGCCGGAAGGGCCACCGAGAGTACTGCCACCAAAACTGTTACGGTCACCATTGAGAGAAAGGCCACCGGGTCAGTCGGCTGAAGCCCCGGGATTACAAACGACAATCCCTTGCCCGCTGCAAAAGCAGCTGCCAGGCCCACAGCCATCCCAATTGCCGGAGCGGCAAGTCCCTGTTTGATCATCAATGAAATAACTGTGGATCGATCGGCACCCAGTGCGATCCGTAATCCAATCTCTTTCGTCCGTTGGCTGATAGAAAATGAAGCGACTCCGTAAACACCAACAGCACCGAGAATGAGCGCGACCAGTCCCATAATGCCTGCCACCCAGGCCGCTATCCGTTGGGGCATTGAAAAGATTGACAGCGCATCTTCGAGCGGTCTTGGGGCGGGAATCGGTAATCCCCGATCCATCTCGCGGAACGTTTCTCTGATCAATGCGAAAACGGCCGTTTCATTCCCCGCCAGCGTCTTTACGTGCAGGTGCATTTGAGGGTTGTAACGTTGCTGTTGCGGCACGTAGTAGAAATTGGTCGGCTCTTCTGAAAGGCTTTTGTATTTCGCGTTCTCCACAACGCCAATGACTTCGAAGGACGTCCCGGTGCCCGCCGGCCCGGCATAAAAGTAGTCTCCGATGGGATCACGACCATTCCAGTAGTGTTCCGCCATCGTTCGATTAATAACCGCCACCCGCTGTGTGCCTTCACGGTCAAAATTGTCGAAGTCGCGGCCTCTTAACACCGCCAGATCCATCATGTTGAAGTATCCTGGCGACACCGTGTTGAAATAGGCCGCGAAGCCGCCTTTGCCTGCTGGAGGGTCGAACCCTTCGACATTCATGTCGCCCAGAGAAGACCGTCCTCCCAATGGGAACTTCGCCGCGAAGGCAACTTCTTCAATTCCCGCGATCGCTGTGATCCGATCTCGGAGATCGATGAAGAACTCTTTCCCTGCTTCTCTTGAGTATCCACCGTATTCGAGATCAATCGGGCTGACGTACACGCCCTCTGCGTTCCAACCAGAGTCGAGGGCTTCCAGGTGAGTCAGCGACCTTGTGAAGAGTCCGGCGACAACCAGGAGGAACATTGTAACGCCCAGCTGCACGCCGATCAGCAGTTGCCTCAATCGGGAACGTTTTGGTGAACCACCCTGTGGGTCGTCTTTGAGCGCGGGGAGCAACTCGGGGCGCGTCGCCCGCAGCGTAGGAAGAAGGCTGAACATCAAACCAGCCAGAACCGAGATCACTACCGAAAACGCCATCACCCTCGTATCGATGGCGAGGTCTAACCCGATGCTGATCCCCGGCGGTAGCGGTGGTTCAAAGGCCATGAAAAGATCGGTAAGCCATTTGGCAGCCAAAACTCCAGCGGTTCCTCCTACGATCACGAGCAGCATCGACTCGGTCAGCAGCTGGCGCACGAGCCGGGCTCGGCCTGCCCCCATCGCGAGGCGAATTGCGATTTCTTGACGGCGTTCCACACCCCGCGAGAGAATCATGTTTGCCAGGTTGATGCAGCCCATCGTAAGTACAAGTCCAACCAATCCCATGAGCACCGCGGAGAAAGTCATGACCCCAAGTCGCACCGGACCGGGGATTGGTCCCCAGGTATCCACCCTCACGTCAAATCCGAACTGTTCGGCTGCGGGGTTCTGGTCGATGGCGTACGCCAACGCCAGCGCGGACAACTCAGCGGCTGCTTCATCTGTGCCGACCCCGGGTCTTGTTCGCCCAAAGAATTCAAGGACGCCGCTTTGCCAGTTTTGTAAATCCGAAGGACCTCGGACACCCGGGGCGTCAAGGCCGACCGGGATAAAAATGTCCATTAATGCAGCGCCGATATGGCCATTGAAACCCGGCCGAGTTACTCCGATGATTTCAACCGAATGTCCGTTGACCAGAGTGGTTGTTCCCAGTATGTCGGGGTTCGACTCGAATCGCTCTTTCCACATACGATCTGTGATTACAGCGGCCGACGGGACCCCGGGATAGAACCATTCGTCGGGCGAAAAAAATCTACCTAATGCCGGTTGAACCCCCAGCAACTCGAAGTAGTTGCCCGTTACAGAAATTCCCATATGCACGGTCGGATCAGTTGTCCCACCGACTGAAACGGGCACGAACGCGAAGGCGGCGAGGTCTTCAAGGGTTTCACTTTCGTTTCGCAACTCATGAAAGATCCGGTACGACATGTCTGTCCATCGGCCGTCGACAGTTCTACCGACCTGCACCAGGCCTTCGGTTTCAGATATTCCCGGAATGGCTTTGAAAAGGACCCCATTGACGACGCTAAACACTGCCGTGTTGGCACTGATTCCGATTGCGAGTGTGGCCACCGCCGCCAGAGTAAAGGCCGGCCGTTTGAGCAGCGTTCTAATCGCGTATTTGACGTCTTGTTTGAGTCGATCCACTGAACTGCTCCATCCGTAAGATTTGTGGAAATGCGAGCGAAAACGATTCAACAAAACCGAGGACCTTCGCCCGATTTGCGGACCCATTGACCGGATCACCTGCACACGGTACCAGCGTCTGGCTCGCTTTGCGCCTGCTCTTGCCACGAGGTGGTCGAATTCGTCATCGAGATCCTCAATCAGGAAATCTCTTTCTCGTTTTTCAACCATGTGAAAGAGAATCCAGCGGGCGTACCTCGGCTGTCGAATCCGCTTCAATGGGACTCCGCGATGATGTCGAGACCTGTCATCATTCGGTTTAGCATCTGTGCGGAGTGGCGGACTGCGTCGGTACCTGACTTCGTAAGCGTATAATATTTCCTCGAACGTCCGCCCTTTATTGGTAGTGGGTCGGAAATTCGATGGGCCAGGAAACCTTTGTCTTCCAGACGCGCCGTGGTGGCGTAAACAGCGCCAATAGACACAGGGCGAGCCGTACGTTCTTCAATTTCTCGGCGTATTGCCGCCCCGTAGCATTTCTCGCCAAGCCTTGCGACCGCCAGCATGACGTAGAGTTCGAATTCCGCAAGAAACGGTTGTTTTATCGGGTTCATATGGTATACAACGGAATAGATATGTAAATGTTTCATAGCTCTCAGGATTGCCCGTCCGTCCTCCCGTCGATCCGTCTTTTTACCGCCCTTTTCATCCGACAGATGAGAAGCGGGAAGCGGGAAGCGGGAAGCGAGAGGCCATTTGGGTGGTATCTGCAGTTCCGCTACTAGCGGAAACCATAGGCTGTGAGCAGGTTATCATCGGTGAAACGAATCATTCCGAAAAAAGCCTTTAACCTCCGTTGGATCACTAGGAGCACAACCTTGCGACGCCTGAATTCCGAAACAACGATAGCAACCCTGATTTTCGCCTTTTTCCTGCTCGTCTCGCCAGTTGCCGCAGCGGCACAGAGTAGTGCCGATTGGGTGCCCGAAGTCGCCAGGGGTCAGGAGTTCGACCTTTCGATTCGAAACATCATGAGGGCCCAGGAAAATGTTGGAGTTGCACCCACGGGGATCCGTTGGACGGATGACTCTGAATGGGTCTACTTCAACTGGCGGCCTGGCGGCCTGGCCTGGGACACTCCAAACGATCTTTATCGCGTGCGAGCTTCGGGTGGTGAGCCGGAGAAGGTGACCAACGAGTCGTTTGCTGTAGCTCCGTTGATTGCGGGCGGAGATATCTCGGCGAACAGACGGTGGCGCGTTTCGACGGTTCGTGGGGATCTGCATCTTGTGAACCGACGTTCCATGGAGGTACGGCGTCTCACACACACAGAAGACAACGAGGGCTCGCCACTCTTCAGCACCGACGGCGACGCAGTAATCTTTCGGCGCTCCAACAATCTCTATCGGCTGACGCTTGAGACTGGCGCACTTGAACAGCTCACCAGAATTTCTACCCAACCGGCTCCGTCAGAGGATACGGAGGCCGAGGGGCAAAAAGAGTTTCTGGAAGCCCAACAGCTTGAGCTGTTCGAACACATCAGGCGCGACAGCACTCAGCAGGCCAGGCGTGACTCGCTCCGAGAGGATCAGGAGTCACGTGACCCTGAAACCGTGCACCTGCAGTCGGGTGAAAACGTACGAGGTCTTAGTTCGACCCGTGACGGCAGATATGTTCTCTTGCGCACCAACAAACCCGCACAGGGCACCACGCGGACCATTGTCCCAGACTGGGTTACCGATGACGGCTACACCACTGACATCAACTCTCGCACAAAGGTCGGTGACAAACAGGGGACTTCTCGCGTTGGTGTGATAACCACTGCCACCGGAGAGGTGAATTGGGTCGATCTTGCTCCTGAGGACTATGAATCGGAAATGCCACCGCGCGTCTTCAACGTTGGGTGGAATGATGCTGGCACAATTGCATTTGTCTTTGCTGTCTCGTTCGATAACAAGGACAGATGGGTCTGGTCTGTGGACGCGGCATCGGGTGAGCGAACGCTTCTGGACTATTTGCACGACGATGCCTGGGTTGCAGGACCGTGTTTTTCGGGGTGCGTGGGATTCCTGCCGGGTACCGACAGGCTCTACTACGTGAGCGAAGTGACGGGATACGCCCACCTTTACGCGGTAAACGCCGATGGTTCAAACAAACAGACTCTTACATCCGGCCAATGGGAAGTGCTCGGCGTTTCTATTCCCGAAGACCGGTCGCGTTTCCTTCTGACGACCAATCGGGGTTCTCCTTTCAATCAACACAACTCGTGGCTGGATTTCGACGGTACTAACCACAGGACGATTACAGAAGGCGATGGACGTTTCGTGGCCACGATGTCTCCTAACGGGAATCGCATGGCGCTAGTACAGGATTTCGCCGATAGACCGCCCGAGTTGTTCCTGTCTAACAGGAATGGAGACAACTCTCGTCAGATTACTCATTCTCCGACGGATGAGTGGACTTCGTTTCCGTGGATCAAACCTGAGATCGTTCGGTTTGAGGCAGAGGACGGCACGATGGTCCCGGCACGTATTTATCGGCCCACCGATTTCAACGCTACAGGTAACGGGGCTGCGGTCATTTTCGTCCACGGGGCAGGTTATCTGCACAACGTCCACAACTATTGGTCTTCTTACTTTAGAGAGTACCAATTCAACCAGTTCCTTGCAGCCAGTGGTTACACCGTTCTCGACATCGACTACCGGGGCTCGGCCGGATACGGGGCAGAGTGGCGCACAGCGATTTATCGATGGATGGGCGGATCGGACCTTTCTGACCAGGTTGATGGCGCTAGTTTTCTTGTGGAGTCCGAGGGGATCGATCCCGACAGGATCGGGATGTATGGTGGATCCTACGGCGGCTTTATCACTCTGATGGCTCTCTTTACGGCAGATGACACGTTCAAAGCCGGTGCGGCGTTGCGTTCGGTAACCGATTGGGCGCATTATAATCACGGCTATACGAGTCGAATCCTCAATCAACCGCAGGACGATGAAGAAGCTTACGAACAATCATCTCCAATTTATTTCGCCGAGGGTCTGGGGCCGGACCAACATCTCGTGATACTGCATGGGATGGTGGATACGAACGTGCACTTTTCGGACGTGGCCCGTCTGGCACAGAGACTCATTGAACTGGGTAAGGAAAACTGGGAAATGGCGGTCTTCCCTGTAGAGGGACATGGTTTCGTTGAACCAGCTTCCTGGACAGACGAGTATCGGCGAATTTTTGAACTATTTGAACGCACATTGCGTGAACCGGACTGTACAGTCGACGGCGGGTCATGCTCAGTGCGGAGGGCAGAATAATGACGAACTTCAGAAACCTTCGAACGGCTGGATTCGGTTTGATCGTAGCGACGATTGCGGTTCCGGTTCATGAAAATGTTACTGCTCAGTCGGTGGTTCAAATTGATGAGTGGCAGGTACCGTGGCCCTCCTCCAGGCCAAGGGACCCCTATGTCGGCCCTTCCGGGAACGTTTGGTTCGTCGGGCAACGCACCCACTACGTAGCTGTTCTGGATCCCAATACGGGTGAGTTTACTCGTTACGATCTTGATGATGGAGCCGGGCCTCACAATCTGATCGTAGGCGACGACGGAATAGTATGGTATGCCGGCAACACGGCGAGGCATATTGGACGTCTTGATCCGGCGGACGGCTCGATTGAAAAAATCATGATGCCTGACGCAGCGGCGACCGACCCGCACACGCTGGTGTTCGACGGAGCAGGGCACATCTGGTTTACGATGCAGCGCAGCAACTTCGTCGGGCGGCTGAACATGGCCTCGCGTGAGGTAGACCTCGTGCAGGTGCCGACCCCTCGGGCCCGTCCCTATGGAATTGTTCTTGATGGTGCGGGACGACCCTGGATCGCCGAATTCGGTACCAACAAAATCGCTACGGTTGACCCCAATTCATTCGAACTGCGCGAATATGAAATCCCCCGTGCAGGTGCCAGACCGCGCAGGCTTGAGGTAGCGTCTGACGGGTCGATCTGGTACGTCGACTTCGCTGGAGGTTTTGTAGGACGTTTGGACCCTGCGACCGGCGAGTTTGGGGAGTGGGAATCTCCCAATGGTGCTGCCAGTCTGCCCTACGGAATGGTGATCGACTCTTCTGATCGCATTTGGTATGTAGAAACAAACCAACCGAACCGTTTCGTCGGATTTGATACAATGTCCAAAACGTTTTTTAGCTCAACCGAAATTCCATCGGGTGGCATTTCTGTGCGGCATATGTTTTTTCATCAACCGACCAACACGGTTTGGTTCGGTACCGACGCAAATACGATCGGAAGGGCTACGCTGCCCTAAAACTAGCGACCCGAAAATTTTCCCTGAAGTGAAGGGTGCCACCTATGCAGGGACGTTGCCGCAGTGAGGGCAGACACTGGTCCTCCAAGCCCCAAAAGGACGACCCATCCGAAACCACTCCAACGGTTGTCAGAAAACTGGCCAGCGCTTACCAGCCACCACCGCCAAAAATCTCCGAAGACAAGCCCTAAGTAGAGAATCACGATCAGGCCGAGTACCGGGCCGAAAGTCCTCAAAATGGAGCGATGGTGGGTTATCCCGAGTCCGCCGCGGCGCAGCTGAAAACGTTTCCTAATGATCTCGATCAATCCGATTCCGGCCACCACAGACAAGAGTGACAATTCATAGGTATTGGTCGCCTGCACGGGTTTGATCCCGTAGAGGTAGGCGGTCATGCTCAGGCCAGCGACAACCGCTGTGATGATTCCGGTCTGGAAGGCAGCATAGGCTGCCAATCCGACACAAAGGCGACGGTAGTAGCTGGGCGGGCGCCTGACCAATTTCATTTCATCAATCAATTCGTCTGCCTCGCCTATTTGGTTGCGCGCAAAGGCTTCGGCTACGGAAAAAGTGTCTCCCGCTGATAGCCTCATCTCGACAATGTCGCGGAGGTGATCGGCGAGTTCATCCAGGTCTTCCGAATGAATGGCGCCGTTTCTGCCAAACTCCCGGCGCCACGATACAATTGCTGCCTCTATGCGGTCTGGTCTGCTAGACGCCATGCCTTCCTCAGTGTTTTGTCGACTCTGGACCACTGCTGCCGTTCTTCTTCGAAAACAGTTTGGCCCAGGGGCGTTAGTTGGTAGTACCGACGTCGTCGGCCCTCGTCAGACAAACCCCAGCGAGATGTGACCATGCCCTCCTTCTCCAATTTTCGGAGCACGGGGTATAGCATTCCGTCTGACCAGTTCATCTCCCCACCGGACACATCTCGGATTTCGCCGAGCAAGGCGTAACCGTAGGTCTCGCCGCGGCGCAACACCGAAAGTATGAGCGGTCGGCTTGAAGCCGCCACAAGGTCTTTTGATGGCACTGGTTTCCTCGTTGGTCGTTTCAGAAGAATGAACCATACATAGCATTGCTATGTATGGCAACCGGTGGTAGTATACATAGAAATACTATGTATGGAGGTGTAAATGAGGTTAGCAAAGCTTAGGTACGCGGCCGTTGTCGGTGCCGCGGTTCTTGTGATGGATTTCTCGACGGCCGGAAACTCCGTGCTTGACGCTCAGGAACGGTTGGTGTACCCGGGCGATTCGTCGGTCACGGGACGCAACATTGAATCGTACACAAATGAATGGCAAGTTTTTCGAGTTGCCTCAGATGGCGGGAAGACTCCGTCAGGCAGGTGGTTGGATTCTTTGGATGTGGTGGAAATTGACGACCAGGAACACCTGCGGCGGATACAGCGATCGTTCGGCCCAGATGGTGCGCTGCGCAACCGGCAGCTGCAGATGGTGAAACGAGAAGACATGTCTCCACTCAGAAGTCATTTTGTTGCTGGCGCGGCGTCGGGCCACACCGACTATGGTACGGACGAGATTGCCGGTTTCATGTCGACCGGTCCAGAATCGAAGGCTCTAGTTTTTTCCGAACCTCCTCAATCCGCATTCGATTTTCAACTTGCAGGGATTCTCCTGGTCGGGATGAATCTCCAGCCTGGTGAAACCGTCCGGTTTCCTTCTTATGATCTCAGGCCTACCGGAATGACGAGCGCCGGGCCCACCGGAGTTTCGCTCGCGGTGCAGGAGGTGGAAGCAGTCGCGCACGAAATTGACAGGATCTCTGCGGGTTACCTGGGCGAGGTAGACGCCCTGCGAGTCGTGGTAGTGCAGGGGAGGCAAACCTTAACGTTTTGGCTCACCGAAAACGCTCCGCACATTGTTCGGCTAACAGTCGCTACGCCAGCCGGAACCACTGTCTGGGAGATGTGATATGGATGAATACGTAGCGGAGAAGAGCAAAGTCAAAGTGGTCGGTGGCGTACTACTGACTCTATTGCGCTTGCTTTTCGGCGCGATGCTGATCATGAGTGGTGTAACGGGATTACTTCGACCGGATGCTGCGGCGTGGCTCGCCGAGGCCATCAACTCCTCTCTGGAGGCCGGTCGTCCCTTTGGGTTCTACGGAGCATTCCTGCGAGGTGTGGTAGTCGGCAATTTCGGCCTGTTCGCCCGCTGGCCTAATGCGAAGATCTGGTAGCCGCGGCAGAAGAACCCCTTGCAACCGATGGGCAGACGGGTGGTGCCGGGCGGAGCTTCCCTACGTATATTGTCCTGTCAAACGACAAAGCCATCGGCCCGTCCTGGAGCCCGTCGGGGGATTAAATGAAAAAAACAAGATTGGACACGGGTAAGCCTCTCTCCATATTGGTCGCAGGATCTGTTTTGATCATTTCATGCGGTTCGCCTCATCCCCGCTCAGATCCGAGCGGAGGCTTGATGCCCGTTGCGCCGTCGGCCGAGTGTGCTGAGTTGTGGGCGGATTCGGCAGCGAGGGGATTATTGGACGGATTGATTTCGGCCAGCAGCCCGGGCTTGCCGGTTTGGGTCGACTATGGATTTGAGCAAGGAGCGTTTGTCATCGATGCCGGGGACTCGGAGGCGGGCAACCACTGCCTCGGCGTGGTCCAGGCGGGCGAAGTACTTGGTTTTTCGGCACAGCCGGTGGAACCAAAATTGTTAACGCGGTTGTATGGTTACCATTTTCCATGGTTGGGTAATGGTGGACCGCTTGACCCTCTTGTAGCGATATCGACTCAGCCTCAAGGGGTTGTGGCATGGCTTGATGGTCTGGGTGTGCCAAGCGCGGTGATAGTACCCGTCGAAGTTGTTGGCCTACCGTTCGAAATCTCGACGGCTTTAAAGGTTTCAACAGCAATTCATGAGGCGTTTCACGTCGAGGTCCAAATGCCGCGGTGGGTGGGCCCCGGTGGGGATTGGCCGGTTTGGGACTTTCAACCGGCACGTTCGGAGGTCAGAGCATGCTATTCCAATAGTCCCGCAGTTGAAACTGCGATGATCGCCGAGAGGGCTGCTCTGTACGAAACGACGGTTGCGTTGATGGGCGGCGACTCGGTGGCCGCCTGTACGGCGGGGATCGATTTCCTTCAGCGTCGCGCCGAACGCCATGATCTGCTCGATGGTTTCGAAGTGCCGAGACACGACGGCACTCCCGGTAGTTGCGAGGAGGCTGAGGCAATAATGGAATTGGAAGAGGGTACGGCCGATTACGGGAGCTGGGCAGCACTTTTTAACAAAGGCATCGTTAGCACAGAAGGCCTTAAGAATAGATATCGCGCCCGGCAGGCAGAGCAATTTTACTTAACCGGGGCGATGCAACTCCACTCGGTGGAACTTATGTTTCCCGAGCGATTCCTTTTCACAACGTTGGTCATTGCACAATCTCGGCAACCTGCTGGAAATACGCTGACCGATGTTTTCGAACAAAACCTGGAAGCCTATTGTCACTAAACGTCCAGCGGAGTTCGCCAGAATTTTGGGCGACTAGCTCGCTCGCAGGGCTCCAGGGGCTGTGCCGTACACCCGCTTGAACGCTTTCGTGAATGAAAACGGCGAATCATAACCGCTTCGATCGGCTATCTGAGCCAGGGTGAGATTTGTAGTGGTCAGTAGCTCCCTGGCCCGGGCCATCCTCCACTCGGTCAGGTAGCGAATGGGACTTAGGCCTATGACCTCGCTAAACCGCGCCGAAAGGGCGGTGCGGGAAAGCCCGGCGGTTCGAGATAGGGCGTCGACTGTCCACTGCCTGGTCGGATCGGAATGAAGGGACTGCAACGCCCGGGCCAGCACAGGGTCGCTTAGCGCGGCGAGAAAGCCCACGGGTTCGCCCAGCTTGGCCGTGTGAGCCCTGAGCATCTGGATCAAAAGGACTTCAGCCAGACGGTCCACCACTTCGTGCGAACCGGATTGCGCCGATCCGGTTTCCTGTGCGGCTAACGCAAGGGCCTGTCGCATCCAGTTGCCGTCATGTACTTCGTTTTCCCTCACTCGAATCAGAGGGGGCAGGGAAGTGAGCAACGGGTGCCGGCTTTCACGGTCCAGTTCAAAATGACCGCATATTATTCTGGTTGTTTTGCCCGCGCCGCCAAAATGGGGTTCACCCGGAGCACCATGTACCGCATCTCCCAACAAAGCTCCGGCCGGTACTGCGGAAGCATCGGGTCCGTGGAGGAGGGCGTGAGATGTTCCATGTGGGAACACGACTATGTCCCCGGTTCTGAGTGCGGTGCCAACGTTTAGTTCATCGGAGTTTAGCCAGCATTCGCCATCAACTACGGCGTGAAAGTTGGCCACCTGGCCCGAGGGAATATCCATCCCCCATGGTGCGCCGAACTCGCCCTGGAAATACACCGTACCGCGCAGTCGCACCGCTCTCAGCACTTCAGCAAGGACGTCTACTTCACGCATGTGAACCTGTAGTCTCCCAATGTTCGAGTCATGGTCTGATCTTTCTGTAATATGATATGCAAAGGTAAAAACCGGATCGCCCACCAGGAATAGCCACGCGTTCAGCTTTCATGTCCATATGTCCATGGGGTCCAATGTGGTAAATTCCGGGGTCGTTCGCATCGACGAGACGGGAGGGAAGTATTGTGGTGGGGACTGTCGCAGCAGCAGCAGCGGACCCGAAAACGGCGGCTACGATCCTGGCCTCGTTTTTTCGTGGAATGCCACACTGGGTTTGGAGGCCAGACCCACTCGCGACGTGGCTTTTTTGCCGAAGTTACCGGCTATGTACCGTCTGGCTGGGGGAGGAACGGTTTCGCCGGCGACCCTCTGGCGGCGTTTGTGAGGGTCGAGTTTGGGTTTTTGATTTCAAAACGTTGATGTCTTTCTGAGGTGCGTATTGAGAGCTGATTGGACCACCATAAATACGATTGATGCTCACACCGCTGGAGAACCTATCCGGGTGATTGTTGACGGCTACCCTGAAATATCTGGCGATACGATTCTTGCCAAACGCAGGTACGCCCTGGAACACACAGACCACATCAGGCGTGCTCTTATGTGGGAGCCCAGGGGCCACGCCGATATGTATGGCTGTCTTCTGACCCCTCCCGTCACACCCGACGGAGATGTTGGTGTGTTGTTTATGCACAACGAAGGCTTCAGTACTATGTGCGGCCATGGAATAATCGGCCTGGTTAAGGTGGGAATTGAAAACGATCTCTTTTCCCCTGCGGATATTGGCGCGATAAGAATCGATACTCCTGCCGGCCGCGTAACCGCGCGCGCCCACATGAACGGGAGTGAGGTCGAACGTGTTTCGTTTTGCAATGTCCCGTCGTTTGTCGTTCGAAGTGAAGTCGAAATCGCGGTTCGTGAAATCGGGACAGTTGTTTGCGACATCGCATACGGGGGAGCTTTTTATGCTTACGTTGATGCGGAGCAACTCGGGGTAGAGCTTACCCAAAACAATTCGCAAAAAATAATTCGAACTGGGATGCTCATAAAACGCGCCGTTATGGACCAAGTGGAATTGAAGCACCCGAACGGCGAAGATGATCTCAATTTCTTGTACGGGACGATTCTGATTGGTCCCGGCAGTTCTGATGTGCACAGCCGCAACGTCTGCGTGTTTGCCGACGGAGAGGTGGACCGTTCACCCACAGGTACGGGCGTGAGTGGTCGCGCAGCGATTCACTTCCTGCGTGGTGATATCCAGGTTGGTGAGAGTATAACCATCGAAAGTATTGTCGGATCCAGGTTTAATGTTTGTGTCCACGAAGAAGTAAATGTCGCGGGTGTGCCCGGAGTAGTGCCGGAGGTGACGGGCCGGGCCTACGTTACCGGACGCAGTGAGCTGCAGCTCGACCCGAAAGACCCGTACCAGGAAGGTTTCTTTCTCCGGTCCTGACTTTCTGCTTTTCTAAACGAGGTGCTAGTTGCGGGGCACATGACGCGCCAGCATGGGGCATTTGCCTCTAAGGGTTATTAACCCAGTCCGAATTTTTCCAATCGGTATCGCAGTGTATCCCGGGAAAGATTAAGCAACGCCGCGGCTTTTGTTTTGTTGCCGCGGGTCCGTTCCAACGCCTGGGTGAGGAGATCGCGTTCCAGGTCCTGAAGGTTAACGCCCGCGGGCGGCAACGTGAATCCGACTGCAACCTGGATCGGGCGCGCCCCAGGTTGCAAGCCCTCCGGCAAGTCCTCTGGTTTAACTTCTTCACCGCTACCCAGGATAAGGGCCCTCTCGATGACGTTTTTTACTTCGCGCACATTACCTGGCCAGGAATAACGTTCCAAAACCGGCAATGTTTCCACGGAAAGTCGGAGTCTGGGCCGCCTCATTGAGACACTGAATTGGTCCAGAAAGTATTCCGCCAACGGACGGACGTCTTCCGGACGGTCTCTGAGGGGTGGAATGATCAATGGAATGACATTAAGTCGATAGAAAAGGTCGTTTCTGAATTGCCCGCTTTCTATTGCCTCTTCGAGATCTCTGTTAGTCGACGCGATGATCCTGACATCGACAGAAATGTCTTGAACTCCGCCGACCCGTTTGAATTTGCGAGTTTCGAGGAAACGGAGAAGCTTGGCTTGAGCGGAGGGGGGCAGGTCACCAATTTCATCCAAAAGTACTGTGCCCCTGTCCGCGAGTTCTAGAAGCCCTCTTTTGCGTTCTTTGGCATCCGTAAACGAACCTTTTTCGTGTCCGAACAATTCTGATTCCAAGAGCCCCTCGGGAAGGGCAGTGCAGTTGACTTCGAGGAACGGAAAGTCCGCTCTCTCGCTTTGAGCGTGGATGGCCTGAGCAACTACTTCTTTTCCAACTCCTGATTCTCCTCGAATCAATACTGTAGACGATTCGCTGGCGGCGACTCGGCCGATCAATTCGACTACACGTTTCATTTCTTTGGAACGTCCCACGACCTCGACGTTGGCGAACCGCCACCCGGCCTGTTTGCGAAGGCCGGAAACGGTGCGTTTTAACGACCTTGCCTCCAACCCTTTTCCGAGAGTTGTAACGAGAACTTCGAGTGTTGGTGGTTTCTCGAGGAAATGGTATGCGCCTAATTTTACAGCTTCTACAGCGGTGCCGATGTCGCCGTGGGCGCTCAGCATAATGATCGCGACCTCTGGATCCGATTCAATGAACTCTGCCAGCAATTCCATGCCGTAACCGTCGGGCAGTTTGAGGTCAAGGATCACTGCGTCAGGAGCGTTATTGGCGAAACATTCTCGGGCGGCGTTGGCGGTTTCGGCTATTTCTATTTGATACCCTTCTTCTTTCAGGTGTGCCGCCAGCCAAACGCCAATGAGCTTTTCGTCGTCCACCACCAGTATTTTTTTGTTGTTCATGACGTTTCTTCTACCTCTAAAGCGGGAAGAACAACGCATACGGCGGCGCCATCTCGCGACTCCAGAACTCTTAACTCTCCGCCGTGTCGTGCTACGATCTGGTTTGATATCGGAAGTCCGAGACCGGTACCCTGACTTTTCGTGGTGTAGAATGGTTTGAATATTTGCGAACGCTTGTCTGGAGGGATCCCCGGCCCATCGTCGGAGATCGTAACTGCAACGTTGCTCCCGGTCAGCGACACCTTGATGATAAGGTGTCCGCCTTCACCTGCGGCCTGGATGCCGTTGAGCATGAGGTTAACGAAAACTTGCACGAGCAACTCCGGGTCCGCGTTTACTTGAGCTGTCTCTCGGGCGGGCGGGTGCCGAACGGATACGCCGGCGGCCTCGGCCCGCGGCGTAGTAATTGCCACCGCGCGCTGAACAACCAGGTTTAAGTCGACAGGCAACGTGCGGAGGTCCGGGGGCCGTGCGTACTGAAGCAGCTGGTTTGTGGCGTCGTCAATTCGTTTCAGCTGAGCCTTGGATTCTTCGATCAAAGGGTGGGCATTGTCTTCTTTCGGCAAACTTCGACCGGCAAGGTCCAGCGCGCCCAACACGCCCGTCAGAGGGTTCCTGATTTCATGCGCTATGCCCGAAGCCAGTTCTCCAACCGTAGCAAGTTGTTGAGCTCGTTCAAGTTCTTTGTCGTGAAGTTTGGCAATGTGCTCTTGCGAAAACAGGAGATCCGATGCCATGCGATCAAATGAATGCACAAGCGTCGCCGTCTCGCGAACAGTCCCCGGCCGTATCGGTTTGTACGAATTTGTAGTACCGAAATCGAGTGCGGCCAAGGCGAGGTCTCTAAGAGGGGTTGTGACCACCCGCGAGACCAATTGAGCCGCCAGCACGATCAAAACCGTTAGAACAAGTAGCCCGATGGCTGAAGCCTTGATCAACGTGCGCATTGGGCTAAGGGCGATCGAAAGCGGCAAGAACGCAACCAGGTTCCAGTCGGTACCGGCGATCGGAGCGGTTATTGAGATAGCTCCACCGCTTCTCACTGCGGTGTGATCAGTCATCGCATCGCTCGGCTGCAGAAATGAGCGAAGCTCCTCCGTCGAGTGAGGGTGGGAGACGACAATGGGGAGCCCCTGTGCGTTGAGAATACCTTGTTCCACACCACCAATCGGGTGAAGGTTCATATCGAAGAGTCGGTTGAAATCGATAACGGACACGTGTCCCTCCAGCCACCCCCTTCCGTCTGCCAAAACTACCGGAGTCGCGATCAAGTAAGCGATGACCTGGGAGTCGGTTCGATGGACGAAAACGTTGTCTTCGGTCCAGTCGGTCGCGGGGAGGTTGCCCGGCCAATGAGGAGCCGAGTTTCCCAGCGTGACATCTGAGACCAATGTACCGGAGTGAGTAACGAGTCGCAGCCCGTCGAACACCCCGTCGTCGGCAAGTCCGGCCTCCAGCGTTTTCCCCAATTCATCTCGGTCCCGGCTTAGCGGATTAGTCAGTTGCCCCGTTATGGTCCGGAGCAACAGCCTCTGCCTGGCGAGTTCGGTTTCAAAGTGGCCTGCCTGGCGCGTGGCGTACTCGCCCAGCGCGAGTTCACTTTGCCCCAGGATGGTGCCTCGGCTCACCGCGTACCCTACCGTTATGGCCAGTGTCACGGGAATAACTCCGAACGCGAGCAAGAGAAAAACAAGTTGCGATTGTAGTCCGAATGACGAACGCGTTTCTTTGTTCGTAGCAGCCTCTACCATTAATGGTTAGCCCCCGGGGGATGTGGGCTCAAATCCGTTCGGCGCGACAAGTGAGCCCCGCTTTACCTGCCAACGTCTCCAGAGCAGATAAATCGCTGGGATGACCCCCAGTGTCAAAACTGTGGCTGACACCATCCCGCCGACCATCGGAGCGGCAACTCGTTTCATCACATCGGCACCGGCACCGGTGCTCCACAATATAGGGGCCAAGCCCGCAGTAATCGCTGTGACAGTCATAACGACGGGCCTGAGTCGCTCCAAAGCTCCTTCCCTCACGGCGTCGGCTACATCCGCACTCGTATTCATTTTACCTTCGAGGTTCAGCCGATGAAATGCCTCGTCAAGGTAAATGACCATCACCACTCCGGTTTCGGCCGCTACTCCCGCCAACGCTATAAAGCCTACCCATACCGCCACGCTTGTGTTGTAGCCCAAAAACCATAGGAACCAGATACCGCCAATAAGCGAAAACGGAAGCGCGAGCATCACTATCAAGGATTCGGCAATACTCTTGAAGTTCAAAAACAGAAGGAAGAAAATGATACCCAAAGTTATCGGAACGACCACCTTCAGTCTTTGAGCAACCCGTTGCATGAACTCGAATTGCCCGCTCCACACCAGAGTGTAGCCGGGTGGCAAGGTTAGTTGGGAGCTTACGGCGGCTTGTGCATCTGCAACATAACCGCCTATGTCGCGGTCGCCGGGATCAATAAAAACGATGGTAACGGGAAATGCGTTTTCCGTTTTTATCGCCATTGGTCCCGAAACTACTGCTATCTGCGCCAGCTGGCCCAGGGGGATCGGAGTGCCTGATGGTGTGGTGACGAGAACATCGCGCAGCTGCTCCACATCGTCGCGTAGCTCTCGTGGATATCTGACGTTGACTGCATAGCGCTCGCGTCCCTCGACAGTGACCGCAGCAGTGAGGCCTCCCACCGTGGCCATGATGGCCTGATGTACGTCTCCGACGTTAAGCCCGTACCTGGCCGCAGTATTGCGATTGATGTCTATGTCAACATAGTAGCCGCTCACCCCGCGTTCGGCGAAGGCACTCCGCGTTCCGGGTACCTGTTGTATGATTCGCTCGACTTCTTCTCCCAGGGACTGAAGGGTGTCAAGATTGGGGCCGAAAATCTTTACCCCAACAGGCGTTCGGACACCTGTCGCCAGCATGTCGATTCTTCCTTTGATGGGCATCGTCCAGGCGTTGGTTACGCCCGGAAGGCTCGTTGCTTCGTCCAATTCCGAGATCAATCGGTTATACGTCATTCCGGGTCGCCATTCATCTTGCGGTTTGAGAATGATCGTCGTTTCGAACATATCCAGGGGTGCCGGGTCGGTTGCCGTATTTGCCCGTCCGCCCTTGCCCAGAACCGTTTCAATTTCAGGGAACGTGGCAAGTACGCTGTCCTGATATCTCATGATGGCTCGTGCCTGGGCGATGCTCGCTCCGGGTACCGTGGTGGGCATGAAAAGGACGGATCCTTCCAGGAGGGGCGGCATGAACTCGCTGCCAAGTCTCTTCCACGGGAATATGGTTGCAGTTAAAACAGCCAGTGAAATCAGCAGCACCGTTTTTGGGACCCGCAAAATGGTTGTGATGACGGGGCGGTATAGCCAGTTCAAAAACCGGTTTATCGGATTTCGGCGCTCCGGCAAGATCTTTCCCCGGATTAGATATCCCATGAGGACCGGCACGAGTGTAATGGACAAGAGCGCCGAGCCAGCCATCGCGAACGTTTTCGTAAACGCCAGTGGTTTGAAAAGTCGGCCTTCTTGTTGTTCAAGCGCAAACACGGGCAGGAAACTGAAAGTAATAATTAGCAAAGAGAAGAAAAGTGGTGGTCCCACCTGTTTAGCGCTTGCCAATACAATGTCCCATCGATCTGACTTACCCCCGTCTCTTTCAAGATGTTTGTGCATGTTTTCGATCATGACAATGGCACCATCGACCATTGCTCCGATCGCTATGGCGATCCCGCCGAGGCTCATTATGTTGGCGCCGACACCGATCCACTTCATTACGATAAAAGAGATCAATATTCCCAAAGGGAGAGTGACTATTGCCACCAACGCCGATCGAAAATGCAAAAGGAAGAAGACCGCGATTAGAGCAACGATCAACGATTCTTCTATGAGCTTTTCTCTCAGCGTTTCAATCGCGTGATGGATCAATTCGCTGCGATCATATACCACGCGCATCGTTACGCCGTCCGGCAAGCCAGCTTGAATGTCCTCCACTCGCCGTTTGATACCATCAATGGTTTTGAGCGCGTCCGAACCGTATCGCATCACCACGATTCCAGTCACCACCTCACCCTGACCGTTCAAGTCCGCAGTCCCTCGGCGGGGAGCCGGTCCGAATTGAACCGTTGCAACGTCGGCGACTCTGATTGGTGTGCCGTTGGATGTCGCCCCCACAGCGACCTGCTCGATGTCGCTCATGTCGTTCAGGTAGCCCAACCCTCGGATCATGTACTCACGGCCTCCCATTTCGAGAACCCGAGCCCCAATGTCAACGTTGTGTTCTCCGATCGCCCTGGCCACCATTGATGCCGAAATGCCGAACGCCCGCAACCGCTCAGGGTCTACCTCGACCTGATACTGTTTCGTGAATCCGCCGACGGATGCGACTTCCGATACGCCTGGCACCGCTGTTAGCTGGTACCTTATGTACCAGTCCTGTAGCGTTCGGAGTTCAGCCAGATCCAATACTTCCGATTCCAACGTGTACTGGAGCACCCAACCGACTCCCGTGGCATCCGGCCCAAGGGTGGGTTCTACACCCGGAGGAAGGGCCTGCCTGATGCCATTCATGTATTCCAGAACTCGAGAACGGGCCCAGTAAATGTCGGTGCCATCTTCAAAAATGATGTAAACGAGGCTTAGTCCGAAAAACGAATAGCCCCTTACCACCCGTGCCCCCGGAACTTTCAGCATTTCAGACGCAATGGGGTACGTAACCTGATCTTCTACTATGTCAGGGCCTTGCTCTCGAAAGTCGGTCTGGATAATCACCTGGACATCGGAGAGGTCTGGAATCGCGTCTATCGGCGTCGACAGCATCGATAACACACCTACCCCGGCGATCGCAGCCGTTATCATAAGGACCAGCACCCTGTTGCGAAGAGACCATTCGATCACTTTGGCGATCATTGGCTGTCCTCCGGCGGTCCCATGTCCATTCCGGGCATCATTCCGCCACCGGTGCTTGCGAGGCGGGACTCGGAGTCGATCAGGTAGTTTGCCGACCCCACGATCGTGTCTCCCTCGGCAAGGCCCTGAAGGATTTGCACCTTACCATCTGCTCGGGCGCCCAGGACCACCTCTCGCGGATTGAGCATTCCGTCGGCGTCCCGTAAAAACACCAGATCGCGTTCCCCTGTTATGATCACAGCTTCCACGGGGATGACCGGGAAGGTTGTACCGATCGACTTTTCGAAATAGATGGTGGCGAACATACCGGGTTTTAAGCGGAGGTCGGGGTTTGGTACAGCCACTCTGATGCGGGTGGTTCGGGTGCGCGTATCGACTACGGGATGTATGAACGAAACTCGTCCCATAAGATGGTCGCCTGGATAAGCCTCTACCTCGATGTGCGCCTGGTCTCCCGTCTCCACAAACTGAAGGTCCTGCTCGAACACTTCTCCTTCAATCCATACAGAAGTCAGGTCTGCAATCCGATACATCAACATACCGGGCATCACCTGTTGTCCGCTGACCACCCTTTTTTCAAGAACGATGCCGCTGACTGGCGCGACCAGGGTTAGACTCTTATTCGTTACTCCAGTCCGTTCGATTTCGGCCACTTGATCGGGGGTGATATCCCAGTAAGCCAGTCTGCGGCGGGCCGCTTCGAGCATTCGCTGGGCGTTCTCCCACGCTTCGGTGGCACCGGAGTCAATTGACGTAGCCAATCTCAGCGCGGTTAACATCTCTTCCTGAGCGGCGACCATACTTGGACTATAAAGTGTAAGGAGGGGTTGGCCTTCCCGAACTGTTTGCCCGGTGAAATCAACGAATAGTTCTTCCACAAAACCATCGATCTTTGGAGTGACGTCCGCGACCTGGGGCTCTGCCGCACGCACCTCCCCCACCGTTCTAACGATCCTGATTAGATTTTCACGAGTCACCGCGATGTACACCACCCCCAGTGCGGTTTGCTGCGACTCAGTGAGGTGAACCGGTCTTCGCCCTCCCAGATCAGGGTCGTCCATAGTAGCCATCTCAGCGGCTGTCATCTCCGGCTCCCCTGAATCATTATCCATCTGGGCCATCTCGGCGGCGCTCATCCCATCCGTTCCGTCATCCGATTTACCGCTACAAGCCACGAGGCCTAGCCCCAAAAGAACTATGGTAGCAAAGGGTTTCATTGTATATCTCCAATCACCGGACCAGCGAGAGCTTCGATTTGCGCGACAGCGCTGTGGTACTCGGCTAATAGTCGAAACATTTCAATCTCGTAGCGATTAACGGTCATTTCGTTTTGTACCAGCGTCATGTAATCAACTTCTCCTACCCTGTAGGCAGACAGCGCAGATTCAACGGCCGCTCGGGCCTGCGGCAAAATCGAAGAGCGGTATAAATCGGTCAGGTTCCGAGCCCGCACGGTCTCGGCGGACAATTCCACTAACCTGGCATACGTTTCGTTGTAGATGTCCAACGATCGGGCCTCTTCGGCGTTTCGCAATGCAAGCATTTCGCGTTGGATGGGGCGTTGACGTGAACCAGTCCAGATCGGTAGGCTGATTCCCACCATTACGGTCGCTAGATTCGAAAACTGCGGGCGGTTACCGTATCCCAGCGTTACGGTAAGGTCAGGGAATACGTTTTTCAGTGCTGCGTCATAACCAGCTTCGGCGGCCAGTACTCGTTCATGGGCCGCTCTCAATGCGGGCCGGACTCCGGAAGCGATTTCAATCAGGGAATCCGCGGGAGGCGTTGTCGGAGTAGCATCAGGGAACTCAACCGCAAGGACTTCAGTGGTGGCGGGGCGCCCCATGAGAGAATTGAAACGAGCTACAGTAGCCATCCGATCCTGCTGCAGTATCGTAATGCTTTCGGTCATCGAGGCCACCGCGATCTGCGCTTGCAGGACATCCTGTTGGAGGCCCTCCCCGACTCCGTACAAAGCGGTTGACACCTGATGGAAATCACGAAGTAGTTGCCTCGTATCGTCCATGGTGTTCAACGCCCGGTCGGTAAATCCTATCCGATAATAGATACCTTTGAGTCGTGCTATCAAATCGCGTTCCACTTCGTCGGCGTCAAATGTGCTAGCCGAAGAAAGTCTCTCCGTTCTTTCCTGGGCGAACCGGAGTTTTCCAGGCCAGGGGAAACGTTGAGTTAATGAAATGGAATGCATCGACATTTGCACATCGGTGCCGAGATCGAGTGGCCAGTTGCGCATTCCGAAGGAAAGCAACGGGTCAGGTAACGTACCTGCGGGAGAAATCCGTTCGCTGGCAGCGTCCGCCCTGAGCCTCATCGCCAATAAACCTGGATTGTTTTCCAGGGCGATCCCGACAGCGGTATTCAATCTCAATGTGTCAATCGGTTGTTGCGCCCCCAACCACGTCCCCGCCGCGTAGATTAACGCCAATTTTATCGATAATACCGCGTTGAATGGTATTCCAGGCAAACCCAACTCCTGTTCGTGTCATGATTTCGAAACGCTACACTCGATCCGGCTGTGTTGCAAAATTAGAACCCGAGGCTTGGTTGCTGTAAACCATTGTGAATCAACGAGTTAAAATTGCCGATAGTCTCATGTGAGGCCGGGCCGTGGGTTATTCGGCGGCATTTAGTGGGTGATATACCCCAGTTTGGGAACGGATTCTGGAGGGCTAGGAGCAGACTCGTCCTGGTCAACGGTTGCAAAACTCCCGCCGGCTTTGTTCGGTGGGAGGGAATCAGTTCTACCCGTTGCAGGATTCGGATTTGTTGGTCAGTCCAACTAACTTTTTCTTTATGAGAAAAGCACACGCCGTCGGCGCGGCGCTTCTGGCGACCGTTGTTGTCCTTGCGATTCCACTCCCGACTCCACGTCCGGACAGTTTCATTCCGGGCTCAACGGCGTTCGTCTGGAATCAAGACTCGTTGTGGAATGCGCTGGAAGGCTCGTTTTCGGCCACCCGGTCAGGGAGGTGCGGCAATCAGGATTTACTGGAAAGCAGTTTGTACGACCTGCGGGCGCGAATTGACACGTTGTTTTCCAGGGATCTTGGTGCCGAAGATCGATTCTATCGACGGCTCGAAAACAACATGTTCGAAGCAGGCGCTTACGCGGCTGCATGCCCTGGGTTCGTTCAGCAATATGTGGGAGATTTTTTTCGAATTCGCGAGGGGTTGAAGCTCAGATCCCAGGCGTGGAACTTCGATGAGCAAACCACGCGAGAGACGCTCTACCGGCTGCTGTACGGCGGACGCACGGCCGTCGAAGAAGTAATGCTCCAACAACCCGACGAGCTTACCGCTCTTTTCTTTGGCGGAGAACAACGGTCCCGGACACCTTCGGCAGTGGTGCAGGGGGTGACGGTCCATTCAGGAGATCTGCTGGTATCTCGTGGTGGCGCTCCGACATCGGCGCTAATTGCCCGCGGTAACGATTTTCCGGGAAATTTTTCGCATGTTGCGCTGGCTTATGTCGACTCGACAACTGGCAATGTGTCAGTTGTTGAAGCCCACATCGAAGGTGGTGTGGCTGTGGCTTCGGCAGAGGAATACCTGCGCGACAAGAAACTGCGGATAATGGTGCTTCGGCTTCGCGCTGATCTGCCCCAGCTGGTGTCCGATCCCATGCTTCCGCACCGGGCAGCTTCGCTCGCTCTCCAACGCGCAGAATCGGGGCATACGCCGTATGACTTTGAGATGAATTACCAGGATCCGGAGAAACTGTTTTGCTCGGAGGTGGCATCGTCGGTGTACGGCGATCTTGGAGTGAGCCTTTGGACAGGGATTTCGACTATTTCTTCACCGGGCCTCCAGTCCTGGCTGGCTTCGTTTGGCGTGAGATATTTTGAGACACAGGAGCCCTCTGATCTGGAATACGATCCGCAGTTGGCAGTTGTTGCCGAGTGGCGGGATCCCGCTACGTTGAGGGAGGACAGGATAGACAATGCGGTTATCGATGCGATGCTGGAGGGGGCCGAAGCTGGAGACCAACTGGATTTCCCGTGGTACCAGTTGCCCCTGGCCAGGGCAATGAAGGCGGTTAGTTGGTTTACCAACCTGTTCGGGGTCGTCGGATTTATTCCAGAGGGTATGTCTGCCGCTGCCGCTTTAAAGAACAGGGCTTTCTCTGCTCGTCAGTCTTTGATCGCCAGGGAAGTTGGCGTCAGTGCGGTGCGTTTTGAGGGAGACAATGGATATGCTCCCCCATATTGGAAACTGTTTGAGATGGCCCAGGACGTGGTTGCATCAAACCCCTAGCGCCCCCCAGGTGTTGGGTTTCGAACTCTTCTGTTGCTCCCTTCCCGATGTCTCCACGTCCCGACCTTCCACCATCTTTCCTCTCGCGCAACGACCGCTTTTGTCTTATCTTGGCCTTCAATATGCGTAAAAGGTCCCGTTTTTTGCGAAATTAGGGACGGTTCTCGGCTCGGAGGCTTGGCTTCCAGCTCACCCTTTTCAGGTGGATCGAGATCTTCAATTCGGTTCCGAATGAGGAGTTTTGATGAATCGCAAACTTATGGTCACGTTGGGTCTGGCTTTTTTCCTTCTCCCGCTGGTTCTAGTTCAAGGGGTCCAGGCCCAGAACGGCAACCTTGCCGGTACCGTTGTAGATATCGAAACTGGCAATCCACTTCTGAGTGTTATCGTGGAGGTGTCCGGTGGTGGGGGAACTTCGCAGACCGCCCAGACGACCTCCAACGGTCGTTTCTCTTTCTCGTTACCAGCCGGCAACTACTCCGTCATTCTGACTGGAATAGGTTATGCACCAATGCGGGTAGACGGTGTTGGCGTTACGGCCGGAGCGACCTCTGACGATACGTATCAAATGTCTTCCAGAAGCTTTCTTCTTAATCCCGTCGTGATCACAGCCTCAAGGCGCCAGGAAAAAACGCTCGATGCTCCTGCATCGGTAGCGGTGGTATCCGCGGAGACGATCGAAACCTCGGTTGCGGCTACGCCGGTCGAGCACGTCAGGACGCTGCCGGGCGTTGATATGGTCCAAACCGGGCTCACCCAATCCAATGTGGTGGCGAGGGGCTTTAACAACGTTTTCTCAGGCGCGCTTCTTACCATCGTCGACAATCGTTATGCCCACGTCCCGTCGTTGCGCCTGAACGCCCACAACATGGTACCGACCAATGACCTCGATATTGAGAGGATCGAAGTGTCGCTGGGTCCGGGAGCAGCGCTTTACGGCCCCAACGCGTCCAACGGCGTTTTGCACATGATCACCAAGTCCCCTATTGATCACCCGGGAACGTCATTCAGTCTCGGTGGTGGCGAGCGCTCTGTGTTCCTCGGCTCCTTCCGGCATGCGACCGCGGTTAATGATCGTTTTGGGTTTAAGGTTTCTGGACAATACATGCAGGGCGATGACTGGGAACACACTGATGTGACCGAGGCCGCTGCCCGCGCTCAGGCTTTAATGGTTGATCCCAACACGAGGATCGGCCTTCGTGATTTCAATGCCGAACGCTGGAGTGGTGAAGCGCGGTTCGACTATCGTGGAGATGACGGATCCGAATTAATTCTGTCGGGTGGTCTCAATAACCTTGGTTCCTCAGTGGAGTTAACCGGTATTGGCGCCGGGCAAATTAAGGATTGGCAGTACAAATACCTTCAGGCACGTTATCTCAGAGGTCGCTTCTTCGCCCAGGCGTTCGTCAATGGCAGTGATGCGGGCGAAAGCTTCATTCTAAACGTCGGCGACAGCATTGTAGATCGGTCCCGTATGTATGCGGTCCAGATCCAGCACGGATTTGACACGGGAGACCGCCAGAGCTTTACCTATGGAATCGATTGGCAGAAGACTGACCCTCGAACCAACGGGACAGTTACGGGTCGTAACGAGGCTGATGACACCATTAACGAGATCGGTGTTTACGTCCATTCCGAGACCGAATTGTCATCTATGATTGATCTGGTTACCGCTATTCGGGTTGACGATCACAATCGACTCGATGACCTGAATTTTTCCCCACGTGCCGCATTGGTAGTGCATCCCGACGATAACAATACGGTACGCTTTACGTTCAACCGGTCGTTCGACACTCCAACCACCAACAACCTGTTCCTTGACCGTTTGGCAGGTGTTGTCCCACTGCCAGATGGCACGAGTTTCCCCGTCAGAGTTTTGGGTGTGCCTGAAAACGGTTTCTCCTTCCCGACATGTGCTGGAGGTTTCCAGAGCCTTTGCATGCGGACACCCTCCGCGCCTACAGTAGAACTACCAGCGGATGCAACGCTTGCCTGGGATGCATTGATTGCCGCGTTTGCTCCTGCGTCCCTCGCTCCGCTACTTCCGAATCCCGGGACGGCGGTCAACACGATTTTGCGCCGGTTCAGCCAGGAAGGTGCAGCTGCAGGTGATCCGTTCCCGCTGGATCAACTCGGCCCAGGCGCGATATCACCCATCGAACCCACGATTTCAAACACGTTTGAGGTTGGCTACAAGGGCGTGATTGGAAACCGCGTAGTGTTGGCCGCTGATGCTTACGCGACGCACACCGAAGATTTTATTGGTCCTCTGCGGGTCGAGACTCCCACTGTGTTTCTTGATCCTGCCACCACTGCCGCGTATGTAAGTTCTCAACTCGCCCCCCTTGTTGGTGCGGGGCTTGTCACCCAGGCCGAAGTTCAGGCTCTGATCGCTGGATTGGCATCCGTACCAATCGGAACGGTGAGTCCAACCGAGAATCCGAATCAAGACCTTCTTTTGACCTACCGTAATTTCGGTAACATCAACCTCTGGGGCGCCGATCTGTCCCTCCAGGTTTTGGCCACCGATCAACTCACACTAAAAGGGACGTTCTCTTTTGTGAATGACGATTGTTTCGATGGCAATGACGATGGTGTCGAAGACTGCGCTGGCACCGGAGATATTGCTCTCAACGCACCGAAAATCAAAGGGTCAGTTTCGGCTCGTTGGAACGATGCCCGGTCGGGCGTTACGCTCGATGGTCGGGTCCGCTTCACGGATTCGTTCCCGATGAATTCCGGGATCTTCGTGGGTACGGTTGAGAGCTACGCTGTAGTAGATATCTCGGCGTCGTATAAGGTTCCCTGGGCTCCGGGCGTTCGCCTCAGCGTCACCGCGTCCAACCTGTTCGACAATTTGCACAATGAGTTTGTCGGCGCCCCTGCGCTCGGCCGACTGGTGCTGGGAAGGATTAACTACTCTTTCTAGTCGTTGTTTCCGGGGGCCGGTATTTTGATCCGGTCCCCGGATTGGTTTTACCTATGTGCCCGAATTGTACACCCTCCTCCCCCCACCCCCCACCCCCTTCCGACTTCCGACTTCCCGACTTCCCCCTTACTAATTACTCTTTGCCCCATGGCAAACCCACAATACATCTTCACGATGCAGGATCTACGCAAGTTGGTCCCGCCCAAGAAAGAAATTCTCAAGGGCATCTGGCTTTCGTTCTTCCCTGGAGCCAAAATTGGTGTCCTCGGCGCTAATGGTTCGGGGAAAAGTACGCTTCTTCGAATCATGGCTGGAGTCGATACCGACTTCATTGGGGAAGCCCGCTCAGCAAAAGGGACCCGGATCGGATATCTTGCCCAGGAGCCCGAACTTGATGACTCGAAAGACGTTCGAGGAAATGTTGAGGACGGGGTCGCCCATATTAGGGCTCTGTTGACGGAATTCGACGAGATCAACGCAAAATTTGCAGAACCAATGTCGGATGATGAAATGACCGCCCTTCTCGGCCGCCAGGAAAAAGTCCAAAATGCTATCGAGGCAGCGGGCGCCTGGGACCTGGATCGAAAACTGGATATCGCCATGGACGCGTTACGCCTGCCACCCGGGGACGCTGATGTGTCGACCCTTTCCGGCGGAGAACGGCGTCGAGTTGCGTTGTGCCGGGTCTTGCTCGAAGAACCGGACATGCTGCTTTTGGATGAGCCCACAAACCACCTCGATGCCGAATCCGTCGCCTGGCTCGAACGTTACCTGGCAGAATTTCCGGGGACGGTGGTTGCGGTTACTCACGACAGGTATTTTCTCGACAACGTGGCCGGATGGATACTCGAGCTCGATCGCGGTGCGGGAATTCCGTGGGAAGGGAATTACTCCTCCTGGCTGGAGCAGAAACAGCAGCGACTTGCTCTCGAAGAAAAACAGGAAAGCGCGCGACAAAGGACTCTGAAACACGAGTTGGAATGGATCCGGATGGAGGCGGGAGCCCGCCGCCAGAAATCCAAAGCCCGGATAAGTTCCTACGAAAGTCTTCTGGCCAAAGAGCAGAACGAAAAAATAAACAAAGCCGAAATTGTGATACCCCCGCCCGAGCGCCTTGGTGAGCAAGTAGTGGTGACTGACAAGCTCTCAAAGGGTTTCGGAGACACGTTGTTGCTTGAGTCACTTTCCTTTTCTTTGCCGCGAGGCGGAATCGTAGGGGTGATCGGGCCCAACGGTGCGGGAAAAACGACGTTGTTTCGTATGATCACGGGATCCGAGACTCCCGACTCTGGAACGCTCACCGTCGGATCGACGGTAAAGCCGGCGTACGTGGACCAATCTCGCCACGGGTTGGATGGAAGCAATTCCGTCTACCAGGAAGTTGCGGACGGTCAGGATACGATTGATGTGGGGAACCGCACGATCAATACTCGCGCCTATCTGGCCAGCTTCAACTTTAGAGGAACGGACCAGGAGAAAAAGGTCGGCGATTTGTCAGGCGGTGAAAGGAACAGGCTCCATCTGGCCAAGTTGTTGAAGAGCGGCGGGAATCTGTTGCTGCTGGACGAACCGACCAATGATCTTGACGTAGATACGTTGCGGGCCCTCGAAGACGCTCTTCTCGATTTTCCGGGCTGTGTCGTCGTTATCAGCCACGATCGCTGGTTTCTTGACCGGATCGCAACGCACATTCTTGCTTTTGAGGGAGACAGCCAGGCAGTTTGGTTTGAAGGCAACTACCAGGATTATGCGGCCGACTATCGGCGCCGCACGGGCGCCGATGCCGATCAACCTCATCGGATCAAGTACAAAAAATTGGTCAGATAGCGTTTTAAAAGGGGCGTAGGCAATGAACGAAGCGAAACGTTACTCATGGGACGAAATACCGGTCGACCATCCGATGGAACTGTTAGACCGCCGGCGAATCATGGGGCAGAACATGACAGTGGCTCAGGTCCTGCTGCACCAGGGGTTGTTTGTCGGAACACATCAACATCCCAATGAACAGGTAGCGATGGTGATGTTCGGACGTGTCGAGTTCGAAGTGGGCAACCCCGGTGGTAACGAAATGATCGTCCTCGGACCCGGCGAAGTTCTGCACCTCCCGCCAGATGTCCCGCACTCAGCCCGTGCATTGGAAGACTCCCTTGTCCTCGATGTTTTCAGTCCTGCCGCCGAAAAAACTGGCGTCGACTCCGACTGACTCGCGGTACTAAAGAGTCGCTGTTAGATCGCGTGCGTTGTCGGTCGTCGGCGCAGTTGATGGCGGTCCACGTAGTGCGCGCTACCAGTTGTGATGGTGAGGGCCTAACGGCCGATGTCGGTTCACCGATTGGAATGGGGGGCGGTTGATTCCTGTCGTGCAATACCCGGTTCGCCGGTGTAAATTGCGCGTGTGCTAAACGCAGTCCCGCCCCATCCCCGGAAAACATGACAGCAGGTTCCGAACGTGAGGAGAAATCGTTTGATCGCTCCATTGTAGAAGGGCCCATCGGCCGCGCCGTTTGGATGCTGGCCTGGCCCACTATGCTGCAAAATATATTAGGGGGGATGCAGGGTCTGGTTGACCACATAATGGTTGGCCACTACGTGGGTTTTGAGGGGAACGCTGCAATCGGCGTCGCGTGGCAGATTTTTCTAGTCGTTATCGTCTTCATCATGTCGCTGTTCACCGGGATGGGAATTCTGGTAGCCCGTTTTGCCGGTGCGGACGACAGCGAAAGAGTCAACAGGGCCGTCTACCAGGCGTTTCTAACGGCAGTCATCCTTGCAGTCGGTGTCCTGGCTCCTCTCGGATATTTCCTTTCCCCCACTCTGCTCAGCCTTGTGAACGCCACCGATGCGGTTCGGGCAGAGGCGCTGCCATACTTGAGAACAATGTTCGTTTATAGCGTCGGCATGATGATCTTTTTTATGCTGGGGGGCGCGCTTCGCTCGGCAGGGGATGCCAGGACGCCTTTGAATTACGGGATTGCGCTGACCATTCTCAACATTCTTCTCAACATCGTTTTCATCCGCGGACTGGGGCCGATTCCCGCATATGGAACCCAGGGTGCCGCAATGGGCACAGTGATCGCGGGCGGAGTGCTGGCAATTGTCGCGTTGCGCCAACTGTTCGCAGGCGTGTGGGTTGTCGGTTTCAAAAAGCTTACCAGTTGGGCGCCAGATTGGAAAATCATTACATCACTATTCCGATTTGGTATCCCAACCGGAATACAGGGCGTGGCGATGAATGCGGCCGGGGTCATTATGCTCAGATTCGTCGGGTCGTTGGCCCAGAGCGCAGAGGCACAGGCGGCCTACTCCATCGGTTACGTCCAATTGTTTTCGCTGATCACATGGACGTCTGTTGGGCTCCTCGGAGCGGCGGCGGCAGTGGGTGGTCAGAATCTCGGAGCCGGGAAGCCTGAAAGAACCGTTCGCGCCGTTCACGTTGGCTCCGGCATTGGGATCGCGGTGGCGGCGGCTGTAGGGATCCTGTTTATCGCGATTCCCGATGCGCTCTTCGCTGTCTTCGGAATGCAGGACCCGGTAGTGATAGACCTGGGGGTGCAACTCCTGTTGTTCTTGACCGTGTCAGGTTTCTTCATTACAGTAGCCCTGGTCTACACAGGAGGGCTCCAGGGTACAGGAGATACGCGGGGGCCGCTTTATATCTCCATCGTTTCACAGATTATTGTGCCACTCGGCCTCCTGACGGTTTTGCAGGCCACCGGAGAGCTTGAACCGATCGAAATCTGGTCAGCCATTGTTTTGGGCCACGTCCTCCGGTGCGTCCTCAGCATCGTCCGTTTCCGCACCGGCAAGTGGCGCCATATCAAAGTAGAAATGGCGCCAAAAGGGAGCTGAAACTCTGTCGGTTAGTCGGAAATTGGTTTTGATTCATTGCTCCCCGCCCCCTCCTCCCGGCTCCCCTTCTAAGGCCTCAACGCATACCCGAACTTCACGAAGAACGTCCGTCCTGTGAGGGTCAGTGGCGTCCGTTCAAAAGCTTCGGTGGTTGAACCAACCCGGTTGTCTGTGTAACCCAGGAAAGCCACGGTCTGTGGGTTGACCTTATACGAAAGTAGGAATTGGGTGAAGAAACCCTGCTGATCGATGTTGATTGCGTTGATGTTGGTCGCGGGGTTCCTGTCAGTGTTGCGGTACTGTGCTATGACTCTGAAGAAAAACCGTGTGTTGAAATTGTAGACTGTTTTGAGCTCCGTAAGGCTCGCGGTGAAGATGCGTTCGCCTCCTGTGGAAAATCGCTGCAGGTCCTCGGATACTGCGATGTCGAGATGGCGCCCCAACCGCAGTTCCAATTCTGGTCGCACCTGCGTGCGGAACGCTTTCCTCGAGTTCGCAAAATCAACGGCGTCACCAACCTGGAAGCGCACGCCGAGTCCGAGGTTGCCGGTCGGGCGGATCTCTGCGTTCGTATTCAGACGAAGAAGAGTATGAATCGCGCCATCGAAATACTCGCGCACTCGGCTGGGATTGATCCAGACCGTGGATTGCATCGGCCCTTCATAAAAGACGTTGGCCCAGACACCCTGCTCGGTCAATCTGCCGACCATGCTCTCTTCGTGCCAGACTCCTCCGTTTAAGAAGATGCGAGAAAACCAGCCGCCCTCTTCACCCCAGATTTTGCGGCGACCCCAAACATTCAGTCTCCTGATGTCTACCTGTCCGATAAAGCCCGCGTCTGCCCGGAAGCCGGAGTCGAGTTGTTCGGCTCGCGCCTGGAACCGCCAGGCGCTGGTCTCGTAAACAGCTCGTGCGTTTACGGCATTTCCACTAAAGCTGTCGGTTCTCTGCCCCCGGTCGCTGGCCAGTTGATCTGGATAGTCCGTTTGTGACCGCAGGTACTGAAGCTGCAGGGTGAGCGATGGCGTGGGCCTAATGAAACCGTCGACACCGGCTACTCGATTGAAATAACCGTCGCCCTCGCGGTCAGTAATCAATCCGCCCAGGGTGGATGATTCTCCAATGTCTCGTCGAAACCGTCCCACGTACGATGTCACCTCAGATCCCAGAGCCAATGTCGCCGACCCCTGATTCGAAGGGATAAGCACACTGGGCGATTCGTCCCGTGCTACGAGTCCTCCGACAGCGTTGGAACCAATCTTTCCGGTTCCTTTAGCACCGCCTATTGGGTCAACTATCGTGCGGGTAAAAACCGCCTGAAATGGAGTGCTGAAGAAGTCGGCGCCTTCAAGGAAAAAAGGTCTTTTCTCAGGAAAAAAAAGAGCGAAACGGTTGTTTACGTCCAACTGGGCAGCGTCGGCCTCTACCTGGGAAAAATCTGGATTGGCTGTGGCACTGAGGGTGAAATCGGTGGTGACACCCCATCTCACGTCTAACCCGGGGTCGCCATTGACGTCGCCGGTTTCAACCGGGCCAGACGGGAAGTCGTTCCGCCGGTCGCTTCTGGAGCTGGTGATAGTCGGAACGAATTCCAGATTCGTCCCGGGGGAAATGCCTTCGAAACCGGTGACGAGGTTTGATTGACACAGTTCGCAAGAATTGTCGCGATCGAGACGCATTGACCTCATTTCAACGAAGTCGCTGCGCGGCCAGGAGCGGGATGCGTAGATTCCCCACGTTTGGACACCATCGCTGCTGGGGAAACGTAGGGATTTGAAAGGAATCGCCGCTTCAATTGCGTAACCGGACTCGGAAAGCCGACCGGCCGAACTCCAGATCGCATCCCAGGATTGGTCGATTTGTCCTGACTGTTGGTCAAATACGCCGTCGGCCTGAACTCCCAACGGGGTTATCTCGAAGCGAAATGCGCGTCGAGAGTCGTTAAACGGATCAATCGTGAATTCGACACGGTCGTGGGCGTCGATGTTGTCCCGATCGGTGACGAAGGACCGGATGTCGCCCGGCTGCGGATCAGCAGCATCACACGCCAGGTAGAGGTTATCCGAGTCGAATGTAACCATACACGTAGTCCGGACACGGGCAGGAAGATTGTCACCGGGAGAGGTCTCGTAGAGAATCGGAAGCACTGCCGCGTTGGCCCAGCCTGCGTCGGAAAGGTCGCCGTCTACGTCAATTCTGGTGGTGGTGCGGGTGGTAGCGAACAACTGTCGCCGACTGAGATCTTCCTCGAGGGCCTCTTGATTCGAGACGGATTCCTGCGCAACAAGGTTTTCCGACACCGTGGTCGCTACGGCCACGAAGAAAAGAAATGAAAAGGTGTGTACTGGTTTGACGGCCATTCTCGAAACTCTTTCAGGTTTGACGGCCATAACCGTACGCCAGGTTGAGGTTCCAAAAGTACGGTAAATTTTCAGTTGGCCCAGTCAATTAGGGTGGCTGTTTTCAACGGGTCGGTAAATCCGGGAGTCTCAAAGCAGTACCCCCGGTGTCGGCGGGGGTCTCAGGGGAGAACTTGTTACGGGGCGAATGGAGGCCCGTATGTGGCGAAATGCCGGTGGGATGCTCCAGGGCCCTTGCAACTTCAAGCCCCGCGATCGCGCTACGTGTTTCGGGGATTCATAACAGCAACGATGATCTCATAGGCCTCTTCCCAGGCAGCACCGATCAATGGAGAAAAGTCGTCGCCGAGGGATTCAGCCACCGTCCACAGCAAAGCCTGTTGCATCGTGGCCCGGTTCAACTCCATATCCGGCGTGGTCGTGGCCCAGCTCCTGTACCAGGCCCACCATGGTTTCCGGCTTGTCGAGCACGAGGACGACGTGACCGAGAGTGGTTATGAACTTCATACCCTGGCCCTCGACATCTTCAAAAAGAGACTTCGTTGAAGGATCTAGCTCGAACAGTTTCCGATAAAAGATGCCAGAGCTTCGGCCGCGTTGGCCATCGTGTCCTGAACCAGTTCCAGATGTTTTTTGTCCATCTACCGTTGTCCCTGAGAGACTGGAGTTGTCGTGATCACTCGTTTATTAAATGTGAGAGCGTGGGAAATGGATGCAAGATTTCGAGCAGCAAAAAAAGGCCGGGACATTTAGCCCCGACCTTTTTTCGAATTCCAACGAATTTGGTTCTATCGAAGGCTAACCGTAACTCCCCAGTTGGCTGCGTCGTGCGGGGCTTCGGAATTCCAATCGCCAAACGAATGCGACCCGTCCGACTCATAGGTCAACAGATAATCTCCGGCCGGGAGCGTGATCTCCTGGTTGGCCATGCGGTTTTTGCGTGCCCCGCCAGCCCAGCTGGTGTTCCGATACTCCATGCGCCATACGGTCTGGTGGTTATCCGCACGCTGAATGGAGGCATAGTCATACATTTCGCCACCCGATCCTTCACCGATCGAGTAGACGGAAACGGTAGCGCCCCGGTCTAGAGTAAACGTACTGCGTCGGGTCTGGTTATCACCGACTCGAACAATTCTGGCCAGGAAGTTTTCACTGTCTTCCGGGTCATAACTGGAAACGGCTTCCCGATCTCCCGTGCTGGGGATTACCGTGAGGCCCCAGAGTTCGGGGTTAGGTGGAGCGGCGGAATTCCAATCGTTAAAGGAATGTGATCCGTCGGTAGTGTAGTACGCGATGTACGCGCCGGGATGCAGTTGGACGACCTCATCCACGACCCGGTTCTTGGATGCGCCCCCGGCTCTGTAGGTATGGGAGTATTCCATTGACCAGACTGTTTCGTGGCTGCTCGCATCGACGATCCAGCCGTAGTCGTACATCTCGCGTCCCATTCCTTCGCCCATCGCAATAACACGGAAATCCATCGGTTCAGAGATCGCGAATCCAGAAGAAAGGGTTTCATGGTCACCGACTCTTTGGATGGAAACGACGGCGGTTTCCCTGTAATCGGGGGCCAACACGACCGAATGTTCGATAGCGCGATCGAACTCTGCAAGTCTAATAACTGCGCGTTCAAGGTTGGTGTCCGATGCTTTGGTAACCGCTACGGTGGCGACAACGAAACCACTCAATAAAAACACGTTTTTCATCATTGAATCTCCAAAGTTCTAATTGGCCATCGAACACTCCTACGGTTTGGCCGACGAAAAGTTGCAAAACAACCGAAATACGTCCTTTCCGGAACATGACAGGTTGCGCTGGAACTTTTATATTTTACGTTTGTAAAACTTTATGACGCTGAAAACTAAGGAGTAACGGTGGCCAAACACTTGACTAAACGCGAGTTGGATTTAATGGCGGTGGTGTGGAAAAAAGGATCGGCGACGGTCGGGGAGGTTCTGGAATCAATGGGAAATGAGATCACCTACTCAACGGTCATGACGATTTTCCGCACGCTGGAGGGCAAGGGACATGTGCGGCACCAGCAAGAGGGACGGGCTTTTCGTTTTTTTGCCCTGACCGGTCCAGAGGATGTAGGAGAAAGCGCGCTGTCCCGCTTGCTCGACAAAGTTTATAGCGGTTCACGGGAGTTGTTGGTCAGTCGTTTGATTTCGTCGGAGGATATCTCGGCGGATGAGTTAAAAAAAATCCGACAGCAACTTGACGAGCGTATCAAGGAGGTAGGGAAATGATTGCGACATGGATGGCTTATTCTCTTGTCGTTTCTTTGTTGATGGGGTTGGCCGCTTTCTTGCTTGAAAAAGGCGTCCGGTTCGCCCGAATTCCCGCCCGGGCAATATGGTTTATATCGATTGGGCTCTCTGTGGGGTTGTCCCTCTTTGCTCTATTCAATCCGATCATGGAAACTCGACCGGTGGCCCAGGCCACCGCCGCGTGGGTGAAGCGGGCGGAGCCTTCGATGGTACCGCCCAGCCTCGCCACTCTTGATGCATGGTCGCCGTGGCTGCTGGGCATGTCGCTGACGATGTCCGCCGTTTTCGTACTATTGGCTGCCTGGACGTTTCTGAGGCTAGGGAGAGAAACTGATGCGTTGCCCGAGGAAGAGGTCAACGGAATTACGATAAAACGTTCTGCGACCTTCGGTCCGGCGTTGGTTGGGGTGCGGAAGGCTCGGGTCGTCATTCCACACTGGTTGGCGAGCGTTGATCCCGAGGCTGAAAACATGGCCATCGAGCACGAATTCTCCCATCTAACAGCTCGCGATTCCGTTCTACAATTTGCGGCTTTGGTTCTCGCGATTGCGATGCCATGGAATCCAATCATCTGGTGGCAATTTGCCCGGCTCCGAGACGCGGTCGAAGTAGACTGTGATGTCCGGATTCTGGATACCGGCACCGATGTGGCTACTTACGCCTCCATTTTGGTCGAAATTGCCGCAAATAGAATTAATTCACCGTTTCCAGCCGTCGCGTTTTTTTCAACAAACTCACAATTAGCAAGGAGAGTTACAACGATGGTACAACACAAAGGACCGCCGCGCTATCTGCGGACGACATTGCTCGCGGCATTTGGTTTGGCGCTCGCGTTCACTGCGTGCGAGACCCCACAACCAGTAGGAGTCGAACCTATCAGTGATTCCGAGGTCGCAGCCGAGTTGGCTGATATTGAAGCGGTGGAGTTTAGAGCAACCCCAATCGATTTGAGTCTAGGTCTCCCTTTGGGAACTTTCCGTTTCTTTCAACAAGCGGGTGTCCCGCAGGGCCAGGCAGCGTATGAAGAGGTACCGACTCGGGCGCTCGAGGCGCTTAGGGAGGTCGAACAGGCGGTGCGTGTGCGAGCGATTGAATCCCGAGGGAATGCTACCTTCGAACTGCGAGAGACTACTGAAAGCGCAGTCCCTTCTAGAGTGCAAAGCGGGGCCCGTTTTGATCCGAGGAATTTTGTCGGCGGAGTTGTGACGCGGGCGTCCCAGGAACGTGCTGAGGAATTGGCCCGACGTATTGCTGCCGAAAGCGTGGTGGAAAGACCCGTCCTCCGCCAGGTTAATCCCGTCGTGGCGAACTTTCGGAGCGTCGATCCGTAGCCAGGTTTGCTTTAGCGGTTGAAGTAGGGGCGGTCGCAAATCACATTGACCGCCCCGTTCGTTTATTCCCACTCGATAGTGCCGGGCGGTTTTGAAGTAACGTCGAGGGCCAGAGATGAGACACCATTGAGGGCGAGGATCGCCCCGCGTAATTCCCGTACCAACCCGTCGGGGAGCTTGATCGGAGTGGCGGTCATGGCCCGTTCGGAGCGAATTGGCCTGATGACTATCAACTCGCCGTCTTCTTCGTCGAATGAAACAGGCACAAGAACGGTTGGGCACTGCCATATTTCCTCATAAAGGCCGTGTCTTGCAAGTCCGTCCATCACGATGTGGTCTGCTTCCCTGAGCAGATCAAGTCGCTGTTTGGTCATCGTCGCTTTGACGGGTTTGGCCGATGTCGGACGCGACTCACCAAGATTCCAAATGCAGCGATTAAAACCGGGTACTTCGGTCGTAATGAGTGAAACTGTGTCGATTATCTTGTCCCATGGGGCATCACCCGTGAGCAGGGCTGGGTGCTCGTAAGCTCGGAGGTCTGCCTTTACACCAACTGATCGTATCGGGAGGGGAAGGACATGCAATCCGAAGTCTTGTCCGATCAGGTCGAGTTGGACTAGAGCATCGGCGAAACCTTCCTCGTCGGGCACCCCATCGCTGCAGAGAGCGCGAACTCCTAATCCTGGCCCCGGGAAGGGATGTCGGACCAGCATCTCGCGAGGTATCCCGAGATGCTCTCCTAATTCGCGCACCTCCACTTTGTAAAGGTCTGCCAGCGGTTCGACCACTTTGCCCTGTTGAATAAGCTCTTCGATTACCGCAACGCGGTTGTGGTGTGTCTTAATCGTGTCGGCGCGTTTCGTCCCGCCGGTCTCGATGGTGTCCGGATAAATTGTCCCCTGGCCGAGCAGGTGGCTTTCGATGTTAAGGCGCTTTGCTTCGGCATTGAAGACATCAATGAAGGTGTTGCCGATGATCTCGCGCTTTTTCTCAGGCTCAACTGCTCCTTCCAGCGCACTGAGGAATGTGTCCGACGCATCGACGAAGTGGAGATGCGAACCTAGACCGAGTTGCTCGAACATCTTGATCACATTCTGGCTCTCGTTCTTACGCATCATGCCGTTGTCGATGTGGAGCAGGTGCACCCGCTCGGGGCCTAGGGCTTCCCCGATTAACACTGCAGCAACAGTCGAGTCGACGCCGCCTGATGCCAGAAGGAAAACAGATTCGGCGCCCACCTGTGCGGCTACTCGCTTTTTCTCTTCTTTGAGGAAGGCCATCATGTCCCACGAAGGAGTGCAGTCACATATGTCGAGTACGAAGTTGCCGATCATTTTGTCGCCGTTGACGGTGTCGTCAACTTCTGCGTGGTACTGGAAACCGTAGCGTTTCAGAGCATCCGATCCAATCGCGGCGTTGCGGTGTTCTGGAGAACCTTCGATTTCGGGCGTGTATCCGTACTCCTCGAAGTCGGGGCCGATCGTTTCCACTGAATCGTAGTGACTCATAAAAACCTGCTCGACCGAATCCAGGCCTGCAAAAATCCTGTGTTCACCAGTCAGATGAAGGTCAGCTCGACCCCATTGTCTGCCACCGGCAATCACGGTGCCGCCGTAATGTTTGGCTATTTCCTGGTGACCAAAGCAGAAACCAAGAATCGGGATGTCGAGATCGAATATCTCTTTTGTGTAGCCAGCGTCTTCATCCTGGGATGACATGGACGGGCTGCCCGATATGATTATTCCTTTATAGGGGCTAAAAGCATCGATCGGATCTTCGGGTTGGCGGATTTCTGCCAGGACTCCCTGGCGGCGGACCTTGTTGGCGATTAAATGAGCATATTGTCCGCCGAAATCGATAACAGCGATTGTATCGTGGTGCATTTATTCCCGTATTTTTGAGAATTGATGCACCGGAGTTTACCAAGATTCGCTGGTCTGGGAAAGCCCCGCTTGAGGGGTGGCGGGCCTAGCCGGGGAGAGTAATCCTAGTTACCCTGTTGCCCGGTGCCAGCCAGGACCGAAGCCTCACCATCCATAACCTGGATTCTGTTCCTTCGGGCCAATGGTCGCGGAAGCCAGTCGAACTGTCAGGTTTTAGAGTCGCCGCAGGAACCCCTCCGGATCGTTTAGGAAGGCCTTTGTGAGAGATACGTGCTCAACGTCCTCGTATTTGATGGCCAACGGAGGACTGTGGTCAAAATTCAAAATCCTGGCTTCGGGGAACGCCATGATTATAGGGGAGTGTGTGGCGATGATAAATTGGCAGCCGCGTTCGGTCATTTCCTTCACCAATGAAAGGAAGGAAAGCTGGCGCAACGGAGAAAGCGGGGTTTCGGGCTCGTCGAGGAGGTAAAGGCCGTCGGGGACGAGGCGAGACTCGAAGAGATTCAAAAAACTCTCTCCGTGCGAAAAGGCGTGCGGGTTTTCTCCGTAGCGTGACGAAAGGCCGTGGCGGCTCTTTCTGGCGACTCCCATGGCGAGATCCCGCCCGTAACCCGTGAGGGTCCTGTCGTAGTGGGCTTCCAGTTCCTCGAATTCGCCCATACTCTGCTTCACGCCTTTGACGAATCCAAAAAAATCCTCGGCGCGAAAAAGGAATCCGCGGTTTGGGTTTTTGTCTCTTGCTATCTGGAGGTGTCTCGCAAGGGCACGTGCAGGTTCAAGCGAGGCGTCAACCTGCGTGCTCTCGCTCCCCACCACAATCGCTCCTAACGCAACTCCAATGGCTTCGAGAAGGGTGGACTTGCCCGACCCATTCTCACCCACGAAGAAGGTGACGCTCCGTGAGAGGTCCATTTCGTCGAGTCTCGCAAAAATCGGGAGGGAAAACGGAAACCCCTCTGCGTGTTCGGCAAAACTATCTTTTTTTTGGATGGTCCGGAGAAATGGCATACCCGAATATAATTCCTCCTTCCGTACCAGACGCTAGTCACTTCGTAGCGCAACGACCGGATCCAGGCGAACAGCTCGTCGGGCTGGAATTCCACTGGCAACAGTCGCGACCAACATCAGAACGGCCACCACCCCTGTCAGGGCCCGCACGTCTGTAGGCGAGACCCCGTGTAGAGCGCCCTTCAAGGAAAAAGCCGCCGCGATACCGAGCGTTGTTCCCAGGGTGGAACCGATCAGGACGAGCCAGAGGGCTTCGCGCACCACGGTTGCCACGACATGATTACGTTTTGCCCCAAGAGCAACGCGAATACCAACTTCTCTCGATCGTTGATTTACGGTCGTCGCCACAACTCCGTAGAGACCTATCCCAGCCAATACGATTGCCAACGCTCCGAAAGCGGAAAGAAGCATCGCTCCCATCCGCGGTGCAAAAAGTGAAAAAGCCAGGTAGCCCTCCATTGTCGTCGCCTGCAACACGGGTATCCTCGGGTTCAATCGGCGTATTTCTCGCCGAAGTACCTCCGGTATCTGCGCCGGATCCCCGGTGGTGCGAGCAATCACGGTAACGAAGCGTTCTTGATCCTGAGTAATTGGCGCATACAGGTAGGGCCGTGGCTGTTCGCCGAGCGTCCTGACCTTGGTGTCTTTGGCTACGCCAACGATTTGGACGCCAACCGTGCCGGTTCTCCCGAACACCAGGCTCTCGCCCAGGACATCTTCTGTGCCCCAGAACTTCAATGCCATCGCCTGTGATACGATAGCCACCGGCGGGCCACCGGCGACGTCGGTATCTTCGAAGTTGCGTCCCCTCAGAATTGGAATATCTAGAGCCTCGAAGTACCCCGCGCTCGCGCGGGAGAAATCAACCGTGGCGTATGGTTCGCCGTTTTCGTTCTGAAAGTCGTCCACTCGAATCGTTCGGGTCTGTAGGCTTGCCCCCAGTGGTACTCGATCGGTCAGCCCAACCGCTTCCACCGCCGGGTTTGCTGCTACCTGACGAACGAGTTCGTTGAGTGAGAGAAGGGCGTCAGCTTCTTGATAGCCAGCCAGTTCCATGTCGAACATGGCCACTGCGGCCCTTCGCGTTTCGAACCCCGGGTCAGTTGCCTGCGCGTTGCCCAGCGCGCGAACGAACAGGGCGGCTACGGTCAGCAGGATCATTGACAGGGACACCTGAGACACAACGAGCAAGTTTCGCAACGATAATTTTTTCGATGACATTGACGCCGACGACCCCTCGGCCTTGAGTGCCGGGACAAGCTCTGGACGGGATGCCCGTAGCGCGGGAATCAGGCCGAAAAGAATACCGGTCAGCACAGCCAGGGCCAATGTGAATGCCATGACTCGTCCGTCCATGCTCAGGTCCAACGCGATTGGAAAGGGAATCGGAGGTTTGAATGAGAGTATCAGGACGCTTGTTACACGGGCCAATGCCAGGCCGACCAGCCCTCCACCGGCGCCGAGAATAATGCTCTCGGCAAGCACGTGTCTCACAAGCCTACCTCTGGTCGCTCCGATGGCTGCTCGAACAGCCATCTCTCGCGTTCGAGCCCCCGCGCGCACCAGCAACAAATTGGCCAGGTTGGTACAAGCCACGAGTAGAACCAAACCGACAACTCCCATTAGCAGGGAAGCTATGGGGTATAGTTTGGCGTCGATGAATGGGTGAATTCGAACATCGTTGGCGGACATCACGATGACCGATCGATCTTCGTTTGATTCCGGATAGAGGGTTGCAAGCTCGGCAGCCATGATCTCTAACGCATTGGCTGCCTGCTCGACAGTTACCCCGTCCTGCAGGCGACCAACCATAAACATTCCCCGAGCGATGCGGTTGTCCAGCTGGCCGCGAATTGTCGCGTCGAGTTGCATGGCGCTCCCCCAGGGGATCCATAGTTCAGAGGTGAAACCCATCAGGGTACCGTGGAAGTTCTTGGGGCCAACCCCGACTATCGTAACTGCCCGTCCATTAATCTCGATACTTGAGCCGATGATATCTGGCCTACTGCCCATACGTCGCTGCCACCCCTCATGGCTAATGATGGCGACTGGTTCTGAGCCTGCCAGATCTTCCTCTGCTGCGAATCCGCGTCCTTGAGATGTGGCAAGGCCCATGAGTTCGAAGAAGTTCGTGGACACATGTTCCACGAAGACAGCTTCGGTTTCTCCTGATCCGGTGATACTAACCACCGCGCCGCTCGTCAGTGACGCACCTTTGAAAAGATCTGTGCGGTTCCGAAAATCCCTGAAATCGGGATTGGAAACAGCGGCAGGCTTATCGCTGGCACGCTCGGTGGTAAAAACCCTTACGACTTCGTGGGGTTGGTCATATGGAAGCGGTCTGAACAGAACCGCGTTGACGATACTGAAAATTGCTGTGTTAGACCCTATTCCCAGCCCAATGATGGCAAGCGCCAACAATGTGAAGGATGGTGTTTTTACCAACCGGCGAAAGGCGTGCTTGAAATCCTGAAGGGCAGTGTCCATCGAACCGACTTTCTTTCTGGAGTGTTTTTTTTTCAGCCAGAGGGCGTGGAAAATCGAACCAAGCGAATAGCGAAACACGGCTATTGCAGTCTGGATTTCACGGCCCCGGTTTACGTCCGCGTTCAATTGATGCCAGATCTCTCCGTCCCATTCGGACATAAACTCGGGGCGTTTTGTGGGTGGGATGAGACCCGAGGAGAGTCGGAGCATGAGGCTGCTCAATTTCACGATCATCTTCGGGACAAATCGCGTTGGTACCGGCTCATCCATTGTCGTCCGCGCTCTGTTGAGGTGCAATGAAACCGCCCAGGTTCTGGACGAAATCAATGGTTTTCTCAAGCTCCGCCTCCCCGACGTCCGTCGTGGCGTAGTACTTTCGTGCCGGTCGCCTGGCGCTCCGAGCCGAGTCATAGCGTTCCCAACGAGATGTAACGAACCCGCTCTCGGTTAGGCGTCCCAGGATGGGGTAGACCGTACCGCTGGCAAGCCCGGTTTTTTCCATGATTTCGAATCCATAACGGCTCCCTCTCGAAACCGCTGCGAGAACACTGATCGCGGGGATGGAAAGGTTTTTTTGTCTTCCTGTCATTTCGGCCTGTGGGGTGGTGGTTTCCCGTTACCCTACGGTGTATGTCTTATAAAGTTTCGCTATCTATGTAGCCAAAAAATATGCTGTAAGTTGTTGGCTAGCATTGGGTTAAGTTGTTTTAGTCTGTCCACGTATAGTTTGGATCAGTGGTGTGAAACCTGGGAATGCCGATGCGAAACCTGAGGAAACCGGGCCTCGTAAGGTTGGCGTCACCTGGAGAGACCAATAATGAGCGCAATAATCAGAGATCTTCGTTTCGGGTTCCGAATGCTGTTTAAAAACCCGTTGATGTCAGGTATCGCCGTTGTCACGTTCGCCCTCGGAATCGGGCTCACGACAACAGTTTTTTCGATCGTAAACGGAGCCTTACTCGACGGGCTACCGTATGAAGACTCTGATCGGATAGTGTCTGTGGCTCGCGTCGACATGGCCAACAACGCGCAGCCCACCGGCGTCTCCTTGCTCGATTACAGGTCCTATTTGGAACAGCAGACCTCGTTTGAGGCGTTGGCCGCATACTCGGGCCGAGCAATCAATATTGTTGATTCTGAAGGTAGCGCGGTCCGTTACGAGGGAGCCGCCATTGAAGCATCGCTTTTCGATGTGTTGCGGGTTTCGCCTGCGTTCGGACGGCGGTTCTTTCCCGGGGACAATGAAGTCGGCGCGCCGAGAGTGGCGTTGCTTTCCTGGGAAGCGTGGCAGGAGCAGTTTGGCGGAGAGGAAGATGTTGTGGGCACAACGGTTCGGTTGAATGGTGAAACGTCAACGATTGTCGGAGTCATGCCGGATGGATTCGCGTTTCCCGATCGGCAATTGATGTGGGTCCCGGAAACCATGGACTTTAACGTCAACAGGGAACAGTCCCCCCAATACCGTATCCTTGGCAGGTTACGCGACGGTGTTTCGATGGACGCCGCAGCCGCCCAGATTGCGACCCTTGCAGACCGACTTGCGGTGGAGTTCCCGGAGACAAACGAAAATCTTTCCGGTACTGTCGACTCATATGTAAAACTCGATATGGGTCCTGAAATTTTTGGCCTGCTGTTCACAATGTTGGGTGCAGTAATCGGCGTACTTTTGATAGCGTGCGCCAACGTTGCCAATTTGTTGCTGGCGCGTTCGGCTGGCCGCACCAGGGAAGTAGCTGTTCGCACGGCACTCGGAGCTGGAAGGATGCAGGTGGTTCGGCAGCTCATGGCCGAAACTTTGACTCTGGCGCTGGTCGGGAGTGCGATCGGAGTCGGCATCGGTTATGCCGGAGTGGCATGGTTCAACAACGCCCTCCAGGTATCTCCTCCTCCAGCCTGGATGGTGTTCGAAATCGATTCCAACGTGGTGACGTTTGTAATCGGAATGACAGTTTTCGCCGCGCTGGCTTCCGGGTTAGCTCCAGCACTCAAGGCAAGCAATACTGATATAGGGGAAGTTTTAAAGGACGAGGGGCGCGGTTCTTCGAGTTTCCGTATGGGTCGTTTAAGCGGGGTTCTCGTGGTGGGCGAAATTGCTGTTTCGTGTGGATTGCTGGTGGCTTCGGGCCTGATGATAAAAAGTGTGACTCAGTTGCGTAACATCCCGATGCCGTTCGCTACGGAAACCGTCATTACGGGTCGCCTGAATCTTCCCGGAGGCGACTATCCTGAGGTTGCTGACCGGGTTGCTTTTTATGAGGAGTTGTTGCCGCGACTGGCGGCAGTACCCGGAGTGGCTAACGCCACCCTTTCAGACGGTTTGCCGGCGTCGGGCAACGGAACTTTGCCAATTGAAATTGACGGAGTGACATATCCCGACGAGAATGACTTCCCAACGCCCCACGAGGGGATTGTTACTGCTGGATACTTCAACACATTTGAGGTGCCGATTCTCCAGGGCCGCGCATTTGAAGTGTCCGACCGGGCAGATATGCCGCCTGTTGCGGTGGTCAATGAAAGTTTTGTGAGGAATCTGATTCCTGAAGGCGAAGCGATCGGGCGGCGATTCAAGATTCGCATAGGCAACATTCTGTCGGAGGGAAGCCGTCCAGACGCCTGGTTTACTATCGTGGGGGTTGTCCCGGACCTATACATGGAAGGAATCGGAAATAACCAGGGTAATCCGATGGGCTACTATATTCCCATCGCGCAAACGGGAGTAGGTAACACGGTCAACTTCGCTTTGCGCGCGTCAGCTGGAGATCCCATGGCGCTCGCCCCTCAGGTGCGCCAGGCGGTAGCTGGCGTTGACCAAAACCTGCCCATCTACAGGGTGATGGGCATGCCTGCCGTTATTGCTCAGAATACCTGGTTTTACAGCGTGTTCGGGAAACTGTTTATGGCGTTCGGCTTTGCTTCTCTCTTCCTGGCTGCCGTGGGTCTTTACGGAGTGATGTCGTTTGCTGTCGGTAGTCGAAGACATGAAATGGGGGTTCGGCTGGCACTTGGAGCGTCGGGCAAAAGTTTGATATCACTGGTAATGCGAAGAGGGGTTATCCAGACCGCGATTGGCCTTGGTCTAGGACTGGGCCTGGCCGCGCTGGCAACTGGTCCGTTGCAAATCGTGCTCTATCAGGTGGACGCCAAAGACCCGATGGTTTTCCTGTTGATCGTGGTGACACTTGGGATTACCGGACTGCTCGCAAGCTTTATCCCGGCCAGCAGGGTCACCAAGGTAGACCCGATAACCGCGCTAAGAGTCGATTAGTTCTAAACAGTTGTGTCTCGGTGGCCTGATTCGATGGCAAACCGGAGGGTTTCCGCAAATTTCTTCATGCTGTAGGGCTTCTGGAGAAATGCGGTTGGTTTGACTCTGAGGGTCGAGATGGCCTCACCGTTTTCCGAGTAACCGCTGGTGAGCACTATCGGAAGATCAGGAAAGTCGCGCCGGGCCTGCTCCAAAACTTCGATTCCGCTTATGTCTGGCATGGTGACATCCAATAAAACAGCGGAAAATTTGTGCTCGCCACTGCGGATGAACTCCAGGGCGCTCGTTCCGTCGGGTGCGGCAACCGTTTCGAACCCGAGTCTTTCTACAAGAGTAACGGCAAGTTCGCGAACGCTGTCTTCGTCATCCACAACCATGACCTTTCCGGAAGGTCTCCACTCGTCGTCTTCAGCCGGAACGGCAGTGGTTTTTTCCGCTTCATCCGGTTGTTCGGGAAAGTAAACGGTGAACGTGGTGCCCTGGCCGGGCCTGGATCGGAGGTCCAGTGCACCGCGGTGGCTTTTGATTATCCCAACAACCGCAGCCAACCCGAGACCTCGCCCAAGTTCTTTTGTGGTAAAGAACGGATCAAAAATCCGACTGATGGTTTCTGGCGTCATACCACGGCCGTTATCGGTTACCTGAACGAAAGAGAAATTCCCGGGTTGCAGCGTCTCGTTCAAATACGTCATGGCCAGAAAGTCGGGGTCGCAATCCCTGCTTCCGGTCCTCACCGAAACAACCCCTGCTTCGTCGCCGAATGACTCGACTGAATTCATGACGATGTTCAGGATCACCTGCCGCAGTTGGGACATGTCGGCCAGGACGGGCCTCAGGTTTTCAGCGATGTCGTAGGTGATCTCAACCTTTTTGGACAGTGACGCCTCAAGAAGCTCGGCCATTTCATCGACTATTTCCGAGATGTTTGACGGAGCAACCTCTACCGACGAACGGCCAGCGTACGCCAACATTTGCTTGCAAAGAACTGCTGCCCGCTCGGCTCCGGACTCTATATTGCCAAGACGGGTGACCAGTTTTGTGTCCTCCCCGGCCATCTCCCTGGCCAATTGCGCGTTGCCAAGGACCGAAACCAGGATGTTGTTGAAATCGTGTGCGATTCCACCGGCAAGGACGCCCAGACTCTCCAATTTCTGGGTCAGTTGCATTTGCTCTTTCAGTCGCATCTCTTCTGCTTCGTGCAACCTTCGAGCAGTGACGTCACGTGATACCAATAAAAAATGGTCGTCTTCCATGGGTAGCATGCGGCCCTCGAACCATTTTTGATGGCTGCCGGTGCCCCAGCCGTATGAAAACGCATGGGGTTGACCGCTGCGGGACACTTCATCCTTGGCCGAGTCGATCGCCCTGGTGGTCTCCGCGTTGAAGCCGGTACCAACGTATTTGCCGTTAAGTTCACCCGGGATTTCCAACGTTCCTTCAGGTATTCGCGAATCGATTACGCGCGCGTCGGCGTCGAGTACAACATGGAGATCGGGAACTGCGTCAAGGGTAGCCTCAAGGTGGCGGGTGATGCTTGCCAGCTCTAAACGGGATCTGTCGGATCTATGAAAGAGGAATGCAACAAAGGCGGCAATCAGTAAACCAAATGCAAGAACCCACTCGCCCAAAAGTGTGCTGGATCGCTGCACCAATACCGGCAAGGGGGTGGCGAAGACGGTTATCTCGCTATCGCCAAGCTCAAAGGTGCGAGACGCTGTTGAGGCAACGGCAGGAGCAGGTCCCTGATCGAAGAAGGAGGCGTCACCGCTGATCAAATCGAGGCGAAATTGTTTTAGGAAAGCGTCGTTCTTTGTGATCGACTCGAAAAGGGTTTGGCTTCGGAATACGACGTTGATGAATCCGGTCCGGGTTCCCCCGGCTGCAATCGGTACGTAGGCAGCGAACCCACGGAATCCCTGGTACAAGTCGATTGGGGGAGTAAAGCGCGCTAACCCAGTCTCGTCCGCTGACCGAATCGCCGGGGCAGCAGATGGGTTGAGAAAGAGGTTGCGGCCGCGGGCATCTTCGTTTCCGACTACTGGTGCCACGATGCGAATGGTCCCGTCGGGTTCAACCCAATTTGCGGCCAGCAATCCGCCGAAAGTGTTGACCATGGTGGAGGCCCGTAGTACGAATTCTTGATCGGGGTCGGGGAGGTCCTCGGACCAAACGTCCGCCAGGGTGGCTGCTCCGGCGACCCGCTCAGCCACGTGAGATTGGGCTCGGTTGGAAAATTCTTCAACCGCCATTTGGCTCTGGACACGGAGCAATTGAAATTCGCTCCGTTCCTCCGCCATCCAAAACCCAAAAAAAATGCTACCAATAGCAACGAAAACGCCGATTGGACTCAAAAGCAACTTCATCGTTTGCAATCACCAAGTTTTGCCTACGTAAGGTGCGCGCCGAAATTTGAAGGCGCAAGGTGATCAAAATACCCGGTTTGTCGGTTTTCAAGGGTGCGTCTGGTCAGACGGTGGTGTTGGGGCCCAGATTATTCGCATTTGAATCGGCGTTGGGTTTCAACGAATTCGACCTGTGCGTCCGTTTTGGTTACCAAAATACCCGTGACAGGGGAGGTAATCACCTGCAAAGTGATACACTCAGCGCCCGGGAAGGTCTCTTCGATGTGCACGAAGAGCTGATCACCTTCTCGTGCAACCGTTTTTACGGAAATGGAGTATCCACTGTTGGGGCGTGTGCCAGAGGCGGCTACAACAAGCATTGATTTGTCGAAATCAAGTACAGGAGGATTGGGGGTGGGGTTTAGTCCACTGTGAATGTCCCCCCAGAAAGCTTCGAAAGCCTCCTGGGCTCGGATAACGGTCCGCATTGGGACTGTGAAAGAGGAAAACCCGGATTGGATCGTAGTGTCGACCACTGTAAATTCGATTTCCCGCGCGTTGGCTGGAATGCCGGGTGCAGTGGGGTTAGAATCGCATGCGGCGAACGAGAGAAGCGCAACGAAGGAAATTGAAACAGATTTCATAGTTGATGTGTCTTCATGATTAATGAATTGTGACTGTAATGGATATCAGTATATACCCTTTAACTCTTGAGATGGTCACCGGAACAAGGACCGGTATTGGTTTCATTCTATAACTGGTGTGGCGGTGAAAATCACGTTTACGGATGGTAGTATGAAACGACGCAAGTTCATTAAAACATTGTCAGCTACGGTTGCGGGTAGCCAGTTGATTCCGGCTCCCGAATTCCTGAAACCTCAGAGCGTTTTCGGTAATCCAAACTTTGGAGCCTGGACCTGGGTGCATGGGGGACAGGATCGCACGAGGTCTGAGTGGCTGGAGCAATTTTCGAGGATAGCCGATGCCGGATTCGTAGGAGTGCTGGCATCGGGAGGCGAAACCGAAAAGCTCTCGGGTGCCGCGCACGATGCAGGCCTTGAGTTTCACAGGTGGGTGTGGATTCTCAACCGACCGGGTGACGAATTCGTGAGAGACAACCATCCGGAGTGGTTTACTCTCAATCGCAACCTGGAGGACAGTCTCAACCACCCGGCTTACGTAGACTATTACAAGTGGGTGTGCCCGACGCGCGATCCGGTGCGGGAGTACATCGGCCAAAAGATTGCGGATGTTGCGAGGGAACCGGGCGTGGATGGAGTTCATCTGGACTACATTCGTCATGCCGATGTCATCCTTCCGAAAGGACTCTGGTCCAAGTACGACCTCGTGCAGGATCAGGAGTATCCGGAATTCGACTATTGCTACTGCGACGTGTGCAGGGAAAAGTTTGAAGCACTCCACGGGGTTGATCCGATCGAGTTGCTTCAGCCAACGGAGGACGGGAGATGGAAGCAATTCCGTTGGGATAGCATTACGCGTCTGGTCAACGAACTGGCCGACGCCGTGCACACAATGGGGAAACCGATATCGGCGGCGGTGTTTCCCACTCCGGCGATGGCCAGCCTGATGGTTCATCAACAGTGGAACAGATGGAACCTCGATATGTTTTTCCCGATGCTCTACAACGGGTTCTACGAGGAGGAGGTCTCCTGGATCGAATCTGCGGCTAGAGAGGGCCTGGCCACGCTGCCGGACGGAAAACAGCTAAACTCGGGCGTTTATCTACCCGACCTGGATCCCGGGAAACTTGGAGAAGCGATTCGGGGAGCGCGAAACGCTGGGAGTTCGGGTGTGGCGATGTTTGAAATGGGTGGTTTGACGGACGAACATTTGGAAGTAGTCAGGCGGGAGATGGTGTAAAAAGGGAGCAGGGAGCGGGGAGCGGGAGACACAAACGGGAAGAATTGGTGATGGGTTATAGAAAATTTACGGATCGAGATGGCAGGCAGTGGGAGATTCAAGATCGGTACAGTTCACAGTGGGAATTTGTGCCGCAGCCCGGAAATGTCGGAAAGCGCACGTCTGTGCGACCGCCTGGTTATGAGAAAGATGTGTTTGAGTTGAGCCAGGAAGAATTGCAAAGGCTACTGGATTCAGTGGAGGCTCCTCCCGTTTCTCGGAAACCAAATCCTTTCGGAGATTGACCGACTGAAGAGTTAGCCTGTCATCTTTTTTTCGAACGCCTGTCTATAGCTGCGGCTCATTCTCACTACCTGACCGTTTTTTAGGATGATGTCGCAGTCCCCGCTCGCCAGGGGCCTGAGTTCCCGGACCCGCGCCATATTTACTATATGTGACCGGTGAACGCGGGCGAAACCGGTGGGGTCCAATTCATCTGCAAGTTGGGAAATCTTTGAGCGGACCAAGTGCGGCTTGCCCTCCGCGTAGAGTCTCACATAATTGTCGGCCGCTTCTATCCAGTCGATTTCCGTTGCGGCCACAAAATAGATGCGCCCGGCACTTCTAATAAGAAAACGCTCGGTGTGTTTTGCCCTTTGCGTCCGTATGTCCTCAAGCAACGGCTCCAGGCCTTTTTGCTCCGCGACCGCTCTCGTTCGCACGATGGCTCGCTCAAGTGAAGTGATGAGGCGCTCATCGTCAAAGGGTTTGAGTATGTAGTCGGCCGCGTGTACATCGAACGCGCGGATCGCGTGCTGGTCAAATGCGGTCACAAAGACGATAACGGGTTTAGAGTCAACTTCCAGAGCTTCGAGGACCTCGAAACCGTTCATTCCTGGCATCTGCACATCAAGGAAAACTACGTTCGGCTTTAGGGCTTCGATAAGGGAGACCGCCTCCAGTCCGTCGGAAGCCTCACCGACCAATTCGACGTGTTCAAGTTGCCGGAGAGTCCTGGTTATTCCAACTCTCACCAATGGTTCGTCGTCCACGACCAGGACTTTGACCGGGGACAACGCATCAACCATGAATGGCATCTTCGGCGGCGGGTATCAGTAGAGTTACTTCTACCCCTGATGGTCCCGCATTGGTGATTATTCTGTGATCCCCGTTGTACATCTCTTCAAGGCGTGCGCGAGTGGCACCGAGTCCAACTCCGTCGGTCCAGTCCTGCGGAGTCGTTTCGGTGGCTGTTTCGCCTGAATTGGCGACGGTGAGGGATAGTTTGTCGTCGATGGGCAAGGCCGAAATCGTGATCGTACCGGCCCCGGTGTGCTTCGAAAGTCCGTGCTTGATCGCGTTTTCAACCAGTGGTTGGAGAATGAAGCTGGGCACTCGGCGGTCGAGCACGGAGGGGTCCACATCGAACGAGACAGTAAGGCGATCCTGAAAACGGGTACGTTCGATTCCTAGGTAGAGTTCAAGAAATTCCAGTTCCTCCTTGAGGGTGACGTGTTGAACAGAAAAGGTGTCGACGGTATGCCGAAGGAGGTCTCCAAGCTGGGTGATCATCTTTTGGGCTGACCGGGGGTTTTCTTCAACCAGCACGGCGATGGCTTGCAGCGTGTTAAAAAGGAAATGAGGGTGGAGTTGTGATTTGAGCGCCTCAAGTCTGGCACTGGAGAGCTGGGCTTCGAGCCTGGAAGTGGTCAACTGGGCCTTCCGGTAATGTCGGTACCATTCGAAGGCATAACCGGCAACCAGGATCGACGTATAAGCGAAAACAAAGAAAATGAACCGCACTTCCAAAAGGCCAATAAACATCTCCATCGGCGTTTCGGACGGCTCCCACGCCGCCAGAAACCGCACCAGTGCTACGCCGAACGCGGCGTGCAACATCGCGACGATTGTGGCGCTGACTGCATGGAATGGTATCGCTATCAACATGTTGTCACGGCGAACTCGCACCCGGTCGCCGAGGAATAACACGATTGGAGTAAACACCGACCATAGCGCCCAGACCGGGAACTGCCACCTCATCAGGCTCCAGAAACTCGTTGACTCCCCTTCTAGCGTATTGAACACGACGTTTTGCAGGGTCGCGATGAAGGCAACGACCAGCCATGCACCAGCTATTGGGCCCGCGGTGCGCCAAAAATCAGATCGGTTTGAGGATTGCTGGTTCACACGGTGAATTTAGTCGGGAGAGGGTTAACATCAACAAACCGGGTGGGCACGATTTACGCCCCCACCCGTGGCGATCGCGATTTTATTCTGATTGGTAGCTGCTCCATGACTTTATTGAAACGTCGTTCCAACGCGCTGCTGACTTGATCGACTGGCGGGAGTTTGTATCAATCCAATACTCGGCCGGGTTGTCGGCGTTACCCATATTGATTGACACTTTCCAGGCCTCGGTGCCACCATCGGAAGTTTCGATCCACTCCTTCCCGACAACCCAGATACTCATCATCTTCACGGTGAGGTTCTCATGGTCGAACATGGGAAAACTTGCTCCGAATCCTTCTTCAAGGGGGAGGGCTCGCGTCAACAGAAGAAGGGATGACGGATCATATGCCTTTCGCTCTAGCGCCACGTTGACCTGTTCCTCGGTACCGTCAGTCATTGTGCGGGTACCTGTAACTCGATCTTCGCCGTACCAGATGTGCAAAGTTCTGCGTCCGGTATGCACTGAATAGTGTGACAACGGGGCCAGGGTGGCCGCGTCGTAAAAAGTCGTATCCTGGACGACAAGGGTGCCGTTCCTGGATACTGTCGACGTGTGTCGTAAAATGCTCTTGCCGTTTTGCCACACAACCTGCAACTCCTCCCAGGAGATCGGCCCCTCGCTGGTTTCGCCGGCTCGGGTGATCGAGTTGGTTATCGTTTCCACACCCTCCTCGAGCAGGGAGCCGTCTACGATGTCAGTTCCTACCCAGAGGTCCACAGGGTCTCCACCACTTTGCGCGACCGCGGGGGCGCTCATGGCGACCGCCATGCCCAAAACCATAACTGTCTTTTTCATTGCTGCTCTCCCGTTGAGTTCTGATGCTGGAACTCAAGATGGGGTCCCAGGTGCCAAGGAATAACCGACTTGGTGGTGAAGCGGGGAGGAGGGTGGTGGGTGGAGGGGAGGGGAGAATGCAGAATAGTGAATGGTGAATTGAAAATTTCCTCCATCATCGCCTCCGGATAGTTGCTTTCGGCGACGTGAATCCATCCCATGGCCGAGCGTCCGCTCCGTCGGGTCGACTTGTCGCGGGAAGATCCCTCCGGTAAAGCAACCGCAGAGATATGACGAACCCCTGACCGATGGCCCCGATCTCTCCGTCCAGAACGGCTTTGATACCCTCCCGTTCCGCCAACTCCATGGCAAGCTGTCCGGTCAGTTGTGCTGTCGGGTCTTCGTTCATCCTCTCAAGGCCCTCGGCGACACGAGTTGGATCGACGAGTTTGACCACGGGTGATTATGAGAGATCTATTCTGAGTGCTTCGGTGATTGATTGGCCGGGGTCACCGCCTTCCGGCGATTCCACCTGAAAATAGCTTTTTTCCATGTAAAAAGTTTTTTGTACGTCGGTTCGGTCGACATCGCCGCGGTGGCTTGAAGTTTCGCCGCCGTCCGAATAACTATTCCGCGTTCGGCAATGCCCCGTCTTGAACCCACCAGGACAGGCGAATTATGGAGGCGGCTGCAGCGAGGTTAGGCAGGAGGAACAACGCGTACATCTGGCCGTTTACCTGTCCGATTCCCGGTACAAGTTGGAGCACGAGGCCGATGGAGCAAAGTGCGAGCGCAATCATCGCGAACTTCGGTGCGTGTCGCGCTGGGCTCTGTCGCTTTAGTGCCACAAAGGGTAGAAGTACAGCCAGGGCAAAAACGAACGGGTTCAACAAGAAGAGATTGTCGTTCCAGTATGCCACGGTGTGGTCGGTTGCCAACCACAGCCCGCTGAGCACTATTCCACCCAGCCCGACCAGCAAAGTCCATAAGCCACAGACAAGCACAAACCCTGTCCGAGCCCATGGACATGCAGTGCTCCTTATTCCAAGAACGCCAATAATTAAAGCCAGTACCAGACCGACCATTAGATAGCGAAGTGTCCAACGTGGTGGTGCTTCGTCGGTGGTCCACACGTCGCTTGCGAAAAGTGTCTCTTCTGATTCAACAAGCGGTAACACGGCTCCGTCGGTCGTGGTGACTGTCAGGCTTTGGAAAATTTCCCGCGTTGCCAGTGGAAGAAACATTTCTTCCCATTCGGATATTGGCCTGTCGACACCGGGTCCCAACGCAAGCATCAAGGCTGTGTAAATGATGGGATCGGCGGTTGTGAGTCGTTGTGTGTGAAACCGGAGTGTGCGGTCAGTCGGCGCGTTTTTTGTCTGTTCGTGGAGTTGTCCGCCCAGCACCAGATCGATTGCGTCTCGAATCCGAGTAGAGCAATTGTCCCGATAGTAGTCGTAGCGATAGAATCTATTTTCGGCCGTATCGTTGTTTTCCAGGAAAGTCTTGAGAGACCATCTTTGAGACGGAGTTAACCTCAGGTATTGCACCCAGACCGCGCGGTCCTGTTGGATGTATGCCGGAAGGTCGAACAGCGGGTTGCGGCCCTCCATCCAATATTCCATTCGTCCCTGGGCAAACTTCAAAATGAAATTTTCCTGAGCGAATGAGAACATTCCGTAGTTGTACCAGCTTTTGGTACCGCTAAGTGTATCCTCCACAAGAATGGCATTGTGCCCGAACTTTTCCCACACCTGCGCACCGGGCCCCATCGTGACAAGTCCCACCCGGAGTGTGCTCCCGGGCTGTTGGGCGGACAGGTGGTCGGTCGGAAAAAGGGCGGCAGCCATTGCGAAGAGAGCCAACCCTCGAAAAATTGTTCGATTCATTTGGAGCTAAGGATAACCAGGAAGGGCGCGATCGGTAGCTTTTGGCCAATCCGGTCGCGGGGTCAGATAACCTCTGTCGCCGCCGCTTTCATCCAGCCCACGGTACCGTCTTCGAGGACGATTTCTATCCACTGGCCCGTTTGTTCATCAATGCGAACCTTCGTTCCTTCGTGAACGTTGAAAACCAACAACGACGAATCCTCGGAAGGGGCCGAAAAAACAGGTGCCTCTGTTTCCATCACAATGGCCTCGACGCGGCTGCCCCAGCCAAAATGAATGGCGAAAAGGTTAATCGACAAAACGGCGGTTACAAACCCGGTGGCAATGGCCGTTCTTCCCAATAGCTTCGGTGCGGCGCCGAGTGTTGCTCCGACCAACGCGCCGGTGGTGGCGAGGTACGCGGCAGCTGTCAGGACCCCAAGCACCGACAGTGGTAACAGGTGGACCCACCAGGAAACAATACGAAAGAGCAAGAAATCTGGTAACGGTATAATTTCGTCGGTGGCCAGTGACCTGGCGAGATCGAGATTGGCCTGAACGTCTTCGTTGCCAGGGTCGAGTCGAGCGGCGCGTTCGAAGTTCAGGATAGAAGGGCCAAGTTCGCCGAGTTTGAAATAGGTATTCCCGATGTTGTAATAAAGTGGTGCACTTTCGAATCCGGCATTGACAATTCTGGAGTAGTTCTCGAGTGCTGTGTCATAATCCCCCTGTTGGTAGGCCTCGTTTCCGGATACAAAAAAATCTTCCTGCGCTAACGCAGGTAAACCGGGGGCGAGAACCGCCGAGGCTGTGACTACCAGAGCGAAGATCCGCACGTTCAACCCAGCGCTGCTCCAATAGAGGTCATAGCATTCTCAGCTCGTGAAAGGAACGATTGCATCTCACTCTGGTTGGCCTGGGATGGGGCGAACCGTTGACGGTCACATGTTTCTAATATTTCGACCAATTCCCGAACGGCATTGGTGGGAGCCCCGCGTTCCGTTAAGAGTTTCCCAACCTCGTCGCTCATAAAACCTGCTTCAGGGATATTGAGTTTGTCACCCAGGAAACCCTGCAGTGCTTTTCCGACCTCTGCATAAAATTCCTTGCGTGTGTTTTCCGACAACAATGCGCGGGCAGCCTGGAATTTCTTGCGAGCCTTTTTGTTGGCTCTTCTCTGTCTCGCGTAGGCGACATCTCCGCTGAGCCGATTGCGGTGGCGCCGAACGCCGGTAGCTCCACCGAGCGCGAGCAACGGCGTGAGGACAATTGCCCAGAAGACGCTTGAACCCAGCAGCGAGCCGTCACGTCTGCGAAGCTGCGGGTCGGCAATTTGAATGAAGCGGATATCTTCGCGTAGAGGATGGATCGCAGCCCGGCCTCGACCAGCTGCCACCGGTGCGCCAATAGCGTCGCCGGTTACCTCTATATCGAAGGGTCGGCTGGATGCGCGTCTGTAATCGCGCCTGGCGGGATCAAAATAACTGATGGCCACCGCCGGAATAGCAGGTTGTCCCGGAGACCGCGGTATGAGAACGTAACTGTACGTCTTGGTACCAGCGATCACGTCTCCCTGGTCAGCGGTGTTGCTCGTGATCTCGGGTGGGAAAACTTCGAAATCGGACGGAAAATCGATTTCGGGATCGGGCAAAGTCCGCAGGTTGCCGGTGCCGGTAACGCGAACCGTAAACGTCAGGGCGTCGTTCGTTTCTACTTCGGTGCGATCCAGCGACGAAGTCACTCTGAGGTTGCCGACAAAACCGCTGAAGTCGTCCGGCCTCCCGTCAGTTGGGAGGGGAAGTACTTCGATGTTCACCGGTTCGGAAGCTATTGGCACCCGCTCGGTGCGGCCCAGGAGTGATCCGCTGAAGCCAAATGGATCTCGCCCTCCCCGTCTCCTCAAGCGTACCTCTGCATCAAGGTTCATTGGCTCGAGGGTTTTCGTCCCGCTGTTAGTTGGAAAAACTGCCACTTTGCGGAGGACAAGCGTCGTGTATTCCTTCCCATCGCGAACAACCGTTTCGGTTCTCTCCTGGGAGACGTCGAATTCTTCGACCCAGAAGCCCGAGGCAGCGGGCAGTTCTGCGATAGTGTAGGAGTTGATGTTGACGCGTGTAAAAATGCGGTACTCGACAATGACAGGTTGTCCTGTGAACGCTTGAGTCCGGTCAGTGGTGGTTTCCAGGAAGATGTCGTCTTCGGCCAGGCCACCGTCCTCTCCGGCTCCGTTGGGTCCTGCGGTGCGGGCCGGGGGGCGTTCACTAACCGTCAGGGTGATCGGGTCGGTCGTATACGCTTTGCCTTCTACTTCTACCGTCACAGCAGGGATAGTAAAGCGACCGATTTGACTCGCTCGAAACCGGTAATTCATAGAGTAGCTCTGGTCGACCCTGCCGTTGACCATCTGAATGTTCTGATTGGTTGAGGTAGACAGGTATCGCGCGAACCGGCTAATGTCGGGCAATTCGGGTGAGTAGTTGCCGCGTTGGGCGCCTTCAATTACCACCGATAGTGTAAACTCCCTGTTAACCCCAACCTCGGTCCGGTCGAGATGCGAGCGCACCGAAATTTCCTGTGCGGAGGCACGGTCGACTGCGGTAAAAAAGCCGATGGTGAAAAACGCGGCGATCAGGAAACGCTTCACTACCAGTCCTTTGCCACCGTGACACGCCCCCTGGCTCTACGCTGTTGGCGCCGCACTTCGTTGGGGTCTTCTTCAATTGCCTGCAACAGCTGCTCGGCTTCTTCTCTGGTCATTTCCGGGGGAGGACCCTGTTGTTGCTGTTGGTCCTGTTCTTGTTCCTCCTCGTTCTGTTGGTCCTGCTGGTCCTGTTGGTCCTGCTGGTCCTCGCTGTTCTGTTCGTCTTGATCTTGATTTTGCTGGTCCTGGTCTTGATCCTGGTTCTGTTCCTGATTTTGTTGGTCTTGATTTTGTTCTTGATCCTGGTTCTCGTCCTCGTCCTCGTCCTCGCCGTCCTGCTGCTCCTGGTTTTCCTGTTCCTGCATCTTGTTCAACACTACTTCCATGTTGTGTCGAGCATCGGCGTCACCGGGGTTGAGCTTCAAGGCCTGTTTGAATGCCTCCAGACTCTCAGCTAACTGGTCCTGACGATAGAGTGCATTGCCAATGTTGTACCAACCCTGAGCTTGCAGAGCAGGGTCTTCAGATTCGATCGCGGCAAGATACGAGTTGGAGGCTTCCTCGAATGCATCGGTCTGGTAGAGAGCATTGCCTTCGTTGAATCGTATCAGCGGGACCTCCGGTGCCTCCCGCAGCGCGTCCAGATAACGGGCTCGAGCCGCTTCAAATTCACCCTCGGTATAGAGGCGATTGCCGTCTTCGACTTCAGCTCGTCCCCGCTGAGCGAACGCCGTGGCGGGCAGTGTTAAACCTAGCATTGCCAGCCTTATCAGAATTTTCAACTGAACCTCCCGGTCCATTCCTGTTTGTTTTTCTTTCTCTCGGGAATAAACGTTTCGGCGATCAACAAGAAGAGCGCCATCCCCAGAAAAATTTGGTACTGTTCGTCGAACTGTGTAATCTGTCGAGCTTCAAATTGGCGCCCGTCCATCTCGTCGATTTCGCTTGCCAGCTGATCAAGGTCGCTACCGGTAGCGGCTCTCAAATATCGCCCCCCGGTTCCTTCGGCGATGGTTCGCAGCGTTTCCTCGTCCAATCGAGTAGTGACCACACTCCCGGCCCGATCCCTTCGAAAACCTATACGTCTCCCGCTACCGTCGAAGGCGGGGATGGGTACGCCATCGGTGGACCCCATACCCACTGTAAACACTGTTACACCTTTTTCGGTTGCACGGTCGATTTGTTCCTGGAAGTCTCCTTCGTGATCCTCTCCATCGGTTATGAGGATGAGGATCCGATGTTGCTCAACATCGGCTGCGAATGCGTTGAGAGAGACATCGAGTGCTTTCGCAAGGTTGGTACCGGGTACAGAAATAGTTTCGGGAGACATTGACGAAAGAAACATTGTTGCCGCGGCGTAATCGACGGTGAGGGGACTCTGGACAAACGCTTCACCGGCAAACGCCACGAGAGCTACCCGGTCCCCGTTGAGCCGGTTGATCAGGGAATTGACGGCGAACTTAGCCCTCTCAAGCCGGTTGGGAGTGAGATCCTCGGCAAGCATGGATGCTGACACATCTATTGCCACCACGACGTCCTGTCCTTCGCGCTGAAGGGTTTCCAGGCGCGTACCAAACTGGGGCCGTGCCAGCGCGAACGCAAGGAATGTTAGGGTCGGGAAAAGCAGGCCGATGCGAATCTTACGGCCCGTCATATTTATGGAAGCTGTGAGGCGCTCAATTATCTCGGGGTTGCCCAGTTGCCGAAGTGCTCGTCGCCGAGCGGTGATGGCGTACCACACGAAAACAGCTGCCAGAGGGACCAGTAGCAGACTGAACAGGTATTCCTGCGCGGCAAACCGAAACACTATGGGACCTTTCTTAGAACAGTGTTGCCGAGCGCCAGCTCGAGAAAGAGGAATAACAAGCCCACCCCTAAAGGATAGTGGAACAGTTCTCCGTACCTGGTGAAATTCACGACCTCGATCTCCGTCTTTTCCAACTCGTCGATTTCTGCGTACACCGAGGCGAGGCTGTCGCTGTCCGTTGCTCGAAAATAGCGGCCGTTGGTCAGTTCAGCAGTTTGTTGGAGCGTTTCCTCATCGATGTCGACTTCGATGCTCTGGTACCGTCTTCCGAACACCGGATCGTTGATTGGGATTCGTGCGATCCCGTGCCCGCCGGCTCCCACCGAGTAAATCTTGATGCCCAGGGCTTGAGCCATCTGGGCCGCTGTAACAGGATCAATCTGTCCCTGGTTGTTCCGTCCGTCGGTCACAAGAACGATTACTTTTGACTTGGCCGTGCTGCTCTCAAGGCGTTTGACGGCAGTCGCGATTCCCATTCCGATCGCGGTTCCCTGAACTCCGATCATTTCGGTATTCAGTTCCCCCAGCAGGGACTCGATGATCGAGTGATCCAGGGTCAACGGTGCCTGCGTGTACGCCTCACCTGCGAAGATGACGAGGCCGACGCGGTCGTTGACTCTGTTTCGGACGAACTCCGCCGCCACGACTTTGGCGGCCTCCAGTCGATTTGGCTCCAGGTCCTCGGCCAGCATCGATCCGGAGACGTCCATGACCATCACGATGTCAATACCGTCGGTCAAGACCTCTTCTCCGGTTATTCCAGTCTGGGGACGGGCAAAGGCAACGATCATCGCGGCAACTGCAACTATTCTGAGTAGCGGCAATACGTGGCGGAGTCGGGCTCTGCGACGACTGGAGGCTGTCGCGACCAGGGCCACATCGGAAAACCTGACGGAGCTGCTACGATTGCCCTTTCGCAACCAGAACCAGTAGGCCATGAAGGGCAGGACCGCCATCAACAGGAAGAAATATGGGTCGGCGAAACGAAACATCAGGCTGCAACCTCCTGATCTTCGTGCTTGCGTGTGGAATCGACGACTTCACGGGTCAGACCTATTAACTCAGCCGATCTCTCTGCCGTTGGGCGGAATTTCGCAAACTTCACGAGGTCGCTGCGGTTTAACAGGTCTCTGAGCCGCTCCAGGTCTACCTGCGGAAGGTCCACCTTACCAAGTTCGATAAGTACGTCGTAGGTGGTCATGTCTATGGCGTCGATCCCCCATCGACCCTCAATGTAGACGCGAGCAATCTCAGACACTTCAATATGAAATTGCTTCGTTTCGCCTTTGGTCAGCAGATCCGATCGTTCGAGGCGGTCCAGCGCTTCAAGTGCAATGACGTGGGCTGGCGTTGGCGGCACTTTCGGTTTGGGTGCAGTTTCCCTCCGGTTGCGCATTCTCAAATACGACCAGACGGCGGCGGCGATCAGCGCGGCAGCGAGTAGGACCCATGGGGCCAGCAACCACCAGTTTCGAGCGATCCCCAGCGGAGGCTTAATCGTGCGAATGTCTCCCGATTCATCGAGTCCGGCTGATTCTATTACCAGGTCAATCGGGTTTGTGGACACAGTTTCTTCGGTTCCGTCGGCTCGAAGTACGCGCACCGGTATGGCCGGAATTTCCAGCTCGCCCAACTCGAAAGCTGCCAAAACCAATTCCCCGTTTGAAATTCTGCGTCCCTCTCCTGTCAGGCTTTCGCTGGCCGAATTATGGAGTAGCTCAAAAACACCCAGATCCAGAGTGTCGGGCCAGACGACCTGGTCATTCGTATCGTGGTCAATTGAAATTGTAAGCGAAATACGGTCGCCCAGGCGCAGGGTATCGGGCGCCTCCAGCGATGCCGAGAGCAGCGGCCCCTCCTGGGATGCACCGGTTGAGGGGAGAAACAAAAGCGCCAAAGCTGCCAGAAGGAGCTTCTTCATGCCCGAATTCTCCGGGCCCTGTTCTTGAAAAAGTTCATCAGGGCTTCAACGTACTGTTCGTGAGCCTTTACATCGACGACATCGACTTTGGTCTTCCGAAAGAGGCTTTCGCGTGCAGACTCGCGGGCTTCGGTCAGCTCTGCGAAGGCTTTCTGGAACTCCCGGCTGGATGTGTCGACCACCAGCTGCTCACCTGTTTCGGCATCCTCAAACTCGACCAGCCCGATGCGGGGTATTTCGGTCTCCCGGTCATCTCCAATCCGGATGGCCACCACATCATGCCTGCGACCCGCGACCGACAATTCTTTCTGGTAGTCGGGGGAAAGAAAATCAGACACGAGGAAAACGACTGCCCGGCGCTTGGTGACGTGGGACAGGTATTCGAGTGCTCCCGCGATGTCGGTGCCGCGTCCTTCGGGTTTGTGGTACAGGAGTTCTCGCAGAACCCTCAGTACATGTTTGCGCCCTTTCCGGGGCGGCACGAATTGTTCGATTCTGTCGCTGAAGATAATGAGGCCGACTTTGTCGTTGTTCTTGATGGCGCTGAATGCCAGCAGCGCGCAGATCTCTACAGCAACTTCGGCTTTCATCCGGTCCCGTGTCCCGAAGTTACCGGAGGCGCTAACGTCCACCACTAGCATAACCGTTAGTTCGCGTTCTTCTTCGTTGATCTTGATGAAGGGTGTGCCAGTGCGGGCCGTCACGTTCCAGTCGATTGATCGAATGTCGTCTCCGTACTGGTATTCCCTGACCTCGGCGAAGCTCATGCCGCGGCCCTTGAATACCGAGTGGTATTCACCGGAGAATATCTCGTTTACCAGTCCTCTGGTCGAGATTTCTATTCGTTTGACCTTCTTGAGGATTTCCTTGGGAATCATTGTAGGAGCTTCAAGTCGCTATCAATTTTCCGTTCCAAAGAGACCTAAGGGACCTCAACGTTGTCGATAACCTTCTGGACAACGTGCTCGGATGTGATCTCCTCGGCCTCGGCTTCGTAGGTGACGATAACCCGGTGGCGCAACACGTCCATCGCGATGGCCCGTACGTCTTCGGGAGTGACGTATCCGCGCCGTTTCATGAACGCATGGGCTCTGGCAGTCTTGGCCAGACAAATAGTGGCTCTGGGTGAACCCCCATAGGAGATCAAATCAGCCATTTCGTCAATTCCGTACTTCTTCGGGTCACGGGTCGCAAAGACCAGCGACACGATGTACTTCTCGACCTGGGCATCCATGTAGATCATCTCGGTTGCCTTGCGGGCCTGGATGATCTCCTCGGGTTCGACGACCGGTTGGACGTCAGCAGCCGGGCCCGCCGACATGCGACGCATGATCGTCAGTTCGTCTTCTTCTGTTGGGTAGCCCACTGAAAGCTTGAGCATAAAACGGTCGACCTGCGCCTCAGGGAGGGGATAGGTTCCCTCCTGTTCGATCGGGTTTTGAGTTGCTAAAACCAGAAACGGATCGTCCAGCGGGAAGGAATTCTCTCCGATCGTCACCGTGTGCTCCTGCATGGCTTCAAGCAGGGCAGACTGCACCTTGGCCGGCGACCGGTTGATCTCGTCGGCCAGGATGATGTTGGAAAAAATGGGACCTTTTTTGGTCTTGAACTCCTGGTCCTTCGGGTCGTAAATGAGTGTCCCGATGATGTCGGCCGGAAGAAGGTCAGGAGTGAACTGCAGGCGTTGGAAATTGGTGTTGATCGCTCGGGCAAGAGTTCGGACCGTCAGGGTTTTTGCCAGTCCGGGAACACCTTCCATAAGAACGTGCCCATCGGCCAGCAGGGCGATTAGAAGGCGTTCGACCATATAGTCCTGTCCTACGATTACCCGTCCAACCTCGGAAACCAGCCGGTCCACAAACTGACTCTCCCGTTGGATTTTCTCTTGAATTGCCTCAATATCGTGATTCATCGTCGTTCCCACAAAAGCCTCGCTTAGAGCGGTTGTTGCCCGATTGTTATTCTCTTAAACATGTAATTGGTAATTTGTGCCGGATGGCCCTGTAATAATAAAAGATGCATCGGTTAATGGAATCGTTGCACGCCCTTTGAACCATCTCCCGAAGTGGCGTAGAATCCAGGGAATGACAATATTGCGGGCAACTAGCGATGTACAAAAGGGGTCGTTATGGACCTGTCCGATGAGTATACGAAGGCCGAAATCGAGGCCGTCAAGGAATCACTGGTTGAGCGATTTTTTATGTTGACCGACGACACGACGGTAGCCACAGGGGTACCGGGCGTTTTTACCGGGAGAAATTCATGAATGTGAAGAAGTTAGCGTTGTCCGTGGCCGTATTTGGGACCCTGCACCTGGTATTCGGAGAAGAGGCGAAAACTCAGGAAGAATCAGCCATTGTGGAGGCCGTCCAGGCGATGTTTGACGCAATGGAGGACAGGGACGCGGCTGCGTTCGAAAACATTACTCTTCCCCAACTGAGATTCGTCGCGGTGCTTTCGGGAGATTCGACGGTTACGAGGGCTACGTCCCGAGAGGTCCTTATTGATCAAATCGGTTCGACGACCAGAAACGACTGGCGTGAAAGGATGTTTGACCCTGAGGTGAGGATTTCGGGGCCCGTAGCTACCGTATGGACCAACTACGACTTCTATTCGGGAGGCGAGTTTTCCCATTGCGGGGTCGATTCCTTCCAACTCTTCAAAATCGGGGGTGGTTGGAAGATCGCAGAAGTTGCCTATACAGTAGTCAGAGAACGCGATGTTTGTTCTACAAGGTTGGGCCGACAGGTTCAATAACCGTTTCTGACTCGGCCCCCGCTTTGCCGCGGTCATCGGCGGTGGGTTCACGGCGTTCGATTCCGCAGCCGCACCACCATTGATCGGCCTTGGCATGGTCCCACGTGCATTCGGTGTGGAGGGCAGTTAACTCTTCCAGTAGCTCGTCGACGTTGGCAAACCTTTCATTCATGTCCTTCTCTATACACTTCAGAACGATGGCATCCAGAGCCGCGGGCACCGGGTGGGCCGCGTGCATTGAGGGTGGATCCGGTGTTTTGTCGGCGTGAGCGACCAACATTTTCATCATGTTTTCTTCTTCGAACACTGTCCGGCCTGCAAGAAGCCAGAAGGCGACACACCCCATTTGATAAATGTCGGTGCGTTGATCAATCCGATTGATTTCTCCGTTGGCCATTTCAGGAGATGCGTAGGTGGGTGTGCCTATGAAATGGCCCGCCTGAGTAAGACTTGAATCCTGGTCAACATCAGCCTGATCAAGTTTCACCAGACCGAAATCCAAAATCTTGACCACGTCCACGTCACGTCCCTGTCGGCAGAGGAAAATGTTGGCGGGCTTCAGGTCACGGTGAGTAATTCCCCTCTCGTGAGCCTCACCGAGTGAGTGGCACATCTGCTGCAGTATGCGGACGACTCTGGCGGGATGTTGTTGCCCGTGTTTTTGCACCAACTCGTCGAGGTTCAACCCGTCCAGCAGTTCCATCACGTAATAGAATGTGCCGTCGGCGGTTCTACCGTAGTCGTATACGTCAATCGTGTGCGGAGATGTAAGGCGGGCTGTGGATTGAACTTCACGCTCAAAACGCTGAAGCTGAATCTCTTGTCGGCCTTCTGGCATGCCCTCGGTGCGAATCAACTTGATCGCTGATGCGCGCGCCAACAGCCGGTGTTCAGCGCGCCAGACTTCCCCCATACCCCCGACACCGAGTTTGTCCTTCAGGACGTAGCTGCCCATTCTTTTTGCATGGGATATGTCGCGTCCCAGCCCATGAATGACCTTTGACGCAAAAGTTGCGATACCCGCGCAGATATAACCTGGTACGACCATCGGCAAGAGCGCGGGCCATGGTGGCAACCCGGGTCCGAAAACGTCAATCACCAGAAGTGTCGCCGGAAGAACGGACGCAGTAATCAGAGACGTAATCAGAGTGAACCGGGGCCTTGCTGGCATGAACAGCGGGAAGCTGAGGATCCAAACCGAAGTCCAACCGGGCCCTTGAGGAATTCCCGTTGCCTCACCCGTCCACGACAGTAATCCGATGTTGATCCCGATGGCTCCGGCTACCTCAAACCCGGCACCATGCAGGTTCAAGTGGGACGGTTTCAATATGCGGGTTTTGATCCCGACGGAGAGCAGGGCGGAGAGGCCGACGAAGCTCCATCCGACGATTTCCAGAGGCCGTCCACTTAGAATGGCCCCCGTGCCTCCCTGGCTCGGCTCAGACAAAACGAACGCCGCGAGGGCGTATGTTACCGCGTAGATCCCGGCCAAATAGGCCAGGCGATCGAACGACTCCGCGACAAACGCCGACGGGAGGCTATAGGATTTGGAAGAATCGGACGGGGCCGATATCTCCTTGATTCGTAATTTCTGGGGCACGATAAAAGATAGTAAGTAAGAAGATAGAAGTAAGGAGATAGAAGATGAAATAAAGAAAATCGAGGGAGTTAAGGGGAGCCTCTCGTCTTAAAAGACGAACGACATTACCGCAGATTCATCCGGAGTTCAGCGCCGAAAAGCATTGTGCGGTCCCGATCAATATCGAACCATTTCTGGAGGATTCCCGGGTCTGGCGTGACTACGCCTTCAAATTCGGTCTGACCGTTGACTTCAACTCTTATCGGGCGCGAGAAATCGAATTCATCCGGGGATATAAGTAGGGTGAATGCGGCGACCCCGCGAGTTTGAACGCTCACGACATTTCCCTCTCGTTGTAGGTCGACTCTTCCTGACCTTCGCTGATGGGGAAACGGGTCGAGTCGGCTGGGGACTGGACTCAGCGCTTCGTTCTGGACGTTGCCCAGGTCATCAATAACAAGCCAGCTGAAACGGTTGTATTTGTCGGTCCGTTCGGTCTCCCACGTCAACGAGTCGGGCAGGGGATCCCGGGGGTGTGATGCTATGAAGCCTTCGATGGCCGGGGATTCTTCTCCCCACCAACTGACCGTGTGCCCTTCAGGGCGACTTCTCAGGGTCACGTCAGTGCCCAGGGTCTGGAACAGTTCTATAAACGGCTCGACAGTTCGGACCGGGTACAAACGATCGGTTTCGCCGTTGATGGCCAGCAGCGGACGGTTCGAAATATTGGCAGGATAGACCTCACCGTCTGCTCCCACACGGGGGCTTGCAACCACCGACGGATGTCCGATTAAAGGCACGAAGCCCGCCCAGGTCGTCGATTGCTTAAAGGCAAAAAAATACGCCCCCGATCCTCCATCGGAGACTCCGAACATATACGCGCGGTTTTCATCTACGTTGTACGTCGAGCGTAGGTCGCGGAGAATAGCCTCGATGTTTTCAACCTGACTGCCGTGCCACCACTCGGATGTGTCCCACCCGGCTGGAAATACGGAGATCTGGTCAGGGCTGGAGAGGCGTTCATACCTCTGCCACCAATCGCCTCCCGGCCCAGGCTTTCCGCGCGAAACACCCCCATGCAAATACACTCGCACCGAGTATTGCCGGGAGTCATCGTAATCATCTGGCACAACGATGAAATAAGGATGCTCGACTCCATCGGAGCTTGTACGCGAGCTTTCGATCTTACCCGTTGGTGGGGCCCCCGAGCGGGTTGACCCATTCCGAAGCCGGGCCAACTCGGCGTCGAACTCCGAACGCCGGGATGTGTCCTGCCCCGTTGCCACGGTGTTTCCTGCAAAGAGGAAAATGCCCGCGACGACGACTGTTGCTTTTCTCAGCATGCCCTTACTCAATGACTGCGGTAACCTTTACTTCGACGAGGGCCCTCGGAGAGAAAAGCTGTTCGATTCCTATCGCCGTCCAGGCGGGGTAATTCTCGGTCATGTAGCGATCTTTAACGGTCATGAAGGTCTGTATATGTTCGCTCATGTTTACGTGGAACGTGGTCATTTCAACGATGTTGGAAATCGAGCCTCCCTGTTCTTCCAGCATCGCCTTGATACGCTCAAAAACTTGGGCAAACTGAGCCTCCGGGTCCTCGTCCCCTGCAATGACGCCGCTGAAATAATAGGTGTTGCCGACTTTGACTGCCGGGGCGTAATGGAACTGGTCGTACGCTCGTTGTTGATTGGCTGGAACGATCCGTTCCTGGGCGTGGATTTCGCCGATTCCCAATACGGACATGGCTGCGGCTGCGAGAATTGTTTGTTTGATCAATGGGTACTCCGGGTTTGATGGGTTGAGGGAGCGGCACGGTGTCTCGGGGGCGCGGCGGCACAGGTTGGTATCTGCCGTGCCACTGTGCCCCGGTGCACCCGTGCCCCTACTGAGTTGTAATTTCCGAATATCCGATCCCATCCGGCCGATCGCCAGTTGGGAGTTCACGTAACACTGTGAAATTTTCCAGGTCAAGTACAGCCACTACATCACGCGTTGTTAGTGAGAGATATGCGGTGTTGTTGTTGACGATGACGATTCCTTCCGGGCCCCCGCCCGGCAACGCGATACGCCCTACCTGTTCCAGCGACCGCGTGTCGAAAAACCGTATGTCATTGTTGTTCAGATCTGGGATTGCGGCTAGTCTTCCGTTCGGGGTAAAGGCGATGCGGTAGGGGAAAGAAAACCCGGTCAGCGTACCGCGCACGCTGCCATCAATTGCGTTAAATACAGACACGGTTCCACGTGCGTTGCTCCCAACCCATACCTCGGAACCGGCCGGGTTGATCTGGATCGCTTCCGGTTGTTCAGGCACGGACGTGATGCGACCGGTGGTTCGATTGAGGAGGTTTAGCTCAGTAATAGTTCCCGAGCGGATGTTCGATGTATATGCGCGTCCGTCGTTGGCCATGAAGGTTACCATGTGAGATGATTCCTGGTTCGTCGAAATTGTCGCGGCGACGGTTCCATCGCTCGGTCTAACAAGCACTACGCTGCGCGTGCTTTCCGACGTTACTGCTATCAATGAATCTCCAGGTAGAAAGATCGCTCCGTGGGGCCTGGAGAAGCGCCCAAGATCAATGGTCCTGATGGGAGTTGCCCGAGCAACGTCAATGAGAGTCAGCGTATTGTTGGGCGATTGGTCCCCGTAGTTGGTGGCTACCGCAAATCTGCCATCATTGGACATCGCCACCTCGTGAGGCCCGTTGCCCACGGGAACCGTGGCGACGGCTCTGCCACTGGCAACATCGAGGATTGTTGCCGTGTGGTCTCCCTTGTTTGTGACCACGAGGGTCCCGGATGTCGGTTCCTGAGCTTCGGTTGTGCCACTGCAGGCGACGTTTATCGCCACTATTGCCGACAGGAGGCCTAGTTGGCGGAAGGGCCTATTGTGCATTCGTTTAATCCTCGTTGGAATTGTTCATGGAGTCTACCCGCATCTTGCTGAAATGAGCCCGATTCAGGCGGCCTCACCTCTGCCTCAGATCCGGTTTTTCAGTCTTCGTGGGTGGTCGCGCCAAATCTCCTTTTGGAACTTATGTACCAGATTTTCGTATACTAGAAATCATTATAACTAAAATCCCGACAATTGGAGAAAATAAATGAGAGTTACTCGTTTACTTCTGGTGGTAGGTATCGTGGTCTGCGCCCCGCAGTTTGCCGCCGCTCAGGACGCCGCCGCCAACAATGCGATGCGGGCGGCAGTAAACAGGGCCGCCGGTACCATAACCGAAGCCGAACTGCGTCAGGCCATCGGAATTATCTCGGATGACAGCATGATGGGGCGGGACACGCCGAGCATGGGGCTGACGATGACGTCAGAATATCTTGCCCGGCGTTTTGAGGCGGCAGGACTGTCTGGAAGACCAGGTGGCGGGTTCCAGCAGGAGTACCCCATAACGGTGATTACCCCCGGTCCGATCGCTGAGCAGGTTCTCGTGCTGGAGGGTGCGGAGGGCCCGATTGAGTTTGCTTCCTGGGACCAGTTCGTTGCCCTTCCCACTACCGGAGCGCGCTCGGGTTCAGGGGAACTGCTGGCCATCACCAACCTCGACGAGATGCAGGGAGCGAGAGGGCGAATCGCAATTATCAGAACTGAGATGGGGACGATGCCGGATGTCGTTGGCGGAATCGGGGCAGCGATCGATCGGCACAAACCGGCCGGCGTGATCATCGCCATGGATCTTCCTCCTCAGTTTTTCGCTATGGCCCGTCAATTCTTCGGGGCAGGAAGCGTGAGCCTCGGAAGTCAGGCGACGGCCGGTCCCCCAGTCGTCGTCGTACCACTCGGAAACCTTCCCGCCTCACTTGGCGAGACGCTCCGGTCGGGGGCAAACAATGTCGATGGATGGTCTGCGAACGTTGCAACCAGTGGGACCGCGGAAACCGCTGAAGCTATGAACACCGTTGCTTTCATCGAAGGTGTCGATCCGGCGCTTAAGAACGAATACGTCCTTTTTGTTGCTCATATGGACGGACAGGGCATCGGCCCGGCACCGGCCGGTGATTCGATCTACAACAGTGCGGACGACAATGCTTCCGGCACCGCGATGCTGGTCGAATTGGCCGAAGCGTTTGCGGCGCTTCCCAACGGTCCAAGGCGTTCTGTGGGGTTCATTGCGGTAAGCGGTGAAGAAAAAAATCTACTCGGCTCGCGCTGGTACGTAGATAACCCGTTGGTACCGTTGGAAAACACCGTGGCCCTGATAAACATGGATATGATCGGGCGCAACTGGACGGATTCGGTTGTAGGAATCGGCATGGAGCATTCCACTCTCGGCGAGACTCTGCTGCAAACGGTTGAATATCATCCCGAGCTCAATATGGGGGTGATGCGGGACCGGTGGCCTGAGCTAAACCTCTACGCCCGGTCCGATTCCTATAACTTTGCAAAAGCTGGAGTGCCGGTTCTGTACTTCATGAGTCGCGGGCATCAAGACTATCACCAGCCATCGGATGTTGCCGAGCGCTTGGACTATGACAAAATCGCCCGAATGGGGCAGTTGATCTTCCACTTCGCCTTCGGTGTGACAGTGATGGATGAACGCCCCGAGTGGTATCCGGAGGCGTATTCGGAGATTGTCGGGAACTAGGAAAAAAGAGCAGGGAGCAGAGAGCGGGTGGACACCTAACTAGCGCATGTTGCGAGTCTAACACCGCATGATCTTCGTCTTTGCGATTTGCCGGAGGCGCTTGTCTGCCGTCACCAACGTTAAATCGTACACCTGTGCGGTGGCTGCTATGAAATGATCGGCAGGGTCCTCATGAGATAACTTGATTTTGCGGCTCCGTACGGCAACATCGTGGGTGAGCGGAGCCTCGTGGAACGGGCCGGATCGTAGCAGCGTGGTCGCCATCCGATGGGGAGTGCCGGTGGTCCTCAACCTGCCTTTTTCCATCAGGATGATGGCTTCCCAGGTACTTATGGGTGACACCCAGAGTTCGTTGTCCGGTGAAGCCAACTCCTTGTAGACTCCGGGTTTGAGGCGATCTGGTTCCAATAAGCTCCACAACCATATGTGGGTGTCCAGGAGGAGTTTCACTTGCCGAGCACTTCCCAGTCCTCGGCATCACTGGCCGGCGATACAACGTCGCCTGTAATCTGGATCCTGTCTCGTAACGATCCCATCCAGTCATTTTCGGACCGGCCGGAATCAACGGGCGTCACCCGGGCGACGGGTTTTCCGTGACGAGTAACGACGATGGATTCTCCGGTCGCTCTGACTCGTTCCAAAACCGCCAGGCAGGTGGCCTTGAAATCAGAGATAGCAATGTTCGTTGGTGGCGTTTTCATTGATAGAGATTACTATAGTTAAAATCTATAGTCAATATGATGTCAAGGCCAAATGCCGGATGCCCATTCGTTCTCCCGGGATTTGGCGGAAACGGAGTCGCATTGTTGCCGTTGCAACGGTTCGTGGTGTGGTTGGCGTGGGAGTAGGCGGTGCAGGGTGGTGTTGGTGCTTGATGGATTAATCGTGTGGGATGATCAGCTCATATAGCCGCAGGTACACGATATCCAGATCGTCGTGCCATGTCACCAGGACATAATCTGGGCCAAACTCCATTATCGAAAGCCTGTCCGGCACAGAAAAATTGCAGAGCCACCGACCATCGCTGAGTCGAAACCCGTCCCAGCTTTGGCGGGTTGTGCCTGGTGCCGCGTAGTTCTCAACCCAGATCATATCGGGTCTGCCCGGGAATATCCGAGAGAATGCCGGAAACGTTTCCTCAAAGGTCGTACTCTCGAACAACCCCATCTCTCTTCGGCGTTCGGATGCTGGCCTGTTGACGAATCGCCGCGAGAAATTTTCTGTGAACGTTTCTCGATGTTCGACGGACACCGGCTCCGGGGTCCAGTTCCTGCGAATGATTTTCAGGAGTTGTCCTTCGCTGTCAAATACTCGCACTTCGAAACTCTGGGAGTTCCCAACCACCAGGTGCCCGGCTACCAGGCCTGCAATCGCGTGTGGGGAAAAATGGACAGGGTAGGGCAACCGAATGCCGTTACGCATTCGTACATCGAGAATCTCGTCTTCCTGACGGTGCCATATGTTTGAGATAACCCCGTCCGGGCCAAACCGCGTGTTATAGACGGTTGTATCCCTTGCTTCCGTAACTCTTGCGGGCGCCGAATATGTAGATTGTGGCGGGCGGGCAAAAAGGTAGGAGCCATTGGGTAGCAGTCCAACAAAAGTACCCATCTTGTATTCATCGTCGGGGCGTTGGAATGTGACGACCTTGGCTAACTCTCCATCCGGATCGAACACCGAAAGCCGGTTCGTTCGACGATCAAAAGCAGCAATTGAGTCGCCGGGGAGCACAGATAAATCGGAAAGCCACCGAAACTCGCCCGGGCCATCCCCCATTCTGCCAATGTCTTCTTGATGGCGTCCCTCCAATTCGTAGAGCCGAATTTGCCCGGTACCCGCATTGGCAATCGCGATGCCGCCGCTGTCAGTCGAAAGAAACGGCTGCGGTAGTTGATCTGTCTTGTCGGCGCATCCTAAAGGCAGCAGCGCCGCAAACACGGTCGCCATTCTTAGAATTCGCGGTTTCGTCTGTTGGCGCCTTCTCGTCTGAATTTCAATCGATCCGAACAACGGCTGTCCATACGGCGAGGTTTTCCCTTGTTCCGACGCTCCAGGTAACACGAAAACGCCCGCCTGGGAGGGGAACCAGTCCCTGAGTCTCGCCACCGTTCAACCAACGTGAACCAGCTCCAGGGCACGTCGTCATGTCCGAAATCGCCCGATTTTCGCCAAAACTTTCTCCACCGTCATTCGAAACTGATGCGAACAGTTGAAAACATTCGTCGTCAGGGTCATTGCGCCGATCATTCCAGGTCACAATGACCCTTCCGTCACTGTCAACGACAACCATTGGCGTACTGTGGTTCGAAGAAAACCCGGCGGAGTTGATTCTCTTGGCGGCACTCCAAGTTTGTCCCCGGTCTCTGGAGTAGGCGAAAACGATTTGGAGTCGATTGTCCATACTTGTGGGCCAAACCGTGTAGACGCTGCCGTCGAAGCGTTCCTCGGTTTCATCCAGGTAGAGGTCGCCACCGCCCAGTCCTTTCATGGCCTGGTCTCGATTGGCATTTCCATAAGAAAAATTTTCACTGATGAAGCTCGGCTCGGACCACGTTAGGCCCGCATCCGTCGAGGTGATCAACCACCTCCGACCCCGTAACAACGCCCGCCCACCTGCCACAGCGCCGTAGTTCACAAAAAATGGCAAAAACATCGTTCCGTTCCGAGCAACCACCAGATCAGCCGCAACCTGGAGAAAACCGCTGTCCAATGGAATCGTCGCGCGCTCTGCGAAGCTCCTCCCACGGTCAAGCGAAACGAAGGTGACCAGCATGTCCCGTTGGCGCCCGGTTTCGCGCTCCCGAGTCTTGGCTACCCCGTGAATCGGCGGCGTTTGGTTGTCAGACGACCGTTGCGCGGCGAGCCATTGGCGATCATACGTGCCTTCTACGATTGCTGGTCCGTTCCACTCCTCACCGCCGTCCTCTGACCACCAAACGTTTAGGGCTGGAGTGATAGTGGTGAAGTAGGCCCGTCCGGTCCCGTCGAAGGCAAGCATGGGGTCACCTCCCGGGAACGCGGTACCGTTTGGTCCTGATCCGCTTCGCCAGGTCGCCCCGCCGTCCCGGGACACGTAGACCAAGGATCTTTCGCCCGAAACCGACATCGCAGAAGCGATCAAATTGTTACTATCGTCGGGGTTCACGACCAAAAAAGATTCGACCAACGGGAACGGCGGCGGCTCTTCCGACAACCTTTTCACGTCGGTTACTTGTAGGGTCTGGCCCTCGGAATTGAGAGGTGTGAGGGCGTTGGCGAGTGTGAGGAATAGTACAGAATAACGCATCCGAGTAACCCCGTTTTTTACTGCATTGAAGGATCTGGCGTAGGGAGGCGAGAAGACCTTCCCACCTCCCTACATATCCACCTTCCCACTTACCCTCTTACCTCCCCATCATCGTATTGTGGTAACCTTCCCAAGTCCTTCTATCCCGACAAGTTGGCCACGACCCGGGTTGCCCTGTGCGGCGACTGACGGGGAAAACTGATCTCTGGTCTCGCGGGATCATCGTCTCTTCCTCAGATGCCAGATAAACAAGCATTGCCGTAAGCGTCGCGTTGTTCTTCAGGTCGTCGAAGCTGATTTTGTCGAAAGTGTCGCGGTTGGTGTGCCACGTATATGTGCCGTAGTTCCAGCTTAACGAACTAAGGCTGAAGGCTGGTGCTCCCTGGCAAACAAACGATGCGTAGTCAGAACCGCCGCTTGCTGGTGTGCCAGGGAAATTGACGTCGATGTGTTGCGTGATTTCACGCGGCACGCTGGTGAGCCAACGCCCGAAGTATTCTCCCGCCGCGGTGAAACCCTGACCCGAAATGTTAGCTACTCGGCCGGTCCCGTTGTCCTGATTGAACAGGGCCTGGAGGTTGTCGACGATCTCAGGGTGTGCTTTGCCGTACTCGGTCGAACCCAGCAGCCCCTGTTCTTCGCCGCTCCAATGGCCCACGATGATCGTGCGGCGAGGATTGGGATAGACTTCCTTCAAGATTCTCATTGCTTCGAGCATGGTGACTGTCCCGGTACCGTTGTCGGTAGAGGCTGATCCACCATCCCAAGAGTCGAAGTGTGCCGAAAGCATCACGTACTCGTTGGGGCGCTCCGTGCCGGGAATAACCGCCAGCACATTCGACATGCGACCCAGTCCGTTGAACTCGCCTTCAGCCATCACGTCAATTACAGGGCTCTGGTTGTTTTCGGCCAACCTGACGAGCATGCCGTAGTCCTCACAGCCGATGTCGATCTGAGGTACTTCACTTGTGGAGGCCGCGGAAATTTTCTGAGTACCCCAACCGTTGCTCCAGCGGGAACTGATGATGCCGGCGGCGCCAGCTTGTTCGAGGACCGGAATCACCGAGCGAGCATTATAACCGGCGTTGCTCAACCTCTGGTTCCAAGCTCTGAAGTGAGCCTGGCGGTCAGCTTGAAAGCGTTCATAGGATTCACCGGTTGAGTGTTCCTCGACATCACTGTTGGGTCGGCAGCTCAACTGGTTCGCTGATATCGCAACGAATTTGCCGCGAACCGATGGCAACCAGGATTGAAAAGCCGCGGCGTCACTTACGTCGGGAAGGGTGATCACTTCGGCCCTCACGGTACGCCCATCTGTACCGGGGCTCCATGCCATTAACATCGCTTCCAGCGTGCGGACTCTGGGCTCCATCAGGTCGACATGGGTGCGCCCGCGCTCCCAGCGGATCCATTCGCCGTATTCTTCGGCCTCCGCTTGAATTCCCATTTCCTCGTAGGTGTCGAGGAGCCATTCGATCCCGGCCACCTGTCCGGGTGTGCCGGTCAGTCGAGGACCAATCGAGTCGGACAGAACCTGCGACATCCGATAGGTTTCGGAGTTGTCCATCCCTTCGGTCCAAATGGACTGAAGTATTGGGTCGTCAGTGGCGAAGGTCTGGGCCGCCAGCGGAGAGGTGACCAGCGCAAGCGCCAGCGCTCCGAACAGTGGTTTTTTCATATGTAGAATTCCCTGTTGTTTGTTGTGTTCGTGGTTATATAGCGGCACGGTGGCACCGTTGCACAGGACATGATGCCCATGCCGCCGTGCACCAGTGCCGCCGTCACCCGTTCTTATTGTACACACGGCGCATTCGGGTCCCTCGTCTCCTGGTTGAGTACCGGCCGGTGATCCATGTTCGCGATGTGTAACGCTACGTCATGAACAAAACGTGATACGCGAGCCAGCGCTTCATAATCGATGTACTGTGCCTCATCGGTCAATTGATGATAATCCAGGTGTTCTCCGCGCGACATTGCAACCGCCGGTATGTTATACCTCGCGTAGCTATAATGATCCGCTCGACAGAAATATTGGAGAGGGTGCCCGGGTTGATCGTATTCGAGGTTGAACACGAAGGGTTCCGGTTGGAGGGCGTTCACCTCGTCGAGGATATCACCAAATTCCACTGATACTCTTCTCCCTCCGATCACTTCCAGGTAAGCTGGTCCCGCATCCGGCAGGTCTTCTACGGATCCGCGCCCGATCATGTCCTGATCGATTTCGGCCACGATGGCATCTCTTGAAACGGTTGGATTGTCCGTAAAATACCGTGAACCAAGCAGGCCCATTTCTTCCGCCGTATGTGAAACGAAGAGGATTGATCTTGCCGGACGGGACGGCGCGGCTGCCATCGCTCGTGCCACCTCTAACAAGCCGACCGATCCGGTTCCGTCATCGTCCGCGCCGTTGCCGATCGAATCTGGTCTGGCCGGCCGGATTGCCCGGAGGGAGTCAATAATCGAGTTGATCTGGTCCCATTCAGCGTCGCTGGGTTGCCGCACCGGCGAATCTGCTCCCATGGGTCGGATCACCCTGTTAAATGCCCTGATGGAGTCATGTTCAGCCAGGCGCGGGCCAACACCTATATGGTCGTTGTGGGCCGTGAGAGCAATGTATTCGTTTTTGAGGACGGGGTCACTACCACGAAGGACCGCCACGACGTTGCGCGCGGGGAACGCAAACGGTGTATGCAACAGCTGGACGCTACCACGCAAAAGACGACCCGCAGATCCAACCGAAAGGGTGGCGGGGTCACTCCCCAGAATAGTCGATGCAGCATCGGGGGTTATCATCATTAACATGGGGCCGGGACGTGCCTGCGGAGGGTCGCCGACGACGATCTGCCCCTGCGTCCGACCGATAACAAAGCCAGGTGGCATCAGGTCCAGTTCAGCAACGGCGACTGCCCGGGCGTTCGCGAATTTGGCGTTTCTAACCACTGCACCCAGTGCCCTGAAAATGGTGCGTTGGCCGTCCGGTCCCGATGGAACTGTGAGAACCACCATTCGTCCTTCTGTCGCTTCGGCGCTGGGCCACTCGGAGGGCCGGTCAACTCGTCCTCCGTAGATGGCGCGCTCGAAGATAACAGTTCTGACCGCGGTGCCGAACGTGATGAAGTCCGTACCCAGTTGAAGCTCGACATCGCCGACCCGGAAGCCTGAACGGCTGGTTGGGCCAACGCGTCCCAGTGGCACAGTCTGAAAGAAGGTCCCCGCTTCGCCAGCCGGTTCGAGCCCGAAACTTTCGAACTCCGCTGCCATGTAATCGGTCGCCATCAGGTTGCCGCGGGTGCCCGGAATTCGTCCCGCCATCGAGTCGTGCGCAAATGCGAACAGGCGAATCCGGAGGGTTTCCGCCTTGATACTCGCGGGGCCGTACTGGGCTTCCTGAGATGAGGCGGAAACCGGCCCGAACGACAAAGCCAACGAAAAGCCGAAAACGGCGGGATTAAAACGCATGAAGAACTCCGGAGAAATTGGTGTGAGATAACATACCCCATACGAAGAAACTGTTTCAATGTGAGGCGAAAAAAAGGGGACATAGATCGGTGGAGATGTTATTTTTATCGGTGGACGGTAACTGGACGTCGTTTTTCTGGTTCAGCTTGTTTGTCCCCCCGATACTACGCGATGCCAAGGCATTGTACGAACCGCCCTGCGTGGGGCGGAAAACAAAATGAGGGAGTCATGAAAACCAAGACCATTTTATATAGCGTTCTTCTCGCTTTTGTCGTGTTGTCTTCCCCGACGGGTTTGAGTGCTCAAGAGGGAGAGCGGGCCGGTCGCTTCGACGCCGGGAAGATGTGGACCTTCGAATATGCCCCATCGGATTACTTCACCGAAACGTACGGTTTCGACGCCAACGAGGCCTGGTTTGAGAGGGCCCGGATGGCGGCACTTCGCATTCCGGGATGTTCCGCGTCTTTTGTCTCAAGTAATGGACTGCTGGCGACCAATCATCACTGTGTACGGGGCAGGGTTGCTCAGGTCAGTCGAGGTGATGAAGGTTTGTTGGACAACGGGTTCTACGCCTCCACCCTGGAAGACGAACGACGCATTCCGGGATACTATGCTGACCAACTTCTGGCCATCGAGGATATCTCTGACGAGGTGTTCGAGGCGATGGACGTCGCTGACTCCGAAGAAGGTCGCGATGCGGCGCGCGCAGAAGTTATCGCCGAGGTGAGGGATCGGCTGTTGTCAGTGGAACGAAACGGCCCCGATTCGATCTGGGTTCAGATAGTTCCTCTTTACAATGGCGGACGGTATTCGGCTTATACATTCGGCAGGTTTACCGACGTGCGTCTGGTGTTCGCCGTTGAGTTGCAACTCGGTTTCTTCGGCGGTGATCCCGACAACTTCACTTACCCCCGCTACGCCTTAGATTTCGCATTCCTGAGAGTCTATGACCTGGACGGGGAGCCTTACAACCCTGAGCATTTCTTCGGATGGGGTGACGGTGTTCGGGAAGGCGATCCTGTCTTTGTGATCGGAAACCCCGGCCCCACCAGTCGTTTGACCACCATGGCTCAATTGGAATTCCAGCACGACGTTGTTTTGCCAGCGAGCTTGAATTTTCTGGACACGAGGCTGAATGCGTTAGCTGAGTATTGGCAAGCCGAACCGGAAGAAGCCGAGGCTTTCGATGTGCGCAACAGGATGTTCGGGCTGTCAAATTCACTCAAGGCCAGTACTGGTCGCCTCGCAGCGTTAAACACCCCGGTCATTATCGCCCGCCGTCAGGATGCAGAAAACAACCTGCGCACCGCGATTGTGGAGGACTCTGACCTGGAGACACAATTCGCAGCGATATTTGACGAAATTGCAGAAATCCAGGTTGCGAAAATGGTCTACGGCGCACCCTATGGTGCGTTCAGGTCAATTACGAGTGGGGTCTACTCTTCCGCGACTCTTCGGAGAGCCGGCGCTGCTCTGAGATATCTGAGCGCTCCTGCAGATTCCGAGTCTGTTTATCGTGAGTGGCTCCTGGCCGTTAACGACCTGCCGAGGGATCTGGAGCGCCGCTATCTGACTGAACGGTTCAAAGATTTCGAACGATACTATGGATCTAATCACGAATTGACCCGTGCTGCCCTGCGGGGAATGTCACCTGCCGCCGCCGCCGAGAACCTGCTCGCCAATTCCACTTTGGCGGAAGCTGGGCTGACTGCGGCAGCGGTGAATGCAGGCAGGCTTGAGGCCAGTGATCCTGCCATCCAGATCGCCGGACGCATGGCTCCGCTTTACACGGAGTACCTGCGGGAGTTTGGAGCACTTTCCAGGAGGGAACGGGAATTGGCGGCTGAATTGGGCAGAGCTCGATTCGAGGTGTACGGCAGCGAACTTGCTCCCGATGCAACCTTCTCCCCGAGGATAACTGACGGGGTAGTTAAGCCCTACTCATACAATGGTACAGTTGCTCCGCCGTTCACCACGTTCTTCGGGTTGTACAACCGCTACTACGCTCACGAAGGAGCTTTTGATTGGGCGCTCCCGGAGCAATGGCAGACTCCACCCGAAGGGCTGGATCTCGGCACGCCGCTGAATTTCGTTTCTACTGCTGATACCTACGGTGGAAACTCCGGTTCGCCTGCGGTAACGCCGGATCTCAAGCTAGTCGGGCTAAATTTTGATCGAAATATGGAAGGTCTGTCGCGCGATTATATCTACCTTCCGGAACGTGGTCGTAACGTCATGGTGGATGTCCGAGCAATTCGGGCGGTGCTCGAAAACGTCTATGAAGCTGACAGAATCGTTGCCGAAATCACCACTGGCAGATTCTATAGGACTGAGGCCGAGGCAGACGCGGCCCAGGAATAATTACTTGAGTTTGCGGCCGGTCCGCGGTTAAAACCGCGGCTCGGCCGCACCCTGCCGGTGCGATCCGTCTTTACAAGACGGGCTTGGATCGAGCACATTCTAAATTCTGCACTCCGCGTTCGGCATTCTATCCTCCAACGTTTCCGGGACTTACCGCGTCAAAGTTGGTGAAGCGCTAACTCCGTCCAACGATCGGTAGATATGTCTCAGGACAACAACACCCTTTTCGAAGTAGCTGTGGGAATTCCGTGGATTTCTGGCCCGGTGACGGCTGCGCCCAAAAAGGTGGGGCTTCGTCGCAAGGCTGCCCGACGGCGCGCGGTTGTGCTTCCCAAGGTCCGCCAATTGGTTCGGAAAGTGGTGCGTTACGGCATTCTAGCTGGCATCCTGGGTGGAATCGTGATTTCGACGGAGGCGATTTTTCGAGCTCGGCTTGTCCCTGTCGACGAAATTGCCCCGACCAGATATTACGCTCGCCCGGTAATGCTGCGGCCCGGCGATCCCATCGATGTAGGTAGGGTAGAATCTGGCCTCCAGCGAATGGGGTACGAGCGGACCCGGAGTCGTACGGTGGGTCTGGGGCAATACAGTTTGGATTCTCGCCGCCTCGTGATTGGCCGCCGAGCTTTTCGTGTGTTTGATCGGGTTGACCCCGGTGGTGTTACGGTAGCCGGGCTGTCGAGAGGGCGTATCTCGACACTTCGTGACGCGGAAGGGAGTCGCATCCCCAGCGCATTGCTCGAACCGGAACTCTTCGATACCGATTTCGGGCCCAGAATGAGGGACCTGTTGCCGGTACCTCTTACCGCGGTGCCTCAACATGTGGTTGATGCGGTCTTGACTGTCGAGGATCAGAGGTTTTTCCAGCATTGGGGTGTCGACGCTAAGCGCGTTGGCGGTGCTGCTGCGGCGAATGTACAGGCCGGAAGAATTGTGCAGGGTGCGAGCACTATTACCCAGCAGTTGTCGAAGAACCTTTTCTTGTCTCCTGAACGTTCCTGGATACGCAAATTTCGGGAGCTGGCTATGGCCGTTGCATTGGAAATTCGCTACGACAAAGAGCGAATTCTGGAGGCCTATTTAAATGAAATTTACCTGGGCCAGGACGGGTCGATAGCCATTCACGGTATTGGCAGGGCGGCGCAGTTCTATTTCGGCAAAGACGTTTCGCAGCTCGATGTCGGCGAGGCCGCACTGATGGCCGGAATAATCCGCGGCCCGAGCGCCTATTCACCGTTTCGTAAACCAGAACGCGCGCTTGAAAGACGCAACATCACGCTTCGCGGCATGGCCTCACTCGGTCATATATCGGAAACCGAGAGGGATTCGATCTCTAACACGTCGATCGAATTACAGACTTCAAGGGCTCGAAATCGAGCGGGACGATACTTTAGTTCCTATGCCTCAAACAATTTAGATGAATCTGTGGTGGGTGGTGGTGGGTCGGGCGTTTCTGTCTTTACGACAGTAGATATTGGTCTTCAGCAAAACGCCGAAGCTGCCGTCCGGGATGGCATTGCCAGAATGGAGGCGCGATCTCCCGATTTGACCGAGCAGGAGACGCCTCTGCAAGTGGCTTTGGTCGCCATTGATCCAGTCACCGGTGAAATTCTGGCGATGGTTGGAGGGAGGGACTTTGGGCAGTCCCAATTCAACCGCGCCACCAACGCGCATCGCCAGCCGGGCAGTGCGTTCAAACCAATAGTGGCCCTCGCGGCTTTGTCGGAACGAATTCCGGGCGGCGGGTCGCCATACACTCTTGCCTCTCGGCTGGAAGACACTCCGTTTGTTTTGACTACTCCCGTGGGAGACTGGCGCCCCAACAATTACGACGGGCAGTTCAGGGGTTCCATAACTCTCAGGGAAGCCATGGTTCGGTCGCTCAACGTTCCTTTTGCGAGACTAGGAGTTGAAGTTGGCCCCGAGCAGATCGCAAGGACGGCGGCCGAGCTGGGAATTGAGAGTTGGTTGAATCCGGTGCCGAGCCTTGCTCTGGGCTCGTCGGAAGTAACTCTTCTGGAGTTGACCCGAGCGTTTGGTGTCCTGGCGGCGGGCGGCGTCAGAGCAACGGTCAGGCACTCGTCTGGGGTCCTCGATAACCGCGGGCAGATGATTGCCCAGGATTCACCGGAGAGCACACCGGTGTACAACCCGGCCGAGGCCTACCTGGTTACGTCAGCACTTCAGAGTGCGGTTGAGCGGGGAACCGGACAGGCTCTGAGATCGGCCGGCTATCATGGTCCGGTGGCGGGAAAGTCCGGCACTACGAACGATTATCGGGATGCATGGTTTATCGGGTATACGCCAGAATTGGTGGTCGGTGTCTGGGTCGGTTTTGATGATGGGACGAGCGTGGGGCTTCCGGGCTCCGCGGCAGCGCTTCCCATCGTGGCGCAGTTCCTTCGGGAAACACTCGGCGCCGAGGGCGGCGAAGACTTCGCCGTGCCGCGCGGACTTGAGGTCGCGCGGGTGAGCACTATTGGCCCGGGTGGAGTTGCACGATGCAACGGTGACACGGAAATTTTTCTGGCAGGTACGGTGCCGCAAAACGAATGCAATTGGTCACGTTCGCGGTCGGGACGGAACAGACGGTTCACTCGCTGGCCAACCAGACGAATCGCCTCCGACTCCCGGAGGCCGTCCAACGGGTGGAACCGAACGGGCTTGTGAACGGTCCAGGTCGAACGGCCTCTCAGTCGTCTACATCTCCGTTTCGTCGGCGGTCGGGCCGTAACTTTGTGGAACCGGGCAATCACACATACGCAAATAAACTGATAGCTGACCGCGATGGTGGATTGTGTGATTTAAGACAAACGCTCTGATGACGGCCACCTTGGGCATCTGAAACAAGACCTCTCCGGCCTTTTTGAGCTCCCACGGCTTCATGAAAGTTTCGTCGGTCGTTTGTTCTATCAACGCACGGGCCTTCGACACGTTTTCATCGAATGCTGCCAGGATGTCATCGACCGTTTCGAAATTGGGAGGTTCGTAGTCCGGACCATCAACTGGAGCGACGTCGAATTCGTCTTCTTCAATCGATGTAGAACCCCATGCCACCAGACTCGCGATGTGCCCCGCCAACTGTCGCATGGTCATAGATTTTTCGTGAGGAGCCCAGTCCAATTTGTCGCCCGGGACACGCTCCAGGTGCTTGCGAGTAGCGGTGAATTCTTGATCAAATTCCGGAAGTAGTGCATGTGAAATCACTTGATAAACTCCTTTAGATTATGGTCCGTCTGTCCGTCTGTCCGTCTGTCCGTCTGTCCGTCTGTCCGTCTGTCCGTCTGTCCGTCTGTCCGTACTGTCCGTTCTGTCTATGGGTACAAACGATGCGAGTTCCACCCGTTGTCGGTCGATTCGAAAACTAGCCTGTCGTGAAGCCTATTCAGTCTACCCTGCCAGAATTCAAGGCGAGATTGCGATAGGCGATACCCGCCCCAGTTCGGGGGAAGTGGTATATCTTTTCCTGCAAAACGCTTTTCAATGTCGTCAACGTGTCGGGCCAGTTCATCTCTCGCAGGTAACTTTGAACTTTGCGCTGACGCCCAGGCACCTATTTGACTGCCGCGAGGTCTGGTCTTGAAGTAGGTCTCCGATTCAAATTTTTCCATCCGCTTCACTGTGCCCTCTATTCGCACCTGCCTCTCGAGGACGGCCCAATGGAAAAGCAACGACGCCCTCGGATTAGCATCTAGCTCGGCGGCTTTGCGGCTATCGTAGTTGGTGTAGAATTCGAACCCATCCGCCGAGTAACCTTTGAGCAGGACCTGGCGAGAGGAAGGGGTACCGTCCGGCGTAGCCGTCGAAAGCGTCATAGCTTCGGGCAGGAAAATCCCGGACTCTTTAGCGGAGTCGAACCACTCTGAAAAAAGTTCGATGGGGTCGGCTGCGTCGCGGAAATCTTCGAGTCCGGTGACGACCCCTTTACCCATGGTTAGAACAGTGCGAATACGTGCTATTAATGACATAGAGCCATTAATATAGAGCCCGGCTGCGGGCTGCGCACGATTGCTCGGCTACTCGGCCCTTATTACGTCCACCGGGTTGACAGTAGCCGCTCGACGAGCAGGAACGTAGCACGCCGTCAACGCAGCGATCGTCAGAACTGTTGCGACTGCCAAATAGGTCAGGGGGTCGATCGCACGGGTTTCGAACAAAAGCGATGTAATGACACTGCTGAACGCAAGTGAACCGAGGAGTCCGATCCCGATGCCAACGAGCGTCATTTTGGCACCCTGCATCACCACCAGGCGTATTATTCCCGACCCGCTCGCACCAAGGGCCAATCGCACCCCGACTTCTTTGGTTCGCTGTTCTACCGTGTAAGACATTACTCCGTAAATCCCCACCGTCCCCAGGGTAAGGGCAAGCACGGCAAAAATTGCCAGCAACGTCAGCGTGAGCGTCCGGTCGCCAATCCGGTCTGCTACCATGTCTTCCGCCAGTGTTGCAGCGTAGAGCGGAATGTCGGGGTCGATGTTGCGAACCACCTGCCGAATGGCCGGCAGAACCACGAGCGGGTCACCTTTCGTACGGACGGTCAGCGACATAGAACTGCGGGTGAATTCATTGTTTTGCGGCAGATACAATGTGGGTGGTGCTTCCCGGTCGGGTCCGAACTCTTTTATCCCCGGGACTAACCCGACAATTTGGTAAGCCGCGCCGGTGGGTCCCCAGGGGAGCAACTGGGTTGTGAGGGGGCTCATCTGTGCCAGGAGTCGCCGCTCCAAAACGTCGTTTATTATGGCGACTTTCGAGTCTGGACCGTCAATCGCTTGATCAAAGGTTCGCCCCTGTAGAATTGGAACCCCGAGTGAGGCGAAAAAACTGGCGCTAACATATCGGATCTCCACAAACGTGGCCTCGCGGTCAGGCTCGCCGACCACACCCAGTCGTGTGATGTTGGAGTTGCCACTCAAAAATGGCAGCCTGTTTACTGCTCCCACATGCACCACGTCAGGAAGGGCTTCCACCTGTTCAAGAACGTCACGATAAAAATCTCGGACGTTTTCCAGTTCCGGGTACCTGCTTTCGGGTGTTTCCAATCTGACGGTTAGCAAACCATCAGTGTTCACGCCAAGGTCCACCTGCTGGATTCTCCAAAAACTCTGAATCAACAGTGCTGCTCCGGCTACCAACATGACTGCCAGTGCGACCTCGCTAACGACCAGAGCCTGTCGGAGTCTTGTTTGATTTCCCGTACTACCTCTGCCGCCTTCCTTAAGTGACTCGTTGAGGTTGATCTTCCCCGACTGGAGCATGGGAACTAACCCTACCAAAACGCCGGTAAGCAGCGACATCAGAAGGGCAAAGCCGAGCACTCCGCCATCAATGCTCACCTGCGTGGACCTCGGGATACCTGCCGACATCAGAGAACTCATAGCCCGCAATCCAACAACCGCGACGCCAAGTCCGGCTACGCCCCCGAGGGTTGAAATGAGAACACTCTCAGAAAGGAAATGTCGCAGGAGACGAAAGCGATTCGCTCCAAGGGCTGCCCTTACCGCCAGTTCCCTCTGACGTACCTGGAGTCTGGCTAAAAGCAGATTGGCGACGTTTACGCAGGCGATTAGAAGGACGAGCGACACAGCCCCACCAAGGAGGTACAGGCTCTTACTGCTGCGACCGTACCACCAGTCGTGTAATGGCCACATGTTGATATCCCAATCCGTATTCGATTGAGGGGCTTCTTCACGAAGTTGCTGGAAGATTCCCCTCAATTCCCCCATCGATTCCTCTCGCGTTATCCCGGGCTTCAGCCTCCCGTATCCAGCCATAAATCGTGATCCGTGGCTTTCTCGTGTTTCTTCCGACCAGGCAAAGGGCAGCCAGAGGGCGGGGTCACCGGGAAGGTCGGGGATTTCCGGAAGCACCCCGATAACTTCGTGACTGATGTCGTTGAGCATTATGGTTGTACCCAGAACGTTCGGGTCGGAGTCGTACCGGTTTCGCCACATCCTGTTGGCGAGGATGGCAACCGGGGCAGCTCCGGGGCTATCGTCTTCGATCACAAAGGCCCGGCCCATCTGCAATGGTACTCCCAGAAGTTGGAAGAATCCCCACGACACCTGTTGCACGCTGATTCTTTGGGGGTCACCCCCACCGGTGAGGGTGCGCGTGCTTGACGACTGCGCGACGAGGTCTTCGAGAGTTTCGGTTTCTTCCCTCAACGTTAGGAAATTGGCTGGAGACATGGAACTGATGGATCGCTCATTCCGTCCTGTGCCGAATCGGTCTCCTACTCTCATGAGTTGTTCGGGCTCTCGGAATGGAAGCGGCCGAAGTAAAACCCCATTAATGACGCTGAAGATTGCGGTGTTCGCGCCGATACCCAACGCGAGGGTAACAATTGCAATCAATGCGAAACCTGGTTTTCTCATTAAAGATCTGAAGGCGTAGCCTATATCCTGCCAGATAGAGTCCATGAACATTCCAGTCTTTGATGTCGGTTTAATTCCCGTGATGTTGCGCAGGGTGATGAGGGTTGTGGCTGCGAACCTCATGGAGAAATCGATCAACGGTCGGGGAGTTCTCGTTGCCGCGCTTCGCAGCCGCCTGGAGAACTCGGTGGTCGTTTGGTGACGGTGTTTGCCGTCGAATGACATTGCCCGCTCAACCTCTCTGACCAACGGGGTTGGCAGGTCCGGGCGAATTGTCTTGAGGCTCGGCGGCGCAGAGGTAAACCGCTTCGATACCACCTCCATTGTCGTCGTGCCCCCGAAGGGTGGCGTCCCGGCGAGCATCTCGTAGACCATACACGCCAGACTGTAAACATCTGATCGCGCATCCAGATTGCTTTCGCCGCTGGCCTGCTCTGGACTGACATAGGCCGGGGTACCTGCTGAGGAATCGATCCCGTCACGCCGCCCCCACTCGAAGGCCTCAGCGTGGATTGCACGGGCGATGCCGAAATCAGCTACGTATGCGTGATTCCCGGCCAGCAAAACGTTTTCAGGCTTTACGTCACAGTGGAGAATTCTCTGGTCGTGGGCATGGTTCAGAGCCTCAGCAATCCCGCTCGTTATTCTGAGCACATCGGCAACCGGTAGTTGCCCTGTCTTCTTTATACGCTCCCGCAGGGATCCCTGCTTTATCCAGGGCATGACATAAAAGGGCTGTCCTGCCGCCTCATCCGCATCGTGCATCGGAAGAATGTTTTCGTGCTGGAGGCGGGCGGTGTAGCGGATTTCTTTTAAGAACTGGCTGGCACCGATTCCGCCGACAGCCTCCGAGGAGACGACTTTGACGGCTACCTGCCGCCCTAACTTCACATCGCGGGCCAGGAAGACGGTCCCCATTCCCCCCTGTCCAATCTCCCGATCAACCAGGTAGCGCGAGGCGATGGCAGCCTGGAAGTCCGCGTCTGATTGATCCGTCACTTCGCTGGTTTCGGCTTCGAAAAGAACCTCGGTCGGAACGTCAAAGACCTCGGCGAGGATTTTGCGGGTCTTGGCTGAAGGGTAGGGGTGATTGCCGTTCACGATATCTGACCAATGACCTCGCGACAGGCCCATCTTAATAGCCCAGTGGTTCTGGCTCAAACCACTCTTAACTATGATGTCCTGGAGTACTTCGGTCTTCAGTCGAATTCGCAACTAACTGCTCCCGGGTGAGGTTCTGCGGGTAAGATAGTTCCAACCGGCGTTGAGGTTGCATCGAGATCTGAATCTCATCGGCAAAAGTGTTCGGGAAAGTTCGGAGCAACCCACCGCTGTCGGATTTTTATTACGTTTGTTCTATGGAAAGCGAACGCCCGGCCCGAAAAGAACCTGAGTATGAAGATTGTCGGCGGTGCGGCTTCCCTGTCAGAATGGCTCGCGGAGGGTGCAAGAACAAGTGCCCAAACTGCGGGTTCGACTACCCGCACGGTGATTGCTCCGACTAATCGATCAAGTCGTTTTCAAGTAGCATCTGAGTGATTATCAGTCGAACGCTCATCCGGTAACTAGCGACACCGCCCCTTACACGATTCGCACGCAAGAAGCTGTGGTTTACGGCGCGCCCGACCTCAGTTGCCGGCCCACGTTTGCTTGCCCAGTACTCCGAAGCATCCTCCAGATCACGCTGCACTCCCGGATATCGGTTGTTCGCCACTGATCTTGCCAATTCCCGATCTTCGGCGGCCAACACTCGCAGCAATTGGATCTGGGCAAAAACATGGGCCGCGTACTGAGCATTGATACTTGGTGATCTGGATCCTGCCATATAGCCCAGAAAACTCGCTTCCTCTTCAGGGCCCACCCCCCTTTGATGTGCCTTCTCGTGTGCCATTGATTGCGGTCTGGTTACCGCAGGAGTATCCCGTAGAACGTTTGCTTCGGCGGTCCAGGGAAAGTAGAAGCCAGATATGCCAAAGCGGGCTATGAGCGGGGTTAACAACAAGCGCTTGCTGCGTCCGTATCGTTTGCCGAAGTGGGAGTCCAAGGAAAGCTCAGCAGTAACTCCCGTCCATCCCTGCTCCAGGGCTTCGTCCAACTCTCGGAGATTGTCGGGCATCGGAGTGGGCCTGCCGGCGTCCGACGTATCGTGAATGGCGAGGTAGGCGGCGTTCGATGAATCCACAGCGCGGCGTGCTAGATTAGCCAGCACTTCAATGTCCGGTGGAGTAAACTCGGGCCAGCCGAAGCGTTCCCGCAGAGGGTCCCTGGCGTAGTTGAAGCCCCACATTACGTAAAATAGGGTCAACAAAACTCCAGTATCCCGGGCGACTCGCAACAGTCCTCGTGCGGCGACATTCCGAACGCTCCGCGTGCGCTTGGCCGTTTTTGTCACCGCGAGCCCCGTGAGGTACAGGATGCGAACGCCGTAGGCAATAACCAGCGGCTCGAGGATCGAAAACGGGAGCAGGCCTGTGACTCGGGAGGTCCAGCGAACCATGACCGGATTTATTCCTCGCGAAAATAAAAGATCTATTGTGACTGGCGCCAGGCTGAAGAGCCGAAAAAGGACGAAGCTGAAGACTCCCATCCCCAGCAAAGTGAGATTGAGTCTCCACGCGAGTGGTTTATCGTGCATCGATTGTTGTGGCTCGTTCACGTGGTATGCTACCCCCGGTGTGTCTTGGTCCCATCCTTAAGGGAACACTGCTGATGGCAATTTGAAACTAATGCCATCAAACCGATTTGCGCGGCAACTGATTACGCACTTGAGGGTAATATCGTCCTTTACCACGAATTCGAAATTCCGCCTGGTTGATTGTTTTTGAAGACTATTTCGAGATGTATATACCTTGGGCAGTTGTTCATTGTTTTGTCGTCTCCGGGCTTGCTTGGGGCACAGGACTCTTCTACGGTTTCGCTTCCGCCAATCATTGTCACCGGTCCTGGCGCAGCAGTCAGTCGTGGACCTTACGGAATGTCATCCAGGACATTCGACAGCGGAGGCGGTGGAGCCAGGTTGGGTCTTTCCGAAATTCTCGGTGGTATTCCCGGCATCGAAGTCCAGGATCGATTCAATTATTCTCTGGGTGATCGCATTTCCATACGTGGATTCGGAGCCCGAACCCAGTTCGGCGTTCGCGGAATCAAAGTCTTTGTTGACGGACTGCCGGCCACTCTGGCGGATGGCCAAACTACTCTTGATCACCTTGATATGGGTGCGGTGCGACGGGTGGAGGTAATGCGGGGACCGGCGTCGGCGGTTTATGGCAATGCTTCCGGGGGAGTCATTCGGTTCGAGACGGCGATGTTGCGGGGTGGCGCGGCCACGGGGTCCCTGGATACTAGATTGGGTGGACTGGGGTTGCGACGAGTCCAGGGGGCGAGTTCCGGGAGTTTTGGGAGTACGAGGTATTCGGTCGATCTGAGCAGACGTACCTACGAAGGGTACCGCACCCATTCACAGGCGGATCATACTACTGCGACTGCGCACGTCGTCCGACATGTCGGTGCCTCCAGATTGCGCCTTTCGGGGTCTCTTGTGGATTTCGACGCTCAAAACCCTGGTTCATTAAATGCGACCCAACTGGCAACAGATAGAGACGCGGCTCGGGTTTTCAACATATCGCAGGACGCCCGGAAAGACGTTACACAAGGCCAGATCGGTTTTTCCTGGAGACACTACGGAGACGTTCTATTTGGTCTCACGACTTACGGGCTTTTCAGACGCCTGGACAACCCGATTGCGGTCCGAGTCATTGATCTGGATCGCTCCGCAGCTGGAGCCCGCCTGGAAGCGCGTGGTAATTCTACCGACGATATTAGTTGGGCTCTTGGCGTAAGTACGGACTACCAGCGAGATGATCGCCGCAATTTCGATAATCTGTCAGGAACCTCCGGCGCGGTGCGATTGGATCAATTGGAAGAGGTTGTGAACGTGGCCCCGTTTGCTCAGGCATCTCTTCGACTGGGGACGCGGGCAGATCTACATGGGGCGCTACGATTCGACCGGGTGCGCTTTGACGCCGAAGATCGCCTCCTTGTCGATGGCGACGACTCCGGAACCCGCACCATGAGTGCATGGAGCCCGTCGATCGGTTTGAGCTACCGCGCCGGCGCTCAGCACCTGGTCTACGGAAATTTTTCGACTGCCTTCGAGACCCCGACCACAACAGAGTTGGCGAACCGGCCCGATGGTTCGGGTGGATTCAATGGGAGTCTGGAGCCTCAACGTACGCATTCCGTTGAAATAGGCTGGCGCGGAGAGTTGTTGGAAAATGTTAGTGTGGACGCCGCTTTGTATCGGGCCGATGTTTCGAATGAATTGACGCCGTTCGAGGCTGGATCGTCGGGCCGCACGTTTTTTCGCAACGCCGGTTCGGCCACACATAGAGGAATCGAAGTCGGAGCTGTCGTTGCCAAACAACTCTTCACGGCGCGGGGGACTTATACGTATCAGGACATTCACTTCGACAGTTTTTCGGTGAGTGGAATCACCTTCGATGGGAATCAGGTCCCTGGCGTGACACCTCACCGGTGGGAATTTGAATTCAGCTATACACCCCAACCGTGGTTTGTGACTCTGAACGGTCGTCGGAATTCTCGTCTTGCTGTGAATGACGCCAACTCTGAATTCTCTCCATCCTATTTCGTAGTCGATTTTCAAGCCGGTACCAGGAATCTAAACCTGGCAGGGGTGTCCGCCAGCGCCAGTCTGGGGATCAACAACCTCTTCGCTACAGATTACAACAGTTCTATCGCAGTAAACGCCTTCGGAGGCCGGTATTTTGAGCCGGGCCCCGGAAGGATGGTGTTCGTGGGAGTCCGAGTAGCGAAACGGTAGAATGGGGGTAAGTTGGTAAGTTACCGTCCGTCTGTCCGTCTGTCCGTCTGTCCGTCTGTCCGTCTGCCCGTCTGCCCGTCTGCCCGTCCCGACCTTGTTACCCTTTCGAACTTCGTGGCATCACACAATATGAACAGCCGAAACGTCAACGCCGTCCTGGAGCGAAGTGCAGGAAAGACAGCTAGTTAAGCGGGTGCTGGAGGGGGACCCCGAGGCTCAGCGCCATTTCTATGATACGCACGTTGATCGTGTGTTCCGGTTGGCCTTCAGGATGACCGGCGACGAGGAGTCCGCACGGGAGTGTACTCAGGAGACCTTCATAAAGGCGTTTGCCAAACTGGATGGTTTTCGAGGGGAAGCCGCTCTTTCCACCTGGCTCCATTCGGTAGCGACCTCGGTGTCGTTGGGGTGGCTCAGAAAGATGAAGAGACTTGACCAACGTGAAGTGAATTTAGAAAAAGTTGAGAAGGTCGTGGTTGTCGCCGAACACCGCGAGTCGATGCTGGATTCGGCGATCACGACGGCCATTGAAAAACTGTCAGAGGGCTACAGGACGGTTGTGATAATGCACGACATAGAAGGATACACACATGAAGAAATCGGAAACGCTCTGGGTATCGCCGTTGGGACGTCCAAGGTCCGACTTTCTCGGGCAAGGGTCCAATTGCGGTCGATGTTATCCGATTTCGCCGAGGAATTTGCAAGATGAGCGAACTTGACGAAACCGAGTACGAGAAGGTGCGCCAGAGGATGCAAGGGTATCATCAACCACCGGCGACCCCGAAAGAAGAAATGTGGGGAGCGGTGCGGGCTTCGTGGCAGGATCAAGCGTTAAAACGAAAAAGGACCAAACAACGCAAGGTGTGGTACGTACGAGGTCTGGCAGCGGCGGCGATCTTGATACTCGGGGTCGCTCTGGGGCGGATGTCGTCGCCAGTGGCAATTCCTTCGGGTTCAGTCGTGCCTGTTGTAGTTGAGGAGACAGGAGTGTCCGCGGCCTACAGGCTCGCGGCGTCGCGTCACTTCGATCAAGCTGAAACCTTGTTGCTTCTTTTTGAAGATGACCCGTCCGATGACCAGTTCGCTCCACAGGCTCGTAGCCTTCTCACGACGACACGAATCTTGCTTGACTCTCGTGCGGCGTCTGACCCCCTGATCAAGGATATCTTGCTGGATCTGGAGTTGGTTCTGTCGCAATTGGTTCATCTCGAACCAGGTAACGACCTACTGGAGAGGGAAATCATCACAAATAGCGTCGAGGAAAATGTACTCCTGCCTCGACTTCGCAATCTCGCACCAACCACCCGGTTGTAACCCCGGATAACACGAGGATGAAAATGTTTCGAAAATACTTAGCGACCGCCGCCAAAAGTATTGTCGCCGTTATGGCCATCGCGGGCTCTGCCAGCGCAATGCCCGCGATGCAGCAACAGTCGGTTGAGGCCGATTCCCTTTATCGGCAAGGACGGTCTCTACTGAGCGATAGCCGTTTCGAATCAGCTGCACGCACCTTCGCATTGATCAGGGAGAATCATCGGTCGTCGACTCGCGCTGGCGATTCCTATTACTGGGAGGCATTTGCTCTTTACCGGCTTGGAGACGGAGCCGAGGCGCTTCAGTTGCTCGAAGAGCAGCAGCGCGATCACTCTGACGCCAGGACCTCCCGCGACGGTCGATCCCTGATGTCTCGGATTTGCGGAGATCGGGCGGGTGATGAACGTTGTGCACGTGTCGTGGCCGAGCAGAGCAGGGCGGATTCGGATGTCTCGGACGAAACCAGAATGATGGCCTTGAACGCGCTGATGAACATGCGGCCGGAGCGTGCGTTGCCCGTGCTGCGCCGATTCGTCACGAATTATGACAGGAGTCCGGAACTACGCGTTCAGGCTCTTTATATGTTGGTGGACAAGGCGGGCCCCGCCGAAGCCACGGAACTCTTGATTTCGATTGCCAACGACGACCCTCACCGGGAAGTAAGGCGGCAGGCTGTCTTCTGGCTTAGCGAGGTTGATTCCGAAGAGGCTGTGGATGCTTTGCTTTCATTCGCCCAGGAGTCGGGCGACGAAGAGTTACTGCTGCAGGCGGTGTTTGCGTTGTCCCAACATGACAGCCCCCGTGCGATGAATGCCGTGCGTGCGATGGCGGCCGACGCAGAAATCCCTATCAATGTGCGTCGACAGGCGGTTTACTGGATGGGGTCTGAAGGAAATGACTCTGATATTCGAGCGTTGAAAGCGATGTATCCTGATGTTCGCGATCGCGAAGTGCGAACGGCGATCGTGCATGCCGTCGCCGAGGCTGGGGGCCGTGAAAACAGAGAATGGTTGCTCCAACTCGCCCTGGATGAAGACGAGCCAATCGAAGTCAGGAAGAACGCGATGTACTTCATCGGTGAGGCAGGGGCTTCCGTTCCTCAACTTATCGACCTTTACGACAGCACGTTTGAGACGGAAATGCGCACTCAACTCATCTGGGTCCTTGCAGAGACGGGAGAAGAAACGGCTGTTGACAAGTTACTTGATATCGCCAGGAACGATCCGGAGATCAGGCTGAGAGAGCAGGCCATATTCTGGTTGGGTGAGTCGGACGACCCGCGGGCCATCGATTTTCTCCTCGAACTGATCGACGGGTGACAAATATGTTGAAGATCGCTTTTGTCGCGCTCGCTGTAGCTGGTACAATCTCTCAGGCTCAAACTCTGACCGAGAGGGTCGCCGATGCCCCGGACGGCAGGGTCAGAATGAGTTTTGATGCGAGGGAAGGTGTGTGTGGTGATGGTCGAAACATCAGTCATTTTCGAACTAACGATGAAAGGGACGTTGATTGGGACTGCGAGGCGGGGCCGGTCAGGGTTGTCCTGAGGATTCGGTCGGGCAACGTAACCCGGGTCGATACCTATGTCGGAGGCAGTTGGAGGCCGTCCAGTCGAACCGTGACTGATCTTGGGTTTGTTAATTCGCAAGAAGCGGCTGACTATTTCCTTGGATTGGCTAAATCCGACAGTTTTGCCGACGCTGAAGATGCAATCCACCCGGCCGTCATAGCTGCCAACGCCGTAGTCTGGCCGCAACTGCTGGCAATGGCCAGGGAGCGTGAGCTTTCAAACGAGGTGAGGCAACAGGCCGTGTTCTGGCTCGGCCAGGAAGCTGCGGAGGAAGCCGTGGACGGTCTAGAATCAATACTCGACGACGATGACGAGGAGATACGCGTCAAAGAACAGGCGGTTTTCGCGATCTCCCAACAGGAAACCGCACGCAGCATATCGATCCTATTGCGTGTTGCCACGTCCAATCAGCACCCACAAGTGCGGAGAAACGCCTTTTTCTGGTTGGCCGAATCGGAAGATCCTCGGGCAATTGATCTGTTTGAGGAGGTACTGTCGGAAAACTGACTCCGAATTCGTGGTGATCGGCGGAACAATACCAACGGCCGATGGGTCCTATTGACTACCCAAAGGGAAAATGGCATAATTTGTCCGCTCCCGATTAGCTGAAGGATCCAGCCGGCAGATGAAAAACTCGAAAACCTATAGACTGTTTCAGATGGTGCACGCGACCGCTTATGCGTTTGCGTTGCTGGCCGTGCCTATAAGTCATGCAGTTTTTGAGGCCGCTCCACTCAGCGAAAGTCATATTGAATCGGAGTCCTTCGAACACGAACAGGCGCCGCACGATGAGTACATGTGCCAGGTTTGTCGTCTGGTCGATTTCAGCGGGCTAAAATCTCATAGCCTGTCGCAGGCAGATTTACTCTTCCTCTCGAACGTTGTCGGGACGCCCGGAATCGGATCATTCGCGTCATCAGCTTTCGTTCGATCTCACCCGTCAAGAGCACCACCACAGGTCTAGCACAGGTTTCTTCGACGGGCGCGCCCGTCGCAACGCTAAACTCTGGTCGCCCGGTTTGGGCGAATGATGGTGCTCGATTCAATGCAAATAAAGCAACGTTGCTGTTTCCTATTGTTGGTGATATTCGGCCTGCTCGCCTCGACCTCGGTTGAGGTGTCGGCACAAGAGCCCGGTACACCTGATTCCCTCGTACTTCAGCAGATCCTCAGGAGATTGGATTCGCTCGAAAACGTCATCAAGGAGCTGCGGCGGTCAAATGCTCCCGCCGACGCGCAGCTGAGTGATCTCGCTGCCCTGCGTGCTGCAGCAGCCGCTGCCGCCCAAGAAGCCGCACCTGATGCTCCAGACGAAGATCAACAAAGTCGTACGCGCAACCTGGGGATTTTGAATCCTGAGATTTCGGTGACGGGAGATGTGGTTGGCAGTTTCACGGCTCCGAACGGAGGGAGTAATCAGTTTAGCGCTACCCCGAGGGAGTTTGAGTTCTCGTTCCAGGCTGCTTTGGACCCTTATACCAGGACCAAAGTTTTTGTAACCAGGGAGGAGGACTTCGCGATTGCCGGTGCGGTTGAAGAGGAAGAAGAGGAAGCGGGAGGGTTCGAGATAGAAGAAGGGTACATGTATTGGGTCGGGCTGCCCGGAGGGTTTGGGGCCAAGGTCGGAAAGTTCAGACAAGAACTGGGACTTTATAATCGCTGGCACACACACGCTCTTTTTGAAGTCGAGCGTCCTCTGGCAACGACGACTTTCCTCGGCGAGGACGGACTAATCCAGACAGGGGCATCGGTTGTCGCGCCGAGTTTCACGGTTGGCCCCGCGACACAAACTCTGACGTTGGAAGCGACGAGAGCAAATAACGACGCGCTTTTTGATGGAGGCTCCGAAATCGCGTTCCTCGGCCGTTTTCAGAATTTCTGGGACCTGGGGTCTGACGCCCATTTGCAACTGGGCGTGAGCGGGTTAACGGGTGACAACGACGAGGCTCAGGTGGAGTCCCGAATGTTGGGTGTCGACCTTGCCTTTCGGTGGGCGCCCGGTGGACAGCAGTCCAATCGGGACATTCAACTCAAGGGCGAATGGATCTTTGCTGAACGGGAAACTCCCGTGTCTGTTTCCGAAGGGAGCGGTGGCTATATCCAACTCAACTACAAAGTTGATCCGCGCTGGACCATCGGGGCCCGAGCCGACGTGGTGGACCCCTACGGAATCGAGCCGGACATTTTCCAATTCGTTCCGAGCGTGACGTGGTGGCAGAGCGAGTGGGTGAGGATCCGCTTGCAGTACAACTATCTCAAATTCGATGGCTCGGACGGTAACCACACCCTGCTTCTTCAATTCGTATGGGCGATGGGGCCCGACAAACATGAGACCTACTAACATGATGAACCTGTCAATTGCACTTTTACTGTCAGCATTTGTGTCGCCGACCGCCACGTTACTGGCTCAGGACCCTGTTAAGGTGGTGACAACGCTGCCCACCTACGCCGCTATCGCCAGGGAAGTTGCCGGAGACCTTGCTGAGGTCGAAGCCATTGCCAGGGGAGATGTGGATCCACATTTCGTAAACCCTCGACCCAGCTTTGCTGCCAAGATTAGAAGGGCCGATTTGTTCGTCTCCACCGGACTCGATCTTGAGTTATGGGTTCCGGCTCTGATGGATCGCGCTAACAACGCCAATGTTCTGGAAGGGGCCCCGGGTAACGTGGTTGCTTATTCCGGTGTCAATTTGCTCGAGGTGCCTGAAAGCGTTTCACGGACCGGGGGCGACGTGCACGTTTTCGGAAACCCGCACATACACACCGATCCCATCAATGCAGTGCAGATTGCTGCCAATATCGCGGCAGGACTGAAACGCGTTGACCCCGCAAACGCGGCCACGTATGACGCTCGGTTGGCGGACTTCCGTGATCGGCTGATAGCGAGAATGTACGGCGATTCCCTCACCGAAATGCTGGGGGCGCAAACGTTGTACGACCTTGCGCGTGGAAATCGGTTTTGGGACTTTGCCGCTGCGCAGAGTTTTGGGGGCAGGCCTTTGACAGAGTTCTTAGGGGGATGGTTGGCTGAGGCTGCACCGTTTAGAGGTGGACGCATGGTTTGCTATCATAAAAATTGGGCGTATTTCACCGCGCGCTTTCAGGTAGAGTGCTCAATGTATGTTGAGCGAAAGCCTGGTATCCCTCCATCACCAGGCCACGTTCGAGAGGTGGTTGATTTCATAGACACTGCAGATATTGGAGTCATTTTCGCGGCAAACCACTACGGACGCTCGAAGGTTGATCGGGTGGGTTCGCGGACCGGTGCCGAAGTGGTGCTGGTTCCTTTCCACGAAGAGGGCGAAGAGAATGTGGACAGCTATTTTGACCTCGTAGATACCTGGGTGTCGCGCCTAGCGGCCGCGTTTGCGGCCCACAACTCCACGTCGCGACACAACTAAATGTTCGAATTGATGCTCCCGGCGCTTGTCGCGTCACTTGTAATCTTGAGTATCCATGGCTACCTGGGGATTCACATCATTGCCCGGGGCGTGATTTTTGTCGACCTGGCGCTGGCTCAGGTCGCCGCCTTTGGTTGGGCCGTGGCCGGTTTGGGTATCGGCCACAGGCTCCATGAGGCGGTCGGAATCCCTGAGGGAGCGGCGTCGTACGCCATCGGGCTGCTGGCTACGCTGCTGGCTGCGGCGTTGATCAGCCTCAGTCGGACGGGTCATAAGTACGTTCCCCACGAAGCGATCATCGGAATCATTTATGTGGTTGCCACAGCCGGTACCATTCTGGTGGCTGCTCAAGCTCCGCGGGGCTCTGAGCACGTGGAGCAGTTGCTTACGGGAACTTTACTATGGGTTACATGGCCGGAGATCTTCCGCACGGCAGTTATTTACCTGGCCATAGGTATCGTGCATTGGTTGTTGCGCAAGAGATTCTTCTTGATTTCGCTGGATCCGGAAGCCGCGGCCCGAGAGAATATTTCGATACCGAAGTGGGACTTCCTTTTTTATGCGTTGTTTGGTGTTGTCGTCACCCAGTCTGTTGCGATCGGTGGCGTGCTGGTCGTGTTTTCATTCCTGGTTATTCCGGCTGTGATCGCATTCCTTTTCACTGAGGCGCCGACAAAGCTCCTTGCGATAGCCTGGGGAACCGGTACCATAGGGGTAGTGCTCGGCCTGGCCGTGTCGTTCAAGAGTGACCTGCCCACGGGCCCCGTGTTAGTTTGCTCATTTGCTCTCGTCCTGATGCTTGCGTTTGGAGTGAGGAGACTGGTCAAGCCGACTACCGGAACGGGAATTCAGGCGTAAGCCGTATTCGAAAGGGAGGCAAGATCGATGCCCGACTCTACCCCTGCGGCAATACACGGGGATGCCAAGTTTATTGAATTTTGTCGTACCGGAGACGCGGTAGTTCGAGGTGAGCACTCCATCGAAGATGTAGTGAAACGTGTTGCGGGTCTAATGGGGGAACTAACATCCCACTGGCGTATGCCCGACGAGCGTTATCTCAGGTGCCAGCCCGATGCTATGTACGGGTCCTATCTCCTTTATCTCAACGAAGAAAAGACCTTCAACGTAGTGCTCGATGTTTTCGCACCCGGACAGGCCGCGATTATTCACAACCACCTTTGTTGGTGCGCTTTCGCCTGCCTCGATGGAGTAGAAAAGGAACGCTTGTATTCAGTCGATGAATCCTTCTCCGAAAAACCCGAGCAGACGCTGGAGAGGATCTGTCCGCCGGGCCAGGTACGGAGCCTTGGAGACGGTAGGAACTTATTCCACCAGGTTGAATGCGCTTCTGAGTCGCCGGCAGTGAGCCTGCATGTCTACGGCGCGGATATCGGACGGCTCGAAAGAGACATGTGGGATGATTCGACCGCCCGGTACGTGACCTTCAGTTCGGACTACTCCAATACGGCTGCTGGCCTCCCAACCTATTGCGCGGGGTAGGGCGTAGGGTTACTCCACTACGAAATCAAAATACTGTTCGGGGAACGGCTCTTCTCCCAACGTGTAATGCCACCACTCGGCTGAGTAATTAACAAACCCTGCGTTCTCCATAATTGTCTTCAAAAGCTGGCGGTTGGCTGTGGCGTCACGTGAAATATCGGGGTTCGCGGTGTTGGCCAATTCATCAAAGCAGTCGTACCCTGTTCCCATGTCGATGCTGCTGTCGGGGGCCCTTTCGCCGGAAAGACCCCTGCAATCGGCGTCGGTGATCAGACTGTGCGGGTTGGAAACCAATTCTGTCCCGTGTGGCACCAGGGTGATGTCAACGGTGCTTCCTCGACTGTGTCCCGAGCGATGTGCGATGTATCCCAGTTCGAACAAACGCGATTTGTCGATCGCGGGGTAAAATCGCTTTTTCATCAACACATCGTCAGAGTCCTCAGCCCATCGCGCAAAATGTGCCACCGCCCGTTGCGGTCGATAGCAGTCGTACACCTTGATATCGTACCCCCGTTGCTGCGCCTCCCGTTGGGCCGCGGCCATAGCCAACGCAGCGGGCTTAGAAAGCAGGCAGTTGAGTGCAAGATATCCATCTATTCGCGTCCCCACGAAATTGTCTCCGCTGAAGTAGCGCATCTCCTGTAAAATTGTTGGGTCCACGTCGCGAAGTGAAACCAGGGGTCTGTCTGCCGCATCGGCATGAGTTTCAGGAAGATTTGGCGCTCGCGGTGGTTCTTGGTCGCATGCGCAAATGCTCAGCACAAAAACGCAGCGGCCAAATCGTGCGATTGATGTTGTCATTGGATGCTCCGAAATGGCCTGTTACGGTATGTCAGAGTTCACGCCTCCCTCCCCCCTCCTCCCTTTTAGTCCGCCCCCGCTACAATCTCAGGTTGAATAAAACCCTACACCAGTCGTAAGTATCCATCTATCTTTAACCTGTCCAACACCCTGCACAAGGATCTAAGCCATGATGAGAACAGCCAATCCCGCCCTCAACGAAAAAGTCTTCAAGGAATCCGGTCGTGCTCGCGACGCTTCGGAGGTCATGTCGATTCAGGGGACGGTCAATCGGACAGCTATTCTGCTGGCGTTGACGATAATGGCGGCCGGTTTCACGTGGGACAGGTTTGCCGAAGCGATTGCTCAGAACCCAGGTGCTGGAGTGCCCTCCGGGACCATGGGCTTGATGGTCGGGGGAATGATCGGCGGCCTGATCATGGCGATCATCACGATTTTCAAGAAAACAGCCGCGCCAGTGACTGCCCCCATGTATGCGGTGTTGGAGGGCTTATTCCTCGGCGGAGTATCGGCGATGTTCGAGATGCGATTTCCGGGGATTGTAATGCAGGCGGTCGGGCTGACCTTCGGTACCCTTTTCGCTCTGTTATTTGCCTACAAGTCCGGTTTGATCCGCGCCACTGAGAATTTCAGACTCGGTGTGGTAGCCGCCACGGGCGGTATCGGGTTGGTTTATCTGTTTTCATTTGTGATGGGCTTCTTTGGGCTCAATGTGCCTTTTGTACACGAAGCGGGACTGATCGGTATTGGCTTCAGTATGTTCGTGGTAGTGATTGCTGCTCTAAACCTGGTACTGGACTTCGATTTTATTGAGAAGGGCGCGGAGATCGGTGCACCGAAGTACATGGAATGGTACGCTGCGTTTGGTCTGTTGGTGACCCTTGTGTGGTTGTATCTGGAGATTCTCCGACTTCTCGCCAAACTTAACAGCCGACGCTAGGTCCGCCCGGTTCCCTCTACAGACCTTGGACTTTTGCTCTTTGACATAAGGAAGATTGCATGACAGCAGATGCCGCTGAGAAAATTGAATCTCACCACCCAATGTCTCCACGGAACGTCACCGCATTTGCGTTGATCATCGTGTCCTTCCTTGTGCTCATCCCCGGGTTGACCAAACCGCTGATCACCATATCGGCTTCGGTCGAAGTCTTCGGCTTCAGCGGTGAGATTTTCCGGGAGACGCGCAGTATTTTGCAGTCCATCAAGTCGCTCCACGAGAACGGCGACGACTTTGTGGCAGGGCTGATTCTTTTCTTTTCCGTTATCGTGCCGATCCTCAAGGGCGTTCTTCTGTTGACCGCAATTGCGCTCAAAGACGTGAAACGGCGTTTTGGTATCTATTTGTTTGTCCGAAATATTTCGAAGTGGTCCATGGCTGACGTTTTCGTCGTAGGTGTATTCGTCGCCTACCTGAGCGCCGAAGCGTCGAGCAACCTTGCCGGGGCAATCGAGATCGGGTTTTACTTCTTTGCCGCCTATTGTCTGGTTTCTCTCGCGGCGCTGCAGTTCCTCAAGTTCGAAGCGCCAGCCGACTGATTTGCCGGAATCGCTGAGATTAGACGTGTTGTGTGAGGCGATCTTCACAAATGGTTCACTGAGTGTTTCGGTGTGGACGCCAGATTTAAAGCAGAGTCTTTTTGCGGAGAGTCAATCATGTTAAAGAAAATCCTGCCCTGGGCAGTGACCGTCACGGCCGTCCTGGCCGTGGCGCTAGTTGTTGCTCCTCGGAATCCTGCCCACGGACATGTGCATCCTGCCCCCCGCGTCGACACCGATGGGGTGCTGACCATGTCCGTTATGGAACCCACGACCGCCTCAAACTACCAGAGGGCGGTGCGCGCTTATCGGATCGCCGAAGTTATTCCTGAAGTTCTCGACGGCCTGCATTGCTACTGCGAGTGCCACGAAAACATTGGACACAGATCCCTATTGACGTGCTTCAACGACCGTCACGGGGCTGCGTGCGATGTGTGCATTGGCGAAGCGGAAATGGCAGCGTCCATGACCCAACAGGGGGATGATGTGGAGACGATCCGGACTGCGATAGACGCCAACTTCGGGCCAGGTTCTCTGTAGGGGCTACAACCTATCGCGTGATTTGGACCAGTAGTATCGTTGTTTGATGAATTCTCAATCAATGGTACACGATTTAAAAACTCTGGTGATCTCGTTCCATCCGGTGGTGATAATTGAAACCATCGAAGAGGAGCGGGTCACCGGGTTGGTTGAATCAGTAGCCCGCGAATTGAATCTCGCCCGATTTGATTGGACCATTACTCAGGGCCTAAAGCGGAGCGATAAGGATCTCGCCATCCACGGCACGGCCGATCCGATCGGAGTGGTTCGCCATATCGAAGACCTTACGGTCGACTCGATCTTCTTTCTGAAGGATTTTGCCAGGCATCTAACTGAAGATGCCGTTGCGAGGAAGTTTCGCGAAGTGGCACAAAAATTCAGCCACTCACTTTCTACGATAGTCATTACGGGCCACGAAATTAATCTTCCGCCGGAGGTGGAGCACAAAGCCGTTCGCTATCAGCTTGCGCTGCCGGGAAAAGAGGAGTTGCGAAAGGCGGTTTGGCCCGTGATCGAATCGCTGACGTCTCGCCAGAATGTCGATTTCCATATGGGAACGGAGGATGTCGACGGATTGTTGGGGGCCCTCAGTGGGATGACCCTGAATCAGGCTCGTCAGATTGTCGCTTACGCAGCACTTTTCGATGGAAAATTGACCGCCGATGACATCTCCCGAGTGACAGACCGTAAGGCCCAGGTTATTCGGGACGGTGGATTGCTCGAATATTTCCCTGTGCAGGACAACGGGTATCAGCTTGGCGGTTTTTCGCGCCTTAAGGAGTGGCTGCAGCGAGCCAGTGTCGGGTTCACCGATAAGGCTCGCGAGATGAACCTTCAGCCTCCCCGGGGGATCTTCATTGTGGGGGTGCAGGGTTGTGGAAAGTCGCTTGCTGCAAAAGTGATTGCGCGTGAGTGGAAACTGCCGCTCCTCAAACTTGATGCGGGTCGTTTGTTCGACAAATTCATTGGCGAATCCGAAAAGAATTTTCGTAAAGCGATATCTCTGGCTGAGTCTATGGCTCCGGCAGTTCTGTGGATAGATGAGATAGAAAAGGCGATGCCGAGGGCGGGAGACACCTCCGGAGACGGGGGCGTCAGTCGTCGGCTTTTCGGGGCCTTTCTGACGTGGTTGCAAGAAAAGACGGAACCGGTTTTTGTCGTGGCGACAGCCAATGATCTTTCCCACACCCCTCCAGAATTACTGAGAAAAGGGCGGTTTGATGAGATCTTTTTCGTTGATCTGCCGGCTCCCGAGGAGCGTCGCCACATCTTCGAAATTCACCTGGGTTTGCGACAACAGACAGCAACCGAATTCGACATCGATCTCCTGGTGGAGAAATCGGATGGGTTTAGTGGCGCGGAAATCGAGCAGGCCGTGGTTGGCGGCCTTTATCGTGCTCTATACGTCGATCGCCCTTTCGGAACGGACTTTTTGGTTACTGAGTTGGCTGAAACGGTTCCGCTGTCGGTCTCAAAGCTGGAAGATATTAACCGGCTACGAGAACTCGCTCGGGGTCGTTTCGTCAACGTTCACTGACGGAATGAATGCGTTGGTTGTCCTTTCTCTTCGGCACTTTTTAGAGAGGAGATGGTAACCAATACTCTATGCGTACATTGTTACCCACCGTACTGGCGGCGGTTTTTTCACCCGCCCTGGCTCATGCGGTGCAGTCAAATCGACAGGCGGAACTTGCAGCGGCCATAGTTCGCGAACAAAACCTGGCTCGAACGGCACCCCATGTTTACGCCGACTTCTTGCAGGAGTCGTTGCAGTATTACACGGGGAATCTCGTCACTCGTCCTGGTGAAATCGCCGAGCGCACACGGGAGGGCATTACGGCGGTCACCGAAGCCATCAACTTCCTCAGGGCGCTTGAACCCGTTGGGCCGTTATCGGAGGCGGAGGGGCTCCGACTTGGAGCCCTCGACCACGTAGACGACCACGGAGAGAAGGGGCTTGTCGGGCATGTTGGCACGGACTCCAGTATGGTCTGGGACCGAGTTAATCGTTACGGTAAGTGGTTTAGGTCGGTTGGGGAGAACATAGCTTATGGACCCTATTCAACTGGCACCAGCGCGCGACTCGTGGTTTCTCAATTGATCGTCGATGATGGTGTGGCTGATCGGGGTCACAGGTCAGCGATTTTTGACTCGAACTACAGCAAAACTGGTGTGGCGTGCGGGGAACACTCGTTTTACGGCGTTATGTGTGTGATAACCTACGCATCTCAGTACGAAAATTTGGGGACCCATGGTTTCTGATTTCTATTAGTACTCGAAATCCTTTGGGACTATAAAAGTCAGTGCTACATAGAGCACCAACCCGGGGAATCCGGCCGACATTACAGAGGCCGCAACCCACAAAACTCTTACCAGTGTGGGGTCCCACCCCAGCCAATCGGCCAGTCCGCTGCAAACTCCCGATACCATTGAATCGGATGTGTTTCTGCGCAAAGGACGGTCTAAATCCAACATTTCTCACCTTCGAATTTGATTGAAATATTCTCCGGGCTCGTCGCATCGGCCCGCCTGTTTTCTCGTGCCCTCAATACGGTTTCATCCGGGGTTCGTTTCAAAATGGAAGACCAACTGACCGACTCCTGCGAATACGGGGAGCCCATGGTAAATTCAGGTTCGTCTGTCCCATATTAAATTGGGTTTTAGAAACATAAACTTCTTAGGAGCAAGGATGGCTAGCAAGAACGAACACGAGTTTTTTGCCAAACAAAGCGCTGAATTGGTGGAAAAGGAGCGGGAAAGGAAGGAAAGAGAAAAAAAGGCCGCCGAACGCGCTTCTCATTTTATGAAGTGTCCTAAATGCGGCAGCGATCTCACCGTAGAAGACTACCGTGGAGTGGAAATAGATCGTTGCCACGAATGCCAGGGTGTGTGGTTCGATGCAGGAGAGATCGAAAAAATGGCGGAAGAAGAAACCGATGGGTTCGTTGGCGGGGTTTTGAAGTCGGTTTTTAGGATAGGCGGGGCCAGCTAATTCAGCGCTAACCTTTTAGGCGAATGGAGGAGAATGACCGAACCAGAAAAATACGATGCGATCGTAATTGGGACAGGCCAGGGAGGGAAACCACTGGCGGGTGAATTCGCGAAGGCAAACTGGAAGACGGCCATCGTCGAAGCAGATCAAGTGGGTGGCAGTTGCGTAATCGCAGGCTGTACTCCTACCAAGACAATGGTTGCTAGCGCCCGTGTGGCTCATCTGGCCCGACGCGGAGCGGACTACGGCGTCAACGTGGGAGAGATCTGGATTGACCAGAAGGTCGTACGCGAACGAAAACGGGCCATCGTTGACATGTTTTCCAACGGGAGCCGACGGGGATTGGAGAAGTGGGAAACCATGGACCTCATCATGGGGGAGGCTAGATTCACCGGACCGAAGGAAATTACGGTCGCTTTGAATGACGGAGGCCAAAAGGTCATTACGTCCGACAAGATCTTTCTCAATGTCGGTGCACGGCCATCGATCCCACCGATAACAGGACTGGATGGAGTCGCGTTTCTCGACTCGACATCCATCATGGAATTGGACGAAGTCCCGCGGCACCTGGTGGTGATGGGCGGTGGTTACATTGGGTTGGAATTCGGACAGATGTTTCGAAGGTTTGGGGCCGAGGTCACCATCATCGATTTCCTGGACAACCTGTTGCCCAGAGAAGATCCAGAGTTCGGGGAGGCGGTCGTTGCGATACTCAATGAAGACGGTATCGATCTGCGGCTTGGAACCACGGTCAACGAAGTTACTGAAGCGGGCAATGACATTGTCGTCAACGTCTCCGACTCCTCTGGAGAATCGACGATAACCGGTTCCCATCTGCTGGTTGCGGCGGGTCGGAGGTCGAACGCTGACCGATTAAATCTGGCGGCCACATCCGTATCGACCGATGCCCGCGGATTTATTCCGGTCAACAACAAGCTTGAGACGTCTCAAGATGGCGTTTGGGCGCTTGGCGATGTAACCGGCGGCCCTGCGTTCACGCACATTTCCTATGATGACTACCGGATACTGGCCGAGAACCTACTCCGGGGGGGCGACTGCACTACTGATGGCAGAGACGTTCCGTATGTGGCCTATATGGATCCGCAGTACGGTCGAGTCGGTCTCAGTGAGAAAGAGGCGCGCGAGAAAGGGATTGAGGTTCGTATCGCAGCAATGCCAATGACACACGTCGCGCGGGCACTGGAGGTCGACGAGACTCGAGGCTTGATGAAAGTGGTTGTCGCAGCAGATTCGGATCAGATACTCGGATGTGCCGTTCTGGGGATTGAAGGTGGAGAGATGATGTCGATGATCCAGATAGCCATGATGGGCGACACTCCCTATACCAAACTTCGCCATGGGATATTTGCTCACCCTACTTTTGCCGAGGCGTTCAATAATCTGTTTGCCAAACTGGAGTAGGTGGGTCAGGGAACAAAAAAAGGCCAGGCAGATGATTCATTCCGCCTGGCCTTTTTTTCTCTGACTCGGCGTATTAGCCTACCGCTTCTCTCTTGTTCAACGTGAGTTGCGTTACCTGTTGCTTTGCATCTTCGGCCTTCAGGTAAGCGTTGGGATCGTGTTCAAGCGACTCTTTTGGCAACCATTCCCACAAATCGCCGAGGTCGTGCTTGACACGGTCAACGTAGAACTGAGGCAACTTGGTGCTCTCTCCTTCAAAAAACGGATCGAACTCGGGATCGGTGTCGAACCGACGCCTGATCTCCGAATGGTATTTGATTCGTCCAAAACCTTCGGAAGAAATCGCGCGTACCACATTCAACCATCTCGGAATCGAACGTCCCTTGTTGGCCTTGAAACGTTTGTAAATGGCTTTCTTTGAGAACGTATACTTCGTAAGGTCAATCACGTTGTCGTAGAACTCACGCCATTCGTAGTTGGCAGGCTTGACGTTCATCGCGTGATTGTTGTTCAGGAAGTGGAATGGAAACGCCAGGACCCGATTCTCTCGTTGGTAGCCGAGGTTCAAAGGGGCTGCGCGGCCGAACGCAGACAACAGCGAATATCCAGGGAACGTCCCCGGCGTCAGGTCCACGAATTTCTTGGTCAACTCGAACGGTTCAGTGCCTTCGTCCGAATCAAGGCCGAGGACGAAATTACTTTGATTGTAGGGCAGGTACTCCATAATCATGTTGATGTGTTCGGACACCTGGTGGACTTTATCCAGGCCCTGCTTGCTACCGCTCTTCGATTTGTTGCCAACATCGTACCACGATTCAATTCCCGGAAGCATCGCGGCGAATCCATTCCGCTTCAGCCTTTTGAGGTGGTCCTCTGAAAGCAAAGCGAGGCTCGATTCCGCTGCGAAGTCGATCCGGCCCGGTGGGACCGCATCCTCAATAGCGTCCATGTACTCGTCGAACCTCACGCCGAAATTGGGGTCGTGCCAGCCGACAATAGGACGTTCCATTTTGGTGAGAAGGAACTTCAGATCCTCAGTTATTTGACCGAAATCAAGCGGTTGGTATTTCACCACCGAGTCGATGCAGAAGCTGCAAGTATAGGGGCATCCGAGGCTTCCGATCATTGGCACGATCTTAAACCACGGTGCCTTCTCGAGAGTGCTTTCAATGAAGCGCCAGCGCTCCCTGACACCGGGAATGGTGGCGGGTTGTTGCGCGGCTTCCTGGTAAACTCCCACGGGGGTTTGCCGGGTGGCGTCTGCCAGGAGATCTTTGATGAGTGGCTTGTCGGTGAAACCAAGGACATAGTCGAAATATTTCACGGAATCTTCGGGATAGCATCTTGCGTGCGGTCCACCCAATACCGTGATAACACCCTTGGATCTCAGGAGGGCGCTGGCGGCATATGCCATCTGCGCGGCCTGACTGAAGGCCGTAATGAAAACTATATCTGCGTCCGACGGGATCGCCTCATCGAGGTCTTCAAATCCCGTGTAGCAAACATGGGTAACGTCATGCCCTTCTTCTTCGCACCAAACGGCGACAACCTGTCCCATGATCCCCGCCAGATTGGCGTGCATGAGTCTCGCGTAAAGTGCTTTAGTGGGACCTTTAGTTACCAGGTCGAGAACTCCAATACGGAGTTTCTTCACATATCCTCCTAAGTTCCGGTGACGCGAATCAGAGAATGTTGACTCTCCATCCGCGCATGGCAAGGACTAATTATAGCGGACCTTGGCCTAAATAGTTCGAATTCCCCTCCTTGACCGGCCTCTTTGCAGAAGCCGGTGCTGTTTCGCTACCTCAGCGCCAAGCAGAAAAATCAACGAAGAGTAGTAAATCCAGAAGACAAACAGGATGATTGCCACCGCGTTTGCGTGCGAAATGAGGTTGTTGACCGTTGCTACATTTGCGAGATAAGCGCCGAATAACGCTTTGGCGATTTCGAACCCGATCGAAACCACTGTTGCAGATAGCAACGCCGTATCCCACGGAATTTCTTCATCAGGAGCAAGGGAGTAAACCAGGAAGAACAAGATGATACCAAACGCCACCGCCAGGAGATGTCCAGCGATTTGATCAATTAGCGAAGAGTTAAAGACGGGGATTGAGACAACCGAGTTGGCCGCAAAGAGAACGGTCGTCAGCAAAACGAGGATCACGTCGACCCCCAACGCTCTGAGAAAAGTGCGTCGAGTGCGGATTCCTAATATCTGATTGAGTGCCACCCTGATTGACGCGAAAAGGCGTGTGGAAAAAAGTAAGAACAGGGGGAGAGCATAGAGAGAAAGTTGAGAACGCGAACCGATGACTGTTTGAATGATATTCTCGGCCTGGACCAGGGGGCCGGTGTCTCCAGGGGCATGGGGTGGAAGCATCAACTGCAAAACACTTCCTAAATCAGCGGGCGATCGCCCGTTCAAAACAAAGCCAAGGAATGAGATGAATAGTAACGCCAGTGGAATTGCTGCCATGAGCGCATCGAAACTCAAGGCGCTGGCAAGAAACAAAACATTGTCGTGGTGAGAGCTCTTTATGAACCGCCCGGTGGCTGGCGGGAGCGTCCAGAGTCTTCTCAATACCATTTAGTCCCCGGCATCGGGTGGCTACCTATCGGTTCTGTACTCAAAATTGAAAACTGCCTTAACGGTGTTCGAATGGGAAGTGAGGAAACGCATCTTGCTTCAGGTGTGTTTGACTACTGGACGGGCTGTGCAATCTAGGGCATTCTTCAGGTATGCAACAATCGAAAAAGGAGTTTGAGTGAGCCTCGTCGTTTTTCACCGAACCTCGATCGCCCATGCGCGCTCTATAATGCAGACCGGTTTCGAAGATCGGCAGTGGGATCTTGGCGTCCTGGAGAAGGATGGCGAAGCGGTACCCCTGACCGGGATATGGCTTTCGGGTAGACCACTCGAGGAATCAGACGGTGTTGAGGGCGACGCACAGCTTGAGATAACTCTGGACGCCACCGACGAGGAGATTGCGCCGTTCGAACTAGAGGGGTTGTTGTGGGATGCCCGCTTCTGGGTAGCTCCTTCAGAGTTTTTGAACAAGCGATCTCAGGTGAGAATACTCGCTGTCGACCCGAAAACTTCCTGGTTTGACGACGTTTGGGCCGACGGCGAACCGGAGAGTTAATCTTGCGGAGTTATTATCGCTTTGGTCACCCTGAGGTTTCCGACATCCTTGAGGGCCTCCTCTGCGTTTTCCAAAGAATAGATGCCCCCCGCGATCCTTGCCAGGGGAGGTCTGTGCTTTCCAACCACAATTAGGGCACGAGCTATGTGTCCAAGGTCGGTACCCCATTGACCCAGCACTTTTATGTGCTTGCGATTAATGTCGGAATGTGGGTTGATGCTGGTTGGGCCGGCATCGGTGTAATGGCCAGCGACCACATAGGTGCCAGCATCTCTGGTCAGGCCCATACCTTCTTTTATTGCCGACGGATGGCCCGTCGCTTCGATCACAACGTCGAATCCTCGTCCGTCGCTTAATTCCATTACCCGGTCGTGACGTTCTTCTTTGCTGCTTCCGCTCACCGATAGCGTCTCGTCGGCTCCCATGTCTTTTGCGAGTGCCAGCCGAGCGTCGGGGTCGCCGATGGCGACTATGTGGGATGCTCCACTGAGCGAGGCGAAGTTGATCGCACAGAGGCCCACAGGTCCGGTTCCCTGCACAAGAACACGATCACCAAGACGAACCTGGGCACGGTCAACCGCAGCGAAGCCCGTGAAAAGTCCGCAACCGCCTCCGATGATGTCGTCGGCGCTGAGGCCCTCAGGGATTTTGAATACCTTTACACCCGGTTTGAGGTAGATCTGTTCAGCCCAGCCCCCCATTGGCCCGTCATTCGCCGAATACGTAATTCCATACACTTTGCGCGCGGGGCAACGATTGGGTTGTTTGGACACGAGGCAAAACCAACATTCGCCACAAATTTCATGAACGTCATAAAACGTTACCAGATCGTCCTGCCGCAGTTCTTCACCGTTGAAATCGTGAGATACTCCGCACATCTCCGCAACCCGTCCTACCGACACGTGTCCGGGGATGATGGGATAAGGGACGCCAGCAAGCTGCCCGTTGTGAAGGTGCACGTCGGTGCCACACACCTCACTGGCTACGGTCTGCAGAAGTACAGCACCGTGCTCCATTTCTGGAGTTGGCAACTCCCACATTTCGATTGGCGCGTTGGGCGCGGTCATTACTGCGGCTTTGAGCATTTGAACGTAATAAGTAAGAAGTTAGAAGTAGGAAGCAAGGCGTTTCATGTGTTAAAGGTAACTGTGGGGTGTTTGACACCGGACGGGCCTCAAAGATTCCCGGCGCCCGGTGGAAAGTCTCCGACGAATGAGCTACTTTCGAGCCGATCTGACATCTGACATCTGACATCTGACATCTGACATCTGACATCTGACATCTGACATCTGACAACTGACAACTGACATCTGACATCTGACATCTGACAATTGACAACTGACAACTTTCCCCGTCTGACTTCTAACTTCTAACTCCTGACTTTACTCATGTCTCAATTCTTCGCCGACCTCCCATACGCTGACTCAATTCTCGGAACCCTGATTGTTCTTCTCGGCGCATACATCAGTTATCTAATCGCTTCCAGACTTGTCGCTCGACTTATCGTGCGTTTCGTGAAGAAGACCGAAAGCGATTGGGACGACGCCTTGCACAGTAACCTGGTATTTGAGCGATTGGCCCATATCGCGCCAGCGATGGTCATTTACTACGGCGCTCAGATCGTCCCCGGGATCCCGGAAGGCCTGCAATCCCACGTTGAGCGGCTTTCAGTTGCGATCATGTTGATCGTTTTGCTTGCATCGGCCAGCGGGCTCATTAATGCAGCGGGCGAGATTTACAGCAGGTATCCAGTTTCGAAAACTCGGCCCATCAAAGGCTACCTTCAGGTCCTCAAAATCATCCTCTTTGCACTAGGCGCCGTTGTTGTTGTGGCCAACCTGCTGGGCCGGTCGCCGTTGTTGCTACTCAGCGGTGTCGGTGCCCTGACGGCGGTTCTACTCCTCATTTTCAAGGACACTATTCTTTCGCTGGTTGCCAGCGTGCAGATAGCCAGTAACGACATGGTCAGAGTAGGGGACTGGATTGAGATGCCGAAATACTCGGCCGATGGTGATGTAATAGACATTGCCCTCCACACTGTCAAGATCCAGAACTGGGACAAAACGATCACGACGATCCCTACCTACAAGCTCATCGATGACTCGTTTAAGAACTGGCGAGGAATGTCGTTGTCCGGCGGCAGGCGGATCAAAAGATCGATAAATCTGGATATGCACTCGATCCGCTTTTTGGAAGACGATGACCTCGAGCGTTTTGAAAAATTTCGTGCTCTTGACGAATACATATGTGAAAAGAAAAAAGCGCTAGCTGAGGCCAATAAGAATGATGCTTCGGGCATCATCGCCAACTCCAGGAAGCTCACTAACATCGGTACCTTCAGGGCTTACATAGCTGGATATTTGCGCAGCCACCCGATGATACACGACAAAATGACTTTCCTGATTCGTCAGTTGGAGCCCGGAATTCATGGTGTCCCGATTCAGATATATGTCTTCTCAAACGACACCGACTGGATCGCCTACGAAGGCCTGCAATCGGACATCTTTGATCATCTTCTGGCAATTGTGCCGGAGTTCGGGTTGAGTGTCTTCCAGAATCCTACGGGGGCGGACTTCAGGGGGATGACAGGGTAGGGTCGGTAGGTGGGTAAGTCGGTAGGTGGGGGACGACTCGATTCCCCCGTCTTTTAAGACGGACCCGCCAGGGGCAAAGCGACGGATTCATCCGCCGAACCGAATACCGGAACGCACCCATTTCTTAGTTGCAGACCACTAGCAGCCCACAACTTAAGAAAGAGGCTTTGTCTCGCCTGAAAATTCAGTTCGCGAAATGATGTTCTTCCAACCTCAATTCTCTATTGCACCTCGCGCATTCCACGTCCAGTGGTAATTCGAATTTGAGGGGGAGATCAAACGCTTGCTCGAAGCCGCAGTCCGGGCAGGTACCTTTACAGGCTCTGGCCACGTCTGGAGCGTGCATCCGAGAATAGATCAGATAGACGCTCAATCCGATCGCCGCCGGTAAAACGAGGATCGCCAGGAACGGGATAAACATCAGTGGAATGGCGACTACCCACACAAGGACTGCTCGCTCGAGACCTCGCAGCAGACGAGGCATGAAATTATAATGAACCACTGAAGCCTGTGCGGAGGAGTGCCTGACGCCATACCCGGTGACGTCGAGGTCAACTGGGTGTGCCAACATGTTTGCACCTTGTTTGCTCGGGCAGGGTGCTCAGCACCCAGCCATTTTAATCCCCCGCAGGACGGTAGAAACCGGTCCTAACGGGAAGTAATGCGATCTTGGTGGGAAAATCAAGCTGCCCTTCTCGCCACCAGCGAACGGACCCCGGGGGTCGTTCTCGTGTTCTAATGCCTGCGCAGAGCATTTGGGTGGAATTGTGCCAATTTAAGTCCTAAACAGCATCCAACCGTGTGCGGTAGGGCAGCCATTCATGGATGAGGTTACTTTTAATAAATGCAAGAAAAGGTGAGAACGACTACGTGTATATGACGCCCTGGGTGAAAAGGCTGCTGATCACCAACGCTCTGGCGTTCCTGGTAACGGTCAACAATCCAATCGCCGCGCGGGTTTTTGGTTTCTACCCGGCTGCGGTTTTCATCCAACCGTGGTCGTTGGTGACCTACATGTTTCTCCACGCCGACACGTGGCACCTGTTGTTCAACATGTTGTTTCTCTATTTCTTCGGATCACGTTTAGAAGACCGGTTGGGTGGTGCGTCGTTCCTGAAGTTGTATCTGTACAGCGGACTCGGGGGAGCCTTACTCTCGTTTTTCAGCCCGGGAGTCCTCATAATTGGCGCCTCGGGGGCGGTGCTTGGCGTGATGACAGCTTTTGTTATGCTCTGGCCTCACGAGCGTATCCTGTTGTTCTTTGTGATACCAATGCCGGTACGTTGGCTCGTGATCTTCCAGGGACTCACAGCTATCTGGGGCGGGTTGGGTGTCATTCAAAACAACACGGCTCATTTCGCTCACCTGGGAGGAATGGTTGTTGGATTTCTGTTTATGCGTCTTCGTTCACGCAACTCTCAGGCGGAGAAGTTCAAACGCGCCGCGGCCGGTGGGCAGGCAGCTACCGGGCCGGTGTCTAACGCCAACGTTAACAAGTGGAAGAACATCTCCCGGGACGGCCTCCACGAGATCAACCGCGAGGAACTTGATCGTGTGTTGGACAAGATTACCCGCATGGGTGTTGAGGCGCTCACTGTAGACGAGAGGGCGTTTCTCGAGCGGTTCAGTACCTAGTCCTTTTCTCTGGGCTTGACCTCCGTCGCCCTTACTATTCCCTTGTGACCAAATTTTGTCGTGATGTTGTCTACAGCTTTAGATAGAACAATGTCGTGATCGGTTTCCATTCCCTTTTCCGGGTCCCCGAATAAGCCAAGTTGTTGCCACTCTCCTGTCGCAGGGTTGAGGTGTGACAAAGAAACGCCCAATAGTCTGACAGGCGCGTTTCTGGCTTTTCGCAATCGGCGCAACAAAGTCAGAGCCTCCTCGCAAATGGGTCTGTCCGCTGACACGGGGTAGGTAAAAGTGCTGTTGGCCTGACGCGTCTTGAAATCGTGATAGCGAATTTTTACGCTTATCGTCTTCGCCTTCATCCTTTTTTTGCGAACATCGGCGGCAACGCGGGTTGAAAAGGCCAGGAGCCGTTTTTCTAGCTCTGCGTCATTTGATATGTCTCTCGCGAACGTCCCCTCATGGCTGAGCGATTTGTTTGGCCTCCCCGCGCGAACCCGCGATGCATCAAGTCCCCTGATTCGGCGGTAAAACCAACGTCCGGTTCTCTCGCCCATCAATGCTACCATCGCGTCGGCGTCGAGCCTCAAGGCCTGCTCGACGTTTTGAAGTCCGATCTTCTCCAGGCGTTCCACGAACTTTGGACCGATGAGCGGGATTTCTCCGAGACGATGGAGTCGCATGAACTCGATTTCGTCGCCGGGGGCGACGATGTAGACACCGTCGTTGTCCAGGTGGGGTTTGGCTCGTTGGGCCGCGAGCTTCGCGAGAAGTTTGCTCGTTCCCCCTCCGATCGAAAACGGAAGCCCGGTTTCTTCAAGCACTCGTTTCCTGATCTCGTCTGCCGTGAATTTCAGGTCGGGGCCAAAGAGGCCTTCGGTGCCGGACATGTCGATATAAAACTCGTCGATGCTTGCCTGTTCTACCGACGGAGAAAAATCCTGCAGGATAACCCGTACGGCTTTGCTCCGCTCGACGCATTCTTTGCGGGGCACTCCCACCACGGTGGCACCCGGACAGAGCTTTAAAGCTTTGCCCGTAGGCATCGCGGATCTAACACCGTATGCTCTGGCTTCGTACGAGGCAGATGTTACCACCCCCCGTCCGTCGGGGCTCCCACCGACGATTAACAACTTTTTCCGACCAGCGCCTTCCGGGTCCACCAACCGCGCCACAGACACAAAAAAAGCGTCGGCGTCCGCCAGTAAGATGCGCTTGGAGTCAAAGGCGTCCATATTCAATAACGCGGAACGGCCGGATCTATTTCCAACGACCAGGCGTTGATTCCACCCCTCAAACTTTGGCCGCTGATTCCCGCAGATTCAAGGAAACGAACGGCGTGTAAAGACCGTACGCCGGTGTGGCAATAGAGGACCAGATTTGGCTTGCCTCTCAGGTCTTCAAGCCGACGGGGGAGGTCTCCCATTGGTATCAGTTCGCTATCCGATATTTCGCAAATAGCTCTCTCATGTGGTTCGCGGACATCAATCAGTGTGACTGATTCGCCATCCTGAATTTGACTGGCCAGCTCTCCAACGTGTATTTCGGGTCCATTCATTACGGGTGCTGCTCCACAAAACTGTTCATAATCGATGAGTTCGGTGATAGTCGGCGTTAAGCCGCATAGGGGGCAATCGGGGTCTTTCTTTAGCGCAATTTCCCGGAAGGAAATTTTGAGGGCATCAAACATCAGAAACCTCCCGACGAGGTTTTCTCCGATGCCGAGTACGAGCTTGATTGCTTCCAGGGCTTGAATCGATCCTATGATTCCTGGCAATACACCGAAAACGCCTCCTTCAGCGCATGATGGAACGAGGTCCGGTGGGGGCGGGTCACGAAAAAGACATCGGTAACATGGTCCGTCGTGGGTAGAAAAGACGGAAGCTTGTCCATCGAATTGAAAAATCGAACCGTAAACGTTCGGGATCCCTAGCAGGGCACAGGCGTCGTTAATGAGGTAGCGAGTTGGAAAATTGTCGCTACCATCCAGCACCACATCGTAACCCCGCATCAGGTCCAGGGCGTTTGCGGAGGTGATCCGTTCTTTGATTGGAATCACGTTTATCAGAGGGTTGAGTGCCCCCAATCGTGCCGCGGCAGATTCCAGCTTTGATTTTCCAACGGAATCGGTATCGTGAATTATCTGGCGCTGCAGGTTGGACACTTCGACGTCATCAAAATCAACGAGGCCGATTGTTCCCACTCCAGCCGCTGCAAGGTAGAGAGCCGAAGGTGACCCCAGCCCGCCGGCTCCAACGATTAGGACCCGGGCATCCTTCAACTTTCGCTGTCCCTCGACGCCGACCTGCGGAAGGATGAGGTGGCGAGAATATCTAAGAGTCTCTGATGGGGATAAGGAGTCGGACATGGCATCCAAGATAAGCCGGGCGGGCACCGGCGGGAATTGACGAATCCAGAAGTCATTGACCCCGCCCGTGCATCTGTAGATTTTCCAGTCCAATTCAAACGGCGGAATACTGAGCGATGAGATGTCACGAGGTTGATTACGAAATAATCGGCGATGATATGCAAATGGTCGAGGTTGAACTGGACCCGGGCGAGTGCGTAGTGGCCGAAGCCGGGGCAATGAATTACCTAGAAGAGGGAATCGAGTTCGAATCGCGAATGGGTGATGGGTCGACGCCCGATCAAGGGCTGATGAGCAAACTCATGTCGGCGGGCAAGAGAGCGCTGACCGGCGAGTCGCTTTTCCTGACTCACTTTACTAACCATGGTGGAGAGAAACGCCGGGTGGCCTTTGCCGCTCCCTATCCTGGCAAGATCGTTCCTCTTGACATGGCTACACTCGACAACGAAATAATTCTTCAGAAGGATGCGTTCCTTTGCGCTGCGCTCGGCACTCAACTCAGTATTGCATTTGCGCGGAAACTTGGCGCAGGTTTTTTCGGCGGCGAAGGATTTATTCTGCAGAAATTGGTCGGTGACGGAATGGCTTTCGCGCACGCATGCGGAACCATCATTCGCATGGATCTCAACGGGGAATCACTCCGGGTTGATACGGGCTGTCTGGTCGCGTTTACGAAGCAGATTGATTACTCGATTGAACGCGCAGGTAACCTCAAATCAATGTTTTTCGGTGGAGAAGGCATGTTTCTGACCACCCTGCGTGGCCATGGAACCGTTTGGCTCCAGAGTTTGCCTTTCTCCCGCATGGCGGACAGAATCATTGCTCACGCTCCCAGAGCCGGGGGAACCCAGAAGGGCGAGGGCGGCGTACTTGGAGGGCTGGCTAATCTCATTGATTAACCCTTCGTGCAAACTGCAATTTGTTAAGGGCTCGGGTCCCGTGGGCGCATTTATGGTCGCCGGGGCCCTTTTCCTTTTCCCCGCCAGCCTTGTGGCAGGGCAGGGACCGTCTACCGCTTTTTCCCGATCACTCTATCCTGCGGCTGACCATGCCTTGAGAATTCTGTCTCCTGCGAATCCGGAGCCGGTCGGGGGTGTTGGCGACATCGGGATTGTCTCTGCGGCTGGTGGATTGGCTTTGCTTTCAATCGCAATAAACGAAGCCCCGCCGCTTGATTGTGCCCCGTGCGACCGTAACGACGTTCCCGGTTTCGAACGCTGGGTTACCGGCACATCACGTGACGGAATATCAGATGCTTCCACTCTTTTATTGGGCGCTTTCGGCGGACTTTCTCTGCTTGATCTATACCTCCGTGACGACGGCACGGGCCTATCACATGCGGTTGCGTCGTTGGAGTCCGCATCTCTTGCCTACGCCATAACTCTCAACTTCAAGGAAATAGTGGGACGGCGCCGTCCATTCACTTTTTCTGAGGATGCCTTTGATCTGGACGGTTTCCGCGCATCGGAGGCTACAAAGTCGTTTCCGTCGGGCCATTCGACCATCGCCTTCGCTATGGGCGTGAGCTACCTGAAAAGTATGGGAGGGCAGGCGAGCACTCTCGCGAAAGTTGTGACGGTGGCGTCAATGGTAGGTGTTGGGGTCGCACGCGTTGCATCACGGTACCATTTCCCGTCGGACGTTCTCGTCGGCGCGGCGCTTGGATCGGCCAGCGCCTGGTTGGTGCACGAAATAAAATTCTAGGAAATTAGAAGTTAGAAATCGGAAGTTAGAGCTTTTTCTTCTAACGTCTTTCTTCTTACTTCCGACCTCTCAGATCCAGCGGCGGGCGTGATGTTCAAAGAGGTCGGCGTTGTGGAAGAATTCGGGAAGGCTCGCTTCGAATGCCCGCACTACGGCTGTGGTTGCGTCCCATCCCAAATCGAGGGCGTCGATGTCGTCTGCAAAAGTGAAATTGTTCGGGTGGGCCTCGGGGTTGTCGGGGAGGTCGATGAGAATCTCCCAGATGTCGTCAACGAGTAGATCCCCGCCCGATCTGCCGCCGAGTGTCTCCTCCGAATGGTAGTGTGCCCCGCAGTCCCGATACGCTTCGATGCGGTCTCCCCAAATCGTCAGGCAATCGCTGAGGCATTCTACGTGGGGATTCAGGAATTCGTCGTTCATTGCGGCACAGATTTCCAGGGTTTCTGCAAGCGATGAGGGGGTTCGGGTTCTCCAGCGCCAAACTAGGTGTCTTGAGGAATGCAGCGCTGAGGCCAGAGCGGCGAAGATGGACTCGGAATGCAGCAACGCGGAGTTATAAAGGTGACGGGAGGACGTGATGACTGCGTCCTGGCCGATTTGCCATTCGTCATGGTTTTTTAACACGGCCAGGCCAGCGTAGGCTTCAGCCAGATAGGCGAGATGAGTCACGGCTGTAAACAGGAAGTGCTCGACCTGGTATTTGTACACCCGTCGCCGACTGTCTTCGACGTATCCGGCAAGGTATCTGGGCGTGCTCAATTTGTTACCAAGCTTGTCCAACACCTGGCGAGGGTAAAGGAACGGGGCGATGTCGCGATAAACGGTTATCCTGCGGGCAGCAAACCTCTCCTCGAACTCTTCGGGCGTTTGCAGGGTATGGTGCGTGCGGGAGGAAGGCACCAGCCACCCAGAATCAGAATGCAGAACCTGCAGTCCTCGATCAAATATCACGCGGACGAGTTCGAATTGATCCTCGCCGCGGCGGACGACCACCTTCTTCGACAAACGAATTTCCTTCTGGTTAGAATGTGGGAATCTTGCCCCAAAACGGGGAAATACGCAAATCATCGTGATTTTGCGTGTTCTGCCGATTTTGCTCTACCCGAATCAGCTTGAAAGGGTCACATTTATCAGGGTCAGGGGTATCAGTTCGGTATCCCCCAATCCGGTTGTGACCGACCGGTTATGAAGCGAGTCATAATTTATGGTGGAATCTGACGGACAATTAGTACGCTCGGTGCTGGCCGGAGATGTTGACCGGTATGCGATTCTGGTTGAAAGATACCGGGATCGACTTGGCCGTTATGCGTATCGGATGCTCGGGAATCTAGAGGATTCGGAAGAAGTCCTTCAGGACACCTTTGTCAGGGCCTTCAAGTCGCTGAAGAATTGCCAGGATCCGGAACTGTTCGGTCGGTGGGTTTTTAAAATCCTGGTGAATCGGGCGCGCACTGCGGGGTCAATCAGGGGAAGGCGAGATCGTCTCTTCGTTACAGACGAAATTGCAATCCTGAATGCGTCGGACATGAAACAGTCCGAATACGGATGGCGAGAAGAAATAGAACGCGCCCTATCCGAACTGCCCGCCGACCAGCGGGAGGCATTCATACTGAAGTATGTGGAAGAGTTGCGTTACGATGAAATGGCTGAGGTGACCGGAGTGGGCGTCTCGGCATTAAAGATGAGGGTTAACCGGGCCTGCAGAAGGCTCAGAGAACTCTTGGAAGGTGTCTATCGTGAATGAATCAGGACACAACGGCCTGGTGGAGCGAGTAGCCCACGAGTTAAAAAGGTCGATAAAAATAGATCCGTCGTTCGACGAGTCGGTGATGGCAGAGGTTCGTCGCCACGGTAAACCTGCAATGTGGGTGCGCGTGATTGCCTGGTGGCGCCGACCGCAACAATTATCGCTGTCCCCGTTGAGCATGGCAGCGTCGGCTGCTGTTCTGATCCTGGCCGTCGCGGTTTCGCCGGTGCGGTTTGGAAACCCCGACGGTGTGGAGCCCATAGCTGAAGACCCTGCCGCAAGGGTAATTCGTTTTGAGCTTGATGCCCCGAGAGCCTCTTCTGTGACCCTGTCTGGTGATTTCAACGATTGGGACCTTGAGGCCACTCCGATGACCAGAACTTCATCCGGAGAATGGGTGACTACGGTTAAGTTGGTGCCCGGTCGCTATGAGTACACGTTCGTGGTTGACGGTGACAAATGGGTTCCTGACCCGGCAGCTCCGCCGTCTCTATTCGATGACTTTGGCGGAACCAGTTCAACCATTACGGTTCCTGAGGTTTAGTGTTTTGAAACTTGCAAGCGTCGCGACTGCAATTGCACTCCTGAGCCCCGCGCTGCTTACAGCGCAGGTCGATCAACGGCTGGCCGAACGGGTTGACGGTCCGACTCTGGAAGTCATGACCGTGATTCTCCGACAGGCCGCCCGTGTGGGGCTGCCTAGCGAGCCCCTGATTGATAAGGCGCTTGAAGGCAGTAGTCGCGGGGCTCCGCATGATATGATTGTGGCAGCCGTGAGACGACTCTTCGACGGCATGAATACGGTGCGAAGCGTCCTGGGGCCGGGAGCGGGTGCTTCAGAGTTGAATGCCGGTGCGTTGGCACTTAGAGCGGGTGCCGATGTTGAAGCTATTGAAGGTCTCAAACTCGCCCGGCCCGGAGGCGACCTTACGACTCCTTTTGGTGTACTTGTGGACCTGGTAGCTATTGGCGTACCTGCCGAGGACGCTGGTGTGATTGTTTACGGCCTTACTGAAAAAGGTCACACCGACGTTCAGCTACTTGAGTTACAGCGCCAGGTAGTTAATGATGTTATTAATGGGTATCCGCCGATGATCGCTGCTTCGGTGCGTTCTGGGATACCTACGGCTGCGCCGCCGCCGTTTGGTGACGTGGTAGCGGAGGGGGTATCAGCAGCACCTCAACCCTGAGGGGTCGGTTATTTTTAGACTGCCGTCTACAATTGTTGTAATTACGGCGATGACGCCTTTGACGGCGTCTGCGCAGTCGAGTAGTACGCTCGATGTAGGCGCTGGCAATATCAACTACGACGGTAATGCCGAACTTTCGGTCTACTCCATCACCCCCCGTTTTTCGATCAACCGCGATTTTGTGTCAGCGGTTGTCGGTGCGACTTTTTCCCGTTTTGACAACGCCGGCTGGGGGAGCAGGGGCCTGGCCGCTGTCTCCCTTCTTTCTCCTTCCTACGAAGGATTCCGTGCCGAGGTGTTTGGGCGGGGCGAGCTGAACGCTAACCGGGTAATTACTGCTGCGCGACAGGGCTCGGCAGGAGGGCGGCTGCATTTCTCAGGGGAAGGAGCGGGGATCTGGATAGGTGCGGGCTCCGCGCAGGTTTGGAACGGGGACTATTGGCAGGGTAGTCCGAGGCGTGAAATTGGGCTCTGGGCGCAACCCTCAAGGGATATAAGTACGCGGGCCACGTTGGTGCATTCTCAATACCGTCCTCTACGGCTGGCGACAAGACCGAGAGATTTCTATCACGTTGAATTTACCGTGCTATTTCGAGAGGGCCCGTTGGAAGGGGAGACTTCGCTGGGGCGGAGTGTGGGAGATTTCTTTGACGGGACCACCACCTGGTCTGTTAACGGAGCATTCTGGCTCACTCGATTCGTTGCCGCTGCGGTCACGGCCGGAAAGTATTCCACTGATCCGGTTCAGCGTTTGCCAGGCGGCACCTACATAACCATGGGCCTGCGACTGGCTCCAGTCAGGCTTTTCGTCACACCTCACATCATCGTGCCTCCAAGTGCCAACAGACGTTTCACCGCGACACCCGAGGGCAAAGGTGAAACCCGTGTCCTGCGGTATTTTGGTAGAGCCGATGGAGTCGTTGAAGTGGTTGGGTCGTTTACCGATTGGCAGCCAGTGGAAATGGTCCGCGTAGCTCCAGGGCTTTGGGAGGCCATCATTCAGGTTGAGGTCGGATCACACTTCTTCAACATCAGGGTTGACAGGGGGGATTGGTTTGTCCCGGAGGGAACGACCCCGGTGGACGACGATTTCAACGGGCGAGTGGGCTTGCTGGTGGTGCCGGGCCAGTAGACTTTTTTACTCCAGGCTTTTGGGTGGGCCCAGTATTTCCTTCCAGACGATTGCCGAACGTATTGCACGTCGATCTGTTCGCCGGGAGACTTTCTTCTTCTTATCCGGTTCGTGGTCCTCCACGTATAAGTCATGGAACCGTTCGTGCCGGGCTTCTTCCTTTTGAACGCTGTAAGCGAGCGGGTCGCTCATCCGTTGCAACGGATCAGAAGAAATTGTGGATCTGGCCGTAACCTTTGGTGGGGATGCGGGGACTTCTTCTACGGACGAAGACGCCTGGGGGCGAGACTCTACGATCCCCAACGCCTCGCGGATTAATCTTTCCGTCTCCGTCAGGTGGGGCGTCTCCCCACCTGACGAGGCCGAATCGGCTTGCACCTGACTGTGGTTTCCTTGAGGCCTTTTTTTGCCCATGAGCAACCACCAAACGAGGGCTACCAAAAGCCCTGCAAGTCCTTCCACCTAAACCCCTAGCCTTGAGGGGCGGAGTCTGGTTCACCTGCAATGTTGTCCCGCATTCGCGTGTCGCTTTCCATGTTCTTGAAGCGTGCGAAATCCATGATACCGAGATTGCCGCTCCTAAAGGCCTCGGACATAGCAAGCGGTACCTGGGCTTCAGCTTCCACAACCTTCGCCTTCATCTCTTGCACTCGGGCCTTCATCTCCTGTTCGTTGGCAACGGCCATTGCGCGCCGTTCCTCCGCTTTCGCCTGTGCAATTCGTTTATCGGCTTCCGCCTGGTCGGTTTGTAACTCGGCGCCGATGTTTTTGCCCACGTCGACATCGGCGATGTCGATTGACAGAATCTCAAATGCGGTGCCGCTATCGAGACCCTTGGCCAGTACGGTCTTTGAAATGGCATCAGGGTTTTCGAGCACTGCCTTGTGTGTGTCGGCCGACCCGATGGTAGAAACGATCCCTTCTCCTACTCGCGCCAGGATTGTTTCTTCGCCTGCACCGCCGACGAGTCTTTCGATGTTGGCTCTGACAGTGACTCTCGCAATAGCGACAAGTTGAATCCCGTCCTTTGCGACCGCCGATACTTTGGGCGTCTGAATGACCTTCGGCACAACCGACACCTGCACCGCTTCCTGCACGTCACGTCCGGCGAGGTCAATAGCCGCCGCCCTCTGGAAGCCCAGGTCGATGCCAGCCTTGTCGGCCGAGATCAAAGCGCTGACTACCATGTCGACATCGCCACCAGCGAGGTAATGGGCTTCGAGGTCGTCTACACCCAGTTCTAAGCCCGCTTTCCACGCGTTGATGCGGGGGCCGATCACTACCTGGGGCCGCACCTTCCGCAGGCGCATGCCAATAAGGGTACGAATCGATACCGGACAATTGGCGGCTAACGTCTGCACCCATAAACCTAGAGGTACGAACTGAAACAGGATGAAGACCCCGACCAGGCCAGCTACGCCAAGTGCGACAATGCCGCCTGCTCCAGAGCCTATGAAATCGGATAGTTGATCTTGACCTTTCATTAGGTAATCGCCTTAACTGTTTAGGTATTCTTGTTGGAGGACGTCAACCACATGTCGATATCCGTCGGAACGGATCACCCTGATTCGCGCTCCCTTGTTTATGAAATCGCCCTCGGTCACCACGTCTAATCGTTCCCCATCTACGTGTGCGGTTCCCGAGGGCCGCAGGTCCGTAAGTGCAACTCCTTCCAACCCAATCAGGTCGTCCCGCGGCGATGCGGCGATGTATCCCTCGTCCTTTCTGGTCGAGGCGTTCAGAAAAACGCCTTTGAGGCGAGAGTTGTTAGGCATGTTGCGGACTATCGTAAAAATGCCCGCTGCAACCAGTGCGGCAACCGCGATCATAACCACACCTGCTTCGGCCACATCGGGCCATGTTGGGATATTCCCGAGCATTGCGAGATAAACCGCACTTCCAATTGAGAGGAAACTGATTATTCCTGCGACCCCGAATCCGGGCACCACTGCAACTTCGATGACCAGAGCGACTGCCCCGATTCCGAGGAGAATGACCTCTTCCCACCCGGCAAGTCCGACGATCATATGGCTGCCAAAAAACGCTCCCAGAGCTGCGAGGCCAATCATTCCGGCCAACCCGAACGCGCCGGTTTTTATCTCGATGATCAATGCCAGCGTACCAATGGATAGTAAGATTGGCGCCACGGCCGGGTTCGATAGGAAACGCACAACCCTTTCCGCCCAGTTGACCCTGACTGCCACGGTTGTAGCCTCCCCAAACCCGAGATTCGTTTTGAGGTCTTCGATGTTATCGAAGCTGCCTGCGGAAAAGCCGATGCTCAGGGCTTCCGCAGCGGTGAGGACAAGTAGGGTGCCTTCTTCAACCACCCCTTCGACCTGAACGGCCTCGTCTACCATGGCTTCGGCAATATGGGGGTCGAAACCTCGGAGCTCGGCCAATGCTCTGAACTCTGCCCTCATCGCCGATACTATCTTTTCGGGCGCACGTGTTCCGGCTCCGTCGATGGGAGTAGCTGCTCCGATGGACGACGCAGGACCCATGAAAATGGAATCAGTCGCAAGCGCGATCAGTGCCCCGGCACTCCAGGCCATGGGGTTAACGAACGAATAGACGGGGATGTCAGTTGCGGTAATCGCAGAGACAATCTGAATGGCGGCGTCTACCCTTCCGCCCGGCGTGTTGATGTGTAGAAGGATGGCGGAAGCGCCCGCGGCCTCAGCTTCCTGGATCGCTCTACGAACGTGGGGTGCAAGGCCAAGTTCGATGGTGCCGTGAACATTGACCTCGTACACCTGTTGAGCCGTCAGGCTGACCGGTAGCGAAACAGAGACGACCGTCGCGACCAGCATGGCACGTCTGAACACAAAACCCCCAAAGGTTGGAAACACCTGAATTTACGCCTAAAACTGCGGATTAGAAAGCCAAGCTGGCGCTTTGGGAATATCCGTTTGCACGGCGGGTTGATTGCATGGTATGTTTCGTGTTCACGTCGTCGGAAAACGCCCGTATTCCCGCGCATTTTTTGATGAGCCCCGTCTCAGGAAAAGGCATGAAATTATCGACAAAATTTGGACCGACGCCCCACTCGTGGCTGTCACTGCGTCGCATTGCCTGGAGTGTGGTTCGTCCCGTCGAAGCTTTCATAAAGGTGGAGGCATCTTCGGGCATACTGTTGCTTATCACCGCGATTGTAGCGCTGATCTGGGCAAATTCACCGTGGAGCCATAGTTACGAAGAGCTATGGCACACTAATTTCGTGGTCGGTTTAGGCCCCTGGCAGCTGGACCGGTCGCTTCATTTCTGGATCAACGATTTCCTGATGGCCTTCTTCTTCATGCTCGTGGGAGTGGAAATCAAGAGGGAAATTGTAGAAGGTGCGCTTTCTGAAATCCGCAGGGCTGCCCTACCACTTGCTGCTGCGCTGGGTGGGATGCTGGTACCGGCCGCAATTTATGTCGCGATAAATCTAGGGAATCCTGAGACGATTCACGGGTGGGGAGTGCCCATGGCCACTGATATCGCGTTCGCCGTCGGTGTCCTCACCTTGCTTGGAAACCGGGTGCCGCCGGGGGTTAGGGTGTTGCTGCTGGCTCTCGCAATTGTGGATGATATAGGCGCCATACTGGTGATCGCCATTTTCTATACCCCGGGGTTCGACATTTCCGGGCTTGTTTTGGCCGCGGGAGGAATCGCCGCAATCTGGGGCCTTTTTTACGTGGGTGTGCGTCCGGGCCCGGTTTTGTTTTTTCCGGCTTTCATAGTGTGGCTCGGGTTCCTTCAATCTGGTATCCATCCGACTATTGCTGGCGTGATCGTTGGTCTTCTGGTCCCGGTGAGGCCCTGGTTAAGCAGGGATCGCTTTTTAGAATTGGCTAACAGCGCGCTGGATGAATTCAAAGACGGTCATGACAAAGGTCTCCACGACCACGAGTTGATAGCCCCACTGCACAAATTGTCCCGCGCCCGAAAGGAAGCGGTATCCCCGACCGTGAGAATCGAAAAGGTAATGCACCCGTGGATCGCCTACGGTATCATGCCGATTTTCGCTCTCGCCAACGCCGGGGTGCGAATCGACGGAATCGACCTGGGCGATGCCTCGGCACTGGTGGCTTTCTCAGGCGTGGCGATCGGTCTTTCATTGGGCAAGCCGCTTGGGGTTTTGTTGTTCAGCTGGCTTGCAGTGAAACTAAAACTGTGCGTGCTGCCAGCCGGCATGTCGTGGAAAGAAGTGGGCGTTGTTGGTACGGTTGCAGGTATCGGTTTCACAATGGCAATCTTCATTACCGAACTGGCTTTTGCGGGGAGCGAAATGCTGGGAGTGGCGAAATTCGCCGTTTTAGTTGGTACGGTAGTATCCGGGGTTGCGGGGCTGGTGCTGGGGAGGTGGATTCTCTCACCCGACGGTGAAGATGAAGATGACGTCAAGATTAGCGATAGCGATGTTGAAGCGTCCACTGAGTATTGGACAACCGGCGGGTTTTGATGCAACTTTAAGGGGTCGCTTGTACGACTAAAGAAACGCCCATCCGTTTGAGGTGGATGGGTGTTGGGAATTCTGTCAACGGTCAACGTTTCGGCCCCAAAAAGGTCGGACTTGGTGTCCCTCGGGCGGCGGCCCACGATTGTCCTGGAAGGTGGAGATTATTGGTTTCTGGAAGCTTGCGTAGTTCGCACAGAATAAAACACGCCCTTCTTGTTGCACTCTTTGGGTTGGTGTTTCTCACTTGTCGGGACGATTCTTCCGGGCCTCAACGACCGATTGATGCTCGTTTTTCACTTAATCCATCCTTCGCCAGTTCGATGTCGGGGCTGGTTGACATCGATTCGGTTCGCGCTGAAGTGCGACGCGTTTTTGACGACACACTTGTTTTGGACACGGTGGCCCAGGTGGTCGGCGACACGGTCGACCTGTCGCTCACCGTGCCTGTGTTCTCAGATGATGACCGGTTCAATCTTCGCATGTCGCTTATTTCACCCACGGGTGAGGTAGTATTCGTTGGCTTTATCGAAAATGTTTCTCCCGTCACTTCGTCCAATCCCTCGGGATCGGATTCCAGCGGAGTTGTTGACCTGCCTCTCGATTACACGGGAACCGGCGCCGATGCGACCGGAGTCCATATCACCACTCTTAATCCGGTGGTGTTTTTCGGAGACACTACTGCTCTTGCAGCTGTGGCCCTCGACAATGCAGGGGAGCCAATCGCTAACACGCCGATTGGTTGGAAGAGTCTTGATGCCGCCCGGGCCGATGTCCCCGATCCCCGTTTTCCACTGGTAGTGGGTGGTAGTCAGCGAGGTGACGCCCGGATTGTTGCCGAACTTCTAACTGGCCAGACGGACACGGTGTTGGTTGCTGTACAGCCGGTGCCAAGTGCTATGAATGTGATCGCCGGTGACGATCAGGTGGGCGTTGCTGGCAGCGCGCTCCAGGCTCCAATTGTGGTTGAAGTTAGGGCAGCCGACGGAATCATAGTTCGGAATGCCACCGTCGTATTCACGACCACCGCCGGGACTGTGAGTCCGGATACCGTAAAAACTGACAGCCTGGGCATCGTGTCGACCGATTGGACGCTCGGGACCGTCGCCGGCCCCCAGACCTTAACAGCTACCGCGATCGAAGCAGCAGGCGTGAACGTTACCGTAACCGCTGGTGCCGATCCTGGTCCGCCAGCGATCCTCACCGTTGACGCAGGCCAGGGCCAATCGGTACAGGTCAACACGAATGCGCCCATCGCTCCGTCTGTACTTCTTACGGATTCCTTGGGCAATCCCGTTTCAGGGGTAATGATTGACTTTAGTGTATCGGCGGGTGGCGGAAGTGTGACAGGAACACCGGCGACAACCGACTCCAGTGGCACCGCGTCGGTGGGGACTTGGGTCATGGGCACGGTCGCGGGAACGAACACTCTAATCGCCGAGCTAATTACCAGCACCCCGCTGTCTCCACCGGGCCAGGTTGATCGGAACCCATCAGAACTTCTGGACTCCGATGACGAAATCCTGGATGAATTGGAGAAAGACCGAGAGGCTCGGATTGATCGGCACTTCCAGGAACCAGATGTAGTCACGGAACCCGAAACGTCAATAATGATGGTTGATACGTTGACTGTGACGTTTACCGCGCAGGCCACCCCGGGGCCGGTGAACTCGGTCTTGATAACGACCGAACCCACTGACGTGCCGGCGGGCTCAGCGATATCGCCGGCCGTGCAGGTGGGGCTTTACGATCAGTTTAACAACTTCGCCGATAACGACTCGACCTCCCAGGTCCAGATCGTGATTGTGCCGGGCACCGGTGCGCAGGGGGCCACCCTGTCGGGCACAATTCCACAAACTGTTGCGGGTGGTACGGCCACTTTCCCGGATCTGTCCATCGATTTGCTCGGGACCGGTTACCAACTTGAAGCGATGGTGGGTGCGTTGCCGTCCGATACTTCGGTCGCGTTTGATGTTGTCCTGGGTGTCGTGGCGAGCGTTGTAATGTTGGACTCGGATAGCAGTAACGGATTCCCGCTTGCCGATACCGCAACGGCGGTGGCGATCAACGAGACCGGGATAATTCCGGTAGTCGCGTTCGACGCAGGGGGCAACCAGCTAACGGGTCGGACATTCACGTGGAATGTTCTGGATTCGACCTCTGTGGTTATTGACTCTGTCGGTGTCATAATAGTCGACGTAGCACATGTGCGCGCAGTAGCCAACGGCGTCGATACGATCATAGTCTCAACCGGCGGTGTCGCTGACTCACTTATAGTCACCGTCAATGCTGGGGCTGGAGGTGGTGGGCCGCAAAACATCGTAGCAAATTCGGCAACCAGCCAGTCGGCCACGGTGGGAAGACTGGTCGTCACGCCCCCCTCTGTGCTGGTCACGGACGTCCTTGGACAACCTCTTGGCGGACAAACCGTGACCTTCTCTGTGGTAAACGGCAACGGCCAGTTGTCAGGGGCCACGATGGTGACCGACTTGATGGGCGTCGCGATCCTGGGTGGTTGGACAATTGATACGATTGCGGGGCTAAACACCATTTCGGCAACAGTCGACACGTTGCCGCCGGTTTTGTTCAATGCCACAGGGATTGCTGATACTGCGGTCTCAATGATCGTTGTATCCGGCAATAACCAATTGGCAGACGCTGGGATGCCCTTGCCGACCCAAGTGGTTGTCGGAGTTCGGGATCAGTACGGTAATGGAGTCGGTGGAGTCACCATAAATTGGGCGACTGCTTTCGGTAGTCTGTCCGGCTCTACCAGCGTCACTACGAGCGCCGGCAATGCTTCGACCAACTGGACCCTCGGCGTTTCGGCAATCACCCAAACCCTTACAGCTTCCGCCACCGGCCTCACGCCGGTAATTGCGACGGCAACAGCTAATTTCCCCAACCCGTCGATACTGCTGTCAATGCCGTCAGATCGGATTGCGGTGGGCGGTACTGACACCCTGACCGTGACACTGACGGCACCTTCGGCGGTCGATAGTCTCCCGGTCCAAGTGACGAGTGGCAACACCAATGTGATAACAGTGGCGATGCCCGATACTGTGTTTGTCGACTCTGGCATGACTACTGGAACGATCGTTCTCAACGCCATTGCGGCGGGGACGGCAACCATAACCGGGGCAGCCCCGGGCTTTACAAGCGGAATGTTAAACGTCGACGGATCAACTCAGGTCATGAGCCTGCCGGGGACCGTCAACGTTCCGTTCGGCGGGACCGCGTCGCTGCCAATACAACTTTCCGCTCCGGCTCCCGTCGGTGGTGTGACGGTTACGGTACTTAGTGGCAACCCGACTGCGGTAAGCGTTCAAACCGCGATGACGACGATACCACAGGGTTCGAGCCTTGGTAGTGTGATCCTAAACGGGGCTGCTCCGGGTGTTGCGACAATCACTGCACAATCGGCCAGCTTTGGGAATGCCCAGAGCGTGGCTACCACGACTGCGAACTTCAATATCACGACAACCGGTGTGACGATCAACGAGTTGTTCGGACCCGACGTCACTATCCAGCTTGAAAGTGGAGGACAGCCAATTCCGGCCCCGGTGGGAGGGGTCCAAGTACTGTTCGTCTCAAGCGACTCCACCTGCGCGGTGATGGATTCGGTCGTGATCGGAGCAGGTTTTGTTTCGGCAACCGCCAATCCCCGTTACGGGGGGAGTGCGATCACTACATGTAACGCGGTTCTAACTGCGACCGGCCCCAGCATTAACTCCGATGTCGTGACCGTTACCGTGAATGCCGCGCCTGCTATTTCTCTAAGCGGGACCACGGTGGCGACAGGCTTGCAGCAATCGTGCGGCAATTGTGTCAATCTCGGGTTCAACAACCGCGACCACGGCGGGGTAACGATAACCGTCAAGAGTCTTGACCCCTCGTTGCTCCTCATATCCCCGGATGCGAGCACCCCTGGCACCGATTCGATCCAGGTTTTCCTGGCCGACCAACAGTATTTCTTCACCTACTATGTACAGGGAGTGGAAGCGGCTGCCGATACGGGCATAGCCACGGCCGCCGTAATGGCAACTGCGAGTCCCACCCTGTTTCAATCGGCGCAGGCCAACGTTTCTGTGCGACAACTCGGGGTAGAGATAATTGGACTTTCTACCGGTGGTCTGACAACACTTTCGGCAGATGATCCCTTCTACGTGCGGGTAGGTTACCCGAGTGGGAGTGGCGTTGCGAGTCAGTCTATTCGAGCCGGTGGCCAGGTCCTTACCGCTACGATCCGCAGTTCCCAACCGACGGTGGGGCAACTTACCACAACTTCCGCGACCGATTCGATCGCTACGGTGACTATTCCGGTTGGGGTCGCGAATTCCCCGACAACGGTTGCGACGGGCGGCGTGGCCTTCGATCCGCTTTTGGCGGACACGACGACGATTGCGGCGTCAATTCCCGGCGTCATCATGACTCCGAATGCTGATCGGGTAGTGACCACGACCGCACCGACGATAACGGCTTCCGGTACCACTGTTGGCACAGGCTTACAACAGAATTGCAACGGTTGCGTGAATCTCGGTATTCAAAATCGAGCTCACGGAGGAGTTACGGTCACCGTAAGGAGTCTGGATCCGGGAGCGCTGTTGCTTTCGCCAAACAATCTGACGGCGGGCACCGATTCAATTCAGGTCTTCCTTCCGGACCAGCAATATTTCTTCAGCTATACAGCGAATGGTGTCGAGTTTGCTGCCGACACAGGCAATGTTGCTGCCGGAGTTGTGGTCACGACGAGCCCCGCAATCTTCCAGCCTGACACGGGCACCACATCTGTAAGACAGGCCGCGATAGACCTGGTGTCGCTATCGACGACAGGTTTGACAACGCTTTCTCCTGACGATCCATTTTACGTACGTGTAGGGTATCCAAGTGGTAACGGAGTGGCCTCGCAGCCTATTCGGGTTGGCGGGCAAGCTCTCACTGCAACTATCAGGAGTTCGCAACCGGCAGTTGGGCAACTTGTGACCAATACCACCACGGATTCCGTGGTGACGGTGACGATTGGAGTAGGCGCCTCCAATTCACCCACGACAGTGGCACCGGGTGGAGTTGCGTTTGATCCGTTGACTGCTGATACGACTACGATCGCCGCGAGCGTTCCCAACCTGATTTCGACTCCGAATTCCGATTGGGTGGTTACTACAACCGCCCCTGCGCTCACTGCCTCGGGCACTACGGTTGGAACGGGACTCCAACAGGTATGCAGTAATTGCGTCAATCTTCTGGTCCAGAACCGGGCCCATGGGGGCGTCACGGTTACCGTAAGAAGTGCAGACCCGACCGCACTCCTAATTTCCCCGAACGATTCGACGCCGGGGACCGATTCTATTCAGGTATTCCTGCCGGATTCAAGTTATTTCTTCAGCTACTGGGCGCAGGGGGTCGAAGCTGCTGCGGATACGGGCATCGTTTCTGCCCAGGTAATCGTCACGACGTCGCCAGCTTTGTTCGTTCCCGATACTGCAACGGTTTCAGTGCGGCAACCCGGGGTCCAACTAATTGGTCTTCAGACATCAGGTTTGACAACGCTATCGGCGGACGATCCGTTTTACGCGCGGGTTGGGTATCCGTCTGGTAGCGGGGTCGTGACTCAGGCGATCCGGGCTGGAGGGCAAGCCGCAACAGTTACCTTTACCAGCTCGCGGCCCAGCGTGGGCCAATTGGTTACTAACGCGATTACTGCAGGCTCGGTGACGGCAACCATTCCTGTGAGGGCATCCAACTCACCCACCACGGTTGCCCCGGGTGGAGTGGCGTTTGATGCTCTGACAGCCGATACAACCACCGTAGCCGCGACCATCCCGGGTTTCATCTCGACACCGAGTTCAGACTTCGTGGTTACGACAACCGCTCCTGCCATTTCAATGGGAACCCAAACGGTGGGCGCTGGTTTGCAGCAACAGTGTTCGAACTGCGTGAACCTCAACATACAGAACCGCGGCCACGGTGGAGTAACCCTTACGCTAAGGAGTTCCAATCCTGGGGTGTTGCTAGTATCACCTGACGCCAACACAGCTGGCTCTGATTCCATCCAGATCTTCGTGCCGGATCAGCAATACCTGGTTTCATATTATGTCCAGGGCACGGCACTTGGGCAGACTGGCTCGGTCACGGTTGACGCGATCGCAGATGTCGGATTCAGCAACGGATCCGCTGTCATGACGGTTGTACAACCTGCCCTGGATGTTATTGGTGTCCAGACGAACAACGTAACAACTCTTTCCCTGGATGACCCGTTTTACGTGAGGGTGGGTAGGCCCAGCGGCAACGGCGTGTTTGCCCAGGCAGTGCGGATGGGCGGTCCTACTTTGACGACGACGGTCGTGACTTCCCAACCATCTGTCGGAATCCTGGTGACGAACGCCGATACTGCGGCATCCATAATGATGGATATTGCGCCCGGACTGTTCCAAACGCCGACGACGGTTGCGCCGGGTGGGGTCGCCTTGGATCCCCTCACAGCTGGGATGACCACAGTCTCAGCCACAATTCCGGGGCACGCACCCACTCCGAATTCGGATTGGGATGTTGCGATTTCATCGCCCGCGATAACCCTATCAGGGATGACTGTCGGAGGCGGGTTGCAGGGTAGCTGCAATAGCTGTGTTGACCTCGGGGCTAGCAGCCGATTCCATGGCGGCGTCACTGTGACGCTTACCAGTTCCGATTCCAGCTTGCTTCTGCTTGCCCCTGACGCAGCCACTCCGGGGACCGGCACTTTGCAGATCAATCTTGCCGATGGTTCGTATCGCGCCACATACTACGCGCAGGCGTTGAACCTTGGGTCGAATACTGGCGTGACCGTGACTGCAACGGTGACCGGATTCGTCAGTGACTCCGCGACAGTGACAATCTCGCCAGCCGCCCTTATCCTGAGCGGCTTGAATACGTTTACGACCGTCGGGGGCGCAAACGATCTTTTCCTGGTGACGCTGGGCTACCAGAGCGGGAATTCGGTAGCGATCCAGTCAATTCGAGTAGGAGGTCCGGCGCTCACCGCGACCATAACGAGCAGTGCAGCGTCTATCGGCCAATTGGTCACGTCTGCAGTCCCAGGGGCCGGATCGGTGACGGTAACCATCCCGGCGACAGCTTCGAGTTCCCCGTCCACCGTGTTGGGTGGAGGGGTTGAATTCGACCCATTGGCACAGGGTGCTACGACGGTTTCCGCGACCATTCCCGGTGTGGTTCAGACGCCCAACGGGGTCATGGTTGTGAATGTGAATCCCTGACGGGAGTTGAAGAAAGAAGTTAGAAGAAGGAAGAATACGTTAGAGCTGCTGCTAGCATTTCTGATAGCGAAAGCAGTCGGTGGTGTGGTCGTTGACCATGCCGGTCGCCTGCATGAAGGCGTAGCATATAGTCGTCCCGACGAATCTAAAACCGCGTTTTTTGAGATCCTTGCTCAGGGCGTCTGAGATTTCAGTTGATACCGGGATGTCCTTCAGGCTTTTCCACTTGTTCTTCTTCGGTTTTCCGCCTACGAATCCCCAAAAATAGTTGTCGAGGCTTTCAAACTCCTTGATAACTTCCAGTGCCGCGACCGCGTTGGATACTGTCGACTCGACCTTTAGCCTGTTTCGGACAATAGAAGGGTTGAGGAGAAGACGTTCGACAGTTTTTTGAGTGATTCGTGAAACTTTTCGAATGTTAAAATCGTGGAACGCCTTGCGGTAGCCCTCGCGCTTCTTGAGGATCGTATTCCAGCTCAGCCCGGCCTGTGCGCCCTCAAGGATGAGGAACTCGAAGAGCGTACGGTCGTCATGAACAGGGACTCCCCATTCTTCATCGTGGTAAGCCGCCAAACGCTCGTCAGAGGCCCACGAACAACGCTTTCGTTCCAAACGTCACCTACCCATTTCTACTAACTTTTATCTTCTGACTTCTATCTTATCTCACTGCCCCTGCCAGCGTATCCCGATGGTAACTCATCAAAGATCTTAAATAGGTACCGATGAAATCCCTCCCCGGGAACCCGGCTGCGACCGCAGCACTTTCCCGCTCTTCGTCGGAGAAATCTGGCGTGCCCTCGGCGAAATGTTGAATGTCTCGATAGAAACCGATGGTAATCACCTCCCATGCGGCCCCGGCAACGCGGTCAAAAATGAGGTTCTCAGGGCGTCCGACCCGCCTGGAGTAATCGTTTTCCATCTCTCGTTCTCTGTAAAGGGCTTCGCGTGAACCCGGCGCCGAGATCATCATTTCTATGTGGTAAAAATCGAATTGCCCGAAATTTTGGGAGACTATGTCTACGTTGGGTCCCGTGAGATAAACCTCGTCTTCCCAGGCAACGATTCTGTCGAGTGCGGCGTCGAACCCGCGGGTGGCATTCTGTCTTTCCTCGACGCGGTCGGAGGAAAAGTATTCCCCCATCTGGCCGACGGGCGTGATTACCAGAAGGTCCCAGTGATCGCCCTGCGAATGCCGCATAATGTGAGATTCCGGGTATCCTAAATTGGCGAGAGCTGAGTGCCTTTGCTGTAGGAGGTCAATAGTCTCCAAAAGCGTTCCCGGTGCCGCCCTGATGCTTGAGAGTCGGTAGACGTAACCGTCGTCGGCGGCGGTTATTGAAAGACCTGTGAGAAGTATAGTTAAGAACGCGGACATATCGTCTCCATCGGTTTCGGCGGTACAGATGCAAAACTGTCGGTAGTGAATAAGGCGGAAACGACGCCCCTCGTCAAACGCGATTATGTTTCGTCCCGGGCAGACGGGCTCTGGTAGCAACAATTGCGTTGCGGTGGGGGTAGCTGTGTGAAACGCTGAAAGCGATGAACTCCGATTAATGACGGTTGAGGAATGAAAACGAAACTATTGATAATGGTGGCGCTTGCTGCGTCGGCTTGTGGGGGTGATGAGGCAGAAACGGACGATCGGTTTATTCCTTCGGCGGGCTCTCGTCCGCCGGCCGCGACCGGGCCAATTCCCGAAATCGCTACTGATTACGCTGCCGAACTAGACATCGATTTAGAATCGCTGACGGTGTCTCCCACCGGGTTGAGGTACAAAGACATTCAGGTTGGAACCGGAGCGGAGGCGGCCCCCGGCCACAATGTGTCGGTGCGCTACTCCCTGTGGTTGCCAGACGGCACCGGTCTGGAAAGTGGCGTCTACCCGCCCCCGGCAGGTAGACCGCTTATCCTGGGGACAGGTAGCGTTATCAGGGGTTGGGATGAGGGGCTGACAGGAATGCGGGTAGGCGGTAAACGGCAATTGGTTGTGCCGTCAGAACTGGGGTACGGGCAGGTGGGATCCGGTGGAGTGATTCCGGGCGGTGCTACTCTGGTTTTTGAAGTCGAGTTGCTCAGTACAGGTAATTGATCCCTGCTATTGACCCTTGCGCCTCCGGGGTCGGCTTTCACCTGCCTTCGCATATACTCCGATTACGTAACGGCAACCACTGGCGGAACATCCGGGCATACTCACATTGACCCTGTATAGCCCCCTGTTGCGCACCGACACTTCAACCTGCGGTGTGGGGTCGACTGCAACGTCTGTATCAATCTGTCTGTCCCCTGAGTTGAAAACCGTTAGGTCGAGGTCGTCGCAGTCTTCGTCACAAAAACCAACGATAGCGTAGTCCGTTTCCCCCAGCAGGGTTATCTGGTGGTCTGCGTTGGCTCCGTCAGCAAGCCGTCCGGTAATCGGGTTTCCGCGGCGTTCGTAACCCCTATCTGTCGCCACGTCGTCAATAGTCGCGAAGCGGTCTGCAATGGCCTGCCGCCAGCGCCGTTCAGCAGGGGAAACCTGTGGCTCCGGTTCGGGCTCGGGTTCCTGCACCGGGGGTGTGACCGTCTGTTCAGATTCAGATTCAGGCTCTTGCTCGTTACTAGTCGCGTTTCCCTGGCTTTCCTGATCTACTACCGGCGCTCCTTGCGCCGTGACTTCAGCGCCATTTCCCTCGCCTTCGGCGTCTTCGGGACCTTTGGTGGCTTCGGCGTCAACCGGGTTGTCGGACTCAGATGCTTGTGCGTTTGAGGCAACCTCAGTCGGAGTCGTCTGGCTTGTGTTACCGGTATCTTCTGTGGGACGGTTCGACAGCCATACGGCAGACCCACCTCCGACTATAAGAAACCCTACTATTCCGGCCATCACTATCGGACTCAATTTTTTCTTCGTTGGTGTGCTGGCGTGGTCGTTGATTGCCATTTGGGGTAGGGGAGTGGTCGGCGTGCTTGCCCGGACAGGTGGAAACGACGGGTCGCTGGCTGCCATCGCCTGTGTCGCGGCGGTGGTTGGGCTACCGGTGAGGGCTTCAATTAGCTGATCAGTTGTTTGGAACCGATCCTCCGGCGCCTTGGCCAGCATCTTCTCGACGATCGTGAAAAGTTCTTTCTGGGCGGCCGTCTTGAGGTTGGGTTTGGGAAGCTCTTGAGAAATGTGCTTGATTCCAACCGCAAATGAATCGTCTCCTTCAAACGGGACGTGCCCGGTCAGGCATTGAAAAGCGACGACACCCAGTGAATAAATGTCGCTTCTGCCATCGAGGTCCTGCGCGCGCGCCTGCTCCGGGCTCATGTAATAGGGCGTCCCTATTGCCATGCCCGTTCCGGTCAGCTTGGTGCCGGTCGCCGCCTTGGCGATCCCGAAATCAGTTACAATGGCCCGGCCTTTTTCGTCGAAAACGATGTTGTCGGGCTTAATGTCTCGGTGGACAACCTTGCTCTCGTGCGCGTATCCGAGTGCGTCGGCCGACTGGGCGAGCACCCTTCGGATGTCCTCTGGTGCGAGCGGTCCTTTTTCGTCAATCAAATCTCCAAGGGATTTTCCTCGGAGATATTTCATGACGAAATAAATGATTCTACCGGTCTTCCCGACTCTATAAATCGGGATAACGTTGGGGTGCTCGAGTTTTGCGGCGGTTTTGGCCTCGCGCTGGAAACGTTCGACAAATTCGTTGTCGTAGGCCATCGAAAGGGGCAAAACCTTTACCGCTACCTCGCGCTCAAGGCTTTTGTCCAGGGCCTTATAAACGATCGCCATGCCGCCGCGGCCAAGTTCGCCAAGGATTTCATACTCGCTTCCCAGGGCGTCTTTGACGAGGGCGAGGTCGTCGGGTTGTTCGGTCGCTTTGTCCCGCGTTATCTCCGTAATGGCGGAGATATCCATGCCGCAGGTCGGGCAGAGCTTCTTGTCTTCCTGGACTTCAGATGCGCATCTTGGGCAGAACATAGGACTCTCAACTGGTATCTTTGAAAGATACGTTTGGCTTAAGGCGAGTCAAGCAATGGCGGCAGTGTTATTTTGGCCCTTTTTGCAGTTGCGTGACACCGAGAATTGGTTAGGCTCGTATTAGATATATCCGAACACGTCGCAACCAAAGGAGCAACATGTCGAGGGACACTCTCGAATGGGAGCAGGAGCATATTTCAGATCGATCCCGAGCGGTTTCGCTGGCAATGGTGCTCCCGTTGGGGGTCTTTGGGGCCCACCGATTTTACAACGGCAAGATTGGGACCGGAGTTATGCAACTCATGACGTTTGGGGGCCTCGGGATGTGGTGGCTCTATGACGTTATCATGATCGCCAGCGGTTCTTTTAGGGATAAGGAGGGGAAAAGGGTCGTCAGGTGGCAGGAAGAGGGATTTGGGATTACGGGTATGACGGGCGAACATCGGGCCATTCCAAGCGAGATTATGGATGAGATTTACACGCTTCGGGAGGAAATGGCCGATCTGACCGAGCGCGTGGATTTCGCCGAGCGCCTTCTCACAGAAGGCCGCAACAGGACCTCTCAAGGATAAATTTCTAACAAGGGCAACAGGGTTCGAAGGTTTTAAATTGATGTGAGTGAGCAATCACGAAGCGTAGTGTTGCTCCAGGAAAAACAACGTTTCTGGTGCCTGTTTTGTGGTTTGTGAGTTTTTCTTAAAGGGCAGATTAGGGTCGTATTAGAATTATGAATTTTTCTTGTATTCTGGGCCGGACACCTTATTCTACATGTGAGTCTAACGCGACAAGCGTTGACCTGGAGGTTTTGGAGGATCGTCCTTAAACCCGGGTTAAGATCATGAAACTGCATAGAATTGGCGCTCTACGGGCCACGGTGGCTGCCCTTGGATTGATGATTGTCGGGACAGCTTGTACAGACGAAAAAATCGTCTTTCAGGACAGAGAACTTTTTAATCCCCCGCCCGATTCGATAGCGGGTTTCCTCGGGTATTTCGACGAGACCGAGAAGGTAACCACCTGCGGGAACTGCCACGTCGGTGTTCAGGCGAGTTGGGAGAATACCGCTCACGCAGATGCATGGGCCACATTGGAAGGTTCTGGGCATTCCCAGGTTTTCTGTGAAGGCTGTCATACTGTTAGCGAATTGGGGAATTTTGTATCTGAAGCCGCCGGGCACAATCTGGTGTCAGATACGTCTTACTTCGATGTCCAGTGCGAAAGTTGCCACGGCCCGGGATTGGCGCACGTCGAAAACCCTGACGCGGGCCAGCCTCTTCCGTCGATCTTGGTCGATTCGTTGAACGGGTGCGGCGAATGCCATTCCGGTACCCATCATCCGTTTGCCGAAGAATGGTCTCAATCGGCTCATGCTGAACCAGCTGGTTTCGTCATAAGCCACGCGGCAGGGGACCCCGAGGATGAGTGTCTTAATTGCCATACCGCGCAAGGGGCGTTGGATGCCTGGGGGGTTGAGCCGGAGTTTCTGGAAGCCACAGCGGCGGTTGACGATTACGCTGGGATCACCTGCGCAGTCTGCCACGATCCGCACGGGTCTGCCTTCGAAGGTCAACTGAGATATCCGATTGATGTACCGGAACAGGCAACCAACCTGTGCATGAAATGCCACTACAAACGCGCGCAGCCGGATCTAGAATCTTCGACGTTGCGTGGACCGCATTCCCCGGAAGGTCCGCTACTTCTTGGCGAAAGCGTTGGTTGGATACCTCCCAGCTTTGAACCGCTGGCGGATCGTATTGTGGGCTCCCACGGCAGCGAGGGGAACGAAAGAACCTGCGCGGCGTGTCACGTGTCGTCGTTTGAGGTCAACGACGACGAAACCGGAGATTTCCTCTTCAATTCCACAGGACACCTGTTCCTGGCGATCCCATGTGTTGATGCTCAGGGAATCCCCACCACGGATCAAACATGCAACCTTCCGGATAGACAGTTCTCAGGCTGCACAACGAGTGGGTGCCACCTTGGGGCCGATGCGGCGCGCACAGCTTACACGACCGCACTCAACAGAATCGCTGCCCTGGTGGCTGAAGTAGATTCCCTCATCCTTCTTGCCCCGGCTGGCGAGCGGGACAGCCGCGATGGAGTATTCACGGTTGCGGACGGGGCCTGGTTCAACGCCCGCCTCGGGGAGTTGCCTGGCACTTCTACGCACAACCCGTTCTTCGCGGAGCAGGTGCTGGTGGCGAGTATCAAGGCTCTCCGAGCCGAGTATGGACTTTCCGCTCCGGCGACGAGGGTGTCTCTGGATCTGGAATTGTAGCGAGGAATACACAAACATTGTGAGCCCCGATGGGTGGGGCTCACAATTGAATTGGACAGAGTGGTTTATCGGCACCACTCTTATTAAAGAAAACGCCGGGTCTGTTTGCATGTTAGGTCATGGCTGCGGCCCGGCGTTTTTGATTAACTAGACGGTTGGATTCTGTTCCGGACTACTCCAATGGGAACGTCATGAAATCAGAGTCAGGTAGTACGAAGGAAAGAGGCTTAAGGGACCCCCTTCAGCCTGGCGCTGGCGAAGAGGTGCCACCGCCTTCGCGCCAATTCACAACATGGTTGGGGCGTTTCCGATTCACGGAGACGCTTTTGGCCAGTATAATAGTTTTGATTGCCGTCATGTTCGGGTTGGGTACCGCGTTGTATCTCTTGCCCTCAGAACATCTCGAGATTCCGGAATTGCAGACGGCCGTGCAGGTTGTCAAACAGGCCAATTTCCCTGTGGGAGGTAGTCGTACGATAACATGGGGACAACGCACGATACTTGTTGTCCGCGTTACTGAGGATCGCTACGTTGCTCTTCAGGGCACTGGTTCGGGCGATGGGTGTCTGTTGAATTGGGACGCGCCATCTCGAAGAGTCGTCTCCCCGTGTCAACATGCCGAATATGACCTAAACGGCCGAGTCGTCCGGGGTCTTTCGGTAGAACCACTCTCTAGATACTCCGTGTTCTTACGGGGAGAATACGTTTTCGTTTCGGTCCAAAATGGTTAAAGACTCGGATAGACGCAGAGAAAACAAGGATTCGTTGCGCGCGTCAGTGGGGCGGAGAGTAGAGGACCTCAAAGCGAGCACAGATTCAAGTGTCTTGGGAGCGGCTCGTTTTCTGGGACTGCTTTATGGTCCGATTGATCGTCGATTGAGGATTGACGCTGCTTTGAAAAAAGCGCTGGATTACCGTTTGCCTCCGCACGCGGGATGGCGCCATGCATTCGGGGGAGTAACCTACCTGTTGTTCATCGTTCAGGTAGTCAGCGGGGTGCTGATGACTTTTTATTACCGCCCCTCCGCCGCCGAGGCGTACCAGAGTATCCAGCACATGGTAACTGAGATTCCTTTTGGCTGGTTGGTTCGCGATCTTCACCACTGGACGGCCAATCTACTGGTCGTTGCGATGCTGCTGCACATGCTGCGAATTTTCTACGATGCGGCCTACAAGTCGCCGCGGGAAACCAATTGGCTGGTCGGTGTTCTGCTTCTGGGAATGGTACTGGCGTTTGGGGCAACCGGTGTTCTCCTTCCGTGGGATCAGTGGGCCTACTGGACCGTGACGGAGATTCTCGGGTGGGTCGAAGCACTCCCCATTTTCGGCGGATTAGCCGCTGAATTCCTTACGGGCGATGCTGTGGTTTCTGGCGCGACGTTGAGTCGGTATTTCGCACTTCACGCGGTCTTGTTGCCATGGATTGTGTTCGGACTTCTAACCTTTCATTTCCTTCTCGTCCGTCGGCACGGCGTGGCTCCCTCACCCGTAAAAAAACACGAGGGGGAGGGAATGAAGTTCTACCCCCAGCATCTCCTGCGCTCGTTTATCCTTTCGGTGTTGGTGCTTGCTATAGTGTTTTCATTGGCGTCGTTGTTTCCGAGACCCTTCGCTCCGCTGGCAGATCCTGCGGTACCGCCTGAGACGATTGTGCCCACCTGGGGACTGGTGAGCGTTTCGCTTACTGCAATCAAATACCTCGGTGCCTGGGGACTCCCTCTGGCAGGTCTGGTCGGCCTGACGATGATTCTTCTTCCTTTGACGGACCGAAATCCAGACCTACGCCCGGGCAAGCGTGTCGGATCGCTTTTGATCGCGTTCGGCTTGTTGGCCATGTTCATGGTCTTCTGGGCAGCAGGTAGCGGCGAACAGGCACTCGTTGACATAGCTCGGCCTCCGGAGGTCGTGGACTCATCCGAGGTTGATCTAAACCCCATTCGCCTTCCTAACGTTGGTCCCACGCCACCGGCGGCCGGAACACCGCAGGGGGGAGAGTGATGAAACGCTTGCGTCTTTTTTTTGCGGTCGGAGCTTTGGTTGTAGTTTCTTCTCCTGGAAACCTTCTGGCACAGTCCAACCGAGACCGTATAGACACATCTTACGGGTGTGTCACCTGCCACTCTGAAAACCGAGCGAATTTTCTTGAGGGCATTCACGCTGATTACGGAATGCGTTGTCATGATTGTCACGGTGGCAACCCTCGATCCTTCGAGTTACCCAGCGCCCACTCGGGTCGGTTCATCGGTGCGCCGAACAAGGTAGAAACAGTTACTCTGTGCGCGTCCTGTCACTCTGACGCTGACCAGATGCGGCAGTACGGCTTGCCATCGGGTCAGTTGGCCGAGTTTCGGACTAGTCGCCACGGCCAATCGCTGTTGGTGGAAGGCAATAATGACGCACCCACTTGCACCGATTGCCATGACGCCCATCTGGTCCGACGGGAAACAGATGCCCGGAGTAATGTGTACCCGACACAAATCGCTGAAACGTGTCGCCGGTGCCATGAGGATGCGGCGCTGATGGGCCGCTATGATCTTTCGACGACCCAATATGCGGATTTTGTTTCGGGGGCGCACGGAAGAGCTCTGTACGAAGAACAAAATTTTTCTTCTCCTACCTGTATTGGCTGTCATGGGTCGCACGCCGCCCTTCCGGCGAGACCCCAAGAAGTCGTGAACGTCTGTGCGGAATGTCATGAACTTGTGGGACGGGCGTTTCTGGATGGGCCCCATGGGGAGGCGACCAATACGGGAGAAATGAGCGCCTGCCTATCCTGCCATGTGAGCCACGATAGCGAAGCAATTCCCAATGCCGATATTTCGGAAGTATGTGGTGCTTGCCATGAAGCAGGGACTTCGGCTGGCACCCTTGGAGATGAAATCGAGTCGTTAATGATTGCGGCGGAGTCGGATGTAGAAGGGGCCGAGGAAGCGATCACAGAACTGAGATTAGCCGGCCAAAATGTAGCAGACGCTCTTTTCAGGTATCAGACCGCGAATACCTACTACGAACAAATGCGTATGGCGCAACATCGCATGGATGTTGATGTCCTCGAAGAGCTCGGTCGTCGGGTTGCGTCTAATTCGAACGAGGTCCGGAATACCGCTGAGATACGAGCTGAGAGACGGTGGGAGCACAAATTGATGCTACTGCCTATCTGGTTTTTTGCCCTTTCGGGGATTGCTCTGGCGGTATTCAAACTGCGCGAATCGGCTTAGGGGGCGTCGGCATGAAATCCCGCTGGAGTCGGATGCGAAGGCCGTTGAAAATACTTATTCAGCTGGGTGTTCTGGCTACGATTGCGGGATTAGTCAGCACAGTTGGGTTCGTGGAGTATTCGGCGCAACCCGGGTTTTGTAGGAATTGCCATCTAATGGAGCCCTACTACCAGTCGTGGGCCACATCTGCCCACAGCGAGGTGAAGTGCATCGAATGTCACTACGCCCCTGGCATTAAGGCAGAAGCGATGGGAAAAGTCGCGGCCGCAAACCAGGTGGTGAAGTACTTCACCGGCACCTATGCCCTCAAACCCTGGGCCGAGATAGAGGATGCCGCATGCCTCCGGTCCGGCTGCCACACCAGTCGGAAGATTGAGGGTCTCGTCGACTACAATGGGGTCACTTTTGACCATACTCCCCACCTTGAAGAGCAACGGCTCGGTATAGACCTCCGGTGCACCAGTTGCCACTCTCAAATTGTACAGGGAGAGCACGTCGCAGTAACACAGGTTACCTGCAATCTGTGCCATTTCGGAGACGATTTTGTCACGCCGCCAGTTGGATGCGTCGGGTGTCACACCGCGACAGAGGCGCTCACGACCCTGGACGGGTCGATCGTCGACCATCCTCGGTATGTGGAAGACATGGTTTCGTGTGTATCCTGTCATGCAGATGTCACCCGGGGGGATGGGTCGGTTGAGGAATCACGTTGCTTTAATTGCCACAATGACACAGAGCGATTGGAGCAATCGTCTGACGTCGATCGCATGCACGTGGCCCATATCGAAGAACGGAGTATCGAGTGTGGGCAATGCCATACTCCCATTCAACACAGTGTTGTGTCGCTGGCTTCTACGTTCGAACTCCAATGTGGCTCCTGTCATCGCGGTGTTCACACGAGTCAGCAGCAGATGTATGCAGGGCGGGGCGGACATGACGCTGTTGACCAACCGAGTTCGATGTTTCTCGCCCGGGTGTCATGCGAGGCATGTCATGAATTGCCCCGCGCAATCGAAGGGCACGCAGAGGTTGACGTAGCTGGTGAGGCCTCGTGCATGTCGTGTCACGGCATCAGGTACGCGAACATTCTCCCGTCATGGCAGGATGAGATGGAGCGGCGGACCAGGCAGGTTACCAATCGGTTGGAAGGAGTACGCCATGCTCTTCCTACCGCACCGATACGGACCAGGTCGTTGGCAGATTCACTCCTTTCTCTTGCGGAAGAAAATGTTGAGTTCGTCCGGGTGGGGAAAAGTTCACACAACATAGGGTACTCGGACGAGCTGTTGCGTTCTGCTGTGACCTTGCTGACCAGAGCGGTTCAAGAGGGGAGGCTCGACTACCATCTTGGTGACCTGGATCTAGGCCCTCCGGTAAGCGAAAATTCATGCCTGGAATGCCATCTTGGTGAAGAAAGGAGGTCTGTGAGTTTTCGGGGCAACAACTTTGAGCACGACAGCCATGTGTTGACGGCGGGTCTCGCCTGTGAAGATTGTCATACTCCTCTCGAAGAACACGGAGGGACAGTATTCGAGGACCTTTCAGCCTGCAATGACTGTCACCATCCGGTGGTGGATCCGCCTAACTGCGCCACCTGTCACGAAGGAGCCGGCGGCGCCCCGACAGCTCCTGCACGGACGGAAACGGGGTTTTTCGAGCACGATGTCCACCGCCAGGCTGACCTTGACTGCCGGGATTGCCACACTCCCCCTGAAATGGCCGCAACTGAATTGGATTGCCAGAGCTGCCATGTGGAGCACCATGAACCGGAGACGACATGTGTCAGCTGCCATGTAAACGGTGCCATGGAAGACCACAGTAGGAACGACCATGTTTCCTGTTCCGATTGCCACGAGGTTGAGGGCCAGACGATTGATCGCTGGACAAGACCGGTTTGCCTGTCTTGCCACATTGAGATCCAGGACCATTATGAACCCAAGGCCTGTGCTGAATGTCATCAGTTACCGCCCATGTCCGTAGGGGGAGTAACGGTTCCTACGACCGCCGATCCCGATTCGGCGGGCGGCGAGTGAAGGTGATTGGATGCGCGCCCACCGCCTTTCCAGCCCGCTTTTCGACTCAATCGGTCGGTTCTCGGGTTTGTGCGCCACGGCTCTTTTGATGGTGCTGCTACAACCGGCTAAATCTTACGCGCAGGATCCCGAGGTGAGCTGCGAAAAGTGCCACGGCGATGCAGAGTTTGTAGCGAATATCCCTGGTACGAGAGAGCATTCGTTCATGGTGCCGAAATCCGTGCTGGTGGGAACCAGCCATTCCGATCTGGACTGCGCCGATTGTCATGAGTCTGAGGCAGAGGGCTATCCCCACGTTGAGGAAGTCGAGCCGGTGAATTGTGTGTCTTGCCATGAAGTCGAGGGGTTTGAATGGTCTGGCTCTGTGCACTTGGGCGACGGGATGGCAACACCAGGATGCGTTAGCTGCCACACTGCCCACAACGTGTTGTCATCTGCTGACCCCGCGTCGCCAACCAACGCTCTCAACGTTGCGGTGCTGTGCGGCAGTTGCCACACAGACCCCGAGATTCTTGCAACCTATTTCGTGGGGCCGGAGCAAGAGCTTGCCCGGACGGCTGCCGAGCAGTATCACGAAACGGTCCACGGCGTAGCGGTCGAGCAGGCCGGACTGGTCGTTTCAGCCACGTGCAACGATTGTCACGGAGCCCATTTCGTCCTTCCCGCCGACTCCCCAGCATCGACGGTCAACAGGACCCATATCACGGAGACCTGTGGGGAGTGCCATGATATCCCGGCCGACGTTCATCGTTCTCCAATGCATGTTGACACCGCAGGAGTAACGGACGCAGCTGATCTCCCGGATTGCACGGACTGCCACACGGCCCATTCCATAGTCCGATCAGACGAACCTCGATGGTTTGTTGGACTTGCCGAAACCTGCGGCGGTTGTCATGAACGAGTGTATGAGACCTACTTTGACACGTACCACGGTCAGGTGACGGGACTTGGATTCGGATTGACCGCTAAGTGCAGCGACTGTCACACGGCCCATCAGGTCTTTCCTGCGTCGAACCCTGAGTCATCCGTTTCGCCCCTGGCTCTTGTTGAGACCTGCGCCAGGTGCCACGAAGCGGCTAATGCAAATTTCGTCAAATATCTCGCTCACGGGGATATGCGGGACCGCGAGCGGTACCCTGTGTTATTCTGGCCCTGGGCTCTGATGACGACGCTTCTGGTAAGCGTATGGTCCTTTTTTGCCATTCACTCGATACTTTGGCTCACCCGCTCCTTGATTGAGGCAACGCGATCAAAAGCGAGGCTCGAAGAAAATGTTTAGGGAAGCGGTCGCCTCATCAGATCGCGGAGCGGGGCCGTATGTTCTGCGATTCTCTCCTATAGAGCGTGCTCTGCACATCATGGTGATCATATCTTTTTTTGGTCTGGTGGTAACGGGTACCCCTCTTCTTTTCTCGCAGACGGAGTGGGCTTCCAGGATGATTCGTTTGGTGGGCGGGTCTGCGTCGGCCGGTTTGATTCACAGAGTGTGCGGGGTGATCACTTTCTTGTATTTCTTCATCCACATCGGCAATCTCGGGTATCGAATAGCCAAAAGCGAAAACCGGAAGAGTTTTTTTTGGGGCCCGGACTCCATGGTCGCCCAGCCAAATGACGTGCGGGATCTGTTGCAAACGTTTAAATGGTTTGTGGGTAAAGCGCCGAAGCCGCAGTTTGACCGTTTTTCCTACATGGATAAGCTTGATTATTGGGGCGAATTTTGGGGAGTCGCGATAATCGGGGGATCGGGTTTGCTGCTATGGTTTCCCGAGTTGTTTGCCAGGGTTTTCCCCGGGTGGATTTTCAATGTTGCCTCTATCGTCCATGGAATTGAGGCGTTGTTGGCGGCTGGCGTGATTTTTACCATACACTTTTTCAACGCCAACCTGCGTCCGGAAAAATTTCCAATCGACGTGGTGATGTTTACTGGCCGTGCCACAATGGACTATCTGAAGGAAGAACATCCGCTGCAGTACGAGAGGATGCTCAAGGACGGTACTCTCGAAGGAAAAATTACCAATCCCCCGGCGCGTGCCGCGTACCTGTGGTCCGTATCGTTGGGTTTACTGGGGTTATCTGTGGGTCTGCTGTTGATTGGACTCATTCTTTGGGCTTTGCTCTTCGGTGGAGCCACGCCATGAAAACGTTTCACGTCGTCATGTTATTCGCGTGGACCGTCGGGTGGCCTGGAATTTTGTGTGGACAGGGATACCGGGTCCGACTTGATTCGCGCGTCAGATCAGCGACATATCGCGGAGTGGAATTCGACAGCATCGTCGCCACGGACGTTGTCGCTGGACAGGTGGGTGGACTCCTGACGCCGGATGGGTTTGCGGTAAGATGTCGTTCCGGGCAAGTGTTCTGCACATACTACAGGCCGGGAAATAACCTTCGTTCGCAACCGTTGATCACGACGGCCGATGTCGCCATATGGGGGATTGGAGTGCCCGGGGTAAGTTTCCGGACGAAGCAACGTTTCGGCGTAGACCTGAGCGACGCCAGGGTATTCAATGGTTCCAACCCGAACCTGCAAATGCTTTCGGGCTTCTTTGACTACACCAAGCCCGGTTTGAATTTGCAGCTCGGACGGACTCACGTCACCACCCGATTTGGCTTTACCGGTTTTGACGGCGCGCGCCTGAACAAGAAGACTCTGGGGGATGTGGTCGATCTCGACGTGTACGCGGGCCTGGGTCTGGCCCGGGGCATTGCCGTCCCGATCAACAATTCTGCCGTGAGTCCACTCGATGAATTCCAACCTCGCAAAAGACACCTCGTGGCCGGAGGCTCCCTTGGGTTAGTCGACGGACCGGCGAAGTTGCGGATGATGTACGAACGAGAGGTAGATCGGGGAACGGATCAGTTGATCTCCGAGCGCGTCGGTTTCTCGGGGAGTTTCAATGTTTTGCCGCAACTGATTGTCCGGGGAGGTGGTGATTACGACATAGCTGCCGGTTGGTTTGGGAGCGGTGAGATGACGGCATCTGTTGCAACCCGGAGTTTATCGGGGAGCCTGGGTTTGATTCGCTACCGGCCGCATTTCGATCTTTGGACTATCTGGGGCGCGTTCAGTCCTGTGCCGTACCATGCTGCCAACGCTTCAATTTCTGTGCGGCCGCTGGGAGACCTTGAGATTCACGGACGCGCTGAAATTTATGAGTTCGCAGACGACGAAGCTGATACTCCGCTCTCAGATTTCGAAGAGGACGGGTGGCGAGTTGGTGTGGGAGGAAGAGTGAATACCACCGCAATAACGACTGTGTCCCTCGACTACCATGCGGAGTTTGGTCCTGGTGCTTCATCGCAGGGGCTTAACGGGGCCGTCGAGCTCCGAAACGGGCAGGGCTTTTCCGTAACGGGAGCTGGAGGTGTGCTCAGCCGACCGTTGGAGTTTCGGTTCGGGGACGCCAAGGTGTGGTTCTATAGTTTGAAAGCGGATTTTGAATTGCCAAGTGGAGCCGTGCTGGACATTTCAGCCGGGAGATATAGCGAAACGCGCCGTCGGCCTGATGCGGGAGAATTCGATTGGAACCAGTGGCGGGTAGATGCGGGGCTCAGATTGTTTTTTGGCAGTGGCATTGACGAGCGCGGTCTCCACCCGGCGATTTTGCAGGTCCCGGTGAGAGGAGGCGGTTTGTGAGGTCGCTGCTCTTCTCTGCGATTGCCATTATGGTAAGCGGTTACGGTGCCGTCGAATTGGGTCTGCGGGATCACTGGGATCACGAGGCTCATCGCGGGCTCTTTCCGAGTTGTCTGAGTTGTCACGCTGGAATCGTTGAACCCGAACGGTCCGTTTGGCCGAGGCCGGAGTCGTGCGAAAATTGTCATGACGGTGAAATCGAAGAAACGGTAGAGTGGCAGCCGCCCACTGAGTCTCACCGAACGAATCTGGCGTTTGATCATTTTCGCCATGCCGAAGTTGAAACGGCCGTTGAGGGCGAAGGGAGTACGAGGTGTGTGCAGTGCCATTCCGAGTCGGGGGGCGATTGGTTGGCCATCAAGTTTTCGGATGTTCAACGCTGTCTCGATTGTCACGAAATCAGTACCCAGCATTTTGAAGCACCTGACACAACCTGTTCCGTGTGCCACCTGCCCCTGTCGAGGGCAGATCGTCTCCTGGAATCCGATATATCGGAGTTTCAGACACCGAGTTCTCACGATAAACCCGAATTTCTCGGCGGACTACATGGTGAGCTTGCTGATCAAGGTGGGACGATTGCCGCCAGCTGTGCCACCTGTCATGCCCGTGACTACTGCGTCCAATGCCATGTCGATGCGCCGGAACAGGAAGCTATTCAATCCCTGGAGATGGATTCGCGGTCACTTGTGTTTGCGGCGGAAATTGAACGGGCACCATCGGACCACGATTCGACAGAGTTTCTTGAACTGCATGGTGAGAGCTCTATTAACGATATTTCCTCCTGCGCGACCTGTCACACCCAGGAAAGTTGTCTGGCCTGCCACGTGAACGTTCCGACCGAAGTAGCTCGCCTGCCTGTCTCGGGGGTTGGCCGCGGAATCGGTGTGTCGGTTGAGCGTAGCACGCCGGAATGGCATGGTGAGAACGTCGCTGATTTCCACGGAGATAGGGCGGGGGACGACCCGGCCAATTGTTCTGGCTGCCACGTTCGGGAAGATTGTCTCGATTGCCACAGGGTTACTATTGGCTCGGCCCAGAATCTAAGAGCTGTCAGCGAAGCGCAACAAGCGGTGCTCACGGAGTTTCTCAGTGAGGGGTTGGGGAATCTGCCGCCAGTATCTCATGGAAATGATTTTGGAGAAAGGCACGGGATTGACGCGATTGCGGATCCAGGGAATTGCGCCAGTTGTCATGTGCGGGAGGACTGTCTCTCGTGTCACCTTCCAACCGGAGCCTCTTCTGCCAACTATCACACGGCCGACTACATAACGAGGCATCCCGCTGCAGCATATGCCCGCGAAGTTTCCTGCGAGTCCTGCCACAACACCCGGGCTTTCTGTACCGACTGCCACGTAGATGCAGGTCTTTCCGGTCGCCGCACCCTCAGCTCAGGGTTTCACGATGCAAGTAGAGCTTTTTCGGTGAGCCACGGTCGCGCGGCGCGGCAAAGTCTTGAATCGTGTGTTTCTTGTCACTCAGAACAGGACTGCATGTCATGTCACTCTGCCCAGGCGGGGCGGCGGTTCAGTCCCCACGGTCCCGGCTTCGACGCCGATCGTTTGAGGAGAAGTAACTCCGCTATGTGCACCGCCTGTCATGGCGCCAATATACCTGCAGGATAATTGGGTAGTTGGAGGAAGAGAGACACTGGATCGTCTCCGATTCTACTCAATGTCAAATGTTTGCGTTTTGTTGTACTGCAATGTCGTGTGTTTGATTTTCCCTCTTCCGGTTTATTGTTCTAAAGACAAAATCGGCGAGATAAGATGCCCCAAGGTGAAACCTCAACACGGCTGACAACCTGTCCCATGGATTGTCCGGACACCTGCACGCTGGAAGTGACGGTCGAAAACGGGAAAGCGACCACTGTCGCGGCTTCCGGGCACAGCGAGTTCACCTCAGGGTTCGTCTGTGGAAAAGTCCGCAATTTCAGTCGGCGGGTTTACGGCCCCGACAGAGTCGGAACGCCGAAACGAAGAGTTGGTCCCAAAGGTTCGGGTGAATTCGAACCAATCTCGTGGGACGAGGCTGTAGAAACGATCACTCGTCGTTTTTCTGAAATTGTGTCCGAATTCGGTGGAGAGGCGATCGTGCCGTTTAACTATGGCGGCTCTAACGGGTTTTTGACCGACGGTTTTCTTGACGACCAATACTTTGCGCGACTGGGAGCCTCGCGTCTTCAGAAAACGGTTTGCGCGGCACCATCGTCGACCGTGGCGTCATCTATGTATGGCAAGATGCCAGGTGTGGCATTCGAAGATTTCGTCCACGCCGAGTGTATCGTGATCTGGGGCGCCAACCCGAAAGCATCGAATATTCATCTCGTTCCAGTCTTGAAGGAAGCTCGGAAGAGAGGCGCCTTCGTGGCAGTTGTAGATCCGGTGAACAATTTCTCTGAAGGCGAAATTGATCTACACGTTCCCGTCCGCCCGGGTACTGACCTCCCGTTGGTGCTCGCCATTATCCATCAGTGGGCAGAAAAAGACCTGCTCGCCCAGGAGTTTCTCGCCAGGCACGCGAAAGGGCTGGACCCGATTTTGGACGCTGCCAGGAATTGGGACCTCGCCAGCGCGTCGGGCGAAACGGGTATCAGCGTAGAAGTGATTGAGACACTCGCCGACAGGATTGCCAACGCCAACCCCTCTTTGATCAGGGCTGGTTGGGGCATTGAACGCAACCGCAACGGGGGACAGGCCTACGCGGCCGTTCTAGCTATCCCCGCGTTGTTGGGAAAATTCGGTGTAGTCGGCGGAGGCTACACCGGTTCAAATAGCGGCGCGACCTCTTTTGACAAAACTGCGTTGAACAACGGAGTGGAGTGGAACACACGCGAATTGAATATGTCTCAACTGGGTCGATTGCTCACTGAATTGAACGACCCGCCGTTGAAAGGCGTTTTCGTCTACAACTGTAACCCCGTTGCTACCATGCCGGACCAGAATCGTGTCATCAAGGGTTTGGAGAGGGAAGATCTTTTTACTGTTGTCTTTGAAGAAGTCATGACCGACACTGTGGCGTACGCCGACATCGTGCTTCCCGCCACCACCTTCTTTGAAGAGTCCGATGTGCGGCGAAGTTATGGTGCGTATGTAGTTGGAGGAGTCGTACCCGTTATAGACCCGGTTTCAGAGTCCAGGTCGAATCCCGAAGTTTTCCGTGAATTGGGTCAGGCAATGGGTTGGGATGATGCACCCTTCACCTGGACTAATCAAGAGTGGCTGGGCGCGATCGCCGACGGGCTTGAGATGAACGAGCAAACCCTGACGTCGGAGCAACTGGAGACCGGAGAACCGCTGTTTCACGAGTTTTCTGGGGGCAGACCAATCCAATTCGAAACAGTCTTTCCCGGGACTGAAGACGGTCTCATTGATTTGTGTCCGGCCAGCCTGGGCGACTCACCCTACGAGTTTATCGAACTGGTTGATGAAGACCATCCGCTGGCCTTGATCAGTCCAGCCGTTGCCGGAATGACGTCGTCGACATTTGGAGAGTATGCCTATAAAGAGCTGCGCATCAGCATGAACAAAGAAGATGCCGATTCGAGGGGGCTGGCTGACAGAGACCCGGTGAGGGTGTTCAACAACCTGGGTGAAGTCCAATGCCGGGTGCTGATAAATGCAAATGTGAGAGTGGGTACGGTGGTGATCCCCAAAGGCGCGTGGCGAAAATCGTCGGGCAACGGCAAAACGTCGAACGCACTGTGTCCCGACACCATCAACGTTGTTGGTGGAGGAGCGTGTTTTAATGACGCCAGGGTTGAGGTCGAAAAAAGTGGGTAAGTGAATAGGGAATAAATTTTCCCGCTTCCCGCTTCCCGCTTCCCGCTTCCCGCTTCCCGCTTCCCGCCTTCCCCTCATTCCCTCATCCTGGCCGGTCTATAGAACTGCGGCTTCACGACCCTGGCGGGTGCGCGTTTCCTCTCATATTGCACCGTCACTTCCATATCGACGTGTGTTCCGACATCCGCGTATGTCGCGTCGATCATCGCAATCGCAATGTATTTCTTTAACAGAGCGGACCAGATCCTTGTGGTCACTCTACCGATTTGTGGTCCGCCGGCAGCATACACAGGTACCGGCTCGCGGCAGGTTGTCAGGGGCAGGTCAGGCATCTGGTCGGCGGCAAGGTAGAGGTCTTCCATCGGCTGCCAATCTATTTCAAGTCCGACGGTTTTTCGAGTGGGTCCGCTGGCTTTTTCTCGAGTCAGAGCTTCTCGCCCGACGAAGCTGTCCTTGGACAACTTGACGCTCCATCCGAGTCCTACCTCATAGGGCGTCACTTTGTCGTCGTCTACCAGGGCGGAATCAGAACTTTTGTAGTCGACACCTATCAAGATGAACCCTGCTTCGATGCGGGCCATGTCCAGGGCCATCAACCCACCGGGTGTGATGTGATGAGCTGCACCGGCCTCCATCAGATTGTCCCAGAACTCCAGCGCGTCGGTGGCGCGGAGCCAAATCTCGTAGCCGAGGTCTCCCGTATAGCCTGTGCGGCTCACCGTTATTGGGATGTTGCCAACAGTTGTGTCACGAATCCCAAAAAATTCGAGGCTAGCGATGTCGGCTCCGCACTCAACCAGGATGTCCCGCGACTTTGGCCCCTGCAACGCCAGAGCGGCGGTTTCAGTCGAACGGTCTGATAGCGTTACGTCGAAACCCTCCGCGTTTATCCCCAGCCACCGCAACGCAGGCTCAGCCGCATTGATCTGGTAGTGGTTGTCGTCCAGCCTGAAAACCGTTCCCTCCTGACGGACTTTTCCCTTTGAATCGCACCACGGCGTGTAGACCGCTTTCTGTACTGGTACCTGTTGTAAGTCCTGCGTGAAGACCTTGTTGGCCATTGCTGTGGCGTCTGGACCCTCAAGATGGTACTTGTACAGGGGAGAGACATCGAACAGCGCCGCCGAATGGCGAATTGCTGCGTATTCAGGTTGCACGAAATCTCCGTACGATGTGGCGGCAAAATAACCCGACCAGCGACGCCAATCGTTGCTCTTGCAAATCCCGGATGTTCGTTCGTGAAAGGGAGTTCCGATTGCCATTCAAGCAGTTTCCTGATGATGTTTGCAGTGTGATACCCGCTCCACTATACTCACACTCAATCATTTCTGTCTACCAGTATAAACCCGAAATCGGGCGATCGGGTGTATACGCGTGAGGAGAAATCGTTGGCCAGGTCTTACGACGCGATCATAATTGGAGGTGGCCACAACGGGCTGGTTTGTGCGGCATATCTTGCGCGGGCTGGCAAGTCCGTTCTGGTTCTCGAAAGAAGAGATATTCTGGGTGGCGCCACGGTCACCGAGGAAATCTATCCGGGTTTTAAGTACACCGTTTGCTCATACGTCGTGAGTCTGCTGAGGCCTCAAATCATCAGTGACCTCAACCTGCCGAAGTTTGGGCTTGAGTTGCTGCCTCTCGATGGGACAATGACGCCGATGCCCAACGGCGATCACCTGATGCGCTGGCACGACTCGGCTGATACACGGCTCGAGTTGATGCGGCATTCGGCAAAAGACGCCGAAGCCTACGAAGAATTCGGCCGACTGATGCACCATTTGGCAATGACCATTCGGCCGATGCTGTCCACTATTCCACCGGATCCGTTTTCCCTCTCTCCATCGAATATTGCCGACCTTGCCAGGCTGGGAGGCAAATTTGCTGAGAGGGGCGAACACCTCTACGACCTCGCAAAGTTAATGACGATGAGCAGCGCGGATCTTCTGGAGCAGTGGTTCGAGACGCCGGTGTTACAGGGAACTCTGGGGGCGAGCGGCATAATTGGCACTTTTCTGGGCCCACGATCGCCCGGTTCGGCCTATGTAATGATGCATCACTATATGGGGGAGATTGACGGCCAGTTCCGGGCCTGGGGGCTGCCCAGAGGCGGTATGAGCGGTGTTGTCAACGCGATCGCGGACTCCGCCCGGTACCATGGAGCAGAAATCAGAACGGATGCGCCTGTATCGGAGATACTTATCAAGAACGGTCGCGCTACAGGAGTGGTACTCGAGGACGGCGAAGAAATAAAAGCTCCGATGGTGGCGTCCAGCGCGGATCCGAAAATTACGTTCCAGAAATTGGTCGATCAATCGCACCTGGAAGAGGATTTCAAAGCGAGCATCGACAGGTTTAAGATCCGTGGCTCGTCGGGGAAGGTGAACCTTTCGTTAGATGCTCTCCCGGAGTTCGATTGTCTTGCGAACATCGGGGTGGTTGGCAAGGACGCAGTTCCGTACCTTTCCGGGGCGATTTCGATAAGCCCGGATCTCGAATACCTCGAACGCGCCTATGACGATGCCAAATACGGAAATTTTTCCAGGCATCCCTACATGGACATTGTTATTCCGTCCCTTATCGATCCATCGATGGCACCGGCCGGGAAACACGTGATGTCGTGTTTTGTGCAGTATGCTCCTTACGATCTGGCCAAGGGTACCTGGGATGATCAGCGCGAAGCCTTCGGGGACGCGGTGGTCAATACGATTGCACAATATGCTCCCAATTTCAAAAGCACGATTCTTCACCGGCAGATTATGACCCCGCTGGATTTAGAGCGTAGAATCGGTCTTACGAATGGGAATATTTTTCATGGTGAACTCAGCCTTGAACAACTTTTCTTCCTCCGCCCGGTTCCCGGATACGGTCGCTTCGGGACTCCGGTAAAAGACCTGTACCTCTGTGGCTCGGGAGCCCATCCGGGTGGGGGAGTCATGGGTGCGCCAGGCAAATTGGCAGCCGATATCATGTTGGAAGCGTCCTTATGAGCAAACATGATGTGATTTTTGTAGGGGGTGGATTTAATGCGCTGGTGTGCGCTTCATATCTGGCTCGCGCGGGAAAGTCAGTTTTAATTCTCGAGCAGCGGGAAAGGGTTGGGGGGCTCGTTGGTACTGAGGAGTTTGCCCCTGGTTTCCGCGCATCGGTTTGTTTCCAATCTGCTGAGTTGCTCCACCCAACCGTCCTGTCCGACCTGGAGCTTGACCGATACGGCTTGAGACTTCTCTCCGGTGGGGGGACCCTGGTGCCGGATGGGGACCGAGAGTCGAGGTATTTCGCTGGCTCGGGGACAGGAATTGAAGGCATCCTTGACGCCGACCGTGCCGGTTTCAGAGAACTGGCAAGCCTAATTGAGGCGACCGGGAAAGCCCTGGAACCCCTTATGACCAGCCCGCTTCCAGATATTGAGCGGAGAGGTTTGGGCGATCTGATCGAACTTCTCAAAGCTGGCTGGAGGCTTCGCAAGCTGGGCGACCCGAAGGGGTTGGAAGTAATGCGGATGATCCCGATGAGCGTTAAAGATGTTTTGGACGAAAGGATATCCGATGATGCCACCAGAGCTGCTCTGGCGGGTCCGGCGTTGTTGGGGTCCTGGCTGGCTCCGCGATCGCCTGGCTCCGCGCTTGGGTTGGTTTATCAGCGGCCCGGATGGATCGATGGGTTATTCCCCGGTGTGGCGCACGTCAAAGGCGGAATGGGCGGGCTAGCCGAGGCTCTTGAGGAGTCCGCTGTTGCACAGGGTGTTGAGATTCGCAAGGGAAACGGCGTCCAAAAGATTGAGTCCGCGGGTACGAGGGTTACCGGAGTCAAAATGTGCGATGGAGATGAGCATACGGCACCGACCATTATTTCCGGAGTCGACCCCAGAACAACATTGTTGGATCTTGCCGATGCTTCCGAATTAGATCCTGAGTTGGCGTTCGCTACCAGGGGAATTCGTTCTCGGGGATCCGTGGCGATCGTTCGGTATGCGCTTGATTCGCTCCCTACCTTTGGCTCCGCTTCCGAGAAGCTTACCGGACGAATTCAATTGGGAGCTGATCTTGACACGCTGGAACGGGCTTTTGACCCGATCAAGTACGGGAAGGTGCCGGAGTCCCCGTGGGCCGAAGTCTATCTCCCCACCACAGTTGACAGGACCCTGGCACCGGAGGGCAAACACGTACTGACAGCCTGGGTACAGTCGATTCCGGGCCCGATGGGATGTGGAGAAACTGACATAGCAGACGAAGTTCGCGAAGCTACAACTCGACTTCTGGAAACGCATAGCCCGGGATTTTCTAATAGCATTATCCATTCCCACGTGCGCACGCCTCGCGAAATTGAACGAGATTTTGGGATCACGGACGGCTGTGTCTATCACGTCGAACCGGCCATGGACCAAATGTTGTACCTCAGGCCGATGCCAGGTTGGTATGCGTACCGAACTCCGTTCAGGGGACTGTACCTCTGTGGGGCGGGCAACCACCCTGGCTCTGGCTTGAGCGGGCTCGCAGGGAAAAACTGCGCGCGCCAGGTTTTGTCGGATGGAAAAAGATGACAGGGACTTCCCGAGCCGGACTGTTAGGGCTTAAATTCGATCTGAACAAGAGACGGAGGGACTTACGGTGAAAAAGAAATCCGCCCGAGACCTAGAATACATTAGCCTTGAAGAACGAATTCAACCGCGACTGAAATACGTTGGCGTAGACCTAGAACTGCTTTCTGGAGATCGCTTTATTGTTCGTGTCCAACTCGAACGAAAAGCGGGTGAAATCCATACTGGGCAGGTAGAGTCCAAGGGTAGCGAGATCGAAAGGATCCGGAGTGCAGCCATTGCCGCAGCCAAAGGTGTGCGGACTGGCATCTTGGTGGATGCAGCCAATTTGCAGTTTCTCGATATCAGCACTATTCGTGTGTTTGATACTCCTGCGATCGCGGTCTCGCTGGCAGCCCACGTTGAAGGCGAAATTCAAAGCCTGGTAGGGTTTTGCGTGGTGGAGGAGGAATTGCCCGCCCGGGCCGCCGCCCTGGCGGTCTTGAATGCTGTGAATCGGTTTCTCGGCGCTGTGAAGGTGAGCGGCGGAGCGTTCAAGTGGACGCATCCCCTTCGCAAAATGTAAAACGGCGCCTTCCGGTTGTGCCGGAACTTTTTGTCATGAAAATGATAATAGATGCAACCCCGTTTCGGATGGAACGAAGTTTCTTTCTGGATTCCGACGGAACGGGTTTGCTGTTTGATGGTATTCCGGTACCTGAATCGACCCTACGGCGTGCACGCCGAGAGGACTTAACCAACCGATCCCTAATGGTGAATCGGCATTTATGAACGGATTGCAAAATGGTGGAGAACAAGAAAATAGTCCGAAGTAACTTCGCCTTGATGGTGGTTGCCGCCTTGATTGCGGTGCCTGCTGGCGCAACGCCCAAAACCGGTACGACCTTGACCGGCGAAGAAATAATTCGGGAGATGCATCGGCGCTATGCCGGGCATTGGTACAAGGATCTTACGTTTATCCAAAGAACGACTTACTACAATCCTCGGACTGCTACGGTGGATTCTGCCCAACTCTGGTACGAGTCCCTTACTCTGGGCGGAAACCTCCGCATCGATATCGCGCCACTGGATGCTGGTAACGGAATCATCTTTCGTAACGATTCATTGTACGTGTTTAGAAATGGTCAGCAGGCCTTTGGCGGCCCGACGGTTCACCCCCTGCTGGTACTCGGCTTCGATATCTATGAGTATGAGCCCGAAGAAACCATCTCCAAGTTGACTGCGCTCCGATTTGACCTCAATAAGAGTTACGAGACAACCTGGCAGGGGCGGGATGTCTACGTTGTGGGTGCAGAGTCGGCAGACGACAAATCCAATCAATTTTGGATTGACAAAGAACGGATGGTCTTTGTCCGGTCTCTGCAGTACAACCCCAACGGAAATGAGAGGGAGGTCCAGTTCAACAACTACGAAAGACTCGGCGGCGGTTGGATTTCCCCCGAAGTCATTTTCCTCGCCAACGGTCGTGTGACGTTGGTTGAAGAGTACGGCGATTTCTCTACTGATATCCCGCTGCCTGAGGAGATATATCAGGTTGACGAACGCATCAGGCTTCCCTGGGTCAAGAACTAACAACTAACAGTTCGTACCGGTGTTACAATTAAGGGTGGTCTCCGAGGGGAGATCACCCTTTTTTTCTCCATCGGGACCTGGTAGTGAAAATTATTTCAATTTTGTGTTTCTGTGCCATAATCAACCCCGGCCTCTTGATTGGACAGGAGAGGAAATTGCTCCCCGCTGGCGATCTCATTCCACGGGTACTGGGTGATCAAAGGGAACCACGTTTGTCAGGCAAACTGATCGCGGCGACGGAGGGCGCTACACTTTTCGGATCGGGAATTGAAGGAGAAGCCGGAATCGGACGCACGTTCCCGATTTATCTTTTTAGCGGGTCCGCCGACGGGGATTACGTTGCCCTTGCTTTGGGAGCCGGCGTATGGGGTCGCTTCAACATGGAAACTGCGCAGAAACATTTTATTTCCTCTGACTGGAATTTCAGAGTGCCAGTGATCATCAAGCGCGGAGCAAACAGTTTCGCACTGTCGTACAACCATATCAGCTCGCACCTGGGTGACGAATATATAGATCGGTTCGATGCGTTTACGATCAGTTACAGCATCGATAACCTTCGAGCAATTTGGTTTCGATCAGTAGGTGAGCAAGCAGAGGTTTACGGAGGTGGCACGTTTGCCATGAACATAACGCCACAGGGCTTCGAGCGATGGGGCGCCCAGTTCGGAGCACAACTGCGAGCCATAAGGTTGACCTCGGTGGCCGACGGGTTTGCATCGATTGACGTGACGCTTGACCAAAACGCCGATTGGGATCCAAGGATAAGTATACGCTCTGGCGTCACACTGTTTCCCGAAAGTCCGAACCGCTTCAGCTTTGTGCTTGAGGGGCTTACCGGGCCATCGCCTCAGGGGGAATTTCTTTTAAACCATGAGACATTTGTTAGCCTCGGCGTCAGTGTTGGCTACTAGGCGGTTGGCCCCATCCGTGTCTTTAGGTTCGCTTGCGAAGCGCCTGACCCTTTGTATGGTGCTCCTTGCTATCTCCGGGTGTGGTCCGCGTCCACCGGATGGCGATGTCGTTGTTCTCGTATCACTTGATGGCTTTCGCTGGGACTACATGGATAAGGCAGCGACTCCAAATCTGGATCGGCTCGCGACCAGAGGTGTGCGGGCGGAGAGGCTGATCCCTTCTTTTCCGACAAAAACCTTTCCTAACCATTACACGATCGTTACCGGTCTTTATCCAGCGCATCACGGTATCATCGCCAACAACATGTGGGATGAGGGTTTCCAATCCCGCTTTACACTGAGCGATAGGGAAGAAGTAGGAAATGGGAGATGGTGGGGTGGCGAACCCATATGGGTTACTGCCCAGCAAGCCGAAATGAAAACTGCCGTCCTTTTTTGGCCCGGGTCGGAGGCCCCGATTAAGGGTATGAGGCCAACGCAATGGGCTAATTACGACTCGGAAGTTTCCAACGAGGAGAGGGTGATGCGCGTCTTAGGCTGGCTTGATCTTCCCGAGGCTGATCGTCCTACGTTTGTTGCAACATATCTTAGTCTTGTTGATGACGCAGGCCACCGATATGGGCCCAACGCCCCGGAAACGGCTCTCGCCATCGAAGAGGCCGATCGTATCCTGGGTTTGCTAATGGAGGGGATAGCCGCCGCCCCCCTGGAAGATCGAGTAAATATCATCGTTGTATCCGACCACGGAATGACAGAGCTTTCGGGCGAGAAAGTTGTCGTCCTGGATGAATACGTTGACCTTTCCCGTATAAACGTTGTCGATTGGGCGCCGGTGCTAGCATTGGCCCCCGATCCGGACTATCTCGACGAGGCCTTTGCCAATTTGCAGGGAATCGAAGGAATTGAGGTGTTTCGAAAAGAGAACCTGCCAACGCGTTATCATTATGATGGGAGTGATCGAATCACCACTCTGGTCGGAGTGATGGATGAAGGATGGAGCGGGGTTTCAAGCGATTTCCTGCAGTCGCAGCCGACGGCCTTCGAGGGAGCGACGCATGGATTCGCGAACGATGTAGAATCTATGCATGCGCTGTTTGTGGCAGCCGGGCCGGCCTTCCGGTCGGGTATGGTTGTCGAACCGTTCGAGAACGTTCACATCTACAACCTGATGGCCGCGATACTTGGGCTCGATCCGGCGCCCAATGACGGCAACCTCGAAACGGTGAGGCATATGTTGCAATGAGTATCATGCTTCGTTCCCGATCGCGTCGCGACTAGGCCGCCTGATGGACCTCTATCGTACGATCGATGAGATAGCTGAATCAGGAAGGGCAGTGGTGATGGCCACCCTTGTGTCGACGCACGGGACCAGCCCAAAGCCGATCGGCACGAAAATGTTCGTGCGGGCAGGGGATGGCAAGGAAATCGTCGGGTCCGTGACTATTGGGGGGTGTGTTGACGCCCGCGTCATCGCTGAGGCCCGATCCATGGGTCCCGAGAATAGGCGCAAATCGGTCTCCGTAGAACTTGCCGACGACGAAGCTGCTGAAATGGGACTCATTTGCGGTGGAATTGTCCAGGTGTTGTTGGAGTATCTGTTGACCGGGCATCCTGCGTTTCACACCTATCGGCGCATTCATGAAAACCTCCAGAAGGGAATACGGACCCTGCGCTGCGTGGATGTCACAGGTGATAACCCTGAGCTTGTCCTCACGCCGGGGGCTCTTGACGGGGATGAACAGGGGCACGAACTGGTAGCGGAATTAAAGCAGGTATTTGACAGAGGCAGTTCGGCGTCGTTCGAGGTTTGCGGCAGTCAGATTTTCGCTGAACTGCACGTACCGAGGCCTCTCCTGGTTGTTGTTGGTGCTAATGATGTTGGTGTTGAACTTAGCCGCCTCGGCGTGTTGCAAGGGTATAACGTGGTTGTGGTCGATTCTCGTCCAACGTTTGCTACTCCGATCCGTTTTCCAGGGGCCGATGTGCGTGTCGGAATACCCTCGGAAGAAGTAGCCATGGTTCGATTAAGCCCCACCACTTCATTGGCCATCGTTGTGCACGACCACAAATTTGAGGTACCGATTCTGGAGCGGGTTCTGGGAACCGATTGCGGCTACGTGGGTCTTTTGGGAGGGACGAAAAGGACGGCTGGAGTAAAAAATCTGCTACTGGAGCGGGGAGTCAGCGCTGATTCCATTGCGCGGGTTAAGACGCCAATCGGCCTGGACATAGGGGCGCTCACGTCTTCGGAAATAGCGTTGAGTATTCTCGCGGAGGTACTGGCCAACCGACGCGGCAAAGAGCTTGGAAAGGGAAGGGCGGCCCTTTGACCGAGCCTGGCTGGACGCTGGTACTTGAACATTTCCAGCACCCTCGCAACATGGGTTGTATGGAATCGCCGGACGCAGTTAGTGAAGACGTCAACGAACTGTGCGGGGACCGCATCCGATTCCAGTTGTCAAGAAGTCCGCATGGAGTTGGCACCGCGATGTTCCTGGGAGATGGCTGCGCTATTTCGATTGCAACCGCGTCTATACTCACTGAAAAAGTGACCGGTCTCGGTCTTGACGAGGTGGCACGTATCTCGATTGATGATGTCATTGAAGACCTTGTTGCTGACGTGAAATCGGGGCGCCGGCAGTGCGTCGGATTGCCAATCAAGGTGCTTCAAGATGCCGCTCACAAACTGGTAGCGATGGACATCGGAAAATGAATGCCGCGCTTGTTCTCGCCGCCGGGTTTTCGCGCCGGTTTCCCGGACACAAGCTTCTGTGCGAAATCCAGGGGAAACCGTTGTTGAGACACACTGTCGAGCGAGTGCTCGCCTGTCGAGAGGTCGATTGCTGTCACGTGGTGATTCGCCGCCCCCATATTGCCGTTGCTCAGGCGTTAGAGGGCCTGCCGGTGACTACTGTTCGATTGGACGGCCCCGGGGTACACAGTGAATCTCTGAAAGCGGGTTTGAAATCGCTTCCAATTGGTGTACGGAGGGTCCTTGTAGCCCTTGGCGACCAGCCGATCAAAACGGGGATTCTAAATGCGGTGATGTGTGAAGCTCTGAAATCTGAGCGTGACGTGATTGTCCCCACGTACCAGGGCCAACGGGGTAACCCGGTTATTTTTCGGTCTGAGTTTTTTCCCCGTCTCTTCCGGCTGGATGGAGATGTGGGTGCACGAGCCTGTTTGAAATCAGTGCCCGAAGTGGTGGTTGAGTTTGAGCTAGGGGTGCGGATGCCTCCCGACCTGGATGTTGAAGATGATCTTCGCTCGGTGGCTCTCTATCTTCGGTCTCCGTGAGGCCATGTTAGTCTTGTCGGATGGCTTTCACGCTCGTTTCGCGACATATTCAAACCGTGGCCTTGTACAAGGACGCCGTCAGCATCCTGTTCAGGAACGAAACGTGCCAAAAAATGTATCATTTGCAGCCTTCCTGGGACTGCTACGCTCATGTTAAACACGTCAAAAATCGCCTTAGTGTTGGTTGATGTCTGATCAGCTGACTCTGATCAAAGAGGGTCTGTCCGGCGCTTATGTAATCGAGCGCGAAATTGGACGTGGCGGTATGGCGACGGTTTACCTCGCCCGGGATGTGAAACACGACAGGTCCGTGGCCGTGAAGGTCCTGAGGCCGGAGTTGGCGCTGGCCGTTGGCGCTGAACGTTTTACCCGCGAAATAAAGTTCGCCGCCACCCTCCAACATCCACATATTTTGCCGGTCTACGATTCCGGGTCGGTCAAGGGACAGCTGTACTACGTAATGCCATTCGTGTCTGGCGAGTCGGTAGCCGAACGCCTCGGGCGACTGGGCAAATTGTCCATAGAGGAAGCTCTGCAGATAGCGTCCGACGTAGCAAACGCACTGCAACACGCTCACGATGAAGGCGTAATTCACAGGGACATCAAACCGGCCAACATAATGTTGACGGGAGGTATGGCTCTGGTTGCAGATTTCGGGGTCGCGGTTGCTGTGAGCGAATCCGATGGGGATAGGCTAACTCACACAGGGATCGCTATTGGGACACCGGCTTACATGAGTCCTGAACAAGCCACGGGAGAGTCGGGAGTCGACGGCAGGTCCGATATCTACTCTCTGGCCTGCGTGCTTTTCGAGATGTTAGCAGGCAAACCGCCCTACCAGGGGTCAACCGTCCAGGCGACAATAACTCAGCGTTTCACAGACTCTATTCCGAGTGTCCGGAAACGGCGAGCCGAAGTTCCGGAGTCGGTGGATTGGGTGATCGAAAAGGCCCTGGCCAAAATGCCCTCCGATCGATACCAGACTGGAGCCGAATTCGCCAGGGTTCTGGATATGGCGAAATCTGGTGAAACCGTACCCCGTGTATCCGCCCGGAAATCGAGGCTCGCTCCAGTTTTGGCAGTCGTGGCGATCATCCTTTTCGGTCTTTTCTGGGCGCGACCATGGGTGTCTGGTGGAGCCGTATTGCCGGGTGCCGCTGTAATTGCTGTGATGCCTTTCAATTCTTCTGGAAGCGGAGTTGTCCTTCTCGGTGAAGGGATGGTCGACCTGCTTTCAACCAATCTCGATGGAGTTGATGGCATCCGGACTGTTGATCCCCGTGCTGTGTTTGATCGTTGGCGCCGCCGTGGCGATTCGGGACCGGTTGATAGGGCCGGCGCCCTCGATGTTGGAATTGAGTTGGGCGCGGGTGCGATCATCCAGGGCAGCGTAATTGAAGCTGGGCCGGAAGTGCGGATAACAGCGGAACTTGTGGGGGTTGATGGAGTTCAGCTGGCAAGAGTTCAGGTAGACGGCCCCGCCGACAGCGTACTTTCGCTTGTCGACAACCTTAGCGTGACATTGTTGCAGGAGGTTTGGCGTTCCCAGGACGGGGTGCCTGATCTTCGTTTAAGCGCCATTACAACGAACTCCCTCGACGCGATTAGGGCATATCTCCAGGGAGAGCAGCACTTTCGCCGATCTGAGTGGGACTCCGCGGTCGTTTATCTGGAAAGGGCTGTAACGACCGACTCAAGTTTTGCGCTAGCCTCTTTCCAACTAACCCACGTGTACGGATGGTTGGACGGTCATGGGAGTCCGAGAGCATTGGAAAGCCTGGCCCTGGCCATGCGGCATGCTACGCGACTGCCGAGACGGGAACAGGAATTGGTGGCCACCCACGATCTTTTTGAGCGTGGTCGTCCAGAGTCTATTGAAATGTTGCGGGCTTACGTGAGAGACTATCCATCGGACGCTGTTGGTTGGTACGAATTGGGTGACGCCGAGTACCACGCGCAAACCATGCTTGGGATTTCTGACGTAGAGATATATGCCGCTTTCGAGCGAGCGTTTGATCTGGTGCCCACAATGTCCGCCGCGTTGATACACCCTATTGAAATCGCGCTGGTGCAAGGGGATCGCGACCGTTTCGAGCGTTATATCTCGCTCCTCGACTCAGTCGGAGGTCGGAACGATGTGGCTCGTTTCAGGCAAATCGCGACAGGGCTCTGGGGCAGCGGGGTTGAGGCGGATGAAGCCCTCGTAGATCTTGTCCGTAGTCGGCCGGAACAACTGGACCTGGTCTTCCAGGCGTTTTTCCTTGATCCCGACGTCGACGTAGACCGAATCCTCAATGCATTGGATGTGGGCATCGCCGATGGGGGGATGCCCGCTCCAGGATTGTCGATTACGAAGGCACGGTTTCTTTCAGGCTTGGGACGTCTGGAAGAGTCGGGTGCGTTAATCGAAAACGTGGCACGAAGACAACCCGGTCTCGTCGCTTTGGCAAGTGTGTATCCGGTCTTTGCCGGTATTGCGGACGCTAATTTCGGGGCGCCCGGGGTCGCCGTCCTGAACGCTTCGGCCCCTGGAAACCATCTCGTTGGCTACCTCCGCGCGCTCTACGCCTCGGCCATGGGCAACCCCCTGGGAGCGAGCGCGGAGTTGGATCAGTTCGCGGTGGATTCAACATCGGCGGGAACAGGGGGATTCGGATCGCTGATCACTGCGGCCCGCGGCCTGGTGGTGATGCTGGAAGGCGATACGCTAAACGGAATCGCAATGATGAGAGCCGGGATGGAGGAAATCGGCTTTGGCCCGGGGGCCTCCGCCTTTCTTGGACCAGCCCGATTCGAACTTGGGCTGTCTTTGACCCACAACGCCGACACCAGGTACGAGGGTATCAATGTCCTCACCTATGCGCTCAGGGGGGAACCTGAGTACAGCGCCATCGCAGGCCTTGCGGTTGCGAGGGCCCTGGCCGAAGCTGGAGAGAACTCGGAAGCTGTTGCGGAGTATGACCGCTTCGTGAGACTGTGGGAGGGGGCTGACCCGCAACTGCAGGACGTGGTTGGGATGGCCCGCCGGGCAATACAGGAACTGTCGGGCGAACCTGCCACCTGAGTTTCTCCGACTCACGTTGAGTTCTGGATATTGCGGCCCCTGACCTCTACTTTTAGCTCCAACCGCGAATTTCAACCACGATCGGAATTACCCCGAATTCATGGCCTCAGAAACGCCTATCGAGTCACTACCACATCTTGAAATCGGTTGTTTTGGCGCCCCGGCTGTAAAGGTCAACGGTGCCGAGCCGCCGCCCGATATCGTCTGGCGGAAAAACGTCGCTTTGCTCGTGTACCTGGCCATGTCACCGGGTCTTTCTCGCACCAGAGAACATCTCCTGGGAATGTTGTGGCCCGAAAAATCTGAAGAGAAGGCCAGGCACTCACTCAATGAAGCAGTGCGAAGGCTAAGGTCGGGTTTAGGCAGGGAGAGGATCATTTCCTCCGGGGAAAAAGTAATTCTAAATTCCCAGGCTTTGAGCGTAGATGCCGGGGAACTGTCTACGGATCAGAATCAGGGTGCGGTCCGTGGTGATTTCCTGGAAGGCTTTTACCTCGACGACGCCCCGGAGTTCGACGAGTGGACGAGTCGACAGCGGGATCGGTTCCAGCGGCGCAATATTGAGGGGATGTTGGAAAAGGGTGAACTCCTGATTGCTTCGTCATACGCCCAGGCCCGGGAGATGGCGGGTGAGGTACTCCAGCGGGATCCCCACTCCGAAAGAGGGGTCAGTCTTTACATGAGGGCCGCTGCCCTCTCTGGTGACACGTCAGGGGCTCTTGTGGCCTTCAATCGGTTTGGCACGCGCCTCAAAGATCGAATTGGCGAAACACCCAGTCGTGAGATCAATGCGTTGGCTGATCGCATACGTAGAGAAAACTGGAGGCGTGCCCATGGGAGGGATGTCGGAACAGAGCCACCTCTGGTAGGTCGAACCGAAGAACACCAGGCAGCCTTTGCCACTTTGAGCGAAGGTCTTACAGCTGGTCCCATTTGTCTGGCGATTTCTTCCGAACCTGGCATGGGCCGTACTCGCCTTGTGTCGACCTGTCTTGAGAGGCTGGCTCTTGAAGGAGCCATTGTCGCGAATGTTCGGCCGCTGGAAAGCGATGGCGGAGCCCCGTGGAGCACAATTCGCTCGTTGCTGAGGTCCGGATTGGGTGATGCTCCTGGACTGGCCGGAACCGACCCGGCCTCCCTTGGCGTCCTGGCTTCGATTGACCCTTCGCTGGCAGACCGGTTTAAACCGGTCGAGCCGCGGGACCACGCTCATGTCGCATCGTGCCTCGCCTCTCTGGTTGAAGCGATTGCCGAAGACTCCCCGATCGCTCTGGCAATTGACGATGCACACTTCGCGGACGGCGCATCGCTCGGCGCGCTGGTTTCGATGATGGCTCGTTTGGAAGCCGTACCCATAATACTTATCGTTTCGATCGGTCTGTTCAGGGACAATACTCCAAGAGAACTGACCAACTTGGAGGGAGAAATCGGGCGGTCGATTCCGGGCACGGTGATCAGTCTGCCACCGCTTTCCGAAAGCGATATGGCTGAGTTGGTGACCAGATGGGCAGGTCGGAATAACCTTGATGGGGCGGATCCGAAGCGGTTGGCTAGACGAATCGCCTATGAAGCGGGTGGAAGTCCGTTCCTCGCTGTAGAGCTATTGAGAGGCCTCGAGAAGGCGTCGTCGTTGCGCCAGGATGCCGAAGTATGGCCAGCGCCCAATCAAACTCTCGAAAGTCCGTTGCCTTTCCAGATGCCGGCGTTGGTGCGGCGGGCGATAGCTGCCAGAATCGTCGATTTGGACGAAGTTTCCAGGAAGGTTCTCTGTACGGCCAGCGTTGGAGGAGAGGTTCTGGACCTCGACTTGCTTTCCCAACTCTCCGGGCTCGACGAATTCGCTGTAGATCAGGCAATCGCATCTCTGGAGCGCCATCGGTTTATCGAGTTCGATGGGCATCGATATCTGTTTGCCGCTCCTGTAATCGGCGATGTCGTCATGCAGGAGTGTCTGACGAGGGGTGAAAAGCAGAGGCTTCGGCTTGGCGCCATCAAGGTGTTGAGCGGGCGGGAGGACCTGGACAGCAAGGTTCTGTTCGCCGAGCTCCTTGGAGCCGCCGATCCAGGCGAGTCTTCATTTGATCATGCCGTCGCGGTCGCCGAGGCTGCCTTGGCTGGCGGAAGCCTCCGAGCGGCCAAACGGGCCATGGTTGCCGCGCAAAGATCTATTGACCGTGGCCATGGGGTCGGACTCGACAAGCTAAACCAACTGAGAGAAATACTGGACGAAGAAGGTTAGTCGGTCAGTGCTCTAACTGTGCGCAAAAAAAAGAGTGCCGGGCCCCTTGGCTGACCCGGCACTCAAGTCGGCATTTTCCTCGATTGGTGGGTGAGGAAGGTTGGTGGGTATCGCCGACCTTGAATCTGAGGACAATATACACGATGTCGCACAATTCCAAGACAATTATTGACTGCCGTGAGTCAATTCGTTGCAAAATAAGAAGTTAGAGCGTTGCAGATTCTCTGTTTACTCATGTCATACACCGATTAGCTTCCTCGCCACGCCCCGCGTGGGGCGGTATCCGCGATATGTTATGTGCGCTAGATCACGTTTAGGGCTAGATTGTCAGCGGGGAATTGGCCTCTTAAAATCCATGGATGAGGAGGAATTCCGATAGCTAGAGAGCTGCTGCCGTTGGTTCAAAACGAACTTCGCGGCAAATATCAGATCGAAAAGGAAATTGGCAGAGGGGGTGCCGCAAGGGTTTTTATGGCAGTCAACCTCGACGGCCAGCGCGTTGCCTTGAAAGTCCTCCATCCACAACTCTCAGTTAGCGTGACGGCGGAGCGGTTCCTTAGAGAGGTGGCGGTATTGAGGACGTTGAACCATCCCTTTATTGCCCCGCTGCTCGATTACGGGGAAAACGACTGGCTTCTCTACTACGTAATGCCCTTTGTCGACGGTCCGACCCTGGCGAAATATCTCTCCGGGCGGAGACAGGTTGAGTTGCAGGACGCCGCGATCGCCTCGTGCAATCTACTGGAAGCACTCCAACATGCTCATGATCAGGGTTTTGTACACCGGGACGTAAAGCCGGAGAACATAGCTTTGTCGAGGACAGGAGCCATCCTGCTTGATTTCGGTGTTGCTCGAGCCATTTCAGAGTCCGGTTCGGACAGAGTAACTAGGAGTGGGTTTACCGTAGGTACGTCAACCTACATGAGCCCAGAACAGGCGTTGGGGGCTGTCGACATAGACCATCGCTCGGACATTTATTCCCTTGGGTGCGTGTTATTTGAATGCCTTGCCGGACGGGCACCATTTTCTCATAAGAGCGAATTCGTAGTTTTGCAGATGCATCAGGATGCTGCGGCGCCCGATGTTCGGACGTTCCGGCCAGAAACTCCGGAGTCAATGGCTCTGGCGGTTTCGAGAGCTTTGGCCAAGCGGCGCGAGGACCGGTGGCAGTCGGCAGAGGAGATGGCTTCGCACGTTCGAAGCGTGATTACGGGATAACGGCGGGCGAAGGCAGGGCAAAAAAAAGGCCCCGTTAGGGCCTTTCCTTTTCCTTACGAGGCAAATTCTACGATCCGCGCCCCGAAGCGACTTCGCGCTCTTCGCCGCCTTCGAAATAATCCGCATTCTTCTTGATGTAAGAGGTCATTTCGTCTGGAACTTCTTCTTCTGTGAAAATTGCGCTAACCGGGCACTCGGGTTCGCAGGCGCCGCAATCGATACATTCTTCGGGGTGGATGTAAAGCTGATCCGGTCCTTCGTAAATACAATCTACCGGGCATACATCGACGCAACCACGATCTTTGACGTCAATACAGGGCTCAGCAATGATATAAGGCATAGGTTTCTCTCTATTGGGTTGTTCACCACACGACGCCGTATTTTGTGTCGGGCATGGCACAGTGTCAAGAGAGGGTTTTTTCGAGGACTAGATTCCCGGCCATTGGACCGGCTACCGCTTTCCCATTAACACCCGACCTTTTACAATTCGATCGTATTGCACCCAGCCAGAACGAGGATAAGAGATACAATGAGATACGACCCCCAGATGGTCCAGCCAATGCGCGAAGACCTGACGAATATTGGATTCACCGAACTACTCAGCACCGAGCAGGTTGACGAGGTAGTGGGAAGCAAGGATGGTACGCTTCTTGTGGTAGTCAACTCTGTTTGCGGATGCGCGGCGGGGAAGGCGAGACCCGGAGTTGCCATAGCTCTGCAAAACTCCGCACGCCCCGAAAGGCTTGCCACCGTTTTCGCCGGGATGGAAATGGAAGCTACCAATCAAACGCGCAGTTATTTCCATGGGTATCCGCCATCTTCGCCCCAGATCGCTCTTTTCAAGGACGGAGAACTGGTCCATATGATGGAGAGGCATGACATCGAGGGAAGGGATGCTCATGAGATTTCCTCCGTGCTGACCGGTGCCTTCGATGAGCATTGCGCAGCGGTAGCCGGGTAACGACATCCCGTGATTTTGCTTGACCCCGGTGCCCGACCCGTAATTGGGCACCGGGGGTCGAGTGGAAATTTCCCGGAAAATACGCTCCTGTCGCTTCGCGAAGCGATTGACGGTGGCGCCGACGCAGTAGAGTTCGACGTTCGCGCCGCAGCCGATGGAACGCCAGTTGTGATTCACGACCCGACGTTGGATCGAACCACTGATGGTACCGGGTTGGTCAAGGCTATGTCAGTCGAGCAACTTCGGTCGTTTGATGCGGGGCGTGGCGAAAAAATTCCCACTCTAGACGAAGCGCTGGAACAGATTGGCGCCACTCCGTTCATTCTGGAAATCAAAGAAGCTGCGGTGGCTCGGAGCGTGAAAAGCCGCATCGATGCTCATTCATGCCAGCGAAGCGCGTTACTGGGTTCTTTCGTGCACTCAGCGCTCGCGCCGTTCGACAGGGACCGATATTATGTAAGTGCCTCCCAGCGTGTGGCGGCTGCATTCTATGCCGCGTCTCGGGTTGGCCTTGGTATGCCGGGTGGCTTCAAAGGTTTTTGCCTTTCCGAGTACCACCATTCGCTCAAGGTTGTTGATAGCCGTTTTGTACGGGTGGCTCGCGAATCAGGGAAACCAGTGCATGTGTGGACGGTAAACGAGCCGAGTGAAGCGAGAGCGCTCTGGGAACTTGGGGTAGCCGGAATAATCTCCAATTTTCCGTCCGAGATGTTAGGAGAGCGGGACGGTTAGTCCGATGCTTGGTTGTGCCTCAGACCGACTCGACCCCCCAACTCGATTAGTGGGAAACCCCGTTCCTATGTATTTTGTTGGCACACTCAGCAAAGGCCGTTAACGCCTTTTGGCTGATTCAAAAGGAAAGAGCCTATGAAATCTGGATTGCAAAGTTCTCCGTTCGTCAAATTGACGGTGTATTACGTTCTGTTTGGCGTGGTTGCATTTTTGCTTTTGGATCGGTTCGAAGTGCTGCAGGGGGCTTTTTCTCTCGCGCGTTTGGACGAATTAGCCGGAACGGGTGGTTTCCCGGATCCTTCCGTTAGCGGGACGATTGAAACCGAGTCAATGAGAGATCCTCTCGGTTCGGCGATGATGACCGTGCTCGCGATCGCTGGCTGCCTGGCTTTACTGGCACCAGTGGTGTGGGTCTACATGGTAACCAAGCAGCGAGAAGGGTATGACGCCTCAGTCGTACATACGGTGATGATCCTGCCTGTGCCGGTCACTGGCCTGGTAATCGTGGTCCAAGACAGTCTGGCTCTAGCGTTTTCACTTGCGGGTATTGTAGCTGCTGTGAGGTTCCGCAACACGCTGAAGGACACAAAAGACGCAGTCTACATTTTCCTGGCGATCGGCACCGCGTTGGCTGCAGGAGTGCAGGCTCTGGGAGTGGCGGCGGTCACATCGATAATGTTCAACTATCTGGTGCTTGTGATGTGGGCCGCCAAGATCGGGAATATTTACGCTGATCAGGGGCGCCGCACGCCAAAAATGAGGTTGGGGGACGTGTTGGCCGGAGCCGGTTCTGAGGGGGCGGGGACTGGAAACTTGACGATCGGCGATCCCGACTTGCTTGCAGCGCTGGCACCGAAAGAACTGAGGGACATCGCAGCTAGAAAAGCTCGTCTGGTTGATAAGGTGCGTGACCCGAGCGGCAAGAAATACAATGGCTTGCTGTTGATTTACGCAGACGACTCGGATCAGTGCGCGGAGGAAATCGAAGACGTCCTCGCAGAAAACACTAAAGATTTTGAATTGAGTGAAGTCTCGACGGCCACCGACGGTAACGTGACTCTGGAATACCTTGTTGTTCTTGAGAAACACGTCACTGCATCCCATCTGGTTTCGATGTTGCGTGAGCGAGTCGCCGACCACATCAGCGCGGCCGAATACCGAGTTTTGGACCGCAAATCACTTAACAAATAATTTGGTTGCAATGAGGTTTCTTCGAGCGCGTTTTCTATCGAACGCGATAACGGTGATCTTGATGGGAGCACTTGGGTCTTGCGCCTCGGGCCCTCGCTCCCGGGAGTTGGCCCCTGTTCCTGAGGTCGGCGATTCAATGATCGATGCCACGCTGATACTTATCGGCGATGCAGGAGGGGCCCAATCTGGCGATGCGGTGCTGCGCGCGGCTTCGCAACGTGCCAAGCGCAATCCGGAACGAACAGTCGTGGCATTTTTGGGCGACTTGATCTACGAAGTGGGTATGCCCCGAGTTGGCGCCCCCAATCGTAGCTCGGCCGAGGAAGCAGTACGAGCGCAATTAGAAGTGGTTGCCAGAAGCGGGTCACGGGGATTCGTCGTTCCCGGGAACCACGATTGGGGAGGTGGTCGAGCGGACGGGTTACACCGGATAATGAGGCTGCAAAGTTTCATTGATGAAGCCGATGTCCCTGGGGTTGTTTATGCCCCCCGAAACGGATGCCCCGGACCCGCCTATCTGGATGTCGGAGAGCACCTTCGGGTGATTGGTATTGATACTCATTGGTGGTTGGCCGATGTCGAGCAACTTGTATCCGAAGAGATCTGTCCGTTGCGGGACCTGAGTTTTGTACAGGATTCTATCCGCTCTCTCTTTCGCAGCGCAGGGGAACGGGAGGTGGTGGTAACAGCTCACCATCCGCTGGATTCGTATGGACCCCACGGTGGGTATTTTACTCTGAAGCAACACGTTTTCCCGTTGACCAAAATTGCGGACTGGCTCTGGGTGCCTCTCCCCATCGTAGGGTCGGTGTACCCTTTACTCAGGCGCTCCGGCGTGGCAGAACAGGACCTTTCCAGTTCTCGTTACAGACTGTTGATAGAAGGGATGGAGCAAACGCTTCGGGAATTTCAACCGTTGGCTTACGCGGGCGGACATGAGCATAGTTTGCAGGTGCTCAGTGGCGAAATCGTGCGTTATAACATCGTAAGCGGCGCGGGGTTTGACGATCACACCCAACCGGTTGGGTGGAAAGATGAGACGCTCTTTGCCGCGTCTGCATCCGGTTTTGTGGTGATCGATTTCTTGAAAGATGGTCGGGAGAGGTTGGCTGTCGTGACCGTTGGGGAAGGGACTCGCGAAGTCCATTCCATGTGGCTGGACTAATCTGGCGTACACCTTCGTCGGGTCGCTAGGGTGGAAATGCGAGGTCGATATCGGGTTGGCGAGCCTTAGGTTGTAAGCGAATGTCCGAACTAACACGCAGCACAGCATCATTTAACCCTGGGTGTGTCCTGGTTACCGGGGGAGCCGGTTTCATCGGTTCGAATTTTATTCGATACGTCCTGGATGTGTCTGATGCTACCGTTGTGAATCTCGATTCTCTCACCTATGCCGGCAATCTCGATAACCTAAAAACCGTGTGCCAAGATCACGGAGAGGCGGGCGATGGCCGCTACTTTTTTCTCAAAGGTGATGTGCGGGACGAAGGGTTGGTCGCGAAGGTTTTCGCCGGAGTAGCAACCGAAACCGGCGATAACATTTCTCCCAGAGGGATTCCCGAACCTGATTGCGTTGTCCACCTCGCTGCTGAGTCACACGTAGATCGAGCATTGGACACACCCGGAGCCTTCGTAGAAACTAATGTCGGAGGGACCCGAGTATTGCTTGATGCATGTTTAAGATCTGGTGGATGCAGGTTTCTTCACGTCAGCACGGATGAGGTGTATGGGAGCTTGAATGAAGATAGTACTCACTTTGATGAGCTTGCTCCGTTGTCACCGTCGAACGTCTACTCGGCTAGCAAAGCGGCGGCTGATCTTATAGTGCGTGCCTACAACCTGACCAATGGCTTACCCACCATAATCGCCCGCTGTTCGAACAACTACGGTCCCCGCCAATTTCCAGAGAAACTGATTCCCCTGGTGGTGACCAGGGCGTTACAGGGGAAAGACGTTCCCGTGTACGGGGACGGGGGTAACGTTCGGGATTGGGTCTTCGTGGATGACCATGTTGCCGCCCTGTGGGCGCTTCTGAAACGGGGCAGGGTCGGGGAGGTTTACAACATCGGAGGTGGAGCGAAGAGGGACAATTTGGGATTGATTCGCACTATCCTGGAAATAATGGACAAGCCGTATTCTCTCATCAGGTTTGTGGACGACCGCCCGAACCATGATCGATCCTACGGGGTCGACTTCTCTAAAATTGGTTCTGAATTAGGCTGGAATCCAACGATAGCCTTGAGGGAAGGTCTAGAGCGAACGGTCCAATGGTACAGCGAAAACTCTGGGTGGTGGGAGAAGGTGATTTCCGAGGCGTATCGCGTAGCGAATTCGCGCTATCTATGATTTTAGGGCAAGCAATAGTTGCGGACCGATCGCGGGATTGGCGGCGGTCCGGTGGTTAGATCAGGATCTTGAGTTATTTCCATTCCTGCATTTTGTCCTCCTTTCTTCAGTCCAATGTTTATTCGGCAAACTGTGCGACGATCATGTTCAGCCTGCAAAATTGCAACTATCGTGCCATTCCTTTTTTTGCCTCGCGTCGTGGGAGAAAACGGCTAAAACGCTAAGGTTCTCCGGGGTGTCGAGTCGCTTTCGTCGCACCTTTAAGGTCCTTGCAAGCCGCAAGAAAAAGGTTAATTCGTAGGTTTCGCAGCCTGAGAAGCGGATTATTTCAGGAGGCTTTTCAAACCGACTTCAAGCACTTGCAGTGCTTTCTGGAGTTCGGCAGTGGGGTTACCGATACCGATCCTGATGTATCGACCCAGGCCGAACTGGTGCCCTGGAACGATCAACATTTCATAGTCCCTGCGAAGCGCTTCTGCAAGCTCCGCAGGCTCGGGTCCCCCTTCATAAGAGGTGAGGCAGATCGCTCCGGCCTCGGCGGGGGTCCAACCGAGGAGGTTGTTGTTTCTGAGCCAATCCTCAACAATTGCATAGTTGGTGTTCAGAATGCCGCGGGTACGTACGAGGATCTCGTCTCTGCGGTTGATTGCGATTTGCGCGAGATAGTCGCCCGAGGTGGTAGGGCAAATGGCGACGTAATCGTTTCTCGCCCACAGTCCCTCAACAAATTGTCGGTCGCCGGTGACCCAACCGATTCTAAGTCCGGGAAGTCCGTAGGCTTTTGAAAGTGACCCGCTGACAAGTATCTTCTCGTAACTCCCCCACATGGTCGGCGTGGTCTGTCCGTTTAACTCGGCTCCCTGGTAGACCTCATCGGCGAGAACCCAGGCGCCATGTTCTCTAGCGCAGTCGGTCAATAAAGTGAGGGCCACCGCACTCAGCACATGACCCGTGGGGTTGTTGGGGTTGGTGATAATGACAAGTTTGGTTTTGGGCCCGATAGCACGTCGGACATCGACGGGATCCGGTTCCCACCCGTTTTCAGGCAACAGTGGAATCTCTTTTATCGTTGCGCCCAGATTTTGTGCGAGGCCCCATGTCTGCATGTAGGTGGGCATGAGAATAGCCACTTCGTCTCCGGGTTTGAGGAGCGCCCAGCAGACCAGGAAGTTCGCCTCTGCGCTCCCTGTGGTAACCATGACGTTTTCCCGGGTCGCCCCTTCATAGAGTCTGGCTATCCCGTCACGCAGTTCATCGGAGCCGTTGCCCTGGGCGTATCCGAGCCCGATGTCGAGCATCTGACCGGCATCTCTGTTGTCCAATGCCAGAAGTTCAGCAGTGGAAAGCGGGTCTACTCCACTCTCAGAAAGATTAAATTTTACGCGATGTTCCCAGCGACTTTGCCAGCGTTCCAGCTCAAACGGAATGAATGCCAATGTTACCTCATGTAACAGGTGAGGTAATAATAATAGAATGCAGAATGTAGGTATGAAAAGAGGCCGAGCGCTGGGTCGTAGCGTCGGGCTCTCCGGGATGTCATCTGCGGCTGATGGATACGCCGCCGGATCCGGTGTCGATCAAAAGGCGGCCGGAACCGTTCCCTGCGGTACCGGTGACGTTGGTGCGTTCCCATCTTCTCACCGAGATGGGGAAATCGATGTCGATGCCTCCGGAGCCCGTGTCCACCTCAATTCGGGCATCGGGCTCTACGGCAAGTCGAAGGTCGACTGAGCCGCTGCCAGTATCGATGACGAGGTCGTCGAAAGCGCTCAGCAATGTCAAATCTACCGACCCGCTACCTGTATCAATATTGATGTCGCTGCTGGTGACGGCGGTCAGATCCACGGAGCCGGAACCGGTGTCGACGCTGAGGTTGGAAGTGGTGATGGAGGATCCAGTCACCTGTCCCGAGCCGGTGTCCAGTATGACGACGTCACCTTCGATGTTGCGTACCTCAATCTCACCGGAGCCGGTATCCAGGAAAATATCTCCTCGGCCACCGTCCAGATTTATGCTACCCGAGCCGGTGTCAACCAGGAATTCGCCTTCAACATTCGACGCCTCAACCGTGACGGCACCAGCGTCTATGATCAGCCGACCGCTTATATTGTCGGCTGTAATCCTTCCTGCGGCAAGATAAACTTCCAGGGTCTTGCCTTCAGGAACCTCGATTCTCAGGTCAGCGAAGGCTTCAGCCCCACGACCCCGGTTAGAAATTTCCACCTCTTCGTTTTGACGTCTGCGCTGGGTCTCGCAACCCCAATCGAAACCTCGATGCCAGTTATGGTGGCCGTAAAACGTACCATCATCGCGAACATGCACCTGAGTTCGGCCACGGATTGTTGGGTAAACGATATCGTCGTCGGGGTACACAATCCTCAAAGTATTGGCGCCGCACTTTTCGCCGGTCTCAAACCTGAGTTCACCCCGGTCTTCTCCACCAGTAATCACTTCCACCGAAACCTCGGAGCCGGTTCCCGCCACTATTTCTACTTCACCAACAAGATTGTAGATGGCCACCCGCTGGCCAGAGAGCGAGTAACTGTCCTGCGCCAACGTCTCCTGTGGTACTAAGAGTACAGAGGCGATTGTAAGCGCGAGCGCTGTTCCGGAAAATGTCATCGTTCGGACTGCCGTGGTTCGGGTTCGAAAAGCATATTTCCTTATTTAGACATTCTAGAGCTCGGAAAGGTTTGAACTTGATGTGCGAAAAAAGTGAGTGGAAGCCTATGTTGCGGTCGAATTGCGGAGATACAATACTTCTTGTCGGTCTGAGCTTTGGCCGGATCCTGTATGGGTGTAGCGCTCTACATTCTCCTGAATACCTCAAAACCAGAGGCGTTTTCGCGTAAATGGCAACGATTCTTTGTGTTGATGATGAGCCCGCAGTCGACAGGAATCGCACGAAAGCATCCAGTCTTCTCGGTGTTAGTGAGCGGACGCTCAGGAATAAGTTAAACAAGAAAAAGAAGTCAGATTGATGGGCGACTAACCGCCAGGTAGCGAGTACCAAAGTCGCGAGGGGACCCTTAAATAGTCGTGTGCGCGATCCGCTTCAGATTTGACCACCGGTCTCTCATTTGTTCGGCGGTCTCGGTAGTAGTGTCGAACCTGGGCGCATCGGCGGCCATCGTTTGGAAACCAGATTGCCCCCAAATTCTTGACCGCCAACCGGGAGCGTCGTGATCAGTAGTTGACCAGTGCACCGTCCACGATCGGTTCGCCCCTGTGTTCCTTGAGGATAGTTTCAAGGAGCGCATCGGTCACGGTTGCCCCCTCCGAAATCAATTTGACTCCGTTGTGGGTGAAGAGGTCTTCTGCCAAAACCATACCGTTAGTCAAACTGGAAACCGGAATGCGGTAATTGGTTTCCAGCCATTGGGTATTGGTGGCATCGTTTACCATTGTTCGCAGGTTAGCGACGACCGCCGGGTCGTAGGCAATGCCGGAGTCTTTGGCCAAAACTTCCATTGTCTTGTAGGGGTCGATCGGGTTGCCTCTTAGCCTTTCCCTACGGAGATGATGGAAAAAATCGACCAGTATGCGCAATATTCGGGACCGGAGCGGGATTTGACCTCCACTTTGTCCCGCGGGATGGCCGCTTCCATCCCAGTTTTCAAAAATGCCGATGATGATGTCAGCCGAATCGCTGAGGCGGTCGACGCGGCTAAGGATGGCATGGGATCCCCGCACATAATTCCAATTGTCCGACGGGAGGTCATTCAGATCAACTGCCCTGGAATCCGAGCCTTGAAATAGTTTGCCACATTCCAACAGCATCGCTGCGGATCCGAGATCACCCGTGAACCGATGGGGCACGTGCAACAATTCGGCCAAACGAAAACATGCATCTGCCAGGCGTCTCCCTCGTACCGCGGCTCCGGGTAGTGAGTTGTTGATCATTTCCAACAAGACGTTTTGTAGTTGGCCGAAACTCACCCGAAGGCCCTCGTGGACCTCTTCCAGATCCAGTTTCTCTTTCCTGAGTCGGTCGTGAAGATTTTTGATGCGCAGCATCGAGCGAACCTTCGCGAACAATTCCGCAGCTTCAACCGGTTTGGTGAGGTAATCGTCGATCCCGATGTTGAGTCCCTCGACCTTAAGCTCCGTGTCGTGAAAGGCTGTGACGACGACAAACATGACTCCAGCCGTTCGCGGGTCTTGCTTCATACGGCGACAAAACTCGAAACCGTTCATTTCGGGCATGTTATAGTCGGAGATAATGAGGTCAGGCACGTGAGTCTTGGCGAGGCGAATGCCATCGATCGCGTTGTCAGCGGTATCAAGTTGAAATTTGCCTTCCCGGGCCAGCAATTTGCGGAACGCCTCTAACTCGCTCGGGTTGTCTTCAACGATCAAAATCCGCGCGCGTGCGAAAATCATCAACTACCTCCTACAGGGCGTTCGGCTAAGAACGTCAACCGTCCGTTAACCAGGATGCCAGGATTGGTATGGTTCCAAAATATAGGACCTATACAAGTACTGCGCGATTGCAGGTTTTGCCGGGCCCGGAGGTCGAAATCTGAGGTCCTCAACAAAGCTCAAGCAGGTCGTCCGCTTTGCCGAACCAGCGGTCTGGTTCGGTGACGGCGAGACTCTCTTTGTCGTAAGGGCCCCAGAGTACCGCTCCGGTTTGGACCCCTGCCGCTCGGCCAGAGCGCATGTCGTGCGGAGAATCACCTATATAGATGGTCTCTTTCGCGGCGATACTGAGCTCATCCAGGGCCTTTAAGATTGGTGCTGGATGAGGTTTGTGTTGGTCGACGTCGTCCGATCCTATGATGGTTTCGAACACTCCTCCGTACCCGCAATGTTCCAGGCCCCTGATAGCCATGCGGCGAATTTTGCTGGTTACAATACCGATTTCGCCAGCGCCACCGGCAAGGCTGGACACGGCCTCCCTGACACCGGGATATCCTCTGACCATTTTGTCGTGGTTCCGCTCGTTGTGTTCGCGATAGGTCAATATCATCCTTTCAATCTTGGCCTCGTCGTCCACAAAATTGGAAAACTGGGTATGGAGAGTCTGCCCGATAGTTTCCAGCCACTGCTGCTCCGGTGGAGGGTCGTGCATATGCTGCTTGAAAGTCACTCGGAAGCTGCTCGCAATTAACTCGATTGAATCAATTAAGGTGCCATCGAGGTCGAATAGAAAGTGTTTCGGTTTTCGCATTATCAAAACTAACCAGAAAACCGGGAGGAGAATTCAACCCTTCAACTTCTGCCACCATTCCGTACTTTCCTACCTGTGACTCTCAAACTTCTGACTTCTGACTTCTGACTCTATTGGACCTGCTACTCCTCTCCCTGATCGCGGTAATGCTCCTTATAGGTGTGTTGGTGCTGGTTCGTAACAAAACCAATGAAGCGGCGGTTCACCGGGAATTGGTCGAGTTGAGATTGAGGTTAGACGGGATGGCGACAGCCCAGAGTGACCGATTGGGTGAAGCCGGGCGTGCTGTTGCCGATGTTCGGGAGCGACTCGGATCACTTGTGGAATCGACAAAACGATTAGAGGCGGTGGGGGAAACGGTGGCTGACGTGCAAGAATTGCTGCGAGTCCCGAAACTCCGTGGAACCCTTGGTGAGACATGGTTGGAGGAAATGCTCCAGCAGGTTTTTCCGGCCTCTCTCTACAGGACTCAATATACCTTCAAGTCGGGCGAGACCGTGGATGCGGTACTACGAATCGGACCAAGGTTAGTTCCGATCGATTCGAAGTTCCCTCTCGAGGCCTGTCAGCGAATGCTCGATGCTACAGGCGAAGAGCGGAACCGGGAGACGCGCAACTTCCACAGAAGTTTGCGTGCCCGAGTTGACGAAATTGCCACAAAGTACATTCGCCCGGAAGAAAACACCTATGACTTTGCGTTGATGTATGTGCCTGCCGAGAGTGTTTTCTATGAAGCGGTAAAACACGGGGTCCTGGACGATGGCAGCCCGGCGTCGTATGCCCTTGCACACAAAGTGATTATGGTGTCCCCCAACACCTTTTACGCCTACTTGACCGCGATAATGCACGGTCTCAAAGGCATGGAAGTCGGACGAAGGGCGAAAGAGATCCAAGAGTCTCTGGCAGGGTTGCAGGGCCGTTTTGAGCGCTTTGAACGAAATTTCGATCTCGTGGGTAAACACCTGTTAAACGCTACTCGCCAGTACGAAGAAGCAGAAAAACAACTGGGCGGAATTGTTACCGGCTTTGATACGATAACACAAATTGGAGAAATTGATGATCAGGAGAAACTTTCGTCTCCCTGAAATCGCGGTAGTGGTTGCCTTTTGGGCCGCAGGGTCGGTGGAGGCCCAGGAGCGGATACCGCCTCGGCCGCTACGAGTCGTGAGTGCTTACAGAGGGGCGCTTGAGGGCGGGACCAGGAGTGAATCAGGGCGTCCCGGAGCGAACTACTGGCAACAGAGAGCAGATTACCGGATTCAGGCTGAATTGGATGTTGTCGAAGGTCGCCTTACGGGCCACGAGGTCATCACTTACCACAACAACTCGCCTGACGATCTTGAACAACTGTTTATTCGGGTCGAGCAGAATGTTTTTGCTCCCGGTGCTCGGCGTAACCGGCGCGCTCCCATTACAGGTGGGGCTTCCATCGGCTCGGTAACGGTCAATGGCACTGATGTCGAATACTCACATCCGGGTGGCGGGTATTACGAGGCGTTGACGCTACTCCAAATCGAACTGGAGTCACCCATCGCTACCGGTTCCGTGGCTGAGATCGAAATCTCCTGGCAACACACCATACCCCCGGCGCCAACGTTCCGAAACGGCAATTTCCAGGGGCGGATCTTCGCCGTAGCGCAGTGGTATCCCCGCGTTGCGGTTTACGATGACGTGTACGGTTGGGATCGGGCTCCCTATCTCGGCGACGGCGAATTTTATCTGGAATACGGTGACTTCGATGTGGAGCTTACAGTTCCCACCGGGTGGCTTGTCGGGGCTACGGGAACGATCACCAACGCCAGGCAGGTGTTGGCGCCAGCTGCCGCCTCGCGACTTGAGGCTGCGGCAAACAGTGATGCTACCGTCAGGGTCATCGACGTTGGACATCGTGAGTCGCGCGAAGGGACGAATAGCTCCAATGATGGAAAGTTGACATGGAAGTATCATGCGGAAGACGTACGAGATTTTGCATGGTCGACCTCTAACGAATATGTATGGGACGCAGCGCGGGCCAACGACAGTGTGATTGCCCATGCGTTTTATCGTCCAGAGTTGGATGCGTGGACTGAAGGTGTTTCGTACGTCACCCACACGATCAGAAGTTTTTCAGCATATCTTGGCGACTACGCCTATCCTCAGCTCACTATTACCGAGGGCCCCGTGGGCGGTATGGAATACCCGATGCTGATTTTCAACCCCAGTACGAACAACCCGAGGGGGTTAGCGGGAGTGACAATCCACGAGGGCGGCCATCAGTGGTTTCCCATGATGGTTGGCAACATGGAGAAGAAGCACGCCTGGATGGACGAAGGAATAATCAGCTACTGGGATGAAGTTTCCAGCGCCGAACTTGCCGGCTCAAAACTTGCCCCCTGGGGTGCCAACCAGTTTTACCTGGCGTTTGCGGGCACGGAGGCCGAGGTACCTCTGATGAGGCATACCGACCTGGTGAACCCACACGGTCAACGAGGATTGGCCGCATACACCAAACCGGCAGTCGTGTTAGGTGTTTTGCGCGAAGTCCTGGGTGACGATGTCTTTGTTGCCGCCTTCAGGGATTTTTTTGAAAGTTGGAAGTTCAAACACCCCCAACCGTGGGATTTTTTTAACACCTTTGAGAGACACGCAGGACAGGACCTCGATTGGTTCTGGCGGCCTCTGTTTTTCGAGACTGACGTGATGGATCACTCGGTGTCGGTCTCCGGCGACCGCACGGTTATCACGATCCGAGACCATGGCGATGTTGTGTTGCCCGCAACATTTGTGGTCGAGCTTGACGAAGGCGGGGCGATCGAGCACACTGTTCCGATAACCCACTGGCTGGCCGGAAACGACACCTATGTGTTGGAGTTAGACGGACACGCCTCGTCGGTTACGCTCGATCCCAGGTCAGCATTTCCAGACGTAGATCGCACCAACAACAGCTGGGTGCGAGAGTAAAAAAAGGGTGGAGCCCTTAGAAGACTCCACCCTGATATTTTTTTGAATTGAAGATTAGTCTTCGCCGAATTCGCCGAAGAGGAACTGGACGGGTTCGAAGAATGTGTCGAAGGTGTCGAACACTTCCTGCAAACCATCTGTGATCTCTTCAAGGGCACGTGCCTGTTCCAGCGTAAGGTCGGAACCATCCGCACCGGTGACTGAGAAACCATCACCTGACTGGGTGACGAGCGCGAACACATCGCCGTTTACGAGTACCTCGAGCGTCCCGACATCGTTAACTATTGTACCGGCGATCTGGACTGAATCGCGGCCTTCGGTGAACCGGACATCAATCGTAACTGTCGTTTGTTCCGTTTGGACAGATACCTCGATGGTGAGGGTCGCCGAAATTTCAAAATTCCGCGATGGAATGGCTATGTCGTAGACCAGCGATACGGTAGCGCCACCGATGTTTATACTGGCCGAATTGGTCAAGTCCAGTTCGACGACGGTCGTGCCGTCACTCACCCTTCCCAGTATCTGAACCGATGGATTCAATGCGGTGCCTGTCAAACTCACGGTGTAGTTCATGAATTCGATGTCGCCTGAAATCGCAATTATCCGTACCGTGCCCGCTGTCTCAGTGCTCTCGTCGAGGAGGTCGGCGTGACCAATTTCAGTGAGCGGTAAAGCGATATCTTTTGAAAGAGGATTTACCGCATAAAGGATGAACCGGATGCCGTTGTCAGGCGCTCCCTCGAGAGACTCGTCGACTTCATAGTCTTCAGTCTCCGGGTTGTAGACGAGCGTGAGGCCTCGGTATTGCTCTGGAATAAGGATTACCTGTGGCGAACTGAATGAATTCATGATCGCTTCTGAGATCCTAACCACATCGCCGTAATTGGCATCGGTGCCCACGGAACTGGCGGCCAAACTTGCTGCGCTCGACCCGAGGTTAGCACCAGGAATTCGGAAGGCGCGTCCCAGCGACTCCATGCTGTTATAAATCGGCGTGTCGAAAGCGTCTTCGACGATCTGAATATCCTGAGAAGTCGTAACCGGGTCGAAGGCCTCACGGGCGGGGCCGGTCGTACTGTCTGTACAGGCGCTCAGAGCCAGAAGAAGCAGTCCTGCGCTGGCGAGAGTCTTCGAACGTTTTAAATCCATTATTTCCTCCATATGGTTGCTGCCGCCCCAGTTTTTGCGGCGAAAAATCGAGTATACGGCGAGAAGATAACATTCATGAAAACCCGTGTCGTGAACCTGGGCCACGGTTGGCGTGTGATGGGAAACACCAGTAGACGAAGAGACCTTGGCGATAATGGGAGCAAGAACGACGTCAAAGCGGGGCGGCGTTTACATTTAGAGATGCCGCACGAGCCGTCCGAAACCCAGAAAAAAGCTATAGAATGTGAAGTAGGACCAGTTATGGTGCTGGCTGGCCCCGGGGCAGGGAAGACGTATTGTCTTATTGAAAGGATCCGGTTTCTGGTAGCTGAGCGGGGATTTGATCCCTCCCGAATCTGTGCGGTTACCTATACCAACAAAGCTGCGGAAGAAATCGCGATACGCCTCAAAGACGTCCTCGGCCAGGCCGTAGAAAATGTGACGCGAGGCACACTGCACTCCCTCTGTTTGACTATTCTGCGCGAGTTCGCTTCTCTGGTGGAACTGCGTTCTGGTTTCGGCGTTGCCGACGAAGAATATCAAAGCCTGGTTTTGCGAAGGCTCGATGTCTTTCCGGTCAAAAGGCACAGGCCACTTTTGCAACTCTTTGGCAGCCGCCGCCGGGCCGGACGTCCGTTGACGGCTGAAGATGAAAAGCTGTTCACCAGGTATCAAAATTTTTTGCGTGCCAAGAACATGGTCGATTTTGATGACATCGTGTCACTAACGCGGAAATTGTTGAACGAAAACGAGCAAGTTGCGAAACAAGTAGGAAAACGCTGGGACTACCTCCTGGTGGATGAATTCCAGGACCTCAGTGTAGCCCAGTACGATGTTGTCCGGACGCTGGCTGCTGGCCACGGGAATCTTTTCGGGGTCGGTGACGATGATCAAAGCATTTTTTCGTGGGCGGGGGCTGATCCGAAAATTATTTCTGATTTTCAACGAGACTTTGACGTTGATGTACCTGTGGTGCTCAAAGAGAACCGCCGCTGTTCGATCCAGATTTTCGAGGCGGCAAGAAATCTCCTGGCCGCCAATCCCAGTCTTTTCGAGAAGCAATTGGAAGCGACCCGCCGCGGAGAATACGAAGTTGAGGTGCGGTCATTCCCTACTGAAATCGAAGAGGGGCGGTGGTTGGTCGGGGAGATAGCCAGAGACAAAGAAGAGCGGGAATTGAATTGGGGCGACTTCGCTGTGCTTTATCGGACCCACGCCACTGGCGACGACATCGAACGTTGGTTGTTGGAAGCGGGGATTCCCGGTAGGCTGGCTCGGGGGCGGGCCATATCAGATGATCGTGTTGTCGCCTTCGTGTTGGGTTCGTTACGTCTTATGGTGTTTGGCGAGGATTCCGTGGTCGTCGAAGGGTTTGCGGCCAATATGTTTCCCGCCCACCTGATGGAGGCTTTGCGGGCGGAGCGACCTGCTGACGGCCAAGGTTTTCTTGATGTGATGCGGAATTTCGCCAGGGCCAGACGCGGCGATGGGGATGCGAAAATGGTCTGGCGCATGATCTACCACATAGAGAACATGCAGGGGCTCTTTAAGTCTCACTCTACATTGCCAGCCCTCATCGAAGACCTCCTCTCCCAGGTACGGGGTCGCTACCGCAACAAGCTTGAAGATAATGCCGACGATCTGGAGGATCCGGCGGCATACGAAGGAGCCCGCGACCTGGCCGGGAGAATCGAACGGGCGATGTCCGGCGGGGGGAAGGTCTGGTTGACGCCAATGTCCGGCCTCGAAATCGGAATCCTTGGGATGTTCATACAGAGCAACCTTTCGGCGGTTTGCGGCTACCTGAAGGAAGACTCGCAGGTCGGCGAGTTCGATGTAGTGGTTGGCCCTGATCTGGTCCGTTCCGGTACACTCTCGACGCTCGTCTTTAAAGCTCTCCAGTTGATAGCGAGCCGAGATTTTAATTCGGGCCTCCGGGAATATGTCGCTTTTGATCTTGAAACGACCGACAAGGATATTGGCGAATGCGAGATTGTAGAAATTGGAGCCGCAAAGGTTCGCGATGGGGAGGTTGTAGACACATTCCACTCCCTGGTGAAGCCTCGACGCAAGATCTCTCAGGGAGCCAGGGAGGTGCATGGCTATTCAGAGGAAGATCTGGTGGGCGCCCCCTCGTTCGAAACGGTGTGGGCCAAGTTCAGAGAGTTTGTCGGGGACGACTTGTTGGTGGCGCACAACGGGCAAGAGTTTGATGTTCCAGTAGTCAGGCGAATGGCCGAAGGCCTTCCCGGTATTGAGGATTTGTCGTTTTTCGACACCTTACCGTTGGCCAGGTCTCTTTTCGAATCGAGTGCCAGCCTCGAAGCTTTGGCAGAAAGGTTCGGAGTAGACAAGGGGCGGGCCCATCACGCCGATGATGATGCTGTGACTCTCGCGAAAGTGCTGGGGCACCTCAATGCAGTGAAGTTAGCCCGTTCCCGGAAGTGTGCTCTCGCGAATACGCTTGATTTTCTGGGCCTCTCGCTGGCCCTGGCTCCGGCTGAAAACCGAAACCGGGACGACGGGGTCCTTTTCAAGCTATCCAGGATAAATGCTCTGGGCCCCTTTAGTGATTGCCTGGATTTCTACGACCTGCAAAGGCAGTCAATCTCAGGGCGAGAAGTGGTCTCGCTGGATATCGTTATCAAAGCTCTCGGTGGGGAAACGCTCCGCAAAAGACTACGAGAGAAGAAATCCGCTGCAGACAGGTATCCCCAATCCGTGAAGCGCCTCGCTAGCCTCGTGTCAGTGAGCTCGGCGGAGACCCTTGAAGAAAGCGCGGAGGTAATGTTGGAAAAAGCTACGCTCTCGTCTTCTGAAAGTGCCGAAACTGACCCCTACCGCGTTAATCTGTTAACGCTCCATTCAACCAAGGGGTTGGAATTCTCCCGAGTGTTTATTGTCGGGATGGAAGACAACCGCATCCCAGGGTGGCGCGAAATCAAAGAAAACAACGAGACTGCGATCCAGGAGTCCCGTCGATTGGTTTACGTTGGGATGACCAGGGCCATTGAACGGCTGGTCCTGACCCGGGTAGATGAGCGAACGGGCAATTTTTCAGGAGGAAATAAGTTCCTGGATGAAATCGGCGTACCGATCAGAGGAGACGAAACCACTTTTGAGTGACACGGGACTTTTAATCGAGGCAATGAAATTTGCCGCGGGAAGGCACTCGGGTCAGACGAGGAAGGGTCGGGCAGGAGAGCCGTATATCAACCATCCCATCGATGTTGCTGATACTCTCGTGCGGGTGGGAGGCGTTACCGACGCCGAGGTTCTTGCCGCTGCCTTGCTTCACGATACTGTCGAGGATACCGACGCCACTCTGGACCAGTTGGCAACGCTGTTCGGCGACAGGGTGAGTACACTCGTTGCGGAAGTCACAGATGATAAGAGCCTTCCCAAAGAAGAACGTAAGCGTTTACAGGTGCTGCATGCGCCCACCATCTCCGACGAAGCAAAAATGTTGAAGTTGAGCGACAAGATCTGCAACGTCGTTGATGTCGTGGGCAAACCACCCCTGGGTTGGACGGACCAACGTCGCATCGCATACCTGGAATGGACGGCCAGGGTGGTCCACGGATGTCGGGGCGTCAACCAGCGGTTGGAAGAATGTTACGATATGGAGCTAACCGCGGGCCTGAAAAACATCCCGGGGCACGCGTAAACTACTCTCCGGCGCGGGCCTCATCGATCAACTTCGAAACTGTTTCGCAAAGTCGCTTGCGGGCCCGTTCGAGTTCGTCGCGTAGCAGGACTTCACTGCCCAACATTCCAACGTGTTCATGGGACTTAACAGCCTCTTCGAACGCGTCGATGGCTGAGTTGAGTCGGTGGAGGATCTCGTGTCTCGGCATGGCGATCTCCTTGAAAAATGGGTGATCCCTATTCTCAATTTACCCACCGGCCCACTGACGGCTAGTCCTCAATGGAGGTTGGTGAAATGGCTATCCGCCCTTGTTGGAACCGGGAAAAGCCTTTAGCCTCAAACCTTGTCGAAAACCCGAGGAGTATCCGATGAGTTTGAAGAAGATGTTGCTTGCACTTGCTGTTTTGCCTGCCTGTGCGGGGACGGCGGACGATACCGAATCTGCCAGTGAAACCCAATTGGCTTCATTGTTGCCTGCAGCCGTATTGGGTGAGGCGGGGCCGCCAGGCGGAACCGATGTTCAATATTTTTCCGGTGATTCGACGGCTGTCGGATACATTGCGGTGCCGGACGGAGATGGCCCTTTCCCGGCGTTGATCCTGATCCACGAGTGGAACGGCCTCGCGGAGCGGATCAAGCAGGTTGCCGATGCCTTTGCAGATGAAGGTTACATCGCTCTCGCCGCGGATCTGTACCACGGCCAGTTGGGGAGCAACAGGGACGAAAACATCACTCTGATGACAGCAGCTCGTGAAAACATGGACGATGTCATCGCTAACCTCGATGCCGCTCAGCGATATCTTCGTGGACGATCAGATGTCGTGCAAAAGGTCGGCGTGATGGGTTGGTGTTTTGGTGGAGGCATCGCCCTCAGTTACGGACTTGGTGGGGAGCAGCACGACGCCACTGCGATCTTTTACGGTTCTCTGGTAGAAGATCCCGCCGTGCTGGCATCACTTGATCATCCCGTGTACGGGACTTTCGCCGAACTTGATGGCGGGATTCCGCCGGATCAGGTCGCCAGATTCCAGGCCACGATCGATTCACTCGGTATCGAAAATGACATCCACGTATATGATCACGTGAATCATGGTTTTTGGCTTCGAGTGGGGCAGGATCGGGATCTGCGGGAGGCACCGGCGGCTGATGCGTGGCAACGCTTGAAGAACTTCCTCGCCGGAGTTTTGGGATAACAAAGCGGGCCCCGGAAAACTCGGGGCCCGCTCGCCATTTCTAACTTCTGACTTCCCAATAATTTTTTATTGCTGACACGGCGCGTTAGGGTCGCTCGGGACGTTACCGTCGACGAGAACCCTGTGGTCGAGGTCGGCCACTTCGACCAACACGTCCATAATGAAACGACCGAGTCTGGCCATCTTGTCGTACTCAATGTATTGAGCTTCGTCGGTCACCTGATGGTAGTCCCGATGCGAGCCGGTCGAGAAGAAAACGATCGGAATACCGAAACGGGCGTAGTTGGCGTGGTCGCTCCGGCAATAGAAGTTGCTCGGATGTCCGTCCGCATCGTACTGGTAGTCGAATTCGAACCCCCAGTTACCAACCGCGTTTACCTCTTCAACGAGGTCACCGAGTTCGGTCGATAGCCGCCTGGATCCGATCAACTGCACGTATCCCTGGCCTGCGTCCGGCAGATCGTAGGATTCGCCCCTGCCAATCATATCCATGTTCAACGCCGTGACGATCGAAGAACGCTCCACGGTCGGGTTGTCGGTGAAATATTGAGAACCGTAGAGGCCTGCCTCCTCGCCGTTGTGGAACACGACCAGAACGGAGCGTTTTGGCGGTGATGGGGCAGTTGCCAGGGCTTCTGCGATTTCCAACAACGTAACCGAACCCGAACCGTCATCATCGGCGCCGTTCGAGATCGAGTCGGGTCTCATCTGAGGACGCTGTGCTCTCAGGCTGTCAATGACAGCGGCAATCGTTTCCGATTGCTCAGCGTCTGGTTCGGTGTCCGGCGAGTCGGCGCCAAGGGGGCGCATCACGGCCAACCTCGCTCGTAAGGAATCGTGGTCGGCGGGGTTTGAGTTGAACCCGATGTGGTCGCTATGCGCACCGATCGCTACGTACTCGTCCCTTAGCACGGGATCGCTGCCCCGGATAATACCAACCACGTTTCGCACCGGGGCTTCTGGTTCTCCTACCTCAAAACCAAACGTTCCGGTGAGTGGCGAACCGGCGGTCCCGATTTCGAGGTCTTCAAACGATCCGCCCAGGATGGCTTCGGCCATCTCCAGGCCGACGAACATCGTAAGGAAGCCTTCCGCTGGCGCGGGTCTCTCGTCTGCGATAAAAGACGATGGCTGCAGGAAGAAATTTATGAATCCACCTGGCATGGCATCTTTGTTGGCGAGCGCGATTCCCACCGCGTTGGGCCAACTCGTGAACGGGTCAGGGGTGATCCCAAACACCGGGTTGCCGTTGGGATCCCGCTGGGGTGCTACGATCACCAATTTTCCGGCAGCTTGCTCGGCTGAAATCATCGTGGAGGGGTCCCCCATTTCTCCTCCATAAATAACGGGGACTCCGTCCAGGTTACCTGATTCTCCGATCGGGAGGCCGCCAAGTTGGGCCAGAGGGGGCAGCGGTACCCAATCATCCCCGAGCCCGAATTTACGGTCGCCCAACGAAAGGGAACTGCCTTCGGCGATCGAGCGGGTGAAAATCGGTATGTTCTGGAAGTAACCATCGGTACCTGCTGGTTCGACTCCCATCTTCTCCAGTTCGGCGGCCAGATAGGCGGTTGCCTTGTAGTTGCCCCAGGTACCCAGGAGGCGTCCCATCATGGAATCGTCCGCGAAGTCGTACATTCTGGTGCGGAGATCCTCTTCAGTTAGTGGTCCCGTAGTCCGTGCTGCCATGTTGGAGGCCGGTTGCACTGACTCCGTGTTGGAGTAGGAACCGCAAGCCATGGTGCCAAGCAGCAGGAAAGCCGGAAGACGGCGAAAATTCATCGATTCTCCTTTAATTTTCTACTGTTTCGATCCAGAGTGGATCGGGGTGTTTTACGCTTCATACAGCGTGGATGTTTCCTCCAATTGCTTCGAAACGCCATGTGAAAGGTAACATTGAACCGGATTGAAGAAGCAAAACTTTGCGGGGAGTTGCAACTCACCTTATGTTGGCTGCGACCAGAATGGGGCCGGGAACGCGAAGTTAGTGTACAGGGTAATTGGTCCGTGGTTTCTCGGAGATTCCTCCCACATCAATAGAGTTGGTGAAAATGCGAACAGTTCTTGCCCTCGCCCTCCTTTTTGGCAGCGCTACTCAAATCCATGCCCAGGAAATCTCAATTGCCGGGCAATACCGGCTTCAGGCAGATCGGTTAATCAACGGTGCTCTCTCAGATAGCGCCTCCTTCGATCGTCTCACCGAACTTGTCGACCTGTTCGGGCACAGATTTAGTGGGTCCCAGAGTCTCGAAGACGCGATCGATTGGATCCTTGACGAGATGGAAGCAGACGGTCTGGAAAACGTGCGCGGTGAGGAAGTCATGGTACCCCACTGGGTAAGAGGTGAGGAATCGGTTACCCTGCTCGCACCCCGTCAAATGGACCTGCCCATGTTGGGGTTAGGCGGCAGCGTGGGAACGGGCCCGGGAGGGATAACGGCCGAGGCCATAGTTGTTTCTAATTATGAAGAACTAACGGCAAGGGCGGCCGAAGCGGTGGGGAAAATTGTGGTCTTCAACGTTGAGTTTGAGGGCTATGGACGGACCGTGGATTATCGTGTTAATGGGGCTTCAGCCGCGGCCAGGGTCGGTGCGGTGGCGAGCCTCGTAAGGTCGATCACCCCGTACTCGCTCCAGACCCCTCACACCGGGATGATGAGGTACGCCGCCGACGCGCCACAGATTCCGCACGCAGCAATCACGGTCGAGGATTCAGAATTGCTTGGGCGGATGCAGGAACGGGGACAACGGATTGAGCTCATGATAAAGATGGAAGCGCAAACCCTTCCGGATGTCGTGTCAAGGAATGTCGTTGCCGAGCTTGTGGGCACTGATTTCCCCAACGAAGTGATCGTGCTGGGTGGCCATATCGATTCATGGGATGTCGGTCAAGGGGCCATGGACGATGCGGGTGGTAGTGTGGTGGCATGGGAGGCTGTCCGTCTCATGAAGGACCTCGGCCTGAGGCCCCGTAGAACTGTGCGCGTGGTTTTGTGGACGAACGAGGAAAACGGACTGCGCGGAGGCACGGCATACCACGACGATCATATATCGGAGATGGGCGACCATATCCTTGCAATTGAATCCGATGGGGGAGTTTTCGAGCCGAGTGGATTCGGTATTTCGGGGTCCCCAGAAGCGGTTGAGATTGTACGCGACATAGCGAGACTTTTGAACCGGATCGAGAGCGGCGATATTTCCACGCCGGGTGGTGGGGCTGACATCGGCCCCCTCGGCGCCGAGGGAGTGCCGACGATGGGTCTGCGGGTCGATGGCCAGAAATATTTCTGGTATCATCATACTGGCGCAGACACCATCGATAAGCTTGATCCCAGAGAGGTCGGTCTTTCCACCGCAGCGATGGCGGTGATGGCGTTCGTCGTGGCCGATATGGAAGACCGGCTCCCGAGGTAATACCTCTGATCTTAAGGGTTGCCTCGGGGGCGTCCCTGTCCTCGTCTCCCCCTGCCGCGTTGAGGTCGAGCGCTTTCAATGATTTCCCTGGCGGGGCCCCTCTGGTCTTCGGTGAGGATGGCCATCGTGGCTTCGGTCGCACTGTCCTGATTTTGTTGTATCGCCTCCAGAAGAGGTCTCATCCGCTCGCGGGCCGAAGCATCCGGCCGGTCGCCGTCCCCACGAAGGGTTCTCAGCTCGTTGACGTGAGGTCCGTTGGCCTCGTCGAGGTTTTGCTTGACGACATGCAACCGCTCGACCTGCTGCTCAGTGAGGTTTAGTTCCTCACCCTTTTCCAATAGAATCGCTATTTGGTTGAGGTTCGCGCCCTGTCCACGAGGGCCCTGCCGACCTTCCTGACCCTGACTCAAAAGCGGAGCAGAGGAGACTGCCAAAAATGCTGTCGCTGCCATGATTGTTTTCGCTGTGTTTCCCATTTTTTGTCTTTTTTTAAGTCATAAGTGGTGGTTTCCCAATATGACGTTTAACCCCTGGTTTTGTTAGGCGGCTGCGATATCTGCGCCTTCCTGTATCAAAGGAACGTTCACGAAGTCTTCAGGGAATCCTCACGGTGACCATCTAGATTAAACTTTGCAGCAGGTGGCGGGCGCTATGGTTGACGATCCTCCGCAGAGCAGGGTGCTCTCAGTTCCCCCATTTGTTGCCGCAGCGATGGTCGCGGCTGTCGCTGCATCCTCCTAGGCGGGAGGTCATGCGCTCGGGTTAACCTAGTTGGCCCGGGCGCTTCTCGTTGGGCTTTTCTCCGCCGACGAACAGGGCTTTTTGATTATCTTAGGGGATGTCCAAAGAGAATGAATTGCCCCATTCAGGGCCGCTCCCGCGCCCGGAAAGTCCCCAACAGGCACGGGAAACCCTCCGGGCCGAGGCCTTTTCAGCTCCTGATGTTCAACAGGTCAAGCTTTCGGCCACGGAGTTCACGGCTATTTGCCCCCGAACCGGTCAACCGGATTTTGGAACGGTGGAGATTGTTTATGTACCGGGAAAGCTGTGCGTGGAGTCCAAGGCTTTGAAGTACTATCTCTGGTCGTTCAGGGACGAAGGGGCCTTTTGTGAAAGCCTCGCTGCTCGGATTGCCGACGATATCGTTTATGCGATCGATCCCGAGTCGGTTTCTGTGGACGTGGTGCAGAACGTCAGGGGTGGGATCGGGATAGTCGCGAGCGCCCGGCGCCTGCGTTAATGTCGTCGAAACGCGCAGTTGTGCTGGTTAGCGGAGGGTTAGACTCCGCGACAACTCTGGCAGTGGCACGCCGCGACGGATACGAGTGCCTGGCTATGACATTTAGATATGGCCAGCGTCACGATGCGGAAATAGAAGCGTCGCGCAGAGTTTGTGAAGGGAAGGTCCTGGAGCACCGAATCGTGCAAATTGATCTCGCCAGTTTCGGAGCTTCGGCTTTGACGGCGGACATTCCGGTGCCTAAAGCGGGCGACACTCCGTCGGAAGAATTCTCGGAGATACCGATAACCTATGTACCGGCTCGGAACACCATTTTTCTTTCTTATGCGTTGGCATGGGCTGAGGTTTCCGACGTCTTCGATGTTTTTATCGGGGTCAACTCGGTTGATTACAGTGGCTATCCGGACTGCAGGCCGGAGTACATAGAGGCCTTCGAGAGGATGGCAAACCTCGCCACTCGAGCCGGTGTCCAAGGGCGTGGGTTAACTGTCCACACGCCACTCGGCGAGCTTTCCAAAGCACAGATCATCGGGTTGGGGACATCGTTAGGTGTTGATTACTCGCTGACCGTTACGTGTTACGACCCTGCCAATGGTGAGGCGTGCGGAGTTTGCGATGCCTGTTTGCTGCGGCTGGAGGGTTTTAGAAACGCCGGTCTTTCCGACCCGGTGTGTTACAGCTCTGCCCTGTGAGCTACTCCATCAAAGAGGCTTACCTTACCATCCAGGGCGAGGGGGTTCACACGGGTCGGGTAGCTGTTTTTGTGCGATTCTCCGGGTGTAATCTGTGGAGCGGCAAGGAGGCGGACCGCGCCAATGCAGTGTGTACTTTTTGCGACACAGATTTCGTAGGTACTGATGGGCCCGGCGGTGGAAAATTTTCGTCTGCAAATGAGGTTGTTCAAGCCATTGAGGCGATTTGGGGCTCGGCTCCCGAGGGACGGATGGTGGTGTTTACGGGCGGGGAACCGGGCCTGCAACTCGATGTCGACCTTGTTATCGCCCTGAAGAGATGCGGTTTTTTTGTTGCGATAGAAACTAATGGTACCGTGCCAATCCCCGATTCAATCGACTGGGTTTGCGTAAGTCCGAAAGCAGATAGCCAGGTTGTGGTGACTTGGGGCGATGAATTGAAATTGGTATACCCGCAGCAAGGGCAGGAACCACACGTTTTTGAAAAGTGGGATTTCAAGCACTTTCTACTGCAGCCGATGGATGGGAAACACACGGACGCCAACACCAGGGCTTCAATCGACTATTGCCTCAAAAACCCAACGTGGCGTCTGAGTGTTCAAACTCACAAACACCTTGGGATTTCCTAAGCTGGCCTTTTACTCGTCGCTCAAGGATTTCGCCGGGTCGTTTCGTAGAGCCCGCACCGCCGGGACGTAACTGGCAACAACTGCTACCAACAGCAGCACGATGGGCACTGTTGAAAACGTCAGCGGATCTCTTGCCGTCACCCCATAGAGCGTTGTCGAGACCAATCGGGTCAGGAAGAATGATCCGGCCAAGCCGATGCCAACTCCGGCAGCGCTCAACATCGCTCCATGACCTACGATCAGCTTGATGATGTCGCCACGGACCGCGCCGAAGGCTATGCGAACACCAATTTCTCGTGTGCGCTGGCGTACCGAATACGATATGACTCCGTACAGGCCGATTGATGCCAATACAAGAGCCATGATTGCAAAGACGCCTATCAGGCTGAGGACAAAACGCATGCTGGCCCTAGCTTCGGCCACTATTTCCCCCATCATCCGCACATCGGCCACTGGAACGTTGCCGTTGAGGCTTGCCACCTCCTGCCGGATTGAGGCCATCAGATTCGGCTGGCTTCCCGCCGTTTTTACAACAAACCCTTGAGGCACGTAGGGAAAGGTGCGATGCGGAAAATAAATAGCCTCGCGACCATTCTCTGTGAGACTCTGGCTTCTCACATGGTCAACTACGCCGACAACCTCCATTGATTTGCGCAGCATCGAAAAGTCCTCTTCGAAGTTGTACATCTCCACCAGAAGTTGTCTCCCCACGGCGGATTCATCTGGCCACATCCGACTTGCCACTTCTCGGTCAATGATGACCACGTCAGGTGATTCGGACCTGTTGTCAGCATCCTCAAGGAACCTTCCTTCGAGCAGTTGGATCCCCATGGTGTCAAAATAGCCTGGTGTAACCCATCGGTAGTCAGCTTTGTTGCGGGCCCACTCCTCCTCTGTGACACCCAGTTGTCCGTAGGAAAAAAGAAAATATTGATCGCCGCCACCAAGTGGCATTGGAACAACTCCTCCTACAGATTGGACGCCGGGCAACCCGGCTACCTTGTCCTTTAGCTGCATGTAGAAATCGGTGCGAGAACTCGGGGTCCCGAAACCGAAAAGTGGGAGTGGGAGGGACATCGTTATGACATCGTCTGCTTTAAAACCCGGATCCACTTTCTGTAACTCTGAAAAACTGCGCACCATGAGACCGGCTCCGATCAACAGGATCAGCGATAGCGCAACCTCAGCCACCACCAGAGCGGTGCGTAGTTTGTTGCTCCGGACGCCTCCCGCTCCACCGCTGCGGTCGGTAAGCGCTCTTGCCAGGTTCGGGCTCGATGCGCGCAATGCTGGAGCGACTCCGAACAACAGGGCAGCAAGAAACGTTGCCCCTGCCGTGAAAACCAACACGGTGCCGTCGAGTCCGATGCTATCGATTCGAGGCAGGTTTTCGGGGCGCATTGCGACGAGAGCTTTGATCCCACCCCAGGCCAGCACCAGCCCCAGAATTCCTCCAGCCAATGCGAGGACTGAGCTCTCGGTCAACATCTGCCTGATGATGACGCCGCGTCCGCCTCCCAGCGCGGCTCGAACGGCGATTTCCCTCTCGCGGGCAGCAGCTCGGACGAGCAGGAGATTGGCGACGTTCGCGCAAGCGATCAAAAGCACAAATCCGACTGCTCCGACGAGCGTAAGGAGGATCGGACGAACGTGCTCGACCACGTCACCGTGCATCGAGTTAAGAGTGATATGCATGCCGGATGTCGCATGGAACTGGTATTGCTCACGCAGGCGGGTTGCGAGAGCATCGAGTTCTCCCTGCCCCTGCTCAACGGTTACTCCATTTTTGAGCCGCGTTATGACCGTGATCCACTCTGTGTCCCTTGGACTGGATTCGTAGTCGATCGGTAGAACGCGCCAGACGTCAATGTCGGTCGCCATCCCCGCATCATCGGGCAAATAAATCCTGAAGTTCGGCGGCAGAACACCGATTACTAAAGAAGGTTGTCCGTCCATCTCGGCGCTCATACCGACAACGTCGGGGTCGCCGCCGAAACGCCGCTGCCAGAGGCCGTGGCTAATGACAAGTGCTCCGGGTGGTATCACGGCATTGGGATCCTGGAAGGTGGACGGATCCATAACGATGACATCCTCCTCCAGGAATGTTCTTCCGAGTTGAGGCTGTATCCCCAGAACCGAAAAAATGTTGTAGCTGGCCCAACCGGCTATCATCTGCTCGGCGCGTCCCTCGCCCGTCATAGTGCCGGGAAAAGCCAGCGCACCGGCGAAGTCCTCGAATAGAGTGGTTTCTTTCTGGAAGTCCAAAAAGTCGGGACCTGAAATCAGAGCCCGGTCCACTCCAGAGTTCACCTGACGGGCCCACACGAGAGCCAACTCCTCGGGCTCATCGTAGGGCAGGGGCGTCAGGAGCACGGAGTTGGCAACACTGAAAATTGATACGTTGCTTGCAATACCGAGAGCCAGCGTGACAACTACTATGGCTGTGAAGCCGGGGCGTTGACCGAAACTGCGAAGAGCGTGGCGAACGTCTCGCTTAAAATGTTCTATAAACATGTCTATTCTCGTTAACGTACAGGGTTACCGAAAGTAGCCCGAAGGGTCGACCCTCGCAAGGAGCAAGGGATCCAATTGCTCAGCGAACCGAAAGTGCGCTGCTCGATGACACTATCACTTCTCTGCGCTCAGACGTAACCTGATCGACTCGGGCATGGCCTCCCTCGGACCCCGCGGCCCAATAGCGTTGATAATCCCCAAGAGAGTTGAATCCTACAAACCTCATGTAGTCCCAACCGTCGGACACCAGGAACCTTCCAGTGGAGGCGGCTGTCCCGTTCTCCCGTTCCCATTCCGCCAGTCGTTGGATTGCTTGTTCGAATGCGTGCACTTTTTCTGGCGAAACTCTGTACCAGATGAATGCCGTGAGTCGTTCGGCAGACGCATCGCCATTGCCAAGCGCGGGCAGCATCTCGACGAATTGATCGGTGTGCCCGGAACTAAATGAGGCTATTCTTCCGTAGATCGCGCCGAGGCTGGTTCCGGCCTCACGGGCTGCCGCCCCGAGGGTTGAATTTGACTCGTCCATCCCGGCCATCCCATTGAACGCGCTAACCACAATGAGGTCCAGGGCGATCGGGCTTTCGACCTCTCGAAACCCTCTAAACGACAGCATCGCCTCATTTTGTTCGTAAAGCGGAATGGCTTGGTCTCGAAAAATCGCAAAGGCCTCGCTTGATTTTCCCGGCAGAAATTCGAAGGTGACCAACTGACGAACTTCGTTCTCTGTGGGAACCTGGGCTGTCGCAACGGCGGGTATGGCAAGAGAGAATAAAAGGACAGAACTTCCGGCCAACCACCCGAGGGCGGGCCGGTTCGAGTCACGTTTTTTCATTTGGCCAACCTCCGAGGTCGTTCTGGGTGCGTGTTTTCACATCCCATCGTAATCGTTGTGCAATGTGATTGCCACCGTGTTAGGAGTCGTTCGCATATTGGGGCAACCGCTGGTTCCTGGAGGTGATGATGCACCAGAGTAACTTCACGGCTTTCGCGAGATCCGATTTTGGAAATCAACGTTATCCCGGTGATCGACGTCATGTTGGTACTTGCAGTCATCTTCATCCTGCTACCGGTCAAGCGCTCTCAGATGGATTATGTCGTTCCCGCTGCCGCCCCGTCCGCGGCATTCGGAGCGGGAGCCCGCGAAATTTTCCTCCAGTTGACAGAAATCCACGAAGGCTGTCCGCGAAGCTTGATCGTGATTAGATCGGGCGGCCATCGCACGTACGAAGAGGTCGTGCGCGCGGCGGACTTAGCCCGATCGGCCGGCGTTCAGGTGGTTGCGCTTGGTTTAGGAGCGCCCTGGAGGGATATGCGTCAGAACTAGTATCAACCCCGCACGTAGCTCACTCCCGTCTTCAGGGTTGATGTCGTTCTGAGTTCGTCGAAGTCCACGCCGACAAGGCCAACGGAACCGTTCAAATGCCATGTTTCATCGATAGCCAATTCGCCACCGATGCAGTGCTTGAGAAAAGCTCGTCACGTTTGAGAGGGGGGGCTGACCGAAGCGCTTTTCCCCAGCAGCCAGACGACGCCTGCAGTTAGCAGGCCGGCGATCGTCGCATTGATCGGCGCGAAAACCGCGGTTGCCAATCGTGCTGGCAAACCGAATGGTATCTCAATCAGGGCGTAATCAGGGTTGTTGGCGAAATAAAGCGGGAGGAAGGCAGCTTGTAGCTCTATTGCAAGAAGGCCAGCAAGAAAACCTATCCCGAATCCGTATCGCACCGGTCGAGGTAAGTTTTTCCGGAAAACCAAAAATCCCACGAGTAAAATAAGGGCGAGGGCAACCGGCCCCTCCCACCCGTGAATCCAACCCGCGATCGTGAGGTCAGCGAACATGTATCCCGGAATTCCTGCGACGAGCAACACGAATAGCCAGGGAGTTTTGGTTGGTGACTCTTCTTTTGGCATCGGAAACCTCATTGTAAAGAACTCAAACGAACGCAACAAACGACACGAGAGCGTGCAGTATTACCCCTGTCCATATCGCCCGGACAAATAGATGGTGTGAAAGGCTCTTTCCCGCCCACCGCAGTAACAAGATACTCAAAGGAGCGTACACGACCAGGCCGGTTAGCGTTCCGGGAGAATAGGTTCCGAATCCTATTGTTGCTGCGGTGTGCAGCGCAGCGTTGACGCTGAAAAGAGCTGCAAACGCTGCGATCAGCCACGTTGTCGATGGATAACGAAAAGAAGCCAAAGTGCCAGCCAAGAATACGACTAACCCGATGGTGTTAATCGCAACGAATCGAGTCGGGCTCACTTCGTTGCCCAGAACATTCGCGGTCCAGGCAGAGAAATCCCCGAACCACTCCTCCGCCAGGTGAAGAAGAAACGCGAAGGGAACGGCAATCGCGAGGGGTGGTGGGCGTTTTCTTTCTGGGCCTTCAGAATCGGTTTTCATTCCTGCGTGAGTTAGGTCTCCAGCGCCAGTCGTTTCACTTTCTTGATTTCGGTCAAAGTCACCCACAAGCCGTATACTGCAGGTATCAGTGGAATGGCGGCCGTATACATGCCTGACACGTAGTGGAATGTGCCGTCTTCCAGAAAGGGAAAAATGTAGTGAGACAACTCCGCGAACATCATGGCAACGTAGAAGAAACTAAGAAAATAGAAACCAACGTGCGTTTTCTTGATTATCAAGATGGCACCAGTTATCCAGAGCACCGGGGCAAAAAACGCCGCGACCGTTAGGAAGTTCTTTTCCAACATGTGGAAGCCAGTAATGTCGGTAATGGCCACTTCAAAGTCAGTCAAATACTCCTCGTAGACGTGGACGATGAAAAAGATAATGGTCAGGAGATATGGAACGATTACTTTTCTGGTGTCAATTGGCGTTCTGAATGTGGTCCCCATCCAAAGCGCGAAGCCCCCGAGAGATGCCACGGAAAAGATTCCTGCCTCGGAAACTATTTTTATGTCAGCGAAGAGTTTAAAGTACTTCTGAGGACCACCGGGTTCCAGGGAACTGAAGTTGGGTCGGTTACATTTTGGGTGAATGGGTGAATGGGTGAATGGTGTTAGACTCTTCGGCGAGAACGAGGACGATTCGATGGACCAAACGCAAAACGGAAAAAGACAGCGCAGCCGGAGGACCACCGGGGGGATCGCTCTTGGTGCCGGAATCGGGATGATCATTGGTGCAGCCTTTGGCCAGGTTGCTGCCGGAATGGTGTTTGGCGCCGCCCTGGGTTCGGCGGGGGCTTTTGCCGCCATGCTAGGTCATAATTTCACGTCTTGACTAAGGAAGTTTCCGGGGCAATTCTAAGGGTGCGCTGTCGGAGCGCATCCGGTCCGCGGGAAGGGATGGTCCCGTCCGATGCAAGACCTGATTTGAATCAATGAAACTCTTTTCGTGCCCACGATGCGGACATGGGCGAACACGAAAGGGGTCTTATGTCTTCCAACCGTCCACTCCCATCGGTTCCAAACCTCGATTTCGAGCGCAAGGCCGCCAAGAGGCTCCTTCGTCAACTGCGTGCGGGGCATCCCGAATCGCTCGAACGAGCCCGAACCCATCACCCTGCAGGTGTGGATTCTCCACCGGATCTAATTCAACTGTCAGATGCGCAGCTGATCATAGCTCGGGAGTACGGATTTGCGAGCTGGCCCCGACTCGTGCGCTACTATGGTGATGTTGAGCGCCAGCGCCACACCCACCGCACGGCTAAAGAGGCCCATTCCTATGAATCCAGCGTCCGGGGAATTCTGGCACAACATCGGGCCCGCGAAAGTTGGGCTAGTGGTTATCTGGCCAGATTCGTTCCCAGGTTCTACGAGATGCCGACAGACGAAGTTTTTGCATCCGAGATCATTGAGGATGATGCCAGGCTGGCAGTAGCTCGGAGCAACGGGTTCCCGAGTTGGTCGGTTCTTGTCGAACGCACCGATGCTGAGCGAAGAGGACGGCCGGGCCATTGGGACATAACCCCCTGGCATTACGCGTTGTCCGCAATACGGGCCCGCGACCTTGAGGAATTGCAGCGAGTGGTTTCCGCACACCCCGAACTCTTGACCCCATCAGATCAACAACTGGGGCAGGGTACCACCCTGGTAGGGTCGCTGGTCGCGAACGAGCGGCACCAGGGTACGGAGAATCTTGCTCATATCAGGAATTGGCTTTTGGGGCGAGGAGTTGATGTGCAACGCGAACTAAACCGGCAGTTGTGCGGCCACATGCGCATCAAGACCGAAAAGGTTCGTTGGTTGTTGGCGCACGATGCAGACCCAAACTGGGTTGCTGACAACGGAATCCCAGTTATGGAACACGCCTTAATTGCTTACTGGAACGGAGAGGCTGCGGATCTCGTAGCGGAGAGAGCTACACCACGTGACGGTCTCTGGATTTCCTCGGGGCTCGGTGACGTTGATGGAGTGGCGCGTTTTTTGGATGAAAGGGGCAAACCGACCTGGGCTGCTCGAAATCTCCGACCTCCTTTTGACGCGGTTGGCATACCGGGAATTCCATCACATCCTGACCCGAGTGACGAGGAGCTTTTAACCGAAACTTTTTTCGTCGCGATGCTTAACGGCCGTTCCAATGTGATCGAGTATATGGTGTCGCGAGGTTTTCCCGTAAACGGTTTGATGTGGGGCCAGCCTCCTGCTCAGTTCGCCATAGGGAACAGGTTTGTTTCCGTTCTGGAGTCTTTGCTCAGGTGTGGCGCGGATTTAGATGCAAAGGTCTCAGAGAAACAAACATTGCGGGAGTGGGCAGGTGAGTGGTTCGGTAGCGTACACCAGGCGGGTCGAGATAGCTTCCGACCGATTGTGGGATTGTGCGGATTGGATGCCGATGCCATCCTCGCCGACCTGGATAAGAGGCCACGTGAACCCCCGGGCGTTCATCCAGAAGTGAAGGACGCGCTGGAACTTGCGGGAGACGATGCTCACAGACTAGGCCAATCTGAAATCAGTCCGGAGAACCAACTTTATGGCTTGCTTCGTGGGGCAGGACACGCGCTGATGTTCATACGAATGATGATCGATACCGAGTTCGAACGATTTCGGACCGACATAAACAGTCGTGTGTTTCCTCGTGATGACGTGTCGGATGACAGGCCGAAACTGTTCCTGGATCGTGAGGCGCAGGAAGTGGTACGAGCGGCAAATGAACACGCCGAGAAACATCGCAACTCGCGAGTGACCGGCCCCCATTTGCTTCGCGCTCTTGCGCTAGTCGAAGACGGTCCAGTTCATAAGTTGTTGGAGCCATACGGGGTGGAAATGTCAGGTCTTTTGAAAAAGTTGGATCAAAGCATCTAAAGGGTGAAAAAAGGCCGCACCTAAGTCCTTGGATACTGGCGGAGTAGCCAGACGAGGACTGCTCCAGTGATGACGGCGTAGGAAGCTCCCAGGGCGGGGGGCCCCACCAGGCCACCCAGTGGAATCCCGGGGAGCCATCCCGCCACACTCGCCGCGATCCACCAAGCTGCCTTCGTGACCTCCTTGCGTAGCACCAGCCACTGGAAACCAGCTATGATCGGACCAAATAGAAACGCGTCGAGTATCCAGCTGGTGTTGGGGTCAAGCTGATAAGCGGCGAGCGCCAAAATTCCCACAGAGCAGACTCCAACTCCCGTGGCAACGACCCATCGGAAGGCGTTTGGCATATAACGGCGCAACGTCAGCCATTGGAAAACGGCGGCAAGCGCGCCACCGATTGCCAGGCTCCTGTATTCAGGAACGGGGAAGGGAGGGAGTGCAGCCAGAGGTTCCCAACTCCGCAACTCTCCGGCGAATCCGATTTCGATTCCCCAACCCCATCCGAACGCCGCTGCCATCAACCACAGGAACCACAGTCTCCAACCTGGGCCGCGCACCGGAGCCAGCGCCAGCCGTGCGACCACGACCATGAAACCCGCGATGAAATTGAAAAAGATGTCTCGGACGTCAAAAAACCGACCGGGGAGCAACGCCTGGATGATTTCGTCGATGAAGCCTATGACAGTGGTGGAGACCACCGTCAGGAATGTCGGTGCCGTAACCGTGCGTCCGTTGCGTGCTCTTTCCTGTAGCGCCTGGTGAATTAGCGCAGCAACCACTCCGTACTCGACCATGTGTGTGCGTTCACCCGGGTTGGCGATTCGAACAAGGCTTAGCCAGTAGGCGAATGCTACTGCCAGTCCAACTCCAATTTCACTCCAGCCCGGGCGTTGCCTCAGACAATGTATGGCGACGAGCACCGTGACGATTCCGAGCACCACAAAGAAACTAGCTTCAAGGATGCCTCGTTCGCGCAACTCGACGGCAAGCACACCAGCTGGCCCGATTGTCGCATAAATTGCCGCCACGACCGCCATGGTCCAAAACCAAAGACGTTTTTCCCTATCCGAAGTAAAGAGAGACATCAACCCTTACCCGGCAATCACAATACCGATGCGTGCAAGGACATCGTTTCAGACATGTGGCGTTGGCGTTCCCGCACCAAGTAGCACATTGTTGCCGAACTCTATTCCGGCACCTTCGGCGGCCTGGACCATCCACGCCGCCACATCGCTCCTCCGAATCGTTGAGAAAAGGCCGTAGTGGCGGACGGGACCGGCTCTAAAAGTGGGAGGTCCATGAGTCAACGTCACCGGCCGTACCGCCAAATAATCTAAGCCAGACGAATCCATCACTTCTTCAGCTGCGGCGAGGTCGCGGTAGGCCGTTCCAACATTCCCCATACGGATCATCTTCTTAATCAAAAAACTCGATTGCTTCCGGCTGCTTCCAACTCCACCAGCGCTGATCCAAAGGACCTGTGGTTTGGGCTCGCGTGTTCCGTTGGCCAGATTGCGCATAACTCTCTCGACTAGATCGGGAGGTGATTGAAGCCTGGCCCACGGGTGGAGCCCGGCTCGCCGCTGTCCGAGACACGAAATAACAAGTGGATGACCTTCAAGAACCGCTTTCACGAACTGATCGTCAAGGACGTTGCCTTTGACAAGATCGACACCGAAAGGAGGATTGAACTTAGTTTCGGGTCGGATAACCGCGGTGATTTCATGATTCCGCTCTTGCGCCAACCGCACGACCCAGGATCCGCAGCCGCCCGACGCACCGAATAGCAGTATTCTCATAGGGAAGGTGAAGATGGCCGAAAAGACGCGCCGGAGCAATTGCTCATTCCGACCGCAGCCTCGTTCCACCTACTCCACTTACCCACTTACTCTTTGCGAAGAGCCTCACACGGATCGGTCATCGATGCTCTGCGTGCAGGTATGTAGGTCGCGATCAGGGACACAGCGATGAGCAAGGCGGTGAGTGTTACGTAAGTGGTTGGATCATTCGGAGAAACTCCGTAGAGCACCGTTTGCATCGCCCCTGTCATCAGGAACAAAACTCCAAGTCCCACTATGATTCCGATTCCCGTTAATACCATGCCCTGTCCGACTACCAGCCTTACTATAGCACCGCGTTCGGCACCGAAAGCCAACCGGACTCCTATCTCCCGTGTGCGTCGACTGGAGGCATAAGATATGACACCGTAAAGTCCGATCGTCGCGAGAACCACAGCGATGGCAGCGAAAACTCCGATGGCTGTGAGAGTGAAACGGGTTGGAGCGAGGGCCGCGTCGACGTCGTCACGCATGGGCCGGAATTCAGATACAGCAACTTCTGGGTCGATTCTGTTGACCTCTCTTCGCAGGACCGCGTTGATGGTCGAAAGGGATTGAGTAGTTGAGGCGGTGATTGTCATTTCGTTCCAGGTACGCATGCTGAACGGTACATAGAAAGAGTTGTCGACAGTGCCGGTTAGTTCGGAATACCTGATATCTCCCACCACGCCGATGACCTCTGCTGCGATCAGTTGAGAAACATCGGCGTCGACAGGTCCGATGTATGCCGTTTTGCCCGTTGCGTTTTCGCCGGGCCAGAGTGCCTGAGCCAGAGACTCGGAAAGGACTGTTGTTGGAGTCCCAAGCGGTAGGTCGCTGTGTTCGAAGAAGCGTCCCTCTCTGAGCCATGCCTCAATGGTGCTCAGGTAACCAGGTAGCACGGCCTGTACCATCGCGTTGCCGTCTCCCGTCGACTTATCGACATCGCCAAAAACTCCGAGCCTGAAAACGTCGGCACTGTTATCGAATGGTGTCGAGACGGCTGCGCCGATGCCCTGGAATTCGGGCAAAGTCCCGAGGGCAGTAGTAAGGTCGTCAAAAAAGGAAACGCGATCAGTCTCTTCCAGGTACCCGAAGAAGGGCACAGCCACCCGGGCGGTGTAAAGCCCGGAGGGATTAAAACCAATCTCAATCGACCGTAACTCACTGAAAGTTCGCATCATCAATCCCGATCCGATCAGCAGGATCAAGGAGATAGCCACCTCAACAATTATCAGAATTTTCCTGAATCCCGACTGCACTGGCGTGACGTTTGCCGTTTCGTGGAGAGTTACTCCAGCTTCGGTACGGGAAGACGTAATTGCCGGGGCTATGCCGAACAGCATTGTGGCCGCGATGGCAAGGCCGGTCGAGACGCCCAAGACGCGCCCGTCAATCGATACGGTGTCGAGACGTGGAAGGTCGTGTGGTCGCAGAAGTAGGAGGAGATCTATTCCCCAATACGCCAGGGATAATCCAACTACCAGGCCAGCCGCCGAGATCAAAGCACTTTCGGTTAGCACCTGTCGAATGAGTCGAGAGGGACCACCGCCCACGGTGGCGCGTATCGCGAATTCTTTTCTCCTGGTGGCAGCTCTGGCAAGCGCCAGTTGCGCGACGTTCGCGCAGGCAATCAAGAGGACAAAGGTCACCGAACCCATAAGCAATAACAGGGTAGGGCGTACCTTGCCGACGACCTCGTCGTGAAGCCAGGTAGCTTTCAAGTGAAGGTTGGCTTCGCTCTCATGGCTAAACGTTTGGCGCTGCCATTCAGCGATTCCGTCGATGTCTGCTTGCGCCTCTTCGAGGGAAACCCCTTCCCGGAGCCTTCCGATCGCCGTGTAGTTATGGTCGTCCCGCGTGAGTCGGGACGGATCGACGGGAAATACAGCCCAAACGTCGGTCTTCCTCGGCACAATAGCCTCTTCAGGAAGAAGCATCTCGAAGTCTGGCGGGGCGACACCTATGATCTCCATCGTTTGGCCGTTGAGAACTATTTCTTGTCCGACAACGTCGTTGCTGGCGCCGAACATTTCGATCCAGAGAGAGTGGTCGACAATGGCGGGGGCCGAAGCGGGTCGAAACCCCGGGTCGTCTAGAGCTTCCGGATCGAACCAGGCCCGGTCTTCATCGCGGAAATGCCTGCCCAGAATCGGTGTCACGCCCAACAGGTCAAAAAAATTGACAGTGGTCCACGTCATGTTGATCTGTGTTGGTCCACGGCTGGTTTCCAGGTTTGTTTCCGTGGACCAACCGGCCCCGATTGCTTCAAAAACTGTCGAGCGTTGCCGAACTTCTGGGATCGCAGGGGCCGAAAAACCTGACCTTGCATGCTGGTTGGGCGAAACGCTCCAGAGCATCACCAACTCGTCAGGTTGCTCGTAGGGCAGGGGCTCAAGAACTACGCTGCTCACAACGCTGTAGACCGCGGTGTTTGATCCGATCCCTATACCCAGAGTGAGTATCGAAGCGACGGCGAAGGTGGGATGTTCTTTGAGTGAACGGAACGCGTACGCGAGGTCCGCGAGGAGGTTCTCTCCATACCGGGGCCGCCAGGTGCCGCTCAGTAGTCGCTCCTTTCTCCGCCGGATCTCGCGCCGGGCTTCTATTGCCGACAATGGCGCGTCCAGGTACGTCTGCACGGCAACCGCTATTGTCGCCCCGAAGCCTTCTTCTCGGGACGCTTCGATCAGGTCGGAGAAAAGTTCGATAAGCTCTTCACCGAACTCGGTGCGGCTCTTTGACGGATATAGGTGGAGAAGAAGCCGGTAGAACCGGACCCAGCCGCTGTTGAGCGGTCCCTCTGGGGTCAAGTCGTACCCTTGATCAAATTGGCCACCTCGGGTTGCATGACCAGCGACCTCATCCGGGAGGCTTCAGCCGCCGCCACTTTTTTACCCAGGCTGGTGATGCGGTAGTATCTGCGCCGTTTGTCGTCTCCAGCTGGAGTTGTCTTACGGGTTGATTCCTCTAACAGGCCCTCGCCGATCAGGCGCTTCAAGATCGCGTAGAAGTTACCGGGAACCAGTTTAACTTTTCCGTCGGTCCTAGCTGCGATTTCTTGAACCAGGCCGTAGCCGTGTCCCTCACCTTCGTTCAGAAGCACTAGAATGTGGAAATCGACAGGTTTCAGGGGCAGGAAGTCATCTGCGGTTTTCTTGTTCGTCATGTGACACTACCGGCTGTTTTGTTTGGGTTTTGCTTTATTTGAGTATACTAGGCAATAGTACAATGTGTTCCGGAGATGTCCAGACAGTGGCTTTTTACGACACAGAGAGGCCACTCGTCATAATGGGACTTCGAGTGTATGTTGTTTCCTCTAATTAGCCCCCGGAGGTCTGAGAGGTCAGGTAGTCCGGGGGCGATCACACTGTAGTAACAGGTTTGATGGGAGGTTGAATTGTCAGATGAAATAGTAATTGGTGGGTTTCCCAAAAACCCCAGGGAAGACGTTCGCGTCGTCATCTCTAATTTTAAAGGGCACGACCTCCTTGGAGTTCGTGTGTGGTACAAAGATTCCGAGGGAGAGCTGAGGCCGTCCAAAACCGGTATTACTGTACGAGTCGATCTTCTGCCCGAGCTTTCCAGGCTAATGGAAAAGGCGAAAGAAGTGGTGATCGAAAAGGGTATGCTAGATGAAGAAGATTTTGTGCTGGAGGAGTCTGAAGAGGAATCCGAAGACGAGGATTAATGGCACTTAACCAAAATTAGCAGTTCCAGGGGCGACCGGGGTGGTAACTCCAGGTCGCCTTTTTTGTCCGTTATGGTGGTCTGTTGCTCTACAACCCTTTGGCGACGGCCCTGACCACATCGGTTTGGGAAAGAACTCCAACGAGAACTCCCTTATCCTCCACAAAGAGCCGATGCACCTCTCGCGAAAGCATCTGCTCGGCAGCCTTGCGGACGTCATCGTCTGGCGACACTGTCTCGGGGCGCACCGTCATCAGTTCGGCAACTCTCGTGTTATTGAAGAGCACGTTCCTGCCTTTCTCGTCGCCGGTTTCTGCAGCTGCCTGCAAAACGTCGCTGGTGGTCAACACCCCGACCAGTAGGTCTGAGGAATCAACCACAGGCAGGCCCGAAACGTGCTCGTCGTTCATAAGCGCCACCGCATCGGCGATTGAGCTGTCCAGCGGAATCACCTTTAGTTGGCTCACCATTATCTCGGAAACCTTCATCTTGTTTTATTCCTTTTCGCATACAAAGTGCTCACCGGGAAGACATCATCTCCTTAATACTGTCCAAAATGAGGCTATGGTTCCAGTTGATTGGGCGTATTTATCTGTCTGGGTGTGGAAACTCGTCCCCGGGCCCGTTAAGATTCATGGTTAACGGAGGAATTATGACTCAAACAAAGAACCCGGAAGTGGCGCAGGGCGAATTCTCGCTGACAATTACCGATGCGGCTGCCTGGGGAGTGAACAAATTGGTTAAGGACCACGAACTTGATCCGGCGACCGCCGGACTGTTGGTTGCGGCGTCCAAGGGTGGCTGCTCCGGCTATATGTATGAAGTTCGGGTTGAGGCGGCGCCCGCAGAAAATGATGAGGTGCTCGAGATAAATGGCGTCAGGGTTTTTGTGAATGAGTTCAGTAAACCACTGGTGACGGGGATGATGGTTGACTGGATCTCGTCAATGACGGAGCAGAGATTCGATTTTCGCAATCCCAATGCCACGGGGAGCTGTGGTTGCGGACAGAGTTTTTCTACATGAATTACTGGTTGATGAAATCCGAACCGGATGTGTATTCGATCCAGGATTTACAACGTGAAAAAACAACTTGTTGGGAAGGCGTTCGGAATTATCAGGCCCGCAATAACATGATCAAAATGCGAGTTGGGGATCGGGTTTTGTTTTATCATTCTAACGCCAAACCTCCCGGAGTGGCAGGTCTTGCTACAGTGGTGAAAGAGGCCTATCCCGATCATTTCGCGTTCAATGAGGATAGCAAATACTTCGATGCGAAGTCATCGAAAGACAATCCGCGCTGGCAGATGGTAGACGTAGGATTTGAGGCCGTATTCCCGCACCCCGTCGGGCTCAACACTATCAAGGCCACCGCCGCTCTGAAATCAATGGTTCTGGTAAATAGCAGCCGACTGTCTGTTCAGCCGGTGACGAAGTCGGAGTACGACAGGATCTGCAAAATGGCAGGCCGTTGATCTCCGGGAACGAAACCCACACTCAACTTGCGGTGCTCGCTCCCTCGAACGGCCCGTCGTTTTGCGGCAGGCCGTTTTTTTCGTTGGAATTAGCGACGTTCCTGAATTTTGATCGGTTGCTCAGCCACGACCTGATCTCCGTTTGACGAAACGGCTTCGACTTTGACCTGATAATCCCCCGGTTCCAGGCCAGTCAAGTCGAGTCCTACCGAATGCGGATTTGCGAACGCAGCCCGCCCGGTAGGAGCCGTCCAATCAATAGACACCTCGGTGTCGGATCCGCGTCTAAAACCGCTGGTCAGGCGCCGGATGAAATTGCGCCCGCCTTTCACAACTGTGACTGTGGTCGTAAGAGAGTCGTTTTGGTCGGAAAGTCCGTAAATTTCCCAGTAGAGGCCGAGTTGAGAGCCTGGCGCAAGGATGGTCGAAGCAAGGGCGTGTTCTGCCACGTTCTGTATTTCCAGCGGCAATGGATCGGGCGGGTCGAATAACAGGATATTCGAGATCACCAGTCCGTCCTCCGGCATCGCGGGAGGGGCCGTTCCAAATCGGACCCGACCGGCGCGTTCGGCACCTGAGGCGAATGCTTCCACGCTAATAACCGAGGAGTCGAGCGTCCCCGACATGATGGTCGACACCCGGCGCTCGGAAGTTCGCCCTGCCCGAATTGTCAGTGGTGTGGAATCATTCGGGGTTAGGACCGTTGCCCAATCCACGGTCGTCGAATCCATGCGGCCCTCCCAATCCCAGTCGAAGGCCGCGACGACAATGCTGGAGTCGGCGCGGCGGAACGTTACGACCTGATGTTCTTCGAGGTAGTCAAACTGCCGGGCATAACTGGGAGCGTAGCGAGAGGCAGCTTCCTCTTGATCCAATGGCCATTCGAACCAACGGGTGGAGAGAGGGTCCAGCATCACGCGAGAGATCGGCATAAAATTCTGTGCGCTGGGGGAGTGCCGGCTGACGACAGCGTTCTCCTGCCAGTCTCTGTCTCGTCCCACCTTGACGTTCTCCCATTCGGCAGGCCAACCGTAACGCGTCAGCAGTTCTCCGAGGTCGGTTTCCCAGATTCCGTAGCCTGACTCAGCCCTCTCAAGCATACGGTTTAACACCATGCGGGAAAAATGCTCGGTGCGCCGTTCATTACCGTCGATAAGATAAAGCGGATCTGATAGCCACCAAATCTTTCGGTTCTCCGTGGCTCGATCTTCGCATTCGACCGAAGCGTAGTCGTCGGCGACCTCCTCAGGTAGGATGCGGGAAAGATCGGTCCATTTGCAGCGCAGTTCTTCGGGCATCGCTTCCAACGCCTGGTCGAAAAACGCCTCGGACGCGTCGAATAACTCGGCATGATGCTGAATGTATCCGGCCAGGGCGTAGCACTCCCACGTTTCGGACAGTGTACACTGCTCTACGATCCGGAGCGCGGTGTCGAACTCTCCTGCCTCCACCAGATAACGGGTGCGCTGTCGGGCAACCCAACCATCGCCGGGTTGCCAGCCGGCCGCAGTGTCGAACGCCGAGATTAGCGCCGTGCGGGCGGTGAGGACCGTTTCATCTTCGGGTCCCCAGTTGGAGAGATCCTCGGAGTGGTTGTAACAAAATCGCCCGATCTGGTCCGCACACTCGATTCGGCTTGTTCGCGCAGGAGCAGTCGGAAAATGTTCTCGTCGGAAACGCTCGAACGCGAGCTGCCGACTGCGAACTGCCCTGAAGATGCTCACCGAGTCACCCTCCACCAGGGGGCGATGGCGATAAAAGGGGTTGGTCGATGCGCTAATCGACGCTCCCGTTTGAGCCTCCGCCGGCAATGCGGGGACCAGCATAAGTAGTGTGACTGCTAGGGCGGCTTTATTCATCTGCAATTATCTCGATACGTCTTTCTGAAACGACAGGCTCACCGTTGTCCGGCGTCGCCGTTACTCTCACTATGTAATTGCCCGGGTCCGCGTCGTTGAGGTTCACTACGATGGAACGGGGAAACACAGCTGTGGTTTCACCAGTCGCGTTGCTCCACTGGTATCGTACTTCCGCTTTCTCGGGTCGGGCTATTCCAACGGACTCGAAGAGTCCTCGGAAAAATCCGCGCCCTTCTCTGATAACCGATACATCGGTAGCGACAGAGGAGCTGCCTTCGGCAACGCCGTAGACCTCCCAGTACAATCCAAGCGGAGTGTCTCCTGCAAACCGGGTGTCGGGGTGGGCCAGGAAGATCGCTTCTTCGACCGACTCCGGAAGGGGTTCCCGCGGTTCGAATACGAGAATGTCGGATATCCCGATCCCGCCGGGTTGGATTGTGGGGCGGAGTTTCGGATACCTGGCGCGTCCCGCAACACTGTCTATCGCCGAATAGATCTCCAGGCTCACAATCATCGTCGAGTCGGTGCCAACGGCGACAAAAGAATCTTCCAGCCCGGCACCAGGAAGGTAAGTCTGGAGGTTGCTCTCGCCGGGGTGCATGACAGTAAGAGCTGCTTCGAGTTCCGCGTTGTCTGAAAGTACCTCCCGGAAGGAATAGGCCGCTGCAACAAGAGCGGAGTCTCCCCGCCGAAACATGCCAATCTGGTGTTGCAAGTCGACAATCTTGTTGAGGTAGGATGGAAGGTAGAGGCTGGGGGCTCGTTCAAGTTCCAGCTGCCAGGCCGCGTCTTCCTCTTGCATCAGGATCTGACTGGGCGGGAAGAAACTACGCGAATAGGGGCGCCCGCGACTGGAAATGGCGTCGTTGAAACTCATCAATTTGGACTTTTCCCAGGCCACGGGCCAACCGAACCTGACCGTGATCTCGCTGAGATCTGGCTGCCATTCTATCCCGTATGGAGTCACAGCGTCCTTCATTAACTCTATGATTACCAAACGGCTCATGTGCTCCGTAAACCGGTCGTTTCCGGGTACGATGTACATCGGATCGGCGAGGTCCCAGACAGCAGCGTGCATGTCAGTTCGCTGAGAACACCGGATCTGGTCGTAATCTCCTCTGAGGTCGTTTTCCAGCAACTGACTGATGTCATGCCACTCACAGCGCTGGCTGTAAACCATGTTGGTAAGCGACTCTTGAAAGACCGCGTCTGCTTCCTCAAACCTTCCGAGCGTGTGGAGGGAGTATCCTTCGAGGGCATCGCACCACCAGCGATCCGATGTGCATCCACCGGCTGTCTCAAGGGCCCGGTCCAGGTCACCTTTTTCTATCAAATAGTGGACCTTCATGCCGACGACCCAGGGGTCGCCTGCGGCAGAGTCCCCGAGCACGTCAAGTTGTTCCAGGAATGCGATTCTCGCCGAGGTGATGTCTTCGTGCTCAACTGGCGGGTCCCAATCATCATCTCCGTCGTTCCAGTGGCAAAAACGTCCGATGCTCTCCGGGCACCCTGCTCCCGAACGATAGAAGGTGTCGGGGATTTTCCCCTGTCTCAGGATCTCGAATTGGGCCTGGGCTTCGTGCAGTGCGAGAACGATCGCGGCCGAATCCCGTGGCACGGCAACCGAGTCCGCTTTGCCTTCAGCCTGGCTTAGCAGCGAATTTGGTGCAAGGACAGAAATAGCGGTTCCCACAGCCGTTAACTGTAAGGTCTTAATAACCCGTGTCATGTATGAATTAGAGTTCGCCATGGAACAAATGTTAAGAATTCGGTGCATCAGGCGGTTGGTCGCCGAAACTGCTCGCATCGGGCGAGTCGATTTCGTTCTATTTTATACACCGTAGAACGTCGACGTTGCCCCCGGGTAGTGATTTGAAAACGGTTACTTTAGAGATAACACTACCCTCGGTGGGATGGTTTCGGCCAGCCGGATTTAATGGAGATATGATGAACGATGGCTTGATGGAGTTGATTGAGGAGTGGGACGGCAATGGGGTGGTTACAAAATTTGATAGAGAGACCGAGACCTGGATCTTTATTGCGCTTCATGACAACACTCTGGGTCCTTCGGTCGGTGGCTGCCGGATGAAGTCCTATCCCAATCAGGCGAGTGCGCTCCGCGATGCAATGCGACTGGGTGCAGGGATGACGCAAAAATGGGCGGCGGCAGGCCTCCCCCTCGGCGGCGGCAAGATGGTCTTGTCGACAAAGAAACCCCTTGAAGGAGAGGAGCGGGCGGGGTTGTTCCGACGGGTTGGAGAACTTGTGGAAACGCTTCGCGGCACATTCGCCACGGGCATGGATCTGGGAACAGTACCTCTGGATATGGTCCATATGGCCGAAACGACCCGATACGTCCACGGTGTTTCGAGCGACGGGTCTGAAGCCACTGACCCGGGGCCTTTTACAGCAGCGGGTGTTTTGTCGTGCATAAAAGCTGCCGTGAATCGGAGCTTTGGCTCAGACGATCTCGATGGGCGTTCGGTTCTGGTGCAGGGAATAGGCGGGGTGGGGAAACCGCTCGCCCACCTGTTATCGGAAGCAGGGGCGCGAGTATTAGTCAGTGATCTGGACGAACGCGCGGCTGAGTCCCTTGCCGAGGAGTTGAAGGCCGAGGTCGTTCCCCCCCACGTGGTTTACTCGATTCACTACGATGTCTACTCACCATGTGCCGTCGGCGCGACTTTGAACAAAAACACCATCCCGCAGCTGAATTGTGCCATCGTTGCGGGATCGGCTAACAACCAGCTCGAGTCGCCAGAGGATGCGGAGTTACTCCATGAGCGTGGCATACTGTACGCTCCAGATTACATCACCAATTCGGGTGGGGCGGTGGCGTTCCACGCGATAGGCGATGGGGCCACCGAGGAAGAAGCTCTGCGGCGAGCCTCACTCATAGGCGAAAGGTTAGCCTCGATTCTTACCGAAGCGGGACTGCGGAATGAGTCACCGGCGACCTCCGCTGCGCGTAAGGCGAGTCAGGCGCTAGGAGGGGAATGACGGCACACGGGTGTCTGCCGCCATCCCCATTGTGAATCGTTCCTAGAGGCCCTGGTTGAAGCTGAACTGCCAGAGCCACTGGCGCCTGTCAAAGGCTCGTACCCTGTCGAATTCAATGATGGCGAAGCCGAATAGGTTCATCCGCAGCCCGGCACCGGCACTGTAGACCGGTTTGCGATCACCACCGAGGAAGAACGCCTGTTCGTTAACGGTAGTGGATGGATCGTTGGTTCTCCATGCCATGCCCGCATCACCGAAGAACACGAAGTCAATGGGAAGTGCGCCGTAGTATCCTCCTCCGAGTCCCAGTGCGCCCAGGAGCGGGAACCGGAGTTCCAGGTTCCCCACGAGGACTCGGCTACCAAAAAGTTTGTCATTGAGCGAGCACTGTCCTACAGTCCCGAACAACTCGGTGGACGACGTGCAGTCAAACACATCGAACGAGTTAAAATCGTAACCACGGACGAGGCTTGAATAACCGATGTAGAGGTCGTTAAGCAAGGGATCTTCCCCGTCGGACCCATAACGTCCTGAATGGACGAGTCGCGCCGCTATCGTGAATGGCGATTTCGGCATGATGTATTTTCGGAAATCGCCCGTAATATTGACGTAGTTAAGGCTGCCCACAAACGGGGTTACATCAATCCTGTAACGTTGCCCCATGATTGGTCCCGTAAGCCCGAACACAGAGTTGTCGTACACAAGTGCGGCGCCGGTTTGGAGCATGTGAAGCTGGCTGCCAACCGAAAACGACGTGTCTATCCGGGCGAGCACTTCTTGAAAAGTGTTGGCGTCAAAAAATCGCTGTTGAATTTCCTGAGCGAACGAAATGTTACGGTAGCCGAGCGAGAATTCGACGCGTTGAGACCGATTGAAAGAGAACGATGTGAACGCCAGAGCTTCTCGGTTCGTTTGCCTGAACTTGTTGAGAGACTCCACTATCACAGGTAGCCCGGTAGTAGGGTCACCTGTGATGAATGTGCTGACGAATCCAGATACAAACGGCGTTTGCTGCACAACTGCACCGTAGTCCCAGCGGTGCCTTCTATTCTGGTAGGCAACGGTCGCCGCAATGTCTTTTACGCCACCGTTGATCTGGAATTGCGTTGCCAGGTTTCGTTCCCCGAGCATGTCACTCCAGAAGAGAGCGGCACCACCTCCGATAAACGTTCCGAACCTGCTGGTTCCCGCTATTAGATACGGCTGGGCGATGTAGTCGAGCCCCAGGGTCGGTTCATACTCTGTCCGACTGAAGGACGAATTGTCGGGGAGTCCAGATTCAGCATCTGCCAGCACGGCGAGGACGTCGTCGGTTAAGCGATCGGCAGGTGGTAGCGTCGCAATCAGTCCTGCGTCAAAACGGTCATTGGGGGGCTCACCCGCCAGGACGGTTTCAGAGTCGGCGACGTAGATGTTGTAATTGCCGCCCTCATAGATGCTAAATGCGACCTCACCTGTGCGCGAAGCTACCGATAGAGCCGGGCTGAGCGCTGTGATACCGGATATGCCGGTGAAGACGTTTGTGACCTGGGTGATATCGTCCGCTGCAAGATCAGCTCGGTAGAGGTTAGAAATCCCGTCCCTGTTAGCAATGAAGAAGATGCTGTTGCCATCGGGAGCCCACTGCGGGTTGATGTTCTTGCCGATCTCGAATGATGGTAGCTGGCGAATGAAGCCGTTGTCTGGATTGAGGACGGCGAGTTTATAACTGCCGAAGCGCAGGTTCGCTTCGTCTGCGCCAAAACGGTCAGTGACGAAAGCAACCGCGTTTCCGTCCGGAGACCAGGAAGGCTGAAGGTCGGCCCAGATGTCATTGGTGAGTCTTCGCAGGGTCCGGCTTTCAAGCTGATAAGTGTAGAGATCAGAGAAACCGCCGACGAGAGCAGAGAACACCAAGCTTCGTCCGTCCGGAGACCAACTCGGGTTTAAAATTTCTCCGATTTCGTTAAACTCGTGCACCGCGAACGTATCTCCGCTCTCGGTATCAACAATGGTGAGAGCTGCCTTGCCCGTACGAACAGAACCAAACGCGAAATATCTACTGTCGGGAGACCAGGTGCCCGCCGAATTGATGAATTCCAGAGATTCGAGGTGGGTGTTCGAAATGGATTCAGTAAGTTTGCGGATTATTTCTCCGGTTTCGGCGTCGGCGAGGTAAAGCTCAATGGAGAAAAGGTCCTTTTCCGAGAGGAACACGATTTTGGATCCGTCCGGGCTGATCGACGGGGCGATGTTCACGTTGCCCGACCCGGTTTCTCCAGAAAGAACGACCCTGGCGTACGCGCTTGCCGGTGATGTGCCATCTTCGAGGCCATCGTAGGCCTCGGTGATGGATGCGTGCCAGCGTTCCGTGACGGTGTTCACACCATTCCCGATCACCTTGTACATGGCCTGATAAGCGTCCCGGGCTGTGCGCGAGGACTTGAGCATCCTCCCCACAACTTCGTCACCGTACCAACCGGCCAGGAACGACCAGACTGCTTGCCCGTAGCGGTAGGGAAAGAATTGTGGATTGGCGAGTTGCTCCAGGGTCGGCAACTCGTTCTGGGAGGCATCGCGGATCCACATTGATGTGTGCGGGTCAATCGGCCCCACGGACAGGTACTCAGCCATCCCCTCGATAAACCAGAGCGGCATCCCAAGAGCGTTAGGGATTCCGCTGTTTACACCAATTTGGCCCGAACCAGTTATGTCAAACTGAAAAGCGTGGACAAGTTCGTGACCCAGAACGTGGTCTGTTTCCCTCATCGGGCCCGCAAACGGCAAAACGATCCTCCGTTTGAAAACCTCGGTCACACCGCCGGTACCTTCACTCAGGTTTCCACCGATCGCGTTGGTCTGCTCGAAATCGGGGTGGCTGGCGTACATAATGATCGGTTGTCTCTCGTTCAACTCATGGTCCAGGAGACGGGAAAGCCTCAAGTACCACCTCTCAGCCATGCGTCCGATTATGACGGCGGCCTCGGCTTCTTCGTCGTAGTAGTAGATGTCGAAGTGCTCGGTTTCCAGGATTCGAAAATCGAACTCCCGGTATTGGACCTTGTTGCGACCAAAGTACTGTGCGTCGGCCGATTGGGCTGAGAGCGCCAGAGCGGCGGAAACACCAATCATGGTCAATAATTTGCTGGTCACATTGAGCTTCATGCAGTTTACCCCGAGAAAAACATTATCCGGCCAAGGTCCGGTATCTGGTTGACGATACTATAAATCTAAAACTATAGACGGGGATAATTGTTCCCCGTTAGGCTTATATCCGACTTTCACCGGCTCCGTTTTTTGTGGCATTAATCGGGCCAGGTCCAATTTGCCCGAAAACCACCTTTTTGGGGACGTTCGATGCAGTGCGTGCCACTACGAGAGGACACCCTAATCTGAAAAAGATACATGATTAAATTTGCCGCTGGCCCGTTCGTCCCGGCTTTTGGGATGAAGGGGGCACATTCCCAAATTATTGGCGCGCGGTTTTTGAGGCCCAGCAAAGGGGTTTCACTCGCTCGTACGAGAGTCGAAACGCCGGATGGTGATTTCCTGAATCTGGATTTTGCCAGAGTAGGGAAAGTTGATGCAGACAGCTCCGGTAGGATTGTGCTTGTTCTACACGGCCTGGAGGGGAGTGCGGAGTCCAAGTATGCACTTGAGACCTATCGCAGATTAGCTGGTTTTGGCATCGCGGCGGTCGGGTTGAACTTTCGGTCTTGCGGGGGAGAGATGAATGTTGCCAGCCGCCTTTACCATTCCGGGGAGACGGATGATCCGCGATTTGTCTTGAATTGGCTTGCAAGTAAATACCCGTCTCATCAGATATCGGCGGTGGGTTTTTCGCTGGGGGGCAATGTGCTGTTGAAATACCTGGGAGAAGGGTGCGAATTGCCCGCCAACTTCCGTTCTGGAGCGGCAGTATCGGTTCCCTATGACCTGTCAGCCGGAGCTGACTACCTCGAGCGTGGCCTCGGGAGGTTTTACCGGAGGCGATTGTTGCGTTCCCTGCGAGCCAAAGTCTTTTGCAAGGCGCCTCAGATTCGAGCTTTGGTCGATCTGGATGCGGTGAAGAGGTCGGTTACTTTCAGGGAATTCGACGATGCTGCGACAGCGCCCCTCCATGGTTTTTCAGGAGTGGACGACTACTATGCGAGCTCCAGTTCCAAGCAGTTCTTGCATAAGATAGGACTGCCCACTCTGCTCGTCCACGCCGACGACGATCCTTTTCTTCCCCCGTCGGCGGTGCCCCGGGACGAGGTGCGTGGGAACAGCAACCTCACCGGATTGTTCACGCAGCGTGGCGGCCACGTCGGGTTCCTTTCCGGGCATCCTGGCGCACCAAGGTTTTGGGCCGAAGAGAATGTTGCGCGTTTTCTGGCTGCACAGATGCCAGTATGAGATTGGTCTTTTTCACCCGACTGTGGGTCAAGGCCGCTCGCAAAAGATACAACTGCCCTGTATCTTGACGGTTGAGTTCCCGCCCCTGAGCGCATGAGTATGACCGTCGAACGAACGCTGTTCCACCACCGGGAGACAAAATGGAAATCATATTGGCCGAGGACGACGTTACCGCTCGTAAGATCGTGGTCACCGCGTTGGAAAAGGGAGGCCACCATGTGACCGCTTTTGAAAACGGTCTTGCGGCCTGGGAGCATGTCGCTCGCGACCCGGCCCGCCTTCTTATCACAGACTGGATGATGCCGGAAATGGATGGCATGGAACTGTGCCGCAATATCCGCAGCACCTGGTCGAATTCGTACACCTACATTCTGATCCTCACTGCTCTTGTCGGTCGTGAAAAGTTGATGGAAGCTCTGGAGGCGGGCGCCGACGATTTCATGACCAAGCCGATCGATATCCCACAACTCCTGGCACGCGTCAAAGTTGCCGAGCGGATTCAAGGACTCCATGCCACGGTCTCAACCCTGGAGGGCCTCCTTTCTGTGTGTTCGTACTGCAAAAAGGTCAAGGAAGACGGCGAATCAGGGGAGACGACCTGGACTCCAGTGGAGAGCTACGTCTCCAAGCGGTCGGATGCTGAGTTCTCTCACGGTGTTTGCCCTACCTGTTACGAGACCAAAATTCTACCGCAAATCGATGCGCTTCCATAATTGTTGATTAGGTTGTTTTAGCCTAATTTGGTAGCTGGCATGAACAGATGGCGCATAGCGCATGGCGCGTTGATTCTCTTTGGAGGCCGAGATGTCGGACCCGATAAACCGGGAGCACCTAAACGAAATCACCGGAGGAGACGAAGAGTTCGCTCAGGAACTGCTCGTTGAGTACCTCCAATCCACAACTGAAATTGCTGAGGAGCTTCGTCAGCAGGTTGATTCCCCCGATTGCGAAAAAATACGATCGTTGGCTCATTCCATTAAAGGGAGTTCACTTTCGGTGGGTGCCGACGGGATTTCGCAAGCAGCCCGCGAAATTGAAGACAACGCTCGGCTCGGCTCGGTGGAAAACCTGGCCGCCAGTTTCTCCGTTATCGAAGAAAACCTTGCTGCGTTGAGGCAACTGTACCCGTAGACGAAAACGGGTCCGGCAAACCCTTGTTCACCGGACCCGCTACCTGCATTTATGAACTCAGTCCTGGGCAGCTACTTTTACTTCGTCCCAGACACCTCTTGACTGCCTGTTGTGGCGTTTGACGGCATCCCGTGCGGCGGCTACGCCTGAAACCACTTTTCTCACAAAGTTCTGCGGTATTTCTTCTTTGCCGCTCGAGACTGTGACAGAGGCCACATAGTCGTTGAAGAAACACCTGCGGCTTGACGGCTCGCCGTTTCTTTTGGCAAACATTCGATTATGACCGATCTGGATGTCTAGCCTGATCCCATCGCGGTAACGGAACAACTCGGCCTTAACCGCGCCGACACCAATACCATCCGGGAACGAAAGGGGAGCCTGAAGGTTGACCGCATTTTCGCCGTCCGCCACTGAGGAAGGTTCTTCGTGACAAACCCTGCGTAGAAGATCCTCGACTCTGGGGACGAGAACGCCAACGTCTTCACTTACATATGGAAACGCTATTTGGCTTTCTGAACCACCGTACTGAGTCATCAAACTTCTCCTTGTTACGGGAAACAGGTTTGTAGCAGACCTCTGTCTGGGGAACAGCGAAAATTGTGCCCGTGGTTCCCGGCCATTTCGGCATGGGCCATAACGCGTTGATTGGCAACGAGATAGGCCGATTCGAATTTGGGCAATACGGTCGCCCGATGCAATACCCCTGTCCGATAATGAGACTGTTCTTGCACCGTTCAGGTCACAATGCAACAAATAGATGAATGCAGGATATCATCTGTGACCAGGACGCAGGGTTGCAAATGTTCAGGCAACCGACGAAATACCTGTGACCAAAACCACCAACCAGAATTCCAGAGGTCAAAAGGCGTCTCTTGAAACCCTTTACAGTCGTGTTAACAACTATTGCAGTGGTATCGGGCAGCAAACAACTGAGCGCCGCACAGGGCACCGACCTGCTCCCTGAAGGGGTTCGAATCGGGCACGCAGCGATGGTTGGAAGGCCGACCGGATGCACCGTGGTGCTGTTCGACGGGGGAGCCGTAGCTGGGGTTGATGTCAGAGGTTCCGCTCCGGGCACGAGAGATACCGAGCTGCTGTCACCGGTCAACAGTGTCCAGCGCGTGCATGGTCTAGTCCTGTCAGGTGGGAGCGCTTTTGGGCTTGACGTTGCGACAGGAGTAATGCGTTTTCTGGAGGAGCAGGGGGTCGGATTCGAATTCGGATCGCTCCACATCCCGATTGTGCCCCAGGCAATTCTGTTTGACCTCCAGGTAGGTGACGACCAATCGGTCCGACCCGACGCTGACTGTGGCTACCGTGCCGCGTCGTCGGCCCGCCGCGACCAGTTAGAGCAGGGGAATGTTGGTGCGGGGCTTGGAGCGACCGTCGGCAAACTTCTAGGAATGGGCAATGCAATGAAGTCGGGGATTGGGATTGCCTCGGTTTCATTCCCGGACGGCCTGGAGATTGTTGCGATCGTTGCCGCCAATGGAGTAGGCGACATCATCGATCCGGCCACTGGAGAGGTGTTTGCGGGTGCACGAAATGCTGATGGTAGTCTTGCCGACACGCGAAACATCTTTCTTGAGGGGGCAGAGGTGCGAGGCGGGGCGGGAGAGAACACCACGCTTGGAATAATTGTCACCAACGCCTCGCTGACTAAATCCCAGGCCACCAAAATCTCTCAGATGGGACACGATGGTTTTGCACGGGCCATCTATCCGGTGCACACTCCCGTGGACGGTGACATTATTTTCGCGGCCGGGACAGGGAATTGGGATGGCCCTGTAAATTTGATGCGAATTGGCGCTGTTAGCGCTGACTTGATCGCGCGGGCCGTGATTAACGCTGCGACTCATGCGGAAAGCCTTCCGGGGTTACCTGCTGTTCGTGATTTGAACGACTAACCAATTCCATAATTTGAATCCCTACTTCGCGACACTGGTCATATTTTCGGCCGGATTAATTGGTCTCGGTGCCCTGCTTTCCAGGCTTGTCCGAGGCAGTGCGGACTTCTTCGTTGCGGGGCGCAAACTGGGTCCTGGACTTCTCCTGGCCACAGTTCTGGCGGCAAACATCGGAGCGGGATCAACGATTGGTGCTGCCGGGATCGGATATCGGGATGGATTGGGGGCCTGGTGGTGGGTTGGATCGGCTGGAGTCGGGACACTGGTTCTGGCATTGTGGATTGGCCCGCGGATCTGGCGCCTCGCTAAAGAGAATGGTTTCTATACTGTCGGTGACTTTCTGGAGCACCGATATGGGCCGGGGGTTAGATCATTTGTCGCCGTATTACTCTGGGTGGGTACTCTCGCAATTCTGGCTGGCCAACTAATTGCCCTTGCCGTTTTGTTGAATGTCGTTGCTGAGGTTCCCATGTGGGCTGGTTCGATGTTGGGCGGAATAGTTGTGATTGCCTACTTCGCGTCGGGAGGGTTGGTAGGAGCCGCCTGGATCAACGCTGTGCAACTGGTGGTCCTGTTAACCGGTTTCGTTGTGGCGACATATCTGTCGTTATCGGCTCATGGTGGGGTGTCCGGATTCTTTGAGCGAATAGGTGCGGTTTCCGGAGATTACGGAAAATTCGTTGGTGGTGGTGGGTTGCATTGGCGCTACCTGCCAATGATCGCTCCGGCCTTCATCATCTCGCCGGGGTTGATCCAGAAGGCTTACGGCGCGAGAGATGTAAAGGCCCTGCGGCTGGGGATAGGCATCAGCGCAATCGCATTGCTGTTGTTCGCGTTCGTTCCTGCCATACTTGGGATGGCTGCACGACTGGATCATCCTAACCTTGTCAATCCCGAACAGGCTCTTCCCGTCCTCCTAATGCAGGACATGCCTTTCGCGGTTGGAATCATCGGACTGGGCGCTCTGTTCGTCGCTGACATCAGTTCGGCCGACGCAATCCTGTTCATGCTGGCCACTTCGTTGTCTCAGGACCTTTATAAAAAACATGTGAACCCTCAGGCCTCCGACGCACGGTTGCTTTTCGTCGCTCGAATGGCTGCCTTGGTAGGTGGGGGTATCGGGGTATTGCTGGCAATTGTTCTTCCTACGGTTGTTGGAGCCCTGGGCGTGTTTTATTCGCTGTTGAGCGTGAGTTTGTTCGTTCCGGTGATCGCAGGACTATATACGAGAGCTTTCGGCAAGTTTGAGGCAGTCGCTGCCATAGTTGGAGGAGTCTCGCTGACGACCAGTGTTCATCTGGCCACGGGAGGAGCCGGATTGCTGGGACTTACACCGGTGCTGGTTGGTTTGATTGCGGCCGCCCTCGCAGGTGCATGCACCCTCATGGTTCGGCGCAAGGTTGGGTAGGATCGACTCGGCCTTCGATTCGGGGCTATCTTAAGTGATGCACTCAACCCCACTCGATCGCTGGCAGCGACCTCTTCGAAATCTTAGGATATCGGTCACGGACCGATGCAACATAAGATGTCAGTACTGCATGCCGGAAGATCACTACGTCTGGTTGGCCCGGGAGTCGATCCTCACTTTTGAAGAAACCCTTCGCCTGTTGAATTCTTTTGCGAAACTTGGCGTGACAAATGTTCGCATAACCGGGGGCGAACCGCTTCTACGCCAGGATTTACCGGAGTTCATCAAAGGGGTTGTGAAAACCCCGGGCATTGAAGGTACTGCCATGACGACCAATGGGGTCGTATTGTCTCGTTTCGCCGCGGAATTGAAGGCCTCGGGACTGGGTCGGGTCACCGTGAGTCTCGATTCGTTAGACCACGAGCGCTATCGCCAATTCACGAAAAACGATCGTTTGGACCAGGTATTTGATGGCATTCGAAGTCTCAGGAAAGTGGGATTCACCGGTACGAAAATCAACACGGTTGTCGTGCGTGGATTCAATGAGGATGAGCTGGCGAATATGGTTGAGTTCGCTTTCGAAAATAACGCCGAGCCTCGTTTTATAGAATACATGGACGTTGGGGGAGCGACCGGGTGGTCGGCTGATAAGGTGGTCCCCAGGTCTGAAATCGTCGAGATTATTGAGGAACGGTTCGGGAGCCTCACGCAGGATATTGACCCGAGGGGGAGTGCCCCGGCCGAACGCTTTGTTCTGTCGGACGGCCGCAAAATAGGGATCGTCGCGTCGACTACGACACCTTTTTGTGGAAGCTGTGACCGGGCTAGATTGACGGCTGACGGACATCTTTTCCTCTGTTTGTATTCCGATACTGGTGTAGATTTGCGGGAGTTAATCAGAAGTGGGTGCACCGATGGAGAGTTGGACGAAGCGTTGAGGGAAATCTGGACGGGCCGCACTGACAGAGGCGCTCTCGATAGACTTGGTGCTGACCAGCGAACTCCACTTTATCAGGTCGGTTCTTTGCGACAGAAACCGCATCGGGAGATGCATACACGCGGCGGATAGCAAATGACATCTAAGGGTATGAAGTCCACATGGACTGCGATTACGATTCTTTTATTGGCGGCTTGTTCGTCAGGTCCACCGCCGGGATTCGCTCCCGATCCTGGGTTGGTATCTCGGATGGAATCGATCGAAATGGTCTCATCGAGTCGAGCAGTTTGCCCCGGAGAAAGTATCGATATCGAATACTACGCGGTGATGGACAACGGTACCCGGATTCCGTTTGAAACCCGTTACAATGAAGATGCCCCGCCGATGCTTCACGTCGTGATGCTCAATAGATACAGTCGGGACGCGATTCCCCATGAAAACGGCTCATGGCGGGCCAATAGGGACCCTCTGCGCACGGCGATGAACGGGTTTGAACTCAATGCACTCCTGAAAGTGAATCCCTCCATCAGCGGTTCCGAGGTGTTAGAGCCGGAGTATTCGTGTGTCCGCAATTCTTTCACGTTTAGCGGCCCCAGTGGTTCGAGAGGGCAGGCTGGCGGGAACGGTTTGGATGTTGTGGTGCGGTTGGCGATCCTCAGTTCGCCTTTCGTTGAGCGTCTCCTCGTTACCGCGATAGAGGTAGAGCAGGCACCGCCCATCTTTGCGTTGTTTGATGCCGACAGGGTTAGCTCGGCTGACTGGCTTGAGATCATTTCGCGCGGTGGCCGGGGTGGCAAGGGAGTAAGGGGAGAACCAGGAGTCAAAGGCCCTGCCGGGCGGGATGGTTGTCCCGGTGGAAAAGGCGCTCCGGGAGGAGCCGGTGGTGTTGGAGGTCCGGGTGGATCCGGCGGTCGCGGAGGGCGGGTGACTGTGATTGTTTCGGATGCCGAACCGTTTCTGGCGGGACTGGTAGACGTTGAGGTGCCCGGAGGACGGGGTGGACAACCCGGCGAAGGTGGTCCCGGTGGTGAAGGGGGAGACGGTGGGGAGCCAGCAGGTCAACGCCGTTGCACCGCAGGTGAAGAAGGTGATGCGGGGCCTGTGGGCCCTGACGGACGCGAAGGGCCCGGAGGGAGACGTGGGCCGGGAATGGAGATAATCGAGGTTCCGCCGAACAGCGTATTTGGGCAACGCCCGCCATCGGAGTTGGTAGAATTGCTGGAATATTCGTCCGGTCGGTAGGCTAATCGGAGTCGAGAACCGTACCGCCGAGCAGGGATTTTCCTTTTATTAATTTGGCGGAAATCACGATTACGGCCCCGCCGACAATAATCCCGACGAGGATCGGTGTTGGCACCAGCAGAACTTCACCGAACCACGCGTAGATAAAGAGGCGCGGGAATCGCCCTAAAGCTGTAGCGGTCATGAACGGTCGCACCCCGTATCCCTGCAGGATTGCAACGCCCCGTACGGCCCAGAAGGGCATGGGGGTGAAAGCGAAGAATATTGTGACCAGGAACGGTGCCTTCGCGAAGTTGGTCATCGCCCATTTGACCCACTTTGACTCTGAGACGGATTTGAGTTTGTCCCAATTCAGGGCCCATTTGTAGATGTGCCAATTCACGAACTCGGTGAACATGTAGGCAGTGGTTGCAACAACCGCGGTGGTGATGGGCGAGGCGTACTTGGCGGCGATCATCAGCATCGGCTCGAAGGCCGTGGGGATGATAGGTGATAGCGGACTATTGGCCGGAATTGCGACGAGAGCCAACCACACCAGGGGGATCGTGGCCGGGAAGTAGATGGCCAGCGGGATCCCGCCGAGGGCAGCCAGGCCAGATATGCGCAAGAAGATATCCCATTTCTTGTCGCCGTACTTTTTCACCAGAAATCCAAACACTGCGGTCACTCTCGTCTCACAAAAATTTAATGTCTGCGCGGGTATTCTTCTCGTCGCGTCAAAACATGACGGATGGTAGTCAAGCGGACGTCAAAATCCCGGGTAGACGAGCGGCGCGAAGTATGGTACCATCCGTGGGCTAATTCAAGAGGAGTTACAGTGAAAATCGCTGTTCCAAAGGAAATATTGGAAGGTGAGAGCAGGCTCGCACTGGTTCCGGATGTCGTAAAACGGCTGACGGGATCGGGCTTTTCAGTGGCTGTCGAAGCAGGTGCTGGAGCCGCCGCCAAGTTTGAAGATTCAGATTTTGAGGCCGCCGGCGCCGAGATAGTTGGTTCTGCCAAGGATCTCTGGGGCAACGCGGATCTGGTCGTAAAGATCAATAAGCCAACAGACGAAGAAATTGCGTTGGCCAAAAAAGGTTCGGCGTTGATAGCTTTGATGTGGCCGCTGGTTAATCCTGAAGTCGCCAAGAAACTGGCTGACGCGGGGATCACTTCATTCAGCCTCGACCAGCTTCCCCGCATCACCAGAGCTCAGTCGATGGACGTGTTGTCTTCGATGAGTACTGTGGCAGGTTACAAGGCTGTTCTCATGGCTGCTATGGAGTCCGGGAAATTTTTCCCGATGCTGGTTACAGCCGCCGGCACTCTCGCTCCCTCAAAGACTCTGGTTCTGGGTGCTGGGGTTGCCGGGTTGCAGGCCATCGCCACCGCGCGGCGGCTTGGAGCGGTTGTCGAAGCCTTCGACGTAAGACCCGTTGTAAAAGAGCAGGTCGAGTCACTGGGCGCAAAATTCATCGCGCCCGAAGCCAGTGGAGACGAAGATGCCGGGGGCTATGCCAAAGAACAGTCCGAGGACAAGCAGAAGCGTGACCTTGACCTGATTCACGAGCACGCCAAAAAAACTGACATTATTATCACGACCGCTTTGATCCCGGGACGCCCCGCTCCGTTGCTCATAACTAAAGCCGCTGTTGAGGACATGCCCGCGGGTGCCGTGATTATCGATCTCGCGGCGGAAATGGGCGGCAACTGTGAGTTGACTGAGGCTGGTAAGACGGTTGTTCACAAAGGGGTCACGATTATCGGCCCGGTGAATCTCCCGGCATCCACGCCGATCCACGCAAGCCAGATGTTTGCCAAGAACTTGATGACACTGATCAGTCATCTGGTCGAGGAAGGCAATCTGAAACTCGATTTTGACGACGAGATTACGAGTGGCACCTGTATTACCCACGACGGTAAAGTGGTGCAGGCCGCGACTCTGAAAGCTCTGGAGGGGTCAACCAATGCTTGAGGGACTTGTTGTTCTGCTCGTGATCTTCGTGCTCGCGATGTTTATCGGGTTCGAGGTAATCACCAAGGTTCCACCGACGCTGCACACGCCGTTGATGTCGGGATCCAACGCGATCTCCGGTATTGCGATCATCGGTGCGCTATTGGTCTTTAATACCGGTGACGGGGGTGTCGCATCCTGGTTGGGATTCGTGGCAATCGTGTTCGCGATGATCAACGTTGTCGGAGGGTTCATGGTCACCGGTCGCATGCTCGGCATGTTCAAGCGTAAGTCGGAGGATGAATCCTAATGGAAGCTCTAGATAAGCTTTTTTATCTTCTGGCAGCCACCCTGTTCATTTCGGGGTTGAAAAAACTCTCTTCCCCTGCGACGGCGGTGCGGGGCAATCGCATGGCCGCAACCGGCATGCTCATTGCCATTGTAACCACGCTCGGATTCGGTGGAATCGTAAGCTGGCCGATGGTTATTGCTGGTGTGATCGTTGGCTCGGGAATCGGTTTGTTCCTCGCCAAGACCGTCCCGATGACCTCGATGCCTCAGATGGTAGCGTTGCTCAACGGCTTCGGTGGTGGTGCGTCGGCCCTGGTCGCGTCTGCTGAATACCTGCGATTGTTCAATGCGGGCGAGACTCCTTTGATTGACGTTGGGATCTCGATCCAATTGTCGGTCTTGATCGGTGCCCTGACTTTCTCAGGTAGCGTTATCGCGTTCGGTAAGCTTCAGGAAATCGTCACAGGTAAAGCGGTTACGTATCCGCTGCAGAAATTCCTCAACGCCCTGCTATTGCTAACTCTGGTAGGGATGGCGGGTTGGATTGTCGCGGGTTCGGCGCCGATCTGGGCGTTCTATGTCGTTGTCGGGATCAGTTTGCTGCTGGGTATCCTCACTGTGATACCGATCGGTGGCGCCGATATGCCGGTGGTGATTTCACTGCTTAATTCTTATTCCGGTATCGCCGCGGCGATGACAGGATTTGTTATTAACAACCACGGTTTGATTATTTCCGGTGCCCTGGTTGGTGCTTCCGGGATCATTCTCACCAACATCATGTGCAAAGCGATGAACCGTTCGCTTGCCAACGTGTTGTTCGGTGCCTTTGGCGCGTCTCCTACCGGTACCATCGGTGCCGGGGGCGGGGATGCCGGTGACCTTACTGTCTCAGAAGTAACGGTCGAAGACGCTGCGATGATGCTGGCTTACGCAAGAAGTGTCATTATTGTCCCGGGTTACGGGCTCGCAGTTGCCCAGGCTCAGCACGATGTACGGGAGATGGCAGAGTTGATTGAAGGCAATGGTGGAGAAGTGAAGTACGGGATCCATCCAGTAGCCGGTCGAATGCCCGGGCACATGAATGTGTTGCTCGCCGAGGCTAACGTGCCTTATCCGCAGCTAAAGGACATGGACGAGATTAACCCTGCGTTCCCGCGTGCAGATGTCGCGCTGGTGATTGGTGCCAACGATGTTGTTAACCCCGGTGCCAGGGATGATGCCAACAATCCTCTGTACGGCATGCCGATTCTGGATGTGGACAAAGCGCACCACGTCATTGTCATGAAACGGAGTATGAACCCCGGCTTTGCTGGTGTCGATAACCCGCTGTTCTATGCGCAGAACACGTCGATGCTGTTTGGTTCGGCGAAGGACAGCGTTGTTAAGCTCGTGGAAGAGATAAAACAGTTGTAAGAGGAGGGGTGAGGGGTTGAGGGGAGTTATGGTCCCGGGAGAACTTCGGTGCTCCCGGGATTTTTCTCGTTCTAGTTCTTATTCCACGGCAATATTTTCTTGAAGTCCGCGAGGTTGCTAGCAATCAGTTCTTTGGGACCTTTTTCCGCCGCAGCACGCGTTGAGATGTAGCACTCTTCGCAGGTGTTGTTGGGTGTGAAGTTTTCCAACATGTCCTTTTGCGTATCATGGTAAGCCATGACCATCGCGCACGGGGTCAGCCGACCGTCCGGGTTGACCACCAGGAATCTGTCTCCGGCCATGCATCCGGGCGTGCGGGCACCAGCCAGGAAATCGTGGAATTTCCACATAGTATCTTCGGCGGTGTAGACCGGCATGCCGGCGCGCTTCATCTCGATGACTTCTTCGAAGACTCGCTTCAACTCGGCCCGGTTTTTGTCTCCATCAAGGAGACCGCTCTCCTCGTCGTTTCGGAGCTTTGAGTAGACGGAGAAGTTGATCTTCACGCCCCACCGCTTAGCGACTTGCACGATTTCCGGGAGGTCTTTGTAGTTCCAGGCGGTGATGCAACAATTCAAATTGAGGTCATCTTCGTCCCCGATTGCGACACATTCTGGGATCACTCTGTCCATGCGTTCGAAAAGACCCGGGATCCTCCGAAACTCGTCATGGCGTTTGTCCGGGAAGTCGATTGACAAAGAGAGCTGGTGCATCCCGGCCTCTTTTAGCGACAGAAACTTCTTTGTGGATAGAAGGGATGCGTTGCTCACCACCACTAGCCAGGGTATCCCCGAGGGGTCCTTCAGCGCTCTGATGATGTCTGGTAGATCGCGGCGGGACATCGGTTCGCCGCCGGAAATGTTCACGACCGGAGCTTTCATCGTGTCGTAAATCTTGCGGTAACCTGCCGCGTCCAGGCGAGTCTCTTTTACTCCGCCGCCCCAATTACAATGCCAGCAATTGGCGGTGCAGGCGTGAGTTATTTCGAAGGACAGGGTCAGGGGACGCTTGCGGACCATGTTGACTGCCCCGCGTACTGCCATCTTCCTGACCATCGACTTCGATACGTTCATCTAGTCTCCAAAAACCGGGTATTCGTTGATTGGGATTGAGAATCTGGTGGCCGCGCGTCAAGAAATCGTCAAGAGTTGCGCAGCAAAGCTTGAGGAGCGAAACTACGTAGACGATGCCGTTCAGGCAAGTATAAACAGTCTATCTTGGAGTTTTGTTTCAATGGCCCGAGCCTGTCCCCAATGCGGGAAAGAACTAGACGCAGTCGCAATTCGGTGTAGCTGCGGAACCGAGTTACCCGAAGCCCGCGACGTTTTGTCGGATCCAGACTCTCCCGAGTGTAGTATTTGTCACAAGGGCATTGATTTGAACGCCGAAAAATGCCCCCATTGCGGGTCGCGGGGTTATCCGGCTCTCCGGCCCAGGCAGAGCAAGAAGAGTCTTGGGGTTGGCGAGGATTTGATAAAACCGTGAAGTTAGAGGTTGGAAGTTAGAAGTTAGAGGGCTAATTTTGAGGTTGGAGGGTCGGGAAGTGAAAGGGGACATTGTGTGATGAAGGAATCGTTTGCGTCCATGGCGTTTGTTGCGACGGCGCTCTTTGTTGGTTGCGGGTCTCCTAATGGCCCTGAGTCATCATCCAGTCTTGTGCCCAACCCGCCGCAACAATTCGAAATGATGGGTGACCCGCAGGTAAGGTTGCTGGATCCACGGACTGATGGCCAAGGCCTGTTCTCGGTTGTTATAGAGGCAGCGGACTCTTTTGCTCAAACAGGCTGGATCCCGTCAGCGATCGAGCTGCAAACGGAAGCGGGCGAAAGACGTGAGTTGGTGCTGGAACCAACTTTTTGCCTGGAACTGCAGCGTAATGAAGAAGACTTTCCTCACAACTTCGATTGGTTCTCCTGTACCGAGCTACTCATCAATGTATCTCAAACTCTCGACGAAAAAACTATTGAAGAGATTGAACAGTTGATTTCGAGTGAGTTAGTTCATGCTCAGGTGTTTGAGGCAATTCCCGGAGGGACTTACCGCTTTAAAGTACCGATCGGCAGTGAGAACCATAGAGTGGCAGTTGAACGGTTGGACGCCTGGATCGTTAAGAGGTTCGGTCGCGCGGCTGCTTCGGAAATGTTTGACAACGGTGCGTTTCGCAATACCAAACGACCGGGATGCGTACATGGTGGTAGCATCGTTCGGGAAGTACCACCCTGTCCGCCGTGGGCCATGAGCGGGTCTATCCCGATTTCGCTAGATGACAGTGGAGTCCGAGGAGGGTTGAGGCTTCAGTCGGGCGGGTGGGTTCGCGCGAGCTACCATGAGCCCTCGGGGAGAGTTCGATCAACCACCCTTTTGATACCCTGAGGGTGGCAGGCAGGGGAGGCTCCGTTCCGGACGCACTTGTGAGAGAGGTGGGGAGTGGACTGGCCGATTGCCAGCTCACGCACGTTGATCGAACTTCAATCGATTCCGACAGGGCGCGCATTCAGCACCAACAATACGTGGATGCGTTGCGATCTCTTTCCTTCGAAGTTACGGTCCTGCCGAATGACGAAGACCATCCCGATGGCGCCTTTGTCGAAGATACTGCCGTAGCCATTGACGATTGCGCGATTGTTGCGCCCATGGGCTCCGATGCCCGCCAGCAGGAGCAGGCTGTTGTAGTCGAAGCGCTCGGCCGTTTCAAGAAAATTGTCCAACTTCCCGCCCTGGCTCGTATGGACGGCGGTGATATAATCGTCACTCCGGAGCATATTCTGGTTGGACAATCCAGCCGCACCAACGACGCTGCATTCGAAGCAATCAAAGGGTTGTTCGGGGAGCAACGATCTGTTGCCCGGGTGCCGGTGACTGGAGTGCTGCATCTGAAGACGGCATGCACATACCTCAACGAAGTGGGCTTCCTGGTAAACCCCTTCGGCATTGACCGGAGAGCCCTTCCGGCGGAAGCCAGGGTGTTTGAAACGCCGACGGATGAACCATCGGCCGCGAACATGCTGGTATTTGGGGAGCACGTCATTATGCACAACGACGCGCCCACGACCATTGCCCGGTTGGAATCCCTGGGGTTCAGAGTTGCGGCTCTGGATCTATCAGAGTTTGCGAAGGCCGAAGCAGGGCCGACGTGTCTCTCGTTGATTCTCCGATAGTGGTCGATGCTGGTGTAGGATGCGGCGGTATGGGTGTAGGTTGCGACTGAAGTCGCTACTCGGCAATCGCCGCTGAGAGCGGCGTATTGATTTTCCGGCGACCTCGCTAGACGACGCATTCGATTGCTCACAAGATTTTTCCACCGCCCAATTGCATCCGCCCTTTTTACCCGCCTCCAAACCGCCTTTCTCACCCGCCCTCGATCACTCTGCCTTCAACACCTCACGCGGGTCGATCCGGATTGCTTTGCGGGCCGGAATGTAGCTGGCACCGAGAGAGACCAGGAGGAACACTGCTGAGACAGCCATGAACGTTGATATATCCGTCGGGCTCACTCCAAACAGGAGCGATGCTATGAACCGCATCGAAACGAGCGCTATGCCGATGCCTAGGGCGATTCCGGCTGCTGTCGTCTTGAGTCCATCGCCCAGCACATCGCGGAGAATGTCCACACTCCTTGCTCCCAATGCGATGCGAAGGCCAAATTCGCGAGCTCGTTGGGTTGTCGTATAATTGATAACACCGTAAAGGCCGAGCATCGCAAGAATCAGTGCCATGGTTGAGAAAAGCGTTGCTAACAATGTCGTAAACCGTGCTCCCGCGGTGGTTGCATCCAGGTAATCGCGGATTGGAACGAAATCTGATGGAGCCAGCTCGCCCGGTATTTGTTGCACCGCGTCTCTCGCTGCGCTGACAATTGCGGTCGGGTTGCCTGCCGTATGGACCACATAAGTCAATTCCCATCGAGCGCTCTGGGAGAATGGCCAAAAAATCTGACCGCCGGAGGGTACTTCAGGCGATCGATCTCTAATGTCCCCAACGACCCCGACAACGATGGCCCACGTTGGTTCGAATTCTCCCGCCCCAGCGTATCGGGTTGCCTGGATTCGCTTCCCAATCGGATTGTCGGTGCCGAAGGCTCTGCGGGCAAGGGTTTCGTCAATGATTACTACCGGTTCTGTTCCTTCGAGATCAACTTCACTGAAAAACCGTCCGTCAATCAGGCTTGCTCCGATTGTTTCCAGGTAACCCGGCGTAATCGATCGATGGTCGAACTGGAATGCGGAACGATTGGCTTCATCGGTTCCCTCGGGCGCCGCTATGTCACCCCAGTTTGCCCAGCCAATGAATGGAACGTGCGAGCTGGCGCCCACGGACAGCACTCCGGGCAGGCCGCTCAGGGTCTGAGAGATCTGCCGCGACAGGTCAGTTTTCTGTTCTGCCGTGGGGAAACGGCTCGACGACAGGGGGATCTTGAGAGTGAGTTTGTTGTCAGGGTCAAATCCGACCTGCGCCTGCTGCAGCCCGGCGAGAGTTTTCCCGAGCAGGCCTGCGCCGATGAGAAGAACGAGAGCCAATCCGATCTCTGAAACGATCATGGCCCGGCGGAGATTCTGAGCGCGCCTGTCCATCGATCCGTGGGATCTCAAGGCCCCTGCGGGTGAAGCGTGTCGGAGTTGCGACAATGGAGCCAGCCCGAACAACACGGTAGCCAGTAGGGTGGCCAGCACCGAGAAAGTAAGGACTGTGGGATCGAGACCGATCTCGTCGATTCGCGAAAGGCCGGGTGGTCGGGCCGTCCACAGCGTGTTGACTGCCAGAGTACCGAGGCTGATTCCGGTTACACTCCCGATGATTCCCAGGAGTGCGCTCTCAGTTAAGAGCTGTTGAAGTAATCGTTTCCTACTGGCACCGATGCAGGCGCGGACGGCAAATTCAGACCGACGGGTGGATGATCTTGCCAGCACAAGGCTTGCAACGTTGACCGCTGCCAGCAGCAACACAAGACTGACGGCAGCCAACAGCACGAGTAGGACCGGTCTGATGGCTCTAACCGAATCGGCTTTCAGTGGAACAACCGTGAATCGATCCCCGGTATCCGCCAGCTCTGTGTAGGCTTGTTTGACTTCCTCAGAGGCACGGATTGCCGCTTCCTGGGCCTGGGCAACCGTACGTCCCGGGTTCAGGCGCGCAACGACTCTGAGGAAATGTTGGGCCACAGGTAGCACTGTCAGGTCGGTGGGCAGGGGCGTGTAGAGTTCAAGCCGCTCCGGTATCCCGGCATCGGTGGGAAAGAAGAACTTCAGTCCCGCGGGAAGGACTCCAACGACCTGGTGCTCCCGGCCACCGATGTTAAGCAATTGGCCCAGTACACGGGGATCGGTTCCGTAGTGTTGACTCCAGAATTCGTGGCTGATGATCACCTGTCTTCCCGTCCCGGACTGCGGCTCGCTCGAAAAACCGCTTCCGAGATTCAACCCTACTCCCAGGACGGAGAAAAAATTGATGGTTACCAGACCGGTAGACGCCTGGGAGGACCGGTCCTCTGAGAGGACTGTTCGGCTGGTTGCCCAGACTCCACCAACGTCCTCGAACACATCATCGCGTTCCCGGAGCGCGGCGATTTCCACCCCCGACATTGGGAGGCGGGATAAACCAGCCTGTGGGAATTCGTTCCAGATGATGGCCAGGTTCTCTGGCTCATGGTAGGGTAGGGGCTTGAGTAGGACAGCGTTGACTACGCTGAAAATGGCGGTGTTGCCGCCTATTCCCAGTGCCAGAGACATGACTGCCGCTACTGTGAAAACCGGTGTCCTGACCAATCCCCGTACCGAAAACTTGATGTCGGCGAGCAACGACTCCAGCCTTCTTCCTCCGCTGCTACGTTGAGGTGGTTGGTCTCCTCCCCCGGTGGTTCCCGCAGGATTCGCCGATTGCGAGCTTTGTTTCTTGCTGCCGAAAAACGTGCGTGCGTGTGCAATTGGCAGTGATATGATGGCGTCTCTGGCAATAACGGCGGCGAACTTGAGAAGCCCGAAAGACTGCCGACTGTACTGCTCGGCCCGCCACTCAATAACCTGCATCCATTCTGTGCCGAACTCTGATCTGAAACTTGCCGGGTAGAGTCCCAACAGGGCGCGAGAAAAACGGAGGTTTCGAATGTTCATGGCCGGGCCTTTAACGCACCGACTGATTTGGCGGCGCTGACAAGCGATGCCAATCGAGAGGCCTCTGATTCGAACGCAAACCGTCCATCTTCGGTGATTCCGTAGTACCTGCGCCGGGGGTCGTCATCCATCGGCCGGTGTTCAGCGGACACCTCTTCGATCAAACCTGTCTCCAACATCTTCTTGATGATGTTGTAAAGCGTGCCGGGGCCGAGCTTAACTTCGCCCCCTGTTTGTCGTTCTACTTCCTGAACTATTCCGAGTCCGTACTTTGGCGTCTCGGCCAGGGCGAGGAGGACGTAGAAAACGGTGCCTGTCAGAGGCTTGGTGGTCGATCGGTTCGAATAGCTCATATAAAATGTCGGGTTAAAATATATCGGATTAAAATATTACCATGTCGACATGTCAATGTTCCGGTTGCTGGACCATGACTATTGGTGGGAAGATGCGATTGAGAGTCTCTACTCGGCATTCGCCGTTGTGAGCGGCGCGAGATCTTTTCCGGCGATGGGTCGCCATTGCCGAGTAGGGGCGTCTCCTGAACACGTAAATTGATCGTCAATGAGATTATCCACGACTCCGCCGAGCGTGCCTCCTTCCTAACGCGCTTGCCACAACCGCCGTTTTGTCCTCCGTTTTTCCCAACTAACTAGCATAACCCAAACGCCGACTTGGTGAGGGTTGTGATCAACTGGGAGCGACTGCTTGACGGCGGGAACTAAAGCCTCACGGGGCGCGAAAAATCGGGACAGATCCGCAGGGTTTCCGGGATTCGATTCGATCCCACGGAGGGCCAAACTGGCGATGGGTGTTTAGTGTAGAATGCGACTGAGAGTCGCCACTCGGCAATTGCCGCTGAGAGCGGCGTGAGCGATTTTTCCGGCGACCTCGGTCGCCACCGCCGAGTAGCCCCTTGCAGGGGCTTCCTACCTATCACAAAGGCTGCCGGATATTCCAACCGACCCTATTAGCCGCCCAGTTTAACGCCCTTTTTATCCGCCCTCTTATTCACCCGCCTTTTGTCCCCGCCCTTCTTACGAAACCAGATCCCTCAACACATACTGCAAGATTCCACCGTGCCGGTAATACTCGATCTCAATTGCAGTATCCAACCGTGCGAGAACCTTGAACTCCTTGTCTCCGTTCGGACCGCTGGCTCTGGCAGTTAACTGGCACCCCGGTTCGAGGCCATCGGCAATCCCGGAGATTGAAAACTTCTCCGTTCCGTCGAATCCCAGAGTGTCAGCGTTTTCTCCATCGAGGAACTCCAGCGGAAGCACTCCCATTCCGATCAGGTTGCCCCGGTGGATACGCTCGTAGGAAGCGGCGAAGACAGCTTTCACACCCAGTAGCGTGGTACCCTTGGCTGCCCAGTCCCTTGAACTTCCGGTTCCGTACTCTGTGCCAGCCAGCACAACTAACGGCGTGTTATCGCTCTGGTAGCGCATCGAGGCATCGAAGATGCTCACGATTTCGCCGGAGGGGATGTGGCGCGTCCAGTTGCCCTCTTTACCATCGGCCAGGCGGTTCTTGATCCTGACGTTGCCGAACGTCCCTCTCATCATAACGTCGTGGTGTCCCCGTCGTGATCCGAAGGTGTTGTAGTCTTTCGGCTCCACGCCCTTTTCGATCAACCATTTTCCTGCGGGCCCGTTCTTGGGTATGGCGCCAGCCGGTGAGATATGATCTGTGGTGGTGCTGTCTCCCAACCAGGCGAGAACGGTGGCACCTTCAATGTCAGTAAGTTCACCGGGTTCCATTTCCAGGTTCTGGAAGAAGGGAGGTTCCGCCACGTAGGTGGAGTCGGGGTCCCAGCGGAATCTGCCTGCGTCACCCTCAGGCACTTCAAGCGCTTTCCAGGTGTCGTCGCCTTCGAAAACTGTGGCGTACTCGCTGGTGAACATCTCAGGTGTCAAAGAAGAGTTCACCGTGTCGCTCAACTCTACAGCAGAGGGCCAGATGTCTTTCAGAAACACCGGGTTACCATCAGAGTCGGTTCCCAGAGGCTCGGTTGAAAGATCGATGTCCACTCGACCGGCAAGCGCGTAGGCGACCACCAACATCGGTGAGGCCAAATAGTTGGCACGGATGTTGGCGTGAATCCTCGCCTCGAAATTGCGATTGCCCGACAACACCGCTGCGACAACGAGGTCATTGTCTGTGATAGCGTTGTTGATTGGGTCGGGCAGGGGGCCACTGTTACCAATACAGGTGGTACAGCCATAGCCCACGACGTTAAAGCCGAGTGTGTCCAGATCACTCATAACGCCGGCTTGCTCGAGGTATCGGGTTACCACGCGTGACCCGGGCGCGAGACTGGTCTTAACCCATGGTTGGCACGTTAGGCCTTTTGCGACGGCGTTGCGGGCAACGAGTCCGGCACCAACCATCACGGTCGGGTTAGAGGTGTTCGTACAACTTGTGATCGCGGCGATTACGATGGAGCCATCTTTCAGGTCGAAGGTCTCGCCATCCAATTCAACTTTGACGACTGGTCCTTCGGCCTTGGGATCTCTATCTGAATTACTGGGGATGAGCGACGGCACTACAGCGTCAAAGGATCTGTGAAGGTCGCTGAGGGAAACTCTGTCCTGGGGCCGCTTGGGTCCTGATAGCGATGGGACCAGAGTCGACATGTCCAATTCGACGGTCGAACTGTAATCCGGCACGGGCGAGTCTTGAGTGTGGAAGAGGCCCTGTTCTTTGCAGTACTTCTCCACGCGTTCGACCACGCCCTGGCGACCGGTACGCTCCAGGTATGTGAGAGTCTGCGCGTCGACCGGGAAGAAACCCATTGTGGCACCGTATTCCGGCGCCATGTTGGCCAGGGTAGCCCTGTCAGCGAGGGTCAATGAAGCCAGACCAGATCCATGGAATTCGACAAATTTTCCGACAACACCATGTTCTCTCAGCATCTGCACCACGGTGAGAACGAGGTCGGTCGCAGTTACACCTTCGGGTAACTTGCCGGTGAGATTCATCCCGACGACCTCGGGCAGCTTCATGAAGTAGGGTTGGCCCAGCATCACCGCCTCGGCTTCAATTCCGCCGACTCCCCATCCCATAACTCCAAGTCCATTGATCATTGTAGTGTGCGAATCAGTCCCGACTAAGGTGTCCGGAAATGCAATCGGTTCACCAGAGCTGGTATCGATTCTGACTACATCGGCCAGGCGCTCAAGGTTTACTTGATGGACGATACCGGTGCCTGGAGGCACGACCTGGAAGTTGTCAAAGGCCTGTTGCGCCCACTTCAACAGGGAATAGCGCTCTTTATTTCGCTCCATCTCGCGTTGAACGTTGTATCCGAAAGCCTCCGCGTTTCCAGCTCGGTCGACCTGTACGGAGTGGTCTATGACGAGGTCGGTGGGGACGAGAGGGTTGATCTTGTCAGGGCTACCACCGAGCGAAACGATGGCATCTCTCAACGCGGCCAAATCCACAACGGCTGGCACTCCAGTAAAGTCCTGTAGAATGACCCGCGCTGGCATGTAGGGCACTTCTTTACTGCCATCGGGGCTGGGTGTCCACGCTGCTACGTTGCGGACATCATCGTCGGTTACCGTGCCGGTACCAGCGTGGCGCAACACGTTTTCCAGCAGGACTCGTATGGAAAACGGCAGTTTATCGAGTTCGACGAGGCCCTGTTCGGCGAGGGCTTTGAGTCGGAAAATGGTCACATCGCCTTCGGCGAGGGAGAGACTGGCGCGGGAGTTGAGTGGATTATTCATCAGTCAAAGTTAATTGGTGTACTGTGGCCCGCCACAGGGCGGTTCTCCGTTGTCGAAGAGGGGTCGTAATTACAAGGCGCCTCGCTATCTTGAATAGGCCGCGCCGCAGACTTTGCGGGACTCTCCAGCACAAAATAGTAGACCAAAAACAATGCCTGACACAGTTCGGTTCCCTGGCACTGACGCTGATACTCTCTGCGTCAATACGATCCGCACCCTCTCAATTGACGCCATCCAGAAAGCCAATTCGGGACACCCCGGCGCCCCCATGGGCCTGGCACCGTTGGCCTACGTTCTGTGGACTCGGCACCTGCGGCATAATCCGGCAAACCCCGGTTGGGTGGATCGGGACAGGTTCGTGTTGTCCGGTGGTCACGCTTCGATGTTGCTTTATTCTCTCCTCCATCTGTCCGGCTATGAACTCACCCTCGAGGACATCAAGGATTTCCGGCAATGGGGCAGCAAAACGCCGGGCCATCCTGAAGTCGGGCACACATCGGGCGTAGAGACGACGACCGGCCCACTGGGACAGGGGTTATCCAACGCGGTTGGGATGGCAATCGCTGAGGCGAAACTCGCTGCCGAATTCAACACCCGTGAGCATCGTGTTGTGGACCACCATACCTATTTTGTGGCGGGTGACGGGGATCTCATGGAGGGCATTTCCCACGAGGCCGCGTCGTTGGCTGGTCACCTCAGGCTTGGCAAACTCATAGGTTTCTTCGACAACAACAGCATCACTATCGACGGCTCGACCAACCTGTCCTGCACCGACGATGTTACGGGACGATTCGAATCCTACGGCTGGCACGTTCTCACAGTGGACGATGGCAATGACCTTGACGCGATTGATCAAGCCATCGTCGTAGCGAAAAACGAGACGGAGAAACCGACTCTGGTCGTCGTTACCACACACATCGGATACGGCAGTCCCAACAAGCAGGACACTGCGGGTGCGCACGGCGCTCCGCTGGGCGCTGATGAAATTGTTCTGACGAAAGAAAAACTCGGCTGGGAATACGAGGGAGACTTTGTCGTTCCCGATGAAGCGTTGGCGCAATGGCGAAAATGCCTGGATCGAGGTGCGAGCCTCGAAGCTGAGTACGGAGAGCGATGGGACGCGTATTCGTCGAGCAACTCTGAAGTTGCGGACGAATTCCAACGCCGCATGGATGGTCGCCTTCCCGACAATTGGGCTGATTCTCTTCCCGACTTCAATGCCGAAAACGGCACCATGGCCACACGCGCGGCGTCCGGCAAAGTAATCAACGCTATCGCGGCCAGTTTGCCTGAGATGTTTGGTGGCTCGGCCGATTTGACCGGATCCAATCTGACTGACATCAAGGGAGAAACTGCATTCGGCACCGATGATCGCACGGGTAGAAATCTCTACTTCGGGATCCGTGAGCATGGCATGGGTGGTGTGATGAACGGATTGGCACTCCATGGCGGTTTCATTCCGTACGGCGGAACGTTTTTGGTCTTTTCTGATTACATGCGCGGTTCAATGAGACTGGCGGCTTTGATGGGTCAGAAGGTCGTGTACGTCCTTACCCACGACTCAATAGGACTCGGTGAAGATGGACCGACTCACCAGCCAGTTGAGCATCTCGCCGCTCTGAGACTCATTCCAGGCATGACCGTATTACGACCTGCCGATTCGACCGAGACTTCTCAAGCTTGGAAAGTCGCGCTGGAAAACACTAGGGGACCGTCTGTTCTGGCGTTGACCAGGCAGAAAGTCCGGTTTCTGGACAGATCGGATCTGGCTCCGGCTGAGGGCGTCAGCAGAGGCGGATACACTCTGCGTGACACAGAGGGGACACCTGATGTGATTCTGATCGCCTCAGGTTCGGAGGTCGAAATCGCTCTTGATGCTGCGGACGAGTTGGCTTCTTCAGGTACCGACGCGCGGGTTGTGAGCATGCCTTCGATGGAGTTGTTCGCTGACCAGGACGCTGGTTACCGAGACGGCGTTTTGCCTGCTGGAATTCCTCGGGTTGCGGTTGAAGCGGCTCACCCCATGCCGTGGTACAGGATTGTCGGAGACAATGGTCGAGTGGTGGGATTTGAAAGGTTCGGCGCCTCCGCCCCCGCAGATCGCCTTTACAAAGAGTATGGGATAACCGCATCGACGGTTGTTACTGCGGCGAAGCAATTGATGGGGTAGAATCGGATAGAAGGTTGCCTTGACTCCTGAATGGGATTCAGTCCTCGCCGCTCACTCCTTTCGCGGCATCGGGTCGAATCCTATTCCTGCGGATCGGATGCCAGAGGCCAGCCCGTTGTGGTTCGATTTCAGCCACGCCATATGCCCGTCTCAGCCATTCGTCGAACAAAAACCGACCGCACGGTTTTGACGGTTGGACCCGTTGGGCCGGTTGACCACCTTGATAGTTTGGGACCGGATTTGCCAGTGTTTTTTCAGGGATTGGAATGCTTCTTGGTTCTCAGGAGCAAGAAGAAAAACGATATTGAGTTGGAGCGGAGCCCCGTTAACCATTTCCAGCCCAACGAGGATGACCCGTCGCTTTTGTCCGGCCATATGTTAATGGTTTGACACTGTACGTCCGCTTGCGTTGTTTGCATTCGGGTGCCAGCCATGCATGGGAAACTAAATGGAGGTGTGTATCGTGATGACTCTGGCCAAATCGATTACCCCGCTCGCGAAATGTTCCAGCAAACCCCTGGCGATAGAGAATCCCGTTTCTCGAGAGAGCATACTGCTCACTCTTGAGCAGCTCCTGACGAGGCAAAATTTTGTAATTCTTGAGGGCGCGCCGCAGTCCGGAAAGACTGAAGTCCTAATGCAATTCGCTGCTAGGCACCCGGCAACCACCATCGGCGCGTTCGTCTCGGGGGAAAGTCGTTTGGGGCGGTCGCCTGAGATGGTCCTATACGACATCGCCTGCCAGATGCAGTATTTGTTATTTCCAGACAAACCTTCCCCCGGCCCGGCCGTGGTAGACCAGGTCTTTCTGCAACGCCTCTATAACGAGGCAGGGCAACGGTCAATTAGGGAGGGGTCAAAATTCTTTTTCATTATCGACGGGCTTGAGCACGTGGTGCAAAGTGAAAAGCATGTTGTTCAACAGATAATTGGCCTTCTCCCTCCCCCTTCGAGGCACACTGGCGTGATAATCACGCAGGGCCCGACGGATGAGGTTCTTGAAGTGACGTCGCTTAGCAAGTTTCGGATCCAAAGTTTGACACCGTTTAACCTGCCTCAGACACGCGAGTTTTTGACTCATCATATAGAGCTGAGCAAGGAGGATAGCGAAAGAATTTACGAACACTGTGGAGGCCTTCCTGGGCACCTCGCTATTATTTCACAACTTCTCGACGAGGACCACTCTGTTGACGAGGTTTTGGATGCGCCGCCACGCGAGCTTCTTCATTTGATCCGATTGGCGTGGAACGTGCCCGAAATTTCCGCCCCTGAATTCCGGGAATTTCTTTGCTGCGTTTCCCTTGGACAGCGTCTCTCTATTGCGGAGCTTGCAACTTGTCTCGCCGGGAACGAAAAGCAAGTCCGCGAATGGGTCCGAACTCATTGGTTTATTGTTGGGGGAACGGACAATGCTGAACCGGTGAGTTTCGTGAATGAAGCTTTCCGGCGGTTTGGCAAGGAAGAACTTAACGATATCTACGACGAAGTTCTTCAGAAATACGTGACGTTCAAACTGACTGCCGAAAACGCGGAAGAATTATCAGCGATACCACGTTTGTTCTATGAAACTGGCGACTATGAAGGCGTTTTGGAGTTCCTCAGAGACGAGCAATTGAGCGAAATAGTTCGAGATGCCCCTTCGCTGGAATCGGTTGTTTCGGTCGCGACAGTCGGTTTTGAGGCGGCGGAACGCAGCCATAGAATTGAAGAAGTGTCTAGGTTCGCTATTACTGTTTCAGCCTTTAACGAACTTGGGTATACGAAAACGGATCGCGCGGAAATCCAGGCGCTTGTGGATATTGGACAACCAGATCAGAGCCTGGCGGTAGCCAGATCCGTTCGTCGCCTCGAAGATAGGATTGAGATGCTTGCCGCCTACGGCGTCGCCGTGGCGAAGTCTGCCCCGCTACCAACCGAATTGGTCGACGAAATCGCTGAGCTACTTGCCAAACACACCCGCCCCCTTCATCGAACTAAGTTTCGCAATCTAGCCCACGACCTAATCCGTATCGACGAACGACTCGCGCTCAAGCTGGTGGAGAAACAACGAGAGCGAGGGGACTCCGGCCTCGATAGGGTTTTGATCGGTCTGAGTTTGCAAGCCGATTTTTTCGGGAACAACGAGACGGGATCTTCCATCTTTCATGAACAGATCACTAGTCCGCGGCTGAGATCCCTTTTGCCCGCTATTGCTCTGTCCTTTCGGGACGACACAGCCAGTGGAATTGCTGATCGGATAGACAGCCTTGGCTCCTCTCGAGATGCGATTTATGTATTTCGGAACTGGCTTCGAGCGAACCAAAGCCATCTCGACTGTACGAAGGTACTGAACGAGGCGCTTGAATATGCTGTTAGATCAAACGAATACACGCCTAACGCCGATGACTACTGTGACTTTGCGCTATGCTTACCCAATCTTCCCAAAACCGCGATTCTTGATTATGTGGCCCGATTTGACGCGGTAAGAGAGTCGATTCGGGATATAGGACCGATGCAAGATGTGATGCGGCTCGAATACCTCTTGGCTAAGGCCGAATTCGGTGTCGATGAAGATGTTGCTAACAACCGTGTCATAGCCGCATATCTTGAGGTGTTCGAAAGCTCTGTGGTCGCCAATCATCGGGCGGCGGCGCTTGCCGGCCTCGCTGCCCTCCAACGCGAAGTCAAATCGCGGTGTCAAAAACCTGACGAACCGTTGGGGGTTAGTTTATCCGAGGTAGAAACCGAACTTCGGGGATGTTTGACTGATGTGCTTGCCGCAACATTTGATCACGTCCGAGTTCTTAAGCCGATCATCAACGCTTTAGCAGAAGTGTCACCGGAACTTTCCGTCGAGATTGCACAACAGGCTAACACCCGTGATCGGCGCGATGAGTTGGTCCATGAGATCATTGAAATCCACCTAGATCAGAAATGGGCCCGCGTGTCGTGGTCGGTAATCTTCGAAGCAATTGATTCGATTCGGGATCGAGCGGTGAAATCGAGCGCCATCGCCACTGCTGTCGATCGTTTGGTATATGAGGACACGAACCAACTCGACAAATCCTCCCAACTGGGCCGAATGGCTCATTTGGTCGAAATCATTGTGGCCCTGGAACATCGGTCGTTGGCTCGAGCGCAGTTCGTAAGTTATGTGCTGCGGGTGTACGATGCCCCAATATCGGAAAAATTCCTTCCCCACGTGGAAAAAGCGAAAGCCGAATGGGCCGCGATCGTCAATCCTTGGTCGAAACTTGATTTTGGGTTCGCTGCCGTAAGTGCGTTATGCGAAGGCGACAGGCGGTTCGGGGAAGCCTTTTTGATGGAGGTAGCCCAGTTCAAGACTCAATCTCCAGCGGGGGGAATGGGTCCGCGCACAATCCGCATCTCGGCGGACCTTGCAGTGGCGGCAGCGGTTGGCATGATGCGCACGAATGTTTGGGATGGTGTCCTTGAGGAACGGTTGATAGCGCTCATCGAAAACCCTGCGGTCTCCTTGGTAGATCAGGTCGGTCTCTGGACTGATTTGTCTACTAGGCTCCAGGGAGGAGTCAATCCGGATAAAGGAAATGTTTATGTCCAGAATCGGCTCCACCCTCTTCTCGACGGTTTGAAGGAATTGGACTCCGCAACTTATCAGAGATGCCTGATAATCGCGGCACCCGCCTTGTTTCGGTGGCATCGTGGAATAGCCCGTGACTGCATTGAAGAACTGGAATACCCCGCACGGGAATCGGCGATCGCGCGTATCCATCATTTCATTACGACGAATGCACCACTGCCATATGCTTCGGAGGTAGATCTCAAGAGAGCTCGCCCACAGAGTTACGATTGGGCACTCGAGATGGTTGATCTCGCCGATTACACTTATGAGGACAGCCAGCTGTACAACCTAGTAGCTTCGGTTGGTCGCAACATTGGCGGTCGCAAATCTGAACTGAATTCGACGCAAAAGGAGCGAATAGAGTCATCGCTTCGCAAAATCATCCAAGCTAAGCTGCCAAACCCTGACTTCATTAAACACGAGGGGTATCTCGTACTTTGCGAAGGCTGGTTGAAGACGATTCGTTCACAACACCTTGGCTCGATTCCGTCTGATCTTCTTGATCGCGGGCGCGATATCCCGAATTTGGCTGACCGGGCATTCGTGTTGACGCAACTCGCACAGATGTTCAAGTGTGCAGGTGACCTAGAGCTGTTCGACGAAATCGATGGATTGGTTGAGGCAATTTCCGTCGAAAGCGACAAGACGGAGAGATTGCTTGACATTGCTGATTTCCTTTCCAAGTACAAGAAAACTCGAGCGTCTAAATACGTAGAGAAGGCCTTACACCTAAGCAGAGGACTGGATTATTGGTCGGCTAAGAATGCCAGGGAACGGGCGGTGAACCTCGCGTATGAGATCGATCCGGGGCTTGCGAGGAAGATGGCTTCTGATACTGACGATGACCCCATACGTGCGTCAGAGAAAAGGAAGGCATCCGTCGAGCAAGGGAAAAAATGGCTTAAGGCCACCCAAGCGGCACCTGCGGCGCCAACCGATTTTGAGTACTTGGCGGACGCTGCTGGAAACCTCACGGGCAGCCTGATCGAAGGGAGGGCTGGGGCGATCAATACGGCCGGGGTTTTGCCGATCTTGGCACGGTGCAAGGGTGTAGATTTGACCGAGGCCCATCCGGTTTATTCGTTCGCCATAGAAAGTATTGTAGCCAAGTACAAGCAGAGCGACACAGCGAGTGCTCACCTAGTGCCGTTGTGCGCAGCTGTTTTGAACGTCGCAGAGCTCGTTGAGAGGGCTGTCAGCCGCCGAGGCGCTTCGACTGGAATTGCCGATCGGGAAGCCTTAGACAAATTGTCGAACGGGCTAAGATCGAGTGTGGTGCTCGGGGCCAATTCCCGTAGGGAAGCTGAAGAATTCATTGTGAATTGGCTGCCCAACTGCCGTGACCGATTGCTTATTCACGATCCGTATTTTACGGCTGAAGATCTCGCTCTTCTACGTCTCGTTCGAGGTGTAACGAATTGCGAGGTTAGGATACTCACCAGCTGGCAGAAGCACCTGAAGGATGTGGGACCTCCCCCTTGGGATGAGTACTATAGGGAAAAGTGGAAAGAATTTTCAGACGACAAGGATGCCCATTGTTGGGTCGTTGTGGCTGGTGTTGGAAGCTCCGGTTCAAGCCCCATCAAAGAAAGATGGTGGGTAAGCGGCGAATCCGGAATCAAGATGGGATGGTCGTGGAATCAAATCGAATCCCAAAAGATAATAAGTATTTCGCAGATGGATTCGCTGGAGCAGGAAAAAGCGAAAACCGCGCTTACGAAGTACGGTGTCGACATGCACATGGTACACGCTGGACAGCGAGTTCGATACCAGCCGATTCAGATCTAGTGATGATTGGGTCGGCCCAGGTTTAGATGGATTTGGACTGAGGGCTGTGGAGTTTTGGAATCCGCTCGGGAGCCTGATTCGGATTTTGTCGGAGTATGGAGAGGTTTGGGTCTCGACACGTCGGCCCGCCCCGTGCTCAGCTTCGAGTAATGCACCAACGCCAATGCCACCGCGAGAGTGACATCGATCTCCGAGAATTGCTTGCAACCGATTTGCGATCGCGTTATTTCATAAGCAATATTGTCACCGTGAAGTTGGTACCAATTGGAACCAAAAGCGAACCATGAACCTTTCGCCTAGAAGCGGGTCAAGATGAAGTTTGGTGGCCTGCGCGGCTACGACGTGATCAACCATAACCGGAGGTCCCGTTGACCTCGCTGTCGTCACCGCTCGGTCTGTATGGTGTGGCCCTTGCCGTTGCTGGCTTCCTCGCTCGATGGCTGCTCGAGATTTGGCTAGAACGGCACAGCGAGGTCCGTGCGGGTGTCGGTGTGCTGCTCAAATCCCTTGCAGAAGGGAAGCTCGGAAAACACGGAAAAGAGCGTCTCCGAAGCGAAGCTCTTCTAGCACGAACTGAACTAACTTCGGAATTTTCGGCCCCGTCGAACTCACGACGCGCCGACAGGAGCTTTGGAGAAAAAACGGTGCTCCCGATGGATTTGCGACGCAACGCCTGCCCGCAACTGGTCAAGGACGGAGCCCCGACTGTTTTTCTTGATCTAGCACCCGGTGATATCCCTGAACGTATCCAAGAGTCTCTCCAACGGCTGTGGCGCGACACGAGCGAGGGGGGGCTAGATGTCCGTTGGAAGTTGCTTTCCTTATTGAATCAGTTTCAGGACCATATGCCGGTGTTTTGGATCACCGCTCCGCACGCGGTAATCCGTAATCGGGGTGACCTCGACCACGCTATGCGTCAATCATTCGAAGCCGTACGTAGTCGTGCGCCTGGGGCCCGTGTAGTTCTTGAAGTATTTCTCTCCGACGACGTTAAGAATAGTGAGAGAACTCGTGCCTCTACCGGCGTTTCGGGGGCTGTCGGCGAAATTACGGACCCACCCGAACACGCCCCCGCGGGGGCCATTTACACTCTCAATCGAAACAAAGCCTCCCGCCTGCTTGCATCGGGCTATTTCTTTGCAGCCCAAGCTGAGAGCGAACGGCGCCCGCTCCCACAATTAGCTGCCCGATTCGAACCGATACGTGAGATCCTCCGACAGCGGATACCAAATGACATTTTTGAAACAAATTCCAGAGATCCCTCGGGCACGGTGGTTGCCGTTGATGGTCCGCCAGGCTCAGGAAAAACACAATTCGCAACCACCATCGCGGAGTATCTTGCTGAACAGGGACGAGTGGTGGTTGAGGTCGCTGGGCCAGCTTTAGACGTGCTTATACGAACGTTCGAATCCGGCACGGACTCACAGGTTGGTCAGTTCGACGACGAGTTCCTTAAGCACATATGTCCGCTACGATTCAAGAACCCCCCCCTTGCGCTGGACGCATTCGCTGATGCGTTCAGAACCCATGCGAAAGACTCACCTTCAAAATGTGTATTTCTGTTTGACGACTTGACCTCCCGTCGAGATGCTCGCAGCGTTGTGCGATCATTTCTTCAGGCTGATCCTCCCTCTGGATTCCGTTACGTATTGGTCGGCCGGAGTTTGACCGACATGCCACTGGGGCCTTTGGATCAACGAGTCAATCGCGCACTGTGGACGCCCAGCGAAGCCCGTGCCTTACTTCGATGTTGGTTCGATGATGCGGACGCACACGAGATCGATAATCTGTTCGTTGGGAGTTGGTTGGGGAAACAAGACGAATTTTCGTCTTACTTGCTTAGCGCAATCTACCACAACAATAGAAACCTCGAATCCACGCAGGGCGATCTAATTCTTGGGGCTGTTCGCCGGCACGTCAACGCCGTGCAGGACACGTTGCCTCTCGACTTCAAGTCATCTGTCGGAGATGCAGCGACCCAACTTGAGCGAATGCGCGGCCTGGTAGAAAACGGAGCCACCATCGACGAGTTGAAGAAGGCCCTTGAGGCTGTCACCGATATCACCGTAGAGCAACTTGTAGAGTGGCTTGGCATTCTGTCATGGAAAGGACGTTTTGAGACGCAAAGCACTCTCGACGCACCGACAGTCATGGGGTGGTTAGGCGGTCTGTTGTCGCTTGGTCAGTGTGATCAACTCCTCCGGGCGTGTGGGGCGACGCGCATTATGCGGCGGTTGGGTGGATTGTCGGGAGCCTATGAATGGCAGGATGCATTTGTGGCGGACGGTACGGCCGCTGTGTACTTCTACAATGTGCTCGATTCCCGAAGATTAAAGAGCCAAGAATCTGGTACGATTCTGGAGATGATTGATGCCCTAGGTGATGCTGGGTCCGTTAATATTTTGGACTCCGCCCTAGATGCGAGCCTCATATCTTGGCTAATCAGTAGCGCAGATATGCCCACTACACGACTTGCGAAAACCATCAGCTCCCTCTTGACCCCCACCGCCCTTTCGCAACTATCTGGTCACGAAGAGTCCGCTTGGTCCATCGCGCAGAACCTTTGCACCGTTGCCACCAAAGTGAGCCCCGACGTGACACTAGCCTTCGCAGAGCCGATCAACAGACTATATGATCACAGCGAACAACTGCGAAATCGACTGGCGGATGACGTACAAACTAGCGGACGCACCCAGGACGTTGCTGTAGCGGTTCACTGCGTTCGACTACGTAACAGTGAGGAATTTTTCCGATGGGGGAAGGGACACGGAATCGCTGCCTGGGACGTTCTCCTTGCGTCAACCGAGGGCTGGGGCCCCGACGGTACTGAAACTTTGTGGAAATGGATGAAAACGGTTGCGTCGGGATTAGGTGTGGAGCGTTGCGCCTTGCGTTGGTCACGCTGGTGTGAGCGCCACTCAGCGAGTGATTCAATCAAATTCGCGTCCCACATAGTCGACAACATCGTCAACGACGACTTGGACCTATTTGGCGCGGTATGCCTGCGCTCAAACTTACATCGTGCGTGGCCTGAGAGACCGAGTGAACTTAGCGACCAACTTGATATATGGCTTAGTAGGGTCTCCAGAATGAGGGAAGGTTTACACTTTTTCCCTCAGGAGATCTTAACTTGGTATGGCCGATTTCATGGATTTCGCTATGACACTCAGGGCGTAGTGTGGGTTCTTGACGAAAAGAACGGTTTCGCATTGCCTACCATGCCGCAGGAACCAATCACATGGAGCACGATAGTTGACCGAGCATGGAGGCCCCCGCGATGGACGTTGCCGTCGAGCGAGGAGTTGGTGGCCCTGAATATGAATGTCCAGGACGGCTGGGAATTGGTACGAGATGGTCTACCGGAAGACTTCGACCCCGACAAAGGGGTCCGTGATGCTTCCAGGGTGAAAGTGTGGAACGGGGTCACGGTTCGGTCCTTGAGTCGAGAGGAGCTCGGCTCGGCCCAGCTTTATTGGCGGCCGCGTTTGGCGTTGCTCGGTGTCGGATAATTTCGCGGTCCAGAATTGGCCCAGGAAACAACTATGCTCCGGAGCCGAAACGAGGAACATGCTGTGAGTTATGTTGTGAGTTTCGTGCTACTTGAGGCTTAAAAGGCCCTTTCGAGATACGACGCCAATGCCCAGAACACCGCGTTAATGCTACGTTTTGTCGTATCCCACTGTTTGTGATCTAAGAATGGGGTTCAGGTGCCTATGTCCTAAGAGTCGGTAGCAAAGAATTAACATTCTCTGCAGTCAGCGGACGAAATAAGTCCGACAGCGCGGGATTGTGGATTCTTCGTTTCCGGTCTCCAGCCGAGAGCTCAAATCGTTGACTCCCAACAACTTAATGCAACTGACGAACGTGGACGAACGCTTTTTAGCCTAGCTTTGCAACATCAGCGCGCCGATTCTGTAATAGGTTCCAGATCATGAATAGAGCCCGCCTTCGCCTCCCCGCTCTCCGCGACCGAGTGGTTCGGTCAAACCTTAGCCAGAATCATTGGGCGTTGCGGTTTGGGTTGGCCAAGGGACATTTCTCTGATCTCATCAATGGAAAGGTCCCATTTCCGTCTCCACTTACCCGGGAGAAACTTCTTCAAGGACTCGGACTGACCTTTGACGAGCTGTTTGAAATCGAACAGGATCGCTCCTCCCCGTTTTTTGAAGAAGAGATCAGGAAAAACCTGTCGGGCCGGTACTCAATCGATAAGGTTGTTGGTGAAGGTGCTTCGGGAACGGTTTATGCCGCGAGGGATTTGAAGTACGGCAGACAAGTGGCGATCAAGATAGTCAACGCTACCGGGGGTTCGGATGCCACTCGACTTTTCGCCAAAGAAACCCGCACGATGGCAAGTCTTCAGCATCCTCACATTCTTCCGGTTTTGGACTCGGGCTCTACCGACTTGTTCGCTTATTGCGTCACGCCACTGGTGGAGGGTGGATCGCTCCGGGACTGGCTGGAGACTCGTGGTTCGATGACCATCGAACGCTTGATGTCCGTGCTTTCGCAAGTTACTTCCGCGTTGGAATTAGCTCATGAGAAGGGCGTGGTCCATCGGGATATTAAGCCTGAAAATATTCTTATCCACCGGGGAGTAGCGGTGCTCACCGATTTCGGATTGGCTCTTAATTCCCGCCGTTTGCATCTCGCCGCCGATGAAACATCGGGGTGTGGTACGCCGCTATACTCTAGTCCGGAGCAATCGGTCGGTGACTCCAGTGCTGACCACCGCGGCGATCAATACAGTCTTGCCTGTGTTGTATTCGAAATGCTTGCCGGGAGGCCTCCCGTTGAGGCGGACACAACGCAGCGTCTGATCAAAAAGAAGTTTCTTGAGCGACCAGTATCTCTTCGGAGCTTTCGCCCTGACCTACCGGTAGGATTTGAACGGGCAATTGAACGCGCCTTGGATGCGAATCCAGGCAGGCGCCATTTGTCGATAAGCAAATTCTTAACTGCGCTTCGGCATGCGCTCCGTGTCGATCCTCTTGCCCATTCCGCGCCTCCGACTGAACCATCTCCCTTCACAAAGCGACTTAGAGCTATGAATGTTGACCTCGTCTCTTTGACTTCGAAAGCCTCTTACTTGTACGACCTCTTGCGCCAGAACGCACGAGACTCGTTCCGCGGCATCAGCCGTAACCCCGGGTTCGCCGTGGGAGTGGCTCTCACTTTAAGTCTCGGTGTCGGACTCAACGGAGTAATGTTCGGGGCACTCGGCCAGATTTTCCTATCTCCTCCACCTCATATCGTAAATCCCGACGGCGTAAAACGTATTTTTGTTGAGCGCGAATTTGGGACAAACCGACGAGTGACAGGGGTTAACCACGCGGACGTCCGAGATTTTGACGGCTTGGACGGTGTGGTCGCTGCTGCGGTATACACTGGCGCACAACGGTTTGCTATGGGGAACACCGGCCAGATCGTGAATACGCAATTGGTAAGCAAAGATTTTTTTCCGTTACTCGGTACCATCCCCGGTCTGGGCAATCTTTTTGGGAGCCTCGGTGGTGCCGAGGTGGCTGACCCCGTAGCAGTGATTAGTGACGGGTTCTGGAAAAGGCAGTTCGGTGCGGACACGTCCGTGCTCGGGCAGACGATACGGTTGGCCGAAAGGAACTACCGTGTTGTGGGGGTTACGCCGCCGGGTTTCCGCGGCGTTGATATTGCCAGGGTTGACGTTTGGTTGCCGTTGGACGTTGCGGGAGATGGTCTTTACCCTCCTGGTTGGCGTTCGAGTCGTGGCGCATATTTTTCGTCGGGCATTTTGCGGCTAAGCCCAGGTTCTAATATTGTCGCCGTCACCGATGCCGCGACCGCCCGGCATCGCGCTGCGCGGGCCGATTTATCCTGGTACGAGCCTGCGACGGCAAAGATAATGTTGAGCTCATTGATCGCGGCGCGAGGGCCGCGAAGGAGCGATGAGGCATCTGTAACGTTATGGCTGGCGGGGGTGGCCCTTGCCGTATTACTCATCGCGTGTTCGAACGTTGCAAGTCTTCTCCTGTCTCGGGCTGAGTCAAGACGCAGGGAAATAGGGGTGAGGCTGGCGCTGGGGGTGTCTCGAAAGCGATTAGTTCTCCAATTGATGGGGGAAGGGATAGCCCTGGGTCTCTTGGGTGCGATATTGGCGCTTGGGGCCGCATTTGTAGCGGGCAATGCTCTTTACACCTATCTGTTGCCCGGGCTCTCGAACACTGCCGGTGTTTTGGCCGGGCCAGTGATCGCTTTCATGTTCTTGGTCGCCATTTTATCAGGCTTGATATCTTCGATTGCGCCCGCCTGGTTGGCGAGTCGCTACGATGTCCTTACAGCTCTCAAAGTTGGTACAGCGAATTTGGGATACAGAGGGTTCGGCTTCCAGTCGCTTCTCGTCGTCGTGCAGGTCGGGTTTTCGGCAGTACTTCTTATCGGGGCTGGCCTTTTCATCAAGAGCTCCAGGCAGGTTGCCGCAGTCGACCTGGGATTTGATACCAAAGGGCTGCTCGTCGCCCAGATCGTTACAGACGTACGGGTCGATTTTTCGTCAAATGACTTGGAGGATTCTGATAGTGACTTTTCCGTTCAACCTTACGTAGACGCCGTCGAACGAGCCAGGAACGTCAACGGTGTAACGGCTGCGGGCCTGAGTGTACTGGTCCCGTTCTATTCTTTGTTTACTGCGACGCTGGAGGTGCCCGGGAGAAGCGAGGAGTTCGATGCATTGACCGAGAGCGTTTACGTGAATCCCGTCGACGCTGGTTTTTTCCGAGCCGCGGGACTGGATGCCGTGAGCGGCCGTTTGTTCGTGGATTCCGATAACGCCTCGGGCGCTCCAGTTGCCCTGGTGAGCGAGCGTTTTGAGCGCCTGGTATGGGGTGAAAATGGTGCCATTGGGCAATGTATTGAGGTCGGTGATCGAGGATGCACTGAGATTGTTGGCGTTGTTGAAGACACGAGACAGGCCAACGTCAGCGGCGAACCTACACTGCTCGTTTATGTGCCAGCGGTGCAACGCCCCGATAGAGTTCAGGGTCCTGTGAGTTTGCGATTCCCCCCTGCAATTCTTGTGAAAACCTCTGGCAAGATGGAGGCTGCTGTCGGGGGTATGTTAAGAGCGGCTATTGAGCCGGCACTCCCGGCCGGTCAATATGTAATTGTGAAGAATTTTGATGATCTTCTTGATTCACGTACGAGATCGTGGCGAATGGGTTCGACCATCTTCAGCCTATTCGGCGTACTCGCGCTGGCCGTAGCGGGGGTGGGACTATACAGTGTGTTGAGTTATCGAGTGTCTCGCCGCCGCAGGGAACTCGCTGTACGATCAGCCCTGGGGGCTCGCACTGCTGATCAGGCCGCATTACTCCTTCGTGAAGGAGTGGGCCTTACCGGGGCGGGTTTGCTTCTCGGATTGCTTTTGGGTGCTTTTGTGGCCACGCGGCTGGAAGATCTGCTTTTCAAAGTTGATGCCCTTGATTGGTCTGTCACCGTTGGCGTCGTTGCAGTTTTGCTCGTTACGGGAATTTTCTCGACTTTTCTTCCGGCCTTTCGCGCAGCGCGTTCGGATCCGATTGTGGCCCTTAGTTCTGACTAAGAAGGGCCTTAGCGGCAGTCCGGGGTTTTATGTTTCGCCTGGCGGTTTGTGTTTATCCGAGAATCCAACAGGGCATTCTCATGTTTTTGAGTTCTGTTGGTGAGTTTCGTGCCACTTAGCATCTCCACATCCGGGGGGATTGCTGACGAATAATGTAGGGGTGCGAGTTTGACAATCTGCGTTGCGTTGCTCGGGGCATTCGAGCCGGGTGGTTCCGGTGCCGGGCGTCCCGACTTAAAAGGGGGCAGCTTTGCCGGGTTCCGATTAGCTATGGTATCGTTTTATATTAAACGATGTCAATTAATATGAAATAATACCCTTGAGGGCGATCCCATGGCCAATGTACAAATTAGTGCACGCATCGATGCGCGGATAAAGGCAGTACTCGACGAAGTGTGCCGCTCTCGCGGAATAGTCATGAACCACTTCATTCAGGAAGCGATTCTCGATCGACTTGAGGAACTCGAAGACGTGGAAGATCTCCAGTCGATTCGCCACGAACCCAAAAGGCCGCTTGCCGATGTTTTGAATTCACTGGGAATAGATGGCACGGCTTAAGGTCGAAATCAGTAGGACGGCCGAAAAACAGCTTCAGAGAATGCAAGGGAAGGACCGGACTAGGGTAGCAAAAGCCATGGTGGCTCTGGGTGATGATCCTCACCCGCCCGGCTCCCGCAAGTTGGTGGGGCTTGAGGATGTTTTTCGAATCAGAGTGGGGGTTTATCGAGTCATCTACAGCGTGTCAGAACGCCGACTTGTCGTCATTGTTTTGAAGATCGGGCATCGCAGGGATGTCTATCGCAGATGATTCCATGCAACGAAAAACTGTAGCCTCGTGTGTTCTTCCACTCCGATGCCGAGCGCCTGAGGATCGCACAGGAATAGCACAGACTTAGATTACCTACGGCGCTAATTTTTGCCGCAGTCCTTGTGAATGGGTTGAGCTCAAGGCTCATCGCCAACGCGAATCGCGCTCTCGTTCCGCTCGCACCTTTTTTTGTTATCGCGCCGTACCGTTTTCATCTGGCTTTCAGCCACTACAATTCAAGGCACTTCCACATCCATCTGCTCTTGACACAAGAACGGGACTCGCGCGGTCCCCGATTTTTGATCAGTGTAGTGCCCTTCGTTTGACATTCCCAGTCCGGAGAGCCCAATTTGGGGATCAAGTCTAATCCTTGTCCCCCGATAAGAGGTAGATGTGAGCACTCGCCGCGATTTTCTCCGTTCAATGATGGGCGCTGCAGGCGTCACATCAATTCCTTCCCTCCGCAACGACGGTATCGAGCGGGCACTTGCTGCCGCAGCGGGAGTAAGCCATAAAACCGCGGCCGAAGTTGCTCAGGACGAAGATTACTGGTTCGAGATTCAGCAGGCCTTCATGGTTGACCGCAGCATGATCAACCTGAACAACGGCGGTGTCAGCCCGAGTCCCAAGGTGGTCCACGACGCCATGGTGCGATATCTAGACTATTCAAACCAGGGGCCGGTTGTAAACATGTGGCGGATTCTTGAGCCGAAGATCGAAAGCGTTCGCCACAGTTTGGCAGGTGAATTCGGTTGCGACCCTGAAGAGCTTGCGATCACACGCAACGCCAGCGAGGCATTGGAAATCGCGCAGATGGGGATTGACCTCGAACCCGGTGACGAGGTCCTTACCACAGATCAGGACTACGGTCGAATGCTCACCACCTGGGATCAACGCGTGAGACGGGAAGGGATCGTAGTTAACAAAGTGTCTTTCCCCACTCCGCCTCCCTCGTCGGACTATCTGTACGAGATGTTCGAAAATGCGGTCACGCCGCGTACGAAAGTGATACATGTTTGTCATATCACCAACCTCACCGGGCAGATTTTTCCCGTCAAAAGAATTTGCCAGATGGCTCGGGCCAGAGGTATCCAGACCATCGTCGACGGGGCCCACGCCTTTGCGCATTTCCCGTTTACGTTGGCCGATCTGGAGTGCGACTATTACGGCACGTCGCTGCACAAGTGGCTGCTGGCTCCGATTGGTACGGGGTTCCTGTATGTGAGGCGTGAAAAAATTGGCGATCTCTGGCCGTTGATGGCGGCCACCGACGCGCAGCGGGACGACATTCGAAAATTTGAAGAAATCGGAACCCATCCGGCTGCCAATCACAACGCCATTTCGGAAGCACTGACGTTCCATCAAGGAATCGGCGGAGAGAGAAAAGCAGCGCGCCTGAGATTCTTGCGAGATCGCTGGATGCGTCATTTCGAAGGTAGAGATAGAGTCACTCTACGGACCAGTTTCGACCCCGCGCAATCCTGCGGTCTGGCGAACGTAAACATCGAGGGCATTCCCCCCGGCGACATAGTCAACCATCTCTGGCGGACGCGGAGAATCGTCCTTACCCCGATAGGGCACCCCGACAGCACCGGCATCCGAGTAACGCCAAATGTCTACACGACCCTGCAAGGCGTCGACACTTTTATCGAATCGATGGAGGATGTGCTGGCGAACGGGTTATAATAAGGGAGCAGGGAGCAGGGAGCAGGGAGCAGGGAGCAGGGAGTAGTTGGTTCGGGAAACGAGAAAGGGGAGGCCTTGTGCGGGCTCCCCCTTTTCTTCTAGCTCGTGACCTCTGACCTCTGACTTATTCCGTAATCGACGTTCCTTCTTCTAACCAGCGGAACTCATCTGTCAGCACTCGCTGGGCTGTCGCATACGTCTTCACGTCGTCGTTGCGGAAAATCGATTTGAACCGGTTCTCAATTCTACGACGTGATCTCAGGCAGAAGACGTCTGCCAGGTCGCGGGCGCCGGCGCCTTTGGCACGCTGCTCGGGGTCAGCACTGGTGTGAAGCATGTGCGCCCTTGAGCAAGTGGCCGCCTGAGCAAAAAGCTCGGAGCCTATGTCGATCATCCTGAAGAGTACCGATTGGCGTTTTTCCAATCCCGGTCCAAACCTCACGATTGCGTGGAACAACACTCTGGCCAGCCGACGCGACGTCCTGTCGACGTAACGCATGTGTTTGGCGAGTGGTCCGAACTCACTGTATTTGGGCCAGGCGCTCCAACCCAACCATTTGGCTGGATACCAGAAGGCGTAGTGGAGTCCAGCTTTGAAGAATGCTGGGATCTTTGCGCCGAACGAGGCTTTCGGGTCGGCGATAGCGCCTGCGATTTTCAGGTGGTCGTCGACAACCTCCCGGGCGATGAACAAGCGCATTATTTCGCTTGAGCCCTCGAAGATCAGGTTGATTCGGAAATCCCTCATCAAACGTTCGACCGGATCGGGCCGTTCTCCCCGATCCTTCAGGCTCTGTTCGGTCTCATAACCGCGGCCGCTGCGGATTTGCATTGTGTCGTCGATGATTTCCCAACCGCGCTCTGAATTCCACATCTTGGCCATGGCCGCTTCGAGCCTGATGTCGAAAGTTCCCATGTCCGACATAAGCGCGGCCAATTCCGATTGGGCCTCCATGGCGAAGGTCAACGAGGCCATGTTCCCAATCATTTGCGCAATCGCGTCGTGTTGCCCTACGGGGCGTCCCCACTGCACTCGTTCGCCAGCAAATTTGCGGCAAATCGTAGTGCACATCTTCCCGGCGGCAGCCGCAGATGCCGGAATGGTCAGGCGGCCAGTGTTGAGCGTAATAAGAGCCAGCTTGAGACCTTTGCCTTCTCCCCAGAGAAGATTCTCTTTCGGGACTCTGACGTTAGTGAATTTCAGTACTCCGTTTTCGATTCCTTTCAAACCCATGAAATCGCAACGGTGCACAACTTCTACGCCTTCCCATTGGCACTCAACAATGAAAGCCGTGATTTTCCGCTCATCGGTCTTGGCCATAACCACCATTACATCGGCGATCGTACCATTGGTGCACCAGAGCTTTTGGCCGTTGAGGATGTACGCTTCTCCGTCATCGGTAAGAGTGGCGGTGGTTTCCATCCGGGCCGGGTCGCTGCCAACGCCGTCTTCGGTCAATGCGAAAGCGCTGATTTCTCCGGCTGCGAACCGCGGCAGGTACTTTCGCTTTTGTGCTTCCGTCCCGAACATCTTCAGCGGTTGGGGGACGCCGATCGACTGATGGGCAGAGAGGAGAACGCCGATGGAAGATTCATAGCTCCCGGCCAGGGCTATAGCTCTGTTGTAACTGGTCTGTTTTAAACCGAGTCCACCGTACTCGGTAGGAATCTTCAGTCCGAAACAGCCGAGTTTCTTGAGGCCGTCTATGACGTTCTGGGGGATCTTCCGGTTTGCGTCGATAGCAATCGGATCTACTTCGGCTTTCAGGAATGCTTCCAGCTTGGCCAGGAATTCATCCGCCCGCCGGTGTTCATCGGGATCAACGGTGGGATATGGGTGGATCAGGTCAAGTTTGAGTTTCCCGTTGAACAATTCTCTGACGAAACTGGGTGAGGTCCATTCAGTTTCTCTGGCGGCCTCGGCTACCTGGCGGGCCTGCTCTTCAGAAACGTTGGCACCTTTTTGAGGGGCGGTTGCCGGCTCAGATTTTATGGTCGTCATTTTCACCAACTATATTTGGGGCCAGAAAATAGGCCTTTGAATTCGACACAGTATTTTTCGGATGCACCAGAGCTTCTGGATCCGTAACAATTGACGGTGAAAATTAGTTCTGCGCTCGGGCAAAGGCTACCTCCAGACATCGATTTGAGGGGATCTTAAGGATTAGCCCGAAATTGATCGAAGACCCTCCAAAGCGTGGTACTGGTATGATTTGCGCAAACGACTAGATTTTGCTCCTCGGTATTAGCGTGCCGGAACCAGGTCTGTCTTTTTATCGCTGTACAATTACATAAAAGGAATAGATGACCGAAGCACCTCAGCAAAACGCATTGTATCCATCTCGCTCCGGGGCAGGGGCTATGCTGGGTAGGCAGCTCTACCAGCGAATCCCTTCGCCCTCTATTTTGCTTGGGATAACTCCCAGCGGAGTCGAAATTGCCGCGAGCGCTTCTCAGGCCATGGGCTGTCGGTTTGACGTAATTGTTGGGGCCCACGTGAGAATGGATAAGACCGAAATAGTCGGCGCAATGGCCGAAGATGGGGACGCGATCATTGACCAGAGGTTTGAGCCGGGTTTTTCTCAAATCGATGCCCTTCAAGAGGCTGTCGACCGTGCTCGGCGGGTAATTAAGTCCGAAAGGGTACTTTTCCGTGGTCAACGGGCCATCAAGTCGCTTGAGGGCATGAACGTGGTAGTGGTTGACGGGCACGTCACGAGCCCCTGGAAGCTTCTCGCCGCTGCAATTGCCGCTAAAGAACTTGGAGCCCTGCGGATCTGGGCTGCGGCAGCCGTGAGTACTCAAAGTGTTCAGGAACGAATTCGGGCCAGGCGAATAGAATTCGTATGTCCGTCGATACTGATGGACGCCAAAGGGCACGCTTTGCCCTTTGGAGATGCTAATGACCCTTCCGCCGAAAGATTAAAGAGCATTGTTGTTGCGCGACAGGCTGCTTAAAACATTAGCGGTCGGTCTGTTCCTGGGGGCCAATACACTGCAAGCCCAGCTGGCGCCGCCCACCTCAGGTGGTATGGTCCAGTTCGACAGGCTGCTGCTCCAATTGTCCGAAAACCGCAGGGTCCTAATGGTTGGGGCCCATCCGGACGACGAAGATTCCGATTTTCTGGCTTATTCGGCCAGGGGCGTTGGCGCTCGGACAGCTTATCTCTCGCTGACCAGAGGTGAGGGGGGACAAAACCTCATCGGACAGGAACTGGGCGATGCCCTGGGGTTGCTGCGGACCGAGGAGCTTGTGGCGGCCCGCTCGGTGGATGGAGCCGAACAGTTCTTTAGTCGGGCCTATGACTTCGGTTTCACCCGATCACTGGATGAGACTTTTTCCTTCTGGCATCCGGATTCCCTGCTCAAGGATGCTGTGCGTGTTATTCGTAGGTTCAAACCTGACATCGTAGTGGCCGTTTTCTCCGGCACGCCGAGGGATGGTCACGGCCAACACCAGGCGTCCGCGGTCATTGCCCGGCGGGCTTATGAAAACGCTGGATCCGATTCCGTTTTTCCGGAACTGGCTACAGAGGAAGGGCTTGATCCCTGGCAGCCTACGACCATGTTTTTTGCTACCCGATCACGGGTGGACAACGCTTCGGTTGTGCTTTCATCGGGCACTACGGATCCTATTACAGGCAAGTCGTATCATCAAATCGCGATGGATGGACGCAGCCAACACCGGTCTCAGGACATGGGCAGGCTCCAACAGGCGGGGCCGCGCCGCACCGGATTGTTGTTCCTCGATTCGAAAGGTGAGGAGCCCGATCAAGGTGATATGTTCGCCGGAGTTCTCAAGAACTCGGATTGGTTAGCCGCCTTTGCCGATTCTTTACGCCGCTCGGTGGGACCGGCCGGAGTCTCCGATGCCGTGCCGGCCCTTGCCCTGGCCGTCGAACGAGCACAGGCTGACGGCACAGATCGCTACAGAGGGAATCTGTTGGAGTCAGCGTTCCTAACGGCGGCTCGTGTAGTTGTTGACGCCACGTCGTCCAGGGAGTCGTTGGTGCCCGGAACTGCTTTCGAGGTTGCTCTTACCGTCTTCAATGATGGGCAGTTTCCTGTAACGGTGTCGAGTGTCGGGTTTGACATGCTCGAAGGCTGGACCTATGTCCGGCGCGAGATATCTACTGACTCGGTGGCGCCCGGGGAACAGGTCGAGATACTTTTTGATTTGACGGTGCCGCCAGATGCCCCGATTTCCCAGGCCTACTTCCTTGAGGATCCCCGTGACGGTTTCCTCTATGATTGGTCCAATGTCAGGCCCCTTCTCCGAGGTACTCCACGCCAACCGCCCCTCGTAAGTGCCCATGTCCAGCTTGAAGTGCTCGGCACCACAGCGAGCGCCACGCGGGAGGTCAGCTACAGATATCGCGATCAAGCCATAGGCGAAATCCGTAGAGAATTGGAAGTTGTGCCCCGGATAGACATCAAAATGGATCGACCGATGTCGCTGTGGCCACTGGGACGCAGCGGAGGCCCGGTGTTCACTGTGACGCTGGTGAACAATGATTCTTCTGCGGTGGCGGGTAATCTTGAATTACGGTCCCGCGGCCAGAGAGTCGCCCCGGCTCGCCGGTTTGAATTTGAGAATGCCGGTGACAGCGAGACCTTTGTCCTCGAAATTGATGCGCCCACGGCCGAAGGTGATTTTCTCATTGAAGCGGTGGCGGTAACTGACAGGGCCGATTACGGCGCCGGGGTCACAGTCATCGAATACTCACATATCCGCCCGGCGAGAATCGTTGCCCGGGCCCAGACGATGATTCGGGCGACTGAGTTGAGAATGCCGGAAGGTGTAAACGTAGGATACGTTCGCGGCGCAGCCGATCGAGTGCCTGAGGCGCTCACCGAGATCGGTATGCATGTGACTGTTCTTACGGATGAGCAACTGGAAGCTGGCGACCTGTCTCAGTTCGAAGTCATCGTAATTGGTAGCCGTGCCTATGAAACGAATGATGTCCTTGCAAGGGCCAACGCGAGGTTGCTCGAGTTTGCCAGGGCAGGGGGTCGCCTGATAGTGCAATATCAGCAGTACCAGTTTGTAGACGGAGGATTCGCGCCCTATGAGCTGACGATTTCAAGGCCTCACGATCGGATCACCAACGAGAACGCTCCGGTGGAGTTGATTGACCCTGCGAGCCCGGCTTTCAGATTCCCCAATTCGATCGAAGATGCTGACTGGGACGGTTGGCCGCAGGAACGAGGGCTCTATTTTGCCCATGAATGGGCTGACGAATATCGACCGTTGTTACGTATGTCCGACCCCGATGGCCCGTCGCTCGAAGGCGGATTGTTGGTGGCGGAGTACGGCGAAGGTACCTACCTCTACACCGGAATCAGTTTCTTCAGGGCACTTCCTGCAGGTGTCCCCGGTGCGTTTCGGCTTTTCTTAAACCTTGTCGGATTGGATGCTGGCGCGATCCCGTAGACGTGGGATCGGAGCCGTTACCGGCTACTCGTGTGATTTGAAAATGAAAAAACTGAACTTGTTAATGGTCGCAGGTCTTGTGGCCCCGGCGTTAGGATGTGGAGACGGGCGAACTCCGCTGGTGGTCTATTCCACTCATGGTCGCGAGATGCTCGTGCGGGCAGAAGCGATTTTCGAGGAACTGAATCCCGAAGTCGATGTGAGATGGCTTGATATGGGGTCACAGGACGTTCTCGATCGGGTCCGTTCGGAAAAGGTGAACCCCCAGGCGGATGTCTGGTTTGGAGGGCCGTCCTACATCCTCGCGCGGGCCGTGAAAGATTCACTGCTTGAGCCTTTCCGCCCCTCCTGGGCCGAGTTTATTCCCGCCAGAGCGCAGGGGCCGGGCGATCACTACTTCGCGGCTTACGAAACTCCGGCGATTATAGAGTACAATACTACCGCGCTTGGAGCGGATACCGTCCCCCAGGACTGGGATGAGATTTTGGACCCGAAATGGGCCGGGAAGGTAGTGATAAGAGACCCGATAGCCTCGGGAACAATGCGTTCGATTTTTGGCATGGTGATCCAAAAGAGTATCAGGGAGACCGGCGATACGGCCGCGGGTTTCGATTGGCTTCGCGCCCTGGATGCTCAGACCAGAGAGTACGTCCTCAATCCGACGATGCTCCATGAGAAAATGGTGCGTCAGGATGGGATCCTCACCTTGTGGGCGCTTCCTGACGTGCTCGTTGACGCAAACGCTGGCGACCCGCTCGGTTATGTACTCCCGACCAGCGGTACTCCGGTTATCGAAGATGCGATTGCACTTGTTCGAGGTTCCGATCAGCAAGAGCTGGGTAAACGGTTCATTGAGTGGGTGGGATCGGTTGATGCACAGCTTATGGCAGCTAACCTCGTCTTTCGCCTTCCCACGCGCACGGATCTCCCGCTTGATTCACTTGCCGACTGGGTGCGCGACGTCAGGGAACGAATGGTTGTAGCTGAGATGGACTGGGACGATCTTGCCGAAAACGGCCCGGATTGGATGCACTACTGGGATCGTAACGTCCGAGGCCAGGGTGCACCATAAACCATGTCGAACCCCTTTCTCTCTCTTGAATCGCTTACCAAAAAGTTTGACGAACATCTCGCGGTAGATGCTCTTTCTCTGGATGTAGAGCAGGGCGACTTGCTGGCGTTGCTGGGACCGAGCGGTAGTGGAAAGACGACGACGCTAAGGTTGTTGGCCGGTTTTGAGTTTCCCGACTCTGGTCGGGTTGTGGTTGAAGGGGATGACTTAAGTCGACGTCCTCCGGCCGAACGCAAAGTTGGAATGGTTTTCCAGCATTACGCTCTGTTTCCTCATATGACCGTAGCTGAAAACGTAGGCTTCGGCCTGGCCGATTTGAACAAGACCGATCGTGATACGAGGGTGCGAGCGGTTCTTGAACAGGTTCACATGGGGGAGTTGGCGGGAAGACCGGTCACTGCCCTTTCCGGGGGGCAACAGCAACGTGTTGCCGTAGCGAGAGCGCTGGCGCCTCAGCCGCGTGTGTTGCTTCTCGACGAGCCGCTCTCGAATCTCGACCCGACCCTTCGGGAGTCGACACGCACCGAGCTTCGGGATTCACTCAAAGAGATTGGAATCACCAGTGTCTTTGTAACGCACGAACAGGAAGAAGCCTTCGCACTTGGCGACCAGGTGGCGGTGTTGAGGAACGGCCGCCTTGAGCAGGTTGGCCCGGCGCCGGAATTGTACGAGAAACCTGCCTCCCTGTTCGTTGCCACATTCGTGGGGAGGGGCAGTGTGATCAAAGGAACTCTCCTGGAGGGTGACGTCGCTCGAATCAACGATGACGTCTCCTGGAAAGTACGGACTTCAGGCGCCCTCACCGTTGGCGAGAACGTGAATTTGATGGTGAGGCCTGAATCGATTCGTTTCACCGACGGAGCGGGGTTGGGCGGTACGGTACGGCACGTCCGCTACTCAGGAGCTAGAGCTTTTTTTTCCGTGGAGACCGGGGCCGGACCGATCGAAGTGGAAGCATCCGTGCACGCGGCCGGTGCAGGCGACACTGTCCGCCTGGAAGTTGATGCTGTCCACGCGTTTCCGCAATCGGATGAATAAACGCGAACGAGGCATTCTCCTTGTAGTCGCCCTTTCCTGGTTGGTTGTCTACCCGATCGTAATGGTCGGAGCCGAGAGCTTCCGTGAGCCGGCAGGTTGGACGCTGGGACACCTATCCAGATTCGCCGCCGACTCCACGGAATGGACAGCCCTCTGGAATTCTCTCTGGATATCCGCAGCAAGTGTGGTGCTGAGCGCAATGATTGGTGTGCCGCTCGCATTTATCTTTGAGCTGCTGGACTTCCCCGGGAGAAAGACACTGGGCGCGTTGGTGGCGTTGCCAGCTGTGCTCCCACCTTTGGTGGGTGTCATAGCGTTTCTGTTCCTGTACGGAGAAAGCGGGTTCATTCCGAGAGTAATGGTCTCGACCTTTGGGCTCTCCGAGGCTCCGTGGAAGCTCAGAGGCGCCGGAGCTATTCTTCTGGTCCACGCCTATTCGATGAGCGTTTATTTCTATCTGTTTACCAGGGCCGGGCTTGCCAAGGTAGACGGGTCGATGGTAGAAGCTGCACACGCCCTCGGGTGCAAAGGAGTCTGCACCCTGCGGAGAGTAATTCTCCCCCTGCTGCGCCCTCAACTTACGTCTGCAGCTTTGCTAGTTTTCATGACTTCGCTCGGTTCGTTCTCGGCGCCTTATCTGTTCGGCGGTGGCTTTCGGGTTATGACGACGCAGATTTTTGCATCGAAACTCAATGGCAATCTTTCCGCTGCGATGGTCGAAACCTCTGCTCTGGCGATCGTGGCGCTTTTTGGGTTGTTCGTGTTCAGGAGGGCGCGTGGTGAACGCTCCGTCGTAGCAGTCGGCAAGGGTACTTCACGGGCTCCAATAGTGATCAATCAACCTTTGATAAAATGGGGTGCAGCCGCTGCTGGTTGGGCGTTGGCTATCTTCTTACTTCTTCCGCACCTGACTCTTATCACTGTTTCGTTCGTTCCGCGTGGCACGTGGACGACTGAACTGTTCCCGCCTGTTTACTCCCTCACCAACTACCTCTCGCTGGCCCGGGAGGCGGAGCGTTTTAGGCCACTCTTTAACTCCCTGTGGATGGCGACGGTCAGCACTGTTTTGGTGCTCAGCATCGCCGTTTGGGCAGGCCGCGCAATCGTGCAAAAAAAAGTGGTTTTGCGTTCCACCATCGAATCGTTGTTGAGCGTGCCGTGGGCGGTCCCCGGAACTGTCCTCGCCATTGCCGTCGCAACCCTGTTTTCGGTCAACGCGCCGCTTATGGGACGATGGGTGTTGGTCGGGACTGTGGTTATTTTGCCGCTTGCTTATGTCATCAGAAATATTCCGGTTGCCGCGGGTTCTGTCGTCGCCGGATTTCGCCAGTTGGACCACTCACTCGACGAGGCGGCCGGATCCCTCGGTGCAACACGATGGCGCACGCTGAAGTCGATTACGTTGCCATTGCTCAGGCCGGCGCTGCTGGCTGGTGGAGCACTGGCGTTCGCGACGGCCGTTGGTGATTTCGTTACTTCAATCGTTCTGTACACGTTTGAAACTCGACCGGTCTCCATCGAAATCCTTTCGGTGCTGCGACAAAATGACGTAGGGATCGCCGCAGCCTATGGAGTGATCTTGATGTGTGTCTCCGCTGCAGCCATGGCGATCGGAACCAAACGGTGAGAAGTATTTCGATATTGATGGCCACGGTGTTTGTAGACATGCTTGGCTTTGCGATCATCTTCCCTCTCCTCCCGTTGTACGCCGAAAGGCTCGGAGCCGATCCGTGGGTGATCGGAATGATGATTGCATCGTTTTCGGTCGCTCAACTCGCTGCAGCTCCCCTGTGGGGGCGTTTTTCGGACAGGGTTGGTCGGCGACCGGCTTTACTGGTGGGGCTGTTTGCCTCGGCTGCAGCTTTTGTGGTTTTTGCCATTGCCACTAATGTGTGGCTTTTGTTCCTGTCCAGGATCGTTCAGGGCGTCGGTGGTGGGACCACAGGAGTAGCCCAGGCGTATCTGGGTGATACTATTCCGGCGAAAGACCGAGCGAAGGCGCTCGGTTGGCTTTCCGCCGCCACCAGCACCGGTGTGATGATAGGGCCGGTCATCGGTTCGCTTGCCTACAAACTCGGCGTGGCAGCTCCCGGTTTCATTGCGGCGTCGCTTTGTCTTTTAAACGTTGCCTTCGCGTGGCGTTGGTTGCCTGAGTCCAGGAAAGAGCCTACTGCAGAAGAGAAGGAAAACCCCGTGGCCCGACGGGGCATCGCAGAAACGGCATGGGAGATCGTTCGTCGACCCTGGAATGAGGTGCCTGAACTCATCTGGATTTACACTGTAGGGATGTTGGGCTTTATGTCGATGACAGCGATCATGTCCCTGTATTTATTCCATCGCTTCGATATCACCGAGGGATCGATCGGATATTTTTTCCTGTACATCGGAGTGATGTCGGTGGTGATGCGGGCTGTCATTCTTGGAAAATTGGTGGACCGCTTCGGAGAAACTGTAGTCATGCGAATGGGAGCCATCTCGCTCGCCGCAGGTCTCTTCCTCATGCCCTGGGCCGAGACTATCTGGGGGTTGGCGCTGGCCATGCCTCTGGTGCCAATAGGGACCGCTTGCCTGTTTCCATCTGTGTCAGCACTGGTGAGCCACAAGGCGCCCGAACAAGAACTGGGACAGGTTCTGGGTGTTCAGCAAACCTTTGGAGGATTTGCCAGGGTGTTCGCTCCGATATGGGCCACTGCCGCTTATCAAAGCCTGGGAATGACCGTGCCGTTCTTCATCTCTGCAGCGGTGGTCGGCGTTGTGGCGTTGCTAGCCTTTCGGGTTACGCCCGGTCCGGTCGTCGCTGAGGCAACGTGATGGGTGGCACGGTGGCACAGTTTAATCCCTTTCGTATACCAGGGTTCCGCCCAAGAAGGTTTGAAGTACTGTGGTTGAGAGGATTTCGTGCTCGTCAACGGTCATGAGATCGCGATCCAGAACGACGAAATCAGCGTACTTGCCCGCCGAGATTGAGCCAACGTCGTTCTCCATGAAACCGGCGTACGCAGGCCAGAGGGTAACACTCTTCAAAGCTTCTTCGCGCGTGGTGCGCTGTCCAGCGAACCAACCTCCAGCGGGCCAACGGTCGACGTCATGCCTGGAGACAAAAGAGTGAAAAGAAATCAACGGGTTGGCTGATTCGACCGGGAAATCAGATCCGTTGGGAATTACTACGCCTGTGTTGAGGAGCGAACGCCAGGCATATGCGCCGAGGATCCGAGAACTACCGACCCTGTCCGCTGCCCAGTACATGTCGCTTGTCTGGTGGCTGCCCTGCATGGACGGGATTACATCGAGGTCTGCAAATTTGGGTATATCATGGTAACTGAGGATCTGAGCGTGCTCGATCCGAAACCTGTGGTCCGCCACAGGATTGGCGGCGAGGGCAGCTTCGAATACATCGAGGGTCGTGCGGTTGGCCCGATCCCCGATGGCATGGACGTTTACCTGAAAACCTCGTTGGAGGGAGCGGGAGGCGATATCGAAAATTTTTTCTCGTTCAAACGTGATCAATCCCCGGTTACCGGGGTCATCAGTGTAGTCTTCCAACATTGCAGCCCCTCGACTACCGAGGGCTCCGTCCGAAGAGATCTTGAATGCCTTTATCCAGACGCGCCCATCGTACAACCCGGCTTGTGGTCCGCGGCGCAGGGCGCCATCCACCCCTTCAGGCGCACTCGACACCATCGCATAAACCCGCAGGTTAAAACGCCCGGCCTGAGCCAGTTCTTCGTAGACTGCAATTGAATCAAGTCCGACTCCGGCATCGTGGACCCCCGTCAGTCCCCAGGCGTTTAAATGCGAAATTGCGGCGAGCACGGCTTCCCGGTGTTCCCGGTCAGACCATTCAGGAATCCGCGCAAGAACGCTATCAGCAGCCGCGTCGATGAGGACTCCCGTAGGGTTGCCATTAGAATCCTTTACGATTCTTCCTCCATCGGGGTCAGGTGTCGCAGCGGTCATACCTGCCGCATCAAGAGCCGCGGCGTTGGCAACGGCGGCATGGCCGTCAACTCGTCGGAGGATCACCGGGTTACGAGGAGCGGTACGGTTCAACGCTGCGTTGGTGGGAAAACTCTGATCGGCCCAATCGTTTTGGTCCCAACCACGTCCAGTGATCCACTCCCCATCTTCAACCTCTGCCACTCGGTTTGCAACTATATCAACTACGTCTTCAAATGAAGTGGTGCCGGTGAGTATCAGGTTCCTCAACGTGTTTCCCAGGCCGGTGAGATGGCCGTGCGCGTCGATCATTCCAGGTATCACGGTCTGGCCGTCGAGATCGATGATCTCTGTATCATTGCCCGAGAGGGCGAGCGCCCCCCTGTTGCTCCCAACGAACTGGAAACGACCATCCTTGATAGCGAATGCTTCTGCAACCGGTCTGTTCTGGTCCACTGTGTAGACCTTTGCATTGGTGACGACCAGGTCAGCCTGTTCCTGAGCGGAAAGGGGCAGGGCTGCGGCGAGCAAAAGGATGGTTACTTTCTTCATCATCGTTTGAAATTCGTCGGAGTGAATGCGTTTGTTTTGGGTCGGCGACCAACATGATCGCTGAATCAGCGGAATTCGTTTGATTCCAGCCAAACCAAGTTAGGCGATAATCAGCAGTTGGGGTAGCCGTTAACCTGGACGCTTTGCAGACAATCTAAAGCCGAAACCCTTATCGGGCTCATGTTCGCTATCTTTAAAGGTACCCCCACAAAAGAGGTACGATGGCCAAGCTTGGTGCGAAGGCGACCATGAAGTTGGAGATGCTGGAGGATTCCCAGCGCAAGGTCGAACGAATCCGCGCCCTCACCGAGCAATACGCCGGTGCCCGGTCCGGACAGGACCAATTCATGATGAACATCATTCGGACTGCAACTTATCTTCAGCGGGCCTTGATGATGAACGGGTTCGGTACGATGGCTGACTCTGCCAATCAGATCGTGATGCTGGCACGGCGAGGGGGTACTCCTGCAACCAAAGCCAGAAACCTCAGAGAACATACCGGTACCCTCATGGGGGCACTGGAGAGAGGGATGAAGGGCGTGAGGGTCGCGGACGTTGAAGCCCAGGCTAAAAAGGCCGCTAAAACAGCAGGCGGTTAACGGCCTCTACAACGACGTTCGGGTGAGTGAGGGGTAGCACGTGTTCTGCCCCAACGACCAACTCCAATGATGCCTCAGGGAGTGATTCAGCCAACGATTTACCTACCGATGTCGGAAAAACTGAGTCGTTTGTTCCATGTAACACTATGGTCGGAACGCTCAGTCGGCTCAGTTGGTCTCGAATATCGAACCCCTGCATGGCAAGTCGGTAAGATCTGATCGCCTGCCAGTCGGTATTTTTCCAACCGGCCAGTCCCACGCGGAAGTCGGTAGGTCGGTGAATGGCCCGGAAATCCACAGATTTGGTTTCCCTACCGCCCAAAAGTTGTTTTTGGATTTTCAATATTCGCGGCTTCGACCAGAAATTGACCAGGCGGCTGATCGACATTCTCGCCCGGATTTGACCCATCTTAAATATTTGGGGACGCACGGTCTCATACATCGGGCCCGCAGAGGTGCTAATCAAGACTAGACCTTTGATTCTCTGAGCGCAGCGGTGGTGGGCCAACCAGGCCAGGGCCAGCATGCCACCAAACGAGTGGGATACCACATATCTGTTCGGATTTTCCCAGGCCTCTTGCTGTCGCAACCACTCGTCGAGGCGCTCTATGAACGCCAGCATGCCCTGGCCAGCTTCAACCTGATTGTAAACCCGTTGATCGAATGAGTTGAAGTCCGGGCAGATCGTCGTCTGCTTGAATGCAGGAAAAACAGTGCGATTGAGCGTCATCCCCGGTAGCAACAAGACTACCGGAGAAGGATCTCCAGGGAGATCGGGCGGCGCGGGTGCAGGCATATATCATCATAACTGTTTTCCCGCGCACCCCCGGTCGAAACACGTTGAAACTCTTCGGAACCAACTTCGTAATGCGGGTTAACAGTGTTAACTTAACGTCGTTAACCTAACGCTGTTAAGCTGTTTCTTGTTTTAGCTAAGTGGCTGTATTTAAAGGAGTTTAGTCTGTGACAGAGTCTGCACGAGAGAATGTTTCCGAGGTGTCCGCGAAGATCGTGGACGTTGCCAGGGACATTCTAGCGGAAGGTGGCATGGAAAAACTTTCGATGCGTTCGGTGGCCGAGAGGGTTGGCATAACTGCCACGGCCATTTACCACCATTTCGAAAACAAACAGGCTCTGGTTGAAGAGGTCGTAGAGAGCGGGTACCGTCGCTTTGGAGCCCACATGCGCGCACGGTTGGAGAATAGTCCTGCCGGTAGCATGGAACAGATTAAGTCAATGGGAGAGGCCTATATTTCCTTTGCTGTCGAAAACTCGGCTCATTTCAGGGTGATTTTTAATTTGCAGGCGTCCACGCCGCGGCATATCGACGAAATCCCGGGCCATGGCGGATACCATATGCTGCGCAAGACAATTGAGGCGGCCATTGAATCCGGCGACATCCGCGAGGTAGACCCGGACCTGGCGGCGCTCTTTCTGTGGACCTGCGTGCACGGATTGGTGACCCTGGCCCTGGCCTGCAAATACGAGAGTGCTTGCGAGCACAACCACAGCGATGTCCCGTCTTCCCCGGTCGATCTATTCCATGCTTTCGCTCCGTTCATTGAAGGGGCGTTGAGGGAGTGTGGAAACGGCGAGGAGGCGAAGTCGACTTTAATCCGACAATTGAAAAATTCGAGTTGATATAAATGATCTATAAATTCACATCCATGACCTGGCTGGCAGCCGTACTTTTTATGGCTCCCGATGCCAGCGCTCAGGAAGCGATGTCTCTTGAACGTGCGATTGGGTTCTCGCTGGCGAACAGTTCTGTCATCGAAGCTGCCGAGCAGGAATTGTCCGTTGCCGATCAACAGGTAAGAGAAGCCTGGGGTGGCGCACTGCCTGACCTGAACGCAAACGCGTCTTATCAGAGGAACCTTCGTGTCCAACAGGGTTTTTTGCCGGCTATCATCTTTGACCCGACGGCATCACCTGAGGACGTAATTCCCGTACGTTTCGGTTCTGACAACCAGTGGACGGCGGGCCTCAATGCCTCGCAGCCGCTTTTCGAAATGAACGTTTTTATCGGGTTGGGTGCCGCTGACCGCTTCCGTGCGTTTCAACGGGAGGGGGTGCGGGGCACCAGCCAGCGCGTAGTCGGTCAGGTTAGAACCGCCTACCTGAATGCTTTGTTAGCCGCGGAACGACTGCGGTTGACGCAGGAAAGTGTCAATCGGCTAACTGCTACTCTTGAAGATACTCGAAGTCGCAATCGCGCGGGCCTGGTGAGTTCATACGACGTCTTGCGGATTGAGGTGGAGCTGTCGAACGTCGAACCCGAGTTGCGGCGATCGGAAAATGCCATCGATGCGGCACGACGAGCCCTGGCAGTGGAGTTAGGCAAGGAACCTTCAGAGGAGATCATTCTGGAAGGAAGCCTCCAGGGGCTTTCCGTTGACGATCCTTCCCAGAATTCGCTTGAGAATAGGGCTCTTCTGGCTGCGGTGGGGCTGTCCCTCGATATGGATCTTTCCTTTTCCTCACTGTACGAGGTAGCACTTCGCAATCGGAGCGATGTTGTACGGCAACGGATCAATGTCACACTTCAGGAGACTCGGGTTCGTGCGGAAAAATCGAATTACTTCCCCACCGTGTCGCTCTTCGGGAATTACAACATCACTTCGCAACAAAACGGATCGCCGGATTTCTTCGGTGGGCAGAGCACTACCTCCGCCGCTACCGGAATCCGGGTTGAGGTTCCGATTTTCAACGGCTTCGTAAGAGAATCGAAAATCCAACAGATGCGTGCCACCGTGCGCCAGAACGAAGCCCAGTTGGACCAGCTTGAACGGGAGGTAGCCAATGATGTGCAAACTCAACTTGAGAACCTTGAAGAAACCACTCTCAGGGTTCGAAGCCAAAAACGGGCCGTTGAGCAGGCAACCCGCGGTTTCGAGATAGCCACAGCGGAGTACGGTGCAGGCGTCGGCAGCCAGTTGCAGGTATCTGACTCGGAGGAAGCTCTGAGACAGTCCGAATTCAACCTTGCGCAGGCGGTTTTTGATTTCTTGCAGGCCAGATCACGGCTGGAATCCGCCGTAGGACTTGTTCCCCATCTGCCCGGTGAGCTGCCGGGGCGCATGGAGGAGTAACGATGAAAAACCAAACAAAAAAATGGCAAATAAAGTGAAAACTCCATTCAATAAAAAAGCCGCTCCCCTGATGTTGTTTCTCGTCGGATCTTTTGTCGGTTGCGGCGGAGAAAATACCGAAGCGCAGGATGAACCCCGGTCGGACGCAGGGTCGGTTGGGCAGGCTGAAGTTCGCGTTATCAACGTCGAAGTACTCGAAGTCGGTTTGGGGGACTTCACTGATTTCGTCAAGGTCATGGGACAAACCGAAGCGCTGTACGATGTCGTGGTATCGGCTGAGGAGACCGGGGCAGTTCGAGAAGTTGCGGTTCCAAAAGGATCGTATGTAAACGCCGGTGACACGATTATTCGCCTCGATAATTCCGCTCTGCTGGCGTTAATGGACGAGACTCAGGCTTCGTCCAGCCTGGCCCGAGAACAGTTCGAGCGGCAGCGGCAACTGTGGGAAGAAGATTCCCTCGGCAGCGAGATAGCCTATCTCCAGGCCAAATATCAGGCGGATATCGCTGCTGCGAGAGTGCTACAACTGGAAACTCGCCTGGAAGGAACAAGGATTTACGCGCCGGTAAGCGGGATCTTCGACGAACAGTTTGTTGAACTTGGGGAGATGGCGACCGTTGGTTCTCCGGTTGTTCGCATAGTTTCGGCATCGCGGGTGAAGGTTGCTGCTGGTGTACCCGAGCGCTACGCCCCATTCGTCCGGGTGGGGAACGAGGCGAGGGTCAGTTTCGAAATTCTCCCGGGTCGCGTATTCACCGGCCAGATCAACTACGTTGGCGTCTCGGTGAACGAGTCGAATCGTACTTTTCCGATAGAAGTCCTGATGGACAATCCCGGTGGGGTCATCAAGCCTCACATGGTGGCCGACATTCAGGTTACCAGGCAAAACCTCACCGATGTCGTCACGGTGCCCCAGGAAGTCGTTATCCGTACGGCCACTGGCTACAAAGTCTTCGTCGTAGAAGAAAGGAACGGCCGCGCTTTTTCGCGGGCGCAGCCGGTGGTGCTGGGGGATAGTTATGACAACCGCGTCGTCATTGTGGAGGGGCTTGAAGCTGGAGACGTGCTGGTAACTCTGGGTGCGCAACTGGTAGATGACGGCAGCCGGATAAATATCGTCAGGCGGGAAATGTCGGCACAGGAGAGCGAATAATGTTGAAGGACAGAGATCACGGCAGTTACAAAGAATTCAAACTCACTTCCTTCGCCATTGATCATCCGACGAGTGTACTCGTTCTGATGGTCGTGTTGATCTTCGTCGGCCTGCGATCATACATCACGATCCCGAAAGAGGCGAATCCAGAAATCACTGTCCCAAATATCATAGTGAACACAGTGTATGCCGGGGTCGCTCCGGGGGACATTGAAACCCTTGTGACGCGTCCGTTAGAGGAGGAGCTAAACGGGATAACTGATGTTGAGGACATCACGTCTAACTCGATCGAGGGGTACTCTTCGATCAACGTAGAGTTCGCCGCGGATCTAGACATAACGGAAGCCTTGCAGTTGGTGCGGGAAAAAGTCGATCTGGCTAAACCCGAACTCCCCGCGGCAGCGGAAGAACCACAGATATTCGAAATCAACCTCGCTGATTTTCCGATTATGCAGGTCAACGTGGCGGGTCCCTACGATCAGGTCAGGTTGAGAGAGGTCGCAGAAGATTTACAGGATGAGCTGGAGTTGCTTCCGTCAGTGCTGGAGGTGAATCTGGCAGGTGGTTTGGAGCGGGAAGTGTTCGTCGACGTGGACCTGGCGAAACTCCAGTTCTACGGTCTTTCGTTCAACGACGTTATCGATGCGATTCGCGCAGAGAACGTAACCGTCCCGGGTGGGTCAATCGATGTTGGAAATACCAAGTACCTGGTAAGGGTGCCAGGGGAATTCCAGGAGACGCATCCGTTAGCCGACATCATTGTGGTCACGCGCCGTGGACGTCCGATTTATGTGCGTGACGTGGCGGAGGTGGATTTTGGGTTCAAGGAGCGGGACAGTTTCGCCCGGCTGAACGGCAATCCAGTTGTCACGCTTTCGGTTCGCAAGCGTTCGGGTGAAAACATCATCGAAACGGCGGAAGCGGTGCGTGTGGCCATCGCCGAGTTGGAGTCCAACTTCCCTCCGGGGACCGAAGTAGAAATTACGTCCGATCAATCGAACGATATCCGCGGGATGGTTAGCAACCTCGAAAATAACATCATCTCAGGCCTCATATTGGTGGTGGGTGTCTTGCTCTTTTTTCTTGGAGTTAGAACAGCATCATTTGTTGGTGTCGCCATTCCACTGAGTATGTTGTTGAGCTTCACCGTGATGAGCTTGATTGGTTTCTCGATGAACATGGTCGTTTTGTTCAGCCTCATCCTCGCGCTGGGTATGCTTGTCGACAACGGAATCGTGGTGGTCGAAAACATCTATCGCTTTCGCGAGTACGGCTACGACAGGGTAAGTGCTGCAAAGTACGCTACCGCAGAGGTGGCATGGCCTATCATTGCCTCCACGGCGACCACTCTTGCCGCCTTCTTCCCGATGACATTCTGGCCGGGGATGGTGGGGGAGTTCATGAGTTTTTTGCCAATTACTCTGATAATCACCCTGTCGTCTTCGCTTTTTGTCGCGCTGGTAATAACTCCGACACTTTGTTCTCTTTTTCTTGAGACAGAGGAGTTCGAGGGAGCCGGGCTTACCAGAGCTTCTAAAGGCTTGATGATCGGTGTGCTAGCCTTAGCTGTGTCGATCGGATTCAGCCAGAGCGTGATGACAACGGTGCTTTTGGTCGGCGCCGGAGTCGCGGTCTATTCGATCCATCATTTCGTACTCCACCCTCTTGGGCACCGTTTCATGACCGTGTCGCTGCCGGGCATTCTTCGAGGTTACAAGTCCACACTGCAATGGGCGCTGGGGCATCGGCTGATAGTTGTTGCAGGTAGCATATTCACACTCATCATGACGATCGGGATCTTCGGCGCGTTCAACGCGGGCATGGAGTATTTCCCGGAAGACATTCCCCCTCAGACCGTGTACGTACAGGTAGATGGCCCCAATGGCACCCGCGTCGAGCAAACTGATTCTATTGTGCGGCGAGTTGAAGAACTTCTTGTTGACATCGAAGGGCGAGAGGATTTCAAATCGGTGGTGTCCACCGTTGGCCAGAGTATCTCGGGCGGTTTTGGCGGAGGGGGCCAGGGAACTCACGTTGCCACGGTGGCTGTGAATTTCGTCGACTTCGAGGATCGTATCAACGATGCCTTCGCGACGCTGGAGAACATGCGCGGCACCATGTCGGCGTCAATCGCCGGCGCTGATATCTCTGTCGAAAAGCCGCAGGACGGTCCGAGCAGTGGACTGCCCATTACCATAGAGATAACCGGTGAAAACGTTGACCACCTCAAAGAACTAGGCAACCAACTGGTACAACGTCTCGAACGGTCGCCTGTTTTCGCTCGATTGGATGGCCTGGAGAGCGACCTTGCCGCAGGCAGGCCAGAGTTGGTCGTTGAGGTGGATCGCGAAAGAGCCGGACTTTACGGGCTCAACACCCGCGACGTCGGTATGATGATTCGTAACGCCATAAACGGGACCGAAGCATCCGAATTCAGGGATGGCGAAGAGGAATACGACATCACCGTCCGCCTGGCGGAAGAGTGGCGTTCAAACCTTAGCGCCCTGGATAGGCTCACAGCATTCGGCGAAGGCGACGTGCAGGTGCCGCTTTCATCGGTTGCAAGCTGGTATGTAGGGGAGGGATTCGGCGGGATAAACAGGAGAAATCTGGATCGAGTGGTTACGGTTTCGTCGGATGTCCGTGCAGGGTTCAACTCGAATGCGGTGCTCGCGGAAGTGGTGGCAGAACTGAGCGACTTTGATGAAAGCCTACCTCCCGGTTACCAGATGAGGTTTGCCGGGCAGCAGGAAGATCAGGCCGAGTCGCAAGCGTTCCTGCTGAGTGCGTTCATTGGAGCATTGATTCTCATCGCGTTCATCCTGATTTCGCAGTTTGACTCGGTAACCAAACCGCTGATCATCATGACTTCAGTGTTTTTGTCCACCGTCGGTGTGTTGCTCGGCCTGGTCGTTTTCCGCATGCCTTTCGGGATTATCATGACCGGTATCGGAGTGATCAGCCTCGCCGGTATTGTAGTGAACAATGCCATTGTGCTGATCGATTACATCGACGTCCTCAGGCGCCGTGACGGGCACAACCGCCATGAGGCGTTGATACAGGCAGGTGTGACCCGCTTCCGACCGGTTATTCTCACGGCAATTACGACGGTGCTCGGATTGGTTCCGTTGGCAATCGGGTTGAATTTCGATTTCTTCGGTTTGTTCACCAATTTGAACCCGGAGTTCTACTGGGGCGGAGTGCAGGCGGCCTGGTGGGGCCCGATGGCCATCGCGGTCATTGCGGGTTTGACCTTTGCGACGTTTTTGACGCTCATCCTGGTGCCGGTTCTGTACTCGTTGTTTGACGACTTCGATCAGTACGCCAGGAGAGTTTTCCTCGGGGTCACCGATGTGGAGAATGACTCAGTGGTCGGTGAGGTGCATGGGTCTGATTACGAGGACTCAGCCAAGCCAGTCGCGGTATAGTTCGGGTCTGCGGTCGCGCCAAAAGAGTTGGCGGGCCGCAGACTCTTTGCATTCAGAAAGATCAATTTCCTGCATGAGAATTTGGTCTTTTTGCTTTTCGGCCCGGCAGCGCACGACCCCGGAGGGATCAACGACAAACGACTCCCCCGCGAACGTCAGTTTCTCCTCTTCTCCCGTACGATTGCACAGGGCCGCGAAGTACCCGTTTTGAAAAGCCGCCGCCTGAACTTCTGCTTCATACACGTCCGCCGGCCATTCTCCAATCGCACCCGCCTGAGGGATTACCACTAGCTCGGCACCTGCAACTCCAAGGGCTCGCATATACTCCGGGTAGTGGCGGTCGTAACAAATTGCCACGCCGATCTTTCCGGCGGTTGTGTCATATACGGGGGCCCCGGTATTTCCTGGAGCGTAATAGGCGGTTTCGTGAAAACACGCATAGTCCGTAATATGGACCATGCGGGTTACTCCAAGTAATGAACCGTCTGAATCGAACACCGGTGAACTATCGAAAAACCGGCCGCCGCTTTCCTCGTACATGTTGAAAACCACGACAACATTGTTCTTCGCCGCCGCCGCCGCGATCCGGTCGCTAGTGGGTCCGGGAATCGGTTCAGCCGGAAGGTGATTGGTCGGGTGGGCGTGCTGCGGAAAAAACAGGTCGACGGCCAGTTCCGCGAAAACAACCACGTCGGCTCCAGCCCGTCCCGCCGTCGAAATATTGGTTAGAGCCAACTCGAGATTGGCAGCGCGGTCGATACTGCATGCCTGCTGAACCAGGGCAAGTTTCATCTCTGGAAAAGCCTCCTGAACCAGGGGATCGGCCATTCCTGTTTTTTGTGTACTTGTTGAAGCGCGTTCCGGAATTCCAACGCAGTGCGGAAGCGATCGTCCGGGTCGCGAGCCGCCGCGCAGTTTAACACCTTCACCAGGGAAGTCGGGACATCTGTTCGTTCCTTGGAGACGTCTGGAAGGTCGCAGACAATTTGTTTGGCCAGTATGGCTTGTGGAGTTGGGCCTGTGAAGGGAGGGCGGCCGAGCAGCGAAAAGACTGCAACCAGGGCGAGAGAGTACAAATCGGTACGAGCGTCGACTCGCTCGTCGAGTAGTTGTTCGGGAGCGGCGAACTCAGGGGTTCCAGAACGCGAGGTGGCGCCACCGTAGTTGCCGTCGGAGCCCTGCAGCGCCAACGCTAACCCGAAATCGGCAATCTGGATGCTGCCGTCGACGTCAGAAATTAAAATATTCTCCGGTTTGAGGTCCCGGTGTACCACCTTGGCATCGTGGGCCACCTGAAGGGCACCGAGTGCCTGTTCAAGAAATTTGATGACCAGGTCGGCTGGCTGGGGCCCGGAAATGCGAACCAGATTGCTGAGGTTCAATCCGCGAACGTAAACCATCGTGTACCACGTGAACCCAAATCGCTGGTTGATATCGAAGATGCTCACTATGTGCGGGTGGTGGAGCCTCGCGGCTACCTGGGCCTCTTTTTGAAACCGTTCCGCGACATCCGGTTCTGCAGCCAGATGCGGGTGAAGGACCTTAAGGGCAACTTCTCTCTCCAGGCGCAGGTCTCGTACCCGGTACACCCGACCAAATCCGCCCGATCCGAGCTCGTCCAGAAGCTCATAGTCGTCGCCGAGAGCTCGTCGTAGCCGCTTCTCCCACTGATCCTTGTTTTCCGGAGCTGAAGCGTCTGGAGCTTCGGGACCATGGAAGTCGAATGCACCAACCCCCTGTGCGATCTCGGCGACTAATTCGGCTCCCGTGAGGTATCGTCTTTCCCTCCCTCGGCTGAGCGCTCGCATTATCACCCTGTCCAGGAACGCCGGGCATGAAGGTCGCAGACCGCTGGGAGGTGTGATCTTGTCCGGGTCCAGGTTTGGCGGTGCCCCGGTTGTGGCGAAATAAAGAATCGCCCCGATTGCGTAGATATCGCAGCTGGGATCTCCCCGTTTATTGCCTCGTACTTCCGGGGCAAGGAACGGTTCGGCCTCGGGGTTCTCTTCACCCGCCACATCAAGGACTTCATTCGCGAACCGGAGATCGGTGATTACCGCGCGATGCTGTCGGTCCAACATCACAGTGGTTGGGATGATTCGCCGGATTATGGCATTTTCCGAATGTGCGTACTCCATTGCCTCCGAGAGATCGCGGGCCATGCGCAAGACAGTTGGGATTGTACGGGGGCCTCTTTGCATGGAGTCGGCCAGGCTCTCGCCCTCCACCCACTGACTGGTTATGTAGGCCCAATCGTCAGCATAACCTGCGGAGTAAACAGTTCTGAGCGAGGGGTGGTCCAATCGGGATTTTAGGCGCAACTCAGCTTCGAACCAGGCGCGACTCCTGGTGTCAGGTTGCAAATGGACGCGAAGAGCGACACGGCGAAGCAGGAGCCGGTCTCGCCCCGAAAAAAGGATGCGGTTTGCTGTAGCCGTCACAAGTCTTTCGATCTCGAACTTCTCTCTGAAAAGCTCTTCGGCTCTTTTAAAATACTGCGCTACGTTGGTTACGGGCTCGGAGGCGCGCGGAGTTTCGGTCACCGGTGTTGTCTTTCCTTCTATTAGATGAGTTTTGGCAAGATAATCACTATTCGGTCGGCTGGCGTTCTCCACTTTGGCTTTTTGTGCTACTTTTTTCGCAATGGCAAAACTTCGCATCTGGGTCGGTGACACTGACAGGACATTGGATTTCGATTCCAGCGAGATTCTGGTTGGTAGAGATCCCAATTTTGACATCGTTATCGAAGGCCCCAACGCTAATGTCGTGTCGACCCGTCACGCCCGTCTCCTGTTCACCGACGGCGCGTGGTGGATCGAAGACACAGGAAGCAGCAACGGTACCTTTGTCGATTCGAATCGGCTCAGCCCCAATTTGCCGGTCCGGTTGTCGCACGGTGAGACAATAAAATTGGGCCAGGACGGACCGAGTATGCGGGTCGAATCAGGGGCGAACACACCAGCCGTAACAATGCTCGAATCGGCCGCGGTACCCGACGACGATGCAACCATGAAAATGGACGGTATCTCCGCCGAGGTTCCCGCAAAGTCGCCACCGCCAAAACCGCTGGAGCTATCAGGAGAGTTCGAAGAACTTCGGACCGGAAAACGATACTCGATTTCCGGCGCCAAGATCAGACTTGGACGCGGAAAAGAGTGTGATTTACGCCCCGTCGAGAGCACGGACACCTCTGTATCCCGCGTACATGCCGAAATTGTTCTTAAGCCAGGTGGCAAATGTGTTGTTTTCGACGCCAAGAGCCGCAATGGAACACTCCTCAACGGGTTGTTAATGCAGGGCGAGAATGAGTTGAAAGAGGGGGATATCGTTACTCTGGGCGAAGGCGGCCCTCACTTGAGGTTGTTAAAGCTTGACCTCCCTGCCGTCACTCCACCTGTTGAGAAGCGGGGACCGCCGCCCGTTCCGCCAGCTATTCCCGTACCGTCGGCAGCCCCCGAGAAGTCTGCTGCCAGAAGGAGTTTTGGAGGGCAGGGCGCGACTCAGTATATCAAAGGGTTGGTTGCAGATGCTGAACGCCGCAGTACCGACCGATCCAAAATGCTGGTCATTGGGATTGTCACTGTAGTGGCTGTGGCGCTGGGTTTTGGTTCCTGGTATGCTGAAAAGCGGGTGGCCGACGTCATAGCCGATCAACAGGATGCCATTGATGAGCAGCGACTCGAACTTGCAGCTCAGAGGACATCCGCTGATTCGGCCATTAGCTCCGCCGCCGCGGAAATGAACCGGATCCGCGGACAAATCGGCGCAGCACAGGGTGGTTCGGCTTCTTCGGCGATGCTGGACAGTCTTCGCGCCGAGTTAGCAGATGCCGCTCAAAGGACCCAGGATCTTGAAGCTTCGTTCGCGCGAGCGCAGGAGGCGATGGCCACGCAAATGGCGACCGGCGATTCATTGCGCCGGATTGCCGAGATGGATTTGCGCAGGATGAGATCGCAACTGAGTTCGGGCAACAGCGGTGGAGTGTCGCAGGCCCAACTGGACAGTCTTCGCAATGCGATTTCGAGTGCCGAAAATCGTGTCACGGAAATGAGTGGCCGAATGCGGGCGGTGCAGGGGGTGGATCTGGCGGCTATCGCCCAGGCCAACCAGGGCGCAGTTGGAATGGTGACCGCTTTTCAGGCTGGAGCCATGTACGACGGGTCCGGTTTCATGTTAACCGCCTCGGGTTATTTCGTCACCAATCGTCACGTTGCCCAGCCCTCGCGGCGGGACGCTGATTCCGTGTTCATTGTCATGGCCGACAACCGCCGGATGATGCGGGCCGAAGTCGTGCGCGTCGCGCCGCAGAACGGTCCTGACGTAGCGATCCTCAGGGTTAGCAATTATTCGGGACCGATAATTTCGGCGGTGGATTGGACGGGTACCCGGGTAAGACAGGGCGAACCGGCAGCTTTGATCGGACTGCCGGCAGGCTCGGCGCTGGCGGTTAACCGGCAGACGGGCACCATCCAGACTTCGATGAGCGCGGGGATTTTCAGCAAGGTTGAAAGAGACCGGATTCAATTCGACGGTTTCACGATTGGCGGATCCTCGGGCAGTCCGGTGTTTAACGGGGACGGCGAAGTTGTGGCAATCCACTACGCCGGGCTCGAAGACGTTGCCGGGCTGGGTTTCGCCGTGCCGATTCCCAAATTGATACCTTTCCTGCCTGATAGAGTCAGGCGCGATCTGAACATCCCATAACCCCCAACACAAGCGGTCTCCGGGTGCATTCTTGAGTATCACAGTCGTCCTCAATCGTTCGCAAAACATCATCAACATTGCTCTGGTGATCCGATCAATGAAAAACTTCGGATTGAAAGACCTGAGGCTGGCGGCACCGGCGGAGTGGGATCCCTATCGAGTCGAAGGGATCGCTCACGGCACCGGAGACGTTATTGAGCGCGTCCGACTTTTTGACACATTCGACGAAGCCATTGCCGATACCCACTTCGTCGTGGGTTTAACCGCCCGGCACCGTACTGCGCGGCATTCGGTAATGAGAGCTCGTGAATCGACCGACGAAATCCTCACAAGAGCTGAGACCGCCCATGTGGCTATCGTCCTCGGCCCTGAAAACAACGGCCTCACTAACATAGAGCTAGATCGGTGTGATCGGGCCGTGACCATCGACACAAGCGATGAGCACACTTCCTTAAATCTGGCCCATGCTTTCACGATCATGGCGTATGAGCTGTTCATGGGGCGCGAACAGCCCAGGAGCTTCAAACCGCCGAGGCGTGTGGATGTACCAGCAACCCACGAAGAACTTGAACTCCTTTTCGAAGATATTGAGAAAAGCCTTGGAGTGATTGAATTCTTCAAATCGCGCAAACCCCGAGCGATTATGCGGACAGTTCGTGATCTGGTTCGCCGAGGAGACCTGGATCATCGCGAAACCAGGTTGGTGCGTGGAATGGCTCTGGAATTGAGACATTTTCTGGTACGACAAGGCCTGCTTGAGGAATCAGAACCGTAAACAAAGCAACCGGTTGTTTTGCTGTGTCTTTCTGATAGTTTACGTGGCGTGCGAAACGAACGTTTTCGCAGGAGCCGATCCCGTAACAATTCAAAACGAGTTGAGTTCCTAAGTGGCGATCACAATTTCTGCTGGATGGAGCCGGAGTCATTCTCATAGGGTGAACGGTGCTTCCAGTCCTTGGTTCGGCGGAGTTTTGGCTGTCGCGGCACTTTTTCTGGGCGGTATTACCGCGCCGGTCAATGCCTCGGCACAGGACTCCCAACCATCCGTTGGTGGATTCCAAGCACCTGTCGACGTTGACACCCTCGGGCTTCCCGGACCGCGGCAACCCATATTCTACCGGCATGACATCCACGCCGGACAATACGAAATTAGTTGTAAATATTGCCACTTCGCTGCGGAAGTGAGCCAGGAGCCCGGGTTGCCCACCATGTCTACCTGCATGGGGTGTCACCTCGTGATCGGCACAGGCAATCCGGAGGTAGACAAGGTGAGGACTGCCGCCGCTGAGGGCACGCCGCCCGAGTGGGTGCGGATTCATAACCTTCCTTCCTACGTTCGTTTTCCGCACATGAGGCATGTGAACGCTGACGTGCAGTGCCAGGACTGCCACGGTCCGGTTGAAGAAATGCCCCAGGTCTATCAGTACGCCCCGCTCAAGATGGGTTGGTGTCTTGATTGCCACCTGGATCGAGAAGTAACGACTGACTGCACAGCCTGCCACTATTAATTAGGAATCATCAGATGACCGACGGAATGAACCGTAGAGGGTTCTTAAAAGTTCTTGGTGCCACCGGTGGTGGTGCCGTTGCGTTGTCAGGCTGCTCCAGTGAAAATGCGGAGAGGCTGATTCCCTACCTTGTCCCACCCGAAAACCAAATTCCGGGGACAGCTACTTATTACGCGACTACCTGTAGAGAATGTTCAGCCGGCTGTGGGTTGCACGTAAAGGTCCGCGAAGGAAGGGCGATCAAGCTTGAGGGTAATCCCGGCAGCGCCGTAAACGCCGGTAAACTCTGCGCAATTGGACAGGCCGGGCTTCAGGGGCTTTACAACCCCGACCGCGTGACGGCGCCTATGAAGAAGGGTGCAGACGGGCAGTTCGCGGAAATATCGTGGGAAGATGCCGTTGGCGAGATAGTCGGCAGGCTTGGAGCCGAAGCGGGTGAACGAATCGCGTTTCTCTCTGGCAATGAAGCCGGTACCTTCGATGCACTGGTTAAGGAATGGTTGGCGGCTCATGGATCATCGCGCCACGTGGTCTATGAAACGATGGGCTACGAGGCCCTCAGAGCGGCCAACCAACAGCTGTTCGGCATCGATAGCTTGCCGACCTACGATTTTTCTGAAGCACGATTCGTAATCTCATTTGGTGCCGATTTCCTCGAGACTTACCTTAGTCCGGTTCAGAATACCCGCGGTTTCAGCGAGGCACACTCGTTTAATCACGGAGAGATGGGACGTTACGTCCACGTCGATCCGCGAATGGGCCAATCGGCCATTCAGGCTGACGAGTGGATCGCTCCCAACCCGGGAAGTGAAGGCGCCGTTGCCCTTGCCATGGCTCACGTGATCCTTCGCGATGGGACTGGCAACACTCCACGAGATGTGAACCGAGTCAGACCTCTTATTGAAGGTATGACTCCCGAAGCGGCCGAACAGGCCAGCGGAGTTTCTGCCGAAGTTATTGAGCGATTGGCCAGGGAGTTTACCGCCCATCGCAGCGTCGCTCTCGGCGGCGGTATGGGCGCTCAACACGATGCAGCCGATTCTACGGCGATCGCCGTAATGTTGCTCAACTACGTTGCCGGCAATCTGGGAGAGACAGTCAAGTTCAAACTGGATGCCCCCGCGGCGGCCGGTTCCTATGCCGATCTGATGGCGCTGGCCGGTTCCATGAACGACGGCAACGTGGGAGTCCTTTTCGTACACGGAACCAATCCGGTTTACAATCAGTCCGGCTTTGGATCTGCGATGGCGAATGCCGGGTTGAAAGTCAGCTTCAGCAGTTACATGGATGAGACGGCCAACGAGTGCGATCTTGTTTTGCCTGACAATCACCCTCTGGAGCAATGGAATGATTTCCGACCCGCCTCCGGTGGCTACCTGCTCCAGCAGCCGGTAATGCAGACGGTTTTCGATACGAGACAGACCGGAGACGTACTCCTTACTCTCGCGACTGCCACTGGCAACAACGGCGGCGGGCTTGCAGCGGCGAATTACAAAGAGTATCTCCGGGCCGAGTGGCGGAATATTCAGCGCACTGTCAGGGATCGCCAGGGTTTCGAAGTGTTCTGGAACAGCTCGTTGCAGCATGGCGGTGTTGTCCAGGATGCTGGCGATACCCAGGTGAGGTTGGCGAACTCAGCGGCCCAGGCACAGATCTCGACCTGGGTGCCATCAGGAGATGGATTAACGTTTATCGCTTACCCCTCCCCGACCATGGGTGACGGGCGCGGTGCCAACAAACCATGGCTACAGGAGTTGCCCGATCCGATTTCGAAGATCACGTGGGGTAGCTGGCTTGAGGTAAGTCCTGCCACAGCCGAAGAACTCGGCGTTGTTTCGGGCGATCTCGTATACGTTTCCTCTTCCACGTATCGCTGGGAAGGCGACAAACTTCCGGTCTTTGTTTACCCCGGTATTCGTGACGGTGTCGTCGCGATGCCGATGGGCCAGGGACACGAAGCCTACGGAAGGTATGCGGCCAACGGCACCGCCAACGCCACAAACTTCCTTGCTGACGGGCCTACGGGATTTGGAGGACGCTCGCACTATAACACGGTTACAGTCGAGTTTAGCGGCGGTGAGCATGAAACGCTCGCCCAAACGATGGGTCGGAATCGCCAGATGGGCCGAGGGATAGCCCAGTTCACTACGTTGGCCGCCCTGATAGATGGCCACGGTGAAGAAGAGCACGGTGCAGAACATGCTGCCCCGGTACCTGAACACATCGAAGAGATCATTGACGAATGGCAGGAAGCTCAGTGGGATGACTTCCGCGACAAGGGTAATTACGCTGGCGAGCATCCTCGCTGGGCCATGTCTGTTGATCTGGCAAAGTGCACCGGCTGTAACGCCTGTGTGACCGCCTGTTATGCAGAGAACAATCTTCCGACTGTTGGAAAAGAACAGGTTCAACGCGGGCGGGAGATGTCATGGATCCGGATCGAGCGCTATTTCGAAGGCGGCGAGCACGGAGAACCGCACGAAATCAGCCTGCTACCGATGATGTGTCAGCAGTGCACCAATGCCCCGTGTGAACCGGTGTGCCCCGTCTTTGCCGCTTACCATACGCCGGACGGACTCAACGGGCAGATCTACAACCGCTGTGTTGGTACACGTTACTGCGCCAACAACTGTCCGTATAAAGTTCGCTACTTCAATTATTTCGATCATCAAAAACAGGGCGACCCGGTGTTCTCCTTCCCGGAGCCGTTGAATTGGCAGCTGAATCCGGATGTAACGGTTCGCTCCAAAGGTGTGATGGAGAAATGCACATTTTGTGTCCAGAGGATCAGAGGAGCGCAACACGATGCGAGCACAGATGGTCGCGATTTGATCGATGGCGACATTCAGACAGCCTGTCAGCAGACCTGCCCGGCTGATGCAATTGTGTTCGGTGACTTAAATGATCCTAACTCCCGCGTATCGCAGCTTTCGAACGATGAGCGGGCTTACCACGTACTCGGCGGGCTCAACACCAAGCCGGGAGTGACGTACCTGAAGCAGGTCCGTAATAGGGCGGAGGCCTGAGAGATAAATGGCAACCTCGGTACAAACTGAGAGAACTGAGCCGAACACATACGCGACAATAACACGCGATGTGTTCAACACAATTGGAAATCCTGGACGCGGCTACTACGTCCTCCTGGGGATCGTCCTGTGTGGCCTGGCAATCGGTGGTTTTTCATTGCTATGGCAAATCAGGTGGGGACTCGGCGTGGCGGGTTATACGCCGCCTGTTTTCTGGGGTGTGTACATCACGACCTTTGTTTTCTGGGTCGGTATCGCACACTCGGGGACGTTGATTTCGGCAATCCTGTTCCTGTTCCGGTCCGCATGGCGCACAGCCGTTTATCGGACGGCAGAGGCGATGACTGTATTTGCCGTGATGACTGCAGGCCTGTTCCCGTTGATCCACGTAGGGCGTCTATGGTACGCCTACTGGTTGATTCCGTATCCCAACCAGAGACAACTCTGGGTTAATTTTAAATCTCCGTTGGTGTGGGATCTGTTCGCGATCAGTACCTATCTGACCGTTAGTACCACGTTTCTGATCGTTGGTTTGATTCCTGATATCGCTTCATTCAGGGACAAGGCGACCGGTTGGAGGAAAAAGCTTTACTCCATCACCTCTCTGGGTTGGCGCGGCACCGATCAACAATGGCGTCACTACACCAGAGCATATCTGTACCTGGCAGCACTGGCGACACCGTTGGTGCTTTCAGTGCACAGTGTGGTTTCCTGGGACTTTGCGATGTCAATTGTGCCGGGTTGGCACGCGACAATTTTTGCGCCCTACTTTGTCGCCGGAGCTATTTATTCCGGCGTCGCGATGGTGATCACGCTGCTTGTTCCTATGAGGAAGATCTTCAAGATCGAGCACATCATTACCGTCGATCACTTCGAAAACCTGTCTAAACTGTTGTTGTTGACAGGTATGATTGTGGGTTACGCATACTTTGTCGAATACTTCATCGCGTGGTACAGCGGCAACCCGTTTGAACGCGCGTCTTTCTGGAACAGGGCCTTTGGCGAGTACTGGTGGGCAACCTGGACCATGATCCTTTGTAACGGGGCGCTGCCCTGGTTGCTGTGGTACAAAAAACTTCGCCGCAGCATCCCGATGCTATTTGTTCTGAGTCTGTTTGTGAACCTGGGGATGTGGTTCGAGCGTTTTGTCATCATCGTCGTTTCGCTGTCCTTCGAATACTCGCCGGCTGCGATGGGGCATTATACGCCAACATGGGTCGAGTGGGGAATCATGCTCGGTAGTTTTGCCTGGTTCTTCATGTGGTTGCTGCTGTTTGCCAAAAACTTCCCGATGGTATCCATCGCAGAGGTCAAAGAAATTATCCCGCTGCCTCGGAAGAAGGAGGTCCACCAATGAGCAAATCTCCTGGTGGTATCATGGCCGTCTTCGAGCATGTGGACGTTGCAGCTGATTCGATTCGGGCCTTGAAGGAAATGGGGCACAAAGACATGACAGTCTATACACCCGCCCCGTTGCATGAGATTGAGGAGGCCATCGGGCACACTTCATCTCCGGTGCGACGGTGGACGTTGGCCGGTGGACTCACGGGGTTAGCCTCCGGGTTCGCCATGACCATGTGGATGTCTTATGACTATCCCGTTGTGGTGGGGGGAAAGCCACTGGGTTCTATTCCCCCGTACATCGTCATCATGTTTGAGCTGACGATCCTTCTGGGAGCACTTTCGACTGTGGCGGGATTGGTTTTCCACGCCATCCGCAACTATCGGGCTGCGGGGTACGACCCGCGGTGTAGTGACGATTTGATAGGTATCTTTGTACCCTGTCCCGTCGAACGTCGCTCGGCTGTCGAAGATATGCTCAAGGATAAGGGAGCGACGGAGGTGAAAGTTGAAGTCTAAGGCCATTTTGATCGTAGCCCTGGCAGTGATGGGCTGTAGTCGAGACTCCTGGCAGCGTATGCCCGGTCCTGACGACGCAGTTGCCGCAGTGCCATGGTTCTCCACAATGAGAAAGACCATTGCGATCAAGCCCTACGAGATGCCGCTGATGCCTGTTGAGGGCACTGTGCCGATTACTGGCGCCGAGGTCTCGTTGTCGTTGACCAACCCGGCCGATCTTCCAGCGATCAACGCGTTGATGAACCCGGTCGCGAGCACGTCTGAGTCGCTCGAAAGAGGGAGGGATCGGTTTGAGATTTACTGCGCTCTTTGTCACGGTATGGAGGGCGCGGGAGACGGACCGGTTAACGCGGCTATGTTCGGTGCGGCACCCGCGCTCACCACCGACAACGCCCGGAGCTACTCCGACGGGTATCTGTACACGATGGTGAAAAGTGCCCGAGGCGGCCTGATGCCCGCGCACGGAGACAAAATTCGAGGAGATGATAGGTGGCACGTGGTTAACTACGTTCGGGCCCTCCAGGGAGCAGCCCAATGACGGCCATCACGCCCGACGACCTCTACAAGAAAAGCGCCGACGCACCCGCAAGCGGGCTGTTGACGGCTGGCGCCATTCTAGCTGTGGTCGGTATGGGCCTGTTTGCGGTCCTGGCGTTTGGAGAAGAACCCGGCCGGGCCTGGAGCGCGTTCCATGTGAACTTCCTGTTTTTTACAGGACTGTCCATGGGCGGCATTGTTTTTTCAGCTGTTCAGGTTGTCGTAAATGGAAAATGGGCCGGTTCGATCATAAGGTTTGCCGAGGCGGCGACCGGATTTCTGCCGGTATCTCTATTGTGCTTCCTGATAATTTTCCTGGGACGGCATCACCTGTTTCCCTGGATTGAGCACCCGACTCCGGCACGTGGCAACTGGCTGACGGTCTCCTGGGTTTTTTGGAGAGATCTTCTTAGCCTAGTGCTGCTGTTCTGGCTGTCGTTCAAGTTCGTAGCCAACAACATGAAGCCCGACCTGTTGCGTTTGCGCGGCGAGGTGGACGGCTTCAAAGGCTCGGTGTACGATCGCATCATCGGTGATTACAAAGGCACAGAGAGAGAAGAGGCGGCTCTTACGAAGAAAGTGCAGAGGCTTGCACCACTTCTTATCCTCGCCTACGCATATTGCCTGAGTTTGATTGCGTTTGACCTGATCATGTCTCTTGCCCCGTGGTGGATAAGCAATCTGTTTGGTGCGTACTACTTCATGGGATCGTTACTGACGGGCCTCGCCATGATGGGCCTCATGATGGTCTACTGGCGTGGTAAGATAGGGCTTGAATCGATCGTGCCTAAAAAGGTTTTCCATGACCTGGGCAAGCTGGTGTTTGGATTCACGATCTTCTGGACCTACCTGACCTACTCCCAGTTCCTTGTGATTTGGTACGGTAACCTCCCAGAAGAGACCAGCTTTCTCTTCGTTCGCCTGTGGGATGAGTGGAGACCGATTGGGATCATGGTCGGCGCCATGGTATTTCTGATTCCCTTCTGGGGTCTTATCTGGGTCAAATCCAAGGTGAACCCGGTGACGTTTACAACATTTCTGACCGTTTCGCTCACCGGAATGTGGCTTGAGCGCTACCTGATGGTGCAGCCCTCGCTAACCGAACATGGTCCCGCCCTTGGTCTCCCGGAAATCGGAATCACCTTGGGTTTTCTGGGCCTGTTCTTGATTGGTTACGGATTCTTTGCAAAAACCTTCCCTATGGTTAGTCCCAGGTTGTCCGAGAAAGCGTTAGCGCACGGGCATCATTAGAAGTGGGAGGTCGGGAAGTGGGGAAGGATTGATTAGATTGACGTCGGGACCTCTGATTTTTGGGGGCCCGGCGTTTTTTTTCTGCCATCGCACGAATGTCGTCACCCGTGCACCCGTGCCACAGCGCTACAGAGCCACTACCAGGAGCCTTCCATGTCCGACTCAACTCCCCTCGAACATTTTCAGCATGAGCGCCAGCGCCAGAATGATCTAATTCTTGGCGAAAACAACATGATCATCAACCGCATGTTCGCGCTGGACAACCGGACCTACGAAAGCGGGGTGTTAGACGCGAAGACCAAGGAAATGATGGGGTTGGCGGCGTCGATGGTGCTGCGGTGTGACGATTGCATCAACTACCACGTCATTCAGGCGAAGGAGGCTGGAGCCACGAAAGAAGAATTGTATGAAGTGTTTTCGATCGCACTGATCGTTGGGGGTTCCATAGTGATCCCGCACCTGCGCAGGGCAGCGGATAGTCTGGATCAACTGGAGAAGGCTTCTTCCTAGTTGCCGACTCTTATTTGTTGCAACAGGGCTTCAAGGCTGTCTCGGTCGAGGCGCGCTGACAACCAGACGCGATACCCCCCTCTCAAACCGGTGGACGTGTTGGCTTGTCGATCGCCGGCACCACGGGCCTGGATTCGTTCGGCGGTTCTGGTAGACCAACGCTCTTCAATTGCCGAGTTGACAGCTGCTTCAAGACCCGGGTCGACCGCATCCGATGTCGAGGCCGCCAGTATGAGCGTGTCTCCGTTTTCGAGGGTCTGGGTCACCCACGTCACTTCGACGCCAGCGGCAGTGTCTTTCAGGAAACCCTCTATTTTCTGGCAATCGACCGCTACGGGAATAAGTCCGGATTGAAGCAGACGTCCAACCTCCCCGCACGCATTACTCAGGGGAGCTTCTTGCGATGCGGTCGGTGCGACAGGCCGGTCCGCGGCCTCTCTTCTTGCCGGTTCTGACTGCCGAGCCCGAAGGGAACTCGCAATTTCGGCGCGATCCTCACGGGCGCGACCGGCGGCGTCGGCAAACCCGCGAGCGCCGGATGCGGCGATGTCGTCTGCGCTAACGCCAGCTACGGCGTTAGCCAGATTGTCTAGTTCTGACTCCTCCGCAACAGCCTCCTCGACCGGCTCCGCCCGGGGTGCCGCGGGAGGAGGGGCCACGGTGCGAGCAACCTGGCGTGGTTCGGCGCGTGAGGCATCTTCGTCCTGACTCAGAGCGGGAGCCTGCTGCTCGTTTTCTCCCAACCGCAACTCCTGCGCGATCGGGGCAGGGGCATTCAAATCTGCGGCAAACTGTTCGCTCACCTGCTCGGCAGCGTTCTCAGTCGCGAATTCCGCTGTCTTACCCGTGTAGACGCCCACGCTTACCGCGATGATGAGTATTGCCGCGGCTGCCAGGCCCTGCTGTAAAGCCCAGCGATACTTCGGCTGAGGGGTTGTTGTTGTTGTGGCTCGCGCCACCAGGTCTGCAAATGCTGGTTTGTGGATGGTTGCAGGCCCGGTAAGTGATAACGCTGACCTTGCCTGGTCAATGTCGCTCTGGATGTCCGCCAGGATATCAGAGCATCTCTGGCATTGGCTAAAGTGTGCCGTGATGTTGTCCCGCTCGCCATTGGAAAGAGACGGGTCGCGATCAACGTAAGCACTGATTGTGGCTTCATCTATGTGCGACATTTGGTGTCTCCATTTTCTTCACAGCTTCGGCCAATTTTTTCCGGGCGCGGTTGAGCGTGGTGCCAACCGACCCGACCGAGATGTCAGCCTTCGACGCGATGTCTTCGTAGTTGAGTCCGGCGTCCCAAAGAAGCAGAATGTCTTTGTCTTTCTCTCCCAACGCTTCCAAAGCTTTGCGGAGCGTTTCCTGCCTCTGGTCCCTGTCCATTTCTGTTGCGACGTCCTGTTCGTTCATTTCTTGTTTCACGTCTGCTTCGGTCTTTAAGAGGACCAGATGCTTCTTGCGTCGTGTTGCCAGGCGTGCTTCGTCTCTGGCGAGGTTAGCTGCGATAGTGAACAACCATGCTCGCGGGTTTTCGGGGTTTGATGACAGGGCCCGTACGAAGACCTCCTGTGCCAGATCCTGCGCCCTTTCCGCATCCCATACGTTACGGTGCAGATATCGGACGAGATCCTCGTACGTGTCCCTGTATACCTCTGACCAGTCGACTTTCACGCCTGAAGTCTACCGGCCTCGCAAACGACGCACCAGACGTTCCACTGCTGCTTGATCCATGTCGGTGATTCCGCCTTCCCTGATTTCCAGGTTGATCCTTTCACCTCCAAGGGTGACTTGCTCGAATTCGCCGAGGATATTGGCGTACTCGGGGCCAATCCTCAGGAGTAAGAAATACGCGGAGCTGAAGGGTTCGATTGTTATTACCGGGTTGTCTTGTTTGCGATCAACGTCTTCCCACATTTCGCCGTTCAACTGGAAGATCCGACCGAAGACTCTCCGAATGCTATTTCCCTCTCGCTTGTCGTCGAACGATTCCTCGGCGGCGTCCAGGTCCATTAGCGACCGCGCTTCACGCATTGCGCCCTGATTCGCCGAGGATTGGACTGCCGCCGCACCACTCGCCGACCCGGCGCCGCGGAAACCGTTCGCGCGAGCCCGCTCTGCTCGTATTGACATGGGCCGTGCTGGTGGCGGTGCTGTAGCGTCCACCGGCGCTGTTGCGAACTGAGCCTCTGGCTCCTGTACGAGATATGAGGTAAACTCGCTCAAAAGTCCGTGCCTGAGAGCAAGCGTACGAATCTCTTCCCTCAACTCGCTGTTGCCCGGGTTCTGGCGCAACTGACCAGCCATCCAACCGAGTTTCCTGGCAGCCCACAGTCGCGGGATGAAACCGTTGGATGAAGATTCTCGGGGCAGGCGAACCTGTGATGCGAACTCCTCCACACGCGAGTTGCGCGAGCCCTCAATTGTGAGCTGGCCCGTGCCGGTACCTCTGAATCTTCCGAATACGATTAACTCTTCTCCCGAAAACAGGTCTGGCAGCGTTGCCGGGTATATCTCGAATAACTCCCCCGGTGCTGCTGTAATTGCCAGGTCGCCCAGCACGGGGTGACTGATCTTGCGGGCGATTGCACCAACCACCATTTCAATGTCTTCTCCCGGCTCCACGTAATGGGTCGAACCACGTCCGGTGGTACCCATTTCGTCCAGCAGGTCTGTGTTAACGTCGTAACCGACTCCGAAGCTGAACACCCGGGCCGCTCCGCGTTCGTCGGCGATGTTGCGGGAAATGTCGGCCACATTCTGCACTCCAACGGTGGGTAATCCGTCGGTCAAAAAGAGGACTATCGGTAGCCTGGAGTCCGGAGAGTCAATTCGGAATGCTTCGATCAAAGCATCGTTTATGTTCGTGCCTCCATCCGCAGTCAAACCATCGATCCAATCGGCCGCCCGTCGCAAATTGCGAGGTGCTACGTTGAGATATTGACCACTTTGCTGACGCACCGAGTTGCTGAAAGCAATCAGTCGAAAGCGATCCTGTGTGGACAGCGTACCCAGCACCTGGTGAATCGCGGCCCGGGCTTGAGAGATTTTCGCACCCGACATGGAGCCGGATACATCGAGCACTACAGTTACGTCCCGTGGTACCGACTCACCCGAGCGTTCACCGGGAGAAAGGGTCAGCATGAAGTAACCGTCTTCGCCAGCCGGGCGGTGCGTCACCATCGAGATTCCAACCGTTTCGGATGCTAGCGGGAGGAACAGTGACATGTTGCCGTCCAGGCTACGATCGGTGCGTACTACCAGCTGGTCGCCCGATCGATCAGTTGTGATTCCGTGCGTTGGAGAAAACGGGTTGGAATACAATTCGGCTGGTGCCCGGAGAGTAAAACTCACTCGACTGTCCCTATCGATCACTGATTGTGACCCACCGGCCAGAGGGCCTGATGCTCGCGTAGCTAGATAGCGAAATAGCATCGCATCTCCTTCGCGGGTGAGTAACTGTGAATAACGCAATGTTATTTTCCGTCGTTCGCCGGGGTTTATCGGGAAGACCCGGGCTCGGATCAATCCGTTCCCGGCAAGCTCGATCAGGGCAGGGTCACGGCGGGTGCGGACTATCTCTTCGTAAATGGCGCGGGCCTGATTGGCGTCCATAGTTTCTCCGCGTAGCTCTTGATCGCCCTGAAACAACGAGAAACTCTGGAAACTGGCTTCACCCGAAAGAGGGTAAAAATAGGTCCCCTCAGCCATTCTTGGCCCATCATTACGGAACCACTCTTCAACTTCAATTCGTGCCAGACGACCTTCAACCGTGACCGAGATAACACTCTGTTCCCGGTGCACGGCGAAATTCATCACGTTTTGGGGTGGTTCGATCCACCCCTGGGCCTGAAGTTGGCTCGCTGCCAGCATGGCAATTAGATGAATCCATGAAATCCTCATTATTCCTCGCATTTTGGTGTTCTATATGGGAGGACGAATGAGATTGGCGTGTTTGCACACGGAGGCGGGATGTCAGAAGGTCGGATCGGGTCGGAGCAGGACGGGCGAGACAGTCAGGTTCTAGCGAAATTCACGGACCGTTCCGACCGTTCCGACCGTTCCGACCGTTCCGACCGTTCCGACCGTTCCTACCCTACAGCACACTGATTCTTACCGACATCCAAAACCTGGGCTTCATCGGCGCTCACCTGCATCGTGCCCACGTTTATCGCGCGGATCTTCATGTAGGCTTCGGGAAAGGAGGTCTTGTGGGCGTTGACCCATTCGGTGAATTCGGCTTCGGATTTCATCGCAAGGGGTTTGTTGGTCTTCAGCAATTCCTGGAGGACACCGCCGACGCTATTGTCCTGCTGTCTCTCGGTGTTGCTTGAGTAGTGGGCCGGGAATATTCTCGTGTCTCCCATCCACTCCCGCCTGGCTCTTTCGACCGAGCGCCAGAGTTCGCCGGTCCAGGATTCCTCTTTGCCGCCCAAGTCGGGTCGCCCCATTGAATTGACGAAGATGAAATCGCCGGTGAAGGCGACCTCGTTTTCGAGGATGTACGTAACGCTCCCCGGGGTGTGTCCCGGAGTATGAACGACATTGAGGCTGGCGCGACCCAGGTTGATCGCAGACCCTTCCTTTACGGTCCTACAATCGGTGTTGGAAAAATCGGAGGAATATGGATCGTTCTCGTGCACGTAATACGGTACGCCGAGTTCGTTTGCAATGTCCGGTCCGCCACTGATGTAATCCGCGTGCAGGTGTGATTCCGCTACGGCTACAACCGTCGCACCAACGGACTTTGCTGCGTCCAGGTAGGGCCGGTAGTTGCGCGGAGCGTCGAGAATTATGGCTTCGCCATCTGAAACCAGGAGGTAGCCGAGCGATCCCTTCGCGACGCGGTCGAACTGAAACATCTGATCAATGGTGCTTACGGATTTGAGAGGACGTTTGGCCAACACGTTGCCCCACTGCGCCATACCGCCGGTTACAGAGCGGGCATCCCAACCCTTAGAGTTCAACAACGCGACTATCTGTTTCGAGCTTTGTCCCATGTCACAGACCACAGCCAGCGGTCTGTCCGTAGCGAGGCCAGCTCCGATCAGGTCGCCGTTTGCGGCCACTTCCGAGCCGCGCATGTTTACGTAGTGATCATCGGTAACAACCTCTATCTTTCCTAAGGCGGCACGTTCCGGGGCGCGGATGTCGAGTACCTGAATCGGTTCGCCGGACTCGGCGTGGTCGATCAGTTCGGTAGGAGAAATTTCGGGTACGTTGGTCAGATTAAACATGGCACTCTCAATTAGGTTGACTTAGCTCCGCAAGGGCTCGTTGTATTTCTTCCTTTAACAAAATACCATCTCCGTCCGGTTGATTCACTATTCGTAATATTTTGTTGTAAGAGTCAATCGCCGTCGCTCGGTTCCCAAGGGCCAGGGCGGCCGCGGCCCTGATCTTCATGGCGGGCGCCCACGCAACCTGGTCGATGACGTTAACCAGGCGCATAAACGGTTCAGTCTGGGTGAGGGCGGTTTGAGGGTCGCCGGTGGCAAGAGCCAGAGCCGCATAGTCGAGGCGCGCAGGCCACTGCGATGCCACCAAACCCACAAAAATCTGATCAGCGTCGTAGATTTGCAGGCCCGCGGTCCAATGTCGCAGGGCACCCGCGGAGTCGCCAGCAGCGAGAGCTTTTCTGGCATCCAGGTCAGCTATCAGTCCCGACGTCAGGGGGTGTCTTGCCGGCGACCCGTCCAACACTCGGAGTCGACTTAAACTCGCTTCCTCGGACGAGGCGTTTGTTGTCGATTCCCAACGGCTATGCAACCAGAGATTCAAGGCAAGTTCGTCAGGGTGGACGGTGTCGGTCGTCGCCGCCAAACGGGATGCGGCGGCGGCCACCAGAGCAGGTGTTCCGAAGGAGGGCAGGTGGGTGATGGAGCTCAATACCATCCAGCGGTCGATTTCGTCTTGCGGCAGGCGAGGGAAAGCTGCAGTAAACTCGCGTGTCGCAGTTTCGAATTGTGCTCCTCCGAGCAAGTAGGACATCCTTATCCTGAAGGCTGTTACAGTCTGCTGATCGGAGTTGGCTCGTTGCCATATCTCATCGGCTGCGAATTCGGCTATCCCGCGCGCACCGCCCGGAGGGTTGATCTGAGCGCCGCTCAACGCAATTGTCTCCAGGAAGGCGGCGGGCCGCGATGAAAACGAACTCAAAACGGCAGGCGCCAATGTCGGCCTGAAAAGCATTGAGTCTACGCTGCGGGCAAGCGAGGCCCAAACCGAAGTGTCGTCGAGGGCCAGGTAGTTTGTTATCGCCGCCTGTGCTCCGCGCTGGTCGTTCAATTCAATCGCCATGAGCGCCAGCTGGGCATGTGCTGCAGCAAAGTCTGGTTCGAGGCTCAGTACTCGTTGAAACGTATTGCGAGCTTCGTGGACGGATACTCCGAGCAGGGGGCCGAAACGATATTGGAAAAAACCCAGCACGAACCAGGCGTCGGTCAGCCCGGGGTTTTCGAGAACGACGTCTCGAAAGGTGCGTTCTGCACCCTTTATGTCTCCATCCAGAAGGAGCGATTTGTAGCCATCAAGCAACTTCCCGTAAGCGGGACCGAGTTGAGTGCTGTGACTGATGGCGCCGTCGAGTGAAGAGCGGAGTTCGTCACTAACCTCAGTCGGTCTTATCCACTGTGTCAACGCCAGCATGCGTTTGAACGGAGCAAGGGCGTATGTGGAGTCCAATTCGGAGACCTGATCGAAATGGGTTATGGCATCTCGATAATTTGCGCTGTGGAAATCGGCTACACCCGCGAGATAGGCGTTGATGGCGTCGATACCATGAGGTAAAACAGGAGACGCCACGCCTTCGAGTTCGGCTGCCAGAGGCGCGGCGAAGGAACGAACAACGAGGTCGCTTATCAACTCGCTGAGGGAATCCACGGGACCGGTGGATTCGAAGGGAATCATCGCGTCCAGAGCGAGGTCAAAAACCCTGATCCGGATTGTAATGTCGTCCCGGGTTTGTGCAGCGGTCCCGAGTAGAACGTGAGTGGCCCCCAGATCCGCAGCCGATTCAAGACGTTCTCGTTCGGTGGGCACATCGTTTCCAAAGTTTCTTATTTCGGCGTCCCGGAGTGCCGCAGATCCCACCACCCTGAAACCGGGGAGCTGCTGGATAGACCATTCGATGGCGGTGGCGGGTACTGCTGCAAGATCCACTCCTTCGACCGATCCTTGCACGTCGAAGGGAAGCACGGCTACCGTCGGCTGTGAGACAGGTGGAGATGATCGTGGGAAAAACACCAATCCTGCGACCAATACGCCGGTACCGACAAGTGCTGCCGCGACTCGACGCTTCTTTCTGGATCCTCGCGAAGCTTCTACCGACGTTAGCCAGTCCGCAACAGTTTGAGGCCGTTGACTGGGGGCATGGGAGAGTGGGGCAATAAAAGCTCGTGCCTGATCGCCGCTTAACGACGGATTCGCTTCTCGAAATTCCGCGACTAGCTCGGAAAGGGTGGATAGCGGGTCCGGCCGCACTCCTGAGACAGCTTCTGCCGCCGTCATCGCCAGCGAATATAAGTCGGAGCGCTGGTCGACTTTTTCGGCTGCACCAAACTGCTCAGGGGCCATGTACGCGGGCGTACCGATTGCGGCCCCCGTATTTGTCAACGCGGTATCGACCTGGGAGGCGACGTGTGCAATCCCAAAGTCCGTTAGCAACCACCGGTTGGTTCCGCTTTCAAGTAAAATGTTGGAGGGTTTGATATCGCGGTGCACGATGTCCCGGCCATGAGCGAACGACAGCGCGGCCCCGATCTGCCCCACCATCCGCATGGTTTGGTCGAATCCGAGAGGCTTTTTCTCTTCGAGAAGCTCGGCAAGCGATTGACCTTCAATGAAGGGCATGATCAAGAATGGCAGTTCATCCCCTACGGTGAATTCGAAAACGGGGACGACGTTCGGATGTGAAAGGCGCGCAGCGAGGGCGGCCTCACGTTTGAAACGAGCGATCAGGGTGGGGTTCTTGGCAACGGCGGGCGGAAGGACCTTTATGGCTACGCGCGATTCTAGCTCGCGGTGATGGGCCAGGTAAACGGCTCCCATTCCTCCGGTGGCAAGCAACCGTTCAACCCGGTACCTGCCGCCGGTCGCGTTTTCAACTTCTTGGATCTCTGGGGCGTCCACTTACTTAGACTTTTGAAGGTCAGGCGAAAACGCAGCCCGGGTGTCCAGTTTCGTCTTTCCCAAAATCAGGCCAATCGTAACACAGTTGGGGCTTCGCGGTCTTGCCGTTGGGTCGCACGCGGTCGTGCAGGACGCAGGTAATGCCGTCTTGCGGGGCGAGGTAACCGCAGGCTGAAATGACCTCTACCTCGACCAGCTTCTTGCTCTCTCGCTTAACCTTGCACAGATAAGGCGACTTGCGGGTTTGCAGTAATGCAGACAACTGGGTGTTTTTCCGTGGGACCAAAAGCTCAAGCTTAAGATCCCGGCAACAGGCCGCTTTCCTCTTGTGGTCAGAGGTTCTACAGGGAGCACCGTCGCAAGGGTTGTCGGAGTTGAGGACGGCCAGGGCCTTTTTCTTTTTAGGGCTGTTCTTCTTTTCTTTTTTCTTTTTCTTCTTTTTCACTGGCAGATACATATCGCGCCGTTTGCCTTTGCGCACAACGGAAAAGATGTTTTCATCGATGGCCAGTTGATCCGGTTCGGGTCGACTCGACTTAGGGATGGGGCCGGTAAACCCATGGAGGGTGCAGCCGGCTTTGGTGCTGTCGTCGCGGTCGATGGTAAAAAAACGGCAGGGCACGTGGATTCGTGCGTCCACGAGCAGCGAATCGCCTTTCCTGTATAACTCGCCGAAGCTAAGGCGTTCCTGATGGCCGGTGATCCATGTCGCGGCGGCGTCCTGTTCGGTGCGAGTGTCGCTGTCGGTATCGGCAACTACGATGGTTACGTCCAGGGACCGGCACGAACGGTGTAGCTTTTTACAATCGGGTTTAGCGCTCATCTGCTCCGGGACGGTTAGCGATCTTCTCGGCAAGATCCAGATTCGGTGCTGAGCGTCATTCTCGTGCTCAAAACGCAATTGACCTCGTAGAACTCATCAAAAACTACTTCAATTCCAGTGACAACGGCTGGTCGAGCCCCCGTTATTCGAAATCGGACATCCGTTGCTCCTTCGGACGTGGCGAAAACTTCATAGGACCCGTCTTGTTTTGTGCGGACGCAACTGGTGTCTGCTGAAAAAAGACACACTTCGGCGTTGGCAATCGGCTCCATGTCTTCCAGAGCGTAGAGCATTCCATTAAACGTCGCAAACCCGCCGCCCAGGTATACGGGCGACCCTGGCACGCACGCGAAAAAAAAGCACGCCGCGCCGAATGTGAAAATCGTTCTAAGTCGCATTGATCCAAGAAGTTGAAGTGTCAGACGGAAAGTTAATCTTCCGTTACTCAGTACACCAACTTTTGGAGTTGGTGCGCCCCGTTTCCCAATTCGAACTGATCCGGTATTGTTGTTGTTAATGAGGATCGGGACGGGCGTTGCCCCCTTGCTGGAGACGAGATGAAGCCTCGCAATCTTGAAGAGATGAAAGTTTTTGCCAAAACCGCCTGGTTGTGGTTGTTAGTGGCTGTGGTCGGAACCGGCCAGGTTTTGCGGGCTCAGGATATGGGCGAGACGAGCATTGCCGATGAGGGTAATCGTTTTGCGATAACCATCGGCCCGGTTGACCTTCCGGCGGCTGGCGAGCATTCGCATGGTGCGCACGGAGGAGTTTGGCCTCCGGTGGCTGAGGTCCAAATTCCCGGTCATGGGTACGTCACCGGGTTTGAGTGGGAAATCGTCAATGCCAGTGGAGAGCAAATGCCGCGGGCCGTCTTGCATCATCTGAATCTGATTGATCCCCGCCATCGCGAACTTTTTCTTCCGATATCGCAAAGGGTGGCTGCGGTTGGAAATGAGACGCAGGACATAAAGTTGCCAGGATTTTTTCTTGGTTATCCTGTAATGGCCGGGCAACCGATTGTCGTGTCGGCCATGATGCACAATCCCACCGGGGCAGAGCTAAACGATGTGTACGTGAAGTTCTACCTGAACTACACTCCCACAGGGAGACCGTGGCCGCTGTTTGACGTATTCCCCTTCCAGTTGGATGTGGCGTTCCCTGCTGGCGACAAAAGCTTCTCTATCCCACCTGGCGTTTCAACCTGGAGTTACGACGCAAGCCCTGCTATGCCCGGGCGCCTGATGGGGATTGGCGGACATTTACATCCGCACGCGGTGAACATCACGTTTTCGGATGTCGAAACAGGGGAGGTGATTTATGAGGGCCTTCCCATTCCGGGAGAGGGCGAGGAGTTGGGTGGGGTTACTATCGGGAAACTGTATCTCCGCGGCGGTGAATTCATCTCTCCGGAAAAGACTTATCGCGTGAGCGTTACCTATGACAATCCTTTCCCAGATTCATTGCCGGAGGGCGGAATGGGAGTGGTTGGAGGCATTTTCATGCCGACCGGGGGGTACCCATGGCCGACGGCTGACGTGTCGGACGAATTGTACCAGCTGGATCGCAACCATTACCTGCGTGCTCTTCAGGGGAAAATGGATGAGATCATGGCTCAAAGTGCCGGTGACCCCCTGCCGCCCGCGGAGGACGAGCACCCGGCTGGGACCCCGGCGCATGAGCATTAGAGAAGTCGGGGAGTCGGTAGTTTGGGCCGTTCTGTCCGTTCAGACCGTTCCGTCCGTCTAAGGCTCGACCTTCGTGGCGGCCCAACCGCCAAATAAGCCCACGGCCAGGCCGGCGATGGCGTCCACGGCATAATGCATCTGCGTGTAAACCGTTGCCAGCGTTAGCAGAATGCATGGGACCAGGAAGACACGTCCCATTCGCGGACTCGCACACCACGCTCCTATGGTCGCGGCGACCGTTGCAGCGACGTGTGACGAGGGAAAAGCCGTTCCGAAGGCTGAACCGGTTGCCAGTGTTGCATACACCATGCGGGCCGGGAACACTTCCCGTACTGGACCGGTTGGGTGCTCGAAAGACCAATTGGGACCGGACACAGGGAATAGAGTGAAAAAGACATAGCAGATAACGAATGCGGTCATCATGCCGAAGACTATTCTGCGAGCGCCGGAATGACGCCCCCTGGCGACCAGGTAAATCGGTCCGGCAAGCAGGATGGGGTAATAAATGAGGTAGGCAGAGTGGAAGATCCAGGAGGCTGCCACCGATGGGAATCGTCTTATCAAATAGTAGGATGGTTGACCGTGAAACAGCGTGTCCTCCCATCCCTGCACCAAAACATCATTCAAGCTGATTGCCGAAGGGTCCAGTCCTGAGTTAACCACGCCAATGGCAGTGTAGAGGGGGATCAGGAGGATGAGCGGGTAAATCGTATGCAGCGTGTTACCGATGGAATGGCTGGGATCCAAGCCGATGAAGAGGATGAGCAGAACCCCGCATAGAGCGTACATCGCGATTGTGACAAGCGTCGAAAACTGCACTCCTCCGATCAACAGTGTGGCGGGTATCGCAAAAACCAAATAACCTGCAATCAGGCGGTCGACAGGCCTCAGAGCCAGGAGTTTTGTCTGTACCATTGCGCGGTCGTTCTTGTGCCAGCGGCGACGTTAACCTCAGCGTGCCAGCCGGTATCGTTTTCTAACTCCCCGGGATCGACAGTCCATGCTGGTGCCAGAAATTCGTTTGCCTTGTCCAGGGTCAACAGGGTGGTTTTGCCGATGGCCCGGGTGAAGGTGCCCGTGGTCCATAGAATTGCACGGGTCAGAGGGCCAGGCAGGGGGAATACCCTGGGAGTAGTTGAAGAGCCTTCGGGTTCGCCTCGAACGGCTCTGAACACTTCGATTGCCAACTCCCGGCTCGTAATAACTTCACGATGGGCAGGGTAATACGTTTTTTGTTTACACTCCGATCCTGCCGCCGCAATCAACGCGGTGGCCAGATCGTCTACATGAATCAGGCTCAACTGCTGGAATCCATCACCGAATAGAGGTGCAAATCCTGTTTTTACGAGTTTAAAAAGCTTGAACATCTCGGTGTCGCGGGGTCCGTAAACCGCCGGTGGGCGGAGTATCGTCCAATCGATTTCCGAGCGGCGGACCATTTTTTCACCCTCGAGTTTGGAACGGCCATAGGCGGTCACCGGGTTCTGTGCGCCCGGGTCGGAAAGCAGGGTCCCCTTTTCTACAGGTCCGCCGGCTGCCAGGCTGCTGACATAAACGAACCGCACATTCTCGGATCCGCCCCTCTGTGCCGCCCGCAGGACTCGTGCCGTGGCATCTACGTTGATCTGGTGAAAATGGCGATCGCTACGGGCTGAAACGATCGCTGCCACATGAAACACGACATCTACGCCTTCACACCCCTGTTCAAGGGCCCGGGTGTTCTCGAGGTCGCCCGGGATGGCGGTGAATCCGCCAGCCGGAAAGAGTCGGTCAGCTTTGGCTTGATCGCGCACGAGGCACCTTACCTCGGCGCCCCGTTCCAGCAGTTGTTCGATGAGATGTGAGCCAACGAACCCGGTCCCGCCAGTTACGAATGCCTTCACAGAGGTCGGTCGTACATCCGAAGCGTCTTGTAGGGCTCGAATCCAATGCGTTCAAGCCCGTTCTTTATCGCCAGGTTGTCTTCAAGTATCCAGCCGCCCTCGCCCCAGTTGAACCCCTTGGCCATTCCCTTGGTCCAGATCCAGTGGTACATGAGAGCGTCCGCACCGGTTTTTCGGTATTCCGGCAGGAGGCCGAGTAGCAAAATTCTCAGTCGGGTGACCTTTCGTGCCGCCCACAGGACCTTGATGATGCCGGGGAAAAATCTCCCCGAAGGGTTTTTTTTGAGTGCGACATTCAGATCTGGAAGGGCTACTGCGAACCCGATGATCTTACCTTTCATCTCAGCAAAAACCACGAGGTCTGGTTCCACTACCGGCTTCAAATCGGCGGCCAAATGGTCGATTTCGGTGTTGGTCATGGGAATGAATCCCCAGTTCTTCTCCCACGCCTCATTGTAGACGGTCTTAACCATCTCGATCTCTTCTTTGTACCGCTTCATGTTGATGGCCCGCAAAGTGATTCCTTTGCGTTTGGCGATCAATTCGGCTCCACGAATCAGGCGTTCCGGCAGTTCAGTAGTGGTGGACTGGAGTTGGATCAGATCTTTCGCTTTTTTGAAACCGGCAGCTTCCACCAGTGTTGGGTAGTAGGGTGGATTGTGTGGGTTGAGGATCGTCGGGGGAGTGTCGATCCCTTCTACCAACAAGCCGCACTCCTCGTTGGTTGAATAGGACGCCGGACCTCTAATCGTGTCCAATCCCCTCGCACGGAGCCAGTGGGCGGCGGTGTTAAGGAGGGTGGAAGAGACTGCCTCATCGTCGATGGTTTCGAAGAATCCGAAGAAACCCACCTTGTCTTCGTGGAATTCGTTGTGCGCACGGTTTTCGGTTGCCATGATTCGTCCGACAACCTTTCCCGCTCGTTCGGCCAAAAAGAAATCCGCCTCACCGTGTTCGAAATACGGGTGGTTCTTCTTGTCGAGGAGCTTTTTGACGTCCATACGCAACTGAGGGACCCACAGGGGGTCCCTCCGGTGCAGCTTGTATGGAAAGTCGATGAAGCGTTTTAGATCTTTTTTGGACTCAACTTTCCGTATCGCGACTGACTCGCTCAGAGGACCCCCATCTTCTTTCCAATTCGTGCAAAAGTTTCGAGCGCAAAATCAATTTGTTCATCGGTATGCGACGACATGAGGCTGGTGCGCAACCTGCATTCCGAGGGCGGAACGGCCGGGGGCACAACCGGGTTGGTGAACACTCCGGCTTCATAGACTTCACGCCAGAACTTGAACGTGTCTTCGAAGGGCCCGATCAGCACCGGGACGATCGGAGTCTTGGTGGGGCCGATGTCGAAGCCTAATCCCTTCATTCCAGTCTGCCACTTTTTCGTGTTTTCCCAGAGGCGTTCCCTTCGTTCGCTGTCGTTCTCGAGAATATCCAGCGCTGCCAGTACGCCAGCAGTATTCGACGGAGGGAGGGCGGCCGAGAAGATCATCGGCCGACTGTTGTTTCTCAGGTAGTGGATCACTTCTTCCGAGGCTGCCACAAAACCGCCAATTGATCCCAGCGATTTGGAGAAGGTGCCACTAATGATGTCAACTTCGTCAGTAAGGCCGAAGTGGGCTGCTGTGCCTTCGCCGTTGGGTCCCATAACGCCGATGGAATGTGCATCGTCCAAAACCAGAGCCGCGCCGTGTTTCTGGGTGAGTTTTAGCAGGGCGGGTACATCTGCGATGTTGCCTTCCATCGAATAAACACCGTCGACCATCACCATCATGCCTTTGCCCGGGTGTTTCGACATCAGTCGGTCCAATTGGCCAAGGTCACCGTGATTGAAGCGTTCAGTCGTCGCGTAGGCCATGCGGGCGCCGTCCACGATTGAGGCGTGGTCCAACTTGTCCATCATGATAAAGTCGCCGCGGCCCGGCAGGCAGGAAACTACTCCAAGATTTGCCTGGTAGCCGGTGGAAAAAACCAGCGCTGATTCCTTCCCGATAAATGCGGCGAGGCGGCTCTCAAGTTGCTCGTGGAGATCAAGGGTTCCGTTCAGGAACCTGCTACCGGTGCAACCCGATCCAAGCCGATCCATCGCTTCTTTGGATGCCTCCAACACTTTGGGGTGATGTGTGATACCCAGGTAGTTATTGGAGCCCATCATGATTTTTTCTTCGCCCTCAATCGTAACTGTGGTGTCTTGGGAGTCGGAAATGGGCTTGAAATACGGATACAGTCCGGCCTTTTCAAGGTCTCGGGCTGTCGAGAAATTGCTACACTTTTGAAATAACGCGACCTTTTGCAGCGTTGGATTATCCACGGCGCCTCAGGTGTCTGGTTTGGGAGCCCCTACGGGCGAAAACAACCTATCGAAACTACCCGCTAACACTAGGCAGCACAAGACGTTGGGGGGCTTCTCAGGTGCCATGAGTTAACACATCCGATGGAACTTTCCGGCTTTCTGACACTATTTGTGTGATGCAGGTCCTTGGAACGTTAAATTGGTGGGGTTAATCTTTCTTCGCTATGAAAAAAAATTGGCGTCTGGCACAAATAATTATTGTATGGGTTGGGGTTCCTGTGGTCATCGCATTTTTCCCGTCACTTGTTGTTGCTCAGAGCGATGTCGAAGAACTCGGAAAAAGGCACGGAGTTGGGCTGTCTCCGTTTTATTATCAGATGGTGGCTCAAAACCCGGGGCTTTTCGAGTTTTCTGAGAACGGTGCTTGGCGGCACAAAGCCAGGGTGGTGGCTGAAAACCGCAATGCGTTTCGGTCGAATCGCAACCAACTTGCTCTTGCATCCGGTGCGGCGAATATGGCCGCTGTGTCGGGGGATCTCAATGTCCCTGTCCTACTTGTCTTATACGCGAACACCGATTCGGCCGCGCTCGTTGGATTCGCAGATAGACCCACCCTGGAAAATCGGTTATTCGGGACGACGCCGGCGCCTCCTTACACCATACACAATTATTACCAGGAGCTTTCGAACGGAGCACTCAGGATTAACGGAACTTTCTCTGAATGGGTCAGGGTTCCGAGTAATGATGCGGATTACGAAGGGCCTACTTCGCCCAAGACCAATGGCCTTTGTTTATCCACCTGCATTTCCCGCCTGATCGAGGACGTGGTATTGGCTGCCGATCCTAGTATCGATTTCTCTATGTTTGATAACGATGGGCCCGATAATATTCCCAATTCGGGCGATGACGACGGATTGGTCGATGTGCTTGTAATTGTCCACCCGGAACTCGATGGTTCCTGTGGACCGCGGTCTACGAACAATAATATATGGGCCCATCGCTCTTTCTACGGCGGGATAAGTGGTAGCGGGGCGCCGTTGCCAACCGCAGACGTGGCGGCAGGGGGCTTCAATATCGGCATCAACGATTACATCGTTCAGGGAGGACAAGGCGGGGAAAACGGATGCACCCCGAATCAGCCGCAAGCGATGGGGGTGGTCGCTCACGAACTTGGGCATGCTTTCGATTTGCCGGATTTATACGACACCTCGATCCAAACGGAGGGGATCGGAGCCTGGGGCCTGATGGGGTCAGGGAATTGGCATATCCCAACTCGGCCGATCCATATGTCGGCCTGGTCCAAGGGTCAACTGGGGTGGATAACCCAGGTCCTTATTGATACGGATACTACTCTAACCGTTAGTCCGATTGAATCGGCTGACACTTCCTACCTGGTGTCGATTCCAAGCACGAACGAATACTTCGAACTTTCCAACCGCCAGCAATTTGGGGCGGATTCCAGCCTTTTGTTTCCCAGGGCGGGGGGGGTAACGCTAAATACCGGTCTGCTAATTTGGCATACGGATTCGTCCATCATCAAACAACGACTATCAACTCGAAATGTAAACGCCGGAGGGGTTCACGGGCTTGCCCTCGAAGAAGCCGATGACTCGCTGCACCTGTGGAGGAGTGTTGCCCAGGGGTCCAATAGAGGAGACAGCGGGGACCCGTTCCCGGGCAGGGAGGGAGTAACCGCCTTCGGGTTTAATACCTCTCCTTCAAGCGCGAGGAATGACGGCACCGCGTCATACGTGACAATCGATCAAATAACACAGCAGAGTGATAAATCGATAACGCTGAGGGTGTCTTATCAACTTCCTGTGGTTGTTTCCCTGTCCCACTCCAGGGATGCATGTTCTCATTGCTCCCAGTTCTGGGCTGATTTCACAGCCAATAGCTTTCCGGTAAATACCGAGTTCGTACAGGTGCTCGATCTGGGGGCAACAGTTTCAGTGGCAATCGACTCCGTGCAACTTAGAGACAACGACCGGCGCCGATTTACCTGGCTATCGTGGTCGGATGGCGGAGCCAGAGTTCACGATCTGGTCGCCAGCGGGGCAGGGGATTCTTTGATCGGGCAGATGAAAGCGGAGTTTCTGGTTGAAGCCGCAGCAACAGGGCAGGGCTCTGTCAACGCATCCGGCGCCTCGACCATGAGCGTTGGGCCTGATTCCAACGATTCAGAGTTTGTTGATGAACTCCAGCCACTGACCCTGGTAGCAGCGCCGGAAACTGGTTTCGTATTTGATCGGTGGTTCGGTAATGCGCCCAACGTATTCTCTGACACTGTGGCGATCGCATCGATGACCGAGCCGCTGAACGTCGCAGCAGTCTTCAGCCCGTTGCTGAGCATTTCTACTGCGTCGCTGGCACAGGGTCTGATGGGATTCGTTTATAGGGACAGCATGGTTGCCACCGGAGGTAATGGGGATTTTTCGTGGTCGGTTGCCGAGGGTAGACTCCCTGGCGGAATGGCGGTGAGCCCTGGCGGTGTGGTTCAAGGGACTCCCTCCGAAACAGGATCTTTTCCCATAGTGTTTCGAGCGGAATCCGGGTTTCAAACAGAAGACGTCTCCGTGTCAATTGAAATCATACAACCTGCCCTCGTGGCGAACGATGTGGTTTCATCGATTTTTGCCGGCGAAGGGCTTTCATCGGATGAACTCAATTTCCTTGATCTACAGGGAAATTCGAATGGACGGTTTGACCTCGGTGATTTTCTCGCCTGGGTCGACCAGAATGACATCTCAGTATCCGCTGGGGTAGTGGAGCGGCTTGCCGAACTAGATAGAAACGGGAGGAGCAAACCATGAAAAAAGGAATGCTTGTGAGCTTCCTCGTTGTCGCCCTCGTGTCGTGCGGGGATCAGGGTCCCGAGGCTGGTAGCCTGATCATGAGCCTTTCAACGCCTAACAGTGACGATGGCGCGGTGCAATTCCGGCTCACTGCCGCTGAACCTAACGTCATCAACAGCGTGGCGGTGATTTGTTCGGGGTGTCAGTTATTTCAGGAACGTGTCAGCGACACGGAAATCCTCGGGATTGTCACCGGGAGTATCGCAGCCGGAAACCTCCTGGACCTGTCCGTATCAGATGTGAATACCCCCGTGCTTTACAGTGGGAGCGTCACCTCCGTCGCAGGTAGGGACTACTCCCTCCGGTCGGCAAACGGGTACCTGCTAGCTCCGGCGCTTCAGGAATAGAAGATTTTCGGGTGGACGATCTAGCGGTCTCCCGTTCGTACCAGGGACCAGCTGACTTCATCATTGGTGAGGTTGGCACCGGAAACCCTGAACCGGGAGAGTTCGATGGTGTTTGTATGGCGTACACCTTCCATATAAAATACGGTGTCACCCAGACCGCGGTGTTTGACTTCAATCGCGATAGTCTCGTCGCTCAGATCGGCCTGGAACCCTCGCCAATTAGCGACGTTGCCGCCCATATCTCCCGCGAAATATCGGGTAATTCTCCCGAACGCCATTGATCCAACTACCGAATCGACCGAAAGATCAAGGAAAAAAGGCGTCCTCGGGCTCGGTTCTCGCCGCAGAGTCCAAACACCGATCAACGAACTAGAAACGGCGTCTCCTTGCGGGTCTGCCCTCTGATCCGGGGAAACATCCGGCGTCGTGGCGCGTGAACAAGCCACGAGCAGGAGCACAGCAATAATATGTGTTTTTCCGGCGAGGAGTCGGTTCATTCGTCGTTCCGATCAGCGTGTCGACGAAAGTTAGCGACCAGTTTTTCAAGGGCAATTGGTGTGTCAGGCCGCAAGAGTGTTGGTTCGACGACATGAGGTTGGTCGGGCGTTGGATAGAAGAGGGAAAAAGACAGGCGGGCTGGTTTGGTAATCTGAGTTACAGCGCGGTAGCTTTACAAGTGTAGCTTCTGCTAATACGTTAGCGAAATACAACAATTACACCTACGGACAATCCATGGTATCGAGAATGATAAGAAGGAATGCACTTGCCCTTGCGGCAGTGCTCTTGGCGAACCTTTCTTGCAAGTCTACCAGTGAACCGCCGCCGGCTCCGGTGCCCACTCCCACAACGATTACCGTAACGCCGACTTCCCTGTTGCTCAGCGCCATTGGTGCGGCATCGTCTTTGAATGCGGTGGTCGAAGACGAAAACGGTAACACAATCTCAGCGGTGGTAACCTGGAGTAGCACGAACGATGCGGTTGCGACTGTCGACGGGTCCGGGATTGTCCGAGCGATCACTCCGGGGAGTGCCCAGGTCACGGGTCGCTCCGGGACGGTAGTTTCAAACGCGGTCACCGTAACAGTTGCACCACAGGTTGACTCGGTGCTGGTTGCCTCGGGCGGCGGTCAGATGGCGCTGGTTGGTACACAACTTCCACTGGCCATCGTGGTAACGACGATTGACGAAATTGGGAATCCGGTGAGTGGTGTTGTCACCGAGTTTGCCCCGGCTGTGGGTAGTGGCACGGTGACAGAAACACAGGGTACGACGGACGCCGCAGGGCAGACCTCTACCATGTGGACCCTCGGCCAGACCGCTGGCGTCCAGTCGCTCGGTGTCACCGCCTCGGGTCGATCATTGACTATTTCCGCGACGGCCCTGGCTGACGTTGCGGACAGCATTTTTGCGATTGCTGGGAACAACCAGATGGGACCAATTTCCACTCTGTTGACCGATTCTCTCAAGGTGCAGTTGGTTGATCAGTTCGGGAACGCGGTTGACGGGGGTATCGTGACTTTTGCGGTAACCGCCGGAGGTGGCACCGTTGATCCACCAGCGCCGAAGGCAGATGCAAATGGTATTGCGGCTACCGCCTGGACTCTCGGTGCGGTTGCAGGTACTCACACTGTCGAGGCGTCGATGGCCGGACTGAAGGGTTCTCCGGTGGTTTTTAATGCTACGCCCATACTCCCGGGGACACCTGCGCTCATTGAAATTGTGGGAGGCGACGGACAGGATCTTCTCGCTGGCGCCGAAGCAATCGTCAACCCGACCGTTGTGGTGAAAGATGCCAATGGTATCCCGGTGCCCGGGGAGTCGGTGATCTTTGCTGTCACAGCCGGGGCGGGATCAATTATGGGTTCGCCCGCGGTCACGGATGCTAATGGGGTGGCTACCTCTGGTGCATGGACCTACGACGTCGCTGCCGGGACGAATTCCGTTTCAGCCAGTGTTGCTGGTGTAATGACCTCGGTGGTTTTCTCGGGCGAGGGTGTTGTAGCCGGATTCGATGTTGACATTACTATGCTTGACTCGGTGGCTGCCGGTATCGCAGCTGCCTTCACGTCGGCGGAGACGATGCTTGAGTCGATTATTGTCGGAGATCTTCCGGCCTTTGATTTTTCCGCGTCACCAGTGGCCGCGGCTGCCTGCGGCGGAGTTCCCCATCCCTCGTTTGCAGGTATTATAGACGACGTCAAGATCTGGGTCCAAATTGATTCCATTGATGGAGCGGGAGGTGTGTTAGGGAGTGCCGGTCCGTGTCTTCTTCGGCCAGCACCTGATGGAAGGCCTCTTATGGGGGCCATGCGGTTCGACGTGGCTGACATGACCACCATGATGAATAATGGCACGATTGGGATGGTTGTTTTACATGAGATGTCTCATGTGCTGGGTATAGGCACTTTGTGGGACAATTTCGGTTTTCTGCAAAACCCGTCGTTGCCGAGCAGTTCGGGAGTGGATACGCACTTCGACGGTCCTACAGCAATTGCTGCCTTCGACAAGCTTGGCGGGACGAGCTATACGGGAGGTGCCAAAGTTCCTGTTGAAAACACTCAGGGAGGGCAAGGGACCCAGGACGGTCATTGGAGAGAAACGACATTTGGTAGTGAATTGATGACAGGGTTTATCGGTGGAGGAGCCAACCCGTTGAGTCTCCTGACTGTCGGTGCTTTTGCTGATATGGATCTGGCTGTTGATCCTGGCGCCGCCGAGGCCTATAACCAGGTGTTCACGGTAATTGGGGTCGGGTCTGGTGATTTGGTAGAGTTGGAAGGCGATATTTTGCAGACACCCATATACTCCGTTGGGCCCGACGGCACACTAACGAGGATAAGGTAATAATGGTGCGGAGAAATTCGATGATCAAATCTCGCGGAGTTGCGATTCTCAGCACTTTGTTGCTGGCTACAATGGCATGCAGCACCCGGGCTCCTTCGCCTGTAGTGTGCGAACCGATGGACAATTGGCCCGAAACCTTCGATCTGTCGGGAAGCTATACCCTGGCCCTTACAGCAACCGGGGGGGCGTCTGCGGGGAGTTCGATCGAAGGCGATTTGATGCTCACCATGGTGGACTCTCCGACCGAACCTGCTCCCGGTTACAGAAATGCCTATTTGGGTACATCTACCGTGGACCTTAGCGTTGTGGGAGCACTGGAGCTCGGGTCTCTGGGTTCGGGTGATCCAACTCGCCCCGGAGTCCTGGTGCAGGTGCACGACTCCGACGGCGCCAGAGGCGTTTTGTTGAGGTTTGGTTCGGAAGCCAATCGGACCGACCAACAGAGGTTTGATGGTGGCTACACGGTTCTCAGGGTTAATAGCATCTCTGAAAATGGTTTCGGTGGGAACTGGACCAGTGGCGTGACTCGCACCGACGCCGAAGGAAGTTTCTGCGCAGTGCGTAAATAAGGTGAGTTTTGGTGGCGCAACGGGGCGTCTCAAGAAAAGCGGAAAATACAAGGAGGCGGTATATGTTGATGAAGAAATCTTCTTTTGGACGGGCAAGGGCTATTGTGCTGCCGTTACTGTTGGTTGCGTGTGGTGAGCCGCCAACCGGTGGAAACGATGGCGTTCCGGTCCCTCCGAGGGTGGCGGACCCGGAGGAGGTCGACCGCATTTTTGGTGACAGGCAAACCGGGAGAGTAGGTGAGAGGCTCCCTCGCCCGATAGGGATAGCCCTGGTTGACGAGAACGGTAACCCGGTAGAAGGCGTTGCCGTTGGGTTTGAAGTGCTGGGTGGAAACGGGTCCCCGGCCAGCACTGAGACGGTTAGCGATAGTAATGGGATCGCGCGCACCATCTGGACACTTGGTACGGTTTCTGGAAGCCAACAGGTAATCCGCGCCCAGGTCCGCGATTTTGAAATCGCCGTTGATTTCACTGCAACTGCCACACCTGGACAGGCCAAATTCCTCACCCTCATCGCTGGTGACGGGCAGTCGGGAAACCCTAGCGAGCTTCTTCCCACCGAGATAATTGTTCGGGTCACGGATGACTTTGGAAACGGAGTGCCGAACCAAATTGTCAAATTCAGCCCCGCAACTGGTAACGGGAGAATGACCCCGACAGACATGGGCGCGGGTAGCGATGGTCAGGCCATTGCACAATGGACCCTTGGAAGCAGAATCGGAGAACAAGATGCCAGTATATGGGCACCAGGTCTCACCGGGTCCCCGGTCCGAATAAAAGCCACGGCTCAATAACGGGCAGGCGGACGAGGATCTTTTCTGCTGCTTTGAGAGAAGCAGGTAGGCTATTATCTTTTCCGGCTGATCGTTGCTGATTCGGGGGCGGTAGCTCAGTTGGGAGAGCGCCGGCTTTGCAAGCCGGAGGTCACGGGTTCGATCCCCGTCCGCTCCATTCCCCATGAAAAGGTGATTGACTTATCTCCCCTAACTCCCATATTCGCATAGACTTAACTGAGTAAAGTCGCTGCTAATATGCTCTCTCAAGCCGTTGATTACACGCCCATTGCCACCTGGCAATCTGATGCGCGGACCTATTTGATTCAGGTAGGAACCCTGCAGGAACGTCCTTTCTCCGTTTTTATAGCCGCCTCGGGCGACTCGGGTTCATTCGATGTGATGGTCCCGACTGAGAAAGACCTCGGTGAATTGATCGATTTCTGGAACAGTCAGCCTGTTGAAAAAAGGACTCAGGCGGCTGAGGAAGCGCTGTTGGCGGGTTAAAACCAAAGAGGCCCCGCTTCAAAAAAGCGAGGCCTCTTGCGGATCGTCACTCCTACGAAAAACTAGCCGAAGCGCGCGGCGACCTCTTCCCAATTCACAACGCTCCACCATGCTGCGACGTAGTCGGGCCGACGGTTCTGGTAATTCAGGTAGTATGCGTGTTCCCAGACATCAAGGCCGAGTATCGGGGTGCGGCCTTCCATCAAGGGACTATCCTGGTTGGCAGTGCTTTCGACAACCAGTCCCGAGTCGGATTTAGACAGCCAGGCCCAACCGCTTCCGAACCGGGTGGCTGCGGCCGCTCCGAACTTTTCCTTGAAACCATCGAAGCTGCCAAACGCTGAATTGATGGCTTCGGCCAGCGGCCCTGAAGGGGCGCCGCCGCCATCGGGGCTCATTACCTGCCAGAACAACGAATGGTTGGCGTGACCGCCGCCGTGGTTTCGAACAGCTCCACGGATAGCTTCGGGCACTGCGGAAAGGTCGGAAATCAAATCTTCGACCGATTTACTCTGGAGTGCGTCGTGGCCATCAAGGGCTTCGTTCAGCTTGTTGATGTAGGCTTGGTGGTGTTTACCATGGTGTATCTCCATGGTGCGCTGGTCGACATGGGGCTCAAGGGCTCCGTGTGTGTAGGGCAGGTCGGGTAAACTATGGGCCATTTTATTCTGTCTCCTGGCAACGGTTAAGTTTCGGTTGCAGCGCTACCCGAAGGAAGCGAGATTCCGACGGGCGGGTATTATAGTACCGCTTGTTTCGCTGGCGGGACATCGCCTGTAAGATAAACATAGCAAGCAATAAGAGAAACTTGGCCAACGGTTACAGACCAATGAGGGATTGATGGCAGACGTGAACACGACAGGGCAACTTGAAGGGCCCGGGTTTGATACGTTGTCTGTGGTGTCGGAGGTCGCTTCATACCTCGCTGCAGGTTTAAGTACCCACGAAATTATTCAGGGAATTGGTGGTACCCTTAAACGGAAATTGCCCCTCTCCAAATGTGTGGTTTGGGTCAGGACCCCGGCCGGAGATTCGTTTTCTCCCGTCGTCCCCCCTGGGGAAGAGCCGGTCAAGCAAGACGACTTCCCGATGGTTCGCAATCTTGTTGACCAGCTGGAATTTGATCCCACGTCACCTGTGGTGGTTCGCAACCTGGTTTACGAAGAGGAGTATTTTGGAGTTCTCCATGCGGAGGTGAACGAGGGTGTGGACCCGCGGTGTTGCGATGAAGCCCTGTCCCTCGTCGCTAAAATCGTGTCTCCTCTCCTGGGCACGATGGAGCTTTCGGAAGACCTGGCTAGTGAAATTGCCCTCCGCACCCGGGAGATAGAAGACCAACGTCGGTTCATGAGTAAGATTCTCGACTCGCTACCGCACGGTATGTATGTAATTGATCGTGACTACACGATTCAGGCCTGGAATCAGAAACGCGAAGCGGGTACCCAGGGTGTCGACCGTGAACATGCGCTGGGTCGTAACGTATTCGATGTGCTACACCGCCAGCCCCGGCGGCTGCTGAAATCTGAGTTTGACCGGGCCTTCGAAACCGGTGCCATGGCCCAGATGGAAGTTGAGTCGGATGCGGGGCAGGAGGTGCGCCACTACAGAATTAACAAAATTCCCATGCGCTTAAACGACGACGATGTGACGCACGTGATCACAATCGGCGAGGACATTACCGAGGGCAAGCGTATTCGAGAACAGGTCGCCCAGACAGAAAAACTGGCCGCGGTAGGCCAGCTGGCTGCAGGGGTCATGCATGAAATCAACAACCCGCTGGCCACGATTGGTGCCTGCATCGAAGCTCTGACCCTTCGCCTCCCCGAGCTGCCGCCGTCAGTCCTGAAGGGGTTTGAGGAATACATGGGGATCGTCGATTCCGAACTTGATCGATGTAGGGCGATAATTGACGGATTGTTGGACTTTTCAAGGCCTCGAGCGCGAATAAAGAACGCAGCCAATATCAACCAGATCGTCGAAGACGCCATTTTCCTCGCCAAGCACCATCAAAAATTTAAGAGGATTTCTCTCTCGGTCGAATTGGGTCAGCAAGTGCCAGACGTCATGGCCAATGCAGAGCAGTTGATCCAGGCTTTCCTGGCTCTGATGATTAACTCCATCGATGCTATGGAAGGGGTGGGTTCGCTGGTAGTCTCAACGTATGTCAATCCGCTAAGGTCGGGCGAAGTCGTTGTCGAATTTCAGGACACCGGCCCAGGGATTTCCGGCGACGATATCTCGAAAATCTTTGAACCGTTCTTTACGACCAAAGAGCCGGGAGCGGGCACAGGACTGGGGCTTTCGATCTGTTATGGGATAATCCAACAGCACTCTGGTGTAATACTCGTCGAGTCGCAGGTTGGAAAAGGCGCAACGTTCAAAGTCGTCCTTCCCGTTTCGGACGAGGAGAAATCGGTGTGAAGGTCTTAGTCGTGGAGGACGACCCGACGGTCGGAAGGTATGTGCACAGCGGGCTGATTGAGCATCAGATGCAGGTCGACCTCGTTGAGGATGGGGAGGCCGGGCTGGAACAGGCTTCAGCTTCTACCTACGACGTCATTGTTCTGGATCTGCGCTTGCCAGGTCTCTCCGGCGTCGAGGTGTTGCGCACTCTGCGGGATAGGGGTGTCGGGACGCCGGTACTGGTTCTCACTGCAAACGACATGGTGGAATCGAAGGTGCAGGCGCTCCGCAACGGTGCCGACGATTACGTGACGAAGCCGTTTGCTTTTGAGGAGCTACTGGCACGAGTTGAAGCGCTTGGTAGGCGACCCCGCGAGATCGCCGCGCCGGTCCTTTCGGTAGCGGACCTCATGATAGACACCGGCAGCAGAGAAGTGCGCAAGGATGGCGAACCGATTGAGTTGACGCCCAAGGAATACGCCGTACTCGAATACATGGTCCGCAACGAAGGCAGGGTTCTCTCTCGCACTTTGATAACCGAGTACGTGTGGGGATACAACTTTGATCCAGGTACCAACATCGTGGACGTTGTGATCAATCGGTTGCGAAAAAAAGTCGATAGCGCCGACAAGAAAATGATTCAAACTGCCCGCGGCGTTGGTTACATGCTCAAGGCATGAACGTCAACGAGATTCCCGACAAAGTTGTTCAGGACGACGACGCCTCTACCGGGCGCCGACCGGATTTCACCCCCTTTATTGAGTTCCAAACTCTCCGTCGCAGGCTGGTGTTCGGTTTTTCGGCACTACTCAGTACACTGATGTTCGTCGTGGGCCTGGCGATTTATTTGCTTGAACTGACCACCGGATGGCAAAGGGAACTGCGCCGCGTTGCGGATGGTCAGGAATACATCCTTGCAGACACGTCGGCGACTAACCCACCCATCGTGATGATGTTTCAAGAAGGTGGTACGGTGTTTTATGAGTCCGACTTTATCCAACGCGAACTCAATTCGTCACAGGTCGCTCAACTCATTGCGGCTGAGTCGCGGGTTGCGCAGGATAACGAGTTCGGTGTTGTGGACCTCGGTGGGGCCATTGGAGAGATCCGGTACTACGTTCGCCGGGTCAGTCTGGGCGAGCCAATAAGGCCTGATATTTCCAGTGCGCGCGATGTTGCAGGAATCGATTTTGTGCGTGCAGAGGAACTGGCTCAGGTTTTTGAGGAAACGGGATCGGTCAGAAGCATTCTGGTCGGATTGTCCACGGCGGGCCTAAGCAGGACTCCCCGCAGAATTCTCTCAGCCCTTTTTCTAATGGCGCCTTTGATTATCGCCGTCGCGATTTTTGTTGGTAATCTTGTCGTTGGACAGACTCTTAGGCCGGTGGATCTAATGGCTTCGGAAGCTGGGGCAATTCGTGATGGGAAAAGTCTGCACCGTAGGCTAGCCGCTCCCCACGGCAGGACGGGAGATGAATTAGGTCGTCTGACAACCACTTTGAACGGGATGCTGGCCCGTCTTGAGACCAGTTTCAAAACGTTGCATAGGTTTACAGCGGACGCGAGCCACGAACTAAAAACCCCTCTGACTATTCTCAAAGCCGGTGTTGAAAAGGCTCTCAAAAATCAGGACACGCCGGTTGACGTGCTCGAAATCCTTGATGAGAATCTACTTGAGTTGAATAGAATGACCGACCTTGTAGAATCTCTGCTTGTACTCGCCAGGGCTGACGAGGGGAGCGCCCCCCTCCATCTGGTGGAAAAGGATCTCCGCGATTTATTGAGCGAAATTGCTGAAACCGGGAGTTTGTTGGGGGAGCAAAGTGGAGTGGAGGTGCGGGTGGATGTACCGGATGAACCAATTGTGGCACTTGTTGACCCGGCGCGTGTACGCCAGATGTTGTTAAACCTCCTGGCAAATGCGGTCAAGTTCACACCCAAGGGGGGGCGAGCGAGATTGCAGGTGTCTCATACTGATTCTGAAGTGATCTTCAATGTGAAGGATACTGGTATCGGTATTGCACCAGATGATTTGGAGCATATATTCGACCGCTTCTGGAGAATTGATCCCACACAAGGAAGAGAAGGGCGTCGACCGGGAAGTGGCCTTGGGCTGGCGATCACCAAATGGATAGCGGAAGCGCATGGCGGTCGGCTGACAGCGAAAAGCCGACCTGGCAGAGGCTCTACATTTGAAGTTACTTTGCCTCTTGGCGATGTGATGGATCTGAGAAACGGGTAAAATCGGAGGATATTTCGTTACGTAATGTCGTTGTAATGGTTTTGTAACGAACTGATTAGCACGTTGGGATACAAGTCTGTGTACAAACTTGTACCTTTTACGGTGTCCCATACCAAACGATCTGTTGGAGGTAGGAATCAGTGTTTGACCATTTGATTGTTTCTAATCCGGAAAAAAAGGGATTCAAGGGCAGAGCACCGCAAGGGTTTCTTTCTGTTGTTATCCACGGAGCTTTGTTATACGGAGCGGTGACGGCCACCATGAAGGCGTCAGAAATTATTGAAGAAGCTGCGGCAGACACCATGATGGTGTTCGTCGACACAGCCGAAGAAGAGCCGGAGCCGGAGCCAGAACAGGAGGAGATAACTCCTGTTGTTACTCGTCTGGATCCGCCGCCCCAGGGTTTCCAGACGTTGAGCGCTCCCATTGATATTCCGACTGAAATTCCGCCGGTTGACCTTAATGAAAGGTTTGACCCGAGAGACTTTACCGGACGGGGTGTTGAGGGTGGTATTTTCGAGGGCGTAGTCGGTGGTACCGGAGAAGTCGACCAGACACAGACCTTCTTATCGGCGGTTGTAGACGAAATTCCGGAAGCTCTCTCTTGCCCCGCTCCCACATACCCTCCGCTGTTGCAGCAGGCTGGGATTTCGGGAACCGTTCTGATCCAGGCAGTGGTTGACACTACTGGACGGATTGATCCCAACGACCAGTTTCAGATCCTGCGGTCGGATCACCGTGGTTTTGAACGGCCGGCCAGGGACGCAATAATGAGGTGTCGTTTCCGGCCTGGGAAAGTCCGGGGACGTGCGGTACGCGTTTTGATTCAGCTGCCGTATGTATTTGGAGTCGGTGGCTAAAAAGTTAGAAGTTAGAGGTAACAAGTTGGACCTAAACCGAAACCTGTATTCACTGTCACGCGGCAATGGAAGGTAAAAGATGGAACTGGAATTAACTGAACTTTGGCACCAGGCTGGCGGGTTCGCCCGAGGTATTCTCATCACTCTCGGCATTATGTCGATTTTCTCAATGAGCACTGGTGCGGCCAAGTGGTGGAGGATTTTCAAGAGTTCACGTGAGACGAGGAAGTTCGCACCGGAGTTCGCTCGTCATTTGCGCGAAGAGGACCTCGACTCTGCGATCGAATTGGCCGAGACTTACAAAGTATCCCACGTCGCCAGAGTGCTAGGTGAGGCCCTTGCTGAGGTGAAACCCTTGCTGGTGGACAAAGCCGCTGTAACCACGCAGGACATTAACTCGGCCGAACGTGCTGTGGATCGGCAGATGTTGATTCTTCTCGCCGAACTACGACGCGGAAATGCGATCATCGCGACGGTGGGATCGACGGCGCCTTTCGTTGGGTTGCTCGGAACAACGATGGGTGTTGTTAACTCGTTCACCGGTATGGCACAATCGAATTCTGGTGGCCTCGGAGCCATTTCCGCTGGTATCGCCGAAGCTCTTATTGCCACGGCCTTCGGCCTTCTGGTGGCTATTCCAGCGGTTTGGATGTTCAACTATTTCGCAACCAAAATCGAAAACCTGACGGTCGAAATGACCTATACGTCCAAAGAGCTGATCGACTACCTCATCAAGAGTGTTGGCAGCGAATTCGGTCGTTCGATTTTCACCAAGGAATTTAAGGCCCAGCAGTCGGGCCCCGCCGCGCCGTAACGGACGCGACGAGTTAGGGTATATAGACTATGGGAATGTCAGTAGGCGGCGGCGGCAGCGAAGTAAAAAACGAACCCAACGTGGTGCCGATGATCGACATCATGTTGGTGTTGCTGATCATTTTCATGATCGTGACACCCGTGATCACGTCGGGGTTCCAGGCCCGCATGCCAGAGGGAAGAAACGTCCAGCCCTCGGAACCCGAAGACGGTGAAGTGGTCCTCGGAATCGACCAGGACGGTCAGTACTATCTCGATCCTGGCTCAGGGGAAATCGGACAGATTCCGAACGACTCTCTCGGGTCATATTTGATTAGGATCTTCGAGAGTAGGCAAACCGATAAAGTTCTCTTTTTCAAAGCGGATGCAGGGTTGCCGTATGAGCAGGTGGAAGAGGCCCTTGAACTGGCTAGAGACGCTGGAGTTCGCCTGCTGGCCAGTATTACTGAACAAAAAAGAGACGATTAGAGGATTTATTCATGGGAATGAGTGTAGATAGCAACGCTGGCTCAGGTGGCTTTAATCCGGAGCCAAATGTCGTACCGATGATCGACATTCTCCTCGTGCTGCTGATCATATTTATGATGCAGGTCGCCGTTTCGAGACGGACGATGGATGTCCAGCTCCCTCCGAAACAGGAAGTGCAGGCCAATGAAAACGAGTCGGCGTCGAGCAATCAGATTGTTCTAGAGCTGCTGGAAGACGGAAGTTACTCGATTAATTCAGAACCGGTCGAACTCCGCCAACTGGACAATAAGATTCATGAGATCTATGACCAGAGGCCGGCGAAGTTGTTGTTTGTAAAAACCGCCGGAAACCGTGAGTATGGTGACGTTGTTGAAGCAATGGACATTGCTCGTGGCGCCGGAGTCCAGGTTATCGGATTTACCCCCCCCGAGTTGAAGGGTGATGACTAGGGGTTAACGGGTGCATTAGTCGTTGACAGTAACTGACAGGGGCGCGCGAGCAATGGAAAGCTTTCGCGCCCCTGGTGTATATGGAAACTATGCCGAGACCGTACAGACGGGTTTTACCCACGGCTTCAGTGCCGCGTTTTAAACCAAAGCGCAGAGGTGGAGCAACCTTTGCGCTGGCTCTGCACGTGGCTATCATCGGGCTATTGGTTTATGAGCGGGTACCCGACGGTTTCGAAAATGCTGACGGTGCCGGTGGCCCGGGCGCCCGGGGTGGTGGGGGCGGCGGAGGGTCGGGCTCGGTGACGTTCGTTCAGATGCCCGCCTACCGGCCGCCATCTTCTGAACTGACCTTCCGCGTTGAGACTGATGACGCGGTAGAGCAGGTCGAGCCTGAGATCGTAATCCAACCAACCCTCTCGCGGTCGTCGCGCACCACTCGCGATCCCAATCGGACTCCGACCAGAAATATCGGGGCCGGCCGAGGCCTCAGTTCTGGTGAAGGACGAGGCCCTGGTTCTGGTGGAGGCACCGGCTCAGGTGAAGGGACTGGTACTGGTAGTGATCGGGGTCCCGGTACCGGTGGTGGAGGTAGCGGTATCTTCCCTCCGTCGCCGAGAAATATCTCGCTTCCCCCTCAGCCAACTCCCGATGGTGTCAAAGGAAAATCGTTCAACGTGAGGTTCTCGGTCGATGAGGCCGGGGTCGTCACCAACGTTTCGATCTCGCCTCGTGTAGAAGAATCCGAGTACAGGCAGCGATGGATGCGCCAGCTCCGAGATTTCATATTCAACCCTGCTACGTCGGCGGATGGCACTCCCATCCCTAGCGAATTCACGATGGAAATACGAGTTTCCTAGAGCACCTTTTCTCACAACTACAAAGCGAGACGGTTTTGATGCGACATCTGAAACAGATGGCGGTGGCTTCTCTGTTACTAATGATCACGTTTCCGATAGCACAACTGGCGGCTCAGGAAGCGAGTGACGGTGGTCCTGCGGTACTCTTAGGGCAACTGGAGGAGCAGGTGAGTGCGACGGGCTCTGAGGTATTCTTAACGGGGATACCTACAGTGTTGACGGTCCATTCCGTAGACACCGGTGTCGTCGTCGTTAGAGCCGCGTCGGGAGAGGAACTCGCAAGTGGCTCTCTCGAAGATGGAGCTGCAGTTCTAAGTGTAGCTGTGGCCGGATCACAGCAACTTCCCCTGACCATAGAAACCGCCAATGGCTCCAGCGAATTTGAGGCGCCGGTGCTTCCGGGTATCGTAAGCGTTCTACCTCCCCTTTTGGCTATCGCGCTCGCGCTGATTTTCAAGGAGGTCATCGTGAGCCTTCTGGCTGGCATCTGGTTGGGTGGTCTTTTCCTGACAGGCTACAATCCCTTCTCGGCCCTGATTATGACAGCCGGGCGGTTTGCCCGGGATGCAATGGCCGACCCCGACCATTCAGCGATCATTATTTTTTCGCTTTTGCTCGGCGGAATGGTTGGCATACTCTCAAAGATGGGAGCGACAACCGCGATCGTTGAAGCGCTGACTCCGGTCGCCACGTCTCGGAGACGGGGGCTGCTGGCTACCTGGGCGGCAGGGATTGCAATCTTTTTCGACGACTACGCGAACACTCTGGTCGTTGGGAATACAATGCGCCCGATTACTGATCGGCTGAAGATCTCAAGAGAAAAATTGGCCTACATCGTGGACTCCACTGCCGCTCCGGTGGCCGCGATAATGTTCGTATCGACGTGGGTGGGATATGAAATCAGTTTGATCGGGGACGGATTTGACCTGGCAGCCGCCCAGAACGCATCGAACGCAACAATCGTAACCGCGCTCCAGTCGACCACTCCGTTCGCGACATTCATTCAGACTATTCCATACCTGTTCTATCCCATCCTGGCTATTGTGATGGTCGTGCTTCTGATAGTGACGGGACGGGACTTCGGTCCAATGCTCCAGGCTGAGAGGAGGGCTTTTTCCGGTGGCGGCGTTTTCCGTCCCGGAGCAGCGCTCGCCACAGACGTCGGCGAAGAGGTTCCTGAGGCCAGCGCCCCGGGCGTCACCTGGCTGCACGGTGTGCTTCCCGTCCTTGCGTTGATCGCGGTTGTGATTGGCGGACTTGTCTATACGGGCAAGAGCGCGATACCTGCGGGAGAGTCGGCGGGTATCCGGGCCATTTTTTCGAATGCGGATCCCTTCACGCCGTTGCTCTGGGGTTCGCTGGTGGCATGCGTCGTCGCGGTGCTGCTGTCAGTTGGTGGAAAAATATTGACACTGAAGGAATCGATGGACGGCATGGTCGATGGAATCAAATCGATGATGGTGGCCATGATTATTTTGGTGTGCGCCTGGTCTCTTGCCGATGTCACCACATCTCTCGGTACCGCGTCGTATTTGTCCGGCGCCCTTTCCGATGCGATTCCTGTCCGGTTGATCCCGGTTACTGTGTTTGCCATTGCGGGTGCCATGGCGTTTGCTACTGGGACGTCTTGGGGTACGATGGCAATTCTCCTTCCAATCGTGATTCCCTTGACTATCGCTCTAGGTGGCGTCGAAGTTGTGCCGGGGGCAACTGATGCGGGCATCCTGTTTTCCGCAGTCGCAGCGGTTTTGTCTGGAGCGATTTTCGGAGATCATTGCTCGCCGATATCAGATACAACGATTCTCAGTTCCATGGCCTCCGGCTGCGATCACGTCGACCATGTTCGAACGCAGCTACCTTATGCCTTCACCGTCGCGGTGGTGGGGATGGTGCTAGGAAATATTGCCGTAGCCTATGGACTACCGGCGCCGATTTCGCTGTTGCTCGGCTTTGGTGTGATCGTCGGGGTTGTCTTCGGCCTAGGTAAAAAAGTCGAAGCCTGAGTCTGGTTTAATCAGCCTGTTTGGAAGCGATCGAAAAGGCACCCAACAAGGGGTCGACCGAGGTGTCGGTGTAAACGAAATGCTGCGACGCCGCTCTAAGCCAATTGACGAGGTTGGCTCTCACGGGCGAACCGGGAGACAGTAAACCGCCTCCCAGCACGGTCGGGAGTTGTTGTCCGTCTATTCCCAGCTCTGCTGCCAGGCTGAGGAGTTCCTGGGCGGCGTCTTCGACCAAACCTATCGCAACCTGATCCCCCGCAAGGGCGACATTGCAGACAGTCCTGGCAAGGGCGGCGACCTCAGCAGGCGTACCATCTTCAATCATCTCTGTGACAGTGCGCCCGTCGAGTTGAATCTTGAATGCCTCAACCATAGTCGCCGAGTGGTACCAATCTTCTTTTGATTTGACCAGAGCTGTCTTGCCGAGATCGTAGGCGCTTCCCTCATCGCCTGACGACGGTCCCTGGCCTCCGACTCTCGTGCTGGTGCCGTCCGCGTTTCGGCGCACCGCAAACGAACCGGTTCCGGAGGCGATGAGAATTCCCTGGTCCGCAGGAAAACAACTCTCGAGCGCGATCTCTATATCGGTGGTTACTGTGACAGGGAGGGCAGGCCAGTGTCGGCGGATTTCCCTCTTGAGGCTCGTTCGGACTTCCGGGTTGCCGGCCCCGGCCGCTCCAATTAAAACGCGTTTGATCTTCACTTGCAGGCCTGTCTGGAGTTCGAGGCCTGCAGAAATTATTAGCTCAGCCAGATCCCGCGGATTGGAAGCCGCCCCTGGGGCTGGCGAGTACGTCTTCCTCGCGAGAATCCCGGAGTGCTGGTCCCCGATTCCGCATTCCACATGAGATCCGCCTGCGTCTACTCCGAGGAACATTCAGGTGCTCAACTTCCGCAGTCGCGAACTTCCAAGCGCGGTGACGAGCGTAATCGCAGTGCCGAGGGGGACGTACCAGGGCCACGCCAGTGATTCGAAGGGGTAGGGCTTCCAAAACACCACAGCCAACATCGCGGTGGTGGCTACAACAATTCCCGCGATGGCATCAGGTTGTTCGACCGTATCCTTTGCCAACGACAGTAGGAAAGTTCCCAGCAACGCTCCGTAGGTTATTGACGCGACTGAGAGAGCGAGAATTACAACCGGCTGATCGGACGACTTGAATGACAGCGCCCCGCCTGCCAGAATCAGCGCCCAGAGTATCGTGGCTAACCGACCAATTTTCAAAAGGTGCGCCGGGTCGTCCTTGCCAGCCATTGGTGAATAGAAGTCCTGAGTCGTTGCCGAAGCCAGGGAGTTGAGCGAGGAACTCACCGTGCTCATCGCAGCGGCGAGAATTCCCGCCACCATCAGGCCGGCGATTCCCGGGGGTAGGTGATTCACTATGAAGGTTGCGTACAGTTCATCCCCCCGAAGCGCCGGGTCGTCTGCGCCCGCTGCCCATATCATCGTCCCGACGAATAGGAACAACGCGAACTGTATGAATACGAGAAACCCGGAGCCGATCAATGCCCTCCTGGCGTCGGAGAGGGAACGCGTGGCCAACAGCCGTTGCACGATCAACTGATCAGTTCCGTGCGATGCCGCGGACAGAAAGGCACCGCCGATAAGACCCGCGAAAAAAGTATAGGGAGTTGTCAACGAAAAACGCATGTCAAACACCCTGATTTTTTCGCTTATGTCGGCCAGCGCGAACATGTCCTCGAACCCTATTAATCTGGCTGCCACCACGATTGTCGCTACCCCTCCGACCATGTAGATCATCAGTTGCATCACGTCAATCCAAACGACAGCCTTGAGGCCACCGTACCACGTGTAGACAACCGTGACCGCTGCCACTACAAGGATTGAGGTCGGAATAGACCAGCCGGTAACGATGGCCAGCGGGATCGCTGTGGCAAAAACGCGGACGCTGTCGCCAAGGGACCTGATAACCATGAAAAGGCCGGAGGCTACCTTGCGGGTTGCGGGACCAAAACTTTTTTCGAGTCGCGAATAGGCGGTGTATTGGGTGCCGTCGAAATACCCAGGTAATAACCACAACGACACCCCTATTCTGCCCACGACGTATCCGAGTGGTATTTGCAAAAACGTCAGGTCACCACGGGCGCCGATCCCAGGAATGGATATCACCGTAAGCGCGGATGTCTCGGTGGCGACGATGGACAACATAATTGCCCACCATGGAAGCTGGTTCTTTCCGAGGAAATAGTCGCCCGGATCTTTTTGTTGTCTACCGAAGTATGCGCCGATGGCAATGACGAGACCGAAATAAACGGCCATCACCGTGACGTCGAGTGTGGTGAGGTTAGCTGTCAGTCCCGAAGATCCCGACGAACAATACAGGTACGCTTACATTCTGAACAGCGTAACGCAGTGCCACCCTCAAGGTCGCGGTCGAAACTCAGGAGAGTCTCGCAGCGTGGACAGGGAATCTGCCCGGGAGGGGAGACGGCAACCGCCGTCTTAATGGCGTTCACCTCCGCGGTGGAGAAGGTCACCGGTGTCTGCCGGTTCTTTCCAAGAGTCATTCTGCCGTGGTCGCCGGTATGGTCAGGCTGTGAAAGACGAACCGCATCCACAGCCGCCCGTCGCGTTGGGATTGTTAAACGCGAACCCCGAACCTTGCATGGTTTCTTTGAAATCGACAGTGATTCCGTCGAGGTACTGTGCGCTAAAAGCATCGACGAAAATACGGATTCCGTTCTGCTCTAACGTGTAATCATCATCGAGCGGCTTTTCTTCAATGTTGAGGCCGTACTGGAAACCAGAGCATCCTCCCGGCATCACGGAAACACGAAGTCCGGCAGATTCAACCGGAACGTCCTCCTGTTGCATGAAAACCTTAACCTGTTCAACTGCTATGTCGGTCAACAACACCTTCACGGTGGCCGTTGGTGCCTGGCTTGTCGTCATCGCTGAAATTCCTTTTTAGATATCCGCGAAAATTAGGGGACTATGAGGGGGCAGTCAATGACGGCTGGATGCTGGAAGCAGGGAGGAGGGAGCGGTTTTGTTCCCGTCCCGACCTCCGGGCTTCCCGACTTACCCGCTGGCGGCTCTCCCTACCATATCTCCCAATTCTCGCCTTACCCTCCTGATTTCTATATTTTCTCGGGTCGGATGGACACGATTGGTGAGCAATATCATGAACATGTCTCTGGTAGGGTCGATCCAGATAGAAGTTCCGGTGTAACCGGTATGGCCGAAGCTGGAACGGTCCAGGATAGATCCGGCGCTGCTCATGGTTGCAGACGGCGTGTCCCATCCGAGGGCTCGCGTGGAGCCGGTCGGTTGGTTCTGGCGAGTTACGAATTCCCTGAGGACTACACCCGAAAGCAGCGGGTCCGAGACCCGATCATGGTAAACATCTAGCAGCCACAGTGCGAAGTGGGACAGATCTGTTGCGGTGGAAAAAAGTCCGGCGTGTCCTGACACTCCTCCGAGCCGATGGGCGTTTTCGTCGTGTACCTCGCCCCTGAGTATTCTGCCACGCCAAGGGTCGTTCTCAGTCGGGGCAATGCGGCTTCTCAGTGTCTCTGGTGGCAAAAACCTGGTGTCGGTCATACCCAGGGGCCTGAAGATGTTTTCGCGGGCAAAAACGTCCAACCTTTGCCCGCTCACCGCCTCAAGAACTCCCGCAAGCGCCATGGCTCCGATGTCAGAATAGGTGTAACGGTCACCCGGGTTGTTTTCCAGGTCAGTGCGCATGGCCAGCGCCCAGGCTGAGTCCGGGTTATCGGTTTCTTCATATAGAAGTCTAAATGGTGGCAGGCCCGACGTGTGAGTGAGGAGGTGACGCACGAGCACATCACCTTTTCCCTCACCAATAAACTCCGGTAGGTAGTCGATTACCCTGGAGTCCAGGTCTAATCGTCCGGCGGAAACCAGGATAGCCGCGGAGGTAGTTAACGCAATGACCTTGGTGAGGCTTGCAAGATCGTAAATTGTCGTGGCCGAAACTCTGCGCGGGTCATCAATGCCGTATTTTCCCACCCCGGTGATCGTCGCCACTGCTCCGCGCCTTCCGACCGCCAGGACTGCTCCAGGGAACGAACCGTTGCGTGCCTCGGCGGCGAGATAATCGATCGCACTATCCAGAACGGCTGAATCGAATCCAATTGATTCCGGGGGTGCCAGTGGGAGCGGGTCCTGAAACGTTCCCAGCGCGGCGAGTATGAGGGTGAGTTTCATTGACCGCTGATTTGAATCCCGTGACCTCGGGGGTACTCATCTGAAAGACGTATGGGTGATCGCCCCGAAATCGGAATGGCCCCCGTTACTGCAGCCGCGACAGCTTTCTCAGATGCTGGAGTTGCGCTCCACGCTAACAAAAAGCCGCCTTCAAATTCAGCTAACTGGTTCAAGAGGTAGGGGCTGCCCAGTGATGCCAGAACCGTCGGTTTTACTTTTGAGACGATTTCGATTGTGCGCGCGAGAGAATCTGGGAGGGCGATGTGGCCGCGCCATGCGATGGGCCTTACGCTGGAGGCGAAAAGGATCCGATCGTTCCGGGACATAATAGTTCTGGCGGAATCGTAAGACATCGGACCAGAACTGGGATAGAGACGGAAAGAAGAAACGGTGTTGTCGGCAGTCCTCAACTCACCGAGAAGCACATTCCCAACGTTGAGGTTGGTTTCCTCTGCATACGTAATCAACGCCCAGCTACCTGTGTCGGCTCTGAACTCTCGAATAGGTCCTTCCTCAACGAGCGTTATGGCCCGGGCCGCTATATCGTCGGCAATTGCAATGAAGTCCTGAGTCCCTACGGCACTCGGGAGCCGATCAAGGGAAACGGTGCGGCTTTCGAAGAGCCCAGCGTCGAACTTCAGTTCGAGAACCCGTCGGGTTGACTCACGCAATCTCTCTCGCCCAATGCGACCAGACTCAACCGCGTTGACCATTGCTTCGATGGCCTCCGGGATGTTGGTCGGCATCAACAGGAGATCGCTGCCAGCGAGAAAGGCTCGGATCACAGCCTCCTCAGTTCCATACCGGTTTACGATGGCTCCCATGATCAGCGCGTCCGTTACTACGAGTCCTTCAAAACCGAGAGAGTCCCGCAGAACGTCTGTCATAAAGGTTTCTGATAGCGTAGCGGGGAGTTGCTCGTCGTCGGGGTGGAAACAGGGAAGCGCAATATGAGCTGTCATGACCGCAGTAACCCCGGCCTCTATGGCGGCGCGGAATGGCGCCAGCTCCAGAGTATCCAGGCGATCCCAGCACGCGCTCGCGACCGGTACGTCGATATGCGAATCGGTTCCAGTATCACCGTGCCCCGGGAAGTGCTTGGCAGTTGTATAGAGACCGTTTTCTTCAGCACCGCTGATATAGGCGCTTATCAAACGAGATACCGACTCGGCGTCTTCACCGAAGGACCGAGTGTTGATGATCGGGTTGGCGGAATTGTTGTTCAGGTCCGCCACTGGCGAGAAGGTCATGTGAATGCCCACGGCGCGGGCTTCCAATGCCGTGACGCGAGCCATCTGGTAGGCATCCAATTCTCTGTCAGTTGCACCGAGGGCCATCGGGTAGGGGAACGCTGTTCCGCCGACCAGTCGCATGGCGCTTCCCCATTCCAGGTCGGCAGCCACCAACAATGGAAGCCGCGAGCGTCGTTGCAGCTCGTTCAATTTGGAAGCGACATCAAGCGGAGATCCAATCGAAATGAGGATTCCACCGACCTCGCTTTTTTCTACTAAGTCGCTTGTTCTATCGAAAACCGGCTGATCAAACGACGCATAGTCGCCGAGCAGCCAGGGGAAAACCAACTGGCCAACCATCTGCTCAACCGTCAGCTCATCGAGAATGGAATCAATCGCTTGCTTTCCTGTGGGAACAGTTACACTAACTTGAGGGGACGGAGAAGCCGGATCGGGAACCATGGATGGCATTTGTGCACGAGCCGAACAGGAGGCCAGAATGAAAACCAGGGAAACCGTCAGGTGAGTTCGCATATGCGTTTTTTGCCTTTAACTGTTCTACTCGCTTCGTGTAATGCGGGGTCCCCCCCGCCGCAGGTTGTGCGCCCGGGCATCGAAGTGCTACTGGATGATTCTTTGCACATCGTCACCGGTGTATCCGTCGGCATTTTGACCAATCAATCGGGGATAGATCGCGATCGGGTCAGCGATATCGACCGTCTGGTTGATGCTGGCGTTCAACTTAATGCAATCTTTAGTCCTGAGCACGGGTTCCGTGGAGTTCTGGATGAAGAGGGGATCGGCCATTCAGTGGATTCGGTGACGGGCCTTCCGATCTACAGCCTTTACGGGGAAACGAAGGAACCCACCGTCGAAATGCTCGATGGTCTCGACGTCCTCCTGGTGGATCTGCAGGATATAGGTGCGCGGCCCTATACCTACATATCTACCGCTATTTTGGCGATGCAGGCTGCCGGCCGAAACGGTATGCGTCTTGTGATACTTGATCGCCCTAATCCCATCGGCGGGCTCGTGCAGGGGCCGATTCTGGAAGACAGCTTGCGCGGCTGGGGTCAATACATGGCCATACCTCTGCGACACGGTATGACAATGGGAGAAATGGCCCGTTTCGCGCAGGCGACACTGGGCATAGATGTTGAACTGAGTGTGGTGCCGGCGTCGGGATGGACCAGAGACCAGTGGTTCGACCAGACAGGGCTACCATGGGTGAAGCCGTCTCCAAACATGCCTGATCTTGAAAGCGCGACCCATTACCCCGGACTTGTACCGTTCGAGCGAACCAACCTTTCGGTTGGGCGGGGGACCCCGGTCGCGTTCCAATTGGTTGGCGCACCATGGCTCGACCCTGAGCTGGTTTTGGAGCGGATTGGATCGGTGCCGGGAGTCTCGATCAAAGATACTGTTTTCATACCGATCGGGCCGACCGATCGTAAGTATGACGGCATCGCGTTGCCTGGTCTCGTCCTCGCCGTTACCGACAGGAGGGTTTACGATCCCGTTCGTGTCGGTATAGCGATTCTATCCGCCGTGCATGACGCTCCAGAGCTTGAGGTGCAACCGCCGGGGTTCGATCGCAGACTGGGCGATGCGTCCATTCGAATGCGGTTGATGGATGGAGAGGATCCGGAACAGGTGTGGAACAGTCTGGCCGCAGGTATAGCCGACTTTATGTTGCGTGCGGAACCTTACCTCATTTACTGAGAACTATTGACTAGTGGAAGAAACCCTGGAAAAAATCTAATGATCGGACTGCTACTCCTAACAACAATCGCATCACTGCAGGACACTACCCACGTAAGGGTGTTGTCCATCAACGATCTTCACGGCGCACCGTCGACCCGGCAGTACAACTGGTCGCAGGGGCGGATGGTGGGGGGAGCCGGCGTTCTTGCCGCGACTATGGACAGCCTGGAGGCGCGTTGCGATTGCGCGGTATTTCGGCTTGGCGGCGGCGATCTAATGCAGGGCACCCTCGCGTCCAACGTAGTCTTTGGCGAATCGATAGTGGAGGTGATGGACGCCCTTTATCTGGATGCGACCGCAATCGGTAACCATGAGTTCGACTGGGGACGGGATACGCTGCAGGCCCGGATGCGGCATTCGGATTTTCCCTGGTTGTCGGCGAACACGTTTAACTCGACGACAGGTGAAAGGCCCCCCTGGGCCAGGCCGTACACGATCATTGAGAGGGATGGTGTACGAATCGGACTGGTGGGCTATACGACCTCCGGCACGGCGACAGCCACAAGGCCGTCGATGATTGAGAACCTGTCTTTTCGCAGAGGCCTGGAACCCATTGAAGATGCTATCGCCGATGTGAAGGCTGAAAAGGTGGACTTTACGATAATCGTTACCCATGCTGCCACCAACTGTGCGCAGGGCAGGTGCGGCGAATCCATCCAACTGGCCAACTCACTTGAGCCAGGCGTGGTTGATCTCATCGTCGGTGGGCACGACCATCAGGTTCAGGACACGGTGGTAAACGGGATTCCGATTGTCGAGGCCTGGGCAACCGGACGGGCGGTTGGAGTCGTAGACCTGTTCAAAGTGGGAAACGGCCCGGTCACTCACTCGACGAGGGTCGACACTACCTATGCTGACCTCGTCACGCCGAATCCGTGGGTGGCCGCGGTGATGGGGTTGTATGAGGAAGATGTCGTTGCACTCTCCAACCGAGTGATCGGGTTCACGGAAAACCCCCTTGAACGCGCAACAGGACAGTATCCGTTGGGCAATCTGATTGCCGATGCACTCAGGCGTTCGGCGGGCGCCGATGTAGCGCTCAACAACAACGGTGGAATTAGGGCGCGAATCGACGCTGGAGACATCACTTACGGCGAATTGTTTCAAGTCCATCCATTCGGGAATCTGGTGACCAGAGTTACCGTGACAGGCGCTCAATTGTTGGCTAACATCGAGCATTCTCTCCGACGTGGCTCGCCCCGGGCACATTTTTCGGGTTTGACGGCCACATATGACCCGAACCTGCCGCCAGGACAAAGAGTCGTGGATGTCATGTTCGATGATGGCACCGCTGTTGATCCGGTAGGTACTTACACGCTTGCCACCCCTGATTTCGTGGCCGAGGGTGGGGATGGTTTCCCGCTGGCCGAATTGGACAAAGTCACCCTGAGCGAAAGTGTCCTCGATGCGATTATTGCGTTGGTTGAATACCAGGGCGAAGTCACGCCGGACACCACAATTCGTGTCAGACCGACCGGTAGTTGACTGAAAGGACACATTTATGGTTGCCGATCTATACACGGCCCGACAGGTCACCCTGATGCTCTACAAAGCCGCTGAACTCCAGGATCTGACGTGGTGGCTGAGATCAGTTCGTCTGGCTCAGCGGCTACCAAAGGCCGAGGGAAATCGCTACGGTCTCGACGAAATCCAACAAATCGCCCTGGAAATGGGTATAGATCGGAATTGTGTACAGGAAGCCTCCGAAATGATAACTGACGCTTGGGACGTTACCTAGCGGTCACGGTCCGCCCGTCCGACCCACCGACCCACCGACCCACCGACCGATTATATTTCAAATCTAAACTCTGACGGCACCCATTGCGGCCTCACATTGAACAATTCAGCAACGGTATCACATAAATGAGCGACAAAATTCTTAAAGCACTCGGCATTGAGCAAAACAACCTCGGTGGTTTCCACGGCGAATGGTTCGGTTCGGGAACGCAGCTCGATGTTATTACCCCGATAGATGGTTCCCATATCGGCAGCGTTACACAGGTAACGGAAGACGAGTATGACAAAATAGTCGATCGCGCTCACGAGGCTTTTCTTGAGTGGCGCAAAATGCCAGCGCCCCGCAGAGGCGATATCGTGCGTCAACTAGGGAATCGACTGAGAGAACTGAAATCTGAGCTTGCGGCCCTGGTGACTTTGGAGATGGGGAAAATCCATGCCGAGGGCGAGGGCGAGGTACAGGAGATGATCGACATCTGCGACTTTGCTGTTGGGCTTTCGCGCCAGCTCTATGGTCTATCTATGCATTCCGAGCGTCCCGATCACCGAATGATGGAGCAGTGGCATCCATTGGGCGTTGTCGGCGTAATTAGCGCCTTCAACTTCCCCGTAGCGGTTTGGAGCTGGAATGCTGCTATCGCTGCAGTGTGCGGTGATTCCACAGTTTGGAAGCCAGCCAGCAAAACTCCTTTGACGGCAATTGCGGTAACCAGGATCGCTGAGGGCGTTTGCCGCGACAACGATGTGGACCCGGCGATCTTTTCGCTGTCAGTTGGCAAGGGGTCTACAGTAGGTGACCGTTTGCTCCACGACAGACGGATTCCCCTGGTGTCCGCTACAGGTTCCTGTCAGGTCGGTTACCGCGTGGCAGAAGTTGTGAACAAACGACTGGGTAAAACGATCCTGGAACTTGGTGGAAACAATGCAATTATTGTTACGCCTCACGCGAACCTTGACCTTGCTCTCCCGGCAATCCTGTTTGGCTCGGTGGGGACAGCTGGGCAGCGCTGCACCAGTACGCGCCGGATCATCGTCCACGAGTCCGTTCGGGAAGAGTTGGTCAGCCGACTAACCAAAGCCTACGAGGATGTGAATATTGGAGACCCGCGGGACGATAAGACCTTGATGGGCCCACTGGTAACGAGAGGCGCCGTCGACGACCTGCAGAATGCTATCAAGGCTGTTAAGGAAGCCGGCGGGGAGATTCTTTACGGTGGCGATGTTTTGGACGACGACAACTATAAGGGCGGTCACTGGGTCAAGCCTTGCATAGCTTCCGCGAAAAACGAATACCAGATAGTTCAGGACGAAACTTTCGCGCCGATCCTTTACATCATTGGCTACGGCGACGCGGCTACGCCAAAGAAAGATTCTGTAGCTGAGTTGGATGAGGCGATGGCGCTCCACAATGGAGTGCCGCAGGGTCTCTCGTCTGCCATCTTTACCGATAACGTCAGGGAGGCTGAGTATTTCGTTTCTCACAGAGGGAGCGATTGCGGTATCGCGAATGTAAATATCGGTACCAGCGGCGCTGAGATCGGTGGTGCCTTTGGTGGTGAGAAGGAAACCGGAGGCGGCAGGGAATCGGGTTCGGATGCGTGGAAAGTGTACATGCGTCGCCAGACCAATACGATCAATTGGAGCACCGAATTGCCCCTGGCGCAGGGGATAAAATTTGGCTGAGCCAGCAACGGTGTTCCGGGTGCCATCTAAGTGAAGAAGCAAAAGAAGCTTGAAAAAAAAGCTTATTCGATTGGGGTCGGCGGGGCAACACACCACGTTTTGCTCTGCTGTGACCCCGCGGATACATCTTGCTGCGACCACACCGAATCCCTTGAATCATGGCGCTACCTTAAGCAGCGGCTGAAAGAACTAAAGCTTCGAGGTGGGAAAGGTGTGCTGAGAACTCGCACCGGTTGTTTGAGGATTTGCGACGAAGGCCCGATTGCGGTGGTTTACCCTGAGGGGACATGGTACCGCAACTGCAGCCCTCCAGTAATCGAACGAATCCTCCAGGAACACATCATTGGTGGTCAGATTGTGGACGATCACTTGATAGCTGCGGGCGAGTTAAAGTAAACTACGTATTCGCGGCGTTGGTTACATTGCGTTTGTCCGTTTGTCCGTTTGTCCGTTTGTCCTATTCCGTTCGATAACTCTTCGCCCCATATTGTCGTTCGACCAGAAACCCGCCAAAACCAAACACCAGAGGTATCCCATGCGACGCGCCTTGCCAGGATTGACCTTTTTCGCCGCCCTTCTGCTCCTTCCCCAGGGCACCGCTGCTCAATCGTCGATGTTTTCAGAACCGAGTGAATCTGAATTGGGTTTCGCCGCTGTCGTCGCGGTTGGAGATCGTGAGGTCGTAGTTGGCGAGCCGACAAATCGATTTCGCCCCGGTACCGTATACGTATATCGGCGTGATGATTCAGGAGAATGGACAGAAGGCTCCAGGCTAGTGTCTTCGGCCGCAGATACACGCGATCGTTTCGGGCGTTCGCTCGCGTTGGACGGGCGTACTATGTTGATCGGTGCCGATTCCCAACGAGATTCTACCCCCGGTATCGTTTATGTCTTTTCTCGCGACCTTGACGGAGAATGGGTCGAAGTCATGACGCTTACGTCACCCGATGGTGGGTTCGAAGACGGATTCGGGGCATCTGTGCTCCTGCACGACGGCTTGGCTTTTGTAGGAGCGCCCGGGCACGCCGACAACGCCGGCGCGGTGTATGTGTTCAGCCTCGAAGGTGGAAATTGGACAAGCGCGCAAAAACTGACTTCTGGAGATTCGTCAGTTGCTCCCGGTATTGGAGCGGTGCTGGCTGCTTCGGGTAATCATCTTTTAGTTGGCGCCCCGCAGGCGGACAGCAGTGCGGGGGCGGTCTATCACTTTTACAGGGACGGGGAATCCTGGGTTAGAACCGGTCGTTTGCAGTTTCCGGCCAGGGCCGGTGAGAGGTTTGGGACGACAATCGTCGTCGAAGATGACAGAGCATTTGTTGGAGCACCGGCGGCGTCGCAAAGATCAGGCGGCGTCGTACAGTTTGATCTTGATGTCGATGAAAACCGTTGGGAGCCCGGACCTCGTCTGGTACCCTTCGATGGTACCAGGCGGGCTGCTTTCGGGAGTGCCCTCGCGTTGACCGGTGACAGGCTCTGGGTGGGCGTCCCCGGAGGGCGCCGGACAGGAGGCGTGGTTCATACGTACAGCTTCGATGACGCTGGATGGAGTGGCGTGTCGAAAATCCTGCCGGGAGAGGAAGTCAGTGACCGGGCCTTTGGGAATACCCTCGCGGCGCGGGGTGATGTCGCGGTGGTCGGCATTACCGGTAGCTTCAACGGAGCAGGAAATGCTCGGGTCTTCGAGCGAGTGGACGGTCGCTGGATCGCCTCCACGGTTTTGGAGTCACCGCCCGAGAGCATGGAACCGATTACGGGAGAACGGGTCAACTGCGAGGATGGTTTGGCGGGTCAATTCGACTGCAATGAGGTTGATCTCGTGTCATTCTTGCCCGTGAGCGCTATCGGCGGAGTGAGAGGCATGCGGCTGAACGATTTGTGGGGGTGGACTGACGAGGAAACCGGTCGCGAGTTCGTGATCATCGGGCGCAGCGACGGGACTTCCTTCGTGGAAATGACTGACGCGTCCAATCCGCGTTACCTTGGCGACCTGCCGAAGACCGAAGGGTCCAATAGCGCGGTGTGGCGCGATATGAAGGTCTACAAAAACCACGCCTACATCGTCGCCGATGGTGCTGGTGAACATGGAGTACAGGTAGTCGATCTTACTCAATTGCGTGAAGTGGACCAGCCCATTCTTGTTTCTGAAGTATTCCACTACGACGGTATCGCGAGTGCACACAACATAGTGGTCAACGAAGAAACAGGTTTCGCTTATGTAGTCGGAGCAAGCGGGGGAGGGGAGACCTGTGGTGGCGGCTTGCACATGCTGGACATCAGAGATCCGGCATCGCCTCAGTTCGTAGGGTGTTTCTCAGACGGTGTTACGGGGCGACGCGGGACAGGGTATAGCCATGATGCGCAGTGCGTTATCTACCACGGACCTGACGAAGACTACCGTGGCAAAGAAATTTGCATCGGTGCCAACGAAACGGCTCTCAGTTTTGCAGACGTATCTGACAAGGACAACCCCATCGCCATCGCCAACGTCAGTTATCCCAACGTTGCCTATGCCCATCAAGGGTGGTTCTCAGATGACCAGAGGTATTTTTTCTCTAACGATGAAATCGACGAAGCCAATGGTAGCATACCAAACACACGCACGCTCGTTTGGGACGTCGAAGATCTGGACGATCCAACCCTGGTGACAGAGTACCTGGCCCCCACTACCGAGACTGATCACAACCTCTACGTTCAAGGTGACTACATGTACCAATCCAACACAGGGGCCGGCCTCCGAATCCTTGACGTGTCGGATCCGGTCAACCCGGTGGAAGTCGCCTTTTTTGATACCGCTCCAGACGGTCCTGGCGGAACGTGGAGCAATTACCCTTACTTCTCGAGCGGGGTTATCCCGGTGACCGGAGGGTATTCCGGGATCTTCTTTGTGAGAAAACGACAGAACCTGGTGCCGTAAGGCCCCCGTCAGGCTAGAGGGCCTCAAGAACCCGGTCCAACGTCGCTACCAGGAAGTCGGCGTTGGATCTGTTGAACACCATGGGTGGTTTAATCTTGAGAACGTTGTGAAGCGGTCCATCGGTGCTCATCAGGATACCTGCGTCTTTCATTTTCTCCACAACCAGTGACGCCTCTGTGTCTGCCGGCTCCATCGAAACCGCAGACCGAACTAATTCCACGCCGATAAAAAATCCGGAGCCTCTGACGTCTGCGATCATTTCGTGCTTGTCCAACAGGCCTCGCAGCCCGGTCAGTAGATGGTTGCCAACCTCAAGGGCGTGCTGTTGGAGGTTTTGCTCCTCCAGAACGTCCAAAACCGTGAGTGCGATCTCGCATGAAACTGGATTCCCCCCGAAGGTGTTGAAATACTCCATTCCAGTGTCGAATGAGCGGGCAATCTCAGAGGTCGTTACCACTGCCCCCATCGGGTGGCCGTTGGCGATGGGCTTGCCAAGGGTCACAATGTCAGGGACTACCCCTTGAGTTTCAAAGCCCCAAAAATGAGTGCCGACCCTTCCGAAACCCACCTGCACTTCGTCAGCGATACAGACACCACCGTGATCGCGAACCCGTTTGTGGATCGTAGTCAGATAATCGTCAGGCAAAACGATCTGGCCGCCGCAACCCAACAACGACTCGGCTATGAAAGCACAATACTCATCCCCAGATTTGAAGATGGTATCCAACTCCTCTTCCCAGCGCGATGAAGGTGCATCTCCGATGCTGCTCCGAAGCGGGTCGGGCAAATCCAATTTGCGCACGTGGTGTGGAGTCCCTTCGCCTCCGGTCCCGTCAAACTTGTATGGGCTGATGTCGATGAGGGTCGAGAGATTGCCGTGGTAGGCCGCCTCAATGACAATCACTCCCCGTTTGTTTGTGTGCGCCCGGGCAAGCCGGAGAGCGAGGTCGTTGGCTTCGCTTCCCGAGTTGACAAAGAAACACACGCTCAAAGGATCAGGGAGAGTAGCCGTTAGCCTCTCGGCGTAGTTGATGATGCTGTCATGGAGGTAGCGGGTGTTGGTGTTCAGCTTTGTCGCCTGATGATATGCTGCCGCTGTTACCCGGGGATGACAATGTCCCACGTGAGGTACGTTATTGACTGCGTCAAGGTAGGCTCGACCCCGGTCGTCGTAGAGGTACTGACCGGCACCCCTCACGATCTTCAACGGCTTGTCGTACGACGTACTCAAGGATGGTCCCAGGGTCTGGGCCCGCTTCTCTACCAAATCTGAGACTGATCGTCCGCCTTGGTCCATCCCGGCTGCGTTCCTGAACGTTGTGCGAACTGTTGATGGGTCACAATCTCGCAGGCGTCCCAGCGCCTCCCATGCGCCATCTTCGGTGACGGAAAGATATTCGTTTTCGGGCTCCTCGCTGCGTTGGTGGGCAGCAATAGTAACGCTCATGCACAACCGCATGGCGATGAGGTAGAAAAGGACATCGACTTCCTGTTCTTCCAGTGGCAGAATCTCAGTGTATCCAACTATGACTTCGGCGGCGGCCGCCACGGGGGCCTCCGTACCCAGAATGGCATAACTGCAACCAACTGCCAATTCGAAGATGAGACAGCTGTAGACCATATCTCCGAAGTCGATTATTCCAACGGCCGTATGGCCTTCATTACCTTCTCGGACGATTACGTTGTGGTCGTTGCCGTCGTGGTGGATGACACTCCTCCGCATCATCGGGAGGGCCGGTCGGACATGAGCCGCGTAGCCACGCAAGAAATGGTTGATGAGGTCCCTATGGGCCGGATCCGTGATCTTATTAAGGTAGGTCTTTACGACTGTATCACCGATCTGTAGATCCCAGTAAAACTGCCTTCGTGCCGCGGGGTGCCGATGGCTTTTGAGAGCGATGTCGATGGAGGCGAGCATTCTCCCGGTGGATGTTCGCGTTGCTGCTTGAGATGGAACGGATGCAAGTACCGACCCTTCTACAAACGTAAGGAGCCGCACATGAAATGCTTTTTCGCCCTGCTGGAGAGAAGTAATAGATTCGCCAGCGACCGATTTCAGCGGGATTGGACCCTCGACATTGTTCAGAGGCGTCGCCAGAAGGTGCATTGCTTCGTTTTCGGACTCGAGTTGACCAATGTTTTCCGCCGAGCTTGAAATTTTGAGGGTGTAGTGGGCTCCGTCTTTGGCGGTAACCCGAAAATTTTGGTCGCGTTCGCTGGGAAGAGGGGATAGGGTACCGTCGATCTGGTAGGTGTCTCTCAAGAATTGCAACGCTTCCGTTGTCTCTACATCGGGGCGGTTCTTTTGGACTTGCCTGAAAAGGGGGTCGTTCATTTTGCCACTCCATGCAAGGGCCAACAAGAATGAAGCCGGTGCGAAAAGGCAGGAGCGCGGTCTGACGAGGAACAACCGTGAGTGTACCGGCCGATGTCGAAGTCTGGTGCAATTGGGTCGGGCATGTATTTTGTCCGCTAATCGTTCACATCGCGTCGCACGTGAAGCAGGTAATATCACCCGTTCTGCAGACTTTGCCAGCCACATGAAAAATCGAATTGAGGGCACCGATGTCGCTTAACGCGCTAGACCTATTCTCCTTTCTCGGTTTTGTTGCGCTGGTAATCGGAGTATCCCTCTATGCCGGTCGAAAAGAAGAGTCCTCCGACGACTATTTCCTCGCCGGTCGCGGGCTCCCGTGGTGGCTTATTGGCTTCTCTTTGATTGCCTCGAACATCTCGACCGAACATTTCGTTGGAATGGCGGGACGGGGTTATGAACTGGGATTGGCCATCGCAAGTTACGAGTGGATGGCGGCGGTTACGCTGGTTATTGTCGGCATCTTTTTCCTCCCGAAATTCTTGCGCGCGGGAATTTACACGATACCTCAGTATCTGGAAATACGGTTTGGCCGTACGACCCGCACGATCATGGCCGTTTTCATGATGTTGGCGTATGTGTTTGTTGCCCTTGCAACCGTGCTCTACGCTGGCGCCCTGGCCATAGAACAAATTTTCGGATTAGGGACGGTAAAAGCCATTTGGCTTATCGGGTTGTTGGCGGGAGCCTACACCATCTACGGCGGTTTGAAGGCCGTCGTCTGGTCGGATCTAATCCAGGGTATTGCGCTGTTGATTGGCGGACTTGTGGTCACCGTGATCGCAATTGATAGAGTCGGTGGAATGGGAGCGTTCCTGACCAACCATGCCGACCGTTTACACACCGTCCTCCCATGGAATCATTCGGAGATGCCGTGGGTGGCTGTGTTTGTGGGGGGGCTCTGGATTCCAAATTTGTTTTACTGGGGACTTAACCAGTTCATTACCCAGCGGACTCTGGCTGCCAAAAGCCTCGCCGACGGGCAACGGGGCATCTACCTTGCCGCCGCTCTCAAACTGACCATTCCCTTTATCATCATCTTCCCCGGGATAGCAGCCACAGAACTCTTTGCCGACCAGATCACCGTCGCCGACCAGGCCTACGCCGTGTTGATTCGCGAACTTCTTCCCGCAGGGCTGACCGGAATTATGTTCGCCGCACTTTTCGGCGCGGTCATGAGTAGCCTGGACTCTATGCTTAACTCGGCGGCAACCATTTTCACTATCGACGTGTACCAAACCCACGTTGCTCCCGACGCCCCGCAAAAACAGTTAGTCAGGGTAGGTCGTGTCGCCACTGGTGTACTTGTTGTGGTCGGTTGTCTTTGGGCGCCCATTGTTGCCAACGCGGGGAGCATCTTTCAGTACATTCAAATGTTCTGGGGTTTTATCTCGCCGGCTATTGTGGCTGTTTTCCTTTTTGGCCTTTACTCGAAACGCACGCCGTCGTTTGCCGCGTCGGGCGCGCTGCTACTCGGCATTCCTATCTACGGAACCTTGTTGTGGATGCTTCCCGATATTGCATTTTTGCACCATATGATGATTACCTTCGTTGCTCTCTCGATCTGGCTTGCGATCATGACTCAAATGCGGCCAAGCGACTATGACTTTGTCCTGGAAATCGACAGTGGCCTCGATTTGGCACCTGCGCGATACGGAAACATCATGGGCGGATTGGTTGTGGCGACTGTGGTTGGACTGTATGTCGTGTTCTATTAAGAAAGAAGTCCAAATAAAAAAGAAGTTAAAAGTTAGAAGAAAGAAGAGGGGGCAAGGGAGGGGGGAGCTGAAAAATTTTCCCCAGTTATTCAAATCGTTTGGGAATTGGAAAAACCATGAAGAACACAAGGTTGGTGCTTTCGCTCGCGTTCGCCCTGAATGTTGGAACTTTGAATGCTCAAGAACGCGCCGCTGATCCGGCGGATGTAGAATCGATTGATGCGATCGTGACCGCCGTGTATGATGTGATTTCTGGTGGGGCGGGGGTTGAGCGCGATTGGGACCGGATGCGCACTCTCTTTATTGACGAAGCGCAACTGATTCCCAGTGGTAGTGGCCCATCTGGCAATGGGTACCGCGTTTCAAATCTGGAGGAGTGGATCGCTCAGTCAGAGCCCATCCTCGTGGGTCAGGGGTTTTTTGAAACAGAAATCCACAGAGTGATAGAACAGTTTGGCCATATCGCCCATATTTTTAGCACTTATCACGCCAGGCGAAATGCCGCTGACCAGGCGCCGTTTATGAGAGGCATTAACAGCATCCAGCTCTTCAACGACGGCACCAGGTGGTGGGTCGTGAGCATATACTGGACGCCCGAAACCGCCAACCTCCGCATCCCCGAAGAATACGGAGGTTAAGAGGTTACCACCCGGCCTTTTCCACCTCTTCGATTGTGGTCGACTTTGGCATCATGAACATAAAAACGTTCATGAGAGAGTACATGACTCGGATCTTCAGTGGGATGACTCCAGTTTCGAGATCGGCTTTGAGTATCGCGAGGATCTCCTTCCAGCCGCCTCCTGAACTGTCGTAGGTCTTTACCTGGTTTGTGAAGCCGGAGTGTACGATTTTGACGCGGCATCCCGTCGGGATTTCTTCGAGTGTCCAGGTTACCAGAGTCGGTTCTTCGCTGCGCTGCACAAACATGTAGGTGTGAGAGAAGGTATAAGGCGGACTGACCTCGACGACTTCGCCAACAACAAAAACCCGCTTCTTGTTGGGGCTGTAATACCGTAGTCGAGCCCCGGGAGTTAGGTCGGTTTCCAAAACGGTGTTGTAAAGGGCCTTTTGAATACGGCCGGTGGAAGTTATTTCGTCCCAAACCTTTTGCCTCGGGACATTGATGTCGATTTCAAGTACCAGGTCCTTTAGCTCTCGCTCTGTCATTCTCGTCCTCTGTGTTATGGACTAGGCGGTATGGGGCGCCCTGCCACCGGTGGGTTGATTGTTTTCAAGTTCGTGCTTAAGCGCAACGAGTGTCTCCGCCCACGGTCTCTGGTAGCGGGAAACCCAACGTTCGTGGATTTGTTGAATCGGGATCGGGTTGAGGTGATTCAGAGTCCTCCGTCCTTCCTTATGGGAGATAACGAGATTCCCTTCTTTCAATACTCCGATATGCTGCATCACAGCAAAACGCGACAGGTCGGGGAATAATCCCACGAGTTCGCCGGTTGTCATCGGACCCTCCCTTAGCTCGTCCAAAATCCTGCGTCGAGCCGGATTGGCCAGTGCCTTCCAAACTTCTGAAAAATCGTCTGTTTGCATATGTGATGAAAATATAACATATTGTTTTTGACGCAATACCTATGTAAAGAAAGGAAGATGAGATGGGAAGAAGCATCGGTGCAGTCCTGGCAGGCGCGGTGGTATGGTCGGTCCTTTACCAGATCACTTTTCCGGTTCTCGGAGTTGTAGCCCCCGACGTTTGGGCCAACGCAGAGAGAATCGACAACAGCGTGTGGCTACTCGCGTTGCTGGGTTTGACGGTGTGCTACTCGGTTTTGGCCGGATACGTTACCGGTTGGGTAGCTGCAAAAGAACCGGCTAAACACGCGCTGTGGCTCGGGTTAGTTCAGTTGGGCCTGGGCCTCGTTTTCGAGATCGTTTTCTGGAATGCTACGCCCGTTTGGTACCATCTCATTTTCCTGACATTGTTGGTTCCGGGAAATGTGTACGGAGGGATGTTAAGGGAAAAGAAAACCCACTAAAGACGGTGGGTGAGGTGGGTACCTGCCCCGGTCGCGATGTGCGCCGGTTTTTCGGGGAACCCTCGATTCTCCTTTGTGTACTACAAGGCTGTATAATACATGGATGTAGTACATGGCTAAGAAAAATGGTAATTTCGGCAGGCACTGGTTCCCGATTCTCACAGCTCTGGCTGACTCGGACCTCCACGGTTCTGGTATCGCTCGAGAGGTAGAGGCTTTGACCGACGGGAGGACTAAACTGTGGCCTGTTACGCTTTACGGCTCCCTGCAAGAAATGGCCGCGTCAGGTCTGATAGAAGAGTTGGCGGCCGGGACCCGCCCTACGGGCGAGTCGGAGAAGAAGCGCTACTACAGGATCACGAAACGTGGGCGAAGGGTTCTCCTGGAGGAGGCCCAGAACCTTGCGGTACTGGCTGAAACTGCATTGCGTCGCACTGCGGGTTAACGGAATGAGGGAACGTTTTTCGGCGAAGGTTTATAGAACCTTCCTGAGGCTGTTGCCCGAAGCCTTTGCCGTGACCTACGGAGACGACCTTACCCGGGTTTTTGTGGACCGTCTTGGCACCGCACGTCCCGCCTCCCCCCATTTTTGGTTCGTCTGGATTCGTGCTGTAGCCGATCTTTGCGCTAACTCGGTACGCCTCCGGAAGAAAACAATCAATAGTTCGGAGATTTCGAGAATGAGTTCCTTTCCAGAGCGATTTTTTAGTGATCTTAGTTTCGGTGTCCGCTCCTTAAAAAGGACGCCCGGATCTACCTCGGTTGTACTAATCACTCTTGCCCTGGGAATTGGCGCTAACACTTCGATGTTCAGCGTCTTGAATAGTGTGATCTTCCGGCCACTCGACTACCCCGGAGCCGAAAGGCTCTATCTGGTTGAAGCTGCGTGGCAGGCAACAGAAACGCGAAATGCGCCCCACACAGGTGTGGACTACCAGTTCTTGAGGGAGAACGCTGGCTCCTTCGAGGAGATGGCTGTTGTGTGGAGTGTTCGTCAGAACATGATAAGTGACAACGGAGCTGAACAGATCGAAGCCGGGTGGACGACAGCTCCTTTTTTTAACGTGTTTGGAGTTGATCCGATCATCGGGCGAGCGCTTCAGGAGAACGATGAATCAGGAACGGGGCTGATTAGCCACGCCCTCTGGCAAACGAGTTTTGGTGGTGACGCTGAGATAGTCGGAAACAGCATTACCCTTGATGCCCGTCCAGTCACAATCGTCGGAGTCCTGCCGCCTGACTTTGCGGTTACCCTCCCTCCTACAGCCGGCCTTCCCGCCAGGATCGATGTGTGGCGAATGCCCGACAGGCAAATGGCCAACGGCGACTTCTGGGCAATGGACGCGTTGGCCGGCGCGGCTTTTCGGGTAGTCGCCCGAGCTAAGCCGGGAATGACCGAAGAGCAGCTCAACACTGAACTGGCGATACTGGCCGCAGAGCGCAGGGAGACGTTTGCCGATCACGCTGAAGCGGGGTTTGAATTGTATGTTTCGCCCTTGTTGGAAGCAATCGTTGGTCCCACTCGCTCCACCCTCTACGCTTTGTTCGGGGCGGTAGCGCTGGTTCTTCTGATTAGTTGTGCTAACGTGGCGAACATTCTGCTGGTTAAGGCCCGGGCTCGGCGCCGCGAGATGGCCGTGAGAGCTGCTCTGGGTGGAGGGAAGGGGCGGATCATGAGTGTCGTCTTTGCCGAAAGTTTGATCCTCGCACTACTGGGAGGAACTGGTGGAGTCGCCATAGCATTCTGGGGGGCTGGTTTAGTGCAGGCAATTGCGCCGGCCGGCTTACCACGGGTCGACGGGATCCAGGTGGATTCGACGGTGCTTGTCTTCGCGCTTGGTGTCGCGGTTGTGAGCACGTTTGTCTTCGGGCTGATGCCCGCCCTGATTGGCGCAAATGCGAATCCGATCGACGCAATGCGCAATTCTTCCAGGTCGGTTGCACGTTCAGGGGGACGGTTGGGTACGCTGATAGTGGGTGGCGAAATTGCGATGGCGGTCGTTCTGTTGCTTGGAACGGGCTTGTTGTTCCGAACGGTTGGCGCACTCGAAAGGGTACGTCCAGGTTTTGATTACGAAAGACTCCTAACGTACTCGGTATCGCTTCCGAGCGAGGGATACGCGGCCCCGTCCGGAACGCACGGCTTCTACCGTGACTTTCTTGAAACATCCGCCGCTTTACCTGGCGTAGAATCCGCTGCGGTGGTCTGGCCGCTTCCGCTGGAAGGCCAGTGGTGGTACGGACAATACAACCTGCCAGCCACGCCCGAACTTACAACCAAAGCGAATATCCGGGTTATCTCGGGCGGATACTTTGACGTGATGGGCACGGTATTGTTGGATGGTCGCACGTTTTTCGAGGGCGATGTCAGAGAAGTAGCGGTGGTATCTGAAGCATTGGCCGAAAAGGAATGGCCCGGACAAATAGCCATTGGTCAAACGGTGCACGCATCCCCTTGGGGTGGACCCGGAAGGGACTTCCAGGTGGTTGGTGTGGTTGAAGACGTGCGCTATCAAAGTTTGAGCGAAGCCGAAATTCCAACTATCTATTTTTCGACTGAAGGCTGGTCATGGAACGACTGGGAGTTCGGCGTGGTGGCTCGAACGTCAGTACCTCCGCTTTCCGCTGTGCCCGCGTTGAAGGAAGCACTCGCCGGCTTTGACGCAACTATCCCGCTGGCCCGTCCCGTCCCTATGACGGAATATGTTGACAAACAAGTAGCGACCAATCGTTTTGTCCTACGTCTGTTTGGAATCTTTGCGCTGTTGGCCATTACCATGGCTGGAATCGGCGTTTATGGTGTGATCGCTCATGCCGTAGGCCAGCGTACGCGAGAAATCGGGATCAGGCTTGCCCTGGGAGCCCAATCGAAGGCGGTCCAGAAATTGGTCGTACGACAGGGCCTGTTGATTGTTGCTGCCGGCGTTCTCGCCGGCGTGTTAGCCGCGGTGTTTGCGGTGCGGTTCATAGGCAGTTTGCTCTACGGGGTACCAGGTGTTGACGTTCTCACCTACGGTACGATCGCCGGGCTGGTGATGGCAGTCGGGTTGTTGGCGACGGCGATTCCAACGCGGAAAATTTCTTTGGTGGATCCGGCAGAAACCCTGCGCGCCGAATAAGGTTGTGCTACTGGCGTTCGGTTCAGCCGTTCGACGATGGTCCTTCCTGAAACCCTCATCGAAAATTAATGCAGCAAGGTGAGTATTTCTTTAAGTTGTAATCGGTAGCTGGCAGCAGCACCAGAAGGGTGTTGCCTTCAACGGATTCGGTCCTATGATGATCGGACCCCGGAGATCTGGGAATCATGGATCTTTCGGCTGCACTGGCAAAGCAGACAAGTGACCGGGCCCAAGGGGAAGATCCCTGTGGGACTCCGGAGCGGCTCAGGCTTCGGATCGGGGGGCAGGTGCAGGGAGTTGGTTTCCGACCTTTTGTCCACCGTTTGGCGACAGACCTCGCGCTTGACGGATGGGTTCTAAATGATGTGCGGGGTGTGTTGCTGGAGGTTCGCGGCACGGTGCTGAAATTGGATCGGTTCCGGGAGCGAATCGTGTCTGATTCCCCGCCTCTGGCGCGAATCGATTCCCTCGCTATCGTCGAGGACGACGAAGAGTTTCCAATCTCATGCGCCCCACCTCCTGGTTTCAGGATTTTGGAAAGCGCCACGACTTCGCTGCCTCGTGGGCGAGTAACTGTTGATTCGGCAGTCTGCGTCGATTGCCTGGCTGAGATGAATGATCCTCTGGACCGACGTTTTGGGTACGGTTTGATCAACTGCACTAACTGCGGTCCCAGATATAGTCTGATAAGGGACCTTCCGTACGACCGGTCGCACACAACAATGGCCGGGTTTGACATGTGCCCCGATTGCGCCGCAGAGTACTCTGATCCCACCAATCGGCGTTTTCACGCCCAGCCAACCGGATGCGTTAATTGTGGACCAAGAATTTCACTGTTGGACACAAACGGAGACGAGGTGTGCGTCGAAAATCCCACCCGGTCCGCTGCCGGTCTCCTTAGGGCTGGGAAGATCATAGCGATGAAAGGGCTTGGCGGGTACCACCTCGTTGTTGTTGCGACAGATTCGAGGGCGGTAAGACGGTTGAGGGAGAGAAAACGCCGTGACCGTAAGCCCTTTGCAATCATTGTGACTGATCTGGCTATGGCCCAACGGTTGTGCCGAATGAGCAGGTCTGAGGTAGCACTACTCCAGTCGCCGGTGAGCCCGGTCGTGATTGCTACCGAGAGGGGCCTTTCGTCAGAAACTGGGGAGTGGATTGCGCCGGAAGTGGCACCCGGGCAACACACCCTTGGAGTAATGTTGCCGAACACTCCGATGCAGCATTTGCTTGCGAGAGAGATCCCGATGCCTCTGGTAATGACAAGTGCGAACGTATCGGACGATCCGTTGATAAAAGATGATGTCGAAGTAGTTCGCGAGTTCGGGGGTGTGGTCGACGGGTTTCTAATCCACGACAGGCCGATTGAGCGTTCGGTTGACGACTCTGTGTTCACAACTGCGGTCGAGATCGGAGAACCGCTTGTTGTTAGGCGCGCTCGAGGGCTGGCTCCCGAACCCGTTGTTCTACCGATACCGGCTCCGTCAGAAGGACTTTGTTGCGGGGCTGATCTAAAGAATTCGATTACTCTCGTCAGACATGAAACAGCCACCCTAAGTCAATATGTTGGTGACCTCACTCATTCTCGTGCGTACGACAGGTTCTTATCGACAATCGAAGACATGGAGCGGCTCCTTGATGTGAAGCCCGAGTGGCTCGCTGTTGATTTGCACCCGTCCTATCTTAGTCGGCGTTACGGTAACAGTCGTCGAACCGGCGGAGAAACGAGTCCCCGGATCATAGGGGTGCAACACCATCACGCCCACATGGCATCCCTCATGGTGGAGCACAGTGTTGCAGATCCGATCGTGGGGTTGGTGTGCGATGGCGTCGGTTATGGTTTCAATGGCACGGCATGGGGTGGAGAGGTTTTGGTGGGGGATCTCGAAACATTCACCCGATACGGGCACATTCGTCCGCTGCGGTTGCCGGGGGGAGATGCCGCTGCCAAACAGGTTGGTCGCTGCGCATTGTCGTGGTTGGCGGACTCGTTGGGCTTTGAAGCCGCTCTGTCGCACCCTCTTGCTTCCAGGGCAGTCTCTGCAGGCGTGGAACGCACAGCGATCTTCGCGATGCTGCGTTCGGATTTGCATTGCCCGTCCAGTACTGGAATGGGTAGGCTTTTTGACGCCACTGCATCGTTGCTGGGTCTTTGCAGTTTCAATCACTACGAAGCCATGTCCGGTCAGATGCTCGAAAGCATCGCCTCAACGTCTGCCGAACACCCTGCTGGGGATGGGATCATCCCACTTACCATCACTGACCACGTTGAGTTGGACACGCGTCCTCTTGCGAGGACGTTGGTTGCTGAGATTGAACGGGGCGTAACCGTTGGTGCTCTTGCATGGCTCTTTCATGATGCGGTGGCCGATGGGTTGGTGAGAGCTGCTATCGAGGCTGCAGAGAAAAACGGACTGGATACGGTGGGGCTTACGGGTGGGGTGTTCTGCAACCTGCTCTTGACCGCCCTGGTAAGGGATCGGCTCGAACGCAAAAAATTGAAAGTACTACTGCACCGGCGTATCCCTCCCAACGATGGAGGGATCTCGATCGGACAGGCGGCCGTTGCCGCAGCGACCCTGGCGGCGGAGAAAACAAAACCATGTGTTTAGCACTGCCCGCAAAAATTGAAGATTGCCTGGATGAAATCGCCTGGGTACGTCTGGGAGATGCGAGGATGAAGGTTAGTCTCGTCATGACCCCAGAGGCAGGTGTGGGGGACTGGGTCCTGGTTCATGCCGGATTCGCCATTCATCAGGTTACCGAGGACGATGCTCGGGAGACCTGGATGATTGTCACGGAGCATGGTCTGATGGAAAAACCCGGCGCCACGTCGCCGGACCAAAAGGCGGAAACGGCATGACACGGCTTCAACGTACTCGGACTCAAATGGCTTTGTTGGAGACAGAGCTGGCGGATCTCGCGACCACTATCGGTAGGCCTGTAAAACTGATGGAGGTGTGTGGCACACACACGGTCAACGCCTGTCGCAGTGGTGTCCATTCCTTCATGCCCAAAGCGGTGGACCTGATTAGCGGGCCTGGATGCCCCGTGTGCGTTACTGCCCAGCGTTACATCGATGCCCTTATCGAACTGGGACGCAGAAACGACACGATCATTGCTACCTACGGCGACATGCTTAGAGTGGCCGGAGCGGGAGGGTCGTTGGAGGTGGCTCGCAGCGAAGGGGCGGACGTGAGGGTTGTAACCAGTGCCCTCGAAGCTGTAGAAACGGCGATCAAAAACCCCGAAAGAGATGTGGTCTTCGCTGCGGTTGGCTTTGAAACCACCGCGCCAGCAACAGCGTCGGCGATCATAACGGCAGCGAACGAAAAACTACTCAACTTCAGCGTCCTCCCCGCGCACAAGTTGGTCATTCCGGCGATGAAAGCCTTGCTATCAGATCCGGATATCAGGATAGACGGTTTTTTGTGTCCCGGGCATGTGAGCGTGATCACCGGAGGTGACGTATTCGGACCGATTGTGAAAGACTATAAGAAGCCCTGCGTAATTGTTGGTTTCGGCGCTAATCAGATAATGGAAGGAATAGTGCATCTGGTACGGCAAATAGCCGTGCCCGAAGCTCAGCTTGAAAACCTATATCCTGAGGCGGCGTTGTCTCGCGGCAACCCGATTGCACAGGAGTTGATTGATCGGGTCTTTGTACCGGGTATGGCGGCATGGCGTGCTTTGGGAGAAATGGAAGAAAGTGGCCTCGATATTCGACCCGAGTTCGGTAAGTACGACGCTGTCGGCAGGCATGGGATTTCTTTCGGTGAAGACCGGGAGCCGCCGGGCTGTCGATGTGCGGAGGTAATCACCGGTCGCTGCAAGCCGCTGGATTGCAGTCTCTTCGCGGGCGTGTGCACCCCTATTTATCCGGTTGGCCCCTGCATGGTCAGTTCGGAAGGTTCGTGCCAGGCCTACTTCCGTTACCGGCGCCACGAACTGAAAAGTCCAATGGCGCGAGTGAGAGTCGAAGTATGACCGCCCGCTACGAATCAGCGCGAGGGAGGCTGCCCGAGAATCCCAATCCGCACGCCAAACGGGTGGTACTGGCGCATGGAGGTGGAGGGCAACTGACTGATGAATTGGTCGAGGGGCTAATTCAACCTCGACTTGGCAATGTCTATCTGGACGCGATGGACGACTCGGCCGTCTTTGACGTGTCTGCCGGACGCATGGCGTTCAGCACCGACTCTTTCGTGGTTCATCCGGCAGAGTTTCCAGGCGGCGACATCGGTAGCCTTGCGGTGAGCGGCACGGTGAACGACATCGCCGTCTGCGGAGCGATCCCCTGTTTCCTTTCGCTGGCCTTGATCCTTGAAGAGGGACTGGAATTGGACTTCCTCAAGAGAATTCTCTCGTCGATTGAGAGTACGGCTGCTGAAGCCGGTGTGCGTGTAGCCACTGGCGACACAAAGGTGGTTCCTAGAGGACAGGCCGACCGGATTTATATCAACACCGCAGGTGTTGGAGTGATGAGGAACGATGCGGTTCTCGGTGTGAATCGAGTACAACCTGGGGACAGAGTGCTTGTGTCCGGTACTATAGCCGATCATGGGCTGGCCGTGATGCTTCAGCGGGAAGAGGCCTTCGGAATTGAGAGCGAACTAAGAAGCGATGCTGCCCCGCTAAACGGCTTGATTGCCGACCTACTCGATAGCTGTGGGGAAAGCATCGTGTTCCTGCGGGATCCCACCCGAGGGGGTCTGGCCGGCGTGATATCTGATCTTGCAGAGCAATCGGGTATTCATCTAACGGTTGACGAGACGCGAATCCCTCTCAGGCACGAAACGAATTACGCGGCCGAGATGTTGGGAATCGATCCCCTTGACGTAGCCAATGAAGGCAAAGTCGTTGTTGTGGTGCGGCCTGAAGCTGAAGACCGGGCACTCTCGGTGTTGAGGGAACATCCACTTGGGAGGCACGCGGACTCTGTGGGCGAGTTCTCCGATGTCCTGGATGGGCTTTGCGAGATTATTACCGAAGTCGGCGGGCGCAGGATCGTACAAAAACCGTATGGAGAGGAGTTGCCACGCATCTGTTAAAACCAGTGGCGGTGAACCATGCATGAAATGTCGATAATCCAATCGTTGGCCGATAGCGTAATTGAACATTTACCAACTGGTACCCGGGCCGAAAAGGTAGTTGTGGAAGTGGGGTCCCTGGAACATCTGGATGCCGACGTTATGCAGTTCGCCTGGGCCGGTGTGGCGCGTGGCCCTCTTCTCAGGGACGCTGAACTGGTGGTCGAAACTATCGATGTGTTAGTAGGCTGCGGTATCTGCAAGCGAGAATATTCTCCCGCCAACCCGACGTACCTGGTTTGCCCGAACTGCCAACATGCGCGCCCGGAAGTGATTCGAGGTTGGGGGGTTATGCTAAGAACAATTGAAGCGTCTCCACGAGCTGGACATGGAGTTGCTGAAACATCGGAGGCTGTCGGATGAGCGAGCAAAACGTTATGGAAATCCAGGTCGTTGAAAATGTCAAGAAGATCAACGATGAAGTGGCGGATCTGAACCGAGCCAGCCTGAACCGTCACGGCGTTTTATGCGTGAATTTGATGGGGTCCCCGGGGTGCGGTAAGACGACCCTGCTGGAAGACACTCTTAAAAAATTGAGTGGGGCAATGACCGTGGGAGTGTTGACCGGTGATCTGGCGACTACTCGGGATGCAAGGCGACTCGCCCACTATACGGACCAGGTCGCGCAAATAAATACAGGTCGCGCGTGCCACCTGGAAGCCAATCAGATTCGCAAAGGGTTCGATCTTCTGGATCTTGCGGCTCTGGACCTGTTGATCATCGAAAATGTCGGCAACCTCATTTGCCCCGTATCCTGGGATCTGGGCCAACACGCCAGGGTGGGGATGTTCAGCGTCACCGAAGGCGACGATAAACCTGCGAAACACCCATACATCGTTCTTGCCAGTGATCTCGTGCTATTGAACAAAGTAGATCTGCTTCCCTACGTGACGTTCGACTCGGATCGATTCTACGCCGACCTCAGATCGATTCGTGACGACCTGGAGGTTATCCAAACCTCTGCCATTTCGGGCGAGGGTCTCGACAAATGGGTTTCCTGGATTCGTTCGTTACGGGATATCTAACCAGCCTGCCACCATGTAGTCGTCGGCTTCGTACTGAAAATCCGCTGGCAACGGCCGCCGGTGTGCCGAATTGCGTCGACTACTGCCTCTTCGAGGTCGGGAAGACCAGCTTCGACCGGATCGGAAAGTCTCGTTCCCAGTTCTGTCACCTGTGGGACAATTCCTATCAACTCGACCTCTTCGGGCGCGGTGCCTTCAAAGTCGGCGGTCATGAGGGCTTCTTTGAGGTTGGGATCGTGAGGGCAGAGTCGCTGCTCTGTTGCGTCTTCCATCAAACCTTTACGGTCGAAGAATTGGATTTCGCCGGGAAGACCATCGGTCCGGGTAGAATCGACGATAACGACCGAATCGAACGTTGCCAGGCAGATGGAGAAATCCGGACCAGGTGTACCAATCTCCAATAGTGTCACATTGTCAGAGAAACAATATCGCTTTTTTAAGCGCTCGATCATGGCCGGACCCACGGCGTCGTCTCCCATCAGAACGCTACCGAGTCCTATGACTCCGATACGGCGATGTTCATTTTGCATAATCATATAACGCGCACCCTTCCTTTTTCTGACCCGAGGCCGTCGAAAGTGTGAATCGCACATGCGAGGCAGGGGTCAAAAGAGTGTACAGTGCGAACTACTTCCAACGGTTTTTCTGGGTCCGCTACCGGGTTGCCGATCAGCGCTGCTTCGTAAGGGCCCAGCCTCCCGTCACTGGTTCGGGGACTCGCGTTCCAGGTCGATGGCACCACCGCCTGGTAGTTTGCGATCTTGCCGTCGCGAATGACCACCCAATGTGAGAGTGTGCCCCGTGGCGCTTCGTGAATCCCGAATCCGCGTATTTCACCCCGGGGGAACTCAGGTTGGTTGAAAATTTCAGTGTCACCCGCAGCAATGTTGTTGGCAAGCAATCCCCAGTGCTTGTGAGCAAGTTCGGCCAACACGGTCGCGCGGACGGCCCGCGCCAAATGGCGACCAAGGGTCGAGTGTAATTCGCTCAGTCCCAGGCGGGTTCCGGCGATGCTTGACGCTCGAGACACAGCGTCGTCCAGCCAAAACTTTATTCGATCGTGCCCGGAAGCGTAGCCCGCGAGGATCTGCGCCAGGGGGCCCACCTGCATCGGCTCTCCGTCGAATCGGGGGGCTTTTACCCATGAGTACTTCCCCCGCTCCTCGAATGCTCCATAGGCAGGTTCAGTAGTCTCCTCCCAGGGGTGTCTTTCCCACTCCCCCTCGTACCACGAATGGCCGATAGACTCTGTTACGTTGTCCCGAAAGTACGGGTCCGCCTGGGATTCGATCTGGCGGAACGTGGTGAGATTGCCGTTGAGGATGGTGCCCCCGGGAAGATCAAAACTGGTTTCTGCAGCGTCGACTGCCATATCGGGCACCGCAAGGTAGTTTGTGATCCCCTCACCGTAACCCAACCACTCGGGATACATTGCTCCTATCGCGATCACGTCCGGCAGATAAACCTGCTTGACAAACGTCTCTATTTCTGTGAGCAGGTCCTTGATCTGGTAGAGGCGGGTCATGTTCAAAGCGGTGGCATCGTCAAGATTGATTGCGTTTGCAACCCCCCCGACAGCGAGATTTTGAATGTTCGGAGTCTTACCACCCAACAGGGCTACCACTTTGGTGGCCGAACGTTGGAACTGAAGTGCTTGCAGGTAATGGCTGACGGCCAGCAGGTTGACTTCCGGAGAGAGGTGCATGGCAGGGTGTCCCCAGTAACCGTTTGCAAAAATCCCCAGTTGTTCGCTATCGACCATTCCCGCCAACTTCGACTTCACATTGTCGAAATTGTGAATACTGTTGCCGGGCCACTCACTCAGGTTCTCTGCCAGTCGTGAGGTGGCGGCAGTGTCGGCGTCTAAGGCGGCTACAACATCTACCCAATCCAGAGCCGATAGGTGATAAAAATGGACTACGTGATCGTGCAACGAATGGGCGGCGAGAATCAAATTGCGAATGTAGGTTGCGTTGACAGGTATCTGCAGTCCAAGGGCGTTCTCAACCGCTCGCACCGAGGTGATTGCATGCACAGTTGTGCAGACGCCACAAATGCGTTGGGCGAACATCCAGGCCTCCCTGGGGTCCCTGTCTTTGAGTATCAACTCGATACCCCTCCACATCTGGCCCGATGCCCAGGAGTTGCGGACCTCTCCGCCCTGGACCTCGACGTCGATTCGAAGATGTCCTTCGATCCGTGTTACGGGATCAATAACAATTCGAGCCATCTTGCACCTTCCATTAGGCTGTTTCCGCTCGCGAATGACCTGCAAGTATCGGGAAACGTTTCACTATCAAGACGTATGCGGCCACTTCAAATGCGACCAGGCCGAGAGTGACCAGTTGTTCGGGTACGGCGGGGAAGTAGGACCAATTATTTCCCGGGTTGTATCCTACCAGGTATGTGTCGAAGCGATAAATCGCTCCGGCCAAAACCACCAACACCGCACCCGAAAACAGATGGCGGATTTTTGTGCGGACACCGGGCCAAAAATATGCGATGCCCGGTATCAGCAGCAGGCATAATTCTAGCCACAGCATGGTGCTGTAAAGGTCGCCAGCAAACATGGCTTCGGTCTGGTCTCTCACGATCAGGTCCGTCAACCGGATAAGAACAAAAAGCCAGAGCGTAACGGCTGCTGCGAACGAAAGCTTCGCAAGCATTGCCGTCTCCGGACGCCGCTTGAACAAAAGGGAACCCAGGCAGGATTCGATGGTTACAGCACCGTACCCCATTAGAATGCACCCGACGAGAAACTCCAGAGGTAAAAGCGGAGTGTTCCAAAGCGGGTGTAATTTGTCACCCGCGAGTAACATCATCGTCCCCAGGGAGGATTGATGCATAGTGGGCAACAGCACACCCAACGCGACTATCCAGGGCAGCAGCCGATCCAAGCGGTCTGCTGTTTTTCCTACAATCGAGGCGAGTCGCGGTTTCGGAGCGTTTCTCCATTTTTCCAGAAATGCCGGTGCCAATTCAATCCAGAGCACTACGACATAGGCCATTATGCAAAGGGCAACCTCCAACAACGCAGAGTTGAAGTTCCAACGCCAACCGTAGACCGGGACACGCCAGATGAGCCATGGTCTCCCCACATCAATGGCCACCGAAAACCCCGCTATCGAGTAACCCAGGGCACTGGTCAAGATCGCCGGTCGAATAAGCGGGTGATATTTGCCTTTGTTGAAGACGTAGATCAAAATGGCCATCGCGTATCCGCCGCAGGCCAGAGCTGTGCCGGTCACGACATCGAATGCGATCCATAGTCCGAACGGATACCCATCGTTCATCGCGGTAGTTGCCCCCAAACCCGCCACCATTCGCCACGCGATCAGGAGCATTGCCAGGGCGAAGAGTCCCACCAGAAGCTTGTAAGGTCTCGTCACGATTTTTCCGCCAAGAGCCCGGGGCAAGTGACTATTCATCGTCGGCCTCGCTGTCGGCAACCCGGTTGGTCCGTTTGTTTTTGAACATTACGACTCCGAGTAACGCATATAGTGCTGCCGGAGCAACGAACCCCTGGTAAATGCCGTGTTGGATGGACTGTTGGAGACTCGGGACTGCTTCCGTTGAATCCCGGGTGAATCCGAGATCTTCAAAGGGCACGTGGGAAAGATAGAGAACCTGCGTTCCGCCAACTTCGTGCTCGCCGTAAACCCGATCCACGTACACATCTGGTCGGTCCACTATCCTCGAGTGGGCTTCCGCCAGTAGGTCCTCGTATTGGCCGAAAATAACTGCCTCCCGCGGACATACTTCGCAACAGGCTGGTTCCAGTCCTTCCCTTAGCCGATGAACGCAGAGTTCACATTTCACGATTCGTGGGTTTGCTGACTCCCATTCAAACGCCGGCACGTTAAACGGGCAAACGACCTGGCAGTAGCGGCATCCGATGCAGTACGGAGCGTCCCAGGTGACGATTCCGAAATCTCGTTTCTGCAACGCACCGAGCATGCAGGCTCCCACACAGGCCGGGTCCACGCAGTGCATGCATTGTCGCTTGACGTAAGAGTCTATGTACTCGCTTCGATGGAGTTTGATGATATTGCGAGTGCGAGAGTTCAGCTCGGTTGGAGCGTCGTACAACTCCATACCAGGAGTACGGGTGTCGGGGAGGTCCTGGTTGGCCTCGTGACATGCCGTGACACAGGCTTTGCATCCGATGCAGCGGGTGGCGTCGTAAAGCATTCCCACGGCGTCGGCAGGAACCGACCGAGGTTCGTTATCGGCTCTAAGGGGGACAGCGGAAGTGGCTATTGTCCCACCGGCAGCAGCGAACGCTTTCAACGCCGAACGTCGAGATACGGACATAACTCACTCCTCTCCCCCGGCGCCATCGTCGTTTAAGTCACCAAGCTTCCTGGAGGCCAGGTACGCTGCTGTAGCGGCCGCCCCGGCCACTGCCCCGGCCACTGCAGTTGCAGCTGGACTTACGCCGCCCTGGTCCGAAGCGATGGAGGGATACGTGTCCGGTGGAGTGGGGCGCTGGATTTCGACAGTCTCGAAGAGAGGAACGCGAAATGCCAGACCCTGTTCAGTACAACCGAAGCATGGGTGTCCGATGCCGATTGGCCACGCCCCAATTTCCCCAAATTTCCGGGTCGGGCAATTGGCATAGGTCTGTGGACCCTTGCATCCTAGTTCGTAGAGGCACCAGCCGTTTTGATGTCCTTCGTCTCCAAAACGTCTGACAAACCTCCCGGCATCGAAATGCGCCCGCCGAGGACAATGTTCATGGATCGTGCGTGCGAAAGCGAACTTCGGACGACCCAAACCGTCCAACGTGGGCAATGTGCCGAAGGTGGCGTACTGCAGTACCGTGCCCAGGAAGTTGTATGGGTTGGGTGGACAACCTGGAATGGTGACAACCGTCTTGCCCGGGAGAACATGTGGCACTCCCTGCGCTCCAGTCGGGTTTGGATCGGCCGAGGGGATTCCCCCCCACGAAGCACACGATCCAATCGCTACAATCACCCCGGCTGCATCAGCGACCTCCCGCAAAAGCTCAAGTGCAGTTTCTCCTCCGATTTTGCAATAGATTCCGCCGTCAGCAGTTTGGACAGCTCCTTCAACCACGAGGATAAAGCTGCCTGCGTTCTGCTCCATTGTTTGTCTGAGACTTGAATGGGCGAGTTCGCCCGATGGTGCCATCAGGGCTTCGTGGTAATCCAGGGAGATCAGGTCGAGTATTAACTCGTCCAGCGCAGGCATGCTGGTTCTCAGCAGCGATTCGGTGCATCCGGTGCACTCTGCGAGTGAAAGCCAGACGACTGATGGCTTTCTGCCCGCTTGAACTAGTGTCGCGATTTTGGCAGCGGCACTCGCTGGCAGGCCGACGGCCGCTGCAGCGATGCTGCAGATCTCCAAAAACGTTCTTCGTGAGACTCCGTTGGCGGGCAGGTTTGGGGACCGATCGACATTTGCCATCGTAAGCTCCAGCTTGAGAACTCCCGATACCTGGCTCAGTGCCGTACCCCGGCCGCACCCGAAGGACGGTGCCGAGCATCTCTTGTGAAAAATTTCACAAGCCCAATTCCAATCTAGCTCCGTGAACCCGGAACGCAATAAGAATCGTTACTTCTAAGAAACTCTTCGACCTGCCTTCACGACTGCTTCATCTGCGCATCTAACCGGCGCGAAAAATGGTGTCGTAATCAAAAGGAAAAACTTGCTAGTCTCTATTTTTGGGAGGGTAATCCATCCACCAAAAATTGCGCGAACGTTCATAAGGATTTCATCATTGAGTGTGATCTTTAGGTGAGCCATAAGCAGACCGCCACATCCGCAAGAAGAGGAAAAAAAATGGGCGAACGGGTTGTTATTCTCGGGGCCGCCGGCAGGGACTTTCACAACTTCAATGTTGTTTACCGGGACAACTCGGAAGATGTGGTGGTGGCGTTTACAGCAACGCAGATTCCAAACATCGACGGACGAATATATCCGTCGGAATTGTCGGGCTCCAACTATCCTAACGGAATTCCCATTCTGGATGAGTCGGAACTTGAAAAATTGATACGGATGGAGCGGATAGATACAGCCGTCTTCTCCTACAGCGACGTGTCTTACGAACAGGTCATGCGACTTGCGTCGAGGGTGGGTGCGGCTGGTGCGAGTTTCAAACTGCTCGCTCCGAGCAAGACGATGATCAAATCGAGCGTGCCTGTTGTGGCGGTGTGTGCCACGCGTACCGGTTGCGGCAAGAGCCAGACCAGTCGCAAGGTGGCAGGTATCTTGAAGGCCGCCGGAAAGCGGGTGGTCTTGGTCAGACACCCGATGCCCTACGGCGATCTTGCAAAGCAAGCCGTACAACGTTTTGCTGAGGTTGAAGACCTGGTGAAGCATGATTGCACGATCGAAGAGCGAGAGGAATACGAGCCCATCATAGTGGCTGGCCACGTCGTTTATGCAGGTGTCGATTACGAAGCAATACTTCGCGAGGCCGAAAGGGAGGCCGACGTTGTGATATGGGACGGGGGGAATAACGACTCGCCTTTCTTCAAACCAGATCTCTTTTTAACAGTCACAGATCCTCATCGGGCAGATCATCCGAAACGTTTTTATCCGGGTGGTTTGAACCTTCGCATGGCAGATGTTGTGGTGATCAACAAGATCGACACCGCTTCACCGGAAGATGTAGACTGTGCTCGTCAGGTAATTCACGAACTGAACCCCACCGCGACTGTGGTTGATGCAGCAAGTCCCATCTTCGTAGAAAACGGCGAGCAAATTCGCGGCAAAAAAGTACTCGTTGTGGAAGATGGACCCACACTTACTCACGGGGGAATGAAACAGGGTGCGGGAATGGTTGCCGCTCGGAAATATGGCGCAGCGGCGGTAGTCGATCCCAGACCTTTTGCGGTCAACTCGATCTCGGAAACTTACGAGAAATATCCGGACGCTGGGCCAATTCTGCCGGCGATGGGATACGGAAAAGAGCAGACTGCTGACCTGGAAGCGACGATCAATCGGTCTGAAGCTGATGTTGTTGTGATAGGGACTCCGATTGATCTTCGGCGGGTAGTGAAAATTGAGAAGCCGTCGGTTCGCGTTCGATACGAACTCGAAGAAATAGGGGAACCCAGGCTCGCAGACGTGTTGACGCAGTTCTTGGGAAAGAATTAGACAGGAGCATCTCATGGTTGGGCAGTTGTTGTTACCCGCTCGGACGTCCACAGACCTGGTCGTCCTGGGCGATGAAGCTGTTGCTCTGGGTGCCATCCATGCCGGAGTGTCGGTGGCATACGGGTATCCGGGCACTCCGGCAACGGAGATCATAGAGTACCTGCTAAGATACGCAGAGTTGGTAGGAGGATCGCACGTTTCATGGAGTGCCAATGAGAAGACGGCGTTTGAACAAGCGCTGGGCGCTTCGATGGCCGGCAGACGGGCTCTGGTAACCATGAAACATGTGGGTCTCAACGTGGCAGCGGATCCGTTCATGAACTCGGCTCTGGTGTCGATCGACGGAGGTTTGGTACTGGCCGTAGCCGACGATCCGGGGATGCACAGTTCGCAAAACGAACAAGACAGCAGGTTTTACGCTGATTTTGCTCGCGTAGTTTGTCTTGAGCCCGCCAATCAAACCGAGGCCTATGAAATGACCCGAGAAGCGTTCGACATATCCGAGCGCTTCCACATTCCGGTGATGGTTCGGCTGGCCACCCGTCTCGCCCACAGTCGGTCAGCGGTGCGCACCGGCGAAATGCGAGACCCAAATCAAGAGACCGTCGAGCCGGATCCGTCAAAGTGGGTATTGTTGCCGACCTATGCCCGTCGGCAGTGGAGATCTTTGCAGCAAGCTCAGGCGGCAATCAAGGCGTATACCGAAAAATCGGATCACAATACGCTCTATCTCAGCGAGACAAGCCGCGAACTGGGCGTGATCACCACCGGAATTGCTCGTAACTACTATCTGGACAACAAAAACGATCTCGACATTGAACCATCCCATCTCCATATAGGCGCCTACCCGGTTCCGATGGAAAAAATTCGTGCGTTGATGGGACACGTCCGATCTCTTCTTGTTCTGGAAGAAGGCTACCCCTTCGTGGAGCGACAGGTGAGGGGCGTAGGGCAAACGATTGTCGCTGTTTCCGGCAAAGAGACGGGCGCGATTCGGCCTGATGGGGAGTTGACTCCAGACGTCGTAAGGAACGCCCTGGGTTTGCCATCAAGCTCGGGCATGCGTGCTCCGGCTCTTTCGCTCCCCATGCGGCCGCCGCGACTGTGCCAGGGCTGTCCCCATGCTGATGCTTACAGTGCTATAAGGTCTGTGCTCGATCAGTACGAAAACCACCTTGTCACCTCAGATATCGGGTGCTACACGCTGGGGATTCTGCCTCCTTATTCGGTCGGCCAGTCATGCGTGTGTATGGGGGCTTCTATCGGGATGGCCAAAGGCGCTGTGGATACAGGCAAAGAAAACGTTATTGCCGTAATCGGAGATAGCACGTTCCTCCATTCCGGTACCACCGCGCTGATGGATTGCGTCAACGAAAACACCAATATGACGGTGGTCATCCTCGACAACGAGGTCGTAGCCATGACGGGAACTCAGCCCACCGTTCTACCTTCGTCACGCCTGAGGGATCTTGTGCTCGGTATAGGTGTGGCTGAGGAGCATTGCGTTGTAGTCGAAGCACATCCCAAGAACCTGAAAGAAATGGCTTCAACCTTGCGTCAGGAGGTCGATCACCTGGGCCTCTCGGTTGTGATCTCAGTGAGAGAGTGCATCGAAGCTGCACGGAAGCGGAAGAAACAATGAAATACGACATCATCGTTTCGGGAGTGGGAGGGCAGGGGGTACTGTCCATTGCCGCGATCATCGCTGCAAGCGCGTTACGCCAGGGTTTGAGGGTAAAACAGTCAGAGGAACACGGCATGGCGCAAAGGGGTGGAGCGGTGATCGCGCATCTACGTTTGGCGGACGAACCAGTTTTCAGTAGTCTGATCCCTCGCGGGCGGGCCGACATGGTTCTGAGCCTCGAACCGTTGGAAAGTTTGAGGTACGTCCCCCAATTGCATCCGGAGGGGATGCTGTTGACGGCCTCAGAACCCACAGTAAACATTCCCGATTACCCTGATCTTGGTGATGTGTTGAATGCCGTCCAGTCATTGCCTCATTCCCATCTTGTGGACGCCCACGAACTAGCGCGAGCCGCGGGTTCGGCGCGAGCGGTAAACATGGTGATGGTAGGTGCGGCCTCCACTTTTGTCCCGGTTGGCGCTGAAGCCATTGAGGCCCACATACTTGAACGCTATGCCTCAAAAAGTGAGAAGGTCTTGCGGTCCAACTTGAAGGCGTTCCGAGCCGGGCGAGACGCCATCGGGCGCCACGCCACAGTTTAATGCGGGGCACGTTAGACTGCCTCAACGACGCGGTTCGTGATTCGGCGACCGTCATGCTGGAGCCCGATGCGTTTGAGTTTTGCCAGGCCCTTGGCTTCTTGGTTCCCGTAAACTCTTTTGTTCCGATCGACCAGGTGGGAACGCCAGTTGATGTATCCGGGCACTCAGCTGAGCGGCTCGTTCTCAAAGTCGTTTCAAGGGATATTGTACACAAAACTGACGTCGGAGGAGTGCGTTTCGTAGCTAACGAGCCGATCGAGGTGGCCCAGGCGTTGGCAGCGATGAAGGCGGACTTCAGTGCTTGCGATGTGGCTGGCTTTTCGATCGCGGACTTCATCCGGTATGATACGGGCCCCGGTTCAGAATTGCTCGTTAACGTTCGCTGGAACAGGGAGTTTGGCGCTGTGGTTACGTTGGGACTGGGTGGAGTGTACACAGACGTTTTTGGCGCCAGCGACTCGAACGATCAAATGAGGATTCAGCTTTTGACCGGGATAGTTGCGACAGAGGCTGTCGAAATCATAGCCGCGACGCGACTCGGAAAACTGTTGTTAGAAGGGCATCGCAAAACAGCGACGCGCCTTACTCAAGTCGGTTTGGAAAAACTACTTGACCGAGTGATGACTCTGGCGGAGGATGTGATGCCCCTCCGGCTGCGCGAATTGGAGATCAATCCTCTTATCCCGACACCCAAAGGGGCATTGGTTCTGGATGCATACGTCCGTGTTGGTGACAACACGGAATCAGCTCCTACTACCCGCCCACGAACTCAACTGCACAGAATGCTAAAACCACAGAGCATCGCTGTGATTGGTGTTGGATCGGGGAGTAACCCGGGACGAGTAATCTTGCAGAATATCCTGGCTGAGGGTTTTTCTTGCGAAAGTGTTTGGGTCGTAAAACCCGGATACTCAGACGTTGAGGGATGCCGCGCTGTGGAGAATCTCGAATCGATTCCTAAAAGAGTTGATTTATGCATTGTGAGTGTCGCGGGCTCACAGGTGCCAGGCTTGCTTAAAGACATCGTGAGGCTCAAAAGCGCATCCGCAGTGATTGTGATCGCCGGCGGGCTTGGTGAAACGGAGCCCTCGAAACCGATGAGGCGCGAAATCGAAACAACACTTATGTCAGCCAGACAGAACGGCGCCGAGACTCCCCTGGTTAATGGAGGGAATTGCCTCGGCGTCCGATCTACACCGGGTCGCTACAACGCGTTGTTCATTCCCGCACACAAATTCGGGTTCCCCGATATCCCGGCCGCTCCGTTGGGAATCGTGGCGCAGAGCGGAGCCTTCGTTTTATCGAGAAGCAGCAAGTTGGGGTACGTGAACCCTCGTTATTTGATCTCGGTGGGCAATCAGATTGATTTGACTGTCGGTGATTTCGTCGAACACCTTGTGGACCACACGGACCTGAAAGTCATCGCATGTTATGTGGAAGGCATGAAATATCTCGACGGTGCCCGGCTGATTAAAGCGGCGAGGAGGGCCACGAAGCAGGGTTGCACGGTAATTCTCTATCGTGCCGGTCGAAACGTTGCCGGGGCCTCTGCCAGCGCCTCCCACACGGCGGCACTCGCAGGTGACTACTCCACCACCAGAGCCCTGGCACGGCAGGCAGGAATTCTAGTCGCGGAATCGCTCAGCGAGTTTGAAGGGTTAACGACAGTGGCAACGCTACTTGCAGAAAAAAAAGTACTCGGTCGCCGGGTCGGCGTAATTTCGAATGCCGGCTTCGAGTCGGTCGCTATTGCAGACCACCTCGGTGGCCTTGAGTTGTCGGATTTCTCCAAGGGGACCACCGATAGACTTCGTACGTTGTTCGCGGAATCAAACCTGGATGGTTTTGCAGAAGTCAGAAATCCGCTCGACGTCACTCCCATGATGGGCGACCGCGGTTTCGTGTCGGCGGTGAGAACCCTGCTCGCCGACGAAACGACCGACGCTTTGATTATTGGCTGCGTTCCGTTCACCCCTGCGTTGAACACTCTCGCCTGTGACATTGACCAACATGAGGAGGACATGGAAGGGCCCGAAGCAATCGCCCCGCTTTTGATAGACACCGTAACTGCTTCGCAAAAACCGGTCGTCTTCGTCGTAGATGCAGGCGAACTCTACGATCCCCTGGCGAAGTTGTTTGACCGGGCCGGTCTACCCGTCTTCCGAACCTCTGATGAAACCGCAAGAGTTCTCTCGGTCTATATCGAAACGAGGCTCGCCTCCGCTGTAACAATTCGTGACCGGAGCCGACCCGAGTGAAGTGGCTCGGAAATTAGGCCGAAACTTCGTGCGCCGGTCCTGCGCCTCGCGGAACGCGAATATCATCAACCAGGTTCTGGATTGCTTCAGGAGGAGCGGGAGTCAACGCGGCGATACCGATTGCTACGGCAAAGTTCAGGAGCATGCCAGCTGTGCCGATACCTTCTGGAGAAATCCCGAACCACCAGTGGTCGACGGTGTTCAACTCAGGGTGGAGGAATTTGAAATGGACGATGTAGTAAGCTGTGAAGCTAAGACCGATAACCATTCCGGCGACAGCTCCTTCTTTGTTCATTCGTTTTGAGAAAATCCCCATCACAATAGCCGGGAAGAATGACGCCGCAGCAAGTCCAAATGCCAGAGCGACCACCTGAGCCACGAAACCGGGCGGGTTGATCCCAAAGTAACCGGCGACTACCACGGCCAGGCCGGCGGCAACCCGAGCCGTTACCAATTCGCCTTTCTCAGAGATCTGAGGCAGGAACGTCTTCTTCATTAAGTCATGCGCTACGGAGGTCGAGATCACGAGCAGAAGACCTGCCGCTGTTGAAAGAGCGGCGGCAAGTCCTCCGGCGGCCACCAGCCCGACAACCCAGTTGGGGAGGTTGGCTATTTCCGGGTTAGCCAGCACCATTATGTCGCGGTCGATCGTCAACTCATTAAGGATACTCGATCCGTCGCCCGTGTACTGGATTACTCCGTCACCGTTTAAGTCGTCAAATGCAATGAGCCCTGTCTCCTCCCAGTTCTTGAACCACTCGGGTACTTCGGAGTAGGGCGCATTCGAGACGGTGGTTAACAGGTTGGTTCGTGCGAAGGCGGCGACAGCTGGCGCGGTTGTGTAGAGGATGGCGATGAACAGCAGCGCCCAGCCCGCCGAACTGCGAGCCTGACGAACGCCGGGCACGGTGTAGAATCTTACGATGACATGTGGTAGCCCCGCGGTGCCCGCCATGAGTGCCGCGGTTATAAAGAAGACGTCGAGTGATCTTTTGTTGCCTGCGGTGAACTCCCCGAATCCCAGCTCACTGCTCAATCCATCGAGTCGGTCGAGCAGGTAGGTCCCTGAGCCATCGGCCAGTGTGTCACCAAAACCGAGTTGTGGTATCGGGTTCCCTGTTAGCAAAATAGAAATGAAAATAGCCGGAACCAGGTAGGCAAAAATGAGCACACAGTACTGCGCTACCTGGGTGTAGGTGATCCCCTTCATTCCACCGAGCACGGCGTAGAAAAAGACGATCCCCATGCCGATGAAAACGCCTTCGTTGATACCGACACCAAGGAACCGCGAGAAGACGATACCGACTCCACGCATCTGCCCGGCAACGTAGGTGAACGAGACGAACAGGGCACAAACAACCGCGACTACTCGAGCGATTTTGGAATAGTAGCGGTCACCTACGAAATCCGGGACGGTGTATTTCCCGAACTTTCTGAGGTAGGGGGCAAGCAGCAGGGCAAGCAGTACGTATCCGCCTGTCCAGCCCATGAGGTAGACAGAACCATCGCGCCCCATAAAGGCGATCAAACCGGCCATAGAAATGAATGACGCGGCGCTCATCCAATCGGCGGCGGTTGCCATACCGTTCAAAAGTGGCGGTACGCTGGCGTCTGCTACGTAGAATTCCCGAGTCGATGAAGCCCGGGACCAGATTGCCACGCCGATGTAAACGGCGAACGAAACCCCGACCATTACGAAGGTCCACGCTTGAACATTCATCGGTTTTTCTCAGTCTCATCGACATCGAATTCATGGTCGAGCCGGTTCATCAATTTCACGTAGACGAAAATCAATATGACGAAAACGTAGATAGAACCTTGCTGGGCGAACCAGAAACCGAGTTGGAAACCGCCAATGCGAATCGTATTGAGTTGCTCTACGAACAGGATTCCAAAGCCAAACGAAACGGTCCACCAAATCGTGAGGAGGGCTCCCACATATTTGAGGTTTCGTCCCCAGTAATCCCTTTTGCGGGCTGAATCGGTCATCGGTTCCCGTCCGTTTGGAAAAGCGGAAGAAATAGTAGTTCCGGGGCAGGCGAGAGGAAAGGGAGTACACGTCGGGGCACAGCATGCTGTGCCCCCGGAGATTGGTGCGAGAAAGAGATCGCCGGGCTTAGCTCCTCATTTGCTTCTGTATTTTGATAATCCAGGTGGGAGTCTCAGCCATGTAGCTCGCCAGCATCTCGCGCCTCGCGAAATAATACCGGGCGTTTAGCCCCTGGAAGAGAATCGTGAGGACAATTACAGAGATATAAACGGAAACCGCGAGCGAAGTGATCAAGTCGCCAACCGGTCCGATTGCCTCCTCAAGTTCGCTCAGGTGGGGAAGGGGTTGTGTGAGGGCTCGGTAAATTGACACAAGTGAGTAAACCACAATTAACGCCATCAACCCCAGCTGGTTTTTTCCCAGGAAATCCGGAGCCGTCACGTCTAGAGTGCGAATTCGGTTTTTCCCTTTGAATTCGTTCCAGGCCACCCAGCCCAGCCCCAGGCCCATTAACAGGGCCGTGAGGCTGGAAAAAGAAAACAGGAGGCTGATGACTGCGAACGCACCCAGGGTCCAACCGTTGAACGCGGCTACCCGCGCGGCGCTCATGATCTTCGCCACACGCAGTCCTGCGTGGGCGAGTTGCTCTTGTTCGTCCGGAGACAGAGGTGACTGGTGGGGCATCGTGAATTCTACACTAGAATCCGTTATCTGCGTAAATCGAATGCCAGAAATTGGATTTCGTTACGCTCCGGCGTACGGGTGTCGATGAAAATGACCTCGATAGAGACCTCATTTTCAGACTTTACTTCCAAAACAATGGCGAACTCTTTTTTGAGGCCCATGGCCTCCATGTTTGGATCATCGTCCTTGCCGTACATCGCGATCCGTCCGCCGACGTTGTGGCCTTGACCGACGACCCAATAGGTACCGGTGTTGTCCATCGCGCTGACATTGTACCGGTCGTGGCGCCGATCGTAGCCGAAAGTATAGACCGCCTGGCGGATAGGACCCGCATCAGCCAGTAACTCAAACTCGACAAACCTCCCGCCGAGTCGGGAGCGTGCGGTCGCCACCCCGTTCGGCTGTCCTTGTGCGTACAACCTCCAATCTCCGGTCAATGCGATGAGACCGGCATGTTCAGGTCCGGGACCAGCCAGATCAGAATCGGTCTGGGCGGAGGTGCTTGTAGAAAATATTGCGATCGTGAAGAACGCGACGCCTAGAACCCACTTTGCTTTATGTGACATGGTATCTAACCTCGAATTCGGTGTTTAGAAGATCAGAGCTAATTGATAATGCGGTCTAGTTCGGCCAACGCTACCGTCTCAGCTTCGTGTATGCCGATCACCTTCCGCTTCAATAGTTCGAGAAGATCGTCAACGGCGGCGGGGGACATAGGGAAGTTTTCACCCGCGTCATCGTTTATTGACTCAATTTCTTTCCAAACTCCGGCCAGTTCCTCAGTCGGAGCTTCGTCGCTAAGAAACTCTGCCTTCTTCGAGTAGAGTTCCCGGACCCGTCGCGTTTGGGGCACCTCCTCGGGTAGGGCTGCGTGGGCAAGGTCACTCCACAAGGCCCCCAGGTCCTTGTAACGCTCCGCGAGCGCGCTCAAGCGTCGATCACCGGTGGACTCGCCGGCTTCAGATAGGAAATCGGACATCATCAACCGGCAAAGTCCTCCACCTCCGGAATAGTGCTCAATGGAATCGTATATCCATGTTAGCCCTCGCCACAGATTCGGTCCCGGTTTGAATCGATTATTCCAGCTCGTTTTGGACGAAGATCCGTGGAGTCTCTCAGCCCATCTTTCTAGCGCATCGAGCTTGAAATTGGCTGCCGCCCATGTCATTGCCGGGTTGTGCAATCCATCGCTGCACCGGCGGAGGCCAGAGTGAATTAGCTTCTTGAACTTTGCATCATCGATGATCGACAACGCGGTGCCGTTCGCGGGTTCGATAAATAGCACACGGTTTTTTTGTTTCTTGATTCTGGCACGGGCCGTTCTGAGAATGTCCAGAGGGACTTCAATAGGTTGGTCTCCACAATCTCCAATTAGAGCAGCTCCGGTTTCATCGTTAATCGAATACACGGTAACGACATGGTAGTACCCGCTATCCCATGCACAGCCGATCTGACGCTTTGGTAGGTGCGCCGCGTCCACCCACGCAATAACCGGAGCTCCGGTTTGGAGGGCCGCATGCAAATCCTTCTCCGCTTTCTTCTCGCCTAAGGTTTCGCTTACGGCGAATTTCAACTCGAAATCATCGAGCAGCGCCCGAGAGTATGCGAGATCGTCGTGCCAGGAATGCCTCCCTCCGAGGAAAAACGTGGCCACATCTTCTTTCTCGTAAAAGAACTCGAATACTCCAATGCCGATCCCTCCGGCCATTCCGAAAACCATCGGCTCGGAAAGGGCCTTACCGCGGTGGGACGCTTTGGCGTGATGGAGCAAGACTCGCAGGGCCGTTGTCGCTGGGATGCTGCCGGGAAGGTGAGAGGGTGAGCCGCTGATTGCCGGGACATCACCCTCGCTCAAAAGGTGGCGGCGGGCGGTGGTGTAACTTTCGCCGGTTTTGCTCATTCGAGCACGGACGAGCTTTTTGAAATTTTTTCGGGTCGTCATATGACGTGTTTCTTTCCGCCTTCAATGCCGAATCTCACGCACCCCGACATCGAGGCTGAAAGTATCAAATGACTATAACCGTTAGAGCATCGTCCTTGAGGAATGAATCCCCTTTGCCCCCGCGCAGCCGATCTGCGTGAGAGATCGGTTTGAGGGTCAGGCGAAAGGAACGCCGTTTCTTAAGATAAACTTTGGTCCCTCAGGTTTTCAAGCTTGGTGAAGGCGGAAGTATTGTGGACTTTGAGAAAAAGGCAGTCGTCTTGTAATTTATTGTCAACTACAATATATATTAGTTTTTCCTAAACTACTGAGAATCGAGAATGGCGATGGAAATTGCAATTGAGAGATTTGCCGCAATCAATTTTATTGTAATCGGACTGTCACATGCGTTTCAGCCGGTTGGGTGGGCTAATTTTTTCCAAATGCTACACAACAAGGGCAAAGCAGGGGCGTTCGTTAACGGTTTCTTGACGTTAGGCACCGGCGCGCTGATCGTGGCCTTCCACAACGTGTGGACCTGGCCGTCACTTGTGCTCACTGCGATCGGATACAGCTATGTGCTAAAATCGGTCGTAATCTTTGTCCGCCCTGAGCTGGGGTTGAAGAGCATGGAGCGCGCGATTGATCCAGACCGAGCCAAGAAGTTTGCACCCGTGGGTGTGATGATGTCGATACTCGGCGTGGTGATCGGCTACAATTCTTTTTGAAACGTTTATCACCGTCCCTTCCGAAAGGAAAGCCAGTTGAGCATATTGGCGGGCGATGACGAAACTTGATGTTCCTCTTGTTCACGGCCAATTACGGACTGTACGTGCCGTAAGTCTTGGGTCGTTCGGATTCGTTTTGGTCATCGTCGGGTTTCTCGCTCCTGTTAGCAGGGACCACCGGTCGGCCGTTGGTCCCTGCCAACCCGGGACCAACGGTCACCTGTCCCCCAGTCGCGACCTCTATTGCCTGACATTGGTTCCAGTACCGGAGATGGAGTTCGTCGCGGGCGCCGTCGAACTCGGACGTATCCCATCGGTCTTCACTACGAACGTCACGGTGGATGGCCAACATCGGTATGAGGCGGTGTTGCACCTCAAGGGTTTGCCGCCGGTTGAGACTCTTGGCGATTTCACGACCTACGTTGCCTGGGTGACAACGCCGAATTTTGTTCCACTGATAAACCTGGGTTCCGTCAGCAACGGTGAAAATCGACTCGGCGCGATCGAACTCAACAAATTCCATGTCCTCGTATCGGCCGAGGTTCGAGGGGGCGGTGCCGAACGAGAAGGCAGGCTGGTTTTGCGTGGAGCTTCCGCGAGCACACGCATGCGCCCTCCTGACTTGATGGAATTCCTCTATGGCGCGAGCGGTTCGGCGATCGACAGCGGTATGTCGGGCATGGATCACGCCGGATGGCCGCGCCCACTTTCTCCGGCGGGAGTGACAATGATGTCGGCTTTGATGGAGTTAAAACCACCTAACGCCGATCCATTCCTGTTGGACGAGCCTGATCCGCCTACCGGAAAGCCAAGCGAAGTCGTGCGTCTCGCCGATGGGGACACACTTGTTTTGGAAGCGGGAGTCGTTTCCCGTACCATCGGTGGAAAAACATTTCAGATGTATGGATTCAACGGACAGTATCCTGGTCCGCTAATTTGGGCCAATCAGGGTACGACGGTGAATGTGAAATTAGTCAACTCGATCGATATGCCAACATCGGTCCACTGGCACGGAATCCGAATAGAGAACAGGTTCGACGGAGTACCGGGGCTGACTCAGGACCCTGTGTTACCAGGAGATTCGTTTGACTACAGAATTAGTTTTCCTGATGCCGGTCTCTACTGGTACCACCCACATCATCGTGAGGACATTCAACAGGACCTGGGGCTTTACGGGAATATGTTTGTCCAATCGGATCGGGAAGACTATTTCAGTCCGGCCAACCGGGAAGAGTTTCTGATCCTTGACGACATCGCCATTACGGAGGAGGGGTTGCTGCCCTTCGGCGACCAGCAGGCTACTCACGCGCTGATGGGGAGATTTGGAAATCAGTTCCTCGTCAACGGCGAACCTGAATACTCGCTCTCTGTCCGCCACGAAGAGGTCGTTCGTTTCTTTCTTACCAACGTTTCCAATACCAGGACCTTCAACCTGTCTTTCGGTGGTGCCGCGATCAAGGTAGTCGGTACGGACGTGGGCAATTTTGAAACGGAGGAATGGGCTCAGAGTGTTGTAATCGCTCCCGCAGAGCGCTACATCGTCCATGTGATGTTTCCCCGCGCAGGGACCTTCCTACTTGAAAACAGGGTCCAGGGCATTGACCACCGAAGTGGAGGTTTCCTGCCATTTGTTGATACCGTTGGAGTAGTCGCGGTTCAGAGCGAGAACGCCGATCCGAATTTTTCATCTTCTTTCGAAACCCTACGTTCAGACTCCAGCGTTACCAACGACATCGGACATTACAGGCGGTATTTCGATGACCCTCCGGGAAGGGAGTTGATCCTGACTCTGGAAACTGATGGTCTTCCGTTCGTAGTGGGTCGTTTCATGCAATTCGATTCGACTTTCTTTAATCCGGTCGAGTGGGCGGGCACCATGCCCATGATGAACTGGGCGTCGACGCCCGATCAGGTCCGGTGGATTCTGCGTGACCCTTCGACGGGCCGCGAGAACATGGAGATTGGGTGGCAGTTTGAGCGCGGAGACGTAGTGAAAATTCGCCTTTCAAACGAGCGCGAAACCCTTCATGCGATGCAACATCCAATCCATTTTCATGGCCAGAGATTTCTGGTCGTGGATGTAAACGGGGTTCGAAATACAAATATGGCTTGGAAAGACACGATGTTATTACCGGTGGGATCAACGGCAGATATCCTTCTTGATATTACGAACCCCGGTAACTGGATGGTACATTGTCACATCGCCGAACATCTTGAGACGGGTATGATGACGGCGTTCACCGTCAACTGACAGCACGCTGGAGTTAAACGATGGCAAAGAAATATTTTCTTCTTGGTTTTTTCCTGGCCCTCCCCGCGCCTGCGGTTGCCCAGGGTCCGGAGCTGTCAGATGGTGTACTTCAGTATGTGAGCGTAAACGCGTCTGAAGTAGCGCTAACGAATGTTACGGTTGTCGACGGAACCGGGGCGCCAGCCCGTACCGGCCAGACCGTATTGATCCGGGATGGGAGGATCGCCGAAGTCGGTAGTAGGCAAGACGTTTCTCCATCGAGTGGCGCGCAGGTGCTGGACCTGAGTGGTCACTCCGTGTTCCCGGGAATGATCGGCCTTCACGATCACCTTTTTTATTCAGCCGCTGGCGGGCGTTCGGCACAGGCAACTTTTACGGCTCCTCGGCTCTATCTGGGGTCCGGTGTGACTACAGTTCGGACGACTGGCAGTCGTGCCACCTACATTGAGATTAATCTTAAACATGCCATCGATGCCGGGACCGCTCCCGGCCCTCGTATTCATATCACAGCCCCCTACATCACGGGTGGTCAGGGTCTTTCGACAATGACGCTGATCAATTCCCCTGAGCAGGCCAGGCGCTTCGTTGCCTACTGGGCTGAAGAAGGAGCCACCTGGATCAAAGCGTACACGAACATCGGTCGGGCCGAACTCCAGGCGGCAATCGAAGAAGCCCACGCCCATGGCGTTCGCGTGACCGGTCACATTTGTTCGGTGAGTTTCACCGAGGCCGTGGAACTCGGCATCGACAATATCGAACATGGGCTTTTGACAAATACCGACTACGCTACCGACAAACAGCCGGATGAATGTCCCCGGAGCGGATTCGTCCAGGCAGGAAATGTGGACCTTGATGATCCCAGAGTGGCGGCAACTTTCCAGACGATGATCGATGCCGGCGTTCCGATGACGTCTACCTTGGCCGTGTATGAACTGTTTGTGCCCGGCCGCCCAACCCTTGGCGTTAGGACTCTCGAAGCGATGGCCCCGGAAGTTCGGCAGGACTATGTTGCGGCCAAGGGAAGCATAGACGAAGGCAATAGCCAGTTCACGCCGGCAATGTTCCAGAACGCCATGGCATATGAGAAAGCGTTTTTTGACGCCGGGGGACTTTTGGCCGCGGGGGTGGACCCAACTGGTAACGGTGGAGCCCTTCCTGGTTATGGGGACCAGAGGAATTTTGAGTTGCTAAGGGAGGGTGGTTTCTCCGTTGCGCAAGCGATCCAAATCCTCTCAGCAAACGGAGCAAAGGTTCTGGGTGTCTACGATGAACTCGGATCGGTTGAGGTCGGAAAGATTGCAGACCTTGTGGTAGTGAACGCAGACCTCAGTACCGATGGGTCCAGCATCGACAATACTGTGCTCGTGTTTAAGGACGGGATTGGATACGATTCCGCGCGGCTGTTTGAGGCGGTCCAGGGCCGAGTGGGAATTGATTAGGGGAAACCTCCCAGAGTCGTGTGAAGGGGCCTCCGGGTCGAGCGCCCTTCGTACCTTCCGGCAGGCTTGAAACTACTCCATACTTCTGAACTCCCAAGTCACGGGCGACGCGATCGTTTGGTTGTTCGTGAAACCTGGTTTGGGCGGGCTTATAATGCCTTCTTTGCGATACTGGTTGTTGGGATTATCTGGGGCGGTTTGGCCTTCCTGCTGTTTCTCCGGGCCGAGGGGAGCCTGCCGGAAGAGTTGCAGGGAATCGCCTTCTATTCTTTGGCAGCCTTCGGATTGCTCTTTGGCCTACTCATGTTTCCGGTTGTCGGTATAACTTTCCGACGGTCGAATTGGTTGGTGCGGGCCGGACGGGATTGGTTGCTGATCAAGATACGATCTGACTCCAACGCCAAATTGCCTGAGCCTCATCCAATCGCTGTGTCTTTACGATATGAGGAGGTTGAATGGGCTCGGTGGACGAGGGAGGTCGTTACCAGGCATGGGCTGAACTCTTTGTCAGGCAGTCAGGGGCAGAAAATCCACATACTGGATCTTAAACTCCGCGTTGATAGAGAAGCGTTGGAGTCTTTGCGCAAAACAGTTGACGCAGAATTGGCCTTCAAACCTCCTGCCGGTCATACTCTCGCCCACCACTATCCCGTCCGGCTGGACGGCGATGTCCTGCGCGTCCAATGGCGATGGTTTCTCCGGCCAACGATTCCCCGGTTGTTAAATGAGGTGGGTCGCGAGTTTGCTGTGGAAAAACCGCTTGACCTCACGAAGGATTTTACCAGGGAGATCCCGAAGGCGGAGATTGACGACGAGGTTCTTGAATTGGCAAGGAGGGGAGAGACCCTAGCTGCGATCGGGCTCGCCCAGAAGAGTTACGGCATGTCGCTCACGGAGGCCAAAGCGTTTGTCGAAGGGTTGGTTGGCAGGGACTAGCCGGGCTCCAACTGCCCTTACTCCTGAGGTCATTATCCGCATATGCATCCAGATGCCCGAACCCCTCGATGCTTTTATAAAGGGTGGTATGAGGTGGTTAGAAAAGCCCAGATACGCGTTGCTGCAAAGCTGGCACGATCTCCTCTTCGAACCATGGATTGTTCTTGAGCCAAATGCGATTGCGCGGACTGGGGTGGGGAAGAGGTAGCACCTTCGGCCAATAACTCTTCCAGCCTTTAACTAATTCTGTTACGGGCTTGGTCGTTCCGAAGTGCCACTTCTGCGCATAGGCGCCGATAACAAGCGTCAACTCAACTGCTTCGAGGTGCTCCAGTAGCTTTTCTCGCCACTCTCGTGCGCATTCGGCGCGCGGGGCGAGATCCCCTGACTTACCTGTTCCCGGATAGCAAAAACCCATCGGAAGAATGGCTACGAGGGACGGATCGTAAAACACTTCTTTTCCTACCCCCAGCCAACGGCGTAGCTGATCTCCGCTGGGGTCGTCAAACGGAACACCTGTCTCGTGGACCTTTCGTCCCGGTGCCTGTCCGGCGATTAGGATCTTGGCCTGCGAACTGATCTGGACGATCGGGCGGACGCCATGGGGAAGGTGTGGCTCGCAAATCGTGCAAGCGCGGACCTCCTGCAGCAATTGGCGGAGTTGTGTTTTCAATGGCCTTTTAACCTGTCGAGTGGTTGTACTGGGTACCGTGGAGACGTTACTTCGTCTCGTAGCGCCAGCCTCGCTGAGATCCAACTTAGCCTGGCATCGCTCGAAGAAGCACTGGTCTCCAGCTGAGGATCGGAAGAGGGCGGGGGAGATTGCAAGTGGTTCCGCCCTCTCCCCGGTTACTTGATAATCAAATACAACCCCTGATTCGCCTGCACGGGCACAGCCGAAAGTTCTACCTCGGCCTCTTCTTGCAGTCCCTCGACTGCCGGAACCCACGCCGTTGTTCCGGAAGGTGCGGCCGCTCCGTTCTGATCCACGGTTAGGTCCACTATCTGGTCTTCGTCTGACCAGGATGCCAGAACTACCAACACCTGATCTTCGCCGATGTAGGTGGTTGCGCGGATTTGGGGGTGGTTGGTTGTGATCGGAGGATTGTCGAGCCAGTACCCCAGCATGCGGCTCTGGTCTATTCCGAAATCGTTCATCATCGCCCAAACCGGGCGGGGGTCCACGTCTCCGTACATGCGGGTTGTCATGCCGTAGAGCAATCCCCGATAGGGGTGACCGCCGTCCTGTAGCATTTCGCCCATCAAGCCAAAGGGTAGGCCAGAAACCTCGGTGAACCAATAGTCTTCGTCCCTGTCATACTCGAAGTATTCTCCGAACCAGAGTCGCGAGATAAACGGGAAGTGTTCCATGTAGAGCATCGCGCTGTTGATGTGTCCGTCGCGCGGATTGAACTGATTCGCCGAGTGGAGATCAATTACAACCTCATCGCGCTCTGCGTGCAGAACAGAGATTATTCGTTTTACAGTCTCGCGACTAAAGGCGATGTCGTCGAGGTAGAGTCCGTCGATGTGTTGATTGGCCGCCAGCCACGAGAGTCCTTCGACGTAATAGTTGGTCCAGCGGGAGGTTCCCTTGTTCAACATTGCCGCGTCGTCCACTCGCCACGCGTGCCACGCTGAGTGGTAGTCTGCTTCCAGGTGCTCCTGCATCCACGAGTGTCCGCCGCCTTCTCCGTCGTTAAAGATCTCGTTGCCGAGGCTGCGCATGGGGAATAATTCGTGGGCTCGGTAGGTGAGTTCTCGGATCGTGTCATACAGTTTGACCTTTACGCCCTTCGAGTGAGCCTCTTCGATGTACGCAGTCTGCAGGTCGAGGTTGAAGAAGGGGTAGTTGATGTAAGGGTTAATCTCGTTTGCGTGGTGGATATTCACTACAGTGCCGCCCCATTCGATCACTGAATCGACTGGCACATATTTGTGAACAAAACGCGTCTGGAAATGTGTCTCGGTGTCTATCGGTTTGAACGGCGTTAACAGAAAACGAATGTTGAACTGGAGAGAATCGCCTGCGGCCATTGAGCGAGGACCTGAGTAGTTGTTGGCGGTTACCGCCTGTTCGCTGGCCTCGATAAAAATTCCACCGCGCCCGTCGTTGAACCACGAGGTTGGCATGCGGAGCGGTTGATTCTGGTAGAAGTTCGTGTTGAGAGGTCGTACGTAACCGTCATCACGCAGAACGTACTGAAGCCCTCGATTGATGCCACCGAGCCATACGCCCTCCTGGTGGTTTTCGACCAACCACTTCCAATCCAAGCTGTCAGGCGTTTGTCCTCCCCGGCGTCCGAGGCCAAGCATGTATTTCGCTGCTTCGGGCTGGAGGTGAACCGGAAGAGCAATGTCCTCTACATCGACATCGTTGGTTGCACGGACGGTAATCCTGTAGTCGAGCATGCCATCGTATTCCAGAGCCCCTTCGACCTGTAATTCGAAGTTGGCGGATTGGCTACGGGTCCCCCATTCGACTCGACCGGTGGACGGCTGGGACACCGCATAGTCGGAAGACCGAAACGATTCCATGTTACCTGCGACATCGATGTTCAACACTATGGGCTCGGTGAGCACCGGGAGCGCATCGTCGGTCAGGTGGGTCATCTCTGGACTGAAGAAGCTGACCAACTGGTCGGGCAAACCGATGGCGCCAAGATCAACTCGACGGCCAAGTATGGACAGCGAACGGCCGTCTATCTCAACCGGGAGGAACGGGTCAATAATGAAGTTAGGGTCGGCTCCGGCTGTGGAGTTCAGCCATGCAAGGCGCGTTTGCAACTCTGGAGTGTCAAAGCCTCGGTTAGTGGCGACATGGTCTCCGACTCTAATGGATATGTCGATCGCTTTGGCCCCCCTGTTGCTGGAGGACACCAGGATTGTACCCGCTATTACGCTGTTCCGGGGCCAGGTTTCTGGTATATCCAGGCCAATCCAGATGGGTTGAATGGTTCCCGTTTCAACAGCAAGGGGGATGGCAAACTTTTCTCCTCTTTCGTTGACTCCTTCGCAGTTGAAGCATGTGAGGCGCCTGCGAATTGAAGGAGGGAAACCCTGGAAAGAAACCCTCAGGTCGGCAAGCTCCTCAACTCCGGCCACTGCGGCAAGCTGGAAAGTGAAATATTCTCCCCGCAAGGCTGTGCTGGAAAACCGGTCGCGTTGCCCGCGCTCGCTCCAGTGGTGCGGAATGAACCTCCGCATCCGGACAGGATAATCTCGGTGTTCGGGAACAAGTGCCCACCCGCGGCGAACGCCTGCCATGAAGTCTGCCGTCTCTTCTGCCGTGGCAATTACCTCCATCGGAAAAAAGCTATGGAAGTCGTTGATGGACTGGATGTGGGTGGTTGTAGCGGTGGTGAATTCGGAATGGTCCGCTGCTCGAACGCTGGCCTCCCACGTTGGATCCGCTATGGTCTCAAGCCGCGGGTAAGTGATGCTGGGGTAATAGCCGCCAGTCGACTTCCACGGCATGTAGTACACATGATATGTGTCAGATCCGTCGTTCGGTTGAAACACCACGTCTCCGGAGGCGTTCTCGACTCGCAGGGCCAGCGCATTAGCCACTGACTCGCCCGACGCCACGTCAACGACGACGATAGATTTTTCTTCAGGGTTGGCATCTCGCCGCCTCCAGGGAATCGTAACGAGGACGGCATCCACTCCTGAGTGATTCGAAACCACGACCGCGCGGTGGTTGCCCCATGAACTTCCTTCGGCACCAGGTGCGAGGTGGGGCTCCCAGTTGCCTGATTCGAATACCACACCGTCGATGACGTTGTTGATGGGAGGGGCTCTGAATAACCTCACTTCCGCTTCGTTGGGCGCCGGTGCCGATCCTGAACCAGACGGTCGAGGTGGTGTCCTTGCATTTTCGACCGTACCAACGCACGACCCAGTTGCAGCCACTAAAAAAACGACAATCGAAACCGTAATGATCGAAGGGTATTTCATGGGGCCAATCCCAAAGTGTTGAGTAGTATTCGTCCGGAGAGACCGGAGAATAGATCGTTGAATGCAGCACTCAGTTGGTTGAACTGATCAATTGAGCCGGGGCTGTCCAGAAGCTCAATTACACGGCGTGCGTAACTGCCAGCGCGCGTTTCTGCAAAAACGTCTACGTCTCGGAGAACGTCAGTGCGATCCAGGGCGACGAGGGCAGGGATGGCGAGGAGGTCCAGCGGCCCGGCCCCGAATGGTGACGGTTCCGTGTCCTGAATGACAGAGCTGAATGATGCCTGCGCTGTGGCATTGTCGCCCATCCGTGTCTGTATGATGCCCAGAAGGTATGTCGTGAGTCTGTCTTCTGGCTGGTAGGGTCTGCCCTGTCCCAGGTTTTCTGGCCAGGCACGAGCCATGTGCAGGTGGTTGGTGGCGGCGTCGTAGTCGGCGATGTCAATGGCTCGGAATGCAGCCAGGATGTGGGCCTGCTCGTAAAGAAGGTGACTATCTCTCGCATGCTCGGAGGGAAGTACCTGAGTTGCCGCGAGGATCTCGATCGATTCCTGTTCTCGATCGAGATTGTTGAGTGACTTCACGTGTAAGAGATCCAGGTTGAAGTCCCCACTGAAACGTGCCCGGGCTTCCTCGGAAACGGCGAGCGCATCCTCCCAGCGAGAATGGTCCTGCAAGTAACTAATCAGACGGATCCAGATCGAACGTGTATCTGCGCCCAGTTCTACTGCTTTGCGGAGATCGAATTCCGGGTCGCTGTCCAGTTTGTTAAACAACAGATTGGCTCTGGCAACGTAGGCCGGTGCAAAGTCAGGCGTTTGTCCCAGTTCCTCCATCAACACCGCGGCTTCTTCGGGTCGGTCGAGCGCCCAGAGGTTTAGTGCCAGGAGGTAGCCCCAGGACCAATGGGCACTTTCATTCGCCGCCCACTCCAGCACCGGTAGGGTCTCTCGGCGAAAAGGAAAAACAAAATCGAGCATTGCTCCTTCGGCGAGATGTGAAACGTCCTCGTCGAGCCATCCTAGCCAGACATCCAAAAGCGGGTTGTCTGTGTGTTGCTTGCCCAGCTCCAGCAAGGCACGAGCATCGTCTGTTGCGCCGCGGCGATGGTAGTCGATCGTCAATTCTAGAACGGTCTGGTCGGGGTACTCACTTCGAAAAATAGAGTCGAAATCAAGTTCGGTGCGGCCTGAGATGTGCTCTTCGATAGCAACGAAGTGGTGCAGCGGATCGAGGGCGAGGAGTTCTTCAAGTGTTTGCGAAGCCAGCAGCGAGTCACCAGTTAGCCTTCCCGTCATTGCGAGGACTTCTCTGGCGCTGAGGTTGTACCGGTCGTAATCCAGAGCCACGCCTGCGTACCGCGCTGCTTCGGGCAGATTGTTTTCAGCGAGCATGATTTCAGCGAGGTAAACGTACGCTGCCGCACGGTAACCCATTGAGCGAGCCGCCCATCCGAATGAGTCGCGGGCGTCGTTGGTACGTCCCAGGGCGCGGTAGATATTGCCAGCGAGGAAATTCGTTTTGGCGTCGTACGCATCGAGGCGCAACGCGCGGGTAATGTATTGGAGGGCCAGGTCGTAACGGGCTGCCTGGAACTCCAGACCCGCCATTCCAAGAAGCCCGTCGCGTCTCCACGGTTCTTCGACCAGAACCAACGTGAAGCGTTCACGAGCAGCGCGGTAGCGGCGTGCCCTGAGCAACTGGCTGGCTTCGAAAGCGTTTATGTCAGTCGACGTCATTTGATCGCGAGCATGGGGATCTGCTGCGAAAGGCCGTCCGAGACTGTTGTCTTCCGGGGTGGAGGAAGAGTAGTCGAGATCCAACGCAGATAGTCGAATCCGATAGTCTGAATCATCGGGGACATTGTACCGCCTGTCCAGAGCATCCAATGCTTTGAGGTTTACCATCCTCTGTTCGATGAGCGATCCATCAACCCACACGCGCAATGTGTCCCGTATATCGCTGAACGAATTAATGCTAACGGTGAGCCGGTCCTCTTCGTGCTGCACGAACATCGCGCCTTCGCGAGAGGCATCGGTAAGACCGCCGATTCCCTCAAGAGGAAACCAGGTCTCGGACCAGTGGTCGCTAGCGCCAGGCTCGAACCCAGCCTTTGCGATTGGGTTGGCCTCGGACCCGGGTGAGTACTGCACCAACATCCTGCCGGCCTGGAATTCGACGTATTGACCGTCGGTGTCTGTTAATAATCCTTCCCAGATGCCTCCTTGCCGAGATAGCGCCCAAAGCCAGAGTTTCTGTCCGGGCATGTCCTCGAAACGTGCCCAGTGCCCGAATCCGTAATCCTCCTCAGTGTAATATCCGCCGAAAAAATCGTTCAGTTCTCCGACCACGTGATACGACTTGTGGGGCCCGAAGGTATTGTTGGCATAACTCGGCAGGTACCGGCCCTCCGGATCCACCGGCCAGGGGCGTTCCTCGCCCGGATGGGTTAGGTAGGCGTTCCCCGGGATGGTCATCTCCAGGTCGGTGCGCGCGAAGGCGGCTCCGGTCATCCAGTTGTAGTACGGTTGTTCAAGAGGCGTGGGGTTAGACCATGAGACGTTGGTCTCAAAGTAGGCTTTGTCCGCTGGTAACCGGATCTCAACTCGCCAATGCGTCCGCGAGGGTAGGTCCATCGTTCCGACAAACGCGCTTACGCTTCCGTCTTCATTGCTCCTAAGCGCGTAGTCGACCGGAGTCGCTGTCGCAGGGGTGTGGCCAATTACACCGAAATTGAATTCGATACCGCCGGAGGTCCACGGGCCACGTAAAGCGATGTTTCGGAATTTCATCACCTCATTGCGGTAGATGAATTCGTGTCCGCTGTCTTTTACTCGGGCTCCCCAGACCTTGCCTCCGGCTTCGGGCAAAACCCATACCTCTATGAGGTCGTTTTCGAGGTGAATTACCTTCCATTCGCGGGGCTCAGATTCGTGTGAATACGCGTCGAACGAATGATATGGGTAGAGACGCGAGTCTCTGGTGAGGATGGGTACCGGATTGGGCTCGGAAAACCCGTAGGTTTCGATCGTGCGAGTTTCTTCAGTGATGCGAGCGTTTTGCGTGGCAGAGAGGGGCTGCGCGCAGAACAGGACGACCATACCGGTTTTGCTCAGCAGGGATTTGAACATCAGTGAGGGCTCCAAGGTGATTTCGAGCAAAGATGTTGGTGATGTCTCAATCGCGCCAGATATTATCGTCGCGGGGCCGGGTCTAGAACTTGATTTAACGGATTGCTGTTCGTGGTGTTCAGGAATTCGAGGTACTCGATGGTTGGCTGGTGGTAGTTGATCCCGGTAAGAATCGGGTCCGGGTCGTCAGCCGCATAGGGGTAATCTTCTCTTGCGTAGAGGTAGTCGGTTGTTAGTATCGTGTAGACGCTGTCCATCTTCATCGGCGAACCATCGGAATGGAAAAAACCTCCGACCGTCGTCATGCCCGCCACTATGGTGCCACGTCTCAACGAGGCGACGACCTGTGAACCTGTCAACTCGAGGGCCAGAAGATTGTTCTGGAACGGCAACATCCCGATTATGGTACCGCGGGTGATTTCTCCAGCCGGAAGTCCCTGACGCACACCGCCTGCGTTATTCATTGCAATGTCGGCAGACGGATAGGCGTGAAGCCACGAGTCGGCAATCAGGTTGTGAAGGGCGGGACCTCGTCCTACCGGGCTAGAAGCGAAACCGACCACATCCGATAATTCTGCGTCGGCGGCTTCAATCCACCGCGACACTACCGCTGCGACTTCGGGGTCAGGTGTGCCGCCGTTATTCTGAGCAGTCGACGGTACGAGTTCAGTAATGCTTCCCGTTTCACCGTCGAAAGTTATCTGAACCCGGGCGTAACTAGCCATGCGCCAGCCACCTTCTATCACAGCCACACCGTTGTTGATTTCTGCGACCAGTTCGTTGCAATGCCCGCCGCCGATCACGCTGATGCCGAGTTGGTTTGCCAGAGGCACCAGGGCCGTCATTTCAGCGTGGCAAATGTGGGAGACTACGACCACAATGTCCGCACCGTCGTCCCATACTTGCGGAACCACTTCACTGAGCGCATCAGCGTAGGGAATGAAATCGAGAGTCTCAACGTAGGTAGGAAAACCAGAACGTGGAGTTGAGGTGGTTGTGAGACCCACGATTCCGACCTGCAAACCGCTGACCTCTTTCATCACATAGGGGACAACGAAGCGAGGGAAATCACCGTTGGCTTTGAGCCTGATGTTGGCTGAAACGTATGGAAACTCTGCCTGAGCGAGCCGTTCTTCGAAGCCCGCAATTTTGAAATCGAACTCGTGATTGCCGACGGTGGACGCGTTGTAATTCATCGCGTTCATGACGTCTACCGTGGACTCTCCCTCGAACCAGGTAGAAATCGCGGGGCCGGTCCAGTTGTCTCCTCCGCTTAAGATCAGGAATGGACCGTCTTCGCGGTATCCTTCTACATCGCGCCAGACACCCATCAACTTGGCCGCTCCATCGGTGAACTCTGATTCCTCTATCCAGCCGTGCTCGTCGTTGGTATGGAGAATGGTGAGGGTGACTGCGGACGGCGCTGCAACACGTCCCGCGCAGGAGATCTGGGCTGCAACAGCCAGCAGTAGGAAGAGCGAAGAGTGGGGGTGCTTCCTTGTGTTCGATTTAGCCGTGCGGCGTGTCCAAGAATTCATGGCCAAAAAGTTACATTAAAATAGGTTGTCCGGCGAGTCTACCCACCTTCCTCGTTCAGCACCTTCCCCATCCCCGTATCGCGCCCATCAATGCTCACCGTGTTTTTCTTGGCCCAGTAGTCTCTAACTCCGCCCTCTCCTCTTTTCTCGGACCATTTGGCAAGCTGCCCGCGGTCACCGACGAAATCGTAGAATGGGACTCCCGTGCCGCATGATGTCTGCATCATCTCTACGTGCATGTCGATTACCTGTCGTGCGCCAACATCTTTCGGAAAGAGTCCGACCAACTCTTCCCAGTCCGCATCTGTTGGATGAACAGCCCTGGCATGGCCGTAAAGGCGGAGAATGTTCGGTTTCCCTTCGAAGGCGCAAAGCATGATTGTCATCCTGTCCGATTCGAGAAGGTGGGCTGCGGTTTCGTTGCCGCTTCCCGTTAGGTTCAGCCAGAGAACTCGGTTGGGGCCATCAATTCTAAGAGAGTCGAGTCCTTTGGGGGACAGGTTGATGCGGCCATCTGGCGCTGCAGTGGAGACGAAGAACATCTTTTGGTTGAGGATGAACGTTTTGATGTCGTCGGAGATTGATTCGAATTGAGGCATGGATGAATCTAATAAAAAACAGGGGGGACAATCAAAGGCGGTTGCAAAGGGCGGGTAATGCAAAGGCGGTTGAACAGGGCGGCAAAAAAGGGGCTGTACAAAAAGGGCGGCAACGAAGGCGGAATACTGGAAGGGCATCACTTCATTGATTCGTAGAGTTTCCAGGTAAGGTATTGTGCTCTGTTACGGAGTTTTTCTACATCATTGAAATTGGCTTCGTCGATGAATCCAAGGTCGTGGGCTAAGAGAAAATGTACGAGAGTTCTGCCAGCGATCCGTTGGAGATGTCGAGGAAGCGACGAAACTACCGATGACCGCGTTTTGCCGAGCCCTGCAATGTTGGCCGCCGCCGAAACTGCTCGTCGTGCCTGGGATGTCAAACCGAAACGTTCAGACGAAGGGAACTGTCGCTCAAGAAATATGTTCTCACGACCAACTCGTGGCACATCTTCCACGCTTCGAATCGGCGATATGTACGGTCCATCCCGCAATATGGCGCCGGGTTGGAGGAGGCGCCTAACCTAAAACACGCCGCGGAAGTATGAATACTCGCAAACAACTTGTCGGCCCCGCTCTTTAACCCGCCCAGTATACCTGCCGTTTCCATCCGTCCAGTCTATCCGCCGTTTCTAATCCGCCCTTTTCCCCGCGATGTACTATTTTCATCCGTACAACCATTCACCCGTTCCGTCTCCTTATGCTAAACAAAGCACTGATCTTTCTATCGCTCACCCCTTCGGCCCATATTGCGCAAACGCCCGAGCAGATCTCCTATCAAAGCATCGACGGACTTGAAATCACGGCCGACTTATATGAAACCGGTGACCGATCCGGCCCCATCGTTTTCGCATTTCACCAATCAGGGTCGAGTCGAGGAGAGTATCGCGACATCGCTCCCAGATTGGTCGATTTAGGATTCAATGTGTTAGCGGTTGATTTGCGCTGGGGGGCGACGGACAGATGGAATCGTGTTGTCAACGAGACTGCTGTGCGGTTCGGTACAGATCAGATTGTGGAAGAAGCGGAGGCCGGAGACCGGTCTCGTGTTTGGCCTACGATCTTCGAAGCGTACAACGACATGTTGGCGTCCATGGATTGGGCGTCAACCAGCGGATTCGATGGGTTGCGTCTGGTGATCGGCTCGTCGTTTTCCGCAATGATTGTGATGAAGTTGCCGCAGGACCGTCGGGTTGATGCCGTAGTTTCGTACTCTCCCGGCGAGTACTACTCAGACGATTCGACGTTGGTGAGCCGCTGGGCCGGTGAGATTGGCGTGCCGACTTACATCGGAGCCGGGTCTGACGAACGCGAATTATCGCAACCTGTTTTTCGCGCGGTGCGAACCCAACGGAAGACTCTGCATGTGGCCGAAGTAGGCAGACATGGAGCTTCAATCCTTTTGGAAGACGAGCGAAACTTTCAAAACCTGGAGCGTTTTCTTTCCGCATTCCGCCCGCCGGAGCAAGTCTCTTTCACCACAGGCGATGGGATAACTGTGTTTGGCGACAACTATTCGCAGGCCGAAACCCCTCGCGGCACGATAATGCTTTTTCACCAGGGTGGTGGATCTTCCCGTGGCGAGTATCGCGAACTTGCTCCGCGTCTCATAGAAAACGACTTCAACCTTTTGGCCATTGACCAACGACGTGGCGGCACTCGTCTGGGGAGCAGTAACCGCACGGTGGTGGGAGCTGGGGAGGCGGAGTTCAGTTATTGTGATGCTTACCCCGATCTCGAGGCCGCGTTGGATTTTGTCGAAACACGAGCACCTGGGGCGACGATCATAGCGTGGGGTAGCAGTTACAGCGCTGCCCTTGTCATGAAACTCGCGGCTCTAAACGAAGACAGAGTCAGCCGAGTGCTCGCTTTCTCCCCGGCATCTGGAGAGGCGATGGAAGGGTGCGAATCCGGCGATTACGCTGTGGCCCTAAAGAACCCCTTGATCGCTCTTCGGCCGGCGTCCGAGATGCACTTCGACGCGGTCCGTGACCAGTTGACCGAGTTCGCCGATCAGGGACACCAGACCTTTGTTGCTCGCAATGGAGTCCATGGCTCATCGATGTTGAACACCCGCCGGGTGGGTCGCGACACCGAGGATACCTGGCAGGTCGTTTTACAGTTCTTGTCCGGTTCCCATGAGGCCCCCGAGGCCTTGATTGGCGAATTCGAAGACGATTACGGTGAGAGATATTCAGTTACGCAGCATTCCTGGTCAGGACCGGGAAGCGCCACCATGGAAATCGTCAGCTGGGATGCCGAAAACCGTTCTCTGTTGCTGCGAAACGACCCGGAAGATGCTAGTTACAGTGGCATGTGGACCCGCATCGATTGGGTTGAATTGGACGAAATGCCGCCATTTGAATGGGCGTATTGTTTTACGACTTACGACGCTGAATCTTTGCAGGAAGCCGCCGTCGCAACCCCCGCCGACCGTGAAAACCCCAGAACAGGTTGCAATGGCTTCCCATTTTCTCGTATGAAGCAACGCTGAAGTGGGGCCGGACGGTCCGTACTGTCCGTTCTGACCGTTCCGACCGTTCCGACCATCCGTCCTCTTGACGCTCCCTTGTCGCACGAAAAATAGGATACCTGAGGTCTAGATTTGGCTGGTCAACAATTGCCGTAACCCATTACCCAGATTATCGTTATTGGTTATTCTGGAGATGAGACGATAAACCTGATCCACAATTTGATTCACGGGGCTCCGCGCCGGTTTTTGGAGCGGGGGCTCGACCCATTGATTGGTCTGTTAATTCGGGCGGGAGCTAACCCAAATAACCTGACTACTCTGGGAACGCTGATCTCAATTGCATCGGCCGTTGCGTTCAGCTTGGGCCACGCGAGTTGGGGCGGTTTTTTGCTGCTTCTGGCGGGTGTTTTCGATATGCTGGATGGTCGAGTGGCACGGGGCGGTACCGGTCCGACAAAATTCGGGGCGTTTTACGACTCGACTTTGGATCGAATTGCCGATGCCGCACTTTTCTTCGGTATCGCGATGTTCTTTGTGCAGGGCGGTCTGAGACAAGATCTCGTGGCCGCCGGAGTAGCTATCGCGATGATGGGAATGGCCTTTACACTGTCCCTGTCGTACGCGCGGGCTCGCGCCGAGGGACTTGGTCTGGAGTGCAAGGTCGGGGTGGCTCAAAGAGCTGAACGAATTTTAGGGCTCGGGTTTCCGATGATGTTTTTTGGCGTTGGTCCCGAAGGTTTGTTGTTATTGGGGATACTGGTGATACTGACCTTCCTGGCGGCAGTGACGGTCATTCAGCGGATCTGGCATGTATATAAAATCACCGGCAGTGGGTCAGAAAAACTCTGATCATTTTTCACGGTCGTGTTTGCAGGTTTTTTTGAAAGGAAAATGAAGTGAGCAACGTTAATCCCAATAAAGTTGAAAGCGCTGATGGCAAACTCGGCGTAATGATCGTCGGACTTGGTGCTGTTTCGACCACCTACATTGCGGGCGTTGAAAACGTCCGACAGGGTAGCGGCAAAGCCGTCGGGTCTCTGGCTGAAATGGCCACCGCGAGACTCGGTAAAAGGACTGACGAACGCTCGCCGAGCATCAGGGAATTGGTCCCTCTCGCGAGCCTGGATGAAATGGTCTTTGGCGCGTGGGATCCGGTTCCGGATGACGCCTACGAGTCCTGCAAAGTCGCCGGTGTTTTGAACCCTCCGCACATCGAACCTATCGCGGATTTTCTCAAGGGTATTAAGCCGATGCCGGCAGTGTTCGACACACACTATGTGAAGAAGCTTGAAGGTACCAACGTTAAGACCGGCAAGAACAAAAAAGACCTTGCCGAGCAACTCCGGGCCGATATCAGGAACTTTAAGAAGGCCAATGGTTGCGACAGGGTCGTGATGATCTGGGCCGCCTCCACGGAGATTTTCCTGCAGCCTGGACCGGCGCATGAGACCATGGAAGCATTTGAAGCAGCGATGGAAGCAGACGATATCTCCATCGCTCCCTCAATGCTTTACGCTTACGCCGCAATTATGGAAGGTATCCCGTTTGCTAACGGTGCCCCGAACCTGACAGCTGATATCCCCTGTCTTCTCGACCTCGCAAGGGAAAAGAAGGTGCCGATCTGCGGTAAAGATTTCAAAACCGGTCAGACGATGATCAAGACCGTATTGTCACCAATGATCAAAGCTCGGATGTTAGGATTGAATGGTTGGTTCTCAACTAACATTCTGGGTAACCGGGATGGGGAAGTCCTGGACGACCCCGAATCCTTCAAGACCAAAGAGGAATCGAAACTGGGGGTCATCGATCACATACTCCAGCCAGAGATGTATCCAGACCTTTACGGCAATATTTACCACAAGGTCAGGATCAACTACTACCCGCCTCGCAAGGACAACAAAGAGGGTTGGGACAACATTGATATATTCGGCTGGCTTGGCTATCCGATGCAGATCAAGGTCGATTTTCTCTGCCGAGACTCCATCCTTGCTGCTCCGCTGGTTCACGACCTTGCGTTATTCCTTGATCTTGCTCAGCGCGCCGGTATGAGTGGCATTCAGGAATGGTTGTCGTTCTATTTCAAAAGCCCGCAAGCAGCACCAGGGTTGCAACCTGAACACGATCTGTTTATTCAACAGACCAAGTTGAAGAACACGCTTCGCTGGATGGTTGGGGAAGAACAGATTACCCATCTGGGGATAGAGTACTACCAGGAGGACTAATACTGGCCAACATACTGGTCGTAGTCTTAGGGATAGCGCTAATGGTTTGGGAGCTATGGTTTTTCCTGGCTCCCAAACCGGCCCGCGTCCCGAAAACCGGCCCTTCAGCCCGCCCCTCGTCACCATCGCGCGAAGGATCTGATCCTGAATCGGGACCCGTACACCCATGAGCGAATCAAGAGTTACGCTCCCGATCGAAGGGATGACCTGTGCAGCTTGTGCGCTGACTGTTGAAAAGCGCCTCTCTGAAACCAGCGGCGTTATCAACGCCACTGTAAATTATGCGACCGGCAAGGCCACGGTAGATGTCGACGACCGGACCGGGGTCGACGTACTGGTGGACGCAGTTGTTGACGCCGGGTACGACACAGCCCGTCAGGTAGCCACGCTGGCCGTCGCCGGTTTGCATTACGCTGCAGGAACCTCCGCTATCGAACGTGAACTGAGAGCTTTGCCGGGGGTCACCAAAGTTGTCGCGAACCAGGCCACTGAACAGGTAAGAGTTGAATACATTATCGGCTCCGACGCTCCCGGAGAGTTGGAAGCGGCGGTCGTAAGGGCTGGCTTTTCGCTTGCATCTCCGATTTCAGAAGAGGACCCGATTGAGCGGGAACGTTCCCGACGGGAAACCGAACTCAAAACGCTCCGCGGCAAGCTCCTCGTTTCTGGAATATCGGCAGCACTTACGATGGCCCTGGCCCAGCCGATCATGAACGCCGAAGGCGATCATCTGGGTCTAATCAAATTGTTGATGAAGCCGCTGGACCTCCTGCTCACCCAGGTGGCTCCACAGCTTTATGAGATGGACCACGGCACTTTGCGTTGGTTGATGCTGGCTATCACGATTCCGGTGGTTTTCTGGGCAGGGAAACAGTTCTACAAGAGTGCGTGGAGCGGATTCAAGCACCGGTCTGCGGATATGAACACGCTGATAGCGGTGGGAACGGGCTCTGCTTTCGTTTATTCGCTGGTGGCAACCGTGGTGCCGTCTGTTTTTATGTCGGCGGGATTGAGTGCAGACGTCTACTACGAGGCCGTCAGCTCCATCGTCGCCCTGATATTACTCGGGAGGTACTTTGAAGCCCGGGCAAAAGGGCAAACTTCGGAGGCGATTCGAAGTCTGGTGGCGCTCCGCCCCGACACCGCGTGGGTTGAACGCGATGGCACTATCGTTGAAGCACCCATTGATGATATTCGCCTTGGCGAGGTTCTGGAGGTGCGCCCGGGAGAGACGATCGCTCTGGACGGTGTCGTACTCGACGGCGAGTCATCTGTTAACGAGGCAATGCTGACGGGCGAACCGATCCCGGTCTTGAAGCTGGCTGGCGAGAAGGTCATCGGAGGCACTGTCAACGGCTCGGGTCTTTTGAGATTTACAGTTGGCGCCATCGGCAAGGACACGACCCTGGCCCAGATCGTCAGGTTGGTCGAAGAAGCTCAGGGCTCCAAGGCCCCTGTGCAGAGGTTGGCCGATAGAGTGGCCGGAGTGTTTGTCCCGGTCGTGATCGCTCTGGCAATAGCGTCTTTCGTGGTGTGGTTCGTTTTCGGCCCGGCACCCCATCTGGTTTTTAGCACCACTGCGTTTGTGACTGTCCTGATCATCGCTTGTCCGTGTGCCCTGGGACTTGCCACGCCCACCGCCATCATGGTTGGAACCGGCAAGGGGGCGCAGAGTGGGATTCTGATAAAAAGTGCTGAAGCGCTGGAAACAGTCGGGAACGCAGATGTGGTAATTTTCGACAAGACCGGGACAATTACTGAGGGCAAACCAGAGGTTACTCACCTGCAGGCATCGGATCCGCAGGGGACGATGGGGAGCGCTACGGTGCTTCAACTTGCGGCATCGGTTGAGAGTAAGTCGGAGCATCCGTTGGCCGGAGCAATTGTTGCCGCTGCCAGCGCCCGGGGCGCTGAATTGTTGCCGGTCAAGCGTTTCACTGCTATGGAGGGACGGGGGGCTCGGGCAGTCATTAACGAGGAACGGGTGGAAGTCATTTCAGTTCGACACGCTGAGGAACGGGCAATGGAGTTAGGTCCTCTGACCGAAGGGGTTGAAAACCATTTGACCGAAGGTCGAACTGTCGTGCTGGTGGTCGTGGGCGATCACGTCGTGGGACTACTCGCCCTGGCCGATCAGGTGAAGGACACCGCGGCCCGAGCCGTGGCCAGGATCAAAGCGATGGACCATCGCGTGATCTTGCTCAGCGGGGACACAGATCAAGCGGCGACCCTTGTCGGTGAGAAAGTAGGAATCGATGAGGTGATTTCTGAAGTCCAGCCTGGCGATAAGGTAGATGTGGTTAAGCAATTGCAAGAAGCTGGAAACGTGGTTGCTATGGTCGGTGATGGCATCAACGACGCACCGGCCCTCGCTCAGGCCGACGTCGGATTCGCCCTCGGTACCGGCACAGACATCGCGATGGAAGCGTCCGACGTTACCTTGATTCGAGGCGACCTGGGTGGCGTCGTCACTGCCATTGAGCTTTCGCGCCAAACAATGAAGACAATAAAGTCAAACCTGTTTTTTGCCTTTTTCTACAATATTTTGGGGATACCATTGGCCGCGGGTGTACTGTATCCATTCACCGGCCTTTTGCTAAGCCCGGTGATCGCCAGCGCGGCGATGGCGGCATCCAGTTTGAGCGTTGTTTCGAATAGCTTGAGACTAAAAACCTTCAAATCATCGATGAATTGATATGCGATATTTTCACCGAACCTCTCTTGGAATTGATACTGTGTTGGCTGAAGCCGACACTTATTTTGGCGCGCGCATGGCCCCCGGAGATTCAGGGGAGCGGACCCGTGAATTTTCTAGCACCCTGGGTGGTCTCCAGCTAAATGTGCGGGCCGAAGGCGGGCACTACACCAACATCGACATCACCACCGATCAGGCAGGCGAGAGTGAGTTGGATAAGTTCGCCAAGAGGTTCCTCGGAACAATTCACACAAAAACCGACGCCGCGCACGTGTTGCGTGGTGCGTATTGAGGAGGACCGTTGTCCAGTTTCGCTCTTAATGTTGCAGGCATGACGTGCGACCATTGTAAGGGTAAAGTCGAAGCCGCGTTGAAGGAGGTTTCGGGTACCTACGCGGTGATGGTAGACCTTGAGGATGCCGTGGCCGAAGTTGAAACGTCCGATCAGGCTGTAACCGCCGATACCTATATAGCCGCTGTCGAAAAAGCGGGCTACAAGGCATCCCCTGAAGTTTGAAAACCCGTCGTTAAAAACCCGAATGCCTGAAATTACCTATCTGGAAGCCGTTCGCCGCGGGATGTGGGAAGAGATGGAGCGCGACGAGAACGTCTTCGTGCTCGGGGAGGACATTGCTGACTACGGAGGTGCGTTCAAAGTCACCGAGGGCTTCAAAGAACGGTTCGGCGAAGAACGGGTTATCGACACGCCGATCAGTGAGGCAGCTATCGTAGGTGCTGCGGCAGGCGCCGCCCACATGGGGTTCCGCCCGATAGTGGAAATGCAGTTTATGGATTTCGTCTCGTGCGCCTATGATATCCTGACCAACTATGTTGCCACTGCCAGGTACCGGGCCGATTTGAGCACTTCAATCGTTGTGCGAGGTCCAGTTGGTGGTTACGTGCGCGGAGGGCCGTTCCATTCCCAGATGCCGGAGGCGGCTTTTTTCCACACTCCGGGACTGAAGATCGTCTGTCCGGCAACTGTGAGGGATGCCAAGGGGCTGATAAAGTCGGCGGTAAGAGACGCTGACCCGGTGCTTTATTTCGAACACAAATTTCTCTACAGACGGCTTAAAGAAGTGATATCTGACGACGAGGATGTGCTCACGCCTATCGGAAAAGCCAGAATCGCTCGAGAAGGGACCGATTTGACGATCGTCTCCTGGTCAGCGATGGTGTGGAAGGCCCTCGAGGCGGCAGAAGAATTGGAAGCCGAAGGCATCTCGGCGGAGGTTCTTGATCTCAGGACGCTTATACCGATGGATATCGACTCATTGACTGAGAGCGTCAAGAAGACCAACCGGATACTCGTACTTCAGGAGGATACCCGTACCGGTGGCATTGCCGGGGAGATTGCCGCGCGGGTCAATGAACTGGCATTCGAATGGTTGGACGCGCCGATCATGCGGGTTACCGCCGAGGATACACCGATACCTTTTGCTGGACAACTCGAAGATCGGGTCCTGCCATCGACAGAAGAGGTGGTCTCAGCTGCGCGGAGTCTGGCGCGTTATTAAGCTGACCACCTCACCCTGGGTTTGAGGATTGCAGGATACCGGAGCTGACTTCTGATTCCAAGCTGTTTTCTCACAACCCATACTGCTTTCGAACTTGCCAGTACGGCGCACCATCCGCCCCATTCCCATATTCTGATTTCCCAGCGCCGAATTACCGAGTGAGTGCGCAGTGCCCTGAGCGCGGCACCCTTTATCCTTCGGAGTATCTCGTCTCTGCGATAGAAATGCGGGACCTGGACCAGGACGTGAATCCTGTCGGGAAGTACGGCTACGATATCGACGTCGAAGCCTGATCGATTACACTGGTCCTGAATCGCCCGCTCGCAGAACTGGGCGGTCGCGGCTATTTTAAAACGCTGGCGCCCTCGAAAGGTCGCCCAGGTAAGATGACACCATTTGGTGTTGGGAGCATGGATAGGCATACACGACTATTGCCGCCTACCCCGAAAACGAACAAGCAATTTTACGCATGGCTAACCAGAAAACCGCCTTTTGCGGTTCTATTTAGGAGATAGCATGGCCCGTGTTGATGTGATAATGCCCCAGATGGGTGAGTCAATTGCCGAGGGAACCGTTTCCCGTTGGCTCAAGAACGTCGGGGATGCTGTAAAACGAGATGAGCCGATTCTCGAAATATCGACCGACAAGGTGGATGCCGAGATCCCGTCGCCCACAGCAGGCATTCTGGCTGAGATAAAGGTTGCCGAGGGCGAAACAGTAGAAGTGCAGACGATCGTGGCGGCTATTGAAACAGATGCTGACGCTGCTATCGAAGCGGCGCCTCCTGCTCCCGCTCCTGCGCCGGAACCGGCCTCTACCGCCGCGCCGGAACCGTCTCCGGCCCCAACGCCTTCACGCGCTCCAGCGGCTCCCGCAACAACGTACCCCGTGGACTCGGCCAACGAGTCATCTGATGAAAGACTAAAGCGCCAATCCACGCCTCTTGTCCGCAAGATAGCCGAAGAGCACGATGTCGATATTTCAGCGGTTTCGGGAACGGGGCATGCCGGTCGAGTTACCAAGAAAGACATCGTCGAGTATATAGAAAAGGGGGTGACTCCACCGGCTCCGTCTCAGGTTCAGGTGGCCACGTCTACGCCGAACGCGGTTGTTTCGACAAGTGATATCGCTCACCCCATAGTTCAGGCGTGGGAGGGTGACCGGGTTGAACCGATGAGCAAGATCAGGAAACTCACTGCAGATCACATGGTGATGTCGCGGCGTGTTTCAGCTCATGTCACCAGCTTCTTCGAAATCGACTACACGCACGTCGCCCAACTCCGCAGCGCGAAGAAAGCCGAGTATGCGGCCCGCGGAGGAAAGTTGACTTACATGTCTTTCCTCCTCAAAGCCATTGTCGACAACATCAAGAAACATCCGGTCGTAAACTCAGCTGTTTCCGGCGACACGCAGATTTTTCGCAAACAAATAAATCTGGGCATAGCTGTGGCTCTCGATTGGGGTTTGATAGTACCTGTGGTCAAAAACGCTGACGAATTGTCCGTCCTCGGGCTTTCGAAAGCGGTGGCTGACCTGGCAGAGAGGGCTCGGACCAAACGGCTTAACCCGGATGAGGTCCAGAACGGCACCATCACCATCACCAATCCTGGCGGATTTGGCGGTTTTGCCGGGGCACCCATAATTAACCAGCCTCAGGTGGCAATCCTGGGTGTCGGGACGATCGAAAAAAGACCCAAGGTGATCACACTGGATGATGGGCAAGATGTAATTGCGATTCGGACGATGGGAATGATCTCTATGTCCTACGATCACAGGGTAGTTGATGGCGCCGACGCCGACCGTTTCCTGGCCGACGTCAAACATGACGTGGAGAACTTTCCCGAAGGCGCTCTCTAATGGCCAGGCGTACGATTGAGGTCGAAAGTGAATGTTGGGCAGTTTACCTGTCGGGTCGCGTTAACAGTTATTCGCGCGACCAATTGGCCGTTGTGTTTGAACTGGGAAGCGGTGAGAACGCGATCAAGCGGGTATGTCGTTTTCGTCCCACAGGCAAGGGAGGTGCGGCAGCGGCTTTGCAAGCGCTTAGTGACGCCTCGCTCAGGGATATGCTGCAAGCTTCCCAACCCGCCTGGACGAGTCCAGAATTGAATTACGACAGGTCTACCAGGCCTGCTTGACGACCGACCTTCACTGCCATTCCACAGCCTCGGATGGAGAACATGCTCCGTCCGAGGTCGTGGCGGCCGCCCTCCGTGCCGGCATCACGATGTTGGCTTTAACGGATCACGACACGATCGCTGGAGTTCCTGAAGCCGTTCAAGCGGCCCGGAACACATCGCTGAAGGTGGTTACGGGATGCGAGTTTAGCGTCCGGGTCGGCTGGGGCGAAATGCATTTGCTTGGCTATTTTCTCCCGTCGCAGAATGAGGAGCTTGAGTCCTTTCTGGCCGGCCAACGGGAGTCGCGGCTGGAACGCGCCCGGGAGATGGTTTCGCGGCTAAAGGGAGTTGGAGTAGATGTCTCGCTCGACGACGTCAAGGAAATCGCTGCCGGGGGGGCCATCGGAAGGCCTCACGTCGCGAGGGCCCTTGTCCGAGCCAGCGCCGTGCCAGATATCAACGCGGCGTTTGATCGCTACATCGGGTTTCGCCGATCGGCCTTCGTTCCTAAGGATTTGCCGCTGGTGGAAAACGTTACGCGCCTTATCTCGTCGCTGGGGGGGATCTCTTCGGCCGCGCATCTGCGTGAAAAAGCGACGAAGAAGGCGCTACAGTACCTCAAAAAGTCTGGAGTAGATGCACTGGAGGTCCGCCATCCTTCCCACGGACTGGAGTTGCGCGAGACGCTTTCCTTGCGGGCTGTGCACGCCGGCATGTTGCGAACCGGCGGGACGGATTGGCACGGGGAGTCAATGGCGTACGAGGGCGGGCGGTTGGGCGAAATTGAGGTTCCTTCCGCATGGTTTCGGTCTCTTCAAAGCCTTCACGAAAAGCGGGTATCGGGCTAATCGGGTTCTGTCAGGATCCGGTCCTGAAAAGGTGATGCGTCAGCGTCTCCGTTTGAGTATTTTTCGTGATAAGAATTGTTAATCCTTGAGCAAAAGCGAATCCATGTCCAATATATTACCTGTAGGCGACCAGGCCCCCGATTTCGACCTTGCTGCGTCCGACGGTAGCCGCTACCGCCTGTCTGATGTGCTGAAGAACAAGTCAGCGTTGCTAATTTTTTACCCTGTTAACAATACGCCTGGCTGAAACGTTCAACTCGGCGCCGTGCGCGACGACATGAGCAAGTTTTTGGAAAAAGGAATCCAACCTTTCGGGGTCAACCCGGCCTCGGCAGAAAAGCATTTGGATTATGTGAATCTGAAACAATTTCCGTTCCCTTTGTTGTCAGATCCGGGTAGGGAGGTCGCGTCAGCGTATGGTGCGGTTAAACTGATGGGCAAGTCGATCAATCGCAGTGTTTTTGTTGTTGACAGGACCGGGAAATTGGTGTTCGCGAAGGAGGGAATGCCGTCCGACGAAGAGATCCTGGAAAGCGTTTCTTAAGACGTTGGGGTCGGCGGAACTGGTAAACCACATCGACTGTTTGATAGGCTGTAGAATCTTTTTTGTTGGCTATTCAACGCGTTCATGGCGTTTTTGGAATATTGAAGGGGAAGAAAATGACGGAAGAAAAAAAGACTGACTTTGACATACTCATCATCGGTGGCGGGCCGGCCGGACTTACAGCTGGCATGTACGCCGGTCGTGGAATGATGGATGCTCTTATTATCGAACGAGGGCTTCCGGGTGGTCAGTTGTTGAATACGCACTTGATTGAGGATTACCCTGGTTTCGAAAGCGTCGGTGGGGCGGATCTTGCACAAAAAATGACCGACCATGCAAAGAAATTCGGCGCCAACATAGTGATGGATACGGTCGATTCCATTAGACGGGACGCTGATGGCAACTTCGAAGTCGCCACCCAGTTAGGTGTTACATACCGTGCCCCGGCGGCTCTGATTACAGCTGGTGGCCTACCGGTAAAACTGGGTGTGACTGGAGAGGAGGAGTTTGCAGGCAAAGGCGTCTCATATTGCGCCGTTTGTGATGGTGCGTTCTTCAAGGGAGAAGTGTTGGCGGTCGTAGGTGGTGGTGACGCTGCAGCCGAAGAAGCCGACTACCTCACGCGATACGCGGAAAAAGTCTATCTCGTCCATCGCCGTGATGAATTGCGCGCCTCCAAGTTGCTCCAGGACCGGGTCTTCACGAACCCCAAGATCGAGGTGGTCTGGAATAAAACGGTGGATGAGATTGCGGGCACTCCGACCGGAGTCACCGAACTCAAACTCAATGACACGGTTACTGGAGAAAAATCCGACTTGCCTGTCACGGGCGTTTTTATCTTCGTCGGGTTTACGCCAAACGCCGGTCTAATAAAAGAGCACTATGAACACGATGAAGGTGGTTATATCGTCACCGACACCGAAATGCTTACCTCGATTCCGGGGCTTTATGCTGCAGGCGATTTGCGGGTGCAACTAACCAGGCAGATCACGACTGCGGTCGGCGATGCCACGACGGCGGTCATCGCGATCGAGAAGTACCTCGCTGACAGAAAGCAGGCGCAGGGCGTTGCCTGACGTCAAGGTAATCTGCCTGACGAACGGAGTCTTTGCGGAAAACTGTTACATCGTTGCCGAAGAGTCTTCATCGAAAGCTGTTTTGATCGATCCGGGTGAAGAGTCGCAGTTGTTCCTGGGTCGCCTTAAGACTGAGGGGCTTGATCTGCAGGCCGTCTGGTTGACCCACGGACACATTGACCATGTGATGGGTGTGGCCGCAGTGGTGTCTGAGACACGTGTACCAGTTTATCTCCACCCGGCCGATCGCGAGTTATATGACGGTATCGTGGAGCAGGGCAGGTGGTTGGGTGTTTCTGCGTCTCCCCAACCGGTACCGGATTTCGAGATTGCTGAAGGTGACGTGATGAAAGTTGGTGATGTTGCCTTCGACGTCCGTGCCGTGCCGGGCCATAGCCCTGGGAGTGTTGCCTTTGTCGGCGACGGTATGGTGTTCGGAGGTGATGCGTTGTTTGCTGGCTCGATAGGTAGGTCAGATCTTCCAGGTGGAAATCACGATACTCTTATCGAGAGTATCAAAACTCAACTGCTCACTCTGCCGGATGAAACACTGGTCTTTTCCGGACATGGACCGGAAACTACGGTCGGGACAGAGCGGGAGAGCAATCCATTCCTCCAGAGCGGTGTGTCCTTTTGAATCTCAGGTCAGTGGCTCTGCCGTAACCACTCAAAAAAAAGGACCGCACCGAAGGGCGGTCCTTTTTCGGAGTGCCGAAGGGGGGAGTCGAACCCCCACGGGCTTGCGCCCACTGCGCCCTGAACGCAGCGCGTCTACCAGTTCCACCACTTCGGCTTGCCTCAGTGGAGGACCGAATATAGACAGGGTTATGAAGTGGGTCAAGTCATTGCTTGACCGCTCGGAAGCCCTTGCCTATCTTGAAGTTAGCGAATTCTGACTATGGCCAAAGAAGACTCATCCAAGACCGTTGCCCGCAACCCCAAAGCCCGCCACGATTTCCACATTATGGAAACCTGGGAGGCCGGAATAGTCCTTACGGGCACCGAGATTAAATCGGTTCGCGCCGGAAAGGTGAACATTAAGGGCGCTTACGGGTTGGTCAGGGGAGGGGAAGTGTGGTTGGACGGCATGAATATCTCCCCGTATGAGTCGGGCGGCTATGTAAACCACGAGCCACTTGGGCAAAGAAAATTGCTGCTCAAGAAACGTGAGATTCGGAAAATGATCGGGGCGGTGCAACAGAAGGGGCTGACCCTGGTCCCTCTGGATGTGCATCTCTCTGGCGGATACGCGAAGGTGAGCCTGGGGCTCGCCAGAGGGAAGAAAGAATATGACAAGCGACATGATCTCAAGAGTAAAGATGCCGACAGAGAAGTCGCTCGGGCGATGAGTCGACTGCGATGACTCTCCTTGCGTTAGTCTTCAAGGACTGCATACTGCCCGCGGTCTTTGGTTGTCTTGTGTCACCCGAAGCACCGGCTACTCTCACCGTGGCAACCTCTCGCGGCGAAACTCAGATCGAGGTTTTCTCTTATCGGGCAATGCCTTCGATCTCCTCCTCTGATCTGGAGTCAATCCTCAGCGTATCCTCTGCAATTGACGAGGAGGGGTGGGCCATCGTCTCGTTTGCTGGTGAACCCTTCCGATTCCTGCTTGGCGCACCGGTGCTTGAGCATCGCGGCAATCTGGTCAATCTCGCTTCCAGTGCTTATCAACTTTCGGGGACTGTGTATGTGCCTCTGCAATGGCTGACAGATTACGTCCCGAGTGTTTTCTCTGAAGGTTATCGTTACGATCCAATCGCTGGCCGATTCGAGGAAACGGGGCTGCAGCCGGTAGCGCCTCGTATTTCAAGGGCAAACCCGATTGAGACCACCGGTCGTCGCAACCGTTTTGGGCTGAGGATGAGGCACACGGTGGTGATTGACCCTGGACATGGCGGCGGCGACCCTGGGAGCTTGGGGAAGTTTCTTTCCCGGGGTGTTCACGAAAAGCATGTAACGCTCGGAATCGGTCTGAAATTGCGCGATTATCTTCGGGAACGTGGTATAGACGTCGTTATGACAAGGACTACGGACAGATCTTTGACCGATAGTGTTGCAGGGAGATTCGAACTCGGCGCTAGAGCCGCGAAATGTATTGAGGATTGTACTCTGTTTGTGAGTCTGCACGTTGATGCGCTGCCCAGGGGCCCGGGTTATACCACTGCCAGCGGGCTCCATACTTACCTTTGGGGCGGGCCCCAGACGGACAATGACCGACGGGTGGCTAACATGGAGAATGAAGCCATGGAGTATTCTGTCGAAGACGAGGACGACGACATTGCAAGCATTTTGAGAGACCTCCAGGTGAACGAACATCAACGCGAGTCATCTCTTTTGGCCACCGCCGTGCAGGAAGCGGGAACGGCGGTGCATCCGGGAACGCCCCGCGGGGTCAGCCAGTCTAACTTCCACGTTTTGCGCGAAGCGAACCGACCCGCGATCCTAATCGAAACTGGTTATGCCACGAACCGTGGCGACGCTGAGTTCCTGGAATCTCCGCGCGGACAACAACGACTGGCGACTGCGATCGCAGACGGGATAGTGAAGTACCTGCGCCAGTTCGAGTCTAAGTTGGAACTCAACGCTCGGTGAATAAACTCAAATTTCTCGTCGTTAGCGCCGTATTGGTGTCGGGTTGCGCCTACTATAACGGCCTTTACAACGCCAATCTTCTCGTAAGAGAAGCCCGCAAAGCGGAGCGCGAAGGGAGGGTCGGAGAGGCTCGCTCGATGTGGAATCAAGTTGTAGTCAAAACCGACACCGTCCTTGCCAGGTATCCTGATTCGGACTATCGAGACGACGCCCGGTATCTTCGCGGCCTCGCCCTGAGCGAAACGGGCAATTGTCAACAAGCGTTCGACCCGCTCAGGCTGGTTGTCGACTCGAGTCCAGACCATGAACTGGTGTCGGACGGGCGTTTGACCATGGGGCGCTGCATGCTCCGTGAGGAAGAATATGATTCCGTATTGTTCTACCTCCAGCCGCTCACCGAGGGGGAGTCAGACCGAAGGGATGATGCCCTTTGGATGGCCGGGGCCGCCCATCGCCGCCTTGGAAACCACGAATTGGCCAAAGAGCTGCTTCAACTGAGCGGTTCCGACAGTGCCGGGTTTGACCTGGCTCTGGTCTACCTGGCCCAGGATAACCCCGCAGCGGCGAAAGCGGCTCTCGCCGCTGTTCCGGCACGACGGTATCCGGAAGGAAAATGGTCGAGTGCGTTGGATGCTCTGGGTGCACAGGATCCTAATGCCGCCAACGAATTAGCCGAACGGCTCGTTGAACGCCGGGGTCTTACTCGTGGACAAAAGGCAAGGCTGCTCATATCTGCCGGTAATCGGATAGAGAGATCGAATCCCCGTGGCGCGGGCGAACTTTACGGTCGGGCTGTGGTCATGGCTGGGGACTCTGTGGAAGGGAATATTGCCGGAGCCCGGCGACTCCTGTTAGAAGTTCGCGGCGCGGCAGAGTTATCAGAACTGCCGGGGTTTGTGGCGGGTTTCGAAGAGGTCAGTGTCGAGGGCGGGATAGCCGCAGGCCTGGTGCGACCAGCCTTAAATGCCCTTAAGGCATACCTTGGTGATACCATTCTCGGGCGACATGCTGATTTGCGCAGTTTTATAATTGCTGAAATGGTGCGGGATTCGGCACGGGCCAACAAGCTTGCAGGGATGATGTTCGGGCTAATTGCCACCGACCATGCCGAGTCGGTTTTGGCCCCCAAGGCCGTTATTGCCGCCCATGCCGCAGGGCAACGTGTCGATGATTTGGTCGCTTATTTGAATACTCATTACCCGACTTCCCCGTACACCCTGGCGTTGCAAGGAATTGATAGTCCCCGGTTCCGAGCAATGGAAGATTCGATCTCTGCCATCCGGTTTTTGGTGTCAAGTGAAGACGGAACCGACAATGGCTTGCGGAGCGAAATTGACGAAGAGGGTGTTGACCGAGGTGAGGGTCCCGGCGCTGATAGGAGAAACCGCAGGTTGCAGGCCGAGGGCGAAGAAGAAGAGGGCATCAATTAAACGCAGCACGATTGAGGCGTTCGGAGTCGAATTCCAAAACCCGGTCCTGTTGGCCGCCGGAACCGCGGGATTCGGCAGGGAGATAGAGGGGGTAATCGATATCAATCTCCTCGGCGGGATCATTACCAAGGCGGTCAGCCCAAACCCCCGCGTCGGCAATCCGTCTCCGCGTGTTGCTGAATTCCATGGCGGGATGATCAATTCGGTGGGGCTTGCCAACCCCGGTGTCCAGGTCGTCGCTGAACGGGAAATCCCGTGGCTTGAGGACTACGCCCATCATGCTCGAGTGATCGTCAATGTTGTTGGGGATGAGCCTGGGGACTATGCCAAGGTGATAGCTCAATTAGAGGGTTATGATGTGATCTCGGCTTTCGAGTTGAATGTGTCATGTCCCAACACGGCCAAAGGCGGCGAGGAATTCGGGGCGAACGACGCCGTGCTGACCGAACTGATTGCCCGTGCGAAAGGCGTTACTGCCAAACCACTTATTGCCAAACTCGCCCCAACGCTCCCTTCGATAGAGCGGACAGCCAGCGTTGCCATTGCAGCCGGAGCGCGGGGCATCTCACTGGTAAACACCATCCCGGGTTTTCTGTATGCCGACCCACCGAACGAACGACCCCGGCTGGGAAGGGGACGAGGTGGGATTAGCGGGCCTCCGTTGCTGCCAGTTGGGATTCTCGCGGTACGTAAAGTGGTTCGGGCCACGGGGGCGCCGGTTATTGGGATCGGGGGAATTCGTTCCTACGATGACATGAGGCAGTATCTGGCCGCGGGAGCGTCTCTGGTGGCCATTGGGACCGCAGCGCTGGCCAACCCCAGGATTCCCGAAACAATCGCCAGGCGATGGGGGGCGCGTGGCTGAAGTCATAGTAGCTCTGGACCACCGCTGCGGCGACGAAGCGCTTGCCTGCACGCAAGCTATTGAGGGGTTAGCCTGGGTAAAAGTGGGGTCGGTATTATTTACGGCCGAGGGTCCCCGCCTGATTGACCGCCTGAAACAACGGGGCTTTAAGGTCTTTCTCGACTTGAAGTGGCACGATATCCCCAACACAGTGGCCGGGGCCGTGCGGTCCGCTGCCGCAGTTGGCGTCGACATGGCTACCGTCCACGCTCTTGGCGGAGAGGAAATGCTGGAAGCTGCATCTTCGGCCACGGGCGATATGAAGTTGGTGGCAGTTTCAGTGCTCACGAGCCACAGCGCTTCCGGATTCGGTCGAATAGTGAATAGAACCGTTGATTTGGGGACTGAGGTCGCCAGATTGGCCGCACAGGCTGTCGCGGCGGGTGTTGATGGGATGGTTTGCTCCGCTTTTGAAATCCAGCGAGTGGCGGACGTGGTAGGAGAAGAAGGCTTTATTGTTGTGCCCGGTATCCGTCCGAGAGGTTCCGATGTCGGGGACCAGAAAAGGGTCGCCGATCCGAGAACAGCAGTGGACGATGGGGCCACCCATCTTGTGGTTGGTCGTCCCATAATATGCGCCGAGAAGCCCGGAGAGGCCTTTCGAAAGATCCTGGAGGAGATTTCGTGATAGCTAAAGTCGCGATTGTTTTGACCTTTCTGCCAATGCCGCTGTCCGCCCAGGAGACGCCGGATGAAGCTGCTGCAGGGGTGCGCGATGCGTGGTTGGTGCAGGACGTGGACAATCTTCTTAATGGTCCAGATCCGGTAACCTTGAGCTTGCCCGGGGCAGAGTCGACCAGACCGCTCTCGCCGGCTCAGGCGGCGGCTTTGTTGAGGGATTTCTTCAAGAACACTGAAGAAGTGAGCTTTTCGCTACGTCGTGTTGGTACGGTGTCTGACGACCAGGGGTACGTTGAGGCTGACCGGAGTTTTGTTATAACCGGGACTACCGAGGTCCTGAATCAGCGTGTTTTGGTTGGTTTTCAACGAAATCGCAGGATTTGGTTGGTCAGCGAGATCAGAGTCAGGCAACTGTCCGGAGTCGGCCGCTAAATTTAGGTTTCCCTGCTCAAGATTCGACCTAAATCTTCACTTGCGCGTAACTTACGCTCTGTCTAGATTTGGTGGCTCACTTGTAATACATCCCATGGAGTAGGTGTGAAGGTACGTTCTAGTGTTAAACCGATATGCGAGCATTGTCGCGTAGTCAGACGGCGCGGAGTTGTCCGCGTTATCTGCAAGCGCAATCCGCGGCATAAGCAGAGGCAAGGATAAATGGCTCGTATTGCTGGCGTTGATCTGCCCCGAGACAAACGGGTAGAGACGGCCCTGACATATATCTTCGGAGTCGGTGACTCCATTTCCAAACAGATTCTCGACAACTCTGATATCAACCCTGATACCAGGGTTCGCGATCTTAGCGATGAGGAAGTCGCGAGACTGCGTCAGGTGATTGACCGGAGCGTCAAGGTCGAAGGTGCCCTCCGCACAGAGATCGCGATGAATATCAAGCGCCTGATGGACATTGGCAGTTATCGCGGAGTGAGACATCGTCGCGGGTTGCCGTTACGAGGACAAAGGACGCATACGAACGCTCGGACCAAGAAGGGTCCGCGGCGCGCGATCGCCGGTAAAAAGAAGGTGACGAAGTAGGATGGCACAGGCTGGTAAACGTTTAAAAAAGATCGTCGAAGCAGAGGGAGTGGCTCACATTACCGCCACGTTCAATAACACGATTATCTCGATCTCCGATCTAAAAGGAAACACCATCAACTGGAGTTCCGCTGGTACTTCCGGTTTTAAAGGCTCCAAGAAATCAACCTCTTTCGCCGCTACGATTGCTGCTAGCAATTGCGGAAAAGAAGCTCTCAACCTCGGGGTACGGAAAGTTCACATCAAAGTGCAGGGTCCGGGTGCGGGCCGCGAATCGTCCATTCAGGCGATCTCTAGTTCCGGTTTGGAAGTACTGTCGATAAAAGATGTAACCCCGATTCCGCATAATGGCTGCCGTCCGCCGAAAAAGAGACGGGTTTAATAATGGCTAGATACACAGGACCTGCTTGCAAATTGTGTCGCCGTGAGGGTGAGAAGTTATTCCTCAAGGGGACCCGTTGTTTGACTGAAAAATGCGCCATTGACCGGCGCGCTTATCCTCCCGGGCAGCATGGAGCCGGTGGGGCGCGGCGTCGCAAAACCAGTGAATACCAGAGACAGTTGCGTGAGAAACAGAAGGTCAAGCGTATGTACGGCCTCTCCGAGAGCCAATTCCGCCAGACATTTGAACGGGTAAGGAGACTTCCCGGTCTGACGGGTACCAACTTGCTCGTGGCTCTGGAATTGAGGCTAGACAATATCGTTCACCGGATGGGTTTTGCCCCCAGCCGTCGCTCGGCACGTCAACTGGTCACGCACCGTCATGTTGAGGTAAACGGCAAGAGGGTCGATATACCTTCCTACCGAGTTCGCTCCGGCGACGAAATTCGTGTACGTGAAAAAAGTAGAGAAATTACCGCTGTCAGAGCGTCCCTTGAGGGACTGTCGAGGGCTACTCCGATGTCTTGGATATCGGTGGACTCTGAACAGGCTTCCGGTAAGGTGACCGAAGTACCGACACGGGATACAATTCCGGTGAATGCACAGGAACAGCTTATCGTGGAGCTTTATTCAAAGTGACGATGACCATAGATCTGACCGGACTCGTCCGGCCGCACGTTGTAGAAATGAGCAAAAGGGACGACCAACCCTTTGCAGCCGACTTCAGGCTTCAACCGCTCGAGAGGGGCTACGGACACACGCTTGGCAACGCCATGCGGCGCATGTTGCTCTCTTCGTTGCGTGGTTCTGCCGTTTGGGGAGTTAGGCTCGAAGGGGTTGTCCATGAACACCAGACGATTCCTGGTGTTGCGGAGGATATTCACACGATTATTCAGCGCCTCAAAGGGCTGAGTCTCGTTCTGGCCGAAGGAGTTGACGAAGCAACGCTTCAGCTTAAAGCCAGCAAGACAGGACCTGTCTGCGCCAGTCACATCGAACCGCACGGTTCGGTGGAAATCGTTGATCCCGATTATGTGCTTTTTACTCTCCAGGAAGATCGCGAGATCTCGGGTGAGTTGTACGTCAATAAAGGGCGGGGCTACGTCGAGGCTTCGCGGCATTCGGTTGATAAGTCGCGTCCGGTAGATCTGGTTCGGATTGATGCTATCTACAACCCGGTCCGTCGTGCGAATTTCACCGTAGCGGAGACCCGCGTTGGCCAGCGCACGGATTACGACAGCCTTGTGTTGTCGGTAGAGACCGACGGAACGATCTCCCCGGAAGATGCAGTTGCCTACGCGGCAGGACTCCTGCAGGAGCACCTCGCATCCTTCACCAACTTCGGTGTGATCCCGATGGTTGCTGGCGAGACGATTGAGGAAGATAGCCAGGATATGGAGGCCATAAAAATGGTTCTGAGCAGGCCCATCGATGACTGTGGCCTGTCTGTACGGTCAATTAATTCCCTCAAGAACTCAAACATTGGTACTCTGGGCGATCTGGTCCGCTATCAGGAAGAGGACATGCTCAAAGTCAAAAACGTTGGCGAAAAAGCCCTTAGCGAAATCGCTGAATTGCTTAGCAAAGAAGGCCTCAACTTCGGGATGGAGTGGGAGGAAGAAGCCAGCGGTAAATTGGTAATTACTAACGAAGGTACCCCGTCAGTGCGTGGCGGCGGTAGCGTTGCGGCAGAGGGCTAGAGAAAATGCGGCACAGGATAAAGGGCAGAGCCCTTTCAAGAACGAAGGCTCACAGGCGCGCCATGCTCAATAACATGGCCAGTTCACTGGTACGTCATGAAAAAGTCGTTACCACTGAGGCCAAAGCAAAAGAACTACGGCCATACGTAGAGAAGATGATTACGCTGGCCCGCAGAGGCGATCTCCATGCCCGTAGGCTGGTCGAACGGAAGGTCCGGGAGCGTGATGTTACCGGAAAGTTGTTTGGCGAACTCGGTCCGCGTTTCTCGGAACGTCCGGGTGGTTATACCCGCATTATTAAAATGGGCCATCGCCACGGTGACGGTGCGGAGATGGCTCGGATCGAACTTTTGGCCCAGTAGGGCGGGACGAGAAGAAACAAAAAAAGGGGACCTTTAGGGTCCCCATTTTTTTGTCCTAGATTTCGGTTGGCTAAGCGGCTGAGGCTCCGCGGGGAGCTTTGGTAACCCGGCCAGATTTGATGCACTGGGTGCATGCGCGGATTCGCCTGGGTTGTCCATTTACAAGCGCCTTCACGCGTTGGAGATTGGGAATCCAGCGACGTTTTGTCTTATTGTGTGCGTGGCTTACATTGTTCCCAGTGGTGGGGCCTTTGCCACATATATCGCAGATGCGTGCCATTTGATTTCGATTTCGTTCGTGGATCAAGTGTTCGTAAAAACTATAGACCTACAAACTTAAAAGAAAACTGGCTTTGATACAAGATCCCAGGATGACGAGTACCAATGTCTAGAGCGCTAATCACCGGTGTAACCGGGCAGGATGGTTCCTATCTGGCTGAATTTTTGCTAGCCAAAGGCTATGAGGTGATCGGGGTGGTTCGCCGCACCTCTCACGATTCATACGAGAGAATTGGTCATTTGATTGACGTGATGACGATTGTTCCGGCGGATCTTCTCGATCAACATTCCCTCACCACGGTGATCGGCGATCACAAGCCCGACGAGATATACAATCTCGCCGCCCAGAGTTTTGTACCGACCAGTTGGTCTCAACCGGTGTTGACCGGAGAGTTCACTGCGCTTGGGGTTACCCGGATTTTGGAGGCGGTACGTTTGGCTCACCCCCGCGCTCGTTTCTATCAGGCGAGTTCCTCGGAAATGTTCGGGAGCGTCCGAGAGACCCCCCAGCGAGAAGCCACACCATTTTATCCACGATCACCATACGGAGTGGCCAAAGTCTATGGCCACTGGATCACTGTAAATTATAGGGAATCCTACAACATGCATTGCAACAGTGGGATTCTCTTTAACCATGAATCGCCTCGACGCGGCCTGGAATTTGTAACCCGCAAGGTCACCGATGCTGTGGCACGGATTAAATTGGGCCTGGCTAACGAATTGAGGATGGGCAACCTCGATGCCAAGCGGGATTGGGGCTTCGCCGGTGACTACGTCGATGCCATGTGGCGGATGTTGCAACTGGACGAACCGGGCGACTTTGTTATCGGTACCGGGCGGATGCACTCGGTGAAAGAACTGGTTGAACATGCCTTCGGACATGCTGATCTGGACTGGGAAAAGTATGTAGTAATTGACGAACGTTTCATCCGGCCTGCGGAGGTTCACACTCTATTGGCTGATCCCACCAGGGCTAAAACCGTACTTGATTGGGAACCGACCGTGGATTTCAGAGGGCTGGTGGAGATGATGGTCGATGCTGACGTTGAACGGTTATCTAACGATTCGTGAAGGTCTTCGTAACCGGGGCTAATGGCTTTGTTGGCCGGGTGCTCATCAGTCGTCTGTTGGAGGAAGGGCATGATGTTGTAGGTGCAGCAGGACCCGGGGCTGCGCCGGACCACCGGTCTTCGGCGTCATACGTTGAGGTCGATCTGGGTTCGCCCGACGGGCTAGACAACATTGATCTCTCCCCATTCAATGCGATTGTACATCTGGCTGCCGCATCTTCGAGTTCCGACGCGTTGCGGGACCCCGCCAAAACGTGGTCGGTCAACGTGGTGGGGACTGTTCGATTGCTGCAACGTATATCCGAAACGCTAAAGGCCGGCGCGGGCAATCCGTTGCTCTTGCTGATTTCGACGGGCGACGTGTATGCGGCGGATTCAGAAGAACCTCAAACAGAGAACTCACCGACCGTCCCCAGAAACCCGTACGTAGGGTCAAAACTCGCTGCAGAGTTAGCCGCCACCGAGGTAGCTGCCCGGACGGGGTTGAGGCTCATTATTGCACGTCCATTTCCCCATTCCGGTGCGGGTCAGGACGCGCGGTTTGTTGTGCCGGATTTTGTGGGTAAGGTGCTTGAGGCCCGAGAAACTGGGCTCACGTCAATTGAGGTCGGCAATATGAATGTCGTTCGTGAATTGTTACATGTTGACGACGTTGTCGATGCCTATGTCCGGCTGCTCGAACGGGAGGTGGCTGAAGGCGTATACAACGTTTCGCGGGGAGAAGCTGAGAGTCTTATCCGTCTTCTAGAACTGATAGGGGTTCTTTGTGACCACCCGGTTACGCCGCACTCGGCGGAGAGGAATTCATCTGCAACCACTTCGTATCTCAGTGGGGATAGCCGAAAGTTACAGGACGCTACGGGCTGGAGGCCTCGGGCCTCATTTGACGATGTCGTTCGTGATGTGGTGCTGGCACAAAAGAGGGCCCGTGGATTGGATTGAGAGGCTCTCAGGGAGCATTTCGGGCACTGTCGAACGAGATGCTCCGCTGGCCGCCAATTCGACTTTTCGTATTGGGGGGAGAGCCGATGTCATACTGCACCCAGGTTGTCCCGAAGACGTGGTTGCTGCGATGGGGATTGTTGCTGACGAAAAGATGCGTTGGATGGTTTTTGGACTGGGGTCAAACGTCCTGTTCTCTGATGCCGGGTTTCGCGGGTTGTTGATCAAGCCTGGGCGTGCCCTGGCCTCCTGCGTCCAGTCGCCGGAAACGCCTACTGATTGGTACGTTGGGGCAGGCCTTCCGTTGCCTATCCTTGCCCGGCGCACCGCGCGCGCAGGTTTTGGGGGCATCCACGGCCTAATCGGTGTCCCGGGGGCATTGGGAGGCGGAGTGGCCATGAACGCCGGAGCCCACGGACAGGACCTTGCTTCGGTGACACGTTCGGTCGATCTGGTAAACGGCAACGGGGAAGTGGTTACTCTCGACCATTCCGAAATTGATTGGCAATACCGCAATAGTAATCTCGGCAAGGTGGTGGTGGTCGGCGCAGGGTTGCGTTTGGTAGCGGCAGACCGCCGGAAACTGGATGACGATATCAGGGCCAACCTGGAATGGCGGCGCAATGGTACGCCATTTGACCGGGCGTGTTGTGGCTCCGTGTTTAAGAACCCTGCGGACGCTCCTGCGGATGATAAGGGCCCGATGACCGCCGGGCGGCTCGTTGAGGCGGCCGGTTTGAAAGGTGTGCGGGTCGGAGGTGCGCAGGTTTCAAATATGCATGCCAATTATATTGTGAACATTGATAATGCTACCGCCGACAACGTGTTGGAGTTGATTGAAATTGTACGCGCAAAGGTGAACAAAGAATTTGCTGTGGAACTGGACCTTGAGGTCAAGGTTATTCCCAGCGCCTGAAACAGGAAATATGGGAAAATTTTTCGCACACGAAACCGCCTGCATTGACGATGGATGTCAGATTGGTGAAGGCACCAAAGTTTGGCATTTTTCTCACGTGATGCCGGGGGCAATAATCGGTGATCGCTGCAACCTGGGACAGAACGTCGTTGTTATGCCCGGCACGTCAATTGGAAACAACGTAAAAATCCAAAACAATGTCTCCATCTACGAAGGTGTCGTTCTCGAGGACGATGTTTTTTGCGGTCCGTCCTGTGTCTTCACTAACGTGATAAACCCCAGAGCTCACGTGTCGAGGAAGTCCCAATACCAGACGACTCGCGTAGCCAAAGGCGCCACAATCGGCGCCAACGCGACAGTGGTTTGTGGAGTGACGCTCGGCGAATACTCGTTTGTTGGGGCCGGTGCGGTTGTGACCTCCGACGTTCCTCCCTTTGCGATCATGGTGGGGGTACCTGCCCGACGGGTGGGTTGGATGTGTTATTGCGGTGAGCGACTCCACGGGAGTTCAAGTTCGTTCGGGTGTGAATCTTGTAAGCGAGAATACGCTGTTGAATCGGGTATCCTTGCAAAAATAAGCTGAACCAAATTCCAAAAAATATATCTGAAATGACAGTTCCTCTTCTTGATCTGCGGGCGCAATACCAAAACGTTTCGGGCGAAATAGACACAGCCCTTCGTGCTGTGGTCGACTCCCAGGCATTTATCATGGGGTCGGCAGTTAAAGACCTCGAAAAAATCATCGCCGAATACTCGGGCGCAAAATACGGGATCGCTTGCGCCAGCGGGACAGATGCGCTGCTACTGTCGTTGAAGGCCTTGAATTTAGAGCCCGGTGACGAGGTGATTACATCGCCGTTTACTTTTTTTGCCACTGCCGGAGCGATTGCAAACGCAGGCGGCACGCCGGTTTTTGTTGATATCGAACCCGAAACCTTCAATATCTCTCCTGCTCTCATTACCCAGGCGATAACCGACCAAACCAGGGCCATTGTGCCCGTCCATCTTTTTGGGCAGATGGCTCCGATGGCCGAGATCACCGCATTGGCCGGAGACGGAATCGCGATTGTCGAAGATGCGGCGCAGGCTATTGGCGCCAAACAACGCATCGGCGATGTCTGGCGAATCGCCGGTAGCGTTGGAACTACAGGGTGTTTTTCCTTTTTTCCAAGTAAAAACCTGGGTGGGTGGGGAGACGGGGGAATGATTGTCACTGACGACGCGTCCCTCGCGGACCGGCTTGGGCGTTTGCGTACTCATGGAGGGGCTAAGCAATACCATCACGACGAGGTAGGGTTGAACAGTCGGTTGGATACGATCCAGGCGGCAGTGCTAGCGGCCAAGCAGCCCCATCTTGACGCCTGGAATTCCGCTCGCCGGGACAATGCGGCGAAATATGGCGAGATGCTAGCCGGCATTAATTCGGTCACTACGCCGGTCACCAGGGAAGGGAACGAACACGTTTTCCATCAATACACGATCCGGGCGGAACGGCGCGACGAACTCCTTTCCACCCTTCGTGGTAAGGGAATTGGATGCGCGGTCTATTACCCCAAACCCTTGCACGTCCAACCGTGTTTTGCCGATCTGAAGTACGCGCCAGGCGCCTTTGGCGAGAGTGAAAAAGCAGCACTGGAAGTCATTTCGCTACCTATTTACCCGGAGTTGACGGAAGCCCAACAGATGGCTGTCGTTGATGCCATCAAGGAGTTCTACTCATGAAACCGGTTCGGGTGGCAGTAATTGGCGCTGGGAATTGGGGGCGAAATCATGTTCGGACAGTTGCGGCACTAGCAGAGGCAGAACTGGCTGCAGTGTGTGATTTGGATCCGAAACGGCGGGCAGCGGTGGAACGCCAGTTCCCCGGAGCATTGGTTACTGAATCTCTTGACGAGGCTGTCGCCGGTGCCGATGCGGTGGTCGTGGCCACCCCGGGACGGTCTCACTCCGAGTTGGCAATCCGGTTACTTGAAGCCGGGAAGCCGGTCCTAGTAGAAAAACCGTTGGCGTTGAACGTCGAGGATGCTGAAGCGATCGCCGCGGCTTCCGATGACAATGGCGTTCCTGCTCTCATCGGGCACCTCCTGGTCTTTCATCCGGCCGTTGAACGATTGAAAGGGCTGATCGGATCCGGCGAGCTGGGCGATCTCCTGTACCTTTACAGCCAGCGTGTAAACCTCGGCCAGATCCGTCCAGATGAGAATGCTCTCTGGAGCTTTGGCCCACATGATATTTCGGTTGCTCTCGAGCTACTCGGCGAGGAACCCATAGCTGTTACGGCGCAGGGAAAAGGCTATCTTCAAGAGGGAATTGAAGACGTCGTATTTATGGTGATGGAGTTCGCCTCCGGCGTGATTATGAACGTCCAGTTGTCGTGGCTGGACCCTCACAAGGAACGCCGTCTGACCGTGGTGGGAAGCAACAAGATGGCGGTTTTTGACGATATGGAGCCGAGGGAGAAGCTCAAGATTTACGACAAAGGGGTTACCAGGCCGCCGGAATACAGATCCTTTGGTGAGAGCCTTTCCGTCAGGGAAGGTGATATTTTCATTCCCCGCATTGCCAACGCCGAGCCGCTCGCAGCCGAATTGAAACACTTCGTAGGAGTGGTGGGCGGCGAGCCGAACGATAGGATCTCGGTGGCGTCTGGCGTAAGGGTCATCAAAATCTTGGAAGCAGCATCGAAATCATTGAAAATGAGTGGAGAGCGAGTAAAAATTGTCTAACACAGAACTGGCCGATAGCCTTGTCGAAAAAGCTCGGGACCGGAGTGCGGTTTTCGGTGTCATCGGGTTGGGCTATGTGGGACTTCCGCTGGCGGTCGAAATTGCCGAAGCGGGTTTTCGGGTCGTCGGATTTGATCTAAATCAAGCGGTCGTTGATACGATAAACGGCGGCAAATCCCACATTCAGGATGTTGATTCCGAAACGTTGAAAGGACTTGTCGAAAAGGGCCTAATTGAAGCCACGACCGACAACGGGAGAATGCCCGAGGTTGACCTGGTGTCCATTTGTGTCCCGACACCTTTGTCCAAGACAAAAGATCCAGATGTCTCCTACGTGGTCGCGGCCGCCGACGCTGTAGCCAAAAACCTCCGACCTGGCCAGGTGATCGTCCTTGAAAGCACCACTTACCCCGGCACCACCCGGGACCTCCTACTTCCCAGAATGGAGGACAAGGGGCTGGTAGTGGGCGAGAGTGTCTTCCTGGCCTTTTCCCCTGAACGGGTAGACCCGGGTAACGAGACCTGGCAAACCCGCAACACCCCGAAGGTCGTGGGTACGGTAACTCCGGAATGCGCGCGGGTGGTTTTGGAACTGTATGGGCCGGTGTTTGAAACTCTTGTGCCGGTATCGTCTCCTGAAGCGGCTGAACTTGTGAAGTTGTTAGAGAACACTTTCCGAAGTGTCAATATCGGACTTGCCAACGAAATGGCTATCGTTTGCGACAAACTGGGTGTCGATGTCTGGGAAGTTATTGACGCCGCAGCCACCAAGCCTTTCGGGTTCATGAAATTCACGCCCGGTCCGGGGCTTGGCGGGCACTGCATCCCGATCGATCCGCACTATCTGGCCTGGAAGATGCGCGGCCTGAATTACAAAACCAGGTTTGTCGATCTTGCCGGAGAGGTCAACTCCGAAATGCCTCTTTTTTGGTCAAGAAAAGTCGGGGACGCCCTCAACGAGAAGGCCAAATCGGTGCGGGGAGCGAATATCCTTGTGCTTGGCGTTGCCTATAAGAAGAACATTGACGACATGCGGGAAAGCCCTGCGATCGACATCGTCTCATTGCTATCCAATCAGGGTGCTGAAATAAAGTACCATGATCCCTACGTTCCGAGCTTTATGCACGAAGGGATCGAACTTCAATCGGTTGAGTTCAACACTGCGGTTCTCAATTGGGCTGACTGCATTGTGATCGCGACGGATCACGGGTCAGTGGACTATTCTTTGTTGAAGAACTCTGAGGTCCCAATTGTGGACACGCGAAACGTCCTGGGGAACTCATGAAAGTAGCGGTGATCGGAACGGGATATGTTGGCCTTGTAGCTGGGGCCTGCCTCGCAGAAACTGGGAACGATGTTCAATGTGCCGATGTTGACGAGGAAAAGATTGCCCGGCTGCAGAATAACGGTATTCCTATTTATGAACCGGGTCTCGACACCATGGTTTCGAGGAACCAGAGGGCTGGCCGCCTGGTCTTCACAACGGATGTCGGCGGGGCGGTCACAGCCTCTGAGGTCGTATTCATCGCTGTTGGAACCCCCCCTGGCGAAGACGGATCCGCAGATCTCCAACACGTTCTTGCGGTGGCTCGCACCATCGGCAAGCATATGGATACCCCCAAAGTGGTCATTACCAAGAGTACTGTGCCGGTGGGAACCGCAGAGTTGGTGAGGGAGGCGATAGGGGAGCACACCGATTCGGAGTTCTTTGTCTGTTCTAATCCCGAGTTCTTGAAGGAGGGCGCCGCCGTAGATGATTTCATGCGTCCTGATCGAGTTGTTGTAGGTGTCGACTCGGAGCGAGCCAAAAAAGTCCTGACCGAGCTTTATGAGCCATTTTTGCGGACGGGGAATCCCATAATGTTTATGGACATCCCATCCGCCGAGGTCACCAAGTACGCTGCCAACGCCATGTTGGCCACTCGTATCTCTTTCATGAACGAAATTGCTGAACTCTGCGAGCATGTTGGTGCGGATGTTAGGGCCGTGAGGAAGGGAATGGGTTCGGATTCGAGAATAGGGAAGTCTTTCCTTTTCCCCGGGCCCGGGTACGGTGGCTCATGCTTCCCAAAAGACGTACAGGCCCTGATTCGGACCGCCGACGAAAACGGAGTTGAATTGAAGGTCCTAGGTGCAGTGGAGAAAGCCAACGCGATTCAGAAGAAAAAGCTGTTCGCTAAGTTGTCGGGCTCGCTTGGCGATTCTTTGTCAGGGTCGACGGTTGGTGTGTGGGGTTTGGCCTTCAAAGCGGAAACCGACGATATGCGGGAAAGCCCCGCCATTGATTTGGTGGAAGCCCTGTTGAATAACGGAGTGGGAGTGCGTGCGCATGACCCGCAGGCTACCGCAACCGCCAGGGCTCTGTTCGGCGATCGGATTGAATATTTTGATAGCCCCTATGACGCACTTGAAGGGGCAGACGCTCTGGTGATTGTGACCGAGTGGCAGGAATTCAGAAATCCTGATTTTGAGAGAATGAAAAGCCTGATGAAACGTTCTCTGATTATTGATGGGAGGAACCTTTACAAACCCGAGCGAATGGCGGAACACGGGTTCGAGTATTTGTCGTTTGGGCGCTCGTCATGAGGGCTCTCGTTACGGGAGGGGCCGGATTCCTCGGGTCGCATTTGTGTAGACGTTTGCTCAAAGACGGCTACTCCGTGGTCGCGATGGACAACCTCGCCACGGGGAACCTGAAAAATGTTGAGGGCTTGGACGAGCTAGGAGAATTTTGTTTTGTAGAGCACGATGTAAGTCGCCGAGTTGAGATTGATGGCGACCTCGATGCGGTGTTTCATCTTGCTTCTCCGGCCAGTCCGATCGACTATCTCGAATTGCCCATCCAAACCCTCAAAGTCGGCTCGCTTGGAACGCACAACTGCCTCGGCCTAGCGATGGCTAAGAGGGCCCGTTTCTTCATGGCCAGCACCTCAGAGATTTACGGGGATCCGTTGGTTCACCCTCAACCCGAGTCGTATTGGGGCAACGTCAACACGATTGGCCCCCGTGGGGTTTACGACGAGGCCAAAAGATTCTCTGAGTCGATAACGATGGCGTACCATCGTCACCACGGAGTAGATACAAGGATCGTGCGAATCTTTAATACGTACGGTCCCCAGATGCGTCCGGGAGATGGTAGGGTTGTTTCGAATTTCATCGTTCAGGCGTTGCAAGACGATCCGATTACGATCTATGGGGATGGGAGCCAAACCCGTTCGTTTTGTTACGTCGACGATCTGATTGAAGGGTTTGTGCGGCTGTTTGAAAAGGGAGGGGCGGAACCGGTAAACATTGGAAATCCCGGCGAGTTCACCATCCGCGAGCTCGCAGAGATCGTCATTTCGAAAACCAACTCCAGCTCGGAACTGGTTTTCGAGAACTTGCCGGTGGACGACCCGAAACAACGTAGACCCGACATTACCCGAGCCCGCGAAACCCTCGGATGGGAACCGCGCATTGACCTGGATCAGGGGCTGGATCGTACGATTCCGTATTTTCGAGAAGTGATTTCCTGAATTGGCTCGGGTCCTGGTTACGGGTGCCGCCGGTTTCATTGGAAGCCACACCTCTGAGGCGCTCGTTTCTCGCGGGGATGAGGTCGTCGGAGTCGACAATTTTGATGAATTCTATTCCCCGTGGATTAAGCGGGCGAATATCGAACGGGTTGCGCGAAATCCACGGTTCACATTTGAAGAACGCGACTTTAGAGAGATGGGTTGTGCTGAATTGCGGGAGTTTGACGTTGTCGTTCACCTTGCCGCTCGCGCGGGAGTGCGGGCGAGTTTCTCTGACCCGACCCTGTACCGAAATTTGAACGCCACCGGGACATCGGTATTCGGACGCAACGCTGTTGAGGCGGGGATTCCAAGGTTCGTTCTCGGATCATCATCGTCGGTTTATGGAAACGCTAACCGCCCGACCGGAGAAGATGCCGAGTTGTGTCCACTTTCCCCATATGCCAGTAGCAAGGTCGAAGCTGAGAACGCTTGCCGACTACTTGCAGGTGAAGGGGGTATGGAGGTGCTGGCTTTGAGGTTCTTCAGCGTGTTTGGTCCGCGTCAGCGTCCCGATCAGGCCGCTTCGAAGTTCTTGCGACTGCTTGTTGACGGCGAAAGCCTGGAATTCTATGGAGATGGCAGTAGTAAGCGGGATTACACGTTCGTCGGCGATGTTGCTGCAGCCATTGTCCTCGCAGCCCATTGCGAGACGAACACCCATCGGAAATACCGGGTATTCAATGTTGGGACTGGTGCACCGATGGCTCTAAGCAGTCTTGCGAAACGCCTGGCGAAAGGTGCTGGAGTTGAGCTTAGGATACGGTACGGAGATCCCAAACCCGGCGATGCCGACGGAACCTGGGCGAAAACCTCCAGAATTAGGCAAGAAATGGGATGGGTGCCGAAGGTGTCAATGGAGACAGGATTGTCTATCTTTATAAATTGGTACAAAAAACACTATGGATATACAACACCAGCAATTAGTTGAGCGCGCGAAAGAACGGTTCGCGGTACAGGATTACTACGGGTGCGTGCACATTCTCGAGGAATTGGTCGCGTCCGGGAAAGCTTTTGCTGATGCGTACCATTTGCTGGGCCTCGCCTATCATCTTTCGGGCCGTGCGGAAAAAGCCCTTGAGGAACTCGATCACGCACTACAACTCAACCCTCACTACATCGAAGCCCATGTGCATCGCGGCATTGTGCTCAATGAACTAGGGCGAAGTGAAGAAGCCGAGGTCGCTTTCGCTTCAGGTCGGGAAAACAAACAGGCAGATCGGGAGGGGATTCCAGCCCACAGCGCGGCGAAACTGGCAAACCTTCACGCAGAACTTGGTGAGGCCTATGCCGACGCAGGGGCGTTGAGCAAAGCGGTCGAGCAATTCCGCCTTGCATTGGAGTTGGGGCCGGATTTTCACGATCTCCGATACCGATTGGGTCGACTTCTGCTGGATTCGGGACGCTCCCTCGAGGCGCGTGAGGTCCTGGAACTCGTGGTGGAAGCTCGACCTGACTTCCCGGATGGCCGCGCCGCACTTGGGCTTGCGTGTTACGTCTCGGGTGACGCGCCTACAGCTCACGACATCTGGGCCAAACTCCAATCGGATTACCCGGAGGATTCTCGCGCTCGCGCATACCTGGCGATGATCCAACGAACCTCGGTCGGTTAATGGGTAGAGTTGTATTCCTGATTTCGATGGCAGCGGTGGTGGGGTGCGGTTCTCAATCGGCTGCTGATCATGAGATTCTGGGTGACAGGGCCTACGCGGAGTTGGATTATGCAGGGGCCTTGATTGAGTATCGGCTCAAAATCTCCCAGGACCAAGAGAACATCGGCCTCAGGGCCAAAGCTGGGGCTGCAGCGTTGAGAGCGGGCGATCTACTGGCCGCGGCTGAGGAATTCTCCGCCCTGGTCGAGCTTGATGATGACAGCTTTGATGGTGCAGAGGGCCTGGAAAGGGTTGTTGCCTCCGCGATAGCCGAAGGAAACAGAGAAGCCAGCAACATAGCGCTGACCGCGCTGATTGGAGTTCGGGAGGATAGGGTGTACCAGCGTTTTGCCAGCGAAATGGTTGCCGGAGTGACCGCGGCCACTCCGGTTGATGAAGCCCTCCGGCTTTTTCCGGCCGCAGCCGCGGGCGTTGCAGATCCTGCAGCCCGGGATTCCCTGATATACGAGTACGGGAGAGTGATGGTGCGGTCGCGTAACTGTGATGAGGCTGTGGATGTTTTCGAGAGTTTGACCCGAAGGAATCGAAACGCCGAAATCGCCGTCCGTGCTGCGGAGGATCTGAGTCGGTGTGCTCTGGAAGCCGGTAACAGGCAGTTGCTGGAAGGACATCCACAGGAGGCCATTGGCTGGTTTGAACGGGCCATAATAGGTGGTGGGGAATCTGAATTCGCGGTGGCCGCATACATAGGCCTCGGCGACGCGTTGTTTGCCCGGGGAGACATCAGGGGAGCATTTGAGGCTTTTCTGGGAGTGCTGGATGTGGCCGATCCAACCGACATGGTGTATAGGCAGGCGATTGACCGGTTGAATAACATCGGCGACGCTGGAACAGATGACGAAAAACAAGAGTTTTAACTGAATGTTTTCATATAAAAACGGGGCCGTTTCCCTTCTGGTTGTTCTCGCCGGGTGCGGTCCGAAATTTCACGCCGAGAATTATCCGGAACCCAGAGAGCTTGCGGTTGCTGCAGCTGAAGCTGCGGCTAGTGGAATGTGCTCAAGTGCCGAACCGGCCCTTCGCCGGGTGCTGTTTGAGCTGCCGCCGCGGGACCCCGATGTGGCCGACGTGCGGTTGGCGCTCGCCGAGTGTCAGGTTGAACAGAAAGCCTACCTTGAGGCGTCAAGGCAATTCCGCAGGGTTTCGGACGATTTTCCAGCTCATCCCAGGGCGGGTGAGGCGCTGCTGCGTTCCGGGGATGCCCTTGCGAGCCTTTGGAGACGTCCCGAGTTGGACCCAACGTATGGGGAAAACGCGATGTCAACCTACCTTGAGGCGTTGAGTCGGTTCCCCGGGGGAGCCGTGGCGGATTCAGCCAGGGCTCAGGTCGCACGGTTGTCCGAGGAGTTCGCCCATAAGGACTTCAAGAATGCCGAGTATTATTACCGGATCAAGGCTTTCGACTCGGCTATCATATACTACAGGCACGTCGTGCAGAACTATCCGCAGTCTACGCTCGCGCCGGCTTCGATGTTGCGGCTTGTGGCCATCTTCGACCGGTTAGGCTATTCCGACGAGCGCCGAGACTCCTGTACCTATTTGACCAGGTTCCATCCCGACACCAACGGTTTGGCCGACGTCTGCGGAACTGGCTGACGTTTCTCAAGAATGCACACTGGAGTTTTCGGGGGTTCGTTCGACCCGGTCCACGTGGGCCACGTTGGAGTGGCGGAGGCAGTTCTTGAAAAGCTGAGCCTGGATCGGCTTCTGGTCGTCCCTACAGCCCAACATCCGTTCAAGTCGGAAGGGCATTCCGCCTCTGCCGGGGACAGGCTGGCAATGCTTAAAATTGCGTTTGCCGATATTGACAAGATCTGGATCGACGGCTGTGAGTTTGAGCGGGGCGGGGTTTCCTACACGGTGGATACACTTCGCGATATCAGGTCCAGGTTTCAGGAAGACAAGTTATCTTTAATTGTTGGGGCAGATACGGTCACCAGCTTTAACGAATGGAAGGATTTCAAACTGCTCAAAGAGATGGCCGAAGTGATTGTGGTGACCCGTCCCGGGGAAGAGGTGCACGGATCGGAACGGTTTCGAGTAGTTGAAGTCCCCGCGTTTGATGTCTCTGCCACTGAAATACGGACCCGACTTGAAAAAGGCGGATCTGTCGAAGGTTTGCTAGCGCCGGAAGTCCAGGAGTTCATCCTGGGACGGCGCCTCTATGGTACAGGAGTTTGATGTTAAAATCGCTAGTTACAAAGGTCGTCGGATCGCGTTTCGACAGAGAACTGAAGCGGATACAACCGCTAATTGATTCCGCCCTCGAGCACGAAAAGCTCCTGGCTGATTTGTCAGATGAGCAGATCCAGGCACAAACCGAAAAATTCCGCGGCCTGATTGATGAACGCGTCGGAGATTTACGTGCTGAGCGGGACAAGAAAAAAGAAGAAAAACATTCTTGCGCCGATCCCGAACTGCGAGATTCGTTGGATTCAGAGGTTCACGACCTCGACGAAAAATTGAAGGTTGGTATAGCAAAGGCCCTCAATGAAATTCTTCCGGAAGCGTTTGCGACGGTCAGGGAAGCGTGCCGCAGGCTGGTGGGTACAAAGGCCGTGGTGCTCGGGCGCGAAATCGAATGGGACATGGTGCCCTATGACGTGCAGCTTATCGGTGGCCTTGTTCTGCATCAAGGCAAGATTGCCGAGATGGCTACCGGTGAAGGTAAGACGCTGGTCGCCACGCTACCCTTGTACCTCAATGCTCTAGCGGGCCGCGGGGCGCACCTCGTAACGGTCAATAACTACCTGGCCCGACGTGATTCCCAATGGATGGGACACCTTCTCAAGTTTATGGGCCTCACCGTGGGTTGTCTGGACGATACTGAACCGTCGAGTCCACAGCGACGTGAAGCATATAACTGCGACATTACCTACGGAACTAACAACGAATTCGGGTTCGACTACCTCCGTGACAACATGGTCTTTACGCTCGACCAGCGAGTTCAGCGGGACCACTATTTCGCTATTATCGATGAGGTTGACTCGATCCTTGTTGATGAGGCCAGAACCCCTCTCATCATTTCGGGGCCGGTTGGAAACGAAGGCGACCTGAAGTACCGGGAGTTTAACGGACAGGTACAGAAGTTGGTTCGAAAGGGCACCGAGGTCGCCAACGCCATTATGTCTGAGGCTGAGAAACTTCTTGCCAACGAAGAGACCCGCTATGAGGGTGCCGTGAAGCTGTATCAAGCGCAGAAAGGTATGCCCAAGAACAAGCGCTTGATGAAGCTGATGCAAGAACCGGAATACAAACAATTGGTTCAGAAGGTCGAACTGGATCACCTGGCCGATCGCAAGTTGCCGGGTAAGGACCAGAGGTTCAAAGACGTTGAAGAGCCTCTTTTCTATATTCTCGACGAAAAGGGCCGTTCGGTACACCTAACTGAAAAAGGCGTTGAGGTCATGAGTCCCGATGACCCGTCGTTGTTCGTAGTACCGGATATTTCCGAGGAGATCGGGTTGATCGAACACGACGACGATCTCACGGCAGAAGAAAAAGTAAAAAGGAAGACTGACCTGGAGGCCGAGTACGCCTCGAAAAGTGAAAAACTCCACATCATTCATAAATTGTTGCAGGCGCACTGCCTTTATGAGAAGGATGTGGAATACGTGTTGCAGGATAGCCAGGTTTTCATCGTTGACGAATTTACCGGGCGCATCATGGCCGGTCGACGATGGTCAGACGGACTGCACCAGGCCGTTGAAGCGAAAGAAGGGGTAGTTGTCAAAGGCGAAACTCAGACTTTTGCCACCGTGACGATCCAGAACTACTTCCGCATGTACGACAAACTGTCGGGCATGACGGGTACGGCCGAGACCGAAGAGACGGAATTTTTTCAGATCTACGGCCTTGAGGTCATGGTCATCCCGACCAACCGCCCGATCCGTCGAAACGATGGACACGACCTTCTCTACAAAACGAGGCGTGAAAAATTCAAAGCTATTGTCGAAGAGGTTCAGAGACAGCACGAGCGGGGCCTGCCCATCCTTGTCGGAACCGTTTCGGTCGAAGCATCGGAAACACTTTCCAAGATGCTCAAAAGGGCAGGGGTGAAGCACGAAGTCCTCAATGCCAAACACCACCAGAGGGAAGCCGAGATCGTTGCCGATGCGGGGCGAGCCGGTGCCGTCACCATCGCCACCAACATGGCTGGCCGTGGTACTGACATCAAACTCGGCAAAGGGATCAGGCAGTGTGAAGTTTGTGGCATTAAATCCAAGCTAGCCCCTTTCGGCCAGCTCGTGGCCGAGCCCGACTTGAGTTCGGCCGAATTGAAGAAACGTGGCTGCAACGAGGACCCCCCATGCGGATTGGTTGTAATCGGAACGGGCCGTCACGAATCTCGCCGGATCGACCGGCAGCTGAGGGGTCGTTCAGGGCGCCAGGGTGATCCGGGTCAATCGATCTTCTTCATCTCCCTCGAAGATGATCTCATGAGGCTGTTTATGTCAGATCGAGTCGCGGGTTGGATGGACAAGACCGGTGTTGAGGAAGACGAAGTTATCACCCACCCGATGATTACCAAGGCGATTGAAAACGCGCAAAAACGGGTTGAGCTCCAAAACTTTCAGGCACGGAAACGGTTGCTGGAGTACGACGACGTGATGAATCAACAGCGTGAGGTCGTTTATTCGCTGCGGTCTTTCGCTCTTGAGGGCGGCGAAGAATTGAAGGCCGAAGTGCTCAAAATGATCGACGATGCTCTGGGTCGATTCGCTGAAGAGTCCGGCGCCGAAATGCCTGAGTTGTGGGATAGAAAGTTGATCGCAACCGAGCTTTTAATGCGTTTCATGGTGACGGCAGAGGATCTTGAAGACTCGACGAAGATTCAGGACGTTGAAAACCTGTCGGACGCGGTTATCGCGGCGGGACGAGTGGCTTTTGAAAACAAGATCGCCGTTTGGGAGGAGCTGGCTGGAAAGGCCAACGCTCCGGATCTCACCCAACGTATCTTGTCGGACATTGTCCTCAGGGTCCTTGATGACAAATGGAAGGACCATCTCTATGATCTCGATCAACTCCGCAACGCGATCCACTATCGTGCGTGGGGTCAGAAGGATCCTCTTGTAGAGTATAAGAAGGATGCGTTCGACATGTTTGTCGATTTAATGAACGATGTGAGATCCACTGTCACCGAGCGGTTCTTCAAATTGCAGGTGACCGCAGGCCCCCCTCCCCCCGCACAGCGGGCTGCGCCAAAAGGTCAACCGTTGAAGCCGACGTCAGAAGCAGACCTGATGGTTGGTGGCGGTAGCCGCGCCCCTCAACCGCAGCGACGGCTGACGACCTCAGGCCCCAGTGGGGCCACTCCTGCTGGTCCGAAACCGATCAGCAACCAGCCCAAAGTTGGACGGAATGATGCATGCCCGTGTGGGAGCGGGAAGAAGTACAAAAAGTGCCATGGGCGAAACGGGTAGTTTGCGAAGTAAAAAACGGGGATCTTGCGTTAAATAGGTTGCAGAAATCTTCGTAACCACCGGCATCGTGTTGGATGACCGATTGCCGGATTTCTGAAACGCCTCGCGCCGATCGTCCGCGTGAGCGGCTCGATGCCATGGGGCCAGCCTCGCTCACCGTCGTTGAATTGATCGCCATTCTCCTTGGAACAGGTCACGCCCAGGATGACGTTATCGGCGTGGCTCGGAAAATGTTGGCCATCTCCGGCGGGTCGTTGAGACGGCTCTCAAGGGCTTCGCCTGCCGACTTCGCCGGAATTCCGGGCGTTGGAAAGGTTAAGGCCGGCAGGGTGACCGCAGCCCTGGAGTTGGGGCGGAGAATGACGCACGAAAAATGGGAGTTCAACGAGCAAATCCGAACGCCAGCAGATATCTTTGGTTGGTTCGGGCGAAGGATGGGGGATCTTGCGGTTGAAGAATTTCGGCTTCTTTCCCTTGACACTCAGAACCGAATAAGACAGGATCGGTTAATAACACGTGGTATCCTTAACGGCTCGCTCGTACATCCCAGGGAAGTTTTTCGTGCTGCGATTACCGACGCAGCCGCCGGGATAGTCGTTGTTCACAACCACCCGAGTGGCGATCCATCGCCATCGGCTGATGATAAAGCGGTGACGAAACAACTTTCCGATGCGGGGAAACTTTTGAATATTCCGCTGTATGACCACGTGGTCATTGGAGCCGATAGTTACTTTAGCTTTGCAGAGGCCAACCTGCTTTGACCGGAGTATCGCTGGAACTTGAAAAAACCTTGCAGGAGGCGGTGGAAGAGGCGGTAGGTTCCCTCGACCGCGGTTTGATTGAGCGCGCCTACCAATTCAGTGCGCGGGCGCATCACGGTCAGAAAAGGCTTTCCGGTGAAGATTACATCTCCCACTCCGTCGCGGTTGCCCGAATTCTTCTCGAACAGGGCCTTGATACTGTATCGGTGGTCGCGGCACTGCTCCACGACGTCGCGGAAGATTCCGATGTGTCCATTGAAGAGATCCGCTCAGAGTTCGGCTCAGAGGTTGCCACGATCGTCGATGGACTTACCAAGATCTCGAATATCTCGTTTAGGTCTACCGTTGAGAAACAAGGAGAAAACTACCGCAAGTTTCTGATGTCCATTGCCCGCGATGCGAGGGTAATCATCGTAAAACTGGCTGACCGGCTCCACAATATGAGGACTATCGAGCATCAGCCTGCGGAGAAGCAAGAACGGATTGCCCTGGAGACGCAGGAGATTTACGCTCCGTTTGCTCACCGTTTCGGGATGGCCGGTGTCAAATCAGAACTTGAAGACCTCGCTTTCAAAGTGCTCGACCCCGAGGACTATGATGCGATCCTTGAAAAGGTCGACGCCACCCAGGCGGAGCGGGAGAAGCTCATCGAACGGTTGCGGGAACCGCTGGCTGCCGAACTGGATGCCGCAGGACTTGAGGGCTATGAGATTACCGGGCGGGCGAAGCACCTCTGGTCGATACATCGCAAGATGGTCAGTCGGGGAAAGCCCTTTGAAGAAATTTTTGACCTGATGGCCGTGAGGGCGCTGGTCGATTCTAACGCCGAGTGTTACCACGTATTGGGACTGGTCCACAGCAAGTGGACCCACCTGCACGATCGAATCAAAGACTACGTCTCGGCTCCAAAATCGAATGCGTACCAGAGCCTCCACACGACGATTTTTGGTCCCGGTGGCCACATGTATGAAATCCAGATCCGGACCAGAGAGATGCACCGCACCGCCGAATACGGTATCGCAGCCCATTGGGCCTACAAGGACGGTACCAACCCCGACGAGCGGGACAGCCAATTTTCTTGGTTCCAGCAACTTCTCGACCTCGATTTGGATTCACTTAGTCCGACCGAGTTTCTGGAGTTCCTGAAAATCGATTTGTTTCAGGACGAAATCTTTGTCTTCACTCCGATGGGCGACGTCAAGCAGTTGCCGAAGGGGGCAACGCCAATTGACTTTGCCTTCGCGGTGCACACCGAGGTTGGCTTTCGCTGCAAGGGTGCGCGGGTGAACGGGCGGATTTCCCCCCTCCACCGACCGTTACGAAACGGTGAGACTGTTGAGGTGATTACAAGGAACCAGCAGCAACCCAGCCGGGATTGGTTAAATCATGTAAAAACGGCCAGGGCCAGGCATAAAATTCGACAGTGGATTAGACAGGAACAGTCCGCAACAAGTATTGCGCTCGGCAAGGATCTTCTGAACCGGGAAGTAAAACGACGCCGGTGGAACAAGCTTCAGGATGAGGCCGTGCAGCGGGCAGCCGAATCATTCGACCTTGGTTCTGTCGACGGTGTGTACAGAGCCGTGGGCTCAGGGGATCTTGCGACCGGCCAGGTACTCAAAGTGCTTTATCCGGACCAGTCGGCCGAGCAACAACCTTCGAAGCCATCGCCGATCGGGCGCGTTATCGATCGGATGCGCCTTGGCAAAGGTGTGAGAATCCAGGGCGTCGACGGGATCCTTGTGCGTTACGCACTTTGCTGTCAGCCCGTGCCCGGAAACAAGGTGATCGGGTTTGTTACCAAGGGCAAAGGGATCTCGATTCATCGGCAGGATTGCCCGAACCTTCTCACGATGTCGACCGATCCCCATCGCAGGGTTGAGATTGACTGGCAGAACACCGAAGGAGAGGTGTTCGATGTTCGTCTGGCCGTAGTTGGTGAAGACAGGCGCGGCCTTTACGCTGATCTTATGGCGGCCGTTTCAGAAACCGGAACCAATATTCGGAGAGCTGACCTCCAGACCGGTGATGGCACTATGTCGGGTACCGTCCTGGTCGAAGTCGAAAACGACTCCAACCTCGTAAAGGTCCTCCGGGCAATGCGCCGGATAAAGGGTGTCACGAGCGTAGCCAGGTATGATCAGGGTGAAGGCGTGCCGGGGGGTGGAACATGAACAGGGGTCTCCCGGACAGGTAAAGTACTTCACTGGTGGTTTATATTTCACCCGTGACGAAATTCGATATTGAAATGCCGTTTGAGCTAGCCGGAGATCAACCTGCCGCCGTCGAACAACTGATGGCCGGGTTGAAACGGGGCGATCGGCATCAGACCTTACTGGGCGTGACAGGGTCAGGCAAAACGGTGACAGTGGCGAACGTGATCGCACAACACGGACGACCCGCACTTGTTCTGTCGCACAACAAAACACTGGCTGCCCAACTGTACGGCGAGTTAAAGTCGCTATTTCCCCGAAACGCCGTCGAGTATTTCGTTTCGTATTACGATTACTACCAGCCTGAAGCGTACATCCCTTCGACCGACATGTTCATCGAGAAGGATGCTTCTCGCAATGAGGATATTGAGGCGCTGAGACTTCGAGCGACTGCGAGTCTCATGGAGCGCCAGGATGTGATCATTGTCGCCACGGTTTCGGCGATTTATGGATTGGGTGATCCCGAGCAGTATAAATCGATGCTGCTCAGGTTCGGCACCGGTGACAATCTCGAAAGGGACGAGGTCCTTGAGGGTCTGATCCGAATCCAGTATTCCCGCAACGATTACGACCTTGAACGAGGTCGCTTTCGCGTTAGAGGAGATACTGTCGAAATCTTCCCTGCCTATGACGAACAGGCGGTCAGGGTCGAATTCTGGGGAGACAAGGTTGAGAGGATCTCAAAGGTTGATCCTTTGACCGGAAACGTGATCGCGACGATTGACCGGTGCGCAATTTATCCGGCAACTCACTTTGTCGTGGGGCGTCCGCGGGTAGAGAAAGCCGTCGAGGCGATCAAGGACGAACTTAAAGGAAGGCTCCAATTCCTTCGCTCGGAGGGCAAACTCCTGGAAGCTCAGCGTATCGACTCAAGAACCAATTTTGACATCGACATGCTTCTGGAAATCGGCACGTGCTCGGGCGTTGAAAACTACAGTCTCCATATGTCAAAACGTGAGCCCGGGGACCGGCCCGCATGTTTGCTCGACTATTTCCCTGACGACTTTATTACTGTAATCGATGAGAGCCACGTAACCGCCCCTCAGGTTGGTGGGATGTATCTGGGCGACCGGTCGAGAAAAGAAACCCTGGTCGAGTTCGGGTTCCGTTTACCATCAGCTCTGGACAACCGCCCTTTGAATTTTGATGAATTCATCGATACCACCGGTGAGATCATTTTTGTCTCTGCTACACCGGGCAAAGTCGAATTGGGTTTATGTGAAGGTGTCGTTGTCGAACAGATCATCCGACCAACCGGGCTGCTGGATCCCGAAGTTGAAATCCGACCGGTTAAGGGCCAGGTTGATGACCTCCTGGGAGAGATAAGGAAAAGGGAAGTGCTGGGCGAACGAGTGCTGGTTACTACACTCACCAAACGGATGTCAGAGGATCTTACCGACTTCCTGCAACAGTGCGGAGTGCGGGTCAGGTATATGCATTCTGATATTGACGCCATCGAACGGGTCGAAATTGTCAGAGGCCTTCGACTCGGTGAATTCGATGTTCTGGTAGGGATCAATCTGCTTCGCGAAGGTCTCGATCTACCAGAAGTATCGTTGGTTGCAATTCTCGATGCCGATCAAGAAGGCTTCCTTCGCTCGGACCGGTCAATTATTCAGACTGTGGGTCGGGCAGCGCGTAATCTTCACGGTCGGGCTATCCTCTACGCCGATCGGATAACCGGATCTATGGAACGTGCGCTTTCCGAAATGGACCGGCGGCGGGAGACGCAGCGACAGTTCAATGAATTGCACTCAATTACACCGCGTTCGGTAGATAAAACTATTGATCAGGTGAAGTTCGTGACTCGCGTAGCGGACGCCCGCATTGAGTATGAAGCCCAGCCCATCAAGAAAGAAGAGAAACTGACTCCAGAGGAGCTTATCGTTGTTCTGGAACAGCAAATGAAAGAGGCCGCCGCGGAACTTGATTTCGAAACTGCCGCCCAGTTGAGGGACCAGGTGTTCGACCTCAAGGCAGGCGTTGGAAGGCGAAAATCGGGTAGGGCGGGAAAGAAAAAGAAAGGGAGATCCGGTGTCGGTTCAAGGTGAAATAGAAGGTGTCTCGCTTTCGATGGATGGGCTCCGCGAGTTAGCGGCAAGAGTCTTCGCTGAGATGGAGCACGGCGCTGTCGTCTGGCTTGAAGGCGAGCTGGGAGCAGGCAAAACGACATTTGTTCAATTGCTCGTCGAAGAGGCGGGAGGGCAGTCTGCCTCAAGTCCCTCGTTTTCTCTGGTAAACGACTACCCAACCGGTTCAGGCGATGTCTACCATGCGGATTGTTACAGATTGCGCTCGGAGGAAGAGGCTGTCGACCTCGATCTCTGGGGCCTATCCAGGATTGCTCGACTACTTCTGGTGGAATGGCCAACGCGGGCAGGCGATAATGTGCCGCCTCCCACACTCCGCATAATCTTCGCGCACGTTGGCGACCCGGCCAGGCGCTCCGTACAGGTGAAGAGGTGTTGACCCTGGCCATCGACACAGCAACCGACCATGGTAGCGTGGCGTTGTGTGAATTCGGTTCCCACATCCATTCTCGTTGTTTCGCTGAGCGCACTCATGCGGCTGTCGCCATGGCTGCGATTCTGGAGCTACTTCAGGAGGTTGGAGCGAATCCCGCCGACGTCTCCAGAATTGTCGTGGGTGACGGTCCAGGAAGCTTTACCGGCCTACGCATCGGTTATGCAACTGCTTTCGGTTTTGGGAAGGCCCACAAAAATGTGGGGATTTATTCCATTGCGTCGATTGCCGGGGCGGCGAGGGGAGCGTCGGATGGAATTGCTGGACCGGTGGTTGCTCTTTACGATGCCATGAGGGGCGAGGTCTTTGCCGCCGCATATGATTTCTCGGGTAGCAACCCTGCTGAAATAGCCCCCCCTGTTGTGTGCACGCTCGAAGAACTCGCCGATAGGTTTCCCGTGGTAGCTGCCGTTACTGGCGAAGTTGCCCTGGCCGCGCCGGACTTTATTCATCAATGGACCGGGAGGAACCCGGTTGCGCTTGGAGTCGAGAGCCCTGTCGCTGCGCAGCTTGTCAAATTGGCGAACGAAGGGTTTCCAATGGTCTCAATTGATAATGCTGTAGCATTCAGGCCGAACTACGGTAGGGTGCCTGCAGCCCAGGATAAATGGGAGAAAGAGCACGAAACCGAGTTACCGAATCCGACCGGCTGAAGAGTCCGATATCGCTGAGATCGCTGCCCTGGAAGTGGAGCTGTTTTCGGACCCATGGAACCCCGATTCCCTTTTGGAATGCCTGGGCGATGTCTTTCTCGTAATTGAGGTGCCGGGCGAACTGGTTGGTTATTCCATTTCCCGTATAGGGGGCCCGGAGGCAGAACTCCTATCCATTGGCGTGACGAAGAAATGGCGAAAAATGGGCGTCGGTGGTCGCCTTTTGGAGGAATCGATAGCGAGGTTACGAGAAAACGGCGCAGAGGACCTGTTTTTAGAGGTGAGAGAATCGAATGAAGTCGCTATCTTATTCTATGCCCGAAACGGGTTTCGTGAGGTTGGGAAGAGAATAGGTTACTATCGATTTCCGCCCGAAAACGCATTGGTTTTGATCCGGAAAATTCTTCCTGTTTGAGGCCTGAGTTTTTTTGGTCAAAATCGCGTATCTTTGGTTGACAAAACAACTTAAAGGCCATATAGTTTGGCCGCGTCCGGGGTGATCCCCACAGTTTAGGAGGTCCAAATTGGCCCGAAGTCTCAACAAGGTAATGCTGCTAGGAAACCTCGGCGCAGATCCTGAAGTCAGAAGTACATCGAACGGTAGCCGGGTGGCGACTCTGTCCCTTGCAACCAGCCGTCAGTGGAATAATGCTGCCGGAGAGCGGCAGGAAAAAACTGAGTGGCACCGCATTGTGGCCTGGAACAACAAGGGTGGTGGGATGGCTGATTTTGCCGAACGCTACCTGAAGAAAGGTGACAAAATCTACGTCGAAGGCAGTATTGAGTATCGTACCTGGGAAGATCGCGAAGGTAAGACGCGATATTCCACAGAGATTAATGCCCGCGAATTGATCGCGTTGTCGTCGCGCAGTGATGGTGGTGGTGGCGATCGTGCGGGAGCTGCAGTACCAAGCGGAAAGGCAGAATCTTTCAATGATTTCCCTGAAGCTCTCGATGGAGAGGACGACGATCTACCGTTCTAGTAGATCTGTTCTCGGTGCAGTTTTGTTGCTCGGATCTGCGGTTTCGCAGGTCCGAGCCCAGGACTCCACGGGAACTGTTCCTCTACCGGACGTGCACGTGGTCCAGAGCGGCGAAACACTCTGGGATCTGGCTGCGAGATATTTCGGAGATCCCTATCTCTGGCCCGAGATTTACCGGCTGAACACACTGGTCGTTGAGGATCCCCATTGGATTTTCCCCGGCGAAGAACTGGTGTTTGATTACGCCCGGGTTGCCCAGGGCGACGTGTCCATTGAAGTGGTCGAGGGAAGCGAGCCGACTGACGTTGATCTGTCTCCGGCCGACTTTGATTCGGTCGGTCGGCCTCCTGTTGTTGCAACGAACAGATTCCGACCGGCGCCCCTGCAAGGGGGAAGCGTTGCCGTCGGGTCCACCGTAGAAGAGAGCTTCCGTCCCATTCGGTCACACCAGTTCTATTCGGCTGGATTCCTGACGGAAAGGGAAAACCTTCCGTTTGGAGAGGTTCGGGGGAAACCTGGGTCGCGGTCCGGCAGGATCGTAACCGCCACTTCGGCGGTAATTCACCAGGAAGTCGAGGTGCTGGCGCCAGCCTCCGCCAGCTACCAGATCGGAGACACCCTGGTCATGCTCGACAGGCGGAGGGACGTTTCCCAGTGGGGCAACGTTATGGTTCCCACCGGGTTGGCCCTCGTTACCAACGTCTCCGGTCGTCGTACTCTTGCCAGGATCATTACCCAGTACGAGTTGGTTCTGAACGGGCAGTTTTCACTTCCTCTTGAACCGTTCAGGGATCCGGGGCGAGTTGTACCCCAGCCGGTAGAGAACGGGTTGCGTGCCCATATAATTGCCATCAGGGATCGCCACCCGGTACCGAGCCAGGCAGACATCGTTTTCGTCGATGTGGGCCGAGATGAGGGCCTGGTCCCGGGCGATGTGATGGAAGTGCTGGCAGATCGGACTAACGACGATTTTGCGGACACCCCGGATGAACGGGTGGCCGTGCTGAAAATCGTCCACGTCAGAGAACGTTCAGCTTCAGGGATGATCACGCACATCTTCAAGCCCGGCATCGAGGCCGGAGCCGAGGTCAAGCTTACGTTGAAGATGCCCACCTGACGTCTTGTTTTGTAGTAACAAACAGGGATGAATGCTGTTTTTGACCGGGGGGATCCCCCCCGGTCTTTTACTAACGAGTATATCGAAAAGAGAACATGCCTGAAAAAAAAGCAGTAGTTACAGGCGGGGCGGGATTTATTGGTTCACATGTTTCCGAAGCGTTGCAGCGTGAAGGGTATCACGTCACTGTTATCGACAACCTCTCAAGCGGTTCAGAAAGCAACGTGCCGCACGGCGCGGAGCTGGTGGTTTGTGACGTGCGGTCTGAGCAGGCTCGAGAATTGATTGCCGGCGGCGGATTCGATGTGGTCGACCACCACGCGGCTCAGATGGATGTCCGTGTGTCGGTCGCTGACCCCATGTTGGATGCTGACATCAACCTTATGGGCCTGTTGAACCTGCTCGAAGCCGCTCGAGAGGGCGACGTAAAGAAGTTTATTTTTGCGTCTTCCGGTGGAGTCGTGTACGGAGAGAGCGATGATCTCCCCCACAATGAAACTGCTCCAAAACTCCCAGTATCGCCCTACGGCGTGAGCAAGCTTGGATCAGAATACTATCTCGCGATGTATTCAATGTTATATGGGATCAAGGTTGTATCACTGCGTTACGCAAATGTTTATGGGCCCCGGCAAAGTCCACACGGGGAAGCTGGCGTGGTAGCAATTTTTGGGAGTCGGATCAAGAAAGGCGAAAACCTCACTGTCTTTGGCGATGGAGAACAAACCCGCGACTATGTATTCGTGAAGGATGTGGCCCGAGCAAACGCGGCGGCGACTCGGTTCGATGCCGAATGTACGTCAATTGACAAAGTGGCGTTCAATATCGGTACCGGGACTGAAACGAGCGTTGTACAACTGGCAAACGCGATGCTTGAAGCCAGCGGCATTACGGTCGCGATCGAAAACGCTCCTGCGCGGGCGGGTGAATTGCTTCGGAGTTCGGTAGATAACGCCAGGGCGAAGAAGCTCCTTGACTGGGAACCGAGTGTCGAACTTGTCGGAGGCCTCAGGGAGACGTACGAGTGGATAGCCGGAGTGGCTGGATGATTCTCCAGGGTGTCTCTGATATTCCTACCTCACCGTGGGAACTGGTTGTCAATTCGGGTCCCGCTACCAAAGCCGTGCTGGTCATACTGGCTCTTTTCTCATTGGGGAGTTGGTTTTTGATTGTCCTTAAATGGTGGCAGTTCAGGGTGATTCAAAAGCAGGGAGTGCGGTTTTTCGGTGAGTTAGAAAGAACAACAAATCTGGAAGATGCATATCACGCGGTCATGAAACTTCCGGCTTCTCCGTACGGGCGTCTTATGCGCGAGGGACTAAATTTTTTTTCGGAACTGCGGCCAGGCGCATTGCACTCTCGGGACGCGTCGCAAGACGGAGCGTTGACCAATACTCAACTCGATGTTTTTCGGATGGTGTTGGCTAAAGAGGTGTCTGCCGAAACTGACATCATGTCCAAGTTTCTGACCTGGCTTGCGACAATTGGCTCTGTGAGCCCGCTGCTCGGTCTTCTGGGTACGGTTCTGGGCGTAATGGATTCTTTTATCGGGATAGCGACCGGGGGGTCAGGAAATATTTCCGCGGTTGCTCCCGGAATCGCTGAGGCTCTTGTCACTACTGTGGTCGGGTTGGCTGTTGCGATACCGGCCGTGATTTCCTACAACCTTTTTGTGAGCAAGCTCAGACTGTTTACAGCCGAACTTGAAGGCTTTGCCTACGAGATTGTCGGAGCGATGGCCAGGGAAGGGAAGTTGTAGCCGATGGCCCTCGACCGCATCGGTGAGCACGGAGGGTTGGAACCCACTGCAGATATCAACGTTACATCATTGGTAGACGTTGCCTTTGTCTTGCTGATAATCTTCATGATCACCGCGCCGATAATGCAGGGCGGAGTGGAGGTGTCTCTGCCTCGCGCCGAAGCGAGACCTTTGCAGAGCAGGGAAGGGTTGGTGGTTACGATTGATCAGGGTGGGCAAATCTCGGTAGATCAAAATGCGATGACGTACGAAGAATTCCGAGCGACCTATGCTCAACTCGCTGAAGGCCGAGACGCTTCAGGTGTCTACCTCCGAGCCGATGCACGCGTTGTGTACGGAGACGTCATCAGAGTCCTTGCGGTCATGCGCACCACCGGGACCGGAAACGTAGGTATGGTTGTTGAACCGGAGTTCATTGATCCCCAGTGAACCAAACTGGCAACAAGCTCTTCAAAGGGCAGAGATCAGACGGGTCGGGGATTGCCCTTGCAGGTACAGTCGTAGTGCATGCTCTGGTCGGTGGTGTCCTCATGGTAGGCCCGATGTCTCCAGCCCCGCCGACTCCCATAGTGTACCAGGTGGATCTGGTGGCTGCCCCTCGCCCCAGACCGCAGGAGAGACGCGCTCCTGAAGCAGTGCAAAGGCCAGCCGAGAGACCAGTGGCCATTAGTCGTCAACAACGCCGTACCTCTGTTTCCCCTGAAACACCTCCGACACCGGCGCCGGAAGCTGAAGCACCAGTGCGGACGGTGGCGCCAGAACCGCCGGTAGAAACGGCGGAGCCCTCCACTGGGGAAGATCCCGGCACCGTGCAAACGACCGGCGTGGATTTCCCGTTTCCCGCCTACCTTCACAACATAACGGCGCAGGTGTACCGCCGTTGGGAGAGGCCGGAGGGGAACGTCGCACTCCGGGCAGAGATTCTGTTCTTCATTCGCAAAGACGGTTCAGTAACCGATATGCAATTTGTCCAGCGATCTGGAAGTTACGTTTTCGACATTAAGGCACAGGGCGCTATTGAATCAGCCGCAAACTCGGGGGCGTTCGGGCCTCTACCCGATGGTTTTCCGTCTGAAATACTCCCCGTGAGCTTCTTCTTTGATCCGGAGTCGCTCAGGTGATACGACGGATCGTTGCGGTGGCGGGCCTGCTCTCGTTGTCTGCTGGGCCTGTATTCGCGCAGGTACCGATTGATCAAGGAGTAAGAATCGGGATCACCTACGCTCCCGGAACCCGCCCGGGCATGTTGGTATTGGGTGGGGTGCCGGGAGCAGTTTCCGATTCGGTCAGGGCGATCATCGCCAGAGATCTCGATTTTAGCGATCAATTTGAGATGATCTATCTCCCGGGGGGCGATAATCTCTCCATCGGGGCTGCATCCGACGACGGAGGGACTGACGAGGTTTTTGTCAACTATCAACTGTATTCAGCGTTGGGTGCTGACTATGCTGTGAGCATCACCGAAGGAGTCGATTCGGTGTTGTCGATTGACCTTTACGATGTCAGGGGTGAGACATTAGCAAATACACTTGCTCTGCCGATTCGGGCGGAGGATCCTGAGTTTCGACAGGACATTCATCGCGTTTCGGACGAGATGGTTCGATCCTCTACCGGAACACCCGGAATTGCAGCAACGAGACTCCTCTGGGTGCGGCGTGCCGGGCTTCGGGTAATTGACTCTGACTCCCACGACGAAAAAAGCCTGCCTTCGGTTGGAAACGTCTATTCGCCGGTCTGGCACCCCGACGGCAACCAGTACGCGTATGTGGACTTTCCTGGTAACTCTCAGATCAACATAGGCAGTCTCGATAGCGGGGATGTTAGGGCTATTTCAGCCGATGCTGGTGGTCAGGACTTTGCGCCCGCTTTTGACCCATTGGGCCGAACATTGGTTTTTTCCCGTGCATCTGGGGATGGAACTGACTTATATTCATACAACTTTATTGATGACTGTTGTTTACAACGCTTGACGGTGGGACGGTTTTCCGATAATCTGTCCCCTACGTTTAGCCCCGATGGACGCAGGATTGCTTATGTGTCCACTCGCTCCGGTTTGCCACAAATTTACGTGATGGCAGCTGACGGGACGGGGCAAGAGTTGTTCGCGCCGTTTGACTACGGTGTAACCGGCGGATCGTATGCGCCGGAGTGGGCGCCGGACGGTTTAAGTCTGGCATTCCACAGAGATGTGGCAGGGAGTCCGCAGGTCTTTATTATGGACGTGGCGACCCGGTCGGTAAAACAGCTTACTTCGGTTGGTAGGAACGAAGATCCGACGTGGGCCCCAGACAGTAGGCATCTTGCCTTCGTGTCGAGTCGTACGGGGTCGAGCCAGATATGGGTGATCGACATCGATACGGGGAGAACGAGGCAGGTAACGAGACGTGGTAGGGCTAAATTGCCGGCTTGGTCCCGGCGTTTGACTAGATAGATTTTGAGATACCAGTAACCATAGAATGTGGGGAGAAAATGAGAATATCCGTTCCAATGACCCTTGGAATCGCCGTAGTTTTGTCAGCAGCAGCATGTGGGGGTGGTCCGCCGCCGCCGCCGCCGACTCCGGTGGTTAACCAGGATTCGATTGATGCCGCCAACGCCCGTCGCGATTCTATCAGGCAAGCACGGGAAGAAGCCGCACGTGAAGCTGCAGCCCGTGAGCGAGCCGCTCGTGAGCGAGCGCAACGTGAGGCCGCCGAAGCTGAAGAAGCAGCGCGTCAGGCAAACAACATGGTTCGCAGTGTTTTCGCTTCAATGATCCATTTTGATTACGATCGCTCTGACATCAAGGATGAATTTGTGTCGGGCCTCGAAATGAAAGTCATGATCATGAATGCGAATCCGAGGATGCGGATTTCCATCAATGGACATGCCGATGAGCGCGGTTCAGATGAGTACAACATTGCGCTGGGCAATAGGCGCGCCCTCGCTGCCAAAGCATTTCTGGTTGATAGAGGAATTGCTGCGAATAGAATCGACACCAGCACTCTCGGCGAGTCCCAGCCCCTGGTCAATGAGAGCAACGAATCTGCCTGGCAGCAGAATCGTCGCGCCGAGTTCGTGATTATCGGAACGGGGAATCTCGTTCGCCCGCAAATGTGAAGAAACACAGTGCGTTAGCCCTTTCCGTCGTCGCCCTGAGTGCTTGCGCGCTCAAGGGCGACGTTCGGAGGGTTGAATTACAGCTCGAAGAAATGAGGGCTGAAGCCGCCCGTGCCGATTCTGTTGAGTCGGTTCGGGCGGACGAGCTTAACACGCGCATTGAAGCGCTCCTAAGGCTCCAACGGGCCGTGCTGGATTCGATTGACGACCTCGATGCGCGTGTAACCAGTTTTGCGGGCGATAACCGTACCGACCACACCGCGATCGAGAGGCAACTCGTCCAAATCCAGGAATTGACAGGCCAGAGTCAGGCCCGTTTATCTGACCTGGGGTCCCGCCTCAGGAACCGAGAATCACAGCCCCCGGGTGGGCCTTCAGCCCCGGGTTCAGTTAATGATTCGTCAACCCCTGCTCCGGTGTCTGGCAGCACAGAGGCCCGCGAGGTTTATGATGTCTCCCTCCAACAACTGAGGCGTAGTTCGGCCGTCACGGCTCGAGATGGGTTCCGATTTATTCTCGAGACCTATCCGAATGACCCTCTTGCGGTTGATGCCCGGTATATGATCGGCGAATCGTGGGAGCGTACTGAGCCTGATTCAGCTGCGGCGGCTTTCGAGGCGGTGGCTAGGGACCATCCGGACTCTCCCCGAGCACCGTCGGCACTTTACAAGTTGGGCAGCATGGCACTGAGCGCCGGCAAGACCGAAGAGGCACGCCGCTATTTCCAGCGTGTAGTAGCGGGGTATGCCGACTCGGATGAAGCAGAGCTCGCACAGGTTCGCCTCGATAGTTTCCGCTAACCAGGGCGGTACCTGAGGATGGCCAGCAAAGACGCAAAAGGAGGAATGCCGTTCCTCGACCACCTTGAAGAATTACGGTGGCGAATTTTGTGGAGCGTCGTTGCGGTTGTTGCCGGCACCTTCCTGGGTTTCTACATGGTCCAGCGCTTTGAGTTGCTGGATATATTGACCAGGCCCATCGAGCCGTACCTGCCCGATGGCCGCCTCATGGTTGTCCGGCCGACAGATGGTTTCTTGATCAGGATGAAATTGTCCATCGTCATGGGTTTGATCCTGGGAGCACCTGTAGCAGCCTGGCAGGCATGGGCATTTTTGTCTCCTGCTTTGTACAAGACGGAGAAAAGAAAAATAATCCCGGCACTTTTTGTTGGACTTTTGCTGTTCCTTGCCGGCGTCGCAATGGCGTACACATTGATCCTTCCCGCCGTATTGAAAATCTTGTACGGATTCTGGGTGGACGATTTCATCGGTATGATCACCGCCAGTGATTACTTCTCCTTCGCCACGCAGATAATTCTGGCGTTCGGGCTGGTATTCCAGTTGCCACTTTTCATGACAATAGTTTCATCCATGGGACTCCTGGGGCCGGAATTTTTTGCTCGGAACCGTCGTTACGCGGTAGTTGCTTCGGCTCTACTGGGGTCCTTTCTGACTCCACCGGATCCCGGTTCTATGCTCATGATGATGGCCCCCCTGTATCTGCTTTATGAAGTGGGGATAGTCGCCGCAAAGGTCGCGTGGAGGAAAAACGCCCGGTCGATCGCTCCGATATTGATCGCACTGTTGGCCGTGGGTGCATCAAATCTCGAAGCCCAGGATCGCCCGCCGAGGGTGAACAGGGACTCGCTAGCGGCCGCTGACAGGACTCGTGCGGCCCAGCAGGTTGATTCCCTGGGCAACCCCTTGGGGGTGTTGGATAGCGCCGCCCTGGCGCAGGGCGAGCTCGACACTGCTGCTGCCGCTCGATTGGGTTTGCCGACGCGGCCTTCGAGGTCGTTTCCCAGCGCGGATTCCATTATCAGAGCGTTGATGGAGAAAAGCGGATACAGAGTGACTCGCTACGCGGCGGATTCTCTGAACATGCAGGCGGCGACTCAGGAGATCAATCTTATCGGCAACGCCTTGCTTGAACGGGAAAGTGGAACAATACAGGCAGATACCGTGAACTTTTTGCAGGAAGAATGTCAGCTCAGGGCCCGAGGTGACCCTGCGCTCTTCGATGGGGGCACGGTCCTGGTGGCCGAGGGCGATGACGGGATGAGTTACGACACGTGTGAGAGGCAGGGATTGGTCCACGAGGCCCTCACCAATTTCAATATGACCGGAGTCAACTGGTTCCTCCGCGGCGGCCTGGCGGTCGATTCTGCTTCAACACGTCTCTATTCTTCCGGATCCAACCTTACAAGCTGTGACATACCAACTCCGCACTACCATTTTGCCGCGGGAAAAGTTAAGTGGGTCTCAAACAATATAATGGTCACTCGACCGGTCGTCCTTTATGTCCGCGATGTCCCGATATTCTGGTTACCGTTTATGTTCCAGGATGTCCGAACCGGTCGACGGTCGGGATGGTTGATTCCCCGTTTTGGTATCAACGATTTGATCCGACCGAGTACCGGGTTTCGTCGAAGCATTTCCAACGTCGGGTACTATCTGGCTCTGAGTAATTACTACGATTTACAGCTGTCGTTCGATTGGTTCTCCGACAACTACGTGTCGTTAAACGGACAGGTCCGGTACAAGTGGCTGGACCAGTTTGTTGACGGTAATCTTTCTGTGTCGAGGATCCAGGAAAACGGGGGAGATAACTCGTTGCGGCTTCTCTGGAATCACCAACAAAGTTTCGATCAACGGACCCGGCTAAGCGCCAGTATCGATTTTGCCAGCAGTTCAAGGGTAGTGGAGCAGAATGCGGTTGACCCTTTGCTCGTGACAGCCACTCTTACTAGCGCGGTCAATTTTAACAAAAGGTTTGACTGGGGTACGCTTGTGGTTGGCGGAAGAAGAACTCAAAACATCACAGACGACCTCGTTACCGAATCTTTTCCTACGGTGTCTCTTACGCCTGCTCCGTTCAATATCGGCAATGACATAACATGGTCACCCACGTTTTCGATGACCAATAATCGAACTTTTAATCAGCCCGGGGAGGTGATCGAGGTTCCACCTATTAACGGCGAAGCCCAGTTCGACAGTCTCCGGACCAGCACCAGAAATACCAACATCAATATCTCTACGCCGCTGCGCATCGGTCGGTGGAACTGGCAGAACAGCTTTGCGATTACCGATTTTGTCACCAACGCGGCCAGTACGGTTACCACTGTTGATCCGAATGACACAACTCAGACGTTGACTCAATTTTTCGGATCAGATTTCAATACGGGTATCGATTGGAATACGAGCTTCAGCCTTCCGATATTGTTTCCCGCCAGCTGGAAACTCCAGCCATCTGTCGGGATTAGAAACAGCACAAGCGGGCCTTTTCTGTTGAGGAACCGGAACACGAATGGAAATTTTGTGGCCCAGGGAAAACGACTGGCCCTCGGTGCCTCCATGAACCCGACGGTGTTTGGCTTTTATCCCGGTGTGGGGCCATTGTCACGGATACGGCATTCTTTTTCCCCACAATTGCGATTTGATTACGCGCCCGCGGCCACGGTGCCGGATGATTACGCGCGGGCTCTGGATCCGTCGGGAGCCCGCGGTGAAATTCGTAGCGAACCCCTCCAAACCATGAGCCTCGGCCTCTCGCAAACATTTGAAGGGAAGTTTGGGCTGACCCAAGGCGATTCATTAACTGACCCAAGGAACGCCCGCAAAATCAAAATCCTTAGCATTCAGACATCTTCAATCCAATATGATTTTGAGCAGGCGAAGGAAGAAGGGCGAAACGGATGGAGAACTCAGACGTTGTCGAACAGCCTTACTTCTGATCTACTCCCGGGCTTTTCTGTGCGAAGTACACATGACCTTTGGGAGGGGCCTGTTGGTTTCGACACGACAGCGTTTTCTCCGTTTCTGACTCAGGTCTCAGCCAGGTTCAGGATTTCAGGACGGACGATTTCCCGAGTGATTGGTCTCTTCGGAGGCAATCCGGTGGAGGAGGGTGGAGAAGATGATGCGTTGGAAGTGGAGGACCTCAATCAGGACGACCCGCTGCAGGGGCCGCTGAGTTCGCCGTTAGATAGGACTGCTGGAAATTCTTTGACGCGTTTGAGAACAGAGGCTCCTCGGGGCGGTGGTTTCAGCGCCAGCTTCACTTACGATGAAAGGCGCCGTCGGCCCCTGGACGAACTGGAGATTGATGACTCGCAAAGAACGCTCGGGTTTGCCGTCGGCTTTTCGCCCTCTCCCTTCTGGTCGTTTTCATGGAATACGCAGTACAACCTCACCACAAAAGAATTCGGCCAGCATATCCTTCGTATGGACAGGGACCTTCACCGATGGCGGGCCACGTTTGCCTTCACTCAATCTCCCAACGGAAACCTGTCATTCAACTTTTTCGTATCCCTCCTGGACCAACCGGACATAAAATTTCAATATGATCAGCGGACTATTAATCAATAAGCTGTGTACTCAAAAGGTGACACACTCGCTGGTTGTTGCTCGTACGTAAGCTGTTGTAGATAAATAGTTTAGGTGTTATTCTGTTTGTGGCACGGGACCTGCTTTCAATGTACGTGACCTGATACCTGAGGATGAAATGAGACAGCTAGGATTTTTGATGTTGGGAGCGCTGGCGGTGAACGCCTGTAGTGATTCGACCGATCCGTTACCTACATCGGTACCGAGCCCGACCAATCTTACGTACGAACTTGAGCCTTCCGGTGATCCCTTGATGCCAGCTGGCGTCTTGCTCCGCTGGGACCCCGTAGATGCCAGCGATATAGATGCGTACAATGTTTATTCGCGGCAGTCGGCTTCCGGACAATTCGAATTGCGGGCCACCACAACATCTACAACGTTCCATGATGTTGGGGAGCCGGACCTCGAGTACAACGTCACTGCAGTGTTTCTCGATGCAGTTGAAAGCCAGGCGAGCAACACGGTTTTCATCGACGAACGACTCCGGCTTGATCGACCGGCAACACTCGGATCCGTGAGCCTCAACGGGGCAGTGCATCTCACCTGGAGCGACAACTCTTTTCTTCAGGAGCCGAACGGGTTCAAACAATACAGGGTCTACAGCACCTCGTATGATCTGGACCAGGACCTGTGCGGTACCCTTTGGGATTCGGAGGGAACTACCGTTTCTCCTGATTTTCTTGTAACTGCCCTTACTAACGGCATTCCGCGCTGTTACGCCGTGGCCGCCGAATCCATTGAGGGGTTTGAAAGCCTTTGGTCAGACTCGCGGGCAGACACTCCACGACCAGATGCCCGCAACGTGTTGCTCTTCCCGAGATCGGTGGACATTGACCGTTCTGGTTTCCGTTTCTTTTTGGACGCCAATGGCGACGGGCTTGCTGGCCCACTTGAGTTAGGAGTGGTGGCGAACGGGAACCGTACAGACTTGGATTTTTCTATCTTTGTCGATGCCTTTGGCGACGTGTTTATGGAACCGGTCCGAGCTGGCACGGAAGTGGCTTTGTTCGGTAGCGACCCGGTTGTCGACCTTACTTCAATCGATTGGGCGCCGGAAGTGGGCTACGACCCAACCCCGATACAGGCGGTTCCCGGTTTCGGGTACGTATTCCAGATGGACGATGGGTCCGGTTTTCTCAGCTTTGGCGCTGTGCGGATGACCCATGTTGGGACCGACTTCGTGATCCTTGACTGGAGTTTCCAGACTGACCCGGGAAATCCGGAACTTCTCCGCGGTTCGTTGTAAGAGAGCGCCCGTCGACCATCGCTCCGATGTCCGGAGCGGTGGTCGGCTGCTGACTATCTGTATTCCCGTTTCACTGCACGGGTTCTTATATTCCCCGCATGACAAAACCGATTGTTCTCGACGGGGAATCGCTAACTGTAGAAGCAGTTGTGCAGGTCGCTCGTCACGGGGCCGATGTCCAAATAGATAGTGGTGCTGCACAGAAGGTTGATGAGTCTCGCGCGGCCATCGAAAAGGCCCTCGCTGACGGCAGGGTGATCTACGGAATAAATACCGGATTCGGGAAGCTGGCCGAGATCCGAATTCCAAACGACCAGGTAGAGGAACTCCAGAGGAATCTCATTCGAAGCCACGTTGCCGGCGTCGGCGATCCGCTGTCTGTTGATGTCGTGCGCGGCTTGATGCTCCTGAGAGCCAACGTTCTGTTGAGGCCCACCAGCGGAGCCCGCTCCCTCCTGGCCAAAAACCTCGCTGCAATGCTTAACGCGAGGATTCATCCCAGCGTCCCCGAACAGGGAAGCGTTGGAGCCTGCGGCGACCTGGCGCCCCTGGCTCATCTTGCCCTCGCGATGATGGGTGAAGGTGAAGTAGAGGTGTCCACAGAAAACGGAAGGGAAGTTTTGCTAGCTCGGGATGCGTTGGTAGCGGCCGGAATTGAGCCTGTCGTCTTTGGGCCCAAAGAGGGACTCTCTTTCATCAACGGGACGCAGGCACAGACTGCGATACTTGCTCTTATGGTTTACGATTCTGATCGCCTGTGGCGCAACGGAGTCGCGGCAGCGGCAATGAGCCTGGAAGCTTTGCGAGGCACGCCGGTTGCCATGGAGGAGCGAATTCATCGCGCCAGGCCCCATCCCGGACAGCTCGAAACCGCCTCTTTGATGAGAAAGCTCATGTCGAATAGCGACATTCGAGAATCCCATATGGACGATGATCCCAGGGTGCAGGATGCCTATTCCCTCAGATGCACCCCTCAAATCATGGGCCCCACGTGGGAAACGATCAGATTCGCGGCCAAAATCGTCGACGTTGAATTGAATTCTTCCACGGATAATCCCCTTGTCTTTGGTGATGAGGTTGTTTCTGGGGGCAACTTCCACGGTCAGCCGGTTGCAATGGCACTCGACTTTCTCGCCATTGCCTTGACGACCCTGGCGGGAGTGGCCGAGAGACGCATCGAACGTCTGGTCAATCCTGAGTTGTCAGCGGGTCTGCCTGCATTTCTAACGGACAATGCCGGGGTTCAATCGGGTTTCATGATGGTGCAAATCACGGCGGCGTCGCTGGTAGCTGAATCGCGTTCTTTGTGCACTGCAGCCAGTGTACAATCCATCCCTACGGACGCCAACCAGGAGGACGTAGTGCCAATGGGGATGGCCGCAGCGACCAAAACCAGTCGTATATTAGCCAATACAACCAGAGTGGTGGGTGCGGAATTGCTGTGCGCGGCTCAGGCTCTCGAGTTTTTGAAGCCCCTGTCTCCGGGGGAAGGCGTTCAAAAAGTTTATGAATCGGTACGAAGGGTGGTGGCACCGCTAACCGATGATCGGCCACAGGGTCCTGACATTGAGTCGGTCGCCCGGTTAGTCAAAACGGAGGATCTTGTATGAGTGTTGAAATCCGCGCGCCCCGCGGTACAGACATAACATGTAAGGGGTGGTTGCAAGAAGCCGCGCTCCGGATGCTGATGAATAATCTAGATCCCGATGTTGCTGAGCGTCCATCTGATCTAGTCGTGTACGGGGGGACCGGCAAAGCAGCCCGCAACTGGGAGGCGTACGAGGCGATTCTTCGCACTCTGAAAACCCTGGAAGACGATGAAACTTTATTAATTCAATCTGGCAAACCGGTAGGGGTTTTCAAAACCCACGAAGACGCCCCACGGGTAATGATTGCCAACTCGAATTTGGTAGGCCGCTGGGCGAATTGGGAAACTTTTAGAGAGCTCGAAGCGGCAGGACTAATCATGTTCGGTCAGATGACTGCCGGGAGTTGGATCTACATCGGCTCGCAGGGCATTCTCCAGGGGACTTACGAAACGTTCGGTTCGCTTGCGAGAACGCATTTTGACGGCACACTGAAAGGAAAGACGGTGGTCACAGGCGGATTGGGGGGGATGGGTGGCGCCCAGCCTCTCGCGGCAACTATGAACGGTGCCGCCTGCCTTTGCATCGAAGTCGATGAAACCAGAATTCAACGCCGCCTCGACACAAGATATCTTGACAGCAAAACCGATTCCCTTGATGAGGCATGGAAAATAATAATGGGAGCCAGCGAGGTCGGGGAGGCTATATCGGTCGGGTTACTCGGCAATTGTTCTGAAGTGCTGCCCGACATGGTTGCCAGAGGGTACGTACCCGACGTACTCACCGATCAAACCTCGGCACACGACCCCCTCAATGGCTATCTCCCGGCCGGGCTCTCGGTTGAAGAGGGAGCCAGTTTGAGGGCCTCCGACCCGGACGGATATCTGAGGCGGGCCCGTTCGTCGATCGTCGATCATGTGCGGGCGATGCTCGTACTAAAGAGCCGGGGTTCCATAACGTTCGACTACGGAAACAACATTCGGACGGAGGCGTTTGACGAAGGGGTTGCTGACGCCTACGACATTCCCGGTTTCGTGCCCGAATACGTCCGCCCGCTCTTTTGCGAGGGGAAGGGGCCGTTTCGCTGGGTTGCTCTCTCTGGAGACCCCGCGGACATTCATCGCAGTGACGATTTAATCCGAGAATTATTCCCTCATGACGAACATCTGATCAGGTGGGTGGACCTCGCTCAGGAAAAAATCGAGTTCCAGGGACTACCCGCTCGGATCTGTTGGCTGGGGCAAGGAGAACGAGCCAAATTTGGACTGGCGCTCAATGAACTGATCAAGAAGGGCGAGATCTCAGCTCCTATCGCCATCGGCAGGGACCATCTCGATACCGGTTCGGTCGCGTCTCCATTTCGTGAAACAGAAGCGATGAAGGATGGTAGCGACGCCATTGCCGATTGGCCTCTTTTGAATCTCATGCTAAACACCGGTTCCGGAGCTACATGGGTTTCGTTTCACCATGGCGGGGGCGTCGGAATGGGCAATTCACTCCACGCCGGACAGGTCATTGTTGCCGATGGTACTGACGCGGCGGCAAGGCGCCTCGAGCGTGTACTCACCAACGATCCCGGCATAGGGGTGGCCCGTCACGCTGACGCCGGCTACGACATCGCTGTTGAGACCGCTCGCAAAACCGGGATTAGAATCCCCATGCTGGAGGGTTAGTGGGGAAATTGTTGGTTGGCGCGCGCCAGGTTGTGACGTGCCGTGGACCGGGGCGGGCCCGAAAAGGTGCTGAGATGCGGGAATTGGAGGTACTCTCAGACGATCCGGCCATCCTAATCGGTGACGACGGTATTGTGCTTGAGGTCGGGAATCGCGGTGACATGGGTTCCGCCGGGCACGAAGTTGTGGAGGTAGAGGGAGTTGTTTTCCCTGGTTTCGTGGATTCCCACACTCATGCAGTTTTTGGCGAAGCACGCACTGCAGACCATGAGCGACGGGCACGTGGTGTAACGTACCAGGAAATCGCGGCGGCCGGAGGCGGCATCCTCTCTTCCGTGATGTCCGTTCGCGAAACTGCGTTGAACGATCTTGAAACAGTCACCCGAGCGCGACTTGGCTTCTTGTTGTCCCTCGGCACAACTACTGTGGAAGTGAAGTCTGGATACGGCCTCCAGTTGGAGGCGGAGCTGAAGCAGCTCCAGGTGATTCGCTCCGTCATGGACGGGGCTCCCACGGTTGTGCCGACTTTTCTCGGAGCGCATGAAGTTCCGCCCGAGTATCGGGAACACCCGGATGAATACGTCGATGTCGTCATCAACGAAATGATGCCGGTGGTGCGGGAAAGGAAACTCGCACGTTTTTGTGACGTTTTTTGTGAACCGGGTGTTTTTACGATCGAGCAATCCCGTTCTGTCTTGATGGCTGCCCGGGACAACGGAATGCTTTTGAAGTTGCATGCAGATGAACTCGACGGTTCGGGGGGAGCAGAACTGGGTGTGGAGTTGGGCGCGGTGAGCGCAGATCATCTCGCGGCGATTTCTCCCGAAGGGGTGACTGAGCTGGCAAGATCAGATACGATCGCCGTGATTTTGCCCGGTACCATGCTGTTCCTCGGCAAATCAGGCAATGCTCCGGCCCGGGAGATCATCGATAGGGGTGGCGCTGTTGCACTCGCAACCGACTTCAACCCTGGAAGCTCACCCGGGATGAGTCTACCCTTGATGGCCATGATGGGTATTTCACAGTTGAGAATGTTGCCGGCAGAAGCCATAATCTCTATCACTGCCAACGGGGCAGCCGCAGTTGGAGAAGCTGCCAGCAGGGGACAAATTGCCAGAGGTTACAGTGCGGATCTGGCGATTGCAGCGATCAAGGACTGGAGGGAGTTGGTTTATTGGTACGGTGTGAACCTTATCAGTTCGGTCTGGGTCTCAGGTTCTCCTTGTGACTGTCCCGCCAGCCTTCTAAGTTTCGATGGTTAAACGACTTTGAGTTCTCAACACAGGTGATCGATTGAATATCGCCAAGCTAAAAGACCAGGCGCGGAAGTTCGAATCTAAAGATCAGTTCGAAAAGGCCATAACGACCTATATAAAGATCATTGACGAACTTGAAGGCACACCGGAGATGGAGGATGAACTTTCTCTCCTCAATAAAGTTGGTGACCTTTATTTGAAAAAGAAGGACACCAATGCCGCCGTCGAGATGTACGAAAGGGCTGCAGATCACTACAAGAATGGTGGCCTGCCTAACAATGCCATTGCTCTGTACAACAAGGTCTTGCGCAGTGCCCCTTCGCGAACAGATGCCTACCTTCGCCTTGGCGAACTACTGGTAGGGCGGGGCTTTATTGCTGAAGCAAAAAGGAATTTCGTCCAATATTTCGAACGGATGGAGAAGGACGGGCGACTGGAAGACGCCTTCGGCGAGTTAAAAAAGATCGCCGACAACTCAGAGGACAACGAAGAACTCAGGTTGCTCTTGGCCGAACACCTCAAGGCTTCGGCCCGCACCGACGAGGCTCGGGAGCAGCTCGCCGCGCTTTATGCTGAGGCAGCGGCCCAGGGCGACGAACACAAGGCTCGCGCCACACTGGAAAAAATGCAGACGATTGATCCCGATTTCGACCCCGAGGGTGGGGCGGCGCCTGCGACATCCGGTCGTGCGAAGAGGAAAAAAACCTCAGATATCGTATTCCTGGATCTGGAGTCCGGCGAAGAAGAGGTACTTGCACCGGTGGACGATGAGCCGGTCGCGGATGCTCTTGAGGAAGCCGGGATGGAATCCGAATCTGACGCAGAACCTGAGATGTTGGAAATTGAGGGAGTGCTCGGGCAAGAGGACCAGGAGCCCGCTGCTATCGACGGTCTGGATACGCTGGATGCTTTCGAGGCTCCGGAAGACGATATCCCCGACCTGGACGTTGAGGCTGCCAACCCATCGGTCGACAGTCTTGAGGTCGAAAATCTCCTCGGTGGGGTAGGGGATGATTCAACCGAAACTGCGGGAGTTTCGCCAGAGCCTGTTTCGGAGGCTGTCGACGAGATCGAGATCGAGATGCCGGACTTCGATCTCGGAGTCCACGAGGAAGCCCCTTCCGAAGAGGCCCCGTCTGACGAAGTGGAAATTGCCGAATCGGAAGATGACGACAGAGCAGAACCTGATGCGGATATCGATATCGGCGGGGATCTCGAACTCGAGATGCCACCCGACGTAACAGGCGATGAAACCGATGAGGCTTCTGAACTGATCCTTGAAACGGCCTCTGACGATCTGGAACTTGAAGGGTCATCCGAACTTGCTCTGGACATACCTGACTTTGACTCCTCCGAAAGTTCTGCTGACACGGCGGGTATGGGCGATATCCAGTTTGAGGGCGGCGACATTGAGATTGAGGAAGAAACGCCGATTGAGGTGGCTCCTCCGACGCTTGATGAGTTGGAAGAAGCCGCGTCGTCGGATCCCGACAATGCTCAAAAACGCCATGATTTGGCCGAAGCGCTGATCGAGGACGGGGATCAAGAAAGAGGCCTTCAGGAACTCGACAAAGCCGTTGAGCTCCTTGAGGGCAGCGGTGAGAATCAGCGCGCTGTTCAGGTCCTGGACGAAGCCCTTCGTTTGGACAGCAACGATACCGGGCGGCATCGGAAGAAGGTTGAGTTGCTCTCAGGAATGGGAGACAACGAAGAATTGGTTCTTGGCTACCTCGCATATGCCGATGCCTTGTTGCGGAGCGGCGACATGGGAGGAGCCCGCACGGCCTATCAGAAGGTTTTGGACCAAGATCCTTCAAACTCCGAAGCGCAGACTGCTTTGGAAACGGTTGTACCGGAAGAGACCGAGGAGATTGTTGAGGCTCCAGACGCCGCACCGACGACCGATTTTGTCGATCTGGGCGAATTGATTTTTGGTGACGACGACTTCGAGATGGATACCCGCATGAAGACCGATGCGGCAGAACCGTCAGGTGACGAGGACGCCGATTTTAAAGAAATGCTGGGTGAGTTTAAGAAGGGAATTGCGGCCAACATCGAAGAGGATGATTCCGAGGCCCACTACGACCTCGGCGTTGCCTTCAAGGAAATGGACCTCCTCGACGAGGCCATTTCCGAGTTTCAGAAAGCCCTGCGTGGTTCAGCCAGCCGGTTAAAAGCCTCGGAGGCTCTGGGGACGTGCTTTTTCGAAAAAGGACAATTTCCGGTAGCTAGCACAGTGTTGCGTCGGGCGATTGATTCCGACGACGGCGGAGACGAAAAGAAAATTGGGTTGTTGTACTGGCTCGCCCGTTGCGAAGAGGAACAGAACCATGTGGCAGAAGCGTTAGCCTACTATCAGAGAGTGTTTGCTGTCGATATCAACTTTCAAGATGTAGGCGACCGGGTCAAGAACCTGGCCTAGCGAGAATACATGCCCTCACAAACTGCGGTAACTCTTGAATCGATAAAACAACCGATCCAGGCGGAACTGGACGCTGCGTTTCAAGAGCTAAGTCGAATCGTCCGATCAGATTTTTCAATGATCAATGACGTTAATTCCCACCTCTTAAAACTGAGGGGTAAGCTATTTCGTCCGACGCTGGCGCTCCTTGCTGCCCGCGTGAGCGGTGAGGTGGGTGAGAGGGAAGCGACCCTGGCGGCAATCGTCGAACTCATCCACGTTGCCACGCTGGTTCACGACGATTCGGTGGACCATTCTGCTCTGCGGCGGGGCCAACCCACGATCAATTCGCTTTTCAGTCACCAGGTCTCTGTGATCATGGGTGATTACCTATACTCCCGTGCGATTGTCGAGCTTGTTGACCTCGATTGCGCTCCGGCACTGAAAGTGATGAGTCGCGTAACGAACGAGATGACCATCGGAGAAATGCGACAACTACAATCCCATGACGGGCTCGGTTTCGACGAGAGGGACTATGATCTCCTGATTAAGGCTAAAACTGCTTCGTTAATGTCGGGGGCATGTGAGGTAGGGGCGTTATCTGGAAATGCCCCTTACCGAGAGGAACTCCGAAAATACGGATTGCTTCTCGGGATGGCATTTCAGGTCGCCGACGATCTACTCGACTACACCGGTTCGGAAGCCGTGACCGGGAAACCAACCGGACTTGATCTAAAAGAACACAAAATCACACTGCCGTTAATTCTCTCCTTGCCCTCAATGTCCACGGCTGAGCGCGACAGGGTGCAGGCGCTAATGGACGATCCCGATCCGACAGAAGAAGCCGTTGAGGAAATTGTGGGAATAGTTCAAGACCGCGGAGGCATCAAGGCTGCCGGGGAACGGGCGAGTGAGTTGGCTGAAAACGCGCACGATGAGCTTGAGGGAATTCCGGCAAGTGAAGCCAGGACCGCTCTCGTTGACTGTATTACTTATGCGATTGAGCGGAGGCGTTAAGGCCATATGACCATAGGTCCCAGAAAACCTCGCTTCTACGTTGGGGTACTAACAATCGGGTTTATGACCGGCGGATTCCTTTCGGCCTTGCTTGAGAGGTTTCTTCCCGAGGGGCCAGCAAAAGCGTTCTTCACGTGGACGGTGGCGCCCAGTATTGGACCGCTGGACATAGATCTTTTGGTCTTGAATATGACGATTGGACCTGTCGGATTGAGGGTTTCTTTGTTAGCTATCATTGGAGTTATCCTCGCGTACCTGCTCGCGAGATCACTTTTCTAAAGAACCGGTGAAAAACTGTGTTAGGTAATTTAGGGCCGTGGGAAATTATTCTGATTCTCGTCGTTGTTTTGCTCGTTTTCGGAGCGAAGCGGCTGCCGGAGATGGGTGCGGCAATGGGGAAGGGTATCAAAGAGTTCAAAGCGAACATCAAAGAGGTCAAAGACAGCATTGAAGGCGTCGACGATGCTCCCGGTGCCCGCGGGATATCAGAGAGAAGTCGTATGGACTCTCCCAACCCTGTTGATGACAGGGAGCCAAAAAAACTCAGCGAATAACGAGGTTCGCTTGACCCCCCCAGGGTCCGGCCTAGAAGCCGCTGCCGGGAATCAGTGGCCCGTTCTCGGCCAGTTCCCGCTGTATCTGCTCAATCCTGCGTCGACGGTCGATCACCGTAGCACTCTCTCTCAATGCGGTCAGGAACATCCGTATCCTTGCGTCACGAGCCACAGGCGTGACCGATTGGCGCTGGGCTTCCAATTGCTGCAGGAAGGCAGTTGAATCAGATGTGAAGCGGGCCAGCGTCTGGATGATGTAGACGTTCTTATTTGTCGCTGCAATCGGCTGGCTGTATTGGTCGATCCCCAGCCCGAAAGCCACACCGATTGCCTGGGGCATCGGGCGCAGTTCGATGCCCGGTTCGACGCGAGTCACAGGGCCTATAGTGTCAACCGTGACACCTATGACTTCATCTGCGATGTCAGTCATCATCGTAGTGCCGGCTATCAATCTTTCTCGGATTTCAGTTGCCAGAGTCATCGCCCGCTCTGCTTTTCGCTCAAGCAGTAGCTGTGCTCTCACAGTTTCCCTGATGTCTTCCAGAGGGATGGTGTGGGCTTCCGTAAGGCTGTCGAGTCTAAAAAGATAAAAATTCAGCGGCGCTTCGTATACCAGAGAAGTCTCCCCTGGATCGGTTTCAAACGCCCAGATGGATACGTCCGGGACCCTTTCACCATCAATGCGAAGTCTGGTTTTCTCCTCTAATGGCGGAGCCTTGTTTACCCCGATTCCAAGCTTGGCGGCAACCGCGTCAAGCGCGGTTGGTTCAGTTTGTTCTGCGCCGAAAAGATCCAACGTGTCAGCTCGGTCTTCTACGTTGGCCAAATGTTCGTCGCGGAGTTCGTACGCTAAGAGAATGTGACTGGCCGAGAACGAATCGGTATCGATCGAGTCCATTTTAATGATGTGGAGCCCAAACTGGGTTTCCACTGGTTCGGATATTTCGCCGGGACTGAGGCGTCGGGCTGCCGCTTCGAACTCCGGTACGAAACGGCCGAACTCGGCGTCACCAAGTGCTCCACCGTTGACCCTGCTCGTGGAATCGGCCGATTCGCGCCTGGCAACCGAGGCAAAATCTACTCCCTCAGTTGTCACTTCTTCGTAAACCCTGTCGGCCAATTCACGCGTGGCGATTGAGTCTGAAGCGTCGAGTACCCGGGGAATGGACACGTAGCTCATGTGGGCCGTCAGGGGGCGCTGGAACTCTTCCTCGTTGGAGCGATAGTACTCCTCGACTTCCCTGTCGCTAATTTCCACCTGGCCATCGTTGAACGCGGTGCGGCTGAGAACTGCCAGAACGGCCACCTTCACGGAGTCGTTCTCATCCTGGTACATACGCCATAGCTGGGTGTCGGGAACGTATACACCGCCACTGAGTTGTTCGTAGAGTTTCACACGAGGGATTTCCTGCCGGTAAAGGCCTTCCAGTGACGCCAGGAATTGTGGGTCAGAACCCGCTGACAGATACCTCTGGTACTTGGCAAAATCGAATTGCCCCTCAGTCTGGAATTCGGGGGAACTGGTGATTTCAGGTGGCGGGGAGTTTTGCGCAGCCGACCGGATCTCAGCGTCGGAAACCGTGATGCCGCGGCGTTCGTACTCCTGGTTGAGGATGACCGATTGGATCATCTCTTCAACCACCTGGTCTTCCAGGGCCCGTTGTTCTTCAAGCGTGACTGGACCGGTTCCTGTCTGGTTTCGTTGTCTTTCCTGAGCGTTTCTAACCGAGAAAAGGAAAGTCTGGTAGTCAATCTTGACGCCATTGATCCTAAGGGCAGCATCGGTGGCTCCTCCATCGCCACGGCCACTGATGTCCATACCGACCTCGAACATCCCCCATCCGACGAAGGAGACCATGACTATTCCCATAATCCATTTTGCGCTTGCGCGCATTTGCCGCATTACCATGTGTTAACCACCTGAACCGATCAATTTTGTGAGCCGCTAAGTTTAAGCGCCTTCAGGGTGTTTCTCAACCGCAAATCTGGGGTTGGTGTTGACAGTCTTCCTGCCGCACAACTAAGTTAACTTGTTGCAATTAGCAACCTTAGCTAGATACACTCAAAGGCGTTTATAGGTTCGATGGGTTACGAAAGCGAGATAAAAAAGCTCGAAGTAAGGTGGCAGGAAAATCCTAAGCAGTATTTTGCTCCCCTCGCCGATGCTTATAGGAAGAATGGAGATTTCGAAAAAGCCATCGAATTGATCGGTGAAGGACTTTCCGAAAGACCCAATTATGTCTCCGCGTATATCGTGCTCGGTCGCACGAGAGTGGGACTAGAAGATCACGCCGAAGCCGCGCGCGTTTTCGAACAGGTGCTCGAATTCGACGGCGAAAACATTATCGCTTTGAGTCAGCTCGCGGAGATAGCTGAAAAAACTGACAATATTGACGGAGCCATTGGATGGTTGCGTCGGTTGGTCGATGTCGACCCGATGAATCAGGCTGCAACGCGCCTGGCGCAGCTAGAAAATGCGGCTGGTATCCCGGACGAACCGGTGGCAGCCGAAGTTTCTGAAACAACTGAGTCAACAGGTGAGGAAGGGTTGTCCTTTGCCGATGTTCTCAACGGGGATTCAGATTCTTCCTCGGAAGAGGAGCCGGTGGAGGTAGAGTCATTAGTTACCGAAACACCCGCGCCCACAGAAACAACTGACGATTTGGCTCCGGTAGAATCTGGTCTCGATTCGAATCCAGTAGAGGACCCGAACTCACAGGAACGCAAACTGGCGCTTGACGAAATCCCCACGGTTGTTGATATGCCGGCGGTGGATCCCGATTTGAAGACGGAGCAGACTGACGAGTCGATGGTCGTGCAGGCAGAGGATGTCGAAACCATCGTTGACCAGAATGAAGTACCGACGCTTCAGATGGTCGGAATCAGCGACGAACAGATCGCCGAGGTTGAAGAGCCGGATGGATCCGAACCGCTGGAAAGCGGTGACCCGTCGGCTGAGGAGGAGCCGGTTGGTTCTGATAGCGATGTGAGCGATGTGGTGGAGGGAGTTTCACACGCACAGGTCGAGTTTGTAGAGCCTGATGTTGCGCCAATCGAATCTCTCGCCGAAGAAATCTCTCGCGATCATTCGGAAGATCCCGCTGTGGCGCCTGCAGACGAAATGCAGAATGAGCGCCCTTCTCAACGAGCTTCGCGGGCGTTGGAGAACATACCAGTCATTATGCCGTCGGAAATGGATGGGGGGTTCATACAGATGACTTCTTCTTCGGATGACGAGCCGTCGCCCGAACCGGTGGTTACCGAAACCATGGCGCAGGTTTTTGCTCAGCAGGGAATGTACGATCAAGCTAAACAGGTCTACGAACAACTTTTAGACGACCAACCCGACAATGCCAGATTTCGCGCTGAGCTTGAAAAGCTAGAAACTATGGCCGATACCCCTTTGGCCGGGGTGGAAAAACGTGTGTCCCGCTTGTCTGTGGTTGAGACCGGTGGCGAATCATCTCGTTCTTTCCTCCAGGGGCTTCTCTCCAGTTCAATTAACGTCGACGTTGCTGCAGTGGATCCGGTGAAACCGTTTGCAGGACCGGAAGAGCCGAACCAGCCCCGTAGCAGGTTGAGCTTCGACGATTTTTACGGTGCGACCCGTGAGGCCGAACCCACAAGTGAAGCCGAAGACGAATCAGCCCCAGATGAAGACTTCAAAGACTGGCTCAAAGGGCTCAAATCGTAGTGAGGATTGCCGTCCTCAATGGTCCCAACCTCAATCTCCTGGGTACACGCGAGCCGGAAGTTTACGGCACCGAGACTTTAGCTCAGATCGAAGAGTTGGTGCGCGCGACTCACCAGGCTGCTGGAGTTTCCATCGATTGGTTCCAGTCCAACCACGAAGGTGCTTTGGTTGATGCTGTGCAATCTTTTGCCGACTCCGCCGACGGCCTGGTGATCAACGCCGCAGCACTCACACACACCTCGGTTGCCCTCAGGGACGCCCTACTCAGCGTTGGAATTCCTTTTGTTGAGGTACATCTGTCGAACATTTTTGCGCGAGAAGAATTTCGACACAAGAGTCTCCTCTCTGATATAGCGACCGGCCTGGTTTGTGGCTTTGGATCCCAGAGCTATGTGTTGGGCACGTCGGCCTTGCTAAGTCATTTGAAGGCGAAATGAACTGGGCACAACGCGAGGCCCGCCTGCGCGAGGATCTTCTCAAAGAAAATATCGACGCCCTGGTTGTCTCACATATGCCTAATATCAGGTATCTTACGAGTTTTACTGGATCCTCGGCGTTGTTGCTGGTTTTGCCAGATGAAATTGTCTTTTTGTCAGACTTTCGTTACGAAGAGCAAGCCGAACGAGAAGTGGCTGGAAAGGCTGCGGTCGAGATCGTTGCCAGCGATTTGTGGGCGAAGGCATGGGAGTTGATTGCGAGTTCTCCGGTTGCTACAGTGGGCTACGAGGCTCACATCCTATCTGTGGATGAAATCAAACGCTTCGAAGAGAAAGGCGCCCAGTGGGTGTTCCAGCGATCGGGTCGGCTGGTCGAACAACTCAGGGCGGTCAAAGAGCCTCAAGAAGTTGCCGCCATTCGCAGTGCCGCAAACCTGGCTACCCGGGCGCTCGACGAAATTCTTAAGAACGCTATAGTCCCCGGCAGGAGAGAAATAGACGTTGCTGCGGATTTAGAGCGTGAATTGCGAGTGCGTGGTAGCGAGTGGCATCCGTTCAGAACAATAGTTGCATCGGGGCCGCAATCGGCTCTGCCACACGCCGGGACGTCTAACAGAAAAATCGGTGTGGGTGACTTTTTACTGTTTGATTTTGGCGCCCAATACGATGGTTACTGTTCTGACATAACCCGTACTGTTGTCGTTGGGACGGCCTCCCAGAAGCAGAAGGACATCTACGAAGTGGTGAGAAATGCCCAAAAAATAGCCTGTGAGCACGTTGTGGCCGGTCTTCTTGGGAAAGAAGCTGATCACGTCGCGAGGTCTCAAATCGAAGCGAGGGGCTACGGAGAACATTTCGGTCATTCGCTGGGCCACGGGCTCGGCCTGGAGGTACACGAAGAGCCCAGGTTATCGAAGGCAAATGGTGAAAAGCTACCAGCGGGAGCGGTCGTGACGATCGAGCCCGGGGTTTATATCGCAGGGTGGGGTGGAGTAAGGATAGAAGACGATGTTTATTTAATGGATGGCAAAAATGAGGTTTTGTCAGACTACCCCACTGAGCTGATTGAGATTAACTGAGAAATAAATGGCGACTACTTCTGATTTTAGGAATGGAATGGTGCTCGATATTGACGGGCAGCTTTTCCAGGTGACTTACTTCCAGCACGTGAAGCCTGGCAAAGGCGGAGCGTTTGTGCGAAGTAAAATAAAAAACGTTCTAAGCGGAGCAGTAATCGACAAGACCTGGAATGCCGGCGAGAAAGTTACCGATGTTCGTCTTGAACGACGTGCGATACAATATTCCTATCTGGACGGCGACATCTACCATTTCATGGATATGGAAACGTATGATGACATTCCGATCAACGCGAACGTGATTGGAGACGACCAGTTGAAATACCTGAAAGAAGGTATGGAGTGTTCTGGTCTGGTACACAATGATAATGTTATACTAATTGAGTTACCGTTCTTCGTAGAACTCACCGTGTCTGATACGGATCCCGGGCTCAAGGGCGATACCGCCAGTGGCGGTACCAAGCCGGCCACTCTCGAAACCGGGGCGGTCATCCAGGTACCACTGTTTGTTGAAAAGGGGCAGGTGATCAAAGTTGACCGTCGCGAAGACAAATATCTGACAAGAGTATGATTGATCTAAAAATTCTAGAACAATTGGCTGACCTGTTAAACAGGTCCGAGGTGACGTCCATCGAGGTTACCGAAAGGTTCTTCGGTCGGACGACATACAAGATTTCCAAAGGTGCACCGGCACCGGCTTCAGGGCCTGTGACCTATCAAGTCGCTCAAGGGGCGGCTGCACCGAGCCCATCTGCGCCGCCACCAGTTGTTTCCGAAACGACGGTCCCGGAAGCGGCTGCTGAACCTGCCAAAGCCAACCTGGTGGAAATTGAATCGCCTATGGTTGGTACTTTTTACGCTCAACCGGAACCCGGTGCTGATCCGTATGCTCAAGTTGGGGGGCGAATTAAGGTGGGGCAAACGCTTTGTATCATTGAAGCGATGAAAATCATGAACCCGCTGGATGCTGAAATTTCGGGTGTGGTGGTTGAAGTCTGCGTTAGCGACTCACAGCCCGTAGAATTCGGGCAGGTACTTTTCAGGGTGGACCCCAATGGCTGAAGCTTCCGATGCTCCCAAGTTCAATTTCAAGAACGCTATCACCGAGTTGGTCCAGCAAGGCGGTTCGGATTTGCATCTTAAGGTCGGACGTCCACCTACCGTCAGAGTTGCGGGGGAACTTGCTCCGCTGCATCAACAGCCGATCAAACCCGACGAGCTAAAGGCGTTGGCGGAGCAGCTGATGACGCCTCGTCAGGTCAAAGAATTCGCAGAACACAAAGAGGCTGACTTTGCCATCGGCGTGCCAGGGGTGGGACGATTCCGAACCAATGTGTTCCAGCAGCGGGGGACGCTCTCGTTCGTTTTTCGTTCGATCCCTTACGAGATCAAGGCAATTAAAGACCTGAAACTACCCACCGTGCTTGAATCGATTGCGATGAAACCACGCGGGTTGGTGTTGGTGACAGGGATTACGGGGTCCGGAAAATCTACGGCACTGGCAGCGATCATCCATCACATCAATACCAATCGCAGAGTCAATGTTATCACTATTGAGGATCCCATTGAGTTCCTCCATCGCGATGGGATGTCCAACATCTCGCAGCGCGAAGTCGGTAGTGATACGCTCTCCTTCGACTCTGCTCTGCGGCACGTGCTCAGACAGGACCCGGATGTCATCCTCATCGGTGAGATTCGCGATAAGATCACGCTGGAGACGGCCATGAAGGCTGCTGACACGGGTCACCTGGTGTTCTCCACTCTTCATACGACCGATGCTACGCAAACTATCAATCGGATTATTTCCTTCTTCCCGCCGCACGAAGAAGATTCGATTAGAAATATTTTGTCTTCTTCGCTGGAGGCCGTTATCTCCCTGCGACTGGTTCCAACGGGGGATGGCGCAGAGCGGGTTCCGGCCTGTGAGGTGCTAATCAATACGGCGGCGGTACGGGATAATATTAGGGATTCGGAAAAATCGCTAAATATCCCGGAGTTGATCAAGGAAGGAACAGTGCAGTATGGGATGCAATCTTTTGATCAATCGCTAATGAAGTGGTATTCCGAAGGCGTTATTACCAAGGAGGCTGCCTTGTTCTCGTCGACCAATCCGAGTGAATTCGAACTGCGTTTGCAGGGGATTGAAGGCACCTCAGACCAGACGTTTGCGGGTATTGATGATGGTGGGCTCCAGGACGATTTGACCTCCTGAAATAATGTTCAAAAAAGTTCTAATTGCTAACCGCGGGGAAATAGCCCTGCGGGTCATTCGGGCGTGCCACGAATTGGGTATAGAGACGGTTTCTGTCTACAGCGTGGCAGACCGAGACTCCTTGCATGTGCGGTTTTCGGACGATGACGTCTGCATCGGCCCAGCACCAGGAAGGCTCTCCTATCTTAATATCCCCTCTCTTATCGCGGCGGCCGAGATTACCGGCGCCGATGCCATTCACCCTGGATACGGTTTCCTGGCGGAAAGTCCGGAGTTTGCCGAGACGTGTGCTGCGTCGAATATCGCATTTATAGGACCCACTGCCACGCAGATCCGACAGATGGGAGACAAGGCCACTGCACGGAAGATGGTGCAATCCATTGATATCCCCGTTGTACCCGGGTCAAAGGGGGCTGTAGATGACCCCGACGAAGCTCGAGAGATAGCTGAAGGGATCGGATTCCCGGTGATTATTAAGGCTGCCGCCGGAGGTGGAGGAAAAGGTATGAGAGTGGCCGAGGATGCCAATTCGTTTGCCCAGGCCTTTCAACTCGCGAGGAACGAAGCGTTGGCGGCCTTCGACAGCGCCGATGTTTACGTCGAAAAGTTTCTTGAGAAACCACGTCACGTGGAAATCCAGGTCATGGGTGATCAATACGGCGATGTTGTTCACCTCGGTGAACGCGATTGTTCGATTCAACGTCGTCACCAAAAGCTCATAGAGGAGTCTCCCAGCCCAGCCTTGACGGACGAGCTTCGTGCCAGGATGGGAGAGGCCGCTGTTCGGGCTGCTAAAGCGATCAACTACGTTGGTGCTGGAACGGTGGAGTTCCTCCTGAATACTGACGGTAGTTTCTATTTTATGGAAATGAACACTCGGATTCAGGTCGAGCACCCGGTAACTGAAATGGTGACAGGCCTGGATCTGGTCAAAGAACAAGTCCGCGTTGCGTCGGGCGAACCGCTCCAACAACGTTTCAAGGATGTGAACTTGAGGGGGCACGCGATCGAGTGCAGGGTAAATGCGGAGAATCCGGATCGTAACTTCCAACCCAGCCCGGGCACTATTACGGTTTTCCATCCTCCGGGCGGGCCGGGTATCAGGGTCGACACGCATATCTATAGTGGGTATCAGGTGCCGCCCCATTACGATTCACTCCTGGCCAAGGTGATCGCGCACGGAACCACAAGAGAAGAGGCTCTGGTCAGGATGAGTGAAGCCCTCGACGGATTCATCATCGAGGGGATTTCGACGACTATCCCGTTTCTCAAACGGGTCATAAAGCACCCCAATTTTCAGGCTGGCGAAGTCGATACGAAATTCCTCGAGCGGGAAACCTCTCTGTTCCATCCGGCCACATGAAGATTTCTGTGTTTTTTACGCCGCTGGCGGTGACACAAAATACGGTCGGTGGGGCAACAGTCCTGGTGATCGATATACTCCGCGCGAACACCACCATTGTAACGGCCTTCGCCAACGGGGCTCGCTCCGTTGTCCCGGCCGCCGCTGCGGACGAAGCAATTACACTGGCCCAGAGTCTCCAATCGGAAAACACGGTCCTGGTGGGCGAAAAACGTCTGGAGCCCATTCCGGGTTTTGCCCTTGGCAACTCACCCCTGGAAATGACTCGCGAAGTTGTGGGTGGGAAAACTCTCGTAATGTCGACCACAAACGGCACTGCGGCCTACCAGACTGTGAACTCGGCGGAGACTGTTATTGTGGGAGCGGCGGTCAATTTCACCGCCGCGGCCGCCTATGCGCGAGAAATTTTTGATGCCAATGGCGAATTGGTTATTGTATGCTCGGGCAGGGAAAAGCAATTCGCCCTTGAAGATGCGTATACTGCTGGCCGGTTCGCGCAGGCGGTTGCCTCGGGGCGCGGCCGTGGAGCAGTCGAGTTCAATGATGGAGCTATTGCCGCCAAAGAGTTGGTTCGACGTTACGGCGACCGGTGGAAAAGGGCCGTTGCCGCGAGTGCGGCTGCTCGAGCACTGAAACAGGCAGGTTACAAGAACGACATTGATGCCGCGACCGAGTCTGATGTCTACGACATAGTGCCGGTTTACAAAAATAAACTGATCGCGCTACCCTGATCTTGATATGCCTTTAACTCCCCGCCACCGACAGGAACTCCAAGGAGTTATCGCCCTGTTGGCCGGGGTCTTCGTAGTCCTTACGCTGCTTCCAGTGGACGTTACCGGCCCGCTGGGAAGAGTTGTAGGTTCGTTCTTAATCGCCGCATTTGGGTCGGGTGTGGTTTTTCTTCCAGCAGGCCTTTTCGTGGTGAGCCTCTGGGGATTGGGCAGGTTCGACTCACAGTTTTTGAAGCGACTTTTGGTCTTATTCGCGGGCCTGATGTTGATTGTGCCGTTCTCAATCGGATTGGCATCCGGTCTCTCTTCAAGTTCTGATCTCCCGGCTGACCACGCATCCTGGACCTCGGTGGAGCGAGCCATCGGTTTACTGGCTGCCCTTCTGGTTGTATACGCGAAAGCCGTGGTTGGTACTGCGGGTGCGGTTATTCTGGGACTGATTCTTCTGTCGGCTCTCACGATCTACACGTTCCAATGGCATCCGTTTAGGAAGCTGAGCAAAGCCGAACAGAAAAAAACTACCGAAGGCGAATTGGATCAGGGAATCGATTTTGACGAAAAGAAGGTAGAAGGGATTCTCGCCGACGAGTTCGCCGAAGAAGCAGGGGAGCCGTCGACGAAACCGAAGTCCCGGAAGACATCTCCTCCTCCCCCTCCGGAGCCGGAGGTCGAGGCTCCAGATCCGGGAGGGTTTCCGGACGATGAATCGCTACCGGCTATTATCGCGGATGAAGATGAGTTGCCGCCGATTGATCTGCTTACGCCAGCATCGTCGGATGATTTTGATGCCGGTGAAGAGGAATTGGATCGTTTGTCTAGGGTGCTAATCGACACACTAGAAACGTTCAAGGTTAAAGGGAGGGTAGTAGGGCGCACCACCGGGCCGGTGGTTACGCGGTATGAAGTCAAGCCAGCGCCGGGGGTTAAGGTACAAAAAATTGCGGCGTTGGCAGACGACCTTGCTCTCACCATGAAGGCACGCTCAATCAGAATTGTTGCCCCGATACCGGGGAAGGCCGCGGTTGGCGTTGAGGTGCCGAATCCGATTCCGCGAATGGTCACATTCAGAGAGTTAATCGACTCGGATCGCTGGGACGATTTCAACGCGGGGCTGCCGATCGCACTGGGTCGGGATCTCGAAGGTCGGGCAATCATCGCAGATCTGAGCAAGATGCCCCACCTCCTGATCGCCGGTGCGACGGGCTCGGGAAAATCTGTTTGCATCAATACGATCATCACGAGTTTGATCTACCGTTACACTCCTCGGGAGTTGAGGATGTTAATGATAGATCCGAAAATGGTTGAGCTCGCCACATACAATTCGTTGCCCCACCTCCGCCACCCGGTGGTGACCAAGAACAAACAAGCTGCCCAGGCTCTCAAATGGGTGGTACACGAAATGGAGCGACGCTACGAGCTATTCAGCCAGAACACGGTTCGCAACCTTGCCGAATTCAATCAGAAGCTGGAAGGCGGAAAGGAAATGCTACTTCCGTCCGAGCAACCTGCGGCAGGCATTGACGCCCCTGATCCGGTTCCGTATACGGAAGGGCCGATTCCATACATAGTGGTCGTGGTTGACGAACTTGCTGATTTGATGATGACGGTGCAGGCCGAGGTGGAAAAACCCCTGGCGTTGTTGGCTCAGAAGGCGCGGGCAACCGGGATTCATCTAATCCTGGCGACGCAACGGCCGAGCGTAAACGTCATCACCGGGCTTATCAAGGCTAACTTCCCGAGTCGGATAGCGTTTCGGGTAGCGTCGAAGGTCGACAGTCGCACCATTTTGGATCAGAACGGGGCAGAGTCGCTCCTGGGCAACGGGGACATGTTATTCCTTCCGCCGGGTCACAGCGAGCCGACGCGAAGTCAGGGCGCCTTTATTTCGACACAGGACACTGAGGCCGTGACGGATTGGTACCGGGATCGTAAGGCCGCGAGAGATGAAAAGCTGCGCAAGCAGGGTCTAGCCGTGCGGGAAGATCACGAGCCTGACATCCTCGAATTGGTCGGGGCGGCCGAGGAGGAAGACGATAGCGGTGGTCAGGCCGCTGGAGGGGATCGCGACGCGCTTTTCAGAGATGCGGCAGAGGTTTGCATTCAAAACCAGATGGGTTCAACATCACTGTTGCAACGACGCCTTCGCATCGGATACGGGCGCGCCGCTAGAATTGTAGATCAACTTGAAGATGCCGGAATACTCGGGCCGTCGGATGGGTCAAAGGCGCGTGAGGTGAGGATCGGCGCCTCCCAGATTGATGAGTATATGAGATAGCGGGAAGCGGGAAGCGGGAAGCGGTTTTTCGGGCGGTTCTTGCGGGTTATTGGTTATCAGTTCGTCTTCCAGCTTCATACCTTAAACCCATGTCGATCAAGTCGAATCCTGCGGAGTGGACAGATAAACGCCAAATCCTTGGTCTCAAAGGCGAAAACATTGCAAAGAGGTTTTTGCGACGGGCTGGCTGGGAAATACTACATCACCGATTCCGACTCGGCCGCCTTGAAGTGGATCTAATTGCGGAGAAAGACGGATTGGTGGCGTTTGTTGAAGTGAAGACGCGCTGGTCAACTCGGTTTGGAGATCCGGTCGAGGCCGTAACCTGGGGCAAACGCCGGGAGATTATACGGGTCGCCAACGGGTGGATGGACCGATTTGGGTGTGGCAGGTCTGCGAGATTCGATGTGATTGGCATTCAAATGCGGGATGGAACGCCAGTGAAATTGCGGCATATCGAGGATGCCTTTAGAAGTGGGTGGCGATAAACTGGTGTTCGGTATATATTCGGGTTAGTGTTTCTCGATCTGTCAAAAAACGAGATTTCGAATCGGGCCTTCCCATTGCGGCGAGGGATGTCCCGCAAAGGTTAAGAATTCAATAATCAGGAAATGAGGATCTTATGGCGGTAGGAAAAGACAATCAGGGTAGCGAACGAGATAAAGCGCTTGCTCTGGCTATTTCCCAGATCGAAAAGCAGTGCGGTAAGGGTTCTATCATGCGGGTTGGAGATGAAACCCGCGTTGCGATAAGCGGCATCTCGACCGGTGCGGTTACGTTGGACGCGGCCATCGGTATCGGTGGAGTCCCGAGAGGGCGCGTGACCGAAATCTACGGGCCGGAATCGAGCGGTAAAACAACTTTGGCTCTTCATATCGCCGCTTCTGCTCAACGCGAAGGCGGAGTTGCTGCGGTTGTAGATGCTGAGCATGCCCTTGATGTTGAATATGCCAAGAAATTAGGCGTTGATATTGACAATCTTCTTGTGTCTCAACCCGATACGGGAGAGGAGGCATTGGAGATTGCGGAAATTTTGGTGCGGTCGGGCGCTGTTGATGTGGTTATCGTCGATTCGGTCGCGGCCCTGGTTCCGAAGGCTGAACTGGAAGGCGATATGGGCGACTCCCATATGGGCTTGCAGGCCCGTCTTATGTCCCAGGCGCTTCGCAAGCTGACGGGCGCCATCAATCGGTCCCGCACATCTGTCATCTTCATCAACCAGCTTCGCATGAAAATCGGAGTGATGTTCGGGAACCCGGAAACAACGACGGGCGGAAAAGCTTTGAAGTTTTACGCTTCAGTTCGCCTTGACGTGAGACGGATTGGGCCGGTCAAGGAGCGCGACGAAATCACTGGAAGTCGCGTTCGTGTGAAGGTGGTAAAAAACAAGGTAGCTCCGCCTTTCAAACAAGCTGAATTCGATATCATGTTCAATGAGGGCATCAGCCACGTAGGCCTGTTGGTTGATATTGGGGTGCTAGCCGGAGTTATCGAGAAGAGCGGAGCCTGGTATTCGTGTGGTAAAGAGAGAATCGGGCAGGGTAGAGAAAACGCGAAACTATATCTTAAAGATAACGTTGAACTAGCGGCTGAAGTCGAAGCCAAGGTCAAGACCTATCTTGGCATTGGGGAACCGATTGAAGCGCAACCCGAAGATCTGGAGGATGCAGAGGCTCAGGGGGCTCCAGCGGTAGAGTAGTGTGGAAATAACCGGCCTGAAGGCGAATGCGCGGGCTCCAGATCGTGTCACTGTGGTGATTGATGGAGCCCGTTTTGCATCCCTTCCTCTCACTGTGGCGACGTCTCTGGGGTTGTTCGTAGGGAAACTCGTCAACGAGGATTTGAAAGAACGGCTCGACGAGGCGGCGGAGGTAGAAAAAACATACCAAGGTGCCCTTCGAATGCTGAATGTTCGACCGCGGGCAGTTAACGACCTTATGAGGCGGCTTCGTGCCAAAGGGCATAGCCCGTCGGCCTGCGCCAGGGTGATAGGTCGTCTCGAGACGGCAGGCGAGCTGGACGACGAAAAGTTCGCGAGGTTGTACGCCGCGCAAAAAACCGGCAAGGGGTTTGGTCGGGCAAGAGTGTTGGCAGACTTACTTGCGCAGGGAGTTGACGGCAGGGTCGCCGAGACGGCGGTCGATCTAGCTCTATCGGAGCAACTGTCCGATCCGCTGGTTATTGCGAGGGAGTTGGCCGAAAAGAGGGTTCGACGGTTAAAAGGACTAGACCGGAACACTCAAAAACGCAGGTTGCTGCAATACCTTGCCAGGCGCGGGTTTACGGGAGGCGAAATTTGGGATGTTGTGGACGAAGCGCTTCGACCCGACCCCCCGGTGATATAAGTTTGCGGAAGAGGAATACCTTCGCCAGTTTGTATTGACTTCAACCGCGGACCCCGCCCTTGCGTCAGGAAATATCCTCCAGTCCTCAGATACACAGCCCGTGGTTTCAACGAAGTTCTTTGCTAGTTCTGTTAGTCTCGGTGGGGTTCTACGTCGTTTTCATCGACCGCACCGCGTTTGTGGTGGATGGCGAGATGTTCTTTACTCTTCGAGACGATGCAATGATCTCGATGAGGTACGCGAAGAATCTCGTCGAGGGTTATGGACTGGCGTGGAATTACACGGGAGCGCCAGTTGAAGGCTACACAAACTTTCTCTGGGTCCTCTGGATGGCCGTCCTTCACCTCCTTCCGATTACCGCAGCCAAGATCAGCCTCGCTGTAAGCATGTCCGGTGCGGCGATCCTGGTGGCAAATATGCTGGTGGTAAGGTCGATTGCGCTGCGGTTGTCCGACGAGTGGGGCGCCATCACAGCTATGGCACTCACTGGACTCTACTATCCACTCATATACTGGACTTTACGAGGGATGGAAGTTGGACTGCTCGCCCTCCTGGTGAATGCGGCCCTGCTGCATCTTATCGTCTGGAAGCAAACCGGTGAAACTCGAAACCTCGTCTCCGTTGCTATCGCCCTCTGTGTTGGTGTTTTGGTCAGACCTGACGCGATCGTTCCTGCAGCGGTGGTCATCGCCGCGATAGCGTGGATAGGCGCAGTTACAGGGCCTGCAGGGGGTGAGGCCTTGCTACAGCGACTTGGCCCGGCTGCGGTGGTGGCGTTGGCGGTTTTCGCCACGGTTGCGGCACACACGGCTTTTCGAGTGTGGTATTACGGGGATCCTTTGCCTAACACCTATTACCTGAAGGTGTCCGGCGTGACTGTTGCGGAACGAGCGGCCAGAGGTTTTAACGTGTTGCTGCCCATCTTCAAGGAACATTTGATCGTTCCCCTTGTCGTCGCTCTTTACGGCCTTTGGCGGGCAAGGGAGTTTGAATGCTCGGTCCTATGGGGTCTTCTGATTGCGGTTGGAGCTTACTCTGTGTATGTGGGGGGTGACGCCTGGGAGTATTTCCGTTTCGCCAATCGTTACGTAAGCGTTGTCATGCCGGCTCTGTTTGTCCTCGTCGGACTTTCCGTCTCAGGTTTGAGAGAAGATCTCGAAAATTTTGATTCCTCGGGACATCATAGAGTACCGCAACTCTTGCTGGCGGCGACGTTGATGTTTGTTGGACTTTTGGCCTTACGGGTCGCTGTGGACTCGAGGTTCTTCGTGTGGTTCCGCCAGGCCCAGGGTGCGATAGCGCTTGCGACTCTGAGTGCGGCTTTTGGCTGGGCGGCTATGTACTGGGTCGCCGCCAAAGGAAGGCGATTCCTGGGCGTGGGTGTTACCACCGTGGTTGTCGCTGCAACATTGCTCGGCAGCAACGCGTCGGCGATTCTGGGCCAATGGCTACCCCGGGCTGGGGCTGCGGTTTTGGCTGACAATGCACGAGCGCGTCTGGGTCTCCTGATCGAAGCTTCCACGGACACATCGGTGTCGATTGCTGTAACGGCCGCTGGCAATATCCCATACTTCGCAAATCGCCATACAGAAGATTTTCTTGGCAAGGTCGATCCGGTTATAGCACATCTCCAACCGAGGGATGAATTTCTCCCGGGTCATGATCGCTGGGACTACCAGTACAGCGTGGGTCGGTTGGAACCGGACTTGCTTGTAAACCTTTGGAGCCCGACCGAACTGGAGTATCTCTATTTCGCCACGTTGGGATATAGAGACGTTTTTGGCCAGGGCGTTACGGAATCACCGGATGACGCACCGTGTCCGGGATACATGGGTGCTCACGGACTGGGTTGCTCCTGTCAGGACGGGAGTTTCTTCTCCGGAATGACCTGTGACCTCCTCGTGCGAGACGGCGCAGCGGTGGATGTCGGTATGATTCTGAATAATTGGGGGTTTGTACGGGGAGCGGTGAGCGGTGAGCAGTGAGCAAGAACTAAGGGAGGGGAGTGGGGGGAGGGGTTTGACTCAAGGATTTGATTAACCCGGTGATTGTGGCGATAGCAGAGTTGAGGTGAGGTGTGATTTCTCTGGTCTCGGCCTCGTCCAGATAATCCAGTTCCACGGCGAGGCGGATCAAACATTCGCATTCGGCGGCTGAACCTCGGGCGATTCGGAGGTGGCGGCGGAATTGCGGGGTGGTCTGCAGCGCATAACCTTCTACGAGGTTGGCCTCAATCGAGATTGCAGCGCGTCTCAGTTGAACGAAGACCTCTCTGGTGCGAGGATGCTTTGGTCGATCAGTTGTCCGTAATACGGCCAGGGCTACGTCGTGGGATGCCCGCCAGGCGACGAGAGAGGTATATTTGTCCATGCCCAAAGAATTTGATGGTTCGCAGGCACACGACGGTAACCAAAAAAACGCATCGGGTGCAGAAACGACCCCTCCCCCCGCCCTCCACGCTCCGAGTCCTCCGCTCACATTTTCACCCATCGCCAGCGCCATCCGTGTGCGGCATTGGCCAAAGAATATTCTGATCTTTTTCCCGGCGATCGCCGGGCACGTCGCGCTTTCGGATATAGTTGTTGTCCAGCTATTGCTGGGGTTTGTGGCGATGTCGTTGGTCGCGTCAATCGTTTATGTGATCAACGATCTGATTGATCTGGAGCATGACAGATCTCACCCGGTCAAACGGTTTCGACCGATTGCCAGTGGTGAGTTGAGTCGGACAGCGGCGGCGAGAATGCTGCTTGTTCTGGTTTTTTTGGCAGTTCTTTCAACGATGGTACTTCCGGATGAATTCACTGCCCTTCTGGTAGTTTACCTCTGTCTCAATATCGCATATTCGTTGGTACTGAAACGCCTGGCGGTGGTTGATCTCATCACGCTGGTGACGTTTTACCTGATTCGCCTCATGGGTGGGGCGATTCTCGCCGATGTGAACCTTACGGGCTGGTTCCTGGCGTTCTTTTCGTTCATGCTCGTCTCGGTGGCGTTCGCGAAGCGCGTGGCTGAACTAAAACTGGTTACGTCCCATAGCGATGACTCAGGGAGAGGTTATGTGGCCGAAGATATTTCTATTTTACAAACCTTCGGGATAGGGTGTGCGATCACGGGTATCCTCGTCTATTGTCTCTACATTACTGGTGACACAGTGAAGGTGCTCTACATGCGGCCGGAGCTCCTCTGGGGAGGGTTCCCGTTGCTGCTGTACTGGGCCGCCCGGATGTGGATCATGGTCGGACGCGGGCGCTTGAAGGAAGATCCTACCATCTTCATGATCATGGATCCACGCACGTACCTTGTTGCGGTTGGACTACTCGTCGTTTTATGGGCAGCCAACGTCGGCCTGGTTATTCAATGATTCGTGGCACGGCGATAGCCCGTGGCCAGCGGACTGGTTGGAACTCATGAAGCGAATCGTTATTGTTGGGGCGACGGATGGAATCGGGTTGGCTCTGGCGCGGATCTATCTTGAACACGACTGGCAGGTGGCGGTTGTCGGGCGGGTTGAAGAGCGTACGGCTACCGTTGTTGCCGATCTCCAAACAGAGTTTCCCAGCCGCCAGATCCTTTCCGCCGTTTCCGATGTCCGAGAGCGCGCGCACATCGAGGGTACTTTTCGCGCACTGGTCGAAGAAATGGGTGGGCTCGAGCTAATCGTGTTTTGTGCCGGTACCTATCACTCTGACCGACACATGACAGAGTCGTCTAGCCCGCATCCCGCACCTCCGTCCACGGAGTCCGAACTCGACACCTTTGATGTGAATCTCCTTGGAGCAGTGGCGTTCGTTGGAGCGGCTATCAGGCATTTCTTAGATGCTGGTGCAGGCCACGTTGCAGTCCTGGGCTCGATTGCTGGCGAACGGGGCAGGGCGGGAAATCCATCGTACTGTGCGTCAAAGGCCGGGGTGGATGCTTACCTGGAGGGGTGGAGGGCGCGTCTTCACGGCAGTGGGATCAGGGTAACTACTGTGAAGCCCGGATTCGTAAGAACGAAGATGCTTGGTAAGGGTTCTGCTCCGGGGGCGATCAGTACCGACGATGCTGCGCGGCGGATCAAAAAAGGATTGGACCGTGGCCGCGACGTTTTTTTTGTGCCGCAGTGGTGGGGGTTGGTTGGTTGGGTTTTGCGCGCACTGCCTCGACCAATATTCAAGCGCTTTGCCCCCAGATAGAGTGGACGCGCTGGTAGAAAAGTGCTCTGGTTGGGGCAACACCGCGCACTCCACGTGCCGAGTGTATCGACCGACCGATATAAATGAGGTTGTGGCTTGTCTCAGCGATGCTCAAGAACGGGGCCTCACGGTTGCCCATCGTGGCGCGGGTCTCAGCTATGGAGATGTTGGCCTGAACGAGGGCGGTGCCCTGTTAGACCTGTCTTCTGTCAATTCGATTCTGGCGTACGATGCCAGTAAGGGGATCATCAAGGTGGGTGCAGGCTGTACGTTTGCGAAGGTTTGGCAAACCGCAATCGTGGACGGGTGGTGGCCACCGGTTGTGCCGGGTACGATGCATGTGTCCCTTGGCGGTGCTGCTGCGGTAAACGTCCACGGTAAGAATCACCTGTCCTCGGGGACAATAGGGGACTGGATCACTTCACTCACCGTTCTCAGAGCGAGTGGCGAAGTTGAGACTTTGGGCGCCTCGATAAATCGCGATGGTTTTCGAAACCTGATAGGGGCCATCGGTCTCACCGGAACGATCCTGGACGTGACGTTGCAGTTGAAAAAAATACCGTCCGGTTTTCTTGATGTCATAGCGGAACAGACCCGGAACTTGAGTGCCACCCTCGAACGGGTCGACTACGGCGCGCGGAATCACGATTACTCAGTTGGATGGGTCGACTGCTTTGCTGGCGCCAATGCAGTTGGTCGCGGGGTTGTTCACTTCGCTGACGATATTGGTCCAGGTCGATCAGTGGTCGGAAAGGGGCTTTCCGTTAAAGATCAGGCTCTGCCCAAACGGGTGGCAGGGGTTATTCCCGGACGACATGCCTGGAGACTTCTCAGGCCTTTGACCTGTGACATCCCAATGAAATTACTGGCGGCAGCGAAATTTGAAATGGCAGGGCTGAGCCGGAGAGGTTATCAGCAGTCCCACGCCGCATTCCATTTTTTGTTGGACTACCTCCCCGATTGGCGGAAATCATACGGACCAGGAGGATTGATTCAGTACCAGATGTTCGTGCCGTTGGACGCGTCAGAGCAAGCTTTTACACGCCTTCTAGAGTTACAACGGGAACACGGCGTGCATAGCTACCTCGGCGTCATAAAACGTCATCGGGAGGACAACTACGCTGGCAAGTATTGTCCCGACGGCTTCTCGCTGGCGATGGACTTTCCTGCGGGAAGAAAAAAAGGACGATTGACGCAGCTGGTGGAAGCGTACGAAGTCCTGCGGCACGAAGTTGGCGGAAGGCTTTATGCCGCGAAGGATTCAGTAGGCGTGGGTCGTGTACCGGCCGGTGGTGATCCGATGTTTGGCAATGATCTGGTCAAAAGGTGGGAGGCGTGCGCCGGGAGTCGGGAGGAGTAATCCCCAAGCGCCTAACTCCTCCCACCCTACTCAATCACGAGTCGTTCGCTTCCCGCAATCTTGCCAGGACGCTGTAGTCCTCAAGCGTACTGGTGTCTCCAACTTCCTCTTTTCCGGAGGCCAGTTCGCGAAGGAGTCTTCGCATGATTTTTCCGGAGCGCGTTTTCGGAAGAGCGTCGGTGAAGCGGAGTTGATCGGGCTTGGCGATGGCTCCAATTTCTTTTGCTACGTGTTCGCGGAGTTCAGCTTTGAGTTGGTCTGCTGGAGCGTCGCCACTTATGAGGGTGATGAAGGCGGCAATTCCCTCGCCCTTGATTTCGTGGGCGAAGCCGACAACCGCGGCCTCTGCGACCTCCGGGTGTGATACCAGGGCGCTTTCGACTTCGGCAGTTCCCAGTCGATGTCCCGAGACATTCAACACGTCATCAACTCGGCCCAGAATCCAGAAGTACCCGTCTTCGTCGCGGTGTGCTCCGTCACCTGTGAAATAGCAGCCAGCGACTTTATCCCAGTACTGCTCTTTGAACCGGGCGTCGTCACCGTAGATGGTGCGGAGCATAGAAGGCCAGGGCCGTTTGATGATTAGCAAACCACCGCCCGGCGGATTAACCTCGTTGCCTTCGTCATCGACGATTTGCGGGTCAATTCCGAAAAACGGCAAGGTCGCGCTTCCAGGTTTGGTCGGCGTTGCCCCCGGCAATGGGGTGATTGCAATAGACCCCGTTTCAGTCTGCCACCAGGTATCAACGATCGGGCACTTTTCCTTTCCGATAACCTTATGATACCACATCCAGGCCTCGGGGTTAATCGGTTCGCCGACGGTTCCAAGGAGCCTCAGGGAAGACAAGTCGTGTTTGTTAGGGTGTTCGTCGCCCCATTTTACAAACGCTCGAATGGCCGTCGGAGCGGTGTAGAAAATGGTGACGCCGTGGCGTTCGACAATGTCCCAGAGTCGATCTGGCCCGGGGTGGTTGGGCGCACCCTCATACATCACGGTTGTCGTGCCATTGAGCAAGGCACCGTAAACCACATAGCTGTGTCCCGTGATCCATCCGATGTCGGCAGTGCACCAATAGACGTCGTCGGGCTTTAGGTCGAACACGTATTTTGTCGTCAGGTAGGCGCCGGTCATATAACCAGCCGTTGTGTGCACGATGCCTTTGGGCTTACCGGTCGTACCCGAGGTGTAGAGGATGAAGAGGAGTTGCTCGCTGTCGAGTTGTTCGGCTTCGCACTCGGCGGAGGCCTCTCGCATCAGGTCATGCCACCAGTGTTCGTGGTCGTGGTGCATAGTGACTGCAGTGTTACAGCGATCAACAACAATGACCGTGTCGACTGAGTGGCACGATTCCAGGGCTTCATCGACAGCCTCTTTCAAAGGCGTTATCGAGCCTCGGCGCCAACCTCCGTCCGCAGTAACTACCAACCGAGCGTCCTGGTCGTTGATTCTGTCAGCCAGGGCCGTTGCGCTGAAACCACCGAAGACGACGCTGTGGGCCGCGCCGATTCTTGCGCAGGCGAGCATGGCGATCGCCAATTCGGGGATCATCGGCATGTAAAGACAAACCCTATCGCCAATTCCAACTCCCTGAGCCTTCAATACGTTGGCGAATTTACAAACCTCGGCATGGAGTTCGCGGTAGGTGATCTTTCGCTCGTCGCCGGGTTCGCCTTCCCAGAGGATGGCTAGCTTATCACCGTGTTCCTCAAGGTGTCTGTCGAGGCAATTGTAGCACAGGTTCGTCTTTCCCCCGACGAACCATTTGGCGTGCGGTGCCTCCCACTCCAGAAGCGTGTCCCATTTTTTGTACCAGTGGAATTCGTTAGCTACCTCGGGCCAAAATTCATCGGGGTTATCGATCGAGCGCCGATATAACCCGCGGTATTGGTCCATCGAACCGACCAGTGATTCGGATGCGTAGGACTCCGGGGGCGGGAAGCTTCTGTTTTCGGTAAGGAGGCTTTCAATCTTTTCGTGGTCAGACGACATGAGGCTCTCGGTAAGAGGTGATGTTGGTTCGGCTCTCAATATCTTGCAATCAAAGAGTTAACCGCAAGTCATGCTCATGTTAACCCCTTCCACCGGCCAAATGTGCGGCCTGCGGCATTCGTTTGAGTGTCGCCATCGCGATACTGCCCAACGCGGGACCAATCGCCAGAAAAGCGAAGGCCCATTTCCATCCAGTGATGTTCGCCACGATTGGTACCAACTGGATGCTTGCTATGGTAAGGAGGAATCCAACTGCCGTTTGGGTGGTAAGATGAGTGCCAACGTATGCCGGGTCCGCCAATTCAGAAACGCTGGCGCTGAATTGCGCAGAGTCGGCAACAATGGTGATGCCCCAAATAATGCATAATGCTCCGAGGAGGATCGGTGTGGCACCGAAGAGGAAACCGGCAACTATGCTGCATGACCCGCTGATCGACATGGCGAGAATAGTTGTGCGGGTACGCCCCCAACGGTCGGCGAGTTTTCCAGCTGCAACAGATCCGAACCCCCCGGCGCCGATTACCAGGAACGTGGTTAGGGACGCAGCCCTTTGTGGATTAGCGAGCCCTGTCTCCTCAAACGACATGGCTAGAAATAGTGGGATCCAGGTCCACATGGCATACAACTCCCACATATGCCCCAGGTAACCGAAGTTTGCCATTCGCAGAGAGGGTAGCGCGAAGGCATAGCGCACCTGCTTCCAGTCGAATGGCGAGGGAGGAGCAGTGTTGGGTCCCATCTTTCCGAAAACGGCCGCTATCACCCCCGCAGCTATGGCCAAAGCGGAAACCGAATACATGACCGTACGCCAATCGTCGATTCCGCCCAGAGCGTTTATCAAATGCGGAGAAGCTGAACCCACGGTTAACGCCCCGACCAGGATTCCGATCAAAAGACCTCGGTCTTCTTTTGCCCAGGAAGCGACGATTTTCATTCCAACTGGATAAACGGCGGCAAGAGAGACCCCGGTGATAGCTCTGAGCCCGACGGCAATGCCGTAGGACGGTTCAAGCCAGGGAATTGCAAGGTTTGCCGCTCCGCCGACTATTGCTCCCACCGCCATCACAAAGCGGGGCTCGGCCCTGTCTGCCACGTTGAACACGGCCAGAAACGTTGCTCCCGCGACAAAACCGAGTTGGACACTCATTGTGAGCCAGGCTGCCTTGCCTGCGGGCACTGTCCAAAATTCCATCAGGTCGGGAAGGATGGCAGTCGCCGAGAACCACAGAGACATGGCGAGAAGCTCGGCGAGAGTGATGGCGGTTAGGGCGGTCCTTTTCGACATCGCTGAAAGAAAGGCCGGGAAACGGGAAACGGGAAGCGGGAGAGAGAAGCGAGAAGCGAGAAGCGAGAAGCGGGAAGCGGGAAACGAGAGCAGAATTGGGGTCTCGGGTTCTATTGATACGCACTGAAGGTTTTGGGTACGCCCTGTCTTGTCGACCTCCACATTCTTGAGAATGTCGAAATTGGAATCGTTAGATGCATGGAAGGTGGCGAGGCAGCTGTCCGTCGACGCATACCGCTTGACTCTCGAAAGACCGCTAAACCGACACTTCGGCCTTAGCGATCAGATTCGTCGGTCGGCGGCGTCAATTCCGGCTAACATTGCTGAAGGTTATGGGCTCGGCACGCGCAAGCAGTTCATCCGGATGCTGAGGATCGCTTTAGGGTCAGCGTTTGAGTTGAAGTGCCATGTCGAGTTGGTCATTGAGCTCTCTCTTTCTGAAAGAGATGCCGCACAGAATGTGGTGTCTGGTGCTGAAAGGTCCGTTAGCGTAATTATTGGTTTGTTGAAAGCACTGGGCGCAACCTCACCGAAATAGCCGTTTCCCGTTTCCCGTTTCCCGCTTCCCGACGAACGCCGAGGAGCACTACCAGTTAGACGGGACCCACCACCAAAAATCATCGAGGTCAGCCAAAAGTTTCACGGTGAGTGAACCGACAAACCGAGTGTCGTCCGAACCATCGATGTTGTTGACATTCGACATCACGTGAAAACCCGTGTCCCATTCAACCAACGCACGCGATTTGAGATTGGTGGTGCCCGTCAAAGCGAACCTCCATGTGCGTTCGACGATGCCGTTGTGGAGAAATTTCAAATCGGGCCATACTGATTGGGGTGGGAACGGTTGGCGGAAATCACCTTCACCCTGGCGCAAGAGGGTTATTTCAGGTCGCACAACAGTTGTACGATGCGGGATAAAACTCGCTTCAAGCGTTATCTCGTCGTAATCGGAAAAATTGCGTGCCAGGCCGATCCCTCGAATAGCATGTAGTTCGGCTGGGTTCCCGTTATTTGTGCGAAAAGACAGAAGTGAGACGGCAGTATAGTGAGCGGACAGACCGACTCCGTTCGCAAATCCGGTTCGCCCGCCGATCGTGATTCCCCATGAACCGGGTTCATTTCGATTTGGAGCGAAGTCCCGGAAATCCAGGAAACCGGGGCCGTCGTCAATCATGTACGAGCCGAAAATCCCAGAACGATCGCCGACCTGAAAATCCGCATCCAGCGACCATGTGAAGTTTACTCGCCCCTTGTCTGCCTGGTCGTCCGCCGCCAACCACGAAAGGCGAACCGGATTCAAAAACCAGATTTCGAAGCGCCGTCCCACCCCGACGATGAGGGTGGTCTCGGTCAGGCTGAGCCTCAATCGAGGGATCGCTTTCAGGGTCAAACGATGGGCCATCAGGTACCGATTGTTTACCTCGTCGTTCTGATCCGGTACTTCATCGAGAGACGTCGCAAGCATTTCGAATGTGAGGTCGCGGTTGGTCAGCTTCAATCCGAAATGATCATAGCTATAGGGCAAATTTGAGATCTGGAGTCCTTCGACGGTTGCCGGCCCCCAATTCCGGTCGAGCGTCCCAAAGAAAACTTCCCCGTGCTCGAACTGGTACGAAATATTCCCAAGTATACGATTCGGGAGCACGCCTGGAAAAATTCCTGTGAATTCGGGATCTCCACGTAGTTGTCTATCAAGGAAACCGTACGAGTTGACCACAAAATTGCCGAAATTAACTGATGCATCGTAACCGGCAATCAGCGCCTCAAGGCCTTCGCCACCGGCCCGCAGCGGATTCCTCCGTCCAAAATTTTTGGTTCGGAAGCCAGCGTATCCATCAAACTGGTAGGCAGGCTCACCGGTTGGTTCTCGAAACTCTTGAAGAAGGTCCGCCACGATCGTTCGGGTGGCATTGGAAAGTCGGTCCGTGTCGATCGCCGACAACGCACGACGTAGTTGCCTCCGATTCAACGGCCTATTTAGCGGGTCTGGGTCTCGCATTTCCCCGCTTCGGATAAGGTGCTCGACGTAAGGCATCGTCCAATGGCCGATGGGAACGGTACGAGTTGGCCCCTGGGCTGAGGCGGCGGTTGCGAGCGATAGAGACGCTAGAATGGCAAAGAGGTTTCTATGAAACATACCTTAAAGTAGGGTGTTCTCGACCTTGAGTGAAGGGATATGGAGGAGACCCCGCAGCTGTTAGGGGACTGAATCGGCCGGGGACGGGCAGCGGCCTCGGATGTTCCCTCTCGAAGATAGCGGGAGGTCCCGCTCCGGTCACGTGAGGTTTAGTTTTATCCGATGTTATCAAATCAAATCCGCCGGTCGTTCCTCGACTTTTTCGCGTCGAAACAACATACGGAAGTATCGTCTTCGTCCCTGGTTCCAGGCGATGACCCAACCCTGCTTTTTACCAATGCCGGGATGGTGCAATTCAAACGTGTCTTCCAGGGCCTGGAAAAACGGGATTATGATCGTGCCACAACCTCGCAAAAGTGTGTGCGTGCAGGCGGAAAGCACAATGATCTTGAAGAGGTGGGGCACACGACGCGGCATCATACTTTCTTCGAAATGCTCGGAAATTTTTCGTTCGGCGATTATTTCAAGAAAGAAGCGATTGAGTATGCCTGGGAGTGGGTGGCCAGCGAGCAGTTTCTCGGAATCGATCCGGATTTGCTGTACTTCACAGTCCATCACACAGATGAGGAAGCCGCGGGGCTCTGGCACGAAGTAACCGGGGTCAGCAAGAACCGCATTTTCCGTCTGGGTGACAAGGACAACTTCTGGCAGATGGGTGACACCGGTCCGTGTGGGCCTTGTTCGGAGATTTTCGTAGACCTGCGATCACACCCGGGAAACGGGAAGCGGGAAACGCTGGGGGCCCCCTCGTCCCCCGAAGAATTCGAAGCCCTGGCCGATTCGGGCCAGTTCATGGAGATCTGGAATCTGGTCTTCATGCAGTTCGACCAAACCCCCGACGCTCCCCGCTCCCCGCTTCCCGCACCCTCTGTGGACACAGGTGCCGGCCTGGAACGTATCGCAGCAGTCTTGCAGGGGGCTGACTCCAACTTTCACACTGACCTTTTCATGCCGATCATTTCCCGTGTGGAGGAAGTTCTCGGAATGGAGTACGATAGAGGTGAAGCGGGGGTCGGGTTTCGAGTCCTGGCCGATCACGCTAGAGCAATTGCGTTTCTTCTTGCCGACGGCGTCTATCCGTCCAACGACGGTCGCGGCTATGTCCTGAGGAGGATTCTGAGGCGCGGAGTAAGGCATGCGTATATCCTTGGCCGAACGGATCCCACGCTGGTTCATCTTTGCGATACCGTTGTTTCGGAAATGGGAGGTCATTTTCCTGAGTTGAAGGAAAAAGCAAAGCACATTGCCGACGTGACCCTTGCTGAAGAGGAGAGGTTCCTCGAGACGATAGATGGGGGTATGAAAAGGATGGACGACCTCACATCGTCCGGTGGGACGGCAATTTCTGGAGACGACGCCTTCAAGCTTTACGATACGTTCGGCTTTCCGATTGACCTCACAGAAATTGTAGCTGCCGAAAAAGGGTTCAAAGTTGACGTTGAAGGTTTTGAGGCGGCATTGAATTCTCAACAGGAACGTTCGCGGGCGGCCCGCAAAGGTGCTGCTCCAGGCGTACCGGCGATCCACACCGAAAAGGGCGGCAAGTTCACGGAAGTAAAATCAGGCGATCAGGAATTTGTGGGTTACGACCATCTCAAGGCTGACACGGAGATTCTCGCGTTCCGGGCCTCAGAAGACCGGTTGGATCTGATTCTTCAGGACAATCCGTTCTACGCTGAATCTGGTGGACAGGTGAGTGACATGGGTTGGGTGAGGGGAGGGGGGTGGGAGGTGGTTATTGGCGATGTGTCCAAAAACGACAACACCACCGTTGTGTCGGGAAGATTCGACGGACCGTTTGAGGCAACCAGCGTGACTGCCATCGTCGACGAGAGCCGCCGTCGGGATATAGAACGAAATCACTCTGCCACTCACCTGGCCCACGCCGCGTTACGATATGTCCTCGGCGACCACGTGCGCCAGGCCGGGTCAGTTGTCGATCCGAATCGATTGCGGTTCGACTTCTCTCACCAGTCGCCGATCAACCCGGAAGATCTGAACGAAATCGAGGCCATGGTAAACGAGGGCGTCCTGCGAAATGCTGACCTGGACGTCTATGAAATGCCGTACGATGAAGCTCTCAAGAAGGGAGCTATGGCGTTGTTTGGAGAAAAATACGGCGATCTGGTTCGAGTGGTGGATATGGGAGATCTATCGGTGGAGCTTTGCGGAGGGACTCACGTCCGGACGACGGGTCAGATAGGGTCATTTCACTTCACCGGAGAATCTGGCGTGGCGGCGGGTGTGCGGCGGGTTGAGGCTGTCACCGGAAGGGGAGCCTACAGTCGGTTGAAGGGGTTGGAGGCACGCCTGGGCGGAGCGGCGGAAAAGCTTCGAACGACACCGGAACATGTCCCCTCGAAGGTGGAGGCATTGCTAGAGGAACGCCAGTCACTTGAAAAGCGGGTCGAGGAGTTGTTGAAGTCCGGCGGTGGCGGTTTTGTCGACGGGACCGAAAAACACAATTTGGGACCGGTCACACTTGAATTAGCGAATTCGGGGCTCGAAGATCGAAACCAAATTGGTTTGATGATAGATGCCTACCGCGAGCAAAATGCCGAATCGGTTCTCGTTGTCTTTTCCGGCGGAGATAGGCCGGGCATCCACGTGGGTGTGACCGACGATATCGTAACCAGGGGGGCCAAAGCCGGCAACATTGCGAAGCGCATTGCTGAGTTGACCGGTGGTAAGGGTGGGGGACGACCACATTTTGCCTCGGCGGGTGTTGGAGACCCAACCAAATTGCCGTTTGCAAGATCCAGGGTTATGGGAATCGTAGCCGAGGAGTTGGGGTTGAGAGTCGATGATTGAGCTTGGCGCGTGGTTGGATCAACGACTTCACGGAGTGCCGACGACGCTTCGTTCGCGGGTTAAAGACGCCGCTGACGTGCAACGTGCAACGTGCAGGGTAAATCACGACGGTGTACGTTGCACCCTGCACGTTGAACACTTACAAGAGGCCGGCCGGGCTCTCTTGAGCTCTGTCATGGATGATGGAGAAGGGGCCGACCCGATCGATCTACTTGCCGCTGACGCGCTGATGACGTTCGCGTGCGAAGCCCAGGCGGAGTTTGATCCCCGCAAATTGGCGAATATCTCTTGATTGACGTTCACTCGCACTTGCTGCCGGCTCTTGATGATGGTTCACGGTCGGTAGAACAGTCTGTAGGAGTCCTCGAAATGTTTGTCAGGGACGGGGTGACCGACGTGATCTGTACCCCTCATATCAGGGCTTCCCAGATCGCAGCAGGGGCCGACAAATCTCTCGAACTGCGCCAGGCGGCCTATGAGACATTGGCACCCCATGTCCCGTCAGAAATCAAATTACACCTCGGCTTTGAGATAATGCTCGACGAGCCCATGCATGAGGAAAGTCTTTCGGACCGGAGGTATTCTCTAGCTGGTTCGAGCTACTACCTGGTGGAATTTTTGCCGAGTGTGGCCGTCGATATTGCATCGCGTGTATTGGAAAATATTGCAGCACATGCGATCCCCCTCGTGGCCCACCCGGAGCGGTATAAAGGGCTTTCCGTTAGGACCGCAGGACGCTGGCACGACCTTGGAGCACGGCTCGCCGTCGACGCCACGACACTAGCCCAACGGTCTGTACGGGGAAAGAAAGCGCGGGAGATAGTATCGGTCGGCCTGGGTGACCTGGTTACCTCAGACAATCACGGCACCGTTCAAACCATGGCAACCGCAGTCAAATTTCTGGAGTCCAGAAGATGCCACGACGTGATCGATGATTTGACCCGGGTGAACCCTCTGGCGATTCTTGAGGACGGATCAATGAAACGGGTTTCAGGTGTCGATCTTGGGGGTGGTTTTGTTGACGGCGTAATGGCCTTTCTAAAGGGGTAGGTGCTTCTCGTGCCAAGAGCTAAGTGTTCCGAGCAATTGTCTGCCGGGAAGGGGGAAGCGGGAAGCGCTTCCGTCGTGGCGCTCGGGCAGCCAATAGCTTCTCCTGTACCTTCTCCGCTCCCCGTTCAGGGCTCCTACTTATGAGTTGGGATGCGTGGGTAACGACTTTCGTAATCATCGGTGCCTTCGTCGTCATGGCGCGCGATATGTTTCCGCCTTCGATGGCGATCCTGGGAGCGGTGATTGTTCTTCTGGTCCTCGGCGTATTAACCCCCAGGGAAGCACTCCAGGGTTTCGGTAATGCAGCTCCGATTTCTGTGGCCGCTCTTTACGTAATCGCCCGGGCGATCGAAAAAACCGGTGTACTCCAGCCGGTAGTAGCGGCGATGCTCGGCAGGGCAGGCAATGAACGGGTTTCGCTAGTGCGGCTATTGTTGCCGACGGCCGCCGCTTCGGCTTTTCTGAATAACACGCCCATCGTGGCGATGCTGGTGCCTCAAGTATCCAATTGGGCCCAGAAGCACAACGTCTCTCCGTCTCGATACCTGATGCCGTTGTCCTTTGCTGCGATTCTGGGGGGCATGGTAACGCTAATCGGGACGTCAACGAACCTCGTAATTTCGGGCATGCTTGAAGAGCACGGCTTCGAACCGCTCGGGATGTTTGAGATCACACGTATCGGGCTGCCAGTTGCTTTGGCTGGCTTGGCGGCCATCGTGTTACTGACGCCTTTGTTACTTCCCAAACGAGCTGGAGTGAGGAGAGAGGTTGAAGAGTCGGAGCGCGACTTCGTAGTAACCATGCGAGTCGAAGATGGCGGGCCGATGGTCGGGCAATCTGTCGAGCAGGCAGGATTGCGAAATCTCCAGGGTCTTTTTCTGGCGGAGTTGATCCGCACCGAGGGAGCGGCGGTGCCAGTGACTCCTCACACCGAGTTGAGTGGAGGAGATCTGCTAACGTTTTTTGGCAGGGTAGATACTGTCGTGCAACTCCAAAACATGACAGGCCTCCAGTCGGCTGAAAGCCAACACTTTATGGACCCCGCCTCTACCCAACACACCTTTTTTGAGGCGGTCGTTGGCCCGGCGTCGCCCCTCAACGGGAAGACGCTCAAGGACGTGGGCTTCCGGGGAAGGTACGAAGCCGCAGTCGTAGCGGTTCACAGGGCCGGGCAACGTGTCCTTGGCAAATTGGGGAGTATTGAGTTGCACACGGGCGACACGCTCTTGTTGTTGGGCGACCAGGGGTTTCGTGGTAGGTGGAGAGATAGGTCTGACTTTCTGCTCGTCGCCGAACTCGGGGGCGCGCTCCCAGGTGTATCGAGAATGACCGGTCTCGCGGTCGTGATAACCGTGGGTGTAATTCTGACCGCAGGGCTGGGTTTAGCCCCTATTGTTAGCGTTGCTCTACTTGGAGCGATGCTGATGGTCATCACCGGCGTGTTGACCCCCTGGGAGGCCCGAATGGCTGTGGACTTGAACGTGGTTATCGCCATAGCGGCTTCTTTTGGCCTCGCGGCTGCCATTGAGACATCCGGGCTCGCCGCCCTCATAGGTTCCCTCTTCAGCGAAACTCTTGGATCGATTGCTCCGAAGGTCGCCTTGCTCGGTATAGCTGCGTTCACGGTCGCATTGCATGCGGTGATCACCAACAATGCGGCTGCGGCACTGATGTTTCCTGTTGCAATGTCGACTGCTTCTGCGTTGAACGGTGATCCGCGGATTTTCGCAATGGTTGTGGCCATCTCGGCGTCTGTTTCATTCATGACACCGATTGCATATCAGACGAATCTGATGGTGTATGGGCCGGGAGGGTATAAATTTTGGGACTATCTGAGGTTGGGGATTCCGGTGACGATTGTGGTGTTGATGGTATTGGCAATCGGTCTGAACTAGAGAATCAGGCAAGATCAAACGCGCATTCCTGCTCTCAGATGTTACATTCTTTGTCAGGGCACGTTAATTTTCCTGGAGCCTTTTGAGTTTTATTGTAAAATCGACTAAGTTGTTACATCAAAAAGTGTTAGCTGGGCGCCAGGCTTGAGTGAGAGGGAGAAAATGAGCACGAGTATCAGGCCGGTTCCAAATAATAAGAACGGCCGCAAGCGCCAAGCCAGGACTTCTTCGCCCCGAGTGGCGGTCCAGCGTACTGCGCCCAAAACCATCGGTAGGCATGTTAGTAGAACCCTGTTTCGTGTAGCGGTCCTTCTTGTCGCCGATATTTCTGCGTTTGCGCTGATTCACTGGATTGCTGCCCAGATGTTGATTTGGGAGGCGATGAGCAGTTTCACACAGTTCCTCAGAGGTCCCGTTGACGGGGGATTCCTTGGGGGATGGCAGTTCGCGGTTGCTTTGATCGTTGGTCTGGCTGCGACGGGATCCTACTCCAAAGGAGAAGCCTGGCGTGATGTGGGCCGAATTGGGAGGGGGGTGATCCTAGCGACGGCGTTGGTGCTCTGGCGCTTGGTTTGGGTCCAAGGGGTTTTCTTGGTTGCGATCCAATTCGCTGTCGCGGTGACAATTATATCGGCAGTGGTGATTTCGGAGCGAAACATTGTTGAAAACCTAATGTTTCGATTTTGGCCTAAGGCTCGGCGTGAAAAAGCGGTCATAGTTGCCGATCCGCGAGCGCCGAAAGCCCAACGCCTCGAAGCGGCCTTGAAGGATGGTGGGCACATTGACGTGATCGGTTGGGTTTGGGATTCAGTGCCAGGCGGCAACTTCAAAATCTTCGGTGTTCCCGATCAAATTTGGCAGATCCTGGAGGAAGAATGCCCAGATTCCTTAATCCTCAGTGCTGAATTGAGTGACGACCAATATGAAACAATTGTGGAAGCTGCCTCTGTCGCAGGGTGCAGGGTTTTGGCAGCACCGCGGGGTACGCATCCTGGGAAAATTTCTTCTCATCTTGTTTGGCACCAGGATATTCCATTCGTCGAGTTGACGATGCCGGCTTTGAAGGGATCTCAATTAGGGCTTAAAAGAGTGCTGGATCTGGTGGGATCAGGGTTGGCATTGTTGGCCCTCTCTCCCCTTTTTGCGGTTATAGCCGTCGGAATCAAGCTCGATTCTGCCGGGCCGGTTTTTTTTTGTCAGGAGAGGATAGGCTATGGCGGCGACCTCTTCCGAATGTACAAATTTAGGTCCATGTCAGTTGGCGCGGACGAAAGGAAAGCCGACCTTGCCCACCTGAACGAGTCTGGTGACGCGCGCTTGTTCAAGATCGCGGAGGATCCGAGGGTGACGAAAATCGGCGAGGTGCTTCGAAGATGGAGCCTGGACGAACTGCCCCAATTCTGGAATGTTCTTAACGGAGATATGTCCCTCGTCGGACCGCGCCCGTTTTTTGAGGCTGACCTGCACGACTATTCAGATCGGCATTTCCACCGTCTGGGTGCCAAACCAGGTTTGACGGGTCTTTGGCAGGTGAAAGGGAGGAGTTCGGTAGTCGACTTCGAGGAAGTTGTTCGCCTAGATTCTGAGTATATTGATCGATGGTCAATTTGGCTCGATTTGAAGTTGATCGCTCAGACCCTTCCGGCAGTAGCCCGACGACGCGGAGCATTCTGATTAGGTTGAACCGACCGCGGCAAGGAGTTGGGTCTATTCTATGCTTCGGCAAGCCCCCAAATCTCGATGATTTACTGAAATTAATGGCTCGAAACGCCCACCGGTTGGACCCGTCGATTTCTAACTTACCTTGTATAGAGTGGTCCATCTTTCCGTTTCGTTTGGGCGACGTGGGCGGATCATGGAGATTCGAGAATTATGCGATTTAAAACTAATGAACTGACCTTTGAGAGGCTGTACGAGGCGGCGGGCCGCAGGATTCGAAATATCTCAGATGTTTTCGATTGGGCGTTCACAGATCTCGGGAAACAAAACAAGTCGGCGCTTGAAAGCTTTCGTGGATGTCACCATGGGGAACGATGTTTCCTCGTGGCGAACGGTCCGAGTATTGCGACAATGGACCTTACTCCACTCCGAAATGAGGTGACGATTGGGCTTAACCGAATTTATCTTATTTTTGATCGGTTGGGTTTTTTGCCCACCTACTACGGTGCAAGCAACGAACTGATCTTGGAGCAGTTTCACGGAGACATTGCGGGACTCGAAATGCCCAAATTTTTGGGCTGGCATCGTCGGCACCTCTTCCAAAAGGGCTTTGACACAATTATCGCGAACACATGCTATCTCAGAGACAAGTTGTCAGTAAATGACACTTTTTGCACAGATGTGACCGGCGGGATTACATCGGGAGGAACCGTTACGTATCACATGCTGCAACTTGCCTATTTTATGGGTTTTAGAGAAGTTGTCATTGTGGGACTGGACCACAGCTTTAAAGGATCTGGGACTCCGAACCGCGTGGAAGTACGCATTGGCAGAGATGAAAACCACTTTCACCCTGAGTACTGGCCTGAGGGTAGTAAGTGGCAGCTTCCCGATCTTTTTCGAACTGACTTGGCCTACAAAAACGCGCGCACGGCGTTCGAACTCGACGGGCGTCGAATACTTGACGCGACTCTTGGAGGAAAATGCGACGTTTTTCAGAAGGTTAATTTTCGCGATGTGATCGGAGCTGACGTCGGAGAAGTAACAGCGTGAGTGATTTATTCGACCCGACCGTCGGTTATGCTGATTTCGATTCGAAGAATACAGCAGCTTTGGAGCGGACCGTAAATATTGTGTTCGACATCATGACGCCCCATTTGGATGATCGTCCGAAAAGGGCGTTGGTGGCTGGTTGCGGAGATGGCGCGGAAGCGGCGCTTGTGCGGACTACCTTCGGCATGAAAACGGTGGGGGTTGATGTTGGTTTGTCGAAAAGGGAGTTGTTAGAGGATCTCGAATTGATCCCCGGGGATTTGGCGGACCTTCCGTTTGCCGACGGATATTTCGATTTCATTTACAGCTACCACGTTCTTGAGCATGTCGATGACCCCGATGCGGTTCTGGCAGAATTCAAAAGGGTCCTAGGTCCGGATGGTACTGTTTTTCTCGGGTTCCCCAACCGCAACCGGATAATCGCGTATGCCGGTACGCATACAGGCGAGACTCTCTTTCAAAAAGTAAAATGGAACCTAAATGATTATTTAGATCGGATCCGTGGCCGATTTGAAAACGAGCTCGGTGCTCACGCCGGCTTCGCCCAATCGGATTTCGTCCACAGGTGCTCGCGGCTATTCGGGAGCATTGTGCCGCTCCGAAACAGTTATATGATTCGAAAATACAGACGTGTTGAGCCATTGATTCAATTCCTATGCAAGACTGGCTTAGGCGAATTTGCGTTCCCGTCCAACTATTTTGTTCTGAAAAACCCACAGCAAAATCAATGACTATACCTCCAGACCGACTTCGCCTTACACGGTACCCTTTTGCCATTGAGAGCTTTTCGATTCTCGGGGTTCGAATCGATGTCTTGACCCGGGCTCGTACGCTCGCTGTTATCGATCATTGGATTCAAGTGCGGGGCAAGGAGTACGTCGTGCTCACCGGAGCTCACGGAATAATCGAGATGCAGAACGATGAAAAACTGTTCGGAATAAATCAAACGGCGGGTTTGGTGACTCCCGACGGGATGCCTGAAGTTTGGCTCGGACGCCTTTATGGTTTCAAAAATATTGAAAAAGTTTACGCGCCTGACATAATGATGGATGTTTTTTCGGTCAGCGCGGATCGCGGGTATAAACATTTCTTCTATGGTGGTAAAGAAGGGGTGGCGGAAAAACTCACCAAGGTGGTGGAGGAGTCGTATCCGGGAATTACAGTTGTAGGGTCTTATTGTCCTCCTTTTCGTCCTTTAAGTTCGACTGAAATAGAGGACGTTGTTCGTGAGATAAATCTTTCGGGCGCCGACATCGTTTGGTGTGGCCTCGGATGCCCTAAACAAGAGCGTTGGATGGATTCGTTTAGGGGGTTGGTGACGGCACCGGTGTTGATTGGGGTAGGAGCCGGGTTTGATTTCTTGTCCGGGGAGAAGCCTTTGGCTCCGAAATGGATTCAGCGCTCGGGATTGGAGTGGCTTTACAGGACCCTGAGCGAACCCAAACGTTTGTTGCGGCGGTACGGCGCGGTCGTGCCAAAATTTCTCTGGTTGAATTTTCTCGACATGTTCGGCTTATTTCGGCGTCGTTCGGTCGAAGACAGTTAATCTCTTGGGACCAGCGAAGGCCGTTCTCTATCCTATCTGAAAATTCGGAGCAACTATATAATGAAAACAGCACTTGTATGTGGCGCTGGAGGTTTTATCGCCTCTCATCTGGTCAGAAGATTGAAGCGGGAGGGTTACTGGGTTCGCGGAGTCGATCTGAAATTTCCTGAGTTCTCTCCCACGGTCGCGGATGATTTCATGGTAGCTGACCTAAGGGATCCGCAGAATTGCCGAAATGCGATGGACCGAAGATTTGATGAGGTCTATCAATTGGCCGCAGATATGGGCGGAGCTGGTTTTGTGTTCACTGGTGAGAATGACGCCGACATAATGCACAATTCGGCTTTGGTGAACCTGAACGTTCTTGAGGCAAGCTATAAGCGAAACGTCTCTCGCATTTTCTACTCTTCATCTGCATGCATGTATCCTGAGCACAATCAACTTGATCCGGAAAACCCTAATTGCTCGGAGGACTCGGCTTATCCGGCCAACCCCGACTCTGAGTACGGGTGGGAGAAACTGTTCAGCGAGAGATTGTATCTGGCCTTTGGAAGGAATTATGGCATGGATGTGCGGGTGGCGCGATACCATAATATTTTTGGACCGGAAGGAACCTGGCGCGGTGGGCGTGAAAAGGCGCCGGCAGCCCTTTGTAGGAAAATCGCAGAGGTCGATAATGGAGGGGAAATCGAGATATGGGGGGATGGTTTGCAAACACGGTCTTTTCTCTATGTCGACGAGTGCGTGGAGGGCACCTTGCGTTTGACCCGCTCAGATTGGGCCGGACCCGTAAATATTGGCTCTGACGAGATGGTGTCGATCAATGGCCTAGCCGAGATGATCTCTCAGGTTGCTGGCAAAAAAGTTAGCATAAGGAACATTCCGGGACCAGAAGGGGTTCGTGGACGTAATTCGGACAACAGGTTGATCGAAGGAAAACTTGGTTGGAGGCCATCCGCACCTCTGGTCGACGGGATTTCTGCAACGTACCAATGGGTGGAATCTCAGGTTGATTCTGCCCGGAGCTGACCACTGCGGTGACCTAGTGTCGCTGCCATCGAAACCGGTAACACAAAGAGTCGAGTTGTGTGTGCGAGTGACTATACGTGAATGGTAAAATGAACCTCTATCGACGGCTTCGTGAAAGGCAGCGTTTCTTATCTCAGCCCGGAATCGCGGTCGATTGGGAATTGTTGGCGTCCCAGATCTGGAATGATCGTCGCCGACCGCTGATCTTTGGAGTGGGGTTTGCAGTTTTTGGGGTGATAATAGCGTTGGTTTTGCCACCGCTCTATATGGCTGGAATGACTCTCTATCCGTCGAACGCGAATTCAGCAGGGAGTTTTGGGAACCTCCAGGGTTTAGCCGCGAACTTTGGAGTGAATGTTGGTGGTGGGCTTGGGCAGGAGTACAACATTCCAGAGGTCCTATTGTCCCGCCGTGCTATGAACCAATTGGTCCGGTATCGTTGGCAAACTCAGATATATGCAGAACCAACGGACTTGATGACTTTCTGGAAGATGGGGAGTGCGAACGGGTTGGGAGGGGCGCTCCGGACCTGGATAAATCGAGGAGCAGCAGCGCCTCCTCAAGCCATGAACATTGACTCCGTGCGGTCAGAGGAGCTCGCGGTAGAACGCTTGCGATCTAGGATAGAGCTTGATGAAAACAAGGTGACCGGTCTTGTGAGGGTAGTGGTTAGGATGGAAGAACGACAACTAGCGGTGGACGTTGCACGGCAACTCGCAAGAATTACCGGCGAAGTAATCTCTGAAATGAACAACGCGGTTGAAAGGCAAAATCGTGTTTTCATAGAGGGCCGCATGTTAGAGGTCGAGACCGAACTTTCGCGGCGGGAAGTCGCGCTGTCGAACTTCAAAATGGAAAACCGATCGCTTCAGGGATCGCCACAATTGGAGTTGGAGGCGGATCGCCTGGAGCGAAATGTCCGAGTGTCTACAGAGATGTATCTCACTCTCGTTAGGCAATATGAAATTGCCCGAATTGACGAGGCTCGCAAAGAAGCTGCTATAGTAATTCTTGATGCTCCCGGTATTCCTGCACTGAAGAATAGGCCGAGGAGGAGGTTGCTTGTTGTTGGGTCCGCCACTTTGGGGTTAGTCTTCGGCCTAGGGTGGACGGTGACGATGTTGTTTTGGCGAACACCTGAAACGCTGGTTCGGCATGAAACTTCCCCCGTCGAAAACTGAATCAGTTTAAACAGGGCCGGAAACAATCTTTCGTTAGTTCGCAATAAAGGAATCTCTGATGCATCGAGTGGGAGTTGTAGGTTTTGGAAAAATGGGCGAGATTCGGGCAAAAGCTGTCGTGGGCTCTGGGTATGGGAAAATAGCCAAGGTCTATGACGCCAACCCGGATCAAGACTTTCTCGGATTTCCGCTGGCGTGTTCGGCGGACGAAATTATCAACGATTCCGAGATCGACGTGGTCTTTATAGGCACACCGAATTATCTCAACCAACCGTTGACGTTGGCAGCGTTGCAGTCTGGAAAACATGTCTTTTGCGAAAAACCACCCGCTTTGACTGCGGCGGGAGTGGCCGATGTTCAGGCTGCGGAAAAAAAATCCGGCAATAAGTTGATGTACGGGTTCAATCATCGGCATCATGCGAGCTTGAAAGAGATGAAGCGACGAGTCGATTCTGGGGCGTATGGCGAGGTTCTGTGGATGAGAGGTCGGTACGGCAAGAGTGTCGACGCCGGGTTTTTCGACAGCTGGAGGGCGAAAAAGGCGTTGGCTGGGGGGGGGATATTGATGGATCAAGGTATTCATATGGTTGACCTGTTCCTCCTCTTTGCGGGTGCGTTCGACAACGTACATGCGTTCGTCCAGGACAGGTACTGGAATGCGGAAATTGAAGATAATGTTTTTGCCATCCTCAAGAACACGAGAACCGAGGTCGTAGCCAGCCTCCATTCAACGATGACTCAGTGGCGCCACCTTTTCTCTCTGGAGGTGTTCTTGTCCAAAGGGTATATGGTTTTGAACGGGCTACGAACGAGTTCGATGACCTATGGGGATGAGGAATTGTCTGTTGCGAAGAATCGTTCCACTGCACCGGCTGCGACCTGGGAGGACGAGGAACGAATTACCTATCACGACGATTCATCGTGGCAAAGCGAAATTGATCATTTCTTCAAAGCGATTGAGGAAGACTCAAAAATCGATGTAGGGAATTCGAACGATGCCATGAATGTTATGAAGACGATTGAAGCCATTTACAAGAGTGATCCCAGTTATGAATTTTGAAGAATTCCTTGACGAGTATTTTCAGCAATTGCACCGAGCCGTGGATACGCCCGGTGTCTTTGATTCGATAATCGCTCTCCGTAACTGCATGGAAGACGTTCGGGAGAAAAACGGAAAGGTGTTGTTGGCGGGAAATGGTGCCAGCGCGAGCATGGCGAGCCATTTCGCATTGGACTTTACTAAACAAGGCAAAGTTCGTTCAATGTGTTTCAACGACGCTTCTTTCCTTACAGCCTATTCCAATGATTATGGATTTGACAATTGGTTGGCGAGGGCCGTTGAACACCACGGAGATCAGGGCGACCTTGCAATCTTTATTAGTTCAAGCGGGAAATCAGCAAATGTCGTTAACGGTGCGAAAGAGGCTCGTTCGAAGGGGATGACAGTGGCGACCTTTACCGGCTTTCTTCCGGATAATCCGTTAAAGGGACTGGGTGATATTAACTTTTGGCTAGACAGCCGGGCGTACAACATTATCGAGTCTGCCCATGCGTTTTGGCTAGCGGCGGTATGTGATCTTCTCATCGGCAAAAGCGAATACAGCGTGTCCTGACATGTCAAACTTGCCCGAAAAATAAACTCGTTACGGAGCAATACTTGAGTGAAATATTGGTAGGCGTTTCCACGTCCAGCTATGCACAAACGAACCGTGAGCCTCTTGATGTTTTGATTGGAGCTGGCGTCAAGGTAGTAAAAAATCCGTTCGGGCGTAGGTTGACGGAGGACGAGGCGGCTACTTTTCTTGCAGATAAGCACGGGTTAATAGCAGGTCTTGAGCCGCTGAACCAGCGAGTGATTTCTTCCGCGCCTCACCTGAAGGCTATAGCGCGAGTCGGAATAGGTATGAGCAATATTGACATGAAGTTTGCCGACAAAAGGGGCATAAGGGTTTCAAATACTCCCGATGGGCCGACCAACGCGGTTGCGGAGTTGACTGCTGGAGCGGCCATTGCGTTAGGGCGGGGCCTAGTTTCGGCCAATTCTCATCTACACGCCGGTGAGTGGGTCAAAGCTATCGGCTCCGGTTTGGATGGTCGGAGCGTTCTTTTTGTAGGGTACGGGCGAATTGGCAGACGAACTGCTGAGTTGATGTCCCCATTCGGTATTCGGGTTTTCGTGGTGGATCCGGTTCTCGAACAGGGAGATCTAGCGGCAGGCGAAACATTGGTTACTCTGGATGAGGGGCTGAAGCAGGCCGATGTTGTCTCGCTCCATGCCAGCGGAGAGGAGGTTATTCTTGGCCCTGAACAATTCGACATAATGAAACGGGGAGCTCTCTTACTAAACTCCGCCCGAGGCGAGTTAGTTGATGAAAACAGCCTGTTACAGGCGCTTGATGATGGTGTTTTAAAAGGAGCTTGGTTTGATGCGTTCTGGCGGGAACCATACGCGGGTCCGCTTCTCGGCAGGAATGACGTTATCCTCACACCACACCTTGGCACCTATTCGGAACAATGTCGACTGAGTATGGAATTGTCAGCCGCCAAAAACCTTTTGAATGATCTTGGGCTTTCAGCCTAGGGGGCGGATGATTCCGGAGACTTCGTTCGCAGGTAAAACGGTTCTCGTAACCGGTGGCACCCGCGGAATTGGGGCGGCCGTGGCCGATCTGTTTGCCGAGGCGGGCGCAACCGTTTTGATCACGGGCACTCGGCAAGACGATGTAGACAAACGTGTCAAAACCCTCAGACAACTGGGATCGTCGCTTGCAGATGGCTGGGCGGTGGACATGAAAAATGCCGACTCGTTTGAAATCTTCAGAGGCGAGGTCCGCGCCAGAGACTCTTTGCATGTTCTTGTGAACAACGCGGGCATAAACAAAATTGTGTCCGTCGACGAGATTGAAGCGGATGATCTCGATTCCATCTTCTCTCTCAATCTTCGCGCTCCGGTTTTGCTTACTAGCGATGTTGCATCCGCGATGAAGAAGCACGGCTGGGGCCGAATCGTGAACATCGCCTCCATCTGGAGTGTCATCACCAAATCAGGGCGTTCTATGTACACAGCCAGCAAATTCGGACTGGTGGGAGCGACTAAGGCTGCGGCCGCTGACCTTGCTGGACACAATATCCTTGTGAATGCGGTTTCCCCCGGATTCACTTTGACGGAACTAACGCGAAGCACGTTGTCAGTAGATGAAATGGACGCCCTCGCCGCTGACGTGCCGCTGCGGCGTTTCGCAGATCCTCAGGAAATCGCGAGAGTCGTGTTTTTCCTCGCCAGTGATTGGAATACGTATATTACCGCTCAAAACATAGTGGTCGACGGAGGATTCGTTAGTGTCTAGAGATTTTTCAGTAAAATCCAAAATACATGAATATGCGGTTAACTTCGTTGGTGATATTGGGGTTTGTCTTGAAACCGAGCTCCAGGAGGGCGACCAGGTCATTATTGATCGAAATGTTCATGAACTACATTGGAAACGGTTATCCCAAAATTTGGCTGGACGCGATCTGATTGTCCTTGATGCGTCGGAAGAAAAGAAAAGCTATCGCGGAATCGAACCCGTTATCGACAAGTTGATCGGCCGCGGATTTCGCAAGGACCATCGGTTGGTGGCTATCGGAGGCGGCATCACCCAGGACATCGTTACTTTTATTGCCTCTAGTATTTACCGCGGAGTGGATTGGATCTTTTTTCCAACATCCCTTCTGGCGCAGGGGGACAGCTGCATCGGTGGGAAGGCATCCATAAATTTCGGTACGTATAAAAATTTGTTAGGAAATTTTTTTCCACCTAAGAAGATTTTCATTGATCTCAAATTTCTCGAGACACTTCCCAATCGGGAAATAATCTCTGGTCTCGGTGAAATGACCCACTTTTTCTTTGTGTCAGGGGAGGAAGCCTTCGAGTTGGTTCGCGATCAGGGTTGCAAAGTGTTACAGGATCGCAGTGTGGTCGCCGAGTTGATTGAGTGCAGTCTGCGGATAAAACAAGCAACTGTCGAGGTTGACGAATTCGATCAGAACGTACGCCAGCTATTCAACTACGGTCACTCATTCGGGCATGCGATTGAATCGATAACAAAATTTGCCGTGCCTCATGGAATAGCCGTGAGTTATGGTATGGACATCGCTAACTACATCTCGGTGAAGATGGGTCTCATCGACGTGGAATTGCGTAACCGACTCCGAGCTATCCTGGAAAGGTACTGGAATGAGGTGCCCCTTGGCCCCATTGATGTAGATGCCTTCGTCGCCGCCCTACGAAAAGACAAGAAAAATGTAGGGAAGGAAGTGAAGGTTATTTTAACCCGAGGTCTCGGGAAAATGTTTAAGACCACGTTGGACGTAGACGGTGAGGCCCGGGGCTGGATCGATTCCTACTTTCAAGACGAGGTGTATGGAGGCAAATTAGATGCGGCCGGGTGAGTTGAAGAAGGCTTTAAGGGAAAAAAGCCTAACGATAGGCTCTTGGCTTTCCTGGGGGTTCGTGCCCATGACCGAGGTTATGGCCAAGACTGGAGGATTCGATTGGCTGGTGATCGATCTTGAGCATACCGCGATAGACTTTGCCGAGATGCACTCAATGATCCAGGTGGCCGATCTATCGGGAACCGCCCCGCTTGTACGAGTCGGCGATAACGACCCGCTTATTATCAAGCGAGCTTTAGATTCGGGAGCAGCTGGTATTGTCGTGCCGATGGTAAACACGGCTGAGCAGGCGCGCGCCGCCGTTGCTGCCGCATACTATCCGCCTCTCGGAAGTCGGGGAGTCGGGCTTTCGCGGGCCCAGGGGTACGGTGTCGGGTTTCCGGAATATAGGACTCGTGCTTCCAGCGAGACTATAGTAATCGCGCAGATCGAACATGTTGACGCGGCCACTAACTTGGAAGCTATACTCGCTGTCGATGGGATCGATGGTTTTATCGTCGGACCGTACGACCTTTCCGGTTCCGTCAACGAGCCCGGGAATTTTGATCACCCGGGTGTTCGTGGCGCGCTGGACAGAATCGAGGCCGTGATGCGAACCGATGACAAGCCTGGAGGGGTGCATATCGTGCACTCGGATCGAGCTCTTCTCCGAAAAAAAGTCGAGGATGGATACTCCTTCATTGCGTACGGCGACGATATGGTTTTCTTTGCGGAAAAATTACGTGACGAGTCCAATTGCGTACGTGCAGTTCGCGAAGGCAAAACCGTCAAGTGATTCCGGTTCCCCATGTGAAAGCCCTTTTGTTCATGAAGGGTTTTTCGGAACGGGTTCCGGGAAAGAACATGCGGCATTTCTGTGGTCGTCCCCTTTTTCACTGGATAATGGATGTTCTAACTGCCTGCAAGCACGTTGGTGAAATTATCATCAACACCGATTCGGAGGAGATAGCCGAGAGTGCCTCTGCAAACTTCAAAGTAACTATACATATGCGGCCGGACGAATTGCTCACATTGACGAGCAACGAAGCTAATATGATTATGGCTCACGATCTCGCGACGACCGATGGAGAGTGGTTTATTCAGACGCACAGCACGAATCCTCTCCTTCGTAGCCCTACGATCGACTCAGCGATAGAAACGTTTTTTGCCGCCGATCGCCGTTTGATTGATTCGTTATTCTCGGTAACGTCGCTAAAGAAGCGTTTTTTCTTGGAAGATGGAACCCCGTTGAACCACGACCCTCGTAAATTAGTCAAGACGCAAGAGCTTCGACCGATCTATGAAGAAAATTCGTGTCTCTACGTATTTAGTAGGTCAGTCTTTGAGGATTGCGGGAACCGGATTGGAGCCCGCCCGCTGTTGATGCCAATCGATCCATATGAGGCCGTTGATATCGACGAACCTATTGATTTCAATGTCGCCGAGGGGATGATGATGGAAAGGTTGGCTAGATTGAACGGACCGGATCGAGAATGAGAAAGGGCTCCGCGGTTTGGTTGTCACATGAACTTTCGGTTGAAACTCCCTCTTATGGGGGGGGCGATGGTTTCGTATTCGAACCCCTGACTCGAGTAGTTGCCGGGGATACCGCAAACACTGCGAAGTATTCCTTTCCCAATCACCTAGGTACACATATTGATGCTCCGCTTCATTTCGTAAGTGGTGCCCCATCTTTAACTGATTACCGCCCTGGATTTTGGATATTTGACAATCCGCGAATCGTTGATGTTCCCGGAGCCGCAGGATATCTAGTGGGCCCCGATGATCTGGTGGGGAAGGTTAGAAAGGACACTGATATTCTGCTTTTGAGGACGGGATACGAAAAATTTAGAGCAGAAGAGCGATACTGGAAAGAAAACCCTGGTGTACATCCCACGTTGGGTGGTTGGTTAAGGGCGGAGTTCCCCGCCGTTAGAGTCGTAGGGATAGACGTAATCTCTGTGACCTCTCGATTGCATCGACCCGAAGGGAGAGAAGCCCACCTCGGTCTTCTCGATCCTTCAAGGCCCGGCCGACCGGTGTTGGCGATTGAGGACATGGCTTTGGCTGGGGTGCGCGAGCCATTGAATCGGGTTTGGGTGGCGCCGTTGATGGTCCGAGGATCGGACGGCGGTCCCTGTTCCGTTTTGGGCTTCCTCTCCAATGCCTGCGAACCCAAATGACAATGCGCCAAACCTTGAAGCGTGGTTTTCAAGCGTTGCTCGTGAGTGGCGGGTTGTACCCAAGGTGGGCTCGGGTGTCGACTGAAAATTCCGCGTGGTCGTTTTTTGCAAATAACATAAAGCTGCAGAAGCGGTTTTTGGAATGGCGGTTTTTACGGGGTGCGGATCGTGCTGGATTAGAGCAGCTGCGAAATCTACATCTAGGTAGGCGGTGTTTTGTTATTGGAAACGGACCGAGCTTGAACAAAATGGATCTCAGGTTGTTGTCTAATGAAATAACCATCGGGTCGAATGCTCTCTTCCTCAATGAGCCGAAGATGGGTTTTCTCCCTTCCTATTACACTGTTCAGGATTCGTTGGTAGCAGAAGATAGGTCAAAAGAACTCGACTGTCTTCGAGATACGTTGAAGGTTTTTCCCGTTGACTTACTCTACGCGCTGGCGCGTACTGAGAATACGATGAATCTTGCTTATATACCTTCGCCAAAGGACGGAGTTGGGTTTTCGAAAAATTTAATTGACGGTGTGCACTCGGGGTTCACTGTAACCTACCTAAACTTGCAGTTGGCCTTTTTCCTTGGGTGTCGAGAGGTCTATCTGATCGGGATGGATCATTCCTATCGTTATAACGATTCTTTTGATCGAAAGAAGGGTCGCTTGAATGGAAAGGACGAGTTGATATCCCAAAGTGAAGATCCCAATCACTTTCATCCCGATTATTTTGGCAAAGGATACCGTTGGCACGATCCGAACCTAGAGGGAATGGAGCAGGCCTATCGCGTTGCACGTCGTGTATTTGAGGAAGACCAGCGCGTGATCAAGAACGCAACTATTGGGGGGCACTTGGAGGTGTTTGACCGCACAAATTTTGATTCGCTTTTTCTGCCTGTCAGCTGACTGCTACACTGGCCAGCCCCGTCGAAGAACGGCCCGTGGGTTTCTAGTGCCAACCCTGATCGTACGTTTCCGTTGCTACCTCGCTCCGCGCCGATGCTGCCATGAAAATACTTGAGCAAATAAAGAAATCGGCTGTCTATGCGGTAAGTGAGGTTCTCTTTAAGGGGATCAACTTTCTGCTTTTGCCGATTTACACTTTTTGGTTGACTCCGGCAGAATTTGGAATAATTGGAATCGCGAACACGGTGGTGTTTTTGACGCCAATGCTGTTCAGTCTCGGAATCCGGGCTGCGGCCATGAAATTCTACTTCGATTACCCGAACGATGAGCGTCGAAAAGAGTTCTATGGAACGATTTGGATTTTTTCGATAGTTGTTCCCGCGGTTTGTTTTGGGCTCATAGAATTGACATCGGAACAGTTAGCCAACAAAATTTTTAGCGAAATTGAATATGATCCATACGTGAGAATAATGTTGGCTACAGGGTTTTTCGGTGCAGCTTTTTTTCAGGTTCCTCGTGAGTTTTTCCGCGCTGCCGACAAACCCTGGGCCTACACGTTGCTTAATAGCTCTTTGTTCTTATCCATTGGAATCCTTACCTATTGGTATTTGGTTGTGGGTCGGCAGGGTGTGTTTGGCGCGTTGATGGCACGCTTGGTTGCATATTTTGCAGTCGGTGTAATCGTCTCTTTTTTCTTTTTGCGGCATGTTCGTTTTCGATTTCGAATTAGCGATATCAAGGCGGCCTTGTTGTTTAGTCTACCGCTCATTCCGCATTTCCTCTCTTTTTGGGTGTTAACCGCGGCGAATAGGATGATTCTGGAGCGCTACGACGGGTTGGATGCGGTAGGCGTGTTTAGCTTGGCTTTCTCAGTTGGCACAGTTGTGGTGCTGGTCGGGGCCGCCCAATCAAACGCGTTGATTCCAACATTGGGGGCCGTGGATCTTTCGAAACCAAAAAGCCTCCGCTCGGCTCGGTCGGCGATAACGCAATTCTTGTTAATCGTCCCGGCCGTAGCGATCACGGCGTTGTTCTTTGTTGGGGATGTGATCTCAATGTTTGTGGGCCCTGAATACTATGCGGCGCTAGGTTATTTGCCGGTTTTGTTAATCGGTTTTCTCCTCAATTCGCTCTATTACGCGCCGGTAAACGTGATTACCCTGGTGCTTGGAAAACCGCGAATAATTGGATACGCTTCTATTTCGGCGGCCATCGTGAATATCATTGGTAATCTCTTGCTAGTTCCCTGGATTGGGATTTGGGGTAGCGTGGTTGTGCACGTTGGTACTTATGGACTTTTGTTTGTCGTGTTGCTTCTAATTGCAAACGAGAGCGTTCCGGGGTTATTTGATTGGCCGCTCCTGAAAATTCCATTCGCCGCAACGGTTTGTTGCTGGGTGTTTTACTACATTGTTGGTACGATTGAGCCTGGATTTATTCCTATTGTGCTGAAGACGTTGGGGATAATCGTCGTGGTGACGATGCTTGCCCGCACTTACGGTAAGGTGTATCGGCACACGGCTCTAGAAAAGAACCTTTGAAAAACGCGAAATCCTAAAGGATCGCGTGAGGATTTGTATGCGGTCGTTACTGCGAAGAATGTGGCGGGTTTTTCGGAAGGGTGCATCGTTTGTTTTTGGAGCGTTTTATCGAAGCTACATGCGGGAGGCGTTCAAACATCACTATTGCCATGGGGATCCGTCCCGCTTGTTTCTCGGTGAATCAGTTTCGACGGTTAACACGATTTTTAACGTCGTTTCTGGCAATATTACGGTTGGTGATAACACGATATTTGGGCATAACTGTATGGTATTGACCGGAAGGCATCAGTTTTCGGACGGAAAACGGCGTTCCCTTGCGGAGGGAGAGGGTGAGGTGCCAGCTGAGGGGTACGATGTCTCGATCGGAAGCGGTTGTTGGATAGCGTCTGGGGCAATTGTCGTCGGTGGAGTTAGTATTGGCGACAACACGATTGTTGGGGCCGGGGCCGTCGTTACCACTGACCTTCCTTCCGGGGTTTTTGCTGCTGGGGTCCCAGCCAAGGTGAAGAGGAAGACGACTCCATGACCCGCACTAACGTTGAGGTTACGAGCAAAACTACTATGTGTCCTAAAGGTGGAGTAGTAGGGCCTGCGTTTACAATCGTTCGCGGTTTCGATGGATCTTCTCTTTCGGCGCGGATCCTTCCCAATCAAAATATGATTCGGCGAGCGTAGGTGTCTCATTCGGTCGTGCCACCAACTCGATTTGAAATCTGGCGGGTTAGGGCTGCCATCTGGCTACTCTTCCCGTTGCTCGGGCTTCATAGCTATCTCCTGAAGATAGATTTAAGGGTAGTTGCGTACGTCCTCCATTTTTTCCCTTATATTTTGCTCCTCGGACCCGCTTTCTTATTTAGGGGGAAAGCCGCCCGAACCCCTCGGCTAGGTGCTCATGTTAGGAAGCTGAAGTGGTTCTTGGTTGTCCTGGCGTTCGGAGCGTTGCGGTCTGTTTCATTGCCTTACAGTTCGATTCCGAGGTTTTTTTATATCGTTCTGACTTTCTTGTTGCTCCTTACCCTTGGTTCACAGTACGTCGGAATGCTCTGGAGAACGGGCAGGTCGGCCCGTTTGTTCTGGGAGGACATCCACCACTCGGTTTTGTCGTTAGTGGTTTTAAATCTAGTGGCAGTATTCGTCTTCAGAATCGACGGGCCCAATTCAGTTGATCTTGGTTCGTTCGTATCGCGTATTTCTCCCTTCGAATTTTGGGTCGCATTTCCGTTCGTAAGGAATCCACGGGATTTCGCTCAAGCGGCTGGGGGGCTGTGCCTTGTTGGGATTTTTCTTTACCGAAGAGAAAGAGGCAGCGGGAGGAGCATCGTTTATTTGTGCACTGCGGCGGTTGGTTTAGCGTCGGTCATAATAACGGATGCACGAATGGTTCTGTTGCAGGTCCTTGTAATGTCACTGGTCTTGGTCGCGCTAATAAGGATGCCGGTGAAGTACGTGCGGGTTTCGGGAATGGTCCTAGCCGCATGGCAAATTACGTACCCAATGATTCATTTTGCGCTGCTCAGGCTCATCGGTTCAGCTCTAGTCGACCTCAACAACGTATTGGCGATAAGCGGTAGGGTCTTTATATGGGCAGCTGGAGCATTCGGTATTCTCCGTTTCCGTCTTACCGAGTGGATATTCGGTCTGGGAATGTACTCACACAGGTCATCCCAAACCAATGATCTCTACACGGTGATTTTTGGGGCTTGGAGTAATCCAGAGGGGATCACCCTCCACAATCAAATAATTCAATTGATCATGGATGTGGGGTTGGTTGGGTTTCTTGCGTACCTCCTTGTTTTTCATGGTTTTTTTGAGGTTCTTCGTTCGGTAGGTGATGTAGATGTTTCTGAGGGGAACAGGCGCGCCGCAATCTTGTTGTTGGTCTTAGCATTATATTTCTCGGGAATTGGAATAACGGAGAGTATCACTCCGTATTACTATTCGACCTTTCAGTATTTCTTGATTCTTATGGTATATACAGGCGCTTTGATCCGCCAACGATCAGACCTGGGCGGGGGCGGTCCTATCGGTGGATTTTGATTCAAAAACTGAACTTAAAGGTTGAGATGGATAGGAACGACGGAGTTAGGAGTATTCTCGCGGCGTATCAAGACGCGATCCGCGCTGCAGATTTGTCGGACCCGGTCGGGTTTGACGGAGACCATGTCCTTACCGGCAAATCGGGACACAAGCTTTTTGGTGTTCTGCAGCGGTTTGGACAGTTGTGGGAAGGCAAAGACGATGCGTGCTACCTGGAAGTTGGTGTTTTTCAGGGGTTGACCCTTCTTTCTGTCGCTGGCGCAGCCCCACGATTAAGGTCTTTCGGAATCGACAACTTCGCATTCTTTGATCCCAATGGAAAAAACTCCAACATCGTAGAATCTCGGATGCAGGATATTGGTGTCGAAAACGCCACGATTATCAATATGGACTACGAAGATGCTCTCGAAACTTTTGAGTCTTACTGCGGAGAACGAAAAATAGGAGTCTACTTTGTTGACGGACCACACGATTATCGGAGCCAATTGATCTGTTTGTCGCTTGCGCTCCCCCATCTTCATGAACAATCAATAATTGTCGTTGACGATAGCAACTACAACCACGTCCGGCAGGCAAATGCGGATTTTTTGCGTACCAATGCCGATTGGAAACTACTCTTCCAAGCTTATACGCCAGAGCACCCCTCGGCGATGACGGAAGGTCAACGAGAGGAAGCGAGGCGTGGGTGGTGGAACGGAGTTAACGTTCTTGTCAGGGATCCATCAGACCAGTTGGAGCGGGTCTACCCGCCGACTCTCCGCAGCAGAGAGCGTTTCGAGAATGATCACACTGTTCACGCGTCAAGGATTTCAGAGCTCGCACCTACGGCTCTTCGCGCGGCTGACTCGATGCTTCGGTGGAATCCACTCTCGTTTCTTCGTCAAAGAGTTTTACTTGAGAGGGAATATCGTGCTAGGAAGCGAATAATCCGAGAACGCCACCGAGGGATAAATACCGAAAGTAGTGCTCTAACCAGTGGGGATTTAACGCCGTTGCGCAAAGGGGTCGCCCCTTGAAAAAACAGTCTGAGGCTTTTATCGCCAGCGCGGGTACCGGCGCCATCGACGACCAACAGTCCTATTGAAATGTTCGATTCCTCTAATCCCCCGAGCTTTTTCATCGTTAGGGTGCTGTGTGTTTTAGGAGCGTTAACTTCAACGTCCTGTCGGGCCCAGCCGGGACTGAAAATTCGACCTCGGCCCGATGATCGATATTTGGGGAGCACTCCTTGGTCGGTGTATGCTTGGCGGGATGATGTGCTTCGACTCGCTCCAGATCCAGTGGAGATTGACACCAGTGCCGATGAATGGACCGTGGGAATCCCATCTGGCGGTGGGGTTGCCTTCGCTTCTCAGCCGTTCTCGATGCAAGCTGGCGATTCCTTGTTCTTTTCCGCGATGCTGTCGGTGGTGACAGGTCCGGCTGGGTTGGCGGCCGACCTTTACCTGCACGAGCGGGATAGGGTGAAGCGGGTAGGAAATTGGCGGGTGGGCACGCGTGATAGTATCACTGAGTTGGAAATGGCGGTGGTACCCGAATTCGGAGGCGTGCTTTGGCTCGACATCCGCTTCAGTACTGGTCCTGCTGTCGTGAAGCTTGCTGAGCTGAATCTCAAGCGCTCCGACATTGAACGGCCCGTGTTTTCTTCTGTCTTCGCCGCACCGGAGGCTTCGGTAGTCACGGAAGGAGATTCGATAACCATAGTGAGGCAAGCTGCTCCGGGAGGACGAGACGGCCGGGTGACATTTCGAGTTTTGAATTCGGATGACCAGCAGGTATTCGCTGGGCAGTTAAGTGAGGCGGTCGATCGAACGTCTTTCGAATTGCCACGGGGATGGTATCGGTTCCTTTCGGAAAGCGGAACTGGCGGCGCGAGAGTTGTGGGTTCTGGCGCTTTCGCCGTAATCCCCCGACGCCTCGATTTTCCGCTAGTCGATAGCCCGTTCGGACTTCACGTGACCGGTAATGTCGAAGGAGCTGATTTGGCGGCTCGACTGGGAGCAGGGTGGGTGCGCTGGCATGGTGCAGACATATTGAAATGGAGTGCCTTGGAGCCTGTGCGTGGCGAATGGTTGTTCCCGGACAGCATTCTGTCGGTTTTCGACCGGAGGGGCCTGAATATGCTTGGCGTGCTCGGTTCGACTCCCGCTTGGGCTTCTCGATCCCCGGGTGCCCCGGCTTATCCGAACCCCAGTTCCTATTTTGGACCCGCTGCTCATCCCCCAATGGAAATGAGGGATTGGTCCGAATACGTGCGCAGTGTGACTCATCGTTATTCAGGGATCGTCAACCATTGGGAAGTGTGGAACGAACCCGATATTCACTTTTTAGTCGGTGGTCCATCAGGGAAGGTGATTGACTACATCGAACTTTGGAGAGGCGCGAATGAGGCTGGAGCTGAAACTGCCTTTTTCGCCGGCCCCTCGGTGGCCTATTTCGTAACTCAGGACCCGTTGACCGAGACTGCCGGTAAGTTTCCGGTCGAAGGGTTTCTGTCCTATCGAAACCGCCGTTTTTTAGAGGAATTGCTTGGTTTAGGGTATAATGAGGACCTCCAATTGTTCACCTTCCATCATTACGCACCTCTCGGTGAATCTCCCGCGATATTGACCAGTTTACTTTCCCGTAAGATTGTGGCTTTAACCGACAATGCATCTGGAATGGAGGTGTGGGTCACTGAGTACAACGTTTTACTAGGAGAAGGCAGCCTAACAGATGAATTTGCGGCAGCCTCTCAGCTTGTGCGAGACCATTTGGCGATGTTTGCGAATGGGATAGATCGAGTATTCACATTTGCGGCGTTCGGTCCCACGCACGGAGAGTTATCTGGCGGGCGTTTTAGCAATTTTTTCCGAAATGCCTCTCCGACGCCACGTTTGATGGCTTACGCCTTGATGACTTCAATCCTGGCCGATGTCGAAAGCGTCGAAATGCAAAGGTCTGATGCCGAGCTAACCACTGAGACCTTCCTCGTGAGGAATAGAAGTGGTTCGCAAAGTTACGTCTGGTTTGATCCTGTCCATGACAATGTGATTACTATACCAAAAGAAGGGGTGATTGTCTATTCCCTCGGGCAACATATTCGTGACGTAACGGTCGAAGAGCGAGTAGAGTTGTCGGCCGGAGAGGTCCTTTACCTCGTGCCAAAACTGGACTAAAGTGCCGGTCTATTAGGGCTGGGCTTTGCTTCGCATTTGTACACGACAACTTGACAAAACTCGCTTGAGAGAGGGGATAGGCGATACTAAGATGACCGCCTTCTTATTTGCTATGTTTGCGGCGCTCGGCAACGTGATTGGCGGGGTTGCCGCGGTACGAGGGGCGGGGAAAAGCCTTAAGTTCATTGAAGGAGTGCTGGCCTTCTCAGCCGGTTTCATGCTTGCTGTGGCCCTCGTAGAGATCCTCCCGGAAGCCTACGCGGAAAACGGAGGAACTTCCGCGGCGATTTTTGTGCTCGTCGGTTACATGCTGGTTCATCTCTCCCAACACACACTCACCCAACACTTTCACTTTGGCGAAGAAATCCACGATGTGACCGCGATGGCCGGTATCACGGCTTTAGTTGGCCTTCTGATTCACACGTTTTTTGATGGAGTCGCGATCGCCAGCGGTTTCCACGCCGGAAACGAACTAGGCGTTTTGATTTTCTTGGCTGTTTTGCTTCACAAACTTCCAGAAGGTGTAACAATCTCCAGTTTGCAGATGGCGGCAGGGTTGAGCCCGGCCAAGGCGCTTGCAAGTGCGGCCGCCCTGGGCCTGGCAACTGTCGCCGGAGCCCTCCTCACTGATAGTATGAGTTTCCTTGTGACGCATGGGTTGGCGTTGTCGGCTGGCGTTACCATTTACGTTGCCGCCTCAGACCTAGTGCCAGAATTTCAACACAAAAAAGGTTGGAGGATTCCAGTCCTTTTTTTTGCGGGGGCGGCGGTGGAGTTCGGGGTCAAGGCACTACTCGCCGTCGCTAGCGGCTAACAACCTGCCAAAGAAGAAGGGCTATGATTGAAGAAATTGTGAAGCTTGCTGTACGGGCTGGGACTATTATTGAAGAAGTCCGCAATAGCCCATTTTCTGTGGAGCAAAAAGGCAGTATGGGGCCAGTTACCGAAGCTGACCACCGGGCAGATGCCTTTTTGAAGACAGAACTGCCGAAGGTGGTTGATGGTGGCTGGTTGTCCGAGGAAACGGCTGACAATGACGAAAGGCTCTCGAAGGAACTTCTCTGGGTAGTGGACCCCCTTGATGGCACCAAAGAGTTTGTCGAGGGAGTGCCGCAATACTCGGTGGCGGTCGCGTTGGTTAAAAAAGGCGAGCCGATTCTGGGAGTGGTACACAACCCTGCGAACGGCGAAACCGTCTGGGCCGAGAAGGGGAAGGGAGCGTTTTTCAGGGAGCGGGGAGCAGGGAGGGAGGAGCCGGTTGCGGTTTCTGACGGGCGCATCGTTTTGGCGTCCCGGTCAGAGATGAAGCGTGGCGAGTTCCGACCTTTTGAAGCGGATTGGGAGATTCAGCCTGTGGGGAGTATTGAGTACAAGCTTGCGTTGATCGCCATGGGTAGAGGAGCGGCGACCGTGTCGCGCGGGCCGAAATGGGAGTGGGATGTTTGCGCTGGCGCGATCATTGTTGAGGAAGCCGGTGGGGTTGTCACCGATGCCTTTGGTGATCGTTTCCGGTTCAATCAAGAGTTCCCCAAGGTCAAAGGGGTGATAGCCGGAGCCCCGGAAGCACACGCCAGGGTTGTCGAAATGGTTCGATTGATGGGCCAATCCGATCGGATGGACGAATTCGCGGGAAGATAGGAAACAGCGTCCCGCCTTATTAGTATTAGCCGTTCACAAATTCGCGTAGACGAGTCGCAAGCCTCAGGGTTGCGGTTATGATATTTTGCCAGGAGCCACAGTGTCTGATCATTTGATCGCCCCGCATGGAGGGGATTTAGTAGACCTTGTAGTTGACGGAGACGCAGCCCAACAATTAAAAGACGAGTCGAGGGACTGGCCTTCGTGGGATCTGACTGCTCGACAAACCTGTGACTTCGAGCTACTGGCCAACGGTGGTTTCTCACCCTTGACCGGCTTCCTCGGCAAGGACGACTACGAAAGTGTTTGCTCATCCATGCGTCTGGCCGATGGCACTCTCTGGCCAATGCCAATCACGCTGGATGTGTCGCGGGAATTTTCAGGGACGATTGAGATCGGTGCGAAAGTCGCCCTTCGCGACGCTGAAGGAGTGATGCTTGGAGTCATGAAGGTTTCCGATATCTGGGAACCGGACTTGAAGAAAGAGGCGGAGGCAGTCTTCGGCACGTCTAACACGGAACACCCTGCGGTCAGTTACCTTCTAAACCAAGGCCACCCCGTTTACATCGGTGGTCCGATAGAATGCGTCGAACTACCTCACCATTACGACTACAAAACGGCACGCCAGACACCTTCCGAACTTCGCAAGCAGTTTGCGAAAATGGGCTGGAGACGAATCGTTGCGTTCCAGACACGCAATCCCATGCATCGGGCTCATCACGAGTTGACTCTTCGAGCGGCGAAAGAAGAGGAAGCCAACCTCTTAGTTCACCCGGTTGTCGGGATGACTAAACCCGGCGACGTGGACCATCACACGCGGGTTCGCTGCTACAACGCGTTGATGGCCCATTATCCGAAGCAGACGGCCAAGCTATCCCTGCTGCCTCTGGCAATGCGGATGGGGGGCCCCAGAGAGGCTGTCTGGCACGCATTGATCCGGAAAAACTTTGGATGTACGCATTTCATTGTCGGGCGTGACCACGCCGGTCCGGGATCAGATTCGGACGGAAATCCCTTTTACGGACCCTATGATGCCCAGGAGTTGTTCCTCAAGCACGAGGAAGAAATGGGCGTCAAGATGGTGCCGTTCAAACTCATGGTTTTTGTCCCCGAAGAAGACACCTATTACCCGATCGACGAGGTGCCGGAGGGCAAGAAAAGCGTAAATATTTCAGGTACTGAGTTGCGACAACGGTTGGCACAGGGGTCTGATATTCCTGAATGGTTCACCTTTCCTGAGGTTGCGGGCGAGCTGAGGAAAAGTCATCCCGCCAAGAGCGAGCAGGGCTTCACTGTTTTCTTCACGGGCCTGTCGGGTTCTGGTAAGTCAACTGTGGCCAATGTTTTGTTGACAAAACTCCTCGAACTTGGCGGACGTCCGGTTACGCTGCTGGACGGTGATCTGGTGAGGAAAAACCTTTCGTCGGAACTAGGCTTCTCTCGCGAGCACCGGGATATCAACATCAAACGGATCGGTTATGTTGCTTCCGAGATAACCAAGAACGGTGGAATCGCTGTATGCGCACCTATTGCTCCTTTCGACAATGTCCGCAAAGAAGTTCGTGCAGCGATTGCTCCTCTTGGTGGGTTTTTGCTGGTTCACATTGATCCGCCGCTAGAGGTATGTGAGCAGAGAGACCGGAAAGGTCTTTACGCGAAGGCACGAGCGGGGATCATCAAAGAGTTCACCGGAATCTCAGATCCTTACGACGTTCCAGAAGATGCGGATATTCGCATTGACACGTCCCTATGCACGGCTGAAGAAGCCGCGCACCAGGTCTTCTTGAGGCTCGAGAAAGAAGGGTTTATCGGGCCGAACTAGATTCGTTGGACCACTAGAATAATGGTGGTCACGGCCGAGAGCACCTGCGCGATTCCGCTTATCAAGATTCCAAGATCCAGCCCATCCCGGTCAGGTTTCGTAGGCACCACCACGATTGATCCGGGCAGGGGTCTGGAATTCTTATCAGACACGATACCGTTTGGCTGAATGACGTAGGTGTCGCCTTTTTCCGCATCGTCCGTGAAATCTCCGGCCGCACGAACGTAATAACGGGCCTTCTCCCCTTCAAGAAATGTGACGTTGGTCGGAGAATACACCTGCCCCCTTACCTCCACGACCGGGTTGTAGCTCGGGATGAATAGCGAGTCGCCTGCTTCGAGGGCGAGGTTGTCGCGATGGCTGGGCGATTCGAGGATTCCCCCAAGGTCAATGGTTATTCGTCCGAGGTTTCCCTGTGACCTCATGAATCGAGCTGCTTCGGGGTAGGCTGTTGGCTTGATGCCTCCGGCCCGACCAATCAACGAATGTATGTCCTCCAGTCGCGTGTTCATGGTGTAACTACCTGGGAAAACCACCTCGCCGCCAATGTAAACATTCCTCTGGTTATAAAGGCCTGGTTGGCGCCGGACAAAAACGTTGTCCCACGGATGCAGGTAGAAATCGTTCGCCTGCGGTCTCCCCGTCGTACGGACGACGTACCCGGTGGTGTCCGTTACGTAAGTGGAGTCAATCGGTACGATGATAATTTCGGCCAGCGAGTCGTTCCTCACGGTTGGACTCTCCATCACCCTTGAAATTTCGATCGATTCCAGGAAGGCGGCATCAGTGAATCCACCCGCCATGATGATGACATCGCGAAGGGTTAGAGAATCAGAGAACGCAATTGGTCCGGGTGTGTTTACGGCTCCATGAACCTCTACAGTCCTCGCGGGCCTCAATGACGGCGCAGAGTAAATAGTAATTGAATCGAAATCTGCTAACACCAGAGGTGGTGGAAAGAACTCACTCCCCACTTGCTGCATAGTGAAAGGCACTATGAATGTCGTCGAGTCTGGGCGCATCCGTGAAATCAACCCTCGATTGGCGAATACCTCCGGTCGCAATCCGCCAGCCGCCGCCACCACATCTTGAAGCGTCATTCCGGGATTGAATTCATAACGTCCCGGCTGCCAAACAGGTCCAACCAGGGAAACTGAGTTTCTAATAGGGCCCAGAATACCAAAGACCGTCACCGAGTCTCCGTTCTCCATGACTTCGGCGGGTCGGGTACCGCTCAAAATGTCCCTGTAATCTACCGTAACGAAAGTGGTGTTGTTTCCAGCCGCAGTTCGTCGGGACACAGGTAATGTCCTTGTGATCGAAATGTTGTCCGGGCTTGCGGCGGGGGTTAAACCTCCGGCGAAATCGATCAGGTCTTCGAGATCCTCACCGTCTTTCAATTCGTAAATCGCCGGACGTACTATCTCACCAACCACGGTGACCCGTCTTCCCATGGTGGGTACGAAAATCACGTCACCCGGTTCGAGCTGTTCAGTAGAAATGGAGCCGGTGAGCAAAAAATCATATAGGTCAATCGTCTCAATGATGCGGTTTTGGCGACGAAGTTCTATAGAGCGGAACCTACCCCGTGAGGTCGGGCCGCCAGCCCGATACAACGCCTCCAAGACCGAAGAGGCCGCGGACACAGTGTATGATCCTGGCGAGACGACTTCCCCTAGCACTCTGATCTCGTTGACTCGAGTGCGTGCAACGATCATGTCGAAGGTTGTGGTGTTTCCGTTCTCATCGAGAATGCCGGAATACGCGGCCCCAAGTCGGTCGTATAGGACCTGCCTGAATTGCCGCATGGAAACATTATTGACAAAAATCTGTCCCACCTGTGGAATGACAACGAAACCGCCGCGCGTGACCTCAATTTGATGGGACTGCTCAACATCTCCCGTCAAAATCAAGACGAACACATCTCCCGGACCGATCCGGTAATCGTCGCTGACTGGCCCCATCGAGATCGGGGCGAACTGAGAAGTGCGGTTGCGGAAAACGTTCAGGCCGAAAAGTTCAATGCCTTCTGTCTGGATCGAGTCAGAGGTCAGGTCCAGCGAATCGGACCCTTCCAAAACAATTTCTGGAACCCCGAGGAGCGAAAGGGCTTCGAGAACGTCATCCCCTGTGTCGCTTGGAAGGTCTCCGTCGCCAAGGTACGCGTCCAAGAAGTCTGCAGGGAAACCCTGACTCCGCAGTCTCGATCTTACTTCATCGTCGCTCAGCCCTGATTGAAGAAGGCGAGATTGAACCTGTGCGCCGAGTTCTGGGCGTTCGCTCAATAGGCGCGCAGCGTCCTCTGGGGAAATCGCCGATGGGTCCTGCGCGGCCGCCGGAGTCGTCGCGACCGTTAGAATGAAGAACGCTGCTAAAAATAGCGAGTGGAGCCTATTGGGCATTGTAAATCGGATTGGCCAGACGTTGGAATTAAGAACGGGGGCTCGTCCCCAAATCTAAGAACCAACAATAATTGCCCCTAAGTTGTGGTGGGTCAAGGGGTTGACCTAATCGGCAATTTTGTCAGCGAACCAGGAACCAGATTCGGTGCTGATCTCAGCTTTCCGGCTAATATAAGTGCAGAGGATGGTACCATTCAGGGTTTCTGATTGATCGTCGGAAACCGAGCCAGAGTAGCGGCATTGGTCAATTTCAAAGTGGATGTTGTCTTCGACTACCCTTCCACGAGAAATTGTCCCGGCAATCTGCTGACTGGCACTCGCGGCGATTTCGGTTTGGCGTGTGCAATTTCGCGACAGCGTGTAAGACCCTGAAAGGACGTCAACATCCTGCGCAATGACGAGCGTTCCATTGAGCGTACATCTCTGAGACGCTTCCGAAATGCTGGAGTTGATGTTCCAGCCTCCGTCGATCTGAGCGGATGGTGCCGGGGCTTGATCAGAGCACGCCACGGCGGAAATCAAAATCGGAGCGGTGAAAAACGTTGTTGCAGGCTTAAACATGGGTGACGTGTTCCTCAATTTCCAAGCTGTTTCCCTTTCACCTCCGCGCCAGCTTCGGAAATCGCCAGTTCCAGGCCCCGAAGACGTTACGTCTTCGGAATCTCAGCAAATCCTGCTCCAAGTACAGGAATCCGTCGGAAGGAGTGCTGGCGTATGCTCCGGTGTATAGAATGCCACGGGAAGACCATCCTTCGCAAGGGGTGGAGCTGAAGAGGTCTTCAAGGGATGATCAGGGTGGATTGGTTTGGACGACGACCTTGCGCCATTTTCAAAAATCCGGAGTTAGATTGGGAGCGCACCCGTCCCCGCACCCGCGAGCCTTTGTGGAATCGAGATGCTGGAAAAAACGATAAAAATACCAAAACAGGTAGCCGAGATAGTTGACGGGCTAGAAAACGCTGGCTTTGAAGCCTGGTGTGTAGGCGGAGCCTTGCGGGATTCGATCATTGATTCGCACAGTGGAGACTTTGATGTCGCCACTTCGGCAAGACCCGAGGATGTCATTGCGTTATTTCGAAGGACGGTTCCCGTTGGGATCGAACACGGCACCGTTGGAGTTATCGATTCCCAGGACGTGGTACACGAGGTCACAACTTTTCGCAGGGACGTGAAAACGGACGGACGCCACGCGACCGTGGAGTTCGGTGTCAGTATTGACGAGGATTTGGCTCGTCGGGACTTCACGATCAACTCTCTTGCTTTCCGCCCCCGTACGAACGATTGGAAGGACCTTTTCGGCGGAATAAACGATATATCGGCAGGCATAGTTCGCGCAGTCGGAAACCCTGAACTGCGGTTCAGGGAGGACTACCTCAGAATCCTTCGGGCAATACGCTTTGCCTGTCGATTTGGGTTCGAGGTTGTCGAAGAGACCTGGGAGGCTGCTATAAAATGCCACGAGGGATTGACGCAATTATCAGCTGAGAGGGTCCGGGATGAGTGGTTTAAATCACTTGTGACTGCCAAATCTTCCGCCAGGGTCGTGGAAATGTGGGATGAGGTTGGTGCCGCCAAGATCTGGCTACCGGAAATCGAAACTGGAAGTGATCTGTCCGTGCTTGGGAGGATTACAGGGAGAGACCCGGTTCTACTAACCTGCGCTCTTGCTGCGGATCCTGGAGGACTCTTACGTAGGCTGAAAAGTTCTAATGCGCAAATCCGTCGAGCCGAGTTGATCGGGCGTAATCTGGAAACTCCACCTGTTGCCAATTCCTTACCGGATGTGCGGGGATGGTTGTCCAAAGTCGACCCGGTTGCGGACGATCTGCTGAATATCTGGAACGCCAGGACCGATGGAGCCGAACTGCGAAATAGTGTTGCAAAAATCCGACAGGATGGGGACCCGTTAGCGATTTCGGACCTTGCCTTGAACGGTGCTGACCTTGCCTCACTCGGCGTGCCGGAAGGCCCTGCGATAGGGAAGACGCTCTGTTTTTTGCGGGATGCTGTCCACGCCGATCCGGCAAACAATACTCGGGGAATTCTGACGGACCTGGTGCGTCAGAACATAGAAAGAAAAACTTAGAAAACCGATGGAAAAAATTGAAACTGGCCCCGACAGGGCTTTCCTCATCGCTGCACCCCGTAAAGGCACGCACGAAATCGCCGAGGTTGATGATCACCTTGATGAACTCGAGATGCTTGCCGACACGGCAGGGGCCGTGGTAGTGGGCAGGTCCATTCAGCGAGTGCAAACCCCGAACGCTAACAGTTATCTGGGCAAGGGGAAGTTAGAGGAGTTGAAGGGTGTGGTGGCGGAGCTAGAGGTTGATCTGGCGGTGGTTGACGAAGAACTAACGCCCACTCAGGGTAAGACCCTGGAAGAGGAACTCGGCGTTCGTGTCATGGACAGGGCCGAGTTGATTCTGGACATCTTTGCCACTCGGGCTCGCAGTGCCGAGGCAAAGCTTCAGGTAGAGTTGGCCCAGCTGGAGTACCTGCTGCCGCGGTTGGCTCGGATGTGGGTCCACCTATCGAGGATCAGAGGGGGGATTGGACTTCGGGGGCCCGGTGAAACCCAGATCGAGACCGACAGACGGCTAATCCGAAAGCGAATTAGTACACTCAGGGCCCGGCTCAAGAAAGTTTCCGAACATCGTCGCAGAGTAAATCGAGGCGACGATGGCGCTTTGACTGTCGCTCTGGTCGGTTACACCAACGCTGGCAAGTCGAGCCTCTTGCGAGTCCTCACTGGCGCGGATGCCTTCATTGAAAACAGGCTCTTTGCCACATTGGACACACAGACGAGGGAGTTCGCCATTGAAGGGCGACGCATCCGATTGATTGACACGGTGGGATTTATCAGGAAGCTGCCCCATCACCTTATCGCAAGTTTTCGTTCTACTCTTGAAGTGGCCGTCGAGGCTGATTTGTTGCTGCACGTCGTAGACGCGAGCAATCCGAGTTGGCGGGAGCATGTACAGGCGGGAGAAAACGTGCTTCGCGAACTCGGGGCGGAGGAAAAAGAGCAGGTGATGGTCTTCAACAAGGTGGACCTGCTGCGTGGGCTGGAGGATCTCAGGTTCAACGAGGCGGTCCTTCACGACAAATGTGTATATGTCTCCGCGGCCAACAAAGAAACGGACGAGTTAAAGGAACTTCTCAAACAGCGGGCGCCCCTGGCTCCGTGGATGAAATACGATGTGGGTGGGTAGGATGGCGGGAAGCGGGAAGCGGGAAGCGGGAGGTCAGGAAGTCGGGAAGTCAGGGGAGGTCTCGAAGTACGGTGCTGACCCCGGTGGCGTAGTCTTCGGCGTCGTATTCCTCCTCAACGCGGTAGCGGCCGTCGGTCCCAATTCGTTGCAACTCTGCGGCGTCCACCTGGCACACAGATTCCATCATTCGTTGCAGCGCATTGATATCGCGTGGCTTGCATAACCAGCCACCTGTTCCGGGACCCGGTTCGGTTGCATCCAAAATCTCAAGTGGACCGCCTTCGGCCGCAGCGATGATCGGGGTGCCGCAAGACATACTCTCTATAACCACTCGCCCGAAAGGCTCAGGGCGAAGGGAGTAATGAATTGTGCAGTCGAACTCTGAGTAGACCCGTGCGATGTCATTCTCGAAACCGGCTGAGTGCAACCGACCGGTCGGGTTGGCGTCCAATCGTTTCTCCATTTCTTCAGCGTATTGTTTTTCCGCGGTCGTATCGTAAACCGGTCCGCCTACCAAAATGAGGTGGGCGTTGTGCGTAGCGGCCATACATTCAAAGGCGTCGATTACCTCCATGTGACCCTTCCAACCCGCGAACACAGCAGGCATTCCGAACACAAACGCATTCTCCGGAATTCCGAATCTTTTGCGAAGCCAGTTGGTCCGTCTGGTAGGGGCGAAAGTCGACGTGTCCACACCGTTGGGAACCGCAGTGACGGGCGGGGCTCCAGGAGTTACGGGAGCCATTAGGTCGCTCCACGCTGTGGCTACCGACCTTGAGTTGGCGATTATTCCCGCAGGCAAGTGCGCGGCCAATGGACCCCATATGAGCGACGTCTTTCCGGGAGGGAATTCCCTCACGTGCCAGACAGCCCTTACTCCACCGAGCGCGGTAGCCAGGTGGGTTTTGAAGGAATTTGAATAAACCAGGCCGTTTCCGACCAGGTTCTTCATTGCGCGTCCTGCGTTGACGAAATGTTTGATCGAACCAATAACCTGGAGTGGAGAAAATTTCCCTGGCTGTTGGGACAGGTGAAGGAGGGGGACAAGCTGATCAATGATCCGGCACGAAACGCCGTGTTGTCTCAACTCGGTAGCAAGGGGCCCCTCATTGGGTAGCCCGACGGTGAGGGAGATGCCGTTGCTTTCTGCCCTCCGCGCGAATTCCATAAGGCTGCGTTCGGAGCCTCCCAGGTTTGACGAGATGCTAACGGCAAGAACGTCTATTTGAAGAACCTCCTCCACCAAACTTCCATTGTAAAAAGCTGCCACAGGATCAACGCGTGGTCGGCTCCGTTCCGATGCTCCTTCAACAACGCAACGGCTGCTTCGGCGTCAAGGTGCGTGTTGACGAACGACCCGGTGTCTGTGATGAGTCCTTCAAGCCTACGACCGAGGTCAGCGCGGAACCAGGTTGCGATCGGTGGTTTGAACGGCGCCTTCTTGCGGGCAAAAACTGACGGCGGGAGCGAATTGGCGAAGGCTTTCTTAAGGATCGTCTTGCCCAGCCATTTGGCGCGCACGTCTTCAGACAATCCGTACATGTATTCGACCAACCTGTGGTCGAGGAATGGCACCCGCGCTTCAAGGCTCGCCCCCATCGACATCTTGTCGACTTTTAGCAGGATGTCATTCAACAGCCAGCGGGACATGTCGAGTCGCCAGGGCTTGGCCGACTCTCCGTCGCTGTAGGCTCTTTTCCATGCGGCGCTTTCCATGGCCGGTACGAGTCGTTGAAGGTCGCTCGGCGCGAGGCCCGACATCCACAAAGCGTTGCGGAGTTGAACCTCGCGATGAGATTGGAACAACCGGCCCGCCACGTGTCCGACCATTCCCGGAAGTAACTGCAGCGGGTCTAACAATGGTTTCCAAAAGATGGTGGGGTAACGGTGGAGCCGGTCGGCCAGTTGCGAAAGACGGTACCTGGGGTACCCGCCAAAAAGCTCATCGCTTCCTTCGCCTGTGAGCACCACCTTCACGTGCCTGGCGGCCGTTCTGGCGATCAGGAGGGTGGGTAAGGCTGCCGCGTCCCCGACAGGTTCGTCGAGGTGCCAGACGACTTCGTCTAACTCGGTGGAATCTGAAACGACAACATCCTCTTCTACGTGTCGTGTGCCAAACTCGGTCGCGACTGTTCGGGCATAGGGGCGTTCGTCCAAAGCCGAATCGCCGAAACCGACTGTGAAAGTCAGGGGAGGGGACTCGGCCAGCGTACTCATCTGGGAGACGACGATAGACGAGTCCAACCCCCCGGAAAGAAGCGCCCCCACCGGTACGTCGCTCACGAGCCGATCCGTGACGGCATCTTTGAAAAGCCGCGTCACGTTTTCAACTAATTCATCACCGTTGGGGTGCGAGTCAGTCGGAGATGGGATGGACCAATACTTGCTCTCGGTGTGCCCTGCGGTGTCCAGCGTCCAAAAGGTCCCGGGGGCTACTCTGTGAATGTTTGCAAAGATCGTGTCGGGACCGGAGACAAACCGATTGGCCAATTGCTCGGGCAGTTTTTTGGTGTTCACCGCGGGAGCGATCTCTTCGAGTTGGAACAAAGATTTTATCTCTGAAACGAACGCGAACCCGCCTCCGACCCTGGTCCAGTAGAGCGGTTTTATCCCGAGCCGGTCGCGGGCAATGAACATCCTTCGCCTGGCGGTGTCGATGGCTGCGAAGGAAAACATCCCTCTGACTTTTTCCAGAAGTTTCTGAATACCCCATTTGTGCAAACCGTGGGCAAGGACTTCGGTGTCAGATCCTGAAATGAAACTACAGCCGATTCCCACCAACTCACCTCGAAGTTCCGCGTGATTGTATATCTCTCCATTCAACACCAGCGAGAGACTACGGTCGTCATTGAAGGCTGGTTGGTGGCCGCCCTCGACATCGATGATTGAAAGGCGGCGAACTCCAATGTGGGATCCCTCATGTTCGAACCGTCCTTCGTCATCCGGACCGCGATGCCGTATCACCCCAAGCATCTCTCCGATCACGCGGTCATTACCGCATTTCCAGAGGGCGACTATGCCACACATCAGGAAAGAACCTTCCGGTAAACGTCGGCGGTGAGGGACGCGGTCCGCCGCCAGGTAAATTCAGCCACTCGTCCGGCACCTCTCTCGACGAGGCTGTTTCGCGCCGCTGAATCGTCGATCAGTGTGGCGATCCTTTCCCCGTATTCGCTTGCGGTTCCTTCCGGAACCAAAACGGCAGCGTCTCCGGCCACCTCCTGCATCCCGCCGGCTCCCGATCCAACCACGGGAAGGTTGTTGGCCATCGCCTCCAGGACTGGAAAACCAAAACCTTCATAGTGAGACGGGAAAAACAAAAGGTCGGCCGCGTGGTACGCTGCCCGCAGTTCCGTTTCGTCGGTTTGTCCTGCCCAGATACCAGCCGATCCGAGCTTTGCAGGGGCTTCAGGTGGCTTTTTGGCTCCAACCTGGAGGAGGGTACAGGCATGCCCTTGCTGCCTCAGGAATGCCGTGGTATTCACGACACAGCTGAGGTTCTTTCGAGGGGCGTTTGAACCGACGTGAAGGATTACGAAACTGTCGTCCGCGATTCCGAAATGTCTCCTCGCTTCCTCTCTTGCTTCTGCGCTGGGTGGTTTGAAATTTGCCTCCACTCCGAAGGGGGCGATAAATATATTTTCTGAAGAATCGAGGAAGGTCGCGAGTTCATCTTTCAAATACCGGGTGCCGACGATGAAGGCGTCTGCACTTCGTAGCCCTTTCTCGACTGATTTCAACGCTGCGTTTTTCAGCCACCGTCTTGGCCCGAAGGCGACGGGTTTCTCTATGGCGAAGAATAGATCGTGGACGGTCACCACGCTTGGAGATCGCAAGTGGCTACAGACATGTCCGTATGAATGGTCGAGAACATGAAAAAGGTCCGCCGAATGCTTTTTAACCTCGCGCGGGTAATGGTAGTAGCGTTGGTAGTATCGCTGCGGTTCACTCAGCCCAGCTGGCGTCTCTCCCGATTGGCCGACAATAGATCTGATGTCAGCGGTGAGTTTCGCATTCAACCCGTCCATGATTTGTTCGTCCAACGAGTCGAAAAGTCTTAACGCGTACCGATCCATCGACGGCCACTGCTCTTCCGGAAGATCTGGTACCAGCGCGATGGTCCGGGTCACCGGCGGAGCCATTCGACGAGTTTGTTGATCTGACGATCAGGGTCTGAAATGGCCCTCGCTCGTGAAGGGCCTGCGGCACCGAGTTCCTTGCGCTTCACCTGGTCGTGAACGAGCGATTGGATGGCGGCAGTCAATTCACTTCGGGTGCCTGGCTCAACGAGCACTCCCGTCTGTGGCGTGACAATCTCCAGGGCTCCGCCGAAGGCCGTCGTGATGACGGGAAGTCGGTGGTACAGCGCCTCCACAAAGGTCATCCCGAAAGCATCAGGCCTGATATTCGGCTGGCAGTAGATGTCGGCTGCGGCGAAGGCATCTTGAGCCATGTGCGGCGCTCCAATGAACCGGATCCTATCGCTGAGATCCAGGCTGGCAGCCAGAGCCTCAAGTCCTTCAACGTAGGCGATTTCCTCCGCAGTGTGAGCGTCTCCAAAGATCCAACATTCCCAGGACGAATCGCGGTCAATATCGGCTACCGCGAGAATCAATTCTCTATGCCCTTTAAGTGTTTCCATGCGGCCGACGATGAGGATTACCGCACAGCCGGAACCGACCGAAAGCAAACTTCTTAAATTCACATGCTCTTCGACTGGCGGAGCGACCGCGTTGTGAATCACAGTGATGTTCTCCACCGCGAACATTTGCTCCGCCTTCTCCCTGGTAAATTCGCTGTTGCAGATCATTGACGTGGGTGGCTGCCTCGCGGCCTTTCGATCGATTGCTGATTCCGGGTCAAGCTGCCCGTGTAACCACAGGCCGTCGGTTGCCGGGTTGGCGGCGGTAACCTTACCGAAAATTGCCTGGGACCACGGAGAATGACAAAAAATAGCGTCGTATTTCCTGGTAGAGAGGAGTCGGCCGAGCGCTGAGCGAGCACGAATGACTTGCCAGGGCATCCGCAACCTGGTTACAGGGAGGAATAGCACTTCGTTTCCTTCGGCCTGAAGCGTTTCCGAAAGCCGTCCGCGGAAGCACAGGGCAAAATCGTGAGTAACTTTTTTGCGATCGGAGCATCGCGCCAGGGTTAGGAGGACAGTCTCGATGCCTCCGAAAATGTTTCCCGAATGCACGTGCAATATCCGCAACGGCCCTGCTTCAGGATGTACCAGAGAATTCCTCTCCCGCTACCGGGTTGTCCTGCTCGTTTTGCATGATCGCGAGTCTAACTAAAGCTCCGAAGAGGAACCACCAGATCAGGCCGTGTGGTATAGAAGATAGGGGGGACCCTATAAGGATGGCGACCGAAGTAGAGAGGACCAGTGGTCCCAGCGCGAGCGCCACGTGTCTACTGGACGATGGTAGCAGGATCTTCAAGGCCATGGGTAAGAACTTGAGAATAAGCATGATCACGACGCCAAGGACGAGAACGCCGAATACGCCCATCTCCACTGACGCCCGCCCGATGTCGCCGTCAGAAAAGACAAAATAATCCTGCGGGAGACGGCTTGAGATGGCAAATGGCACGCCCACCCCGGTACGTCCCAATCCGAGGCCGAAGGGATCGGAGCCGAGGTAAGAGAAAGCGGTTCGTATCGGATTTGAAAGATAGGTCCAGAGTAATCCCTCGGTGAGGGCGGTGCTGGCGAACCGGCGGGTAAGCGTGCCTCCCCAGGACGAAAGGACAGTGACGGAGTGCAACACGGCAAGACCGACAATCATCAACGGCACCACCCTCAGTCCCCATCCACGGTAGTAGAGGTTGAGAACCAACCCGATGGCGAGGATGATCAGGCTGGCGCGTGTCCCAGAAACCGTCATCCCCCAGAACAACAACGGAGCAAGTGCGATCAAATAAAACTTGACGAACTTGCTGTACCCCGGTTTGGTGATCATACCTGCTGCCATGAGGATGCCGAAAACCATCATGCTGGAAAAAGGGGCAGGGAACGTGAAGGTGGAATATGCTCGGAATCCGGTCTCACCGGACTCAAGTACGAAAATGTTAGTCGACCCGTGTCTCAAAGCAGAAAGATCGCTTATAGAGGCGACAAGCTCCGGTCCCTGGAAATACTGGTTGATTCCGTATACGGCGGTGATCGCGCAAAGAATCAGGATCAAATGGACATAGGCATACACCTGACCGCGCGAGCGGATGGACGTGAGGGCGATTAACATAGCCATCGGAAACAGTGTCCACGCCCGCAGGCCGGCGAGACTGACCAGAAAGCCCGTGCTGGGGTGGAGGACATATACTGTTGGGATGACCAGCATCGCGATGACCATGTGAATCAGTTTGGTGGGTCCGAAAAGTCCTCGTCTTCGGATGGCCATGGAGCCGAGCCAGGCGAGTATAGCCAGAAGGTAGGCGCCATCGGCGAGGGCGTAAATAATTGAACCGCCGAACCTGTCCTTAAGATATCCCTGGAAAACGCCGATGATGATGCTGAACAGGATTGGGACGTGGATGGCCGGATCATAACGGAAAACGTCTGTCCAGGACCCTTCCAGTGGGTCTGGCTTTCTCACAGACTCGATGGAGGTTATGCCCCTTGTCGAGTTCACTACGAGTTCGATTTTCCGGTCAAAACTTCGTCCTCCCAAAAGGCCAACAGTTTTGCTGCGATCCGATCATTCGTGAATTCGTGGGCACGTTCGACCGCTAACTCTGAGAATCTAACAAATTCGGTGTCGTTCGTGAGTTCATCAATACATTTGGCCAGGGCGGAAGAATCTCCTTCGGGGAAGACTTTTCCTGCACTGCCGATGACTTCAGGGATTGCACCTGAGTCACTACCAATAATGGCTTTTCCGGCTGCCATGGCCTCAATGAGAACGTGTCCGAATTGTTCGGCCCAGAGGCGAGTGGTGAGAGATGGGAGTACAAGGGTATCAATATCCCCCCAGATATTATCTACCTTGGCGTGGGGTAGAGCGCCCCGGAACGAGACTTGTGCCTCGAGCCCTTTCGACGAAACGTCGGCCTTCAGTCCATCCATCTCGGGACCGTCGCCGACAACTTCCAGGCGGTTTGTGTCAGAAGAAGAAGCCAGGGCTGCCACCAGATCGTAAATCCCTTTGTCGACGACCAGCCTTCCCACGAAAGAGAGCACCTGGTGACCATCACGTTCACGGGGACGAGGATTCACCGCCTGGATACCGATCTGCGGGAGAACTACAAGCGGAATGTTCGGATGTACATCGCGCAAAAGATCTGCTGCGGCCTGATTGCCCGCAACCCAACCGTCCAATCGTTTTAATCTCCTGCGAGCTACCCATCTGAGCGGAAGAGCGGGGTGTTTAGGGAGGTTTTGCCATGTAAACAGGGTGCTGGGAAGATTGCGTTTTCTGGTAGCATCTCCGAGCGAGCCGCACACCATCGACCAGGGTTCTTCTTCCATGTGGAGGAGGTCAAATTCCGACGTGTCGAGAGCAGTATTGAGTTCGGTCAGGTCCCATGTTGCGGCAGCCGGGCTAGTTGCAACCCGTTTGACGGGTAACGGGATTACTTCAAAATCTTCATTGCTCTCGGGAGCGCTCCACTTCCTTTTCAGGGCAGGTTCGTTCCACTCGTTGGGAATGAACAGGGTCACTTTGGCTCCCTGCGCATGCAAGGCCCTGATTTTGCCTCGGTTTTCTGGCTCAATGTATGTATGAGACAGGATTGCTACCTTCATGGGCTTCTCCGTACTCGATCGTAAACTTCCAGGACCTTTTCCGCGTTGTGGTCCCAGGTGTTGGCTTGAGCAACTGCCAGGGCTGCATTCGCGACCTCTGATAATCGATCGCTTCGGTTGCGGACCCGAGATAATTGCATGGCGATGGACTCCGAGTCGGTCGACGGGAGTATCCATCCGGTCTGGTTGTGCTCGACCAGCTCAGAGACGCCAGCGTTGGTCGAAACAATCACGGGCAAGTGGGCTGACATGGCTTCAGATACCACCAGTCCGAACGCGTCGTAAACCGTCGGGTGTAGCAACACGTCCGCTGCGGCGTAGGCCACGCTCGTGTCTTTCATACCGCCGACCCATTTGATCCGGGCGGCAACGCCACTTTCTTCTGCCAGTTTCTGATACCACCCGAGTGGCGTTCTGGTAACGGCCACAAGGTTTGTTTCCTCGGTCATGCCGAGGGCAATAATTGAATTCTCAAGGCCCTTGCGGGCGTCTCCGACATAAAGAGCCGTGAATCCGAAGTGTTCTATCCCCAGCTGCGATCGGGCCTCTGAGGAAGTGCGGTCAACCTGTGGAGGTGAAAAACCGTGAGGGACAACGGTGATGTCACGGGTCGTTTTGTAGTGGTGGCGTAGGTCTGTTGCAACCGCCATGCTCGGCGCTATGATGGCTCTCGTTGCTTCGCGGTAAAGCGCCCCCTCTGACCTCTCTACGTATCCGCCAAACAACTTCTCACCCCATCCCGATGTCATATGCTGTGCGGCAACCGCCCTGCGCCAGGAGGCCAGACAGATGTGGGCAGTGACGACATCGGCGTTCCGCGTAGACCACCCCTGAGCATGCACTACGTCGTGTTTTTTGCGAATCCGGTCAAATGCACCGGGAAATGTCACTACAGTGCCGTATGAAGGTCTGGATAGTGCTTTGACCTCGATAACCTCTACGGACGCTGGTGGCTGAGTCGTAATATTGCGCGCATAAAGAGTTACGTCGTGAACGTCGGAAATTCGTTCAACTATTTCGCATGCGTAGCGACCGTGGCCTTCACCCCGGTCGTAGTCGTGTACAACGAACCCTATGTTCAAGCGGATCCTCGGGCTCCTTTCAGCAGAGTACGGGCCCTTTCTCGATCAGCTGTGGTGAACAACAGGAACCAGGCGATGCCCAGAAAAAGTAATGCTGAACCCGCGAGGTGAAGGAGCAATCCGACCCAGGAAAGAGCTCCGACGCTGCTGGACAGCTTGTAAAGCACCACAAAGTAAATAGCGCACATCGCTCCGAGGGCCGCTAGGAATCTGAATACGGTACCGGAGAATTTACCAAACGCGGAGTCGATAATTATTGGAAGGCGCCACACGTTGACCAGTAAATGACCTGTTGTCGTTCCGATAAGGGCCCCCACAGGACCGATGGCAGGTACCAGGGCAAGGGTGAGGCCGAGGTTAATAGCGGTGGCGGCGATGCTCGGAAGCACCAGGAGATTAATGTGGCCTGTACCGGTTGCTGCCCACCCCCAGAGCGAAGCCAGGGCGAGAAACGCGGCGTTGAGGGATGCCAGGATAGTGATTGCCTGACCTGCGTAGTTTTCCGAGCCGACCCAGAGTTCAATGAACTGAGGGTTGTAAGCGGCAATCGGGACGAGCAACGCTCCAGCCAGAACTCCGACAATTTTTGTCAACTCAAGCAGTCGTTCTACGAAAAGGTCTTTGTGCCCCTGGAAGTGGATTTCAGCGAGAGCGGCCCAGGCTGCGTTGCCCACGGCCTGGAGTTGAGTCAATGCAACGTTGGCCAATCGCTGGGTCAAGAAAAAGGGAACCAGGGCAATTGGACCCAGGAACAGTGTAACCACGATGTTGTCGATCGTGTACATCAAACGTCCACAGATGCTAACGACGAAATTGGGGCCGCTGAGGGACTTAATCGCATTTGCTGCATCCCGGGAGTCGGTTGATGGACCGACCACGTACTTGAAGCCCATGGCAGCGAGTACAAGGCTGAATGTCAGGACTCCTACGAGGTTCGCAGTGAACTGACCTGTTATGCCCAGCCCTTCGGACGCGAACCAGAGGGCCAGGCCTATAATTAAAAGGTTCTGCCCCGCTGTTATGAAGTTGACGATGTATCCGCGCTGCCTGCTCTCCATCAATAGGCGGAACGGAGTAAGCGGCAGAACCAACAGCGCGGCCAACCCTATCGCGAATCCAACGCGCAGGTCGCTTGCAGTTTCGCCGGAAACCGGTATCAATCTGGTGATCGATAACAGGAGGATGGCTCCGACAACCCCCGCGCGAACTGCGACGCGGACGTAGGCCCACGTCCCTGCTGTGAGCACGGCTTTTACGTTGTCGCGTCCTTTGAGGACCGCCTGAGCGAGGGTGGGAAGAAGAGCTCCGCCGATGCCCAGTTCGATGATCATCAGGTGTCCAAGCCAATCCTGAGCGGCCCGGAAGGCACCGAACTTTTCAGCACCCAGCCAATCAATGAGAAGTGGAGTTGCAACGAAACCAGCCACCGTTACGACTACGGTGAGACCCGTCGTCGACAAGAAGTTCAGCGCCGTGCGTTTCGCCCGCACCTTCAGGTTGCTCCCTGGTTGGTCACGCTCTGAGGACTTTCTCGTAGGCTTCGATGGTGCGTGAGGCGCATTCCTTCCACGTGAACCGGCTGGAGGCCGATCTGGCGGCATCTTTCACCGGTTGGTCTTCGCAGGTTTGGAGTGTCTCTAATACAGCCTCAGTCGCAGCATCGATGTCGCGAGGGTCCACGAACGTTGCGGCGATAGTATCCCCCGCAACCGAAGGACCGGCACCCCAATCGCTGGCAACCACAGGGGTGCCACGCGACATCGATTCAAGGAGAGGAAGACAGAAGGATTCCCGCCATGACATAGATAGGAAAACGGATGCCATTTCGTAAATGTAGGGTAGGTCGGCTCCGATGTTTGAAAGGACCTTTATCGTCGCGCCGTCGCCCTGGCGTGGTTGGGCTTCCCGAACTAGCCAATCTGGAGTGTCCTTGGTTCCAATGAGAACCAGAGATACGTCGGGACGTTGGGCTACCACCTTGCGGTAAACATTCACAATACCCTGGACGTTTTTGTGCTTTTCGAACCCTCCAACGAAAAGAATAAACGGCGTGGTCAGCCCGTACTCCTGGATGATATCGCTGCGCTGCTCCTCGGTGACCGGGGGTTTCAAAAAGATTGATGCCAGTGCAAGCGGCGTGACTGTGATTCGTCGCGGATTAATGTGCAAAAAATCCTGGGCTTCTTGTTTAGAAAACTCACTCGGGACGAGAAAATGGTTTGCCCGGAGAACCTGCAAGTACCAGTAGAGGTTGGGCCACGAAGGATAACGGGAGCCGTGCTCTACATCGAGGTAATCTTTAATTGAACCGCGTAATTTTCCCGATGAGATCAGGTTCTCGTAACTGTGCAGTGTGACGCTGTGGATCGTGAGGAGGCGAGGGACCGGTGCCAGTAATGGGATGCCGTGCTCGTAAGGAGCGTGATAGAGGTCGAAACTCCCGAGGGCCCGCGCCAGCGAATTTTGCTCCCATTTGATTCCCGTGCCGGGCACCGGAACAAGGGCCGGTTCGAACCCCTCAAGGTGTTCCTGCCTCGGCGGCGCACCGGGCTGGTAAAGCAGTGAGACGTCGACTCCTAACTCGAGTAGTTGCCTTGCCAGACCTGTGACGTAACGATCCATCCCACGCTGGGATCTGTTTGCCAGGCCACGTCCATCAAGCGCGATCTTCACCCTGCGGTGTCTCGGATTGATTCGTACATTGTCAGCAGGGTGGTGAGGGTCCCGTTGGTGGCATAGTGTTCGTCTACCAGCCGTCGCGCTTCTTCCCGAATCGACCGGGCGTGATTGCGGTCTGTCAAAACCTTTACCGCCCGGGAGCAAAGTCCTTCGTCTGTCTCGCTGAGGCCCACATTTTCCCCGTCCGTAACGGAAAGACCTTCGAACGCCGCGCCGTTTCCTACGACGGGGACGCCCCAGGCCATGGCTTCAAGAACTTTGACTTTGATCCCGCTGGAATCGTCCGGCGCGTAAACCATCACGTCCAGGGTTTTGAAAAATTCTTCGATGTCGTCAACATCGGCGAAAATCTGGATGTCGGAAGAATCAGCGGGTAGTTGAAAATCGTTTGCCGACCTTCCTATCAGGCTGAGTCGGGCCTCGGGTACCGCTTTTTTTATGTGGGGCCAGATGTTGCTCACCAGGCGTCTGGCCGCGGAAAGAGTCGGAAACCAATTGAAAGAACCGACCAAACCAACAGTCAACGATTCCCCTGTGGCGGCAGTCTTTGGTTCGTAGCGTGCGACGTCGAACGCGAAGGGGAGGGTTTGTACGCTGGCGACAGGAGCGATTGTGGCTACCTCCTTCTCCAAACGACCGGTAACAGTCGTGAGAAAGGGAAACGACCGCAGGAGTTCCTTCTCCGACTGCAGCGACCGTTGCCTGAGAAGCCTATCCTTGAAGGAACTGTAGGGGGCTCTTTTGAGGTCGATGCAAAAAAGGTAGTGAACGTTCAAGAGAGACCGAGCTTTATGGGCAAGCCCGATCCAACCGGTCCAGAGTTGCTCAAGGTGCAAAACGTCATAGGGTTCCAGGAGTCGGTTTTCCAGGGCCGAAGTCATGGCGTCGCTGAAGTGGTAGCGATAAGGCTCTCGCGCGGACGCCAGTTTGGATTTGGCTGTACCGCGAACGAAACCGGAGATGTTGGGCCCGTCGCCGAGAAGTTCGCGGACCTGGGCTGCCTGAGCTTCCGAGTCGTAGATGTAAAACACGTCTAGCGTCTCGGTCAGGGTGGGGAGGGTCGCGGCAAGGTGGTAGTACCACCTGCCGGCAGCGCTGCCCGTCGGTAAGGGGGCATCGGGTAGAACCAGGACCGTTCTCATGCCCCGGAATTCATCAGAGCAAGCAATTTTTCATCAAGCGCGGTGCTGTCCAATTCGTCCCGGAACCAATGGAACCGCTGTGTCCTTTCTTTGTCGTTTTCTTCTTCCGTCCAAATAGTAGCCGCCATTGTCGCGAATTCGCTCCGGTTATTAACGGGAGATATATGGGGAATATCGAACGCAGGGTCAAACAGGTGTCCTTTGCAGGTTATCAAACGGGTTCCAGTGGCCAGTGTCGCCATAGCCGAAGTTCGCCTGGAAGTCAGCCCGTCTACGTACGGGGCGAGGACACAGCGGGCTCGGGAAAGCAGGCTCAGTACTTCGTCTCCGGGGAGATAGCCTTTGAAATCCCATTCGGAGTCGTAGAAGGGCGATGTCTGCGGATGGTTTCGAAAAGTCTCGCGTTCGGCTCCGAGTATGATGAGTCCGGGATCGGAGTCGATCGCCGCTACCGCGTCCGCGATCCACTCCCATTGAAGGCCGGCGGCAAAAGGGGAAAAAACAACCGGAGCCTCAAGGGCCGCGCCGGTGGTGAAGGGCTCTTCAGGTTCGCCCAGCGTGGACCCGACCGGAAAGACTGTGGCACCGGGCGGGAGGAGCGGCAACCAGGCCGGAACCGGTGTGACAACGTGGTCAAGGTGGTTGCAGAGCGTCCTCAGTTGGAACTTGTGAGCAATTGAAAGAGGGATCCAGGGCAAGCGAGTTGGTGGTACGCCGGGTTCGTGAACAAAGAGCGTTGTCTCAATTCCGATTTTATGAAGACCCTTCACCAGGAGTTTAGGAAAACGGGAAACGCCGCGTCGGCCATAAAGGAAGGGAACGTAGTGGATCAGCACGGCTGTAGATCCAAAGCCTTTGATTTCTTTCAGGGCATGGACGACTGATTCGCAGTTTTCAACGACCTGCACTGAAGCGCCGAGGCGGGTCCAATTTCCGATGAGTCTCGCGGTGTGCGCGGTAACACCACCGGGCTTACTCGAATACCCAGGCGAAACTATGGTTACCTTCATTTACTCCCTTGCTGAGTTGACAAACCAACTTAATGGGGTGCTACTTCGTCATCACTTTCGGCCAGGATGATGCGCTTGTAAATGGGTTCGTTCCTATTGGTCTTCATGTTAGCGGCGTTTTCAACGCTGTTGCTTATGCCGCTAATGGTAACCCTTGGTACCAGATTAAACGTTGTTGATAATACCCGACAGCCCCCCGTCCCAAGAATAGGCGGATGGGGCATAACTCTGGGTACTGCAACTGCGCTTGTTCTAGGCGGAGTTCTATTCACTCCAACGGGCTGGACGATCCTCTCCGCGTCGCCTGTATTGCGACCTGTCCTGCTGGGGTCCCTGGGAATATTGGTGCTCGGAACGCTGGACGATTTTTCCCCTCTAACCGCGCGCATCAAACTGCCTGCGCAGGTGTTGATCGCCGCCGGCGTTTTTTGGCTTGGCGCCCGGGTCGAAGTTCTGTCTCTGCCTGGCGGCCCAATCGAACTGGGGCCGACGATGTCGCTTGTTGTCACCGTGGTCTGGCTGGTGGCATTGACCAACGCGTTCAATCTGCTTGACGGCGCTGACGGAGTGGCAGCGGGCTCGGCACTGTTTAGCGCGACGGCAATCGTCATCATGTCAGCCAGAGTAGGGAACCCTGCCGTCGGATTAGCAACAGCCGGGCTCGCCGGGGCCTTACTTGGATTCTTGCCATTCAACTATCCGCCAGCCAAAGCGTTTTTAGGTGACTCGGGATCAATGGTTGCAGGCTTTATGCTGGCGGGGTTTGCCATCGGGGGCACAACGAAAGGAGCGACTCTTGTAGCGGTTGCTGTGCCTCTGGCCGCGTTTGCCCTGCCGATCTTCGATACAACCACGACCGTCCTGAGGCGGTTTGTCGCTGGTCAATCCGTGTTTCAGCGCGACGATCGACATGTGCATCACCAACTTAAAAAGGCTGGACTATCGGCCCGCCAGGTTACGGCAGTGGTCTATGGTGCCAGCGCCTTGTTCGCCTTGACGTCAATGCTGTTCTTCAACACTAACGTGCGGTCTTATGCAGTGGCAATCATTCTGGTGGGTGGTTCGATCGGGTTGGTAGTCCGGTTCATGCGACTTCACGAAATCAACGAACTTGCCCGGCTGGCCAAGCTCGGTGTTTTGCGTGCGAAGTCAGTCTCGTTGAACGTCCAGCTCAGGTATGCAGCCGAGCGATTCGAAGCGACGGAAGATTTGAAGGACATTCGTGACGGTCTTGAAGTCCTTTTCTCCAGTGGGGAATTCGACACAGTGGTGTTTACCGTGACCAGCCGGATTGACATCAGTTTGCCTCTTATGGCGTGGCACATTTCCGACGGTGCTTTTGTTGAGGGTTGGCCCGAGCGCCAACCTGACGAATGGGAGGTGAAATGTCCCTTTGAAGCGACAGAGTGGTGGGGTGAGGTTCGGTTGAGAAGACGGGTCGGCCGTAGCTCGCTGATGTTGGACTTAAATCTTTTGCTTGATCTGTTACAGCCGGCACTGTCTGCCGCCGCAAGGAGGCTGGGGCACGATCAGGTTTTCCCTTCGGAGTCCGTTTGAAAATTCTCCACATTAGCAAGTATTACCCGCCATTTAAAGGTGGTTTGGAGCATGTGGTCTCGATCCTGGCGGAAGGCGTAGCCCGACAAGGCGACGACGTCCGAGTAATCTGTTCAGCCGAGGATGAAGCGAGGGTCGACGAGATACCGGTCGAAGGCGATGGGCGTCTGGTTATCGATAGACGAAAGAACCTGGCAACCGTTTGGTCGCAACCAATTACACCGGGCCTCTTCGCTGCGGCCGGGTGGACGGCGGATGTCGTTCACCTCCATCACCCTAACCCTCTTGCCGATCTTGTGGCGCTGGCCAGGTGCAAGGCGCCCATCGTGGTTACCCACCACTCCGATGTCAGACGTCAGAAAATTGCCCGGCCGTTTTATATGCCAGTGATAAATGCCGTGTTGCGTCGCGCGGCCAGGATTCTGGTGCCGACGGAATCGCACATCGATGTTAGTGATGAGTTGGACAGTTTCCGATCCAAGGTCCAGGTAGTTCCGTTCGGAGTTGATCACCGGAGCTTCTTTCCGCCTTCAGAAAAGAATGGTGGAGCGGACGAACCCGAAGGACTTTTCGTCGGGCGACTTGTGGGGTACAAAGGACTGGACGTGCTGCTGGATGCTGTTGCCGGGTCCGATTTGAAGATCGCTATCGCTGGGGAGGGACCTCTGCGTGAATCGTTGGAGAACCAGCGCAATGTTCTCGGTATCGAAAAACAGGTGCGTTTTCTCGGAGGGGTTGCGGCGGGTGATTTACCGGATTTGTATCGCGCTGCGGATTACTTCGTCTTGCCCAGCGTAACCGAGGCCGAGATGTTCGGCGTTGTTTTGGTTGAAGCGATGGCGTCGGGTTTGCCGGTCGTTTATACGGATCTCGAGACCGGAGTCAAGGAGGTGCCAGAAGCTGGCATCACGGGCCTGAGGGTCCCTCGGAGCGATCCTAAGGCTCTTCGCGAGGCGCTGACCAGGATTGCGTCGGACCGGTCTGTCAGGAGCAAAATGGGGTCCGCCGCCCGCAAAAGAGTTGAGGATCTGTTTACCCTTGAGCGCACAGTAGAAAGCCATCGTGCGGTCTACCAGGACGTGTGCGGTTGAATCCTGCACGGTCTGTGGTGATATTGGGGCACCCGGGCCCTTAGCTCAGTTGGTTAGAGCACTCGACTCATAATCGAATGGTCGCAGGTTCAAGTCCTGCAGGGCCCATTCAATCGCCGGGGCTCGCCACGACAAGCACGTTGTAGGCGAGCCTTTTTGGCCAGGGGATTCGATAGTCCAATTCCTGCGCCTTGGACAGCATTCGGAACGCCCACGAATCAACCCAACCTTTGCGGTAAAATGGAAACTGGAGTGCCTCCAGAATTGGGAAGAAAAACGCTCCGCGGGTCCTGACCGTATCTATAGAAAATTCCGGTGAGAGCAACTGCGATAGTTCAACCACCGAAAAATGGTGGTGCCGTTCCACCCCGTGTTTTTCTCCTTCGAAACCGGCGTCGCGTCCACCTCCCCCGAGGGCTCGGGAGACCAGGCTGAATAGTTTCGGGAATGTGAAGCGGACGTTGGCAGGGTCGAGAAAATCGAAAAGCCCATGGTGAGGGACGGTAATAACGAAACGGCCCCCGGGTTTGATAACTCTCCGAGCCTCAGAGATTACCGCGGGGAGCAGATGCGATGGGACATGCTCAAGAACCTCACTGCACACGATAAAATTCACCGAGTCATTTGCCAATGGAATATTGTCCGCCGAAGTGTGGGTTACCGTGGCCCGGTCATCGTTTTCGAAGACGGCTTTCGCCTTGTCTATGGCCACTCGATTGATGTCGATTCCGTGAACCTCGCTGACGCCGAGATTGAGGGCGTATTGCATCAACTCCCCGGTGTTGCACCCTATGTCGAGCAGCGGGGTGGAGTCCGGTGAGATATAAAAACCCAATTCGTAGGGACCTGTTCTCGGCACTACACTGGCCTCGATTCCGGGGCCGTGGTCAGTCTGCTGACGTCAATGCTCATGTCACTCGTTTCCCTCCTTGATCAAAGCGCCGGTGTCGGGTAGCATTACCTCTCTAAGTTTTCAGGGCGGTTGGCTCAGTTGGTTAGCGCGCCGGTTTCACATACCGGAGGTCACTGGTTCGAATCCAGTACCGCCCATTCCGCATCAATATTCAGTTGTCCAAATTGGCTCGCACCGACCGCGATTGGGGAATGTCTGGCGACTCCCAGAGTATGTGAGGCCAGTTCCCGGGTTTGACCCCTTCGCCGAGTGGCTGCAGGTATCGGCCCAATGCGGTACCGGGGCCATATGCCACTTCCCGCGAAACCTCTCTTGAGTGATCGACCAGCCACCCCGAGTATCCCGCCCCGGTGATCGTATCGATGAGTTTCTCTGCACTAGAACCTGCCAGTTTGAGTTGATCCGGATGCAACTCCAAAAGCAGATGACCAACTTTCCGGTCCTTCAGCAGCGTCTTCGCCCCTTCGATGGCAAGCGCTTCGCCACCTTCAATGTCCATTTTCATGAAGTCGATGTGCTCTACGCCCTCAAGTAGCAAGTCGAGGGGCTGTGTTGGCACTGAAAATACGGCTCCCGGGTTGTCAATTTTTGTGAGTGACGAAGTTCCGAAATTGCCGGTGCTCTCATCGTATCCGTACAATTCCAGTTCTCCCATTTCGTTCGATGCCGCGATTTGGAACGCTCGAACGTTTTCAAGGCCATTAAGGGTGAGGTTTGTCGAGAGTCGTTCGAAGTTGCGCGGGTCGGGCTCCAGCGAGAAGACGGTGCCGCCTCCGCCCACCACGCTGGAGCCGAGCAAAGTGAAATATCCCCAGTTGGCCCCTACGTCCACAAAGCAGGCCCCGGGCCGCAAAAATCTTTTTATTATCGCCGTCTCTTGAGGCTCATATAGCCCGGTCAGGGCGACCTCTCGGGCGATAGCATCTCCCATATGGCATTGGAAGAGGAAATCCAGCGGGGGAAGTGGGCCGCGGGCAGTAAAGGGCTCAGATTGGAAATTTCGTGTGGCGTGAATCAGCCGATAACGTCCGAAAGGCAATCGGGTGCCGAGGAACCGCAGCGGTCGGAGCCAAAAAGGTCCTGAGTCTGCGTTCGCCCTGGCTGGGGTTGGATTCGATTGATGGTCCATGCTCGGCACAAGATAAGACCAGGGGATTATCGCACAAGCGATTTTCCCGGGATGATTGGCCCGGAGTACTCAAATACGGTCGCAAAAGTGTATATTCTCTCGCCGCGCCGCGGGATCACCCTGCTGTGCAACCGCGCCTGATGGAGAATCAATGGGGCTAGCCGTAGAACAAAAAAGGGGAGACACCGTTGAAACACTACACCGTGTTTCTGCTGCGGTGGTTTCGGACGATGGGCGCCTCAGGGCTTCTTCCGGCAGTTCGGAGTTGGTTACCTTCATGCGGTCGGCCGCCAAGCCGCTTCAGGCGATAACCCTTCTTGAGTCCGGTGCTGCTGGTCAGGTAGACATAACGGAGAAAGAACTGGCTCTGGCCTGTGCGTCGCACAATTCCGAGGTGGGGCAGGTAGAAATCGCGGCGCAGTTTCTGAAAAAACTCAATCTTTCTGAACAGGACCTCGCGTGCGGTCCGCATCGTTCCCTTTTTTATGACCTCGGTCGTTATCAAGGTAATGGGGTTCCTAAACCCGAATTGGTCGAGCCGTCCCCTCTGGGCAATAACTGCTCTGGTAAACATTCGGCCATGTTGGCCTTTGCGCAGTGCCAGGGTTGGGACGTAAGAGGATATGAAAAAGCTGACCATCCGGTTCAGCAAGCCCACCTGGCTGAGATTTCCCTGTTCAGCGACATGAACCCGGCTGACATCGAGACCGCTGTCGATGGCTGTGGAGTCGTGACATTTGCAATGCCGCTTAAGAACATGGCTGTTACATATGCTCGATTGGTTGCAAGAGACGATGAATACCGTAGAGAAATAGTTGACGCGATGGTGAACAACCCCGGGTTGATCGCCGGGTCCCACCGTTTGTGCACTGCGGTCATGGAAGCATACCCGGGGAAGATCATTGCCAAGGTCGGCGCGGGCGGCGTTTACCTTGCAGGCCTGATTGACAAAGGATTGGGAGTAGCTTTGAAGGTCGAGGATGGAGACGCGAGGGCCGCGGAGGTCGCGCTTCTGGCTGTATTACGGGATTTGGGGCTCGATCCCGACCCGGTCGAACGACTGCCGCTTTTTGGGGCCCAAAAGGTGGTGAATACCCGTGCGGAGGTTGTCGGTGCCTATGGGGCAAGCGGAAGGCTCGATGTACGGTAACCGGAGGTCCCCGTGAATCGTCCGTTGCCATTTCGTCTTTTCCCGTTAGGTGTGCAGACGTCGTTGTATCACAGGTTCTATGAGCCCGTGCCAGAACGGTTTCTGGACCGGTTCAAAGGTGCCGACCTGAGGTACGCTCCCCGGGCAACAATGAACCTTTTAGAAACCGACCCGATGCACGGACAAATCGCCCTGGCTGGATTCTACGAATTACGTTTATCGAAGGTGATCGCGGCCGCGGCCCGCGAAGGCGGATTCCTGGTCGATGTCGGGGCGAACGCTGGGTATTTTTCACTCATCTGGGCAAGCCTGAACCCCACCAACCGCGTCCTCGCGGTAGAAGCGGCTCCGAGGAATCTGGAGCTGTTGAAAAAGAACGTCGCTGCCAACGGGTTTTTGCCTCGAGTCCAAGTTCAAGGACTTGCCGCAGGTAAGCAAAAAGGGGAATTGACGTTTTTGCTCGGGCCGAGCGAACAAACTGGTTGGGGTGGGTTAGCACCGAGTGGCAAAACCGGGGAAGGATCGATCAAGGTCGAAGTTGACACGCTCGACGCATTGGTACCAGAAAACCAGGTTGTGGACTTCTTGAAGATTGACGTTGAGGGAGCCGACACCTGGGTTCTTCAGGGGTGTGAACGCCTGTTTAGAGAAAAGGCCGTTCGACAAATCCACTTTGAACAAAACAAACCTCGCCTGAGAGAGCTGGGGATCGGAGACACTGATGCCGTCGAGTTCCTGGCTGATCATGGGTACGTTTCTCGGAGCCTCAGTCAGACCGACGGGGAAATCGTCGATTGGGTTTCCACGCCCGGGTAGGCCGTACCGCATGTCATGGGTCCTGCCGTGCGTTTTTTTGATTGTGTCCCCCCGACCTTCTTACGCTAACTTCCGTCCAACATGCAATTCATAGATCAGGTAAAGGTTCGAGCTACCGCCGGCAGGGGTGGTTCGGGTTGTTCATCGCTTCGCCGCGAAGCGTTCTACCCCAAGGGAGGCCCCGACGGTGGCGATGGCGGCCGTGGAGGAAGCGTTTTTCTCTGCGCAGATTCCAATCTTGCCACCCTTCTGGATTATCGCTACAAACGGCATCTCCGGGCGGAAAACGGCCGTAACGGGGAGTCGAGGGATAAAACTGGAAAATCCGGGGATGATATTCTTGTGCCGGTTCCTCCGGGCACAGAAGTCGTGAACATGGACACCGGTGAGTTGATGGGGGAGCTCCTCAACTCTGGCGACAAATTGTTGGTGGCTAAAGGTGGCCGCGGCGGCCGAGGCAACGCCCGGTTTGCCACTTCCACCAATCAGACGCCTGTGGAATGTGAAACCGGTGGTGAACCAGAAGAAAGAGATCTACAGTTAACCCTGAAGCTGATCGGAGATGTAGGGCTGCTGGGCGAGCCTAACGCAGGCAAAAGTACCCTTCTGTCAGTAATGTCGGCGGCTAGACCGAAGGTGGCCGATTACCCTTTCACGACACTGGTGCCGCAGTTGGGCGTTGTGGGAACGTCTTCGGGCGACTCGTTCGTCATGGCCGATATCCCAGGCATTATAGAAGGTGCCCACGAAGGGAAAGGGTTGGGGCATCAGTTCCTGAGACACGTAGAGCGAACTCGGATTCTAGCCTACATGATCCCGGTAAACGAGGAGGATCCCCAGGCCAGATATGATCTGCTTCGATCTGAAGTGAGTCTGTATTCGAGCGTTTTGGCAGAACGGCCTCATATCGTGGTGTTTACGAAGAAGGACCTTCTCTCTCCAGATGAAGACCCGCCTCGGATCAATGCCCCCGCAGCCAGTCGCACGCTGATTATTTCCTCGGTGGCGCACCGGGGTCTGGATGATTTGAAGGATGGGATCTGGGAATTGTTGAGGCAGGAAAAAAAGGTTGAAGCACCCGAAGGTTGATCTCGCCTATTTAGCCCTGGCTGCGGTTCCCGGAATCGGCCCGCGGAGGTTGGGGTCACTTGTTCGAGGATTCGGGAGCGCGAAACAAGCAATCGACGCCAGTCTGGCGAGTCTCGACAGTATTCCGGGCATTAGTCGAGCGGCTGCGACCGCCATCAAAAACGCATCAATTGACGACGCGGAAAAAAATGTGCGCAGCACCCGAGAACTGGGCGGCACTGTGTTGGTTCCGTCGTATTTCATCAAGGGAGGAGTTGCCGGCCGTCGAATTCCGAAGATTTTGGAACAGATCCCGAACCCGCCCACTGTTCTGTACGCCCTTGGCGATGTGACCCTTCTCGACAGACCTGCGGTGGCGCTGGTAGGGGCTCGGGACAACACACAATACGGTCGGTCCGCCTGTGAGCTGCTGGTTCCGGCCCTCGCTAACGCCGGACTGGTAGTGGTTTCGGGTATGGCGCGTGGAGTGGACGCTCTGGTTCATTCGGAGACACTCGCAGCGGGTGGAAAAACGGTGGGGGTTCTCGGCAATGGCCTCGGCGTCGTCTACCCTGCAGCAAACCGAGACCTCTACGAACGTGTTGCTGAGAGGGGTTGCCTCGTGACCGAATTCCCGCCCGGAGAGCGTCCCAACGCGGGGAGCTTCCCGCGCCGTAATCGTTTGATTAGCGGTTTGTCTCGTGTGACGATCGTGGTGGAAGCGCGGGCGCGGTCCGGCGCCCTCATCACCGCCGATTGTGCGCTGGATCAGGGGAGGGAGGTAATGGCTGTACCCGGGCCAATTACCAGCCCGATTTCCGAAGGATGTAATCGGTTGATATCAATGGGAGCGAAACCGGCATTAACCGCACTGGATGTTCTTGAAGAGTACGGTCCCCCGGCGTGCGAGCCGGGGGTTGGTAAACCCGAACATCCGTCTGACTCACGTCCCGTGGTGAGGGTGTTGAGGCGAGGCCCCAGTCACGTGGACCAACTCGCTCTCGAGCTTGAACAGACAGTGACTGAAACATTGATGGAGTTGACCACACTCGAACTCGAGGGGCGGGTGGAACAACAACCCGGCAAGGTTTTTAGGCTGGCCTGGTAACCGCCTTTAAAACAATCCGAAACTGATATCACCGTCTACCAGCTTCACGCCTGGTGCCGGGAAGTGGATCTGATCAAGAAGCCTGGCGATTTTGTAAAGGGTTCCGTCGGAATTGAGCAATGCGGCGAAGTCTACATCCAGTGCCAGATAAACTTCGCGCTGAGGGGGACCCGTTACCCACCTATCCACTCCGTGACCTATAGCCACTCCCAACCACCGGGGCCAGGATTCTGAACCCCCGCGCCCAGGGTTAATTGAGAGGTAATAACGCTGCCCGGCATAATCATTTTCGAGTTGAGGCAAGGCGCCGGGAACGCGGTTGCGGTACTCGTCTGAAGGCCAATAAAACCCTTTGAGCGTTACTATCCTGCTGGAAGGAGCTACACGATGAAAAGCGGGTAGTGCGGCTCCTAGGACGGCCGCAGTCATGTCAGGCACGGAAAAACCGTTATGGAACCCATCTCCAATTTCTTTCGGCAGCTCGATTGCCAGTCCGACGGCTGCACCGAGCCAGGCGGCGGTCTGGTTGTTCACACACGCCCACCTGAACGCCTCGTAGGATAATCGCGATGTCTGGTATGCTATCGCGCCATGGAGTAGCGCATCCTGATTCTTAGAGGGCGATCCTCCCGCAATAAAGTGAAAAGAGGTTCGGGGTACCGCGCCCCACCAATCGTTGTGGCGGATTGCGATCGAAGCCGCTTCACCCAACGTGTAGGCTGCGGCCATCGCGGCCACCCTTCCGGAGTGGACTTGTGTGCACGATTGTCCGTTTACTCGAGCAGGCGTCGTTAACGCGGGTACGAGAATCCCTGCTGCAACGATCGTGAGGCTCACGGCTGTTGGCGCTCTTTGCAACGTTTTCTCCCTTACGAGTAGGACGGAGTCTGTCCTGAAAAATCGAACACTTGCACGAGCGCGACGCTGGCTGCGACCTTCCGCGGGTGCGCCACACTTATATCCATGTCCCGTTCTGCCGTCGCCGCTGTGTTTACTGCGACTTCGCAATCGCCGTTCGAAAGACGGTGCCGTCGGCCAAATTTAGAGATTTGGTTCTTCGAGAGCTAGGGCTACGCCGACAATCGTTTCCAATCCCCGATGAGCCCGTGGCAACAGTTTACTTCGGCGGCGGGACGCCATCGCTGCTGGACCCGTCGGATATTGGGGCTTTGATTGGTGCTTTCGGTGCGGGGAAGGGAGGAGGGAGGAGGGAGGAAGTTACGCTCGAGGCCAATCCAGACGATGTGAATGAAGAAAACGCGGCCGCGTGGGCTGGCGCTGGGATCAATCGGGTTTCTCTTGGGGTGCAGTCATTCCACCCCGGCGTTCTGGAATGGATGCATCGGACCCACAGAGCAAACGACGCTATGCGGGCGGTCGGAATTCTTAAGGAACAGTTTGAATCAGTGTCGGTCGATCTGATTTTCGGACTACCGGAGACACTCGACCATGATTTCTCCAAGGATCTCAACTCGATTATCGGGTTGGCACCCGATCATATTTCGGTTTACGGGTTGACGGTAGAAGGCGGCACCCCGCTTGGTAAATGGGTTGCCGGTGGGAAGACGAAAGTTGTCTCGGACGAGCGGTATACCGATGAATTCATGTTATGCCACCGGCTCCTCAAGTCGGCAGGGTACGACCACTATGAGATATCCAACTTTGCGCGGCCGGGAGCCCAATCCGCACACAATAGCTGTTATTGGGAGGCGAAATCTTATGTAGGTCTGGGGCCTTCTGCCCATTCCTTTGACGCCACCTGCGGGCGGCGAAGTTGGAACCTGAAGAACTGGGCCGAATATGAAGCTGTCGTAGCGCGGGGACTCGCGCCGGAGTCCGGAGGCGAAACCCTCGGAGACGATCAGAAAAGGCTGGAGACACTCTATCTTGCTCTCCGGACATCAGCGGGCGTGTCCACAGGCGCAATCAATCGAGGCAGGGTTGACTCGCTGGTCGAATCCGGGATGGCTGAGGTAGTGGAAGAAAACCTTGTTTTGACGCTTGAGGGTTGGTTGAAAATAGACGAAATCATCCTGTCCTTGACCACCTGAACCGAATGTGGCTAATTACGTGTCATTATTAGATTTGAGTGATGAGCAGGGAAGAACTAACTGATCGAGAGCAGAGAGTACTCGAAGCTGTCATTAGGTCCTACGTAGATAACGCGGAGCCTGCGGGCTCGCGAACTATCGCAAAGACATTCGAACTCGGCATTTCTGCAGCGACAATCCGAAATACAATGAGTGACCTCGAAGACTGGGGTTACCTCTTTCATCCGCACACTTCGGCGGGGCGCATCCCAACGGATCTGGCTTACCGTTTTTACGTCGACGAAGCGATACGGACAGGGGATGTTGCGCCCAGTGAACAGGATCTGATCCAGCGAGAGTTGCGTTCTCATACCGCCATCGACACGATCCTGGAGAGTGCTGCCGAAGTTTTGAGTGTCCTAACCCAGGAACTTGGTCTGGCAACTCCATCGTTTGACGATGCGGTGCTGGAACAACTCCAACTGTTGAAAGTGTCCAGTGAACGACTCCTTATGGTGCTGGTCCTGCGAGGGACCGCGGCTCGTACAATTTTTATCGAAGTCGCCAATGAGTTACCTGAAGAGGCAGTTGAAAGCGTCGCACGGGTCTTGAATCAAAAACTTGCGGGTCTCGCGCTCGGAGAAATCAAGCGGTCGGTCCGTGATCGGCTCCACGACGCCGTGGACGTCGAGGGCCACCGTGGTCTCATGAATATTTTCGTTGAAGAAGCCGAGCAACTTTTTACTTTGGAAGGAGACGAGGTTGTTCTCGGGACGGCCCAGATGTTGGCCGACCAACCGGAGTTCAGTTCGAATCAAAAAATGCGCCAGCTTCTTGAGTTGACCGAAGCACCCCTGGTGCTTCAGGACGTTTTCCGAGAACGACAGGAAGCGGGTCTTACGATCACCATCGGCGGGGAGAACCTTAACCCTCGTTTGTCCGGGTTTACGATCGTGACGTCGACCTACAGCAGGGGATCGCTGTCGGGTCTGCTGGGTGTTATAGGACCCACGAGGATGCCCTACGACAAAGTTGTGCCGCTGGTCGAGTACACCAGCCGCCTCGTTAACAACCTTATTGAGAAGACTTGATGCCCCAGGATTATTATGAGCTGTTAGGTGTTGGCCGAAATGCCTCCAGTGATGAAGTAAAAAAGGCGTACCGCAAATTGGCGATGAAATACCATCCGGATAGAAACGATGGTGATAAGGGCGCCGAGGAAAAGTTCAAAGAAGCGGCGGAAGCCTACGAAGTTCTGATCGATCCCAAGAAAAGATCTGTTTACGACCAGTATGGACACGCGGGTCTGTCGGGCGCGGCGGGTGGGGCGTCTGGATTCCATCACGTCGACCTTTCTGAAGCGTTGAACATGTTCATGCGCGACTTCGGTGGTTTTGGCGGCGGCTTCGATTCAATCTTTGGAGGCGGGGCACGCGGACGAGGCAGGCAGCGAAAAGGGCAGGACGTGCGAATCACTCTGCGGGTCACTCTGGACGAGGTGGCGGAGGGGTCGACACGGAAGGTGAAGCTCAAGGCGCTGGAACCCTGCGACCATTGCTCTGGCTCAGGGGCTGCCGCAGGGAGCGGTGCCAGCACATGCTCTACCTGTGGTGGGGCAGGGGAAGTACGCCAGGCGACTCAATCGCTCTTCGGGCAATTCGTTTCGGTGGCGCCGTGTCCGACCTGCGAGGGCGAAGGCTCCGTGATCTCCACTCCGTGCGAAGAGTGCCGGGGCGATGGGAGGATTCGGAAGGACGTCGTCGTTGAGATTGAGGTACCCGCAGGGGTTTCCAGCAACAACTACCTGACCTTGCGAGGAAAAGGAGCAGCAGGGCCGAGAGGGGCTCCTCCGGGCGACTTAATCGTTGCTTTGGAAGTCCAGGATGACGAGAGGTTTGAAAGGAACGGAGACGATCTTGTCTTTGATCTGGCGACTTCCTTTTCCCAGGCGGCTCTCGGCTGTGAGGTGACAGTTCCTTCTCCCTACGGGGACGAGTCTTTGAAAATTCCGGCCGGTACACAGTCTGGTACGGTACTCAACATCAGGGGCAAAGGTCTGCCGAACCTCGGTAATGGGCGGAAAGGGAATCTTTATGTTCGGGTGCAATTGTGGACACCTCAACCGCTGACGGACGAAGCCGAAGAGATTTTCCAGAGACTCGCCGAGGTTGAAGGCCTGCCTCCCGGTGAGATGGGGTTTGGAAAGAAATTCTGGAATAAAATGAAAGATGCGCTTGGTGCCTGATGGACGATTGCCTTTTCTGTAAAATCGTTGCCGGAAAAATTCCGTGCGACCTCGTAGGAGAAAGCGAATCATTCCTAGCCTTCAATGACATAGATCCGCAGGCGCCGACCCACATACTGGTAATCCCAAAAGAACACGTTCGATCTCTCGCCGACTCTGAAAGCTCTGAAATGCTGGGTGGGCTAATGTCGTTCACGCGTGATATCGCGTCCGAACATGGGCTGGTTGAGGGCGGCTATCGAACCGTGATTAATACGAACGGCGACGGTGGGCAGATGGTGTTTCACATTCACGTCCACGTCCTTGGCGGGCGCCAGATGAAATGGCCTCCCGGGTAACGTGACCGAAACAACGGCTCCGGAAACGGCTCTTCAGCAACTCGAATTCCAACGAGCGTTGGAATGTGTGGCGGAGTTCGCAGTAAGTGACCTCGGCGCCGAGTCCATTCGAGCAAGGCGACCCGGCGTCGATATCGAGTTGATCGAAAGAGAACTCGATGAAGTTGCCGAACTTGCCAGCTTGTTGCGGGACGATGGCGGTTTCCGGAGCGTGCGAGTGGATGATATAAGGGACATTCTCGACCATGTCACGTTAGACGGTAGTGTTCTTAGTGGTGAAGAACTGATAACGATCTCGGCGACTCTCGAATCAATTCAGGCTCTTCACCAACAGCTATCCAAAATAGAATACGAGGCCGCCTTCGTTGGCGCCTATATTGTCGAACCGCCGCCACCCTCGGTTGGCAACTCTATTGAACGGGCTCTGGAACGGGACGGCAGCGTCAAAGATTCTGCGTCGGCCGAACTGGCACGAGCCCGTCGCGAAATGCGCAATTCCAGGAAGCGGCTCGTTTCTTTGATGGAAAAAACACTCAAGGGTTTGGAGGGGCCTGACAGGCCCGCCGATGCGGCGGTAACGGTTCGAGAAGGACGTTACGTTCTTCCCGTGATTCGTGAAGCGAAATCCCGAGTCAAAGGTATCGTGCACGGTGAGTCGGGAAGTGGAGCTACCCTGTTCATTGAGCCTGCCGGTGCGGTCGAGCTGGGCAACGATCTACGGGAATGGGGTGCACGGGAAACAAGGGCGATTCTTGAGGTCTTTAGAAACCTCACCGAATCTGTTCGCCAGCATGCTGATGAAATTCGTGCCGGTTGGACGATGTGCGTAAGAGTTGATGACCTCTATGCCAGAGCGGCCTATTCTGTTGCCTGTTCGGGCAGCAAGCCGTCGATCGGTCCGGCTCCAAGTCTGTTGGACTTCAGGAAGGCTCGACATCCTGTCTTGCTAGCCGAAGGCGTCAATGTCGTTCCGTTTTCCCTGGAGATGCGAGAGAACCACAGGGTGCTTGTGGTTAGCGGGCCCAATGCCGGGGGCAAAACCGTTCTCCTGAAAACAACCGGCCTAGTGTGCATGATGGTCCAGGCCGGGGTCATCCCCCCGCTGGGCAAAGGGAGCCACGTGCCTGTTTTTGACCAATTCTTTACCGATATAGGTGACAGGCAGTCGATCGCCGAATCGCTCTCCACTTACAGCGCTCACCTTAAGGCACTTAAGGGAATCGTGGAGAAGGCCGGGGGCTCTGCCCTGGTGTTGATAGATGAGTTCGGAACCGGTACCGACCCCGCGGAAGGTGCGGCGCTGGCCGGTGCGATCCTCCTGGAATTGGTGCGCAAGAATAGTTGTGGTGTCGTCACCACTCATCTCAACCCGCTGAAAGAACTGGCGTCGTCCAGCGAATCCATGTTCAACGCGTCGTTGCGCTTTGACGAGGAGTTAATGAGATCGTCGTACGAATTGCTGCTCGACGTGCCGGGCAGGTCTTATGGTCTCACTATGGCCAGGCAGCTGGGAATGCCCGAGGCAATCGTTGCTGAGGCGGAAACGTTGATGCCCAAGGCCGACCGTGACATCGAAGCGTTGCTGGCGGACCTTGGATTGCGCGATGCGAAGTTGGCCGAACTTCAAGAGCAAGTTACGACCCAATCGGCGGAGTTAAAGAAGCGTCACGCTGAGTTGACTGCCAGGGAGAGCGAATTCCGGGGTCGCAACGATGCGTTGCAGTTGCGTGAGAGGGAGGTCGAGACCGAAGGCCGCGAAAAAGCCCGCAAATACCTCCTGGAGGCCCGGAACAAGGTTGAGGAAGCCCTCGCCGAGGCCCGGCTGCCCGTTGAGCAAGTAGACGTTCGCAAAGCCCGACAGATAGTTGAAAAAGGGGTCCGGGAGGAAGCTGATTCGATCCAGGAACTAACCCGCCAAATGGAAGCAAGGGGTTGGCGGGTGAAAGGACCGGCGAGCCAGAAGGGTGGCGGGAAGGAGTCGGGTGGGGTTGCAACGAAGTCGGGCAAACTGAAACTGGACAGCAACACGCCCCCGCAACGCGCCGCCGGTCACGATTATGGTGTCGACGCAAAACAGGAAATCAGTTTAAGAGGTCTTCGCGAAGCGGACGCTGAGTGGGAGGTAATCCAGGCGCTGGACTCGGCGATCGCGGCCGACCTCTCGGAGTTACGGATTATCCATGGAAAAGGCACCGGGGCCCTGCGGGCAATGGTCCAACGCGTTCTAAAGAACGATCGGAGAGTTGCGAAATTCGATTTCGCGCCACTCACGCAGGGGGGCCCGGGGGTTACAGTCGCGGAGTTTAATAAATGAGCGGTATCCCCGACGAGGTGATTGAACAGGTCAGAGACGCGGCTGATATGGTGGCCATAATCGGCGAACAGGTTGAACTTCGCAGAACCGGAGCCGACTACCGTGGCCCTTGCCCTTTTCACGGGGGGCAGAAAAAAAACTTCGCGGTGATTCCTAAGAAACAGATGTTCTACTGTTTCGTTTGTCATGAGGCCGGAGACATTTTCAGTTACTTCATGAAACGTGAGGGATTGGAGTATCCGGCTGCGGTCCGGTTGGTTGCCTCGTCGGTCGGGATGGAAATCCCTGATCGCCCGTCCGGTGGGCCGGATCCCAATGAACGCCTCTACGACGCGCTTTCGCTGGCCGGGGACTGGTATGCCAGAGAATTACGTGAGGGGGACGGAACTGTTGCGGCCAGAGACTATCTGGCGAACAGGGGGTTCGATATTTCCGAGAATCCCGAGCTTGGCTTCGGCTTTGCCCCAAAGGGTGATCGTTTCATGAAGGGCATGAACGGTCTTGGCATCTCGGACGAAGTGATGCTCGAAGCCGGACTTCTGGTGGCGCGCGATGACGGCTCGCTGCGCCCCCGTTTTTGGAATCGGTTGTTGATACCGATACATGACGTGAGAGGCCGCGTGGTCGGATTCGGAGGCAGACTCCTCGGCGAGGGAGAGCCGAAATACCTCAATTCGTCCGACAACAAAATTTTTCACAAAGGCCAACTTCTTTACAATCTGCATCACGCGAAGCAATCGATCCGACGCAAAGAAATGACTATTGTGGTGGAGGGTTATTTTGACGTTCTGAAATTGGCGCAGGTAGGCGTTGACAACGTCGTCGCATCGCTGGGAACCGCGTTTACCGCCGGCCAGGCAGCCCTTTTGAAGCGTTATACCAAAGAAGTGACCATCCTCTACGACAGCGATCAAGCAGGGCTAAAAGCTACCTTTCGAGCGGCCGATGTGATGCTCGAGGCCGGGTTGCGAGTGATGGTGGCGACGATGCCAGAGGGCCAGGACCCGGATACTCTGGCCGCTGAAGGTGGCAAGGAAGCAATTGAGAAAGTTGTCAGGGATGCCCTCGATGTCTGCGAGAGAAAAATCCAGTTGATGGAGCGGGCGGGCATGCTGGCAACCGTCCCCGGGAGACGCAAGACGTTGGATAAACTGCTCCCGACGCTACGGGCGACGAAAGAAAAGGTCACCCGAGACCTCTATGTCAGTCTTGCGGCAAACGCTCTTGGCACTTCCAGAGAGGCCATATTAGGCGAGGTGGACCGGCGCGCCAGGGCCACAAACATGCCGCATGTGTCCCGAAACGACAAAGGCGGGTCCGTCTCTACGGTGACAGCTGGTTTTTCAGAAGGAACCCTGATCACCATTTTGATTCATGAACCGGCGTGGAGAGAACGAATTGGAGAGATGATGACGGGAAAGGTGATTCCGGCGGCGGAACGAGAATTGATTGACGCCCTGGTGATGCTGCCGGCCAACATCCAGCCGGGTGATCTCTTGCGGGACCTTGGCAACGACTCTCGTATTCTGCTGAGGAGGATGATGTCCAACAGAAAACCCGAACCTGGGACTGTCGATGCACTTGTTGAAGGCAGTCTGGATCGGATCGATGCGAGGGCGAAGGAAGAAGCAATTCAGGATCTGGATAGGAAGATTTTTCTTGCCCAGGGAGAAGAGAAGGACACGATGCTGAGGGACAAGAAAGCGCTCGTGACGAAGGACATGAAAAACCAATCTGGTAAGTGGAAGTTAAATTAGATGAAACCCACCGAGTGGAGGAAATAAGTGCCAACTGATCTAGAGACACTTTTGCACCTGCAGGAGAAGGACAAAGCGGTGCTGAGCATACGACGGGAACTCGATGCCCTGAACCCTGAAGTTGAGGCTTTGGACGAAGCTCTCTCTGAAGTAGAAGCGGAACTCGCCGCGGCGACCGCCGAGTTGGAAGCTGCGTCAACCGTTAGAAAAGAGCTGGAGAACAAGATCGAAGGCTACCGCTTGATGCAAGAACGAAAACGAGCGAAACTGGAGTTCGTTAAGGGTGCCAAAGAAGCCTCCGCTCTGATGGCTGAGCTGGATCTGGCGCGGTCTGTCATGGCTCAGGAAGAAACCGGATGGTTGAAGTCGGCTGATCGGGTGGAAAGTGCGGAACTCAGGGCTGCCAACTCAAAAACGGCAGTTGAACAGGTGGGTGAAGAGCAGGGACCGTCCCGCAAGGATCTTGAGGCGAGGCGGGCCGAGTGTCTCGCGCGAATGGAGGCGGCTACCGCCGAAAGAGACGAAGTAAGAAAAAAGGTGGCGGAACCGCTGCTGCGCCGGTATGAGAGGGTACGGGGCGGAAACGCTCCGTTTTCATTGTATGAGCTTCATGGCGATGCATGTGGACACTGTTTTACGCACGTTCCCAAGCATATTCAGCAACAGTTGATAAACCGCAACACGATTGACAACTGTCAGGTGTGTGGGGTAATGCTATTCGTACAGCCAGCCGTCGCCTCTGAATGATCAAAACCCGGGCAATATGGGAGGTGGCCGAGCGCCCTGACGAAGACACGACAAGAGAAATAGTCGAAGCTCTTAAGATCCCACCTGCGCTCGGTGCCCTCGTTGTAATGCGTGGGTACGATACGCCCGAAAAGGCCCGGGAATTCCTTCGTCCTCCGCTAGAATCGTTGCACGACCCGCTTTTGATGAAAGACATGGACAAAGCGGTTGATCTCGTGTTGGAAACTGTTGGGCGTGGAGAAAAGATCCTGTTACACGGGGACTATGATGTCGATGGTCAATGTGCGACGACGCTTCTCACTCGCACGCTCAACGCTGCTGACGTAGGAGCGGTCCCATTTGTCCCCCACAGGGTGAGAGACGGTTACGACTTCGGGCCGGCCGGCATCGCAGCCGCGCAGGATGCCGGGGCCACTCTGGTAATCACATGCGATTGCGGCATAACCGCTCGCGAAGCGGTTAAAGATGCTCGGGCTGCGGGACTCAACGTCATCGTAACCGATCACCATATCGTGGGTGAGTTGCCCGAGGCCAATGCCGTTCTTAATCCGAAACGTCCTGATTGTGATTACCCGTTCAAAGATCTTTGCGGCACCGGGGTGGCGTTCAAGCTTGCCGAAGCTTTGATCCCGCGGCTCGGCATCGCCGACAATTTCCGCTTTCATCTCCTGGACCTGGTCGCACTGGCGACCGTGGCGGACATCGTACCGCTTCGCGGAGAGAACCGGGTGATTGTCCGGCACGGGTTGAAGCTCCTGGGTAATTCCAATTGGCCAGGCGTGCGAGCACTGGTGCAGTCGGCCGGGATAACCGGAGATAGTGTGACCGCCGGACAGGTGGGTTTCCAGATAGGTCCCAGGCTAAACGCTGCCGGACGGGTAGGGGAGGCAATGGATGGAGTGAGATTGTTGATGACGGACGACCCCGCCGAAGCTGCCAGTCGGGCCGCGCAGTTGGAAGCGATGAACGCTCAACGTCAAGATCTGGATCAAAAAGCGCTCGAAGAGGCCATTGGAATCGTCGAAGAACACGTCGACCTCGCTGAAGAGTATGGCCTGGTGCTTGCCGCAGAGAACTGGCACGCAGGAGTCATCGGTATCGTCGCCTCACGAATCGTTGAACGTTATCACCGACCGGCTGTGTTGATCTCGATTGAAGACGGTGTTGGTAAGGGCTCCGGGCGCTCGATAACGGGGTTCGACCTTCACGCCGCGCTGACCAGGTGCGGAGATCTGCTGCAGCGATTTGGAGGCCACAAGATGGCGGCAGGGCTGACGGTGGAGCAGGGGAAGATCGAAGAGTTGCGCGAGCGTTTCAACTCGGTGGTAAGAGAAGAACTTGATGAGACCGACCTGATCCCCCGCCGACGGGTCGACCTTGTCGTAGCTCTTGACCAGATTGACGAGGACCTTGAAAACCTGCTTGGCTATGTGGAACCGTGCGGTATAGGCAACCCGAAGCCAGTGTTAGCGGTCGAGCAAGCGGCAGTGCGGGACCTGCGCGAGCTAAAAGGCAAACATCTCAAGATGATGATTGAAGACGGTAGCGGGCGTATCGAGGCTATCGGGTTCAACTGGGTAGATCGACTTACCGACGACGAACTCGACGGCACGGTCAGGTTGGCTTTTCACCTGAACAGGAATGAATTCCGCGGGCGCTCGACTTTGCAGGCCAGGGTGGTCGATCTCGGCGTGGCGTGAGAATAATCGCCGGAGCCCATCGGGGCCGAAAGCTGAAGGTACCGAAACGGGACGTGCGTCCCACAGCTGACCGGGTCAAGGAAGCCGCCTTCAGCATTTTGAGCGATGCGGTTGTGGACGCGAAAGTGCTGGACCTCTTTGCGGGATCGGGAAGCCTGGGCCTGGAAGCGTTGTCGCGTGGGGCTGCCCGGGTTGATTTCGTTGAAATAGCGAGAGCTTCGGAGAAGGTGCTGCGTGCTAACATTGAACTCATCGGGGCCACCGACACCTCCGAACTGATCCGAGCCGACGCCCTGCGTTTCGTTGCCGGGCTCGATGTCGAACACTACGACCTGGCACTGGCGGATCCGCCTTACAACCAGGGCCTCAGCGTCAAATTACGTGATCTCTTTTTGGAACGCAGGTTTGCCAAAATCCTTTGCATTGAGCATCGTGTGGGTGAATTAGAAGGTGCAAATGACGTGCGCCGGTACGGCGAGACGCAACTTTCATTTTTTCGGAGCTCATGAAGCGGACAGCCATCTATCCGGGGTCGTTTGACCCGCTCACAAAAGGCCATGAAGACATTATCCGTCGAAGTATCAAACTTGTCGATCGACTGATTGTAGCAGTTGCTATCAATCCGTCTAAACAGCCGCTGTTATCGGTGGACGCACGGATTGCACTAATGGAAACTGCCCTGGCCGGTGTCGAAGGGGTCGAGTGCAGGTCTTTCGACGGCTTACTTGCCGATTTCGCCCGCGCCAACGATGCGACAGTAGTTGTGAGGGGATTGCGGGCTGTAAGCGATTTCGAGTTCGAATTCCAGATGGCGTTGATGAACAGGAAATTACATGACGAACTGGAGACGATTTTCCTTGTTCCAGCGCTGAACCAAACGTTTTTGAGCTCCAGCCTTGTCCGTGAGGTGGCCCGTTTCGGAGGCGATGTGTCTTCGTTTGTACATCCGGCGGTCGCGGAAGCGCTGGCGGAGGTTTACGCGAAGTAATGGCGTTTCAACAAAAGATCAGGCAGCGGGCAAGCGAGACCCCCGGCACCGTGGTGCTGGTCGAGGGGTGGGATGACAGAGTCCAACGCGCTGCTGACATAATTCGAAAAAAAGAACTCTTTGACGTAGCGGTCCTCCCCCGAGAGCCGGAGGTCGATCAAACCGTTAAGGAAGTCGGGGACCTGCTCGCTTTGCGAAAACCCGAACGAGTGGAAGGCGCGGACCACGCCATAGAACTTGCCAGGGACCCCCTTCGTTTGGGTGCAGGAATGGTTGCCCTCGGCAAGGCGTCTGCGGCGGTCGCTGGAGCGACCTGTCCCACCGCCGATGTTCTCCGGGCGGCACTCTGGGCTGTTGGTACGGCAGAGGGAATGTCGGTTGTGTCCAGTGCCTTTTATATGGTTCTACCTCCAGGCTCAGGCTCTGATTGGTGGGGTGAAAAAGACGAAACGATTTTGACAGTCACCGACGGCGCGGTTGTCCCGGACCCCGACTCGGAGCAACTGTCAGAAATCGCTGCCGCAGCTGCAACCGACCGCAGTCGAATCGTAGGCGATAAACCCGTGGTGGCATTCTTGTCCTACAGCACCCATGGTAGTGCTCGCGGTGAATTGGTGGAAAAGGTGTCAGAGGCGTTCCAATTATTCAAAAGAAACAACCCGGATGTCGTATGTGACGGTGAACTACAGGTTGATTCGGCCCTGGTGCCGCACATTGCCGCATCAAAGGCCAGCGGATCGCCTGTTGGGGGAAAGGCGAATATTCTTGTCTTTCCTGACCTCAACGCTGGCAACATGGCGTATAAGTTGATTCAACGGATCGGGGGAGCAGCGGCTGTGGGGCCGATAATGCAGGGTCTCGCAAAACCTGTGGCAGATCTTTCGCGTGGAGCGACGGCGGATGATATTGTAGATGTTGCGTGTATTTCCTTATTGCAATCGGCCGCATCTTAGTGATCCGGTTCAGGGAGAGAAAATGAGCTTTACCGAAAAGTCGGAAGACGGTGTTCTGGTTGTGGGGGTAGACGGCCAACTGATAGTTGGCAACCGACACGAATTGAAACAAAAGTTGGGTGACGCACTCGAGGCCGGCACCAGACGGTTTGTAGTCGATTTCTCGGCGACCGGCTACATAGACTCATCGGGACTTGGCGTGCTTGTGTCACTGGCCAGGAAAATCGGGGAATCCGGTGGAGCCATCCGGCTCGCAGCATTGAACACCGACCTCAAAACTCTTTTCGAACTAACGAAACTGGATACACTGTTCGAACTATTTGACACGGTCGAAGCGGCGCTGGATGGCTTCTGAGGTCCGGCAAAAGCTGACGATAAATCCGGTCGATCGCGACCGGGAGGCACGGGGCCTTTCCGTTGACGTACCGTCAGATCTCCAGTGCATTGAAGAGGCGGTCGAGTTGGTTTCGGTCCGATGCCAGGAAATGGGTTTGTGCCCCAAAACTGCCAGGTTCAACTTGCGAGTTGCCCTTTCTGAGGCGTTAGCTAATGCAATGCTCTACGGCAACAAGATGGATCCGTCAAAAACTGTGAGGGTGACGGCCCAGGCCTCGCTGGACTCAGTTTCGGTGAACGTGGTGGATGAGGGAGCTGGTTACGATCCGTCAGCAGTTCCAGATCCCACCAGACCAGAACGAATCAGCCTGCCCAACGGTCGCGGCCTGTTCTTGATCAACAGATTGGTCGACGAAGTGACCTTTAATGAACGAGGAAACGCCATCTGCATGGTTCTGCGTCGATCCTGACTCGCCTGCAAGCGATGGTTGTTGCCCTTGAGTCCGTGGTGGGGCACTCCATACATGTGTGGCATGTTTCGGAGGAATCAGACCTCAAAGAGGTCCTCCCCCGGGGCGAAGTACCCCAATCCCGAGTCGAATTTCGCAACGGTGAATTGATCCCCCTTCTGGATACCCACGTTGTGGGTCCCATTGAGAAGATGCCCGGTTATTGGTTTGAAGTGGAATTAAAAAAATCCGAGGCGGATGCGCGCGACTATGGGGAATTAATTGGCAGTCTGCTGTCCTCCGAAGTGGATGCCATCGAAATGGCCAGCGAATTGGCCGATCGCTACGAAGAAATTGACCTCCTCTACACAATTGCCGAAACGATTGGGCGGACTGTTTCCCTCTCTGCGGCCTGTAAAAGCATACTGCGGGAAGTATGCGCGGTTGTCGGGGCTACCAGAGGTTCGATACTTGTGTGCGATGCCGATGGCGAAGTCTTGAAACCTGTTGCTGGAGAGGGAATAGACGTTACCGACTTTGAGCCGATACCGATTTCGGATCCGGACTCCATAGCAGCGGACGTTTTTCGCGAAAAAAGGCTTATTTCGCTGGATCCGAGCGATCCGAGCGCCAGCACGCGCCATTACCGGGAGCAGCGCACGTACCGGGGAACGGCCTACCTCTCGGTTCCGATCCTGTATCCGGAAGCCAACAAATCTCCCAAGCCCATTGGCGTAATAAATCTGACGGACTGTGAAGGAACGGACGCGTTTACCACCGGACATTCGAAACTTGTATCCGCCATCGCGAACCAGATTGGAGCAACCATCGAAAACGCCCGGCTTGTAGCCCTGGATAAGGAGCGGGAGAAAGTCAACCACGAGCTGGAAATGGCGCGTGATCTTCAGAAAAAGCTCCTCCCGACGTTCCATCGGGAGCACGGCTATTCGGTGGCAGCTCGCTGCGAACCAGCAGAATTCGTTGGAGGTGATTTCTACAAGGTCTTCGATCTCGCAGACAACAAGACTGGCGTCATGTTGGGGGATGTCTCCTCTCACGGCTTCGCTGCCGCCATGACAATGGCCTCTGTGCTTTCCGCCGCCGGGATCCATGCTGAGGCCGCTACATCTCCAGACAAGGCACTATCAAGTCTGATGGCCTCCCTTGCAGATGAGTTAGACCGCACGGAAATGCATTTCTCGGTGTTTTATGGGGTGATTGACCCTGATTGTAACTGCATGGTCTATGCTAACGCTGGACATCCGCACGCTTTTCTCCTTCGCCCCGACTCAGAACCAGCTCGTTTGGGAGCAATGACCCCCCCTCTTGGATTGGGTGGGGCAGATATTCCCCCGGGAGAACGTTTGGACTGGGAAAGAGGCCGGGAAGTGCTGCTATTGTTCTCGGATGGCGTTTCCGACGTGGTCAACGACGAGGGCAACCGGTTCGGAGAAGAGCGAGTTCTTGAAGTCGTGACCGGGTCCCTCGATAGCACGCCAGCCGAAATTGTGGATAACGTATATGCCCGTTTGGCAGATTTCGGTGGTGCGGCACCGGACGACCAGACGGTGTTAGTAATAAAGGCCTAGCCGTGGGGAAGCGCCTCGGGCAGCACTTTTTGAAGGATCCGAGTATTCTTGACAGAATCGTTGAGGGACTTGAACCGGAACTCCATGACATAGTACTTGAGGTGGGAACCGGTGAAGCTGACCTTACACAACGCCTCGCCCAACGCGTAAATGAAGTTAATACTATTGAGACTGATCCCCTTTTATTGCAACAACTTAAGTCGCGTGACTTCAAGGATAACATTAATATTGTGGCGGGGGATGCTCTCAAAATTGACTGGCATGAAGTTATCCACAGTCGCCCTTTTAAGGTGATCGGTAATATCCCGTACTACATTACGTCGCCTCTGATCGAAAAGGCTCTGATTGCTCCTCGTCCTTCTGTGATAGTGTTTTTGATGCAAGCCGAAGTGGCTGACCGCCTGGTAGCCGTTCCGGGTTCAAAAACTTTCGGGTCTATATCGGTCGGTGTGCGTTCCGTTGCCAATGTGGAAAAGTTGTTCGAGGTAAAACCCGGAGCATTCGTTGTGCCTCCGAAGGTGGATTCTGCGGTGGTGAGATTTACCCCACTGGAAACGCCGTGGGTATCGGAGGGGGAACGAAAAGACTTCCGGACGTTCGTGAATTCACTCTTTTCCCGGCGACGGAAACAGATCAGGGGGATCATTCGGGATGTTTCGAAGAAGAGCACAATGGTTGCCGAAACAGCGCTCAATAAGGTGGGGATCGACCACGCCGCAAGGCCGGAGACGCTGGGAATTCCGCAGTTTGTCGAACTGTTTCGCGAATTGAGACGCGTTGACTGACGGGCCTAATTGTGAAATATTTCACAAACCGTGCAAAAAATATCTGAATCCACAGTCAAACGGCTCTCACTTTATCTCCGGATCTTGGAGGAGTTCGAGGCGAAAAACCACGAAACCCTGAGTTCAGAAGACCTGGCCTCCAGGACGGGGGCGACATCGGCACAGGTGCGCAAAGACCTCTCACTCTTTGGTTCTTTTGGGAAACGTGGGCTCGGCTACCCAATTTCGGAGCTCTCAAAAAAAATCCGCCAGATAATGGGCCTTGAGCATCCCTCTCGGGTAATTCTGGTGGGTGCCGGAAAACTCGGCGCAGCCCTGGTGGGATATCACGGCTTTGCCGAACATGGTTTCAACATTGTTGCCGCATATGACAAGGACCGCAAAAGGATTGGACAGAGTCTTGGCAGCCTAAAAGTCACAGCTGAGGACAAACTTGAGGCCGATCTCAGGCGCGACCCGGTCGACATCGCTATAATCACCACACCGTCAGGAGTTGCCCAGGAGGTTGCTGACAGACTGGCACGTTGCGGAGTCAGAGCGGTTTTGAATTTCACCAACACGAAATTGATGGTGCCAGGCGAAATTGTGGTAAAAGACGTGAACATGGCAGTCGAATTGGAGTCTTTGAGTTTCGCGATACAGAACCAGTACAGGGAAGCCATTTGAAACCGGTCTACATAACGTCAGAAATCGGACGACTCAAGCGTGTACTGGTTCACACGCCTGGCAAAGAGCTTCTCGCGGTTACCCCCCGTACCAGGGCCGCTTACCTCTACGACGACATCATAGACCTGTCGGTTGCCCGCAGGGAACACTCTGTTTTGACTTCGGTCCTTGCCAGCTTCGCCGAGGTCATCGAGTTCGTCGACCTGCTGGAGGGAATGCTCGACCAGAGTGACGCCCGTGATTCGGTGATTCGGGAAGCCACCGATTTCGTATCGTCCCCGGAGTTGACCGATCGCTTGATGGGAATGTCGTCGGCTGATCTTGCGAGAATTCTTGTGGAGGGAGAGGTCTCTGAATCGGGTCCGGTGTCACGCGCCCTCAACCGCGGAGGTTACCGGCTTCCTCCAGCACCCAACCTGTTTTTTACCCGGGACATCGGCATGGTGGTCAACGACAACATTGTTGTCGGCTCGATGCGACATGAAGCCAGGTGGACAGAGGAATTCCTCATCAAGTCTCTCTTCAACTTTCACCCTGACCTGGACAACTCGGGGATAATCTACGATGGCTCTGCTGAGAAACGGTATGACTACACGATTGAGGGGGGAGACTTGCATCCTCTTCGGAGTGATGTTGTCCTGATTGGTCTTAGCGATCGTTCCAGCCCAGCAGCAATCGATCTCCTGTGCGATCTGTTTTTCGAGCGTGGCAATGTTACCGATGTGATAATCGTGGTGATGCCGGAAAAAAAGGAAGCGATCCACCTCGACATGATTTTTACTCAGGTCGACAAAGACAGGTGTGTTGTTTCTCCACCACATTTTGTTGGAAGTGAACGGCTCCCGATTCTCCATCGGCGGAAAGGCTCGGATTCGGTTGGCACGATGACGGACATTTTCGCGGCGTTTGCCGAAGTTGGAATGCCACTCGAACCTGTATTGTGCGGTGGACTGGATCGTTCAATTCAGGAACGTGAACAATGGGCATCCGGCTGCAATCTCTTCACGATCCGCCCGGGTCTGGCTCTGGCATATGCACGTAACGAAGTGACTCTGCGTGCATTCGAAGAGGCAGGGTTCCGCCTGGTTGATTGCCTCCAGTTCTTGAAGGGTGAAGCCGAAATCGCGGACAACGAGCAGGCTATTCTCACGTTTGTGGGGAGTGAACTAGTGAGGGGAGGTGGAGGTCCCAGATGTATGACCATGCCGATTCAAAGGGACGAAATCTGACTCGCGGAGTGCAGTTCCAGGCGTCGAGTACGCTCCTGGACCGAGCAGTTACGTACCTGGAGGCAGGGCCTGCCGACTGCGAGGCGATCGCCCAGGAGGTGATGGGTCTGCGCAAAACCTCTGCTGCTGTGGCCGATCGCGTCGTGATCGCTCTGGTTGGTTCAGATCCGCGGATATCGAGGCTCGTTGACGGCCGTTGGTCGCTTGTTGCCACGCCTTCGGGATCTCCCCTAATAAAAGACTGTACATTCGCCGTGGTCGACGTTGAGACCACCGGTGCCGGGCCAGCCCGGGGAGACCGTATTACTGAAATTGCGGTCGTCGTGGTCAAAGGTGGTGAATGGGAATTGACCTTTGACAGTCTCATCAATCCCGAGAGGTCCATTTCCTGGAAAGCCACTGAAATCACAGGGATAACCACTGAGGAAGTGGAAAACCAGCCCATTTTTGGCGAGGTAGCAGACGCGGTTGCAGGTGAACTGGCGGGCAGGGTTTTCGTCGCCCACAACGTCGGCTTCGATTGGCGATTCGTTAGTTCTGAACTGAGGAGGGCTCGGGACCTGACCGTCGACGGGCCGAAGCTGTGTACTGCTAAACTTGCTCGTGGCGTTGTGCCGGGTCTCAGGTCGCGGGGGTTGGATAGCCTTTCCCGCTATTTCGGCGTTGAAATTGAAAACCGCCATCGCGCGGGGGGCGATGCGATTGCGACGGCCAAAATCCTGATAAAGATGATCGAGATCGCTGAAGAGCAGGGGGCCCGTACTCTCGAAGATCTCCTGCGAATAAAGAAAAAGAAAAAATCCCGCAAGAAGACGTCGATGCCTACGTCGGTTGACGAAATTTGATGATGCCCGATGATCCGCTACTGAACAGAGGGCCAACGCCGCTGGTTGACACCTTCGGGGTCGGAAACCTCAAGTGCCACGCGCTGAACGCAGGCACGTTGTGGCTTGATGGCGGAGCTATGTTTGGAGTCGTCCCCAAGCCGCTGTGGGAGAAAAAAATCCCGGCGGATTCGGCCAATCGCATACCTCTTGCCATGAGGTGCCTGCTTGTCGAACACCCCCGAGGGCTCATCCTCGTCGACACCGGGGTTGGAGGCAAGGAAACGGAAAAGGCGAAATCGATTTTCAATATCCAAAATGAGGGCGAAAAGGGCGCTACCCGGTTAGACGATGCCCTGCTGGCTGCCGGACATAAACCGTCCGATGTGGACTTCGTGATTAACACCCATCTCCACTTTGATCATGCCGGAGGCAACACCCGCGCCAGGGGCGACAAGATTGTCCCGGCGTTTGAAAACGCCACATATGTCGTACAGCGGGCAGAATTACGTTTTGCAGAGGGTACGGATCAACGCACCGCCGCAGCTTATCCTCGCCAGAACTTTGAGCCCATCAGGGAGCTTCGGAAGTGGCTGACTGTGGATGGTGAAACTGAATTCCTCCCCGGTGTAGAGCTGCTTCCCACTCCAGGTCACGTACCTCATCACCAGTCGGTTTTGATAGGCGATTCCGGCGAACATGTTTGTTTTTTGGGCGACGTGATGCCCACATCGGCCCATGTGCCGGTATCGTGGACGATGGGGTATGATCTTGAGCCTTTGCGTACGATGGAGTCGAAAAGCGGGATCCTTTCCCGTGCGGCTCAGGAAAACTGGCTTCTGGCGCTGGTACATGATTACAACCACGGCCTGGGCAGGGTGTCCTCGGAGCGGTCCACCTATCGCTTTGCCCCGATTGACTTTGGACCTGACTCGTCTTAGCTTCCCCTCCTGAAAATTTGGGAAGAAAGCGGATTCGCTTCACCCTCGCGCGCGCTGACGCGTCACGGGTATGGAGATACAAGGCCAGAGGTGGGGTCTTGGCGGATTCGGTTACCTGGGTCCGTTTTTTTTTGCGCGAGTTTTTGGATGGATTATGGGAAGTGCACAACCGACGCGAACCGTCGGCCTTACCGCCCCGCGGGGGTGGAAAACAGAACACAAGGAGAAGTTGAGCCGGATTGGCTAACCAACAAGAGGACCGTACCAGGGTAAATCACCGTATTCGTATCAGTCCAGTTCGTGTGATTTCAGATTCAGGGGAGCAGTTGGGTGTGTTGCCGATAGAAGAGGCCCTGGCGGCAGCATCCGAAAAAGGGTTGGATCTGGTGGAAGTAGCACCTCAGGCCCGTCCGCCCGTAGTCAAAATCATGGACTATGGGAAGTACAAGTTCGAAGAAGCTAAAGCCCAGAAAGCGGCCCGAAAAAAACAGCACATCATTCACGTCAAAGAAGTGAAGATGCGTCCTGGGATTAGCGGACACGATATGGAATTCAAGCTTCGCCATGCTCGGAAGTTTTTGGAGCATGGCGATAAGGTGAAATTGACGATGATGTTTCGTGGTCGTCAGCTTGCTCACCCGGAACTGGGGCACGAGGTTCTGGAACAGGCCCTCGAGGTTATCGACGACGTCGGTAAGCCCGAGACGAAAATAAAGAGGGAAGGGCGCAACATGCATGTCATCGTTGCGCCGCGGGCAGTTAAGTAGGAACGACAAGCAGTTTCGAAAAAGAGAGACACGAATGCCGAAAATGAAAACCTCCAGAGCTGCAGCCAAAAGGCTGAAGGTCACCGGCACTGGGAAAATCAAACGTCATAAAGCGTTCAAGAGTCACATCTTGACCAAGAAAAATAAAAAACGTAAAAGAGGCCTGCGTCAGGCGACTCTCGTATCCAGTGCGGATATGGGTCGTATGAAGCGGCTCCTGGGTATATAGGAGGGTCACATGCCGAGAGTTACCAGTAGCGTTACCCGCCTCAAACGCAAAAAGAAAATTATGCGCGCCTCCAAGGGCGCGAGAGGTGGTAGGAAGAACCTCCTCAAGTCAGCCAAAGAGACGGTTGAAAAAGGTCTGACTTATGCCTACCGGGATCGCCGGTTGCGCAAGCGAGATTTCCGCCGCCTGTGGATTGCCCGCATCAATGCTGGCGCCCGTTTGAACGACACGACGTACAGCCGGATGATGTGCGGCCTCAAAAACGCCGGTGTCGAAATCAACCGGAAAGTCCTCGCGGATCTGGCTGTCTCCGATGCAGCCGCCTTTAGTGAGCTAGCGGAACTGGCAAAGAAGAGCTTGTAAACCGACCTCAGCTTCACCGAAGGTAAAGATGTCCAACGAAACAGCGCGTGGGCGCCTTGCGGAACTAGAAAACACACTCGAAACGATAGCTACCGCCAGCCCTTCGGGGTTGGCGGAGCTTCGTAACGAGATACTTGGCCGCAAAGCCGGAAAACTCACCCACCTCCTCCGATCTCTGGGGGAATTACCACCCGAAGAACGCCGCGAAATCGGCGCGGCAGCCAACATCCTCAAAGGCCGGATCGAAGCCGCTATTGAAAAGCGGACCGCCGAATGCGAATCTGCGGACTCGGCGGTCGGCCAATCCGAAGATCTCGCGATGCCCGCCAGAACCCTCTGGCGCGGTAACCGACATCCGGTGACGGTGGTAGTCGATGAGATTTGTGAAATTTTTAAGGAACTGGGGTTCACCCGGGTTGTCGGACCGGAAGTCGAAACCGATGAGTACAACTTCACGAAACTGAATATTCCGCTTGACCATCCCGCAGCGGACATGCACGACACGTTCTATCTGAGCCCGGGTGTGTTGTTGCGAACGCATACTTCACCAATGCAAGCCCATACGATGGAGAAGTATCAACCTCCGATTCGTATTGTTGTACCGGGGCAGGTCTATCGGAGAGATCCGTTCGATCCGTCGCACTCACCCGTGTTCGAGCAAATCGAAGGCCTCGCAGTGGACGAAGGAATCACCTTTGTAGATTTCAAAGCGGGCATCGATTATTTCGTAAAAGCTTTTTTTTCCAAAGACACTAAAGTCAGATTCAGGCCGTCGTTCTTCCCGTTCACCGAGCCGTCAGCTGAAATCGATGTTGGCTGTCCGCTCTGCAAGGGCAGTGGCTGCTCGACCTGCAAGCATACCGGATTCATGGAGATCATGGGCGCAGGCATGGTGCACCCGACTGTCTTCGATCGCTGTGGAGTCGATTCCGAAAAGTACACGGGCTATGCATACGGCATGGGCCCGCACCGCATTACGATGATTCGCCATGGTATCCCTGATATCCGTTTGCTGTACGAAAACGACATGCGTTTCCTCGGGCAGTTCGTAGAGTAGCCGATGAATATTTCAGTTAAGTGGATTTCCCAGATGTTAGGGCAGAGCCTGGATGCCCGGGATACAGCCCATCGCCTGGCGATGCTCGGTGCTCCAGCTGATTCGATTGATCCAGTAGGTGCGGATCTCGACGATATCATCGTGGCGGAGGTTGAGCTGGTTGAAAGGCATCCTGATGCCGACCGGCTATCACTCTGCAAGGTGAACACTGGCACCGAGGTGCTGGACGTGGTCTGTGGTGCGCCCAACGTCACGGCTGGCTGCCGTTACCCATACGCTCCGGTGGGGTCGGTGTTGCCTGGCAATTTCAAAATCAAAAGGCGCAAGATCCGCGGTGTCGAATCTCTCGGTATGCTCTGCTCGGCCAGCGAACTGGGGCTCGGGGCTGATAGCGACGGGATACTTGAGCTAGAACCTTCATGCGAAGTAGGATCTCGCTTTACCGACGCCGTAGGACTTGCCGACGCTATCCTTGATCTGGACATAACTCCCGATAGACCAGACTTGCTTTGTCACAAAGGCGTGGCCCGTGAGCTGGGGGCGGTTCTCGAAGCGCCGTTCAAGCTGCTACCTATACCCGGGGCCGTCGCTTCCACAACAACTCCGGTCCGGAGCGAAATGGAGGGGTCGGTGGGAGGCGTGACGGTGACGCTGGAAGACAGCGAAGGCTGTCCCAGGTACATGGCCGCAGCTATTGAAGGGATTAAGGTCGGGCCATCGCCAGAATGGCTGCAGCAACGTCTCAGCGCAATCGGCGCCCGGCCGATCAACAACGTCGTGGATGCGACCAACTACATCCTTTTCGAATTGAACCAGCCTATGCACGCCTTTGACCTCGATAAACTGGGCGGGCAGGTGAGGATTCGAAAGGCGAACCAGGGTGAGAAAATCGTTACTCTGGATGATCAGGAACGAGATCTCAACGAAGGCATGACCATGATTTGCGACGCAGAAAATGCCGTCGCGGTGGCCGGTGTGATGGGTGGAGCGAACAGTGAGATCAGTAACGAAACCACGAGCGTTTTGCTTGAGTGCGCATATTTCGATCCGCGCACCACTCGCGCTACGCGCAATGCCCTGAAGATGAGCACTGATGCTTCCTACCGTTTCGAGCGGGGGATCGACATCGATGCAATGTCGGACGCTCTCAGGCGCGCTGTCTCACTGATAATCGCTGTTGCCGGCGGTCGGGAGTTGAGTAAACCGGTTGATGTCTATCCGCGACCGAGACAGCCGGTCACGATCTTCCTGCGACCCGAGCGTATTGAAAAGCTTCTCGGCGTCTCCTTCCCGCTGGACGAAGTTTCGCGGATGCTAACCCGTCTGGGCTTTGTCGTAGCTCCGAAGGATGGACGCCTCGCTGCACAGGTTCCCGGATGGCGACCCGACGTGACCATCGAGGTTGATCTGATCGAAGAAATCGCCCGATTGCACGGGTACGACGAGTTCCCCACCCAGATGATCCCGTTCAGGCCAAGTTCGGTTCCCAACGACCCGATCGAAGGATTGAAGGCCAAATTACGGTCAGTGTTTACCGCCGCCGGGTTGCACGAAGCGCGCTCGCTGAGTCTAGGTCCATCGGGCGGAGAAAACGCACAACCTGTATTGCATCCGCTTTCCTCAGAGGAGGCCTTTCTGAGGACGGCCATTCTGCCCGGGTTGGTGAGGTCCGTTGAGCACAACTGGGCTGTGAGAGAACGCGACGTTAGACTTTTCGAAGTCGGTGCTGTATTCGAAAAAACAGATGGCATGCCGAGGGAGACACTCAGCTTCGCTGCTGTGGTGACGGGTAGATCGAATCCCGAGCATTGGTCGAACGGGGGCAAGGGCGGCGATTACGACCTCTGGGACCTCAAGGCCCTTTTGCAGAATGCCGTTGAAGTTGTTGGTGGGCGCCTTGACCAAGATGGAAATGATTGGGTTGTCCTGAACAAGGATGGAGAAAAGATCGGTCGCGCTGGCATTCAAAACGCTGATGCTCCTGCATGGGCGGCCCCGGTGTTTGGATTCGAGGTTGAGGTGACGTTGAAGCGTTCCGGGCATGTGGCCTATTCGGCTGTACCACGGAACCCGCCGCTCGAACGAGATCTTGCTTTGATCCTGCCAGACGGGGTTTCCGTGTCGCAGGTCGAAGAGGAAATCCGCAAATCTACTGGCTCACTGCTCGAAAGTGTCGTAATATTCGACGAATATAGGGCTGATGATCTGGCGGGTAGGAGTGTGGCATGGAGAATCGTGCTCAGATCGCCGAAGAAGACTTTGCGAGACAAAGATGCTGATCAGGCTGTGCAGCGAACTGTAAATTCATTACGGGACAGGTTGGGTGTCGAACTCCGTTAACCCCCACAAACAGGCGATGGACGAGCTTGAACGGGTCCTTGGAGCCGTCGGAGAAGAACTCGCCTCATGGAGGAGGAGGGCTCTCCGGGCGGAAGCCGACAATTCAGGTGCGGCGGAGGCTCCTCAACAGGTGCTCGACCGGCTGGCGCTCCTGGAAACCGAGAATTCTGATCTTCGAAACAGGGTGGCCGCTGCCCGCGAGCGCGCCGACGGCTTGATGTCGCGCCTACATTTCTTCGAACAGCAGGTTGGAGACTGAGGTGTCCGAAAAAAAGACCGTCGTAAGGGTGCGGATCGGGAACGAAGAGTTTTCCCTCAAATCTGACCGGTCCGAGGAATACACGAAAACCGTGGCCCGTCACGTCGACAAGGCGTTGACCGAAGTCAAATCCTCGGGCACCGTAATAGAAACACACAAAGCCGCTGTTCTGGCTGCGCTGGCAATTACCGATGAGTTGCTCCAGGCTCGCGAAAACCAAAAGGCCACTGAAGAGCGCATCGTCGGCCTCACAAAACAGCTTTCCCGACTGTTGCCTCCGACAAAACGGTAGCGGCTCGCCGGACGCGTCTGAGCGTTTGCTTAACCCAACTTCTGGCCGTAAATTAGTTTCCTTCAGAATAAATCTGGAAAACTCGAATTCTGGACGGGAGACCGCGCTGTCGGTCCCGTTTTGGGGATAGATATATGGACAACCTCCTCGCGGTGTTGATGATCGCCGTTCCGGCCACATTTGTGATCGCTGGAACGGTTTTTTATTTCATGGGCCGCGGGAGCGAAAAGAAACGAGCGATTCGGGCTCGGGAATCTGCTGAGGACCAGGCAACTCGGATTCTCGACGAAGGCAGACGGGAGGCCGAGGCTGCCAAAGCCCGCGCGTTAGTTGAGGGCAGAGAAGCGGTGTTGAAGGCGCGCGAGGATTGGGAGGAAGAGGCTAAGAGGCGCCGCGAGGAGCTCGAACGCACCGAAGCCCGGCTCCAGGAGCGCGAAGTCCTGATAGACCGGAAAATGACCTCGCAGGACGAGCAGCAGGAAAAGAACAGGGCTCTCCAGGAGAAACTCCAGCAAAAGGGTCAGGACCTCGGCCAACGGGAATCTGATCTTGCCGAGTTGGAATCCCGCCGAACCCGAGAGCTGGAACAGATCGCAGGACTTTCCCGCGATGATGCGCGCAGCCAACTCCAGGCCTTGATCGAAGAAGAAGCCCGGGCCGAAGCCGCTGCCCTTGTTCGGGACGTCGCCCAGGAAGCCAAGGCCAACGCCGAGCGCGAGGCTTGTAAGATTGTGGCTCTTGCCATACAGCGAATTGCCGCCGATTACGGAGTAGAACATTCCGTCTCTGCGGTTGCGTTGCCCAGTGACGATATGAAGGGGAGAATCATCGGGAGGGAAGGCCGGAACATCAGGGCCTTCGAAACGGCTACCGGCGTCGACGTGATCATTGATGACACCCCTGACACGGTGGTACTCTCTTGCTTTGACCCCGTGAGACGAGAAATTGCTCGCCGCGGGCTGGAGCAGTTGGTAACCGACGGTCGCATTCATCCGGGCCGGATTGAGGAAGTGATCCAAAAGGCCGCCGAGGAAGTCGACACTGATATCAAAGAGGTGGGTGAACGGGCGGTGTACGAACTGGGGATCCATAATATGCAGCCCGAGCTGGTCTATCATGTAGGGCGCATGAAATACCGCACGTCGTACGGCCAGAATATGTTACAACACTCCATTGAGGTGGCTCGGATCGCCGCGTCGATGGCGTCGGAGTTGAAGCTCGACGTTCAACTTGCCAAAAGAGGTGCGCTGCTCCATGACATAGGTAAGGTGCTGACCCATTTGCATGAAGGCACGCACGTTGAATTGGGTGTTGATCTTGCAACGAAACACGGTGAAGACTCGGTCGTAATAAATTGTATTGCGGCTCACCACGATGATGTCCCGCACGAGTCTCCGATATCGGTTATCGTTCAGGCTGCCGATTCAGTCAGTGGTGCGCGACCTGGGGCGCGGGGCGAAGCCGTGGAGACCTATGTTAAGCGGCTGTCTAAACTGGAGGAGATTGCCGGAAGTTATCAGGGGGTCGAAAAGAGTTATGCGATCCAGGCGGGGCGCGAGTTGCGAATAGTGGTTACGCCGGACACCGTTGGCGACGAGGCAGCCACAAAACTTGCGGATGACATCGCAAAGAGAATTGAAACCGAGGTCCAGTATCCGGGCCAGATTAAAGTAATCGTAATCAGAGAGACGAGGGCTGTTGGATTTGCACGCTAAACTAATTGACGGCAAAAAATTAGCCGAAGAAATGAGAGCAGAGCTGGGGCCTCAGGTCGAGGAACTGACGAAAGCGGGTATCATCCCGGGATTGGTAGTTGTACTGGTTGGAGAAGATCCCGCCAGTCAGGTTTACGTGCGCATGAAGCACAAGGCCTGTGAGAAGATCGGGATCTACAGCGACATAGTAAAGCTCCCCGACGATACCACGCAGGAACAACTCCTCTCCACTATAAACCGGCTCAACAATGACTCCAAGATCCACGGGATTCTGGTCCAGCTACCGCTGCCGAAGCATATGGACAGCACCGCAGTGCTTGAGAGTATTGATCCGGCCAAAGATGTTGACGGTTTCCATCCGGTGAATGTCGGTCGTGTGGTTACTGGAGACCCAAGAGGCTTCAGACCCGCAACTCCTTATGGCGTCCAGAAGATGCTCATTCGTTACGGCGTCGAAACCAGCGGTGCCAACGTTGTCATCGTTGGGCGTTCCAATATCGTTGGTAGGCCAATGGCATCCATGCTGCTGCATTACGGAGAGGGCGGCGATGCCACGGTTACGGTTTGTCACTCGCGCACCAAAGACCTTCCCGCCGTGGCGCGCGCCGCCGACATTCTGATCGTTGCCATTGGTCGCCCTCACTTCGTTACAGGTGGTATGGTGAAACCGGGAGCCGTAGTGGTCGACGTCGGTGTGAATCGAGTGGACGATCCCGATTCAGAAAAAGGCTACAAGCTGGTCGGTGACGTTGACTTTGACGCAGCTGCTGAAGTCGCTTCGCTGATTACACCAGTTCCTGGAGGCGTGGGTCCGATGACAATCACCATGTTGCTTTACAACACGGTTCAGGCCGCGAGGCAGTGGCTGACCTAGACCTTTTCGCGACAAAACACGAACCCGACCGCAAGTTTTTTTCGGTCGCGGAAGTAACTCGGCGCGCCCGCGGACTCATCGAGGCTGGCCTCGGGAAATTGTGGGTCAAGGGCGAAATCTCCGGATTGAAATCCTACCGGAGCGGACACTGGTACTTCACGCTCAGGGATAAATCCGCCCAGGTCAGATGTGTGATGTGGCGCTCTGATACCCAAACCGTGCGCGAACGCCCTGAAGAAGGCGTTGAGATCTTCGCGGAAGTCGAACCAACCGTCTGGGAAGAAAAGGGTGAGTTCCGTCTCACCGTGCGCCAGGTCTTGTCCACCACGACAGATGGCAAGTGGAAGGCCCAGCTTGAAGCCGCCCGCAAAGCCCTGGAGAAGGATGGCCTCCTCGATGTTTCTCGCAAGAAAGCACTCCCTGAAATGCCGCGCAAAATTGCCGTGGTTACCAGCCTCGACGGAGCCGTGTTGAGAGATCTCGCATCGGTCTTCAGGCGGCGCTGGCCGGTTGAAGTTGTGGTACTACCGGCCCTGGTACAGGGCGGCGGTGCTGGTCCGAGTCTTTGCCGGGCCATCGGGGTGGTCAGGCGCCTGAAAGACATTGATCTCGTCATAGTGGCAAGGGGCGGAGGGTCACGTGAAGATCTTTGGGCGTTTAACACTGAACCGGTTGCACGCGCCGTAGCTTCGCTCACTGTCCCCTGTATTTCTGCGATAGGTCATGAGACAGATGTATCTCTTACGGATCTCGTAGCTGATTTGAGAGCACCGACCCCTTCGGCCGCGGCGGAATTGGCCGTGCCGGATCGGGTTATCGTTGAGAAGAGGGTCAACGACCTCGGGCGCAGGCTAGCCGGCGGGCTAAACCGCTGGACTGTATGGGGAAACGAACGACTGGCGCGGACGTCGGATAGACTTGAGACGGTGATGGATGCTTTCCGCGGTGAGCGAGAAAGACATTTGGAGACGCTCGGGGATGCTCTGTTCTCTTCGACCCGGGAGTTGCTGCGGACCGGGAAAAGTCGAGTCGGAGAGTTGGGTGTTGCTCTGGACGCTTTGAGTCCGTTGAAAGTCCTGGACCGTGGGTTTTCTGTAGCACGGGACGGCCAGGGCAGGACCTTGAAGAATGTCGCCGATTTCGAGGAAGGCAGCGAGTTTACCCTCACTGTCTCCGATGGAAAAGTTCGCAGCAGAGTAGAAAAAAACTATGAGTAAATCAAAATCTTTCAAAACCGAAATTGAAAACCTCGAACGGATCGTCCGGTCAATGGAGAACGAGGACCTCGATTTGGACGACGCCCTGAAACTGTTTGAAGAGGGCGTAAAGCACCTCAAATCGGCGCGTAGTCTTCTCAAAGATGCTGATGCGACTATCAAGAAGGTTATTGAAGCCGATGATGGGACGCTCCGAACTGAAGATCTCGATGTCTAATCCGAAGGATTTTTTTGCGTCGGCGCGGGACGCGGTGAACGTCGAGCTGGAAAAAATAGTGGTTGGAGTACGGGCCGATATCCCGGGTGAGGTGGGCGAGGCGATGGCCTACAGTCTTTCCGCACCTGGAAAAAGGTTCAGGCCGGCGCTGCTGCTGGCCACGCACAACGAACTGGGTGGGCCAGGTGGGGCAGAGTTGATTGCGGCGGCCGTTGAGATAGTACACACATACTCGCTTGTTCACGACGACCTACCATGCATGGATAACGACGAGTTAAGGCGCGGAAGGCCCACAACCCACATGCGATTCGGCACCGCAGTGGCCACCGAAGCCGCCTACAGGATGGTCCCTCTGGCGGCGAGGATCCTTGCTAAGGGGGCTGACAGGCTGGGGCTGGATTCGGCCCGGTTGTCTCAATTGGCACGTGAGCTGTTCAGCTCTGCCGGGGCCTCGGGAATGGTTGGCGGGCAGGTCCTCGACCTCGAGGCGGAAGGAAAGACGATTTCAGTCGACGAGTTGGTCAACATCCATCGGATGAAAACCGGTGCCCTCATTGCTGTAAGCGCCGTTTTAGGGGCGATTTCAGCCGGGGCCGACGACGGCGCCATCGAAGATATGCGCCAATTCGGTCGCGAACTTGGACTCGCCTTTCAGATAGTCGACGACATCCTTGATGTCACGGCTACTTCGGTTGAACTCGGCAAAACTGCGGGCAAGGACGTTGAGCAGCAAAAAGCCACTTTTACCACTATATTGAGACACGATGAAGCCCGGGCCGAGGCAGACGCCTGCATCTCCAGAGCCCTGGGGCACCTGGAGTCAGTTGGACCTGGCACCGGGCTGCTCAATGACATCGCGGCTTTTATAGTCAACCGCAGATCCTAAAACAGACGAAACTGAATGGGTTATCTCGAAGGGATAAAAAGTCCCGCAGACGTAAAAAAAGTTCCGAGACAGGATCTGCAGAAGCTGGCGGAAGAAATCCGCGCGCGTCTGATTGATGTTGTTTCTGAAACCGGTGGACATATTGGTGCAGGGCTTGGTGTTGTCGAACTGACGACTGCTCTGAATTACGTGTTCGAGTCTCCGCGCGACAAAATCCTCTGGGATGTTGGGCACCAGGGATATCCCTGGAAAATCATGACCGGTCGAAACGATCAGCTCCACACCCTCCGGCAGGAGGGTGGTCTTTCGGGTTTTTTGCGACGAGATGAATCCGAACACGACGCCTTTGGAGCCGGCCACGCTGGCACGGCTCTCTCGGCAGCTTTCGGGATGGCAGCTGCTCGAGATGTTAAGGGGGAAGACTTCGATGTTGTGGCGGTGGCCGGAGACGGCGCGCTGACCTGCGGACTTTCGTACGAAGGGATGAACAACGCCGGACACTCGGCGCGCGACATCATTTTTGTGGTCAACGACAACGGGATGTCCATTGCCCCTAACGTCGGTGCAATAAACAAATACCTCGGCTCAATCATTTCGTCCCCGATTGCCAACCGTGCCCGTGAACGTGTAAAAGGGGTTATTGAACGTTTTGGCGATAAAGCCGTAGACCTTGCCAAAAACGTTGAAGAGAGCGTTAAGAACCTCTTTTCTGCGGGGATGCTTTTCGAGGAATTGGGCTTCAGATATTTTGGTCCAATTGACGGGCATGATGTCGAGGCTATGGTCAAGACTTTTGAGATGGTCAAGGAGCTTGACGGGCCCAAGGTGGTGCACGTTATCACCAGCAAAGGGAAGGGCTTTCCCTACAAAGATTCCGATCACGAAAAATTTCACGCACGGGCGCCGTATGACCCCGTTACCGGCGAGCTGACCCCCGTCTCAAAGAAAAAGGCTGTTTCTTGGACGGCCGTGTTTGGACAGGCCATAACAGATCTTGCAGCCGAACATCCTGAAATGGTCGTTGTTACGGCCGCGATGCCTTCTGGAACCGGCACCAACGTTTTCCAGAAGAAATGGCCCGAACGCTTCTTTGACGTTGGGATTGCGGAAGGACATGCCACGACGTTTTCAGCAGGGATGGCCACGCAGGGTTTACGGCCTATCGTAGCCATATACTCGACATTTCTACAGCGTGGTTTCGACAACATTGTGCACGACGTAGCGATTCAAAACCTGCCCGTGATTTTCTGTATGGATCGTGCGGGTATGGTGGGAGCCGATGGTCAGACCCACATGGGGCTTTACGATATCCCATATATGACGACCATCCCGAACATGACGGTTGCTGCCCCCAGGGATGCTGCAGAAATGATAGGGCTCCTGAGATGCGCTCTTAAGCACGACGGTCCGTTTGCCCTCCGCTACCCCAGAGATAACGCCCCGGGAGCCAATCCCCCCGCCGCCGAAATTGGCGCCGTCGAATACGGCAGTTGGGAGATCCTGCGCGAGGGAACTGAGTGCGCAATCCTGGCCACCGGAGTTACATGTGAACCGGCTCTCGAAGCCGCTGAGAAACTTGTGGCGGATGGTTTTGATCCTACTGTGGTCAACTGCAGGTTTATCAAACCCATGGACGAGGTGGTTCTGAAGAAAATCGTCAACAGCCATCACTCGATTGTGACGGTGGAGGACGGTACAGTGGTGAACGGCTTTGGTGCCCAGGTAGCGATGCGCGTTGATGCTTTCCAATCTTCTGCAAGGGTTGTCGTGCTCGGTGCCGGTGACAGGACCTGGGAGCACGCCGCTCGTGGAGCGCAGATCGCCGAAGCCGGTTACGACGCTGATGGTATTGCAAACACAGTTAGGTCGCTGAGTGCGGAAGGTAGTCTGACAGGACGATGAAAGCCGGCATCGTCGGCAGTCCCCGTTACCCGAAAATCCGTAGTGTCCTATCCCGGGTCATGGACGCGGGAAGAGCCAACGGTTTTGACTTCTTCACGCACTCGGACCTTACAGGCCTCTGGCCCGTGGACCTGCCCGAGCTTTCTGCTGAATCTGATGTAGACCTCCTTATAACCCTCGGCGGTGATGGCACCTTGCTGCGTGGGCTGCGACTTCTCCCGTCAGACGCTACACCCATCATGGGCGTGAATTTTGGGCATGTTGGATTTCTCACGACTACGGTGCCCGAAGACCTTGAGGCCGCGCTGGCCGATTTCGTAGTCGGCAACTACGTGGTGGAAGCAAGAACGACGATTGAGGGAGAGTGCCACGCTGCCGACGGGACGGTCCGACCCGGAGACAGGGCCCTCAATGACATTGTGCTCCATCACAAGGGACGCTCCATGGTGTTACAGATGCAGGTGTCCCTGAATGACAAAGAAATCGGCCAGTATTCAGCTGACGGAATAGTCCTGGCAACACCCACCGGGTCGACGGCCTACTCGCTGAGCTCGGGAGGTCCGATAATGACCCCGAACGTTGACGCTCTGGTTATCACTCCGATAGCTGCTCATTCGCTTGCCGTACGGCCCGTCGTTGTGTCGGCCGAAGCAACAATCACCGTAGAACTCGTCGGACGTTTCAAAGGCAAAGCCGTCGTGTCCTACGACGGTGAACCGGGGTCGAAGTTGCTGCGGGGTGAAAAATTAATAGTCAAGCGTTCCGCCGTTCCGGTGAAACTTATCCGGTTGAAAGGTGATGGCTTCTTTTCTCGCATGAGACAAAAACTTCAGTGGGGTGACCTCACTGATCGGAATAAACCCTGATGCTGCGCGAACTGCGGGTTAAGAACCTGGCCGTAATCGAAGGAGCTACGGTTACCCTCCACCCGGGACTCAATGTCCTGACAGGCGAAACCGGTGCAGGGAAGTCGATGCTTGTTGATGCCCTGTCGCTTTTGCTTGGCGAAAGGGCTCATCCAGACCTGGTGCGCAGTGGTGCGGAGAGAGCGGTTGTTGAAGCGGAGTTTGAAGGTGTTACAGGCGTTGTAGGCGAGTACTGTGAAGAGGCGGGCGTCGACCTTGATGACGGGCGGTTGATCGTGCGACGGGAAATCAACCAATCTGGCAGGAATAGAGCTTGGGCTGGTGGAGGTCCCGCCACACTGAATGTTCTAACCGGAGCAGGCGAGCGGCTGGTTGATCTACACGGTCAACATGAGACACAATCTTTGTTACGGGCCGGGACTCAGATGGAAATCCTGGACGAATACGCTGATTCCAGATATGCGCTCAACGAAGTCCGTATGGCGTATGCGAGGCTCAGGGAAGCCGAGAAGCGTGAGGCTGGTCTCGCGGGAAAGGTAGACGAAGTTCGCAAGAGAGTCGACTACTTGCGGCACGTTGCCGGTGAGATTGAAGAGGCCACACTCGTCTGTGGTGAAGACGATTCACTCGCAGCGGAATCGAAACGCCTCGCCAACGTCGAACAGCTCACCGCTCTCGTTGATTCGCTGGTCGAAACCCTCGACGAAGGCGAACAGAACGCGGCATCTATTCTAGGGTCGGCATCGCGCATCCTCGACAACCTTGAAAAGATTGATGATGCAGTTGGAGATTGGAAAGATGCTATAGGGTCAGCGATGGCCGAAGTTGACGAGGTCGCCAGGAACGCCCGTGAATATCTGGCCGGTGTCGACAGCGACCCGGAGAGGCTCAGGCACGTCGAGGCAAGAAGAGACCTGATTTTCCGTTTGAGCCAAAAGTACGGCCCGACAATCGACCAGGTTTTGACGACCGGACAAAATGCTCGTGAGGAACTGGAATTACTAGATACCGCCGACCTCGATCTCACACAACTCAAGGCCGAACGCGAACGTCTCTACAGCGAATTGCTGAGGAAGACCGAGCGGCTCACCAAAGTACGAACGAAAGCCGCGGCAACGCTTTCAACGGAGGTCACTGGCATTATTTCCGGGCTCGGGCTTCCCGAGGGAAAGTTCAACGTCGAGTTGTACCCACGCACGGAAGTTACCGGGGCAGGAGCAGAGGAAGTGGTGTTCTCGGTGGAACTGAACGCCGGGATGCCTGCTCGTCCGCTGTCGAAGGTCGCCAGCGGCGGCGAACTGTCCAGGTTGATGCTCGCATTGAAGGTCATATTGGCCGAACAGGATGCCATCCCCACGTTGATTTTCGACGAGGTGGATCAGGGTATTGGTGGTGAAGTAGCCAACAGCGTGGCCGCATCGCTCCAAAAGGTAGGCCGTTCAAGGCAGGTCCTTGTCATCACCCACCTCCCGCAGGTAGCTGCCGTGGCCGATCATCACCTGCTGATCAGCAAAGACCCCAGCGGCGGCGTCGCGCGAGCGAGCGTTAGAGAACTATCGGATGTCGAGCGCGTGAGTGAAATTGCGAGAATGCTCGGATCGCCGGAAGACGCAGTGGTGAGAGAGCATGCCTCTGAATTGCTGAGTCGGAGAAAAAAGGCCGGGTAGGATAGAAGTTAGGAGTGGGCGTGCTTGTCCGTCTTTCAAGGACGGCTCCCGAAGGGGCAAACCGGTGGATTATATCCACCGAACCACTTGGATCATCGCCAACGTTGAGTCTATTGCGAGTCCAGAATCTCGAATCGTCGTGTTTTCCGCGGTTGAAACCGCGGCTAGGCCACGCCTTCGGCGCGATTTGTCTTGAAAGACGATACCGCCGGTCCATCCTCCCTCCCAACTCCTCCCCCCTCCCTCTATAAGCGCTCTCCGAAAATCCGGTAGTAAAGTCTTAGATATAGATTCAGACGATTGAATTTCGGGGTTAGGCCACCGGAACCGGAGAAAGCGCTGAGGTAGTTGATACCGGCTTCTATCGGCAGTTGTGGGACGTTGCGCCCGTTTCGGGTGGATCGATAACTCAGGCCTCCGCCGAAACTCCAGGTGGTGTTGCCTGACTCAAGTCCGAGGACCGACACGGGTGGGAGTACTCTGTCCGCAAGGGTGGGATTCGTGCGCCGATATGCGTCGGATCCTTTGTCGTAAAAGCTCGCCGATCCGAAGACCTTTACACCCTCCCCCAGTTGCAGCCAGGGGTGGATTGAAAACGCAAAAATGTTGCCCGGGCTTCTGGTAACCAGGGTTTCTTCGCCTGCCAGGGCGATCGGTTGGTCGGGTCGGGTTCTTCGCCTCACGCGGGAGTGAGACATTTGTAAGGTGTATGCCGCGGCCGCCGAGACGCCGAGACGTTGGCGTGTGGCGTAGACAAACTCAAGGCCGGTTTCGATGTCGGTTTGTTTGTCTCCAGTGCTGATGTCGAGGACGTTGTTCGTGGCGTCGAGGGTGCCGGTTGGGAGCCGTACCATGGAACGTATTACGGTTCGGATAGACGCGGTGTTGATGGCGAGGTATCGGAAGCCCAGTTCGAAATCACCGAAGCGTGACAGCTTGGTTGTCTCAAGGGGGAACAGCCCGTACCCGAAGGAATTGCCTGTGAGAATTCCGTCGATGTTTTCGGCGTCCAGTGGCGTTGTAGGCAAGTGCAATGAGCCGCCTACCACGGGGGCGCCGAGGTTTTCCAGGTCTGAAATAACTGAAGCAACGGTAGCCATTATCGCGGTCCCGACCGTTGAACTTGCAGTGGGTACTCCGGGGGGCAAACGTCCGTCAGCTCGAAAAATTCCCGTCATTGTTGCGAGGGCGCTGGAAGTTGTGCGGGCCTGGTCGACAGCTTGTTGGGCGGCCGCGCAGGTTCCACCACCGGGACAACCGAAAGAACCGGCTGCAATTTGGGCTTCAACGAAATCGGCGCCGGCCGTCAGGTCGCCGATTAAGGTGCCGATGTCAGCGCGAGCGGTGGCATCAATGGCTTCAGGGGCCAAAGGGTTTAACCCGGCCTCCGCGCTGGCCGTATCCAGCACCGAAAATGAATTCACGCGCGTTGTGACGATTGGGATGCGGGCGTTAATGCTGAACCTGTCGCTTACCCCCAGCGCGAAATCGAACGGGAAGACCCTCACGTCGCCATCGAGGTCGGTCGTCAAGGACCCCATGTTGAATTCGAAAGCGGAGTCTCCAGTCAATTCTCGAACGGCCAGGGTCGGATCTGATAACGTTGAGAACACGTTGCGTCCCAGGGCGTCGACTGTGAGATCTGCTCCGAGCGGTTCTTCGTCTCCATCCGCAAACGTGGAGGAACCCAGTGCGAAGCGGCTGTCATAGTTCGAATAAACCGGCGCGAACGTAATTCTCAGGGCGCCGCGGGGAACAACCCTGGCGTCGGGGATCTGGGCGGCAATGGGGTGGGTGCCGAGCGCCGAACAAAGGATGAATGCAGCCAGGGCGGCGTTGCGGAGTTTAGAAGTCATAAGATAGAAGATAGACGGTAAGTTAGAAGTAAGAAGAAAAAAGTTTCCGGTCAATTGGCATCTTCATTTCTTAGTAGTTCGCGGTCGTAGGCGGTTAGGAGGTCCTGCCTATTCAAGAGGCCGAGTAGCTTGTCTGGTTTGTGCGGATCCACGACGGGGAGATGGTGTCTGCCGCGTACCGCGAGCTTCTGGAGGGCCGCTAACAACGATTCGTCCGGTGACACGGTTTCAAAGTCCGTGCTGGCCATGTCACCGGCCATGACTATGGGTGCCAGGGCGTCGGCCTGTGACATTATTGTGCGCAGGTCATCGTAGGTGATCATCCCCACCAGGGCTCGGTCGGCGTCCAGCACGGGAAACTCTGTCTGCCCGGATGAGCCAATCGATTGTAGGATCTGAGCCACTGTTGCGCTTTCGCCTATAACGTCGGGGTTCCGATCATAACATTCGCGGACGTTGAGCCGTTCCATTACTGATACGTCCTGTCCAAAGGTGATATTCTCTCCCTTGCGTACCAACCATTCGGAGTAAATCGACTCGGGGTAAAGCCTTCGCGCCGTGATAAACGCGATTGCGCCGGTCAACATGAGTGGCAGGATCAGGGCGTAGTCGCTTGTCATCTCGAAAACCATCATGATGGCGGTGAGCGGTGCGTGGGTAGCGCCCGCAACCAGTCCCGCCATTCCTACCAGTGCAAACGCCTCTGGTTCGATGGTAAATCCGGGTACGTACTGTGTCGCCAGAATGCCGAGGCCTCCACCGAGAGTTGCGCCGATAAACAGGGCGGGGGTGAATGCCCCACCAGATCTCGTGGCTCCCAGGGTGACCCCGATCGCCACCAATTTTGCTCCCGCCAGTGCGATCAGGAACCAACCGGTTCGCTCGCTAAGGATCTCCAGGGTTAAACTTTCGTGTCCCTTGCCCCAGAGATCAGATCGGAAGGCAACGTTCAGTACGCCGATCACGGCGGCTGCGATGAGCACCTGTGCCACCGGTGATTTGAATTTTTGAAGCAGATCTCCCGCGAGATAGGTACCTCTGGTATACCAGACGGCTACCAGTCCGGTGATCACTCCGAGTATCGCATAAAAAACCAGTTCACTCGCGCCGCCGACGGCGTACTCCGTCGGTATCAGAATGACCGGGTTGTCTCCGAAAAATGCTCGCGACAGGGCGGCTGCGATGACTGAGGCCACCAGAACGGGCGGGAACGAGTTGACCTTCATCGTTCCCATGACCTTTTCCAGTGAGAAAAACACACCAGCAATCGGCGCGTTAAACGCCGCCGAAATTCCGGCCGCCGCACCACAAGCGATTAAGACCTTGAGTCGACCGGGCCCAGAACGGAAGAACCGCCCGATCTTTGACCCGAGCGCGGAGCCAGCAACCGCGACCGGGCCCTCTGCACCCACCGCACCGCCGGCACCGATGGTGATCCCTGCAGCGGCTGTTTTCACCGCTACCGGCAGTATCCTGATCACACCCCTTCGCTTTACGACTGCCCGCATGACGTCCGGGATGTTTTCGCCGTCAGAGTCGTTGGTGATACCCACAACCAGCGCTCTAGCGATTCCCAGCCCTACAAGCCCGACGCCCATGATCGCCACCCAACCGAGGGTACCGGTGGAAAGTGTAGTGTTGAGGGCAAGGGTTTGCACGACGTTGATGAGCTGGTAGAAAAGCACAACCGCGAGACCGACAACCGCACCGATGATCACGCCGAAACCCAGCAACAGAGTACTTTCGTCGACGCCCAGGCCAGGCAGGTGCCCTATCAGGCGCTGGAATAAATCAGATATCCGCGTTTCGAGCGCGGCGTATCGGTTTAACAGCCTGGAACCAGCCATTATTCGCTAGTTTGGGAGTGATTCGGGGTCGTCTGCATTAGCAGAGGGAAGATAAGGGAAGTCGGGATGTCGGGAAGTGGGGAAGAAAACCTTCTGACTTCTAACTTCCATCTTCTTTCTTAAGGTCCAGCGACGCAGAGTTGATGCAATAGCGCATGCCCGTGGGCGTTGGGCCATCGGGGAAGACGTGGCCGAGGTGGGCGTTGCAGTTGGCGCAGACAACCTCCGTGCGGATCATGCCGTGGCTTTTGTCTTCTATTTCGGTGACGGCGGACTCCGACGCAGCCCGATAAAAACTCGGCCACCCCGAGCCGCTGTCATACTTTACGTCAGAACCGAATAATTTTCCCCCGCACACTACGCACATATAGGCCCCATCTTCCTTGCAGTCGTGGTACTTGCCCGTAAAGGCAGGCTCGGTGCCTTTGTTCTGAGTGATCTCGTATTGCTCGGGGGTTAACCGGGATTTCAGGTCGTCGTCGGAAGTCATGGGTAGAAAATAGCCAGGGGCGGCACAGTGGTACAGGTGCACCGAGGCACGGGATTGTTAGATTGGTCCGTTCTGTCCGTTCTGTCCGTTCTGTCCGTTCTGTCCGCTTGCCACCCGCAACAGGGATGATATTTTTCCCGTTCCCGCTTTCGGAGACAACAAGGTGTCGCAGCCGGTTAGAGCCCATATACATCAGACCAAGGGTTTTGCCTCATTGGAGGAAGAGGTCTACATCGGGTTATGCCTGGTATCCCAGATGATCGAACGCCCGTGGAACCGCTATTTGTTGGCCACGGCCGATATTAGTACGGGGCAATACAATATTTTGCGGATCTTGCGCGGTGCGGGGCAGGAAGGGCAGACAATAGGGGCGATCACCATTCGGATGATTAGCCGGGACTCCGATGTAGCGACTATGGTTGAACACCTTTCGCTCAAAGGCCTTATTTCACAGAAGCGAACTTCCAGCAATCGAAGTCTTGCTAAATTTACCATTACGAAAGCTGGGCTCGATTTGCTCGATTCACTTGACGGTGATGCCGAATCGATGCCCCACAGAGTGCTGGGACACCTGGACGAAAGCCGCCTCCAGGAACTGGATCTCTTAATCGGGAGCGTACTCGAAGGCGATTTGCACTTCCCTTAACGAAGAAACAACGGATACAAAAACCGTCGTTCCCCGATATATTTCGGCGCTCGCCCGGGTGGTGAAATTGGTAAACACAAGGGACTTAAAATCCCTCGGGGTCTCCCCTTACGAGTTCGATTCTCGTCCCGGGCACTTTTTAACGTGGCTGTTGGCAACAATCTGGCAATTCAGCCAGTTTTCAAATAGATACTCAGATGATCTTGGGCCAGCGCAATGGAGGATGTTCAGATTCCATACGCTGTGATTGCACCTTCCCTCATTTTTTCCACCGTCTACTTCAACATTGGCCGAGTTTGGCCTCTATTGCCGTGATTCTCGAAACGAACCCCTGCGAGAACGGTTGCAATCCCCCATCCTGCGAGATGTCGACGTAGTCTAGGAAAAACCGAGTGGGGTGAGACCTCAGGTGAACTCGCAAGTCGGATCTGCCCTCTGGCCCGTAAAGAAGTTGGCTCATGGTGTAGCCATATTGATAACCCGGATTTCGCCAATTCCAACCGAAAAGAATATTCCAGGGCGATTCGGCGCGCCCGGATAATTGGGCACCAACGGGGCCTCCCACCAACTCGATAAGGCCTTCGATTTGTTTCCTGCGATATGGGTTCCGGTTGACGGCCAAGTGGTCCTGCAATTTTGCAATGTAGGGAGCCTCGGCGGGGTCATAGTCCCAAATATCGGCTACGAATTCTGCGGTACCCTCTTGGAAAATGCGACTCAACAGGGAATACGTATGCTCCTCGGCCGGGGATAGGCACATGGCTGGGAGCTGGGGCGAAAACGCTGCTTGAACGTTGTGGAAAGACTCGTGAAGAATCAGGTTCCGCACGCCGAGGAAATCGCCGTCATAAAAATGTAATCCTATGAATTGATTCTTTGCCCCGCCTCTTGTGAAACCTGCGGATCCGCCTCCCAAGACTAGAACAACGTTGATCTCCAAACGGTCTTCTTCCTCAAGGAATCGAGACAATCGTTGATTCACAAAGCCCTGAATTCCTTGCGTTTCGTCCCTTAATCGGTTCATCAAAGTGCGAATAGTTGTGGAATCTCGGACTACCGCGCTGAAACTCATTGGTACGTTGCTCGCTCCCCGGCTGGCTTCACGCAACAGTTCCATCAAGCGTCCCTCCGACGGGTCTTCTCCCCACCTTTCCATCCGACCGAGCAATGCCTGGGTCCCGTCGAGGGCAAAGAAACGATTCCAGTCAACTACGGGGGCGTCTGGGTGTTCAAGCAGGCGTAGTGTTGCCGCGGCGTTGCCAACATCTATGGTCAGGGCAATTGCTTCACCTCTAGATTGGGAGCTGGCATATGTAGGAAAGGAGATTCCGAGCAACAACAAAAGAGGGCGCATATCAAACCTTCAGGCATAATCAGCGTGCGTTTTCAAACTAATCTCTAAACACCCCTTCAGTTATGGTGTTCCTGAAGCCGTCTGCCCCCATTGGCCGCTGGGACCTCTGAAAGAACCTTTCTCACAGCCGAGGGTAATGCGAAACATACTTTTTGAAGAGGTGGGCAGGTGAGAAAATTTGCGTTAACGGCACTGCTTGGTCTCGCGCTTGTGGGGTGTGCCGACTCCAACGGGGTCAATGCCATCAACTTCACTATCGACGACTTGGTGGACACCTGGATCTCCACTGAATGGACCTTGAGCCACCCTGAGCTTGGTCCCGAAACCAGGGACCTTTTTGCGGAAGGGGCCCGCTTAACAGTGATCTTCTCGGCGGACGGCACGTTCACAGAGAACACTACGCAAATTGGAGTCGCTGACGACCCGGGGTCGGGTACGTTCAGTGTAGAGGGAAGCAATGTCACGATGTTGAAGTCGGGACAACTGGGAAGCGGGTTTATGATAACGTCCGGTGGAGATGCGTTGAGGTCCGGTGAAACGAACCCGAACCAGATAGTTATGCGGCGCGAAGCGGATATTTCTTCGCGTTGACGGAGGGCGTTGCCGGAGAAACGAACGAGGTCGGAATCAATATCGAGCCGACCTCGCTGCCTCACCTTTAATTGACGTATTATGCGACGGAAATTTCCAATTCTTCCAAGCCCCACGCCCCGTCGTTCGCTGCATCCGTCGCAAACTCCTTGAAATCCCGCGGCGCCCGCCCAAGCGCCCGCTGAACTCCGTCGGTGACGTACGCGTTCCGACCATCCAAAACCTCAGTGAAAAGATAGTTCAGGAGGCAGATATAGTCGCCCGGGACTCCCTGTTCGGCTAAACCTTCCGTGAACTGGTCCGGGGTGATTTGTACATACGAGATTTCTCGTCCACTCGCGTCGGAAATCTCTCTAATGGCTTCGGCGAACGTGAGAAGCCTGGAGCCGGTGATTTCGTAGAGTTGGCCGACGTGTTTGTCTTCGGTCAGGGCCGCTACAGCCACGTCAGCAATATCGTCCACGTCGATGAACGGCTCTTTCACATTTCCAATTGGGAAAGCCACTGTGCCGGACATTACGAGGTCGCGCATGAACGCTTCACTGAAGTTCTGGGCAAACCAACCGGCCCTCAGCAACACCCACTCGGCGCCAGATTCCTGAATAATGGTTTCGCAGCTCTGCGCTGCTTCTTCGCCGCGGCCGGAGAGGAGAACCAGTCGCTTTACGCCCATCTGAACTGCCAGGTCACTGAACGCTTTGATCGCGTCCGGAGCCCCGGGGACCGCCAGGTCGGGGTAGTAGCTGACGTAAACGGACTCGACATCCTTCAACGCCCCGGCCCAGGTGTTCTTGTCTTCCCAATCGAAGGATGGGTTTGCTGAGCGAGATCCAATTCGCACCGGCATTCCAAGTGTTTCGAGGCGTTCGGCAACTCTGCGACCGGTCTTTCCGGTTCCACCGAGAACTAAAGTTAGTCCGCGTTTCATGTTATTCTCCATCGTTTTTTGGTGAAGCTCGCGGCCCTGGGCCGTTTGCAGTGCGTCTATTGTAAAAGGTGTGCACTGGCGTGAGAATGACCAAAACCATCTGTTTTATGCTCATTCGTCCAGTTCGTTGAAGGTTGACAAAAGAGCGGGCGAATTCGTATGCTTACCAATGACAACCGCTACCAAAGAATTGCAACCGAGGGAAGACCTCTGGGATAGTTCAGACCACATCGGTGAGGCCCTTCATTTCCTGCGGATGACCGGCGTTTTTTATACGCGCTCCGAGTTCACCGCTCCATGGGGTCTCGATCTGCCGCCGATGGAGGACTGCATGATGTTCCATGTGGTCACTTCGGGTAGCTGCTGGCTAGTTGGTCTGAATGGCGAGCGACGCCTGCTTCAACCGGGGAGCTTCACACTTGTCCCACACGGTGAGGGTCATCGCTTGCTAAGCGAACCGGGCATCCACGCGGCGAAGCTATTCGATCTTGAGCGGGAGCAGATCAGCGACCGTTATGAGATCCTTCGGCATGGAGCAGGTGGCGAACCCACCAGAATGGTGTGCGGCGCGGTAAAGTTTGACCACCCGGCAGCTCAACGCCTGGTTCAACTCCTGCCGACTCAGATAGTCGTCGACGCCTGGCAAAACCATCAGCTCGATTGGATTCACAACACCCTGCGCCTCATGGCATCCGAGGCCGAAGCTCTCCGACCGGGAGGAGAAACAATCGTAACTCGGCTCGCCGATATCCTCGTTATTCAGGCGATTAGATCCTGGATCACGGATGACCCAGCGGCCAAAACTGGTTGGTTAGGTGCCCTGCAGGATCGTCAGATTGGTAGGGCGCTCCTGTTGATTCATCGCGATCCTGAGAACGCGTGGACAGTCGCAGGGCTTGCGTCAGAAGTCGCCATGTCGCGCTCGGCGTTTGCCGCCCGGTTTAGTGAGCTTGTCGGGGAGACGCCGATGCAATACGTAAGACGATGGAAGATGTTGGTCGCAGTGACATGGTTGAAAGACGAAGGTGCCACCGTAAGCCAACTTGCTGCTCGGTTGGGTTACGATTCAGAAGCGGCGTTCAGCCGAGCATTTAAAAGGGTTACGGGAGTCTCACCGGGGTCGGTAAGGCGGGCCGCCGTCGCGTAGAGTTGCCCTTACCGAAATTGGATCGCCGTATCGGTGCTCTGAGTTGGACCGAGATCCATACCTCGCTATGGGGTGACGACCACTTCGATTTCTGTCGTAGCTCCGTTGGCTTCAAAACTGGCTGTCGTTACCCCGGGATTAAGACCAAAAATCGAAAGCCGAGGTACGTTTTCTATTGTTTCCCAAATGGCCTCGGCAATAGATGGGTCGCTAAATTCGACATTTGGCTCTAGTCCCAACAGCCGCGCTCCAGACTCGGTCCGAAGCACCCAACTGATTCCCTTGGAAGCGTTCACCTCAAGCCTGATTGGACTCTTTTGACGGATTTCAATTGCGGCAATCGACGCGGTGGATTCGGTTTCGCCACCAGCCCCGCTCAATTGAAAAGCCACGACAGGAATTATTCCTCCTGAGGAGGCCATTACCATCGGTCCCTGTCGAAAGGGCCGGGATCCAAGTGCATCTCTCCCCAACGTAAAGTTGAAATCGACGTCAACTACACCGGTTTGCACCAAACAATCCGTATGGAGGCTCTCGAAGGATCAGAGAAGTGTCTTCTCTGATGGCATTGTACAGTGTCGTTTGTCACGTGTTCCTCGGAGGGAGAGCGTGGGGAATGGAGACGCACGGCGTTTCGGAGTCAGTGTCGTGAGGAAGATGCGAAGTGAGATCAGGAAGTGTACTTTGAGTAAGCACAGCCAGTCCTTTTTTCGATCGGCTATCCATAACGTGTATTGCTGAAATCTGGTTTTCCCAAAACTCTGAGCAGTAATCGATGTCCCTGAGTCATGAAGCCGAGCGTTTCCTCGCCAACACTGGTGAAATCGAGCAGGTGCAACGCGCACACCTGCTGGAATCGGTCGTGGCTACTAACTCGGAGACGGAGTTTGGTCGAGCTCACGGTTTTGATCAAATCAAGAACGTCGATGATTATCGGGCCTCGGTGCCCCTGGCTGAATACGAGCAATTCCGCGCTCCAGTCGACCGGATCGCCGCAGGCGCAAGCAACGTTCTTACCGCTCAACGGGCCGTGGCCTTTTTCAAGACCAGTGGCTCGACGGCTGCGCCAAAGTTGATCCCGGTGACGCAGGGGCTGGTGAGGGACAAGGCCCGCGCTTTCGGGATTTTTTGGAATCTCGTCTATCGGGACCATCCCACTCTGGAATCAGGAAAATGGATTGCCAATTTCGGAGACGGTGGGGGCTCCAGTCGTACCGAATCGGGCAGGGAAGTACTGTCGGAGACCACCTTCTGGAATCGGCGAATGCAGATGTTCCAGGCTGGCGCCGGATGGCCTCTGCCACCAGAGATTAGAAAAATCAAAGACCCGGAGCTTCGCTACTACGCCGTCGCGCGGATTGTCCTTGCTGGCCGACTCGATGGGATCATGTGCCTCAACCCGTCAACGTTATCCAAATTCTGCCGCACCATCGAAAACCACGGCCCCGATCTGGTGGAGGGCATCCGCAACGGCACCTTCGGCGGTGGCCTGGGACAATCGGAGGAACTCGAGGCTCTCAAACAACACCTCCCACCGCCCTCCTCCCCCAACGCAAAAGCCGTTGGAAAGGCAATCGGGGGAAGCCTTAGTGGTTTTTGGCCCGATCTTGAGCTGGCCATCTGCTGGCAATCGGAGCTGGTTCGACCATATCTGAACCAGTTGGAGGGCGCTCTCGAAGGTGTGGGGACTCGCGATTACATCACTCAGGGTAGTGAAGCCATCATGGCCATACCGCTGCGTGACTGGGGTTCGGGCGGAATGCTGGCGTACACCTGTCACCACTATGAATTCATTCCGGAGAGCCAATGCGATCAAGACGATCCTGACACGGTCCTGCCATGGGAATTGGAAATTGGCCAAACTTATGAACTTGTTGTCAGCACCAGCGGCGGGCTTTATCGCTATCGAATAGGAGACTGTTTCCGTGTGACTGAAATGATGGGTAAGACCCCGCACCTGGATTTCCTCTACCGCAAGGGAAAGACCTCGAGTATCACAGGCGAAAAGCTGACGGAGATGCAAATTATCCAGGCTGCGAAAGCCGCCACTGCCGTGGTGGGCGCCGGCCCCGCCGAATTTCTCTGCTTTCCCCGTTCCGAGGGCGATCCCCATTACGGCGTTTTGGTGCAAGGTGTGAACGATGAGGTATCGCGGGAATGGGTGCGTCAACTGGATTCAGAGTTGCAAGCTGTCAACAACGAGTACGGCTCGAAGAGAACTTCCGGTCGGCTCGGCGCTCCACGGGCGTTGCTTGTCAGTGCTGCCGCTTTTGACCTGCTACGACAGGAAGCCGCCGACCCGGATATTTCAATAGAGCAGGTCAAACTCGGCGCTCTTTCTCGGAAGCTTGACGTGGATGCCGGACTTGGCGAATACTTGCGTCAGAAATGAAAATCGCCGGCTGCAGGTACATTCGATTAAACGTTCCATTCAAAGGGAGCTTTCAACACGCGGAAGCCTCCAGGGACTCGTCCGACACCCTTTATGTTGAACTTTCCGATGCCGACGGGTATCGAGCGTTAGGCGAAATTCTCGCTCGGCAGTACGTCACCGGCGAAACAACGGACTCCATCATTGAGGCGGCGGGGCCCTCACTGGTTGCCGATCTAAAAGGCGCCACGATCTCATCTCTCAACGAGTTGCATGATCTTGTATCCGGTCTTCTGAAGGAGGGTTCAGGTAATGCTCTGGTAGGTGGCGTCGAAATGGCCGCAATCGGACTGCTCTCCCAATCCAGCACGGTCGACTTCGACGATTACATCGGACCGACCCGAGCGACCCCCGTGGGGCGCTGCGTCACTATCGGGTTCGAAGTTGAATTTGAAAAGCTTAGAAACGCAGCGCGTCATGCCCTCCTGGTCGGTGCATCGGCGGTAAAGGTGAAAGTGGGCGGAGACGAAGACGTGAAACGGCTGCGGGAGGTCAGCAAACAACTCGGTGGCCGGGCTCATCTGCGACTCGACGCCAATGGTTCGTTGAGCTACGAAGGCGCGGTAGATCTACTCGAGGGGTGCGGCGACCTTGTGCTCCATTCGGTGGAACAGCCCCTCTCTCCGCAGGAGGAGGGGCTTTCAGAGAAACTCCTCGACCTTTCGTCGCGATTCGGGACCAAATTCGTAGCTGATGAATCTGTATGCACGGTCTATGACGCCCGGCGGTGGATCGACAGTGGGGGCTACAAGTACTTTAACGTGCGGGTGGGCAAGTGCGGCGGACTTGCCGCTTCCTCCCGAATGGTGTCCCTTGCGCTAAACGCTGGGATCAGAGTTCTCGGGGGAGCCATGGTTGGGGAGTCGGGTGTGTTAAATTCAGCATCGGAACTCTTGCTGCAGCACTGTCAGGAGTTACCCTACATAGAAGGGCTCGGCCAGAATAAGTTTGTGCTCGCCGAGGATCCGGTGGAATCGATTCCGGTCGGATCGGGTTTGGCTTTCCGTCTCCGGAAGACCCTTGAAAAAAGCAAGATGATCTCGGAGCACCACATTTACTGACAACGTCGAACGAGATACTGGAACAGAACTGATGGAAATTCAGAAAAAAGTCTTTGATTTTATCGCCAAAGAGCTTGTACGTGGAGCTGAGATTGAGTTCAACCCGGGAGCTAGTCTCCTTGAATCCGGCCTGGATAGTGTGGCCATGATGGAACTCATCGTTTGGATCGAGGATTCGTTCGAAGTTGTTATTGACGCAGAAGACTTGAGCCCCGACAACTTTGGCACTCTCGACGCGATAGCTGCGTACATCGAAAAAGCCTCGGGCTCGTAAACCGTTCAGCGATGTTGCTTCACGAGCGGTTCGAGAACATCGCCCAGGACAACCGAACAAAAGATGCTGCGGTTTTCCAAAAAGAATCGCTCACTTTCGGGCAACTCAATGATTTGAGCGGCGAAGCTGCAAAATACCTGCTTGACCATGGGGTAAAGCCCGGCGATCGGGTTGCGCTTCTTCTGCCCCACTGCCCGGAAGCCGTAATCTTTTTCTGGGGCGCCCTCAAAGCCGGTGCGATCGTTGTTTCCCTCAGCGATCAATTACCGCTTCCCGCGCTGTCCGTGCTAATTAATGATGCGGAACCCGCTGTCGTTATTACTCGGAAAACACTGGCGGACCAAAAGCTCACAGACGCCGAAAGTGCGTCTATCCAGCCCGTAATCACCACTGATGACGGAGTCTTTGACGCGGCGGATTGGACAGCGCGCCCCGATACGGGAGCCTCGGGGTTGGGCGAAACCGATCCGATCGCCGCAATCGTGTACACGTCTGGAAGCACGGGGAAGCCCAAGGGTGTATGCCTTTCTCACGTCAATCTGATGACCGTGATTGACGGTGTTATCGAGCACATGCCTATCACGGATAGAGATTCGTACTTGATGGTGGTGCCGCTGCACTACGTCCACGGACTAATGCAGCTCCTGGTGCACCACCTTGCCGGCGCCACAATTCATTTTTCTGCTGGCTTTGTCTTTCCCGGTCAGGTGGTCAAACAAATAGCTTCGAGTCGGGTGACTGGTTTCTCTGGTGTACCGTACCATTTCGCAGCGATTATGGACCGTGGCGGATTCGCCGAGGCCGACCTTCCCGTTCTACGCTGGGTGACCAGTACAGGTGGAAAGTTGTCGTCCGATTTGATCAAGAGACTCAGGGAGGCCAGACCCGACGTGCAATTGCATGTTGCCTACGGACAGACCGAATGCGCCCCCCGAGCGACCGCGTTGAGTCCTGACAAAATTGACGTCAAACCAGAATCAGTGGGATCCGCGATACCGGGAGTCCAGGTGGACATCATTGATGCCGAAGGCAACGGAGTGAAGCGGGGGGAAGTTGGAGAGGTCGTCATTTCAGGTAAAAACATTATGGTCGGTTACTGGCGTCAGCCCGAAGCGACGCGAGAGGTGGTAGACGAGCAGGGGCGGTTGCACACAGGCGATCTGGGATGGTTGGACGCGGAGGGGGACCTGTTTCTGTCCGGTAGGCGCAATACCATGCTTAAGACTGCTGGCGAAAGGATCTTCGCCGAAGAGTTGGAAGAGATACTGGAACGCCATGAAAAAGTGGCGAAAGCGGTTGTTCTTGGAATTCCAGATCCTTTGTATGGTGATCGTATCGAAGCGCATCTTCATATTGAGGGCCCGGATCTGTCTGATGGCGAAACGGCAAAGGATGTTGAGGCTGCGGTCCGAAAACACTGTCTGGCCGCAGTGCCGTTCTCACGAGCACCCCGAAAATATCATCTGTGGCCCGAACTCCCCCACACTCACGCAGGAAAAGTGGATCGGGTCGCTCTGAAGACACGTAGCGAGGCGGAATAGCCTTGTCTTCCCATTCGGATCTCAGGTCCTTCCTGGCGTTCTTAGCCGAAAGACACCCTCGTGAATTCCGAGTTGTAAAGCAGAGCGTGTCTCCCCGGTGGGGGATCTCTGCGGTAGTGGAGAAGCTTTCGCAAAACCTGAGGAACCCTGTCTTGCAGTTCGACTCCGTAACTGGAACGGATTGGTCTGTGGTGACTAACGTTTGTGCGTCGCTTTCACGAATCGCCCGCTCGATAGGAATCTCTACCAGAGACCTCGAAGAGCGGCTAGAAGCCATGTACCACAGCCCCATATCGCCGCACTCGGTCGATAACTCGGAGGCTCCCGTGCGGGACGTTGTGTTGTCGGGCGAAGAAGTTGACTTGTCGTTGCTTCCCGACACTCGCCACTCGGCTGTGGAACAGTCTCCATACGTCACTGGGGCCGCGGTGGTGGCCTGGGATCACCAGCAGGAAAACCTCAACGTTAGCTATCACCGTATGATGGTGGTCGACTCGAAGACATTGGCCATCTACATGGTCGAAGGCGGTCATCTCGATAGGATTGTGCGTGAAAACGCTACCCGGCTGGAGTCTACTCCCGTGGCTGCGTTTGTCGGTGCCCATCCGATTTGGTCGTTGGGGGTATTGGCCGGAGGGGGGAGGGAAGTGGATGAGTTGTCTATGATAGGTTCTCTCCTTGACGCTCCACTGCAGGTTACGCCTTCTCTGGTCGATGAACGAATACTCGTTCCGGCGCGGGCGGAGTTATGCCTGGAGGGGATGATCAATGCCGAGGAGTTGGTTGACGAAGGGCCTTACGGAGAGTTTGCCGGATACGCGATGGCGGTATCAAAGCGTCCGCGGTTTGACGTGCAGTATATGTCCCACCGAAAAAAACCTCTTTATCAAGAAATTATTGCCGGACACCTGGAGCACTTGACCATGACTGGAGCGACGATCCTCGCCGATTTAAACCGAAAACTCACAGCCGAATTCGATGGAGTGCTTGAAGTGCACATTCCTGCCGCAATGACATTGTTTGTCCGGGTGGACACGGCGGTGATGGCCCAGGCCGATGTACAACGTCTCATTGAGCATGTGTTAGAAAAAGAGACTTACGTAAAACAGGTGTCGTGTTTTGATAGGGACATTGATTTGAAGAAGCTCCAGAGTACTCAATGGGCTCTGGCCACGCGTGTCCAGGCTGACCGAGATTTTACATTGGTATCCGGAGTGGCTGGCACCGGAATGGATCCGTCCGAGATCAATGGTACGACCACCAAGCTCGGGATCAACGCCACGGCTAAACCGTCATTAGAGGCTTTTGCCGAAAAAAACTCTATCCCTCAGGACGTCCTGGATACGACTGACCTGAAAAAACTATTCGAGTAGCTCAAGTGGCCGTCTGGCCGCCGTCGACGTTGATCGATTGACCTGTGATAGCGGCAGACCTTTCAGAACAGAGGAATACCACTGTCTCTGCCACCTCTTCGGGTCGAACCAGTCGGTCAATGGGAACGTCCGCGATTAGTCCGTCGACATGTTCTTTCATAGACATGCCTTTGAGCCGGGCTCGTGCCGACTGAGTTTGACCGAACAACTCGGTTTTGACATACCCTGGTGCAACGGTGTTTACGGTAACTCCCGTGCGGCCGACCTCCAATGCCAGTGAACGCACGAACCCCGCCACCCCGGCCTTCGATGCCGAATATACCGCGTTATAGGCTGCGCCGACTTCAGCTGAGATGGACCCGACATGGACGATCCTGCCCCATTTGGCGGGGATCATGTGTCGCAACGCCGCGTGAGACGAAACGATGGCACCCATGAGGTTCGTCTCAACCACTTCTCTCCAGGCCTTAGACGAGTCGATGACCATGGGGCCTATGTGGCTCGTGCCGGCGCTGTTGACCATGATGTCCAGGGAGCCAAACTCGTCTTTGACCCGTCCGGCGATGCCGCGCATCGTTTTTATATCCGTTACGTCCCCGGGAAAAGCGCGCATCAGCGGTCCGCGCCCGCTAAGCTCCGCGGCGAGTTTCGTTATTGCTTCGTCGCTTCTCGCGACGAGAGCCACAGCACATCCCTCGTCGGCCAGCCTGGTTGCGATCGTTCTGCCGATTCCTCGGCTGGCGCCGATAACGAGCGCGGTTCTACCTGCTAACCCCATGGTTTTATCCGTATGTCTCCCGGGCGATCCTGCCACCCTGTTTTTCGAGAGAGCCATTCCTTTCGAAGGGTTAGTTGGTCGTGCTGCCTGGAAATTAAAATGTTTGTCATCCAGTCGGTGTCGTTACGTTCGGGAAAGTCGTTTCTGTAGTGGCTGCCGCGACTCTCAGTCCGCAGTGATGCAGCCTCGATAATCGCTTCGGCGACGTCCAGGAGGTTCCGATGCTCGAACAGTAGAGCCACGTCCATCGGTTCCCCGATCCCGAATTCGCTTTCCATCTTTTCCCGTTCGCCTCTGACAAACGAGCGGGCTCTCTCTAGTGTCTGCGCGTCTTTCTCTACGATCAAAGATTCCCACATTGCCGTCTGCAATGCAATCCTGCGGTCGGTTGGCCGCACCGGCCCTGTGGCAGCGGCTAAGTCCGCAATCGTGCTTAAGGCGGAGTCGATCATGTCTTTCGAAACGTAACGGTCGGTAGAAGCTGCAGTGGCAGCGGCTGCCTTTCCTGCTCTCGAGCCGAAAACCTGGGATCCGCCAAGCATCGTTCCGCCCAGTCTATCGGCACCCTGCCAGCCTGCTACCTCCCCGGCGGCGAAAAGTCCCGGAAGCGTTGACTGGGCGTCTGAATCGATTCGCAAACCGCCGTTGCTGGTGTGGTGGTGGACCTGTATCTGAATGGGTTCGTTTTTGACATCGAACCCGTTAGCCACCATGAACTCCACAAACAACTCGGGTTGAAACCCTCTGTCGGCCCGTGTTAGATCCACAAACACCCCGCCAGTTTCGGTTGCGCGACCGGCCATGGCTTCACCTTTTATGGCGCGATCGAGGTGTAACGCCGAATCCCGGGTCGTAACAGGCCAATGGTTTGCTTTCAGGGCGGATACCTCTTCCAGCGTAACACCAGGAGGCAGGTAGTTCTCTACGAAGGTCTCGCCTTTGGCATTGGTCAACCTGTACGGCTCTTCCATCTCATAGAGCATTACCATGACCTGAGTCGGCGCGGTCGTCGCGATGCCCTGCTGCATGAACTCCATGTTGAACAGTTCGGCTCCGGCCCTGAGCGCCATGGCATACCCATCACCGGTATTGCCCGGCGGGTTGAAGCTGTATTTGAATAGCTGTCCGACGCCGCCGGTCGCGAGTACCACAGCTCCCGCTTCGACTACGAAAGGTTTCCCGGAGTCGTCCACGCCAACGGCTCCTACGCAACGCCCGTCTTTAACCAGGAGGTCGGTGAAGTTCGCGTGCTCAATAACCTGGGTACCGGTGTGTTCGATGATGGCCTTCTGAATGGCAACGATGTTATTGGTGCCGCCTTTGCCGGTCTTTCCTTCCATAATGGCTAACGCGCCACTGGCGAACTTCATGCCCATCTCTTTGAGCCTTCTTATCGCATCGGAGACCTCGTCAACAAAGATTGAGCAGAGTTCGGGGTCGGCCATTCCCAGGCCTGCCTGCACCATGTCGGCATGAACTTGCTCGGGTGGATTGAAGAACCCGCCTTTAGGGCCGACCGTACGAATCGTCCAGTAGTCGCCGATGGGATTGGACGTCGCTCCAGCTCCACGAGCACCAACTGCCCCGAATTGTCCTTTGACTCCCAGAGCTGTTCTGGCGCCGCCTTCGTGGGCCGCTATGGTCGCTGCTGTTGCTGCGCCACCTCCCCCGATAACCAGGACATCGGTTTCGTAACGCGTCAGGTCCAACCGTCAGGCCTTTTTGGCAACAACCACCGCCGCGTATTGATGAGGAAAAGTCTCGCCGACGGTGTCCAGATCAGGGCAAATCACCACGTCATTGAAACCGGCCATGTCGAGAACACGCTCCCAGTTTGCGGGAGTGAGATAGCAATGCACCGGGCGATAGTCTGCATTTCGGACCGCCGCGGTCCGATGGTAAATGGAAAGGTTAAGGGACAACTCGCGGGGGGCCATCATGCGAGAATCCAGCCGTATGCGTTCGCTGAAAATGACCTGGCCGCCGCTTCGCAGAGTTGCATGGCATTCTTTCAGCATCTCGACTATGTCTTTCGCGACGTGAGCCGCATTTACGCCGTAGATAAGATCAGCACTCTCCCGTTCTATCTTTTGCGACGCGAATTCCTTGTTGATATCGAGATAACGCCAATCCGACTTGATGTCCGGGTAGGCTTTGCGGATGGCACGACGGGTGTTTAGCACGAAGGCAGTACTGATGTCGGTAAAGAGGTAATGGTTAACTCTATCAAGGGCGTTCCCCTCGGCAAGCGTATCCAGGACGTGTCGGATACCGTTGCCCGTGCCTCCGCCGATCTCAAGTATGTCACCTCCCTGAAACTCATGGAGAATGACTCTCGCTCCCATCTTGCCATGGATGTCCTGCAGAGGATCAAGGTTGGTTGCCTGATCCCACAACTCAGCCAAACGCGGTTCACGTCCCGATAGGACTCGATCCATGAGGTCAGGGTCGTCTCGCAGCGCTTCTACGAAGTGAGTCGCGCCAAAATCAACGAACTTTCTCGCAGCGAGATATTCATCGCCGAGGGTAGAGAGTTGCGCCCATTTTAACGCGAGATCCGCACTGGGGTCTGGAGCCGGACCTCTGGACACGTAACGGTCCTCGCCGTCGGCGTTTTCGACCAACTCCACGACATCGGAATTGTGCGCTAACCGCCATAGGACTGCCTCGACAGTTACGTCGGCGGAATCAACCAGTCGCAATTCGTTGGTAACCTCCCGGGCCGTTTTCGGCTCGTTGAGGATGTTTTCCAGGTCTAACATCCTGTAGATGGAAAACAGGTGAAGATCGCAGGTTTTTTCAAGCAACTCTGCTGCTTTCACCATATCCGATGTAAATAATTCTTGCTGACACCATTCGGTAAATGGGTCGACGCGACGCCCCATTAACCCTTTGATGGCCTCAAACATGTTCACTCCCTCGACTAGTAAACTTGCTTCAGTTTTCCTCTAGATTTTCCGGGGATGGTGCAATTTGTGTGCCGACTAGTCGTGAATTACTGCGCTGTGATCCACTCCACGATTTCGTTCGATACTGACGCCGGAGCGTCGAATTGCACCCCATGTTCCCCCGGTACATAAACGCACTTTTTCGTCCCCCGCAATAGCTCGAAAGCGCGGAGCGTAGGCGGGTTGTCGGTGACCCGATCATCTTCGGCCAGTATCAACAGGATGGGGCCCCGAACTTTGGCCAGCTTTACCCCCATGAAGGTCGAAATTTCGCCAACCACGCGGTTGAACCTGGGTGACAACAGCCGCAACCGATAGGGGTCCGGAACTATGTACGACTCGAAATCTGATCCGCTGGTGAAGGCCTCGATGGGGACGGGTGGTGTGCACGTCGGCTCGGGCGAATCGCCTGTGATTGCGGCCGCGTCGATGACTTCCTGTCTGGGGAATAACCCCGGGGCCAGCAGACACAAAGTCTCAAATCGCCGCAACCGATTCCGAGCGAGATAGTGAATCAGGTAGTTCGCCCCCCAGCAGCTACCGATCAGGTGAAGTGGCGCTCCGATCTGCTCGCAATGATCAAGGATCTGATCCATGTCGCTCAACAGGTCGTCGGTGGAGGAAATGTCTCCAGGCGTTTTGGTGTGTTGACCCGAGCCCCGCCGGTCGGGGCAGAGAACAGAAAAGCCAGCCGCTTGAATCCTGGAAGCGATATTGTCCATCCATCCCGCGTGGCTTATCAATCCGTGCAGCAGGACCACGACCCCCTTTTGGTCGGCACTATCCCAACGGCGGATAGCCAACTCTGTACCGTCTGCGGCCATGACCGAATCCCACCGGGGCCGAAGCAAAGGTATGTCGTTCAAACGTCGTTAAAACCGGGAAAGAGGGCCCAGTTCGACTTAGATTCGAAAACCGAAGCTAATTCGTGGTCTTTGTTCCAGAGGGCTAGCACGGTATCCGCCTCGGCGTAGCGGCCCTTTCGCGTGACGAAACCGGCGCTGAGCAGTTGTCTTGCCAACTGCGAATTCTGAAGAGTTGGGACGGCCATGGATTCGAACTGGTTAGAAGGATCGGTCAGCACCGCCATGATCGCGTCTGCTGCACTCAAAGTGCCCGGATCGGTCTCACAGGCCACGACGACACCCGCGCTCTGTCTCTCCTCTACGTTAACGATCACATAACCGTGCGGCTGTTCCCCAACTCGCAACCCAAATGCGCATATCTCTTCGGCCGGGTTCTCAAAAAAACGCCAGCGCACGAAATCAGAATTGCCCACACAGGAAATCCAGTTGCGCGAAGGCTGCCAATCGTGTCCGATATACCGGCTCAGAGAGTCGGGGGCGAGTCTTTCAACTGACACATTCACAGTTCCGCCGCCGCTACGCTTCAATTTGAAAAAGCCGTCTACCAGAGGCGCGCCGAGAGCGCCGAGTGGACCTACACGGGGTTTCAGGAGGCTAGCAGAACGCCAGACGTGGCTATGTGTCTTTAGTTTACCAATTTCGTTGAAACCGGCGCGCTTTGCGAGTCGGAAGGCGGATGGGAGTGGGAGGCCGAGCAGGACATCGCATACTCCATCGGTTACCAGTTTTTGTGTCGCTCGCATCAGGGTGGTAGCGGCAAACATATTTCTGTGCCTGGCGTCGACCACCAGGTTGCCAGACACTCCACCCAGGATCTTCCTTGATCCGACTTTCATTTCTCTGAAGACGACCGAACAGGTCCCCATCGTCTCGCCCTCGTCGGTGGCGAGGATCCACACCGCAGGTTTCCGGCCGGCCGGTCGATAATACCAGTCGAATACGTTGCCGAATTCCGGCTGGTCGATTCCGGCAAAAAGGCCGACAATATCGCCCCTCCATTTCTCAATGTCGTCCTCTATCAGGTCAATCTTCATTCGCAAAAGAATGCCCAAACAAGTGTGGGATCGCAACGGGATCTCTTGAGCCGGACTTCGTGTATCATGCGAAAAATTCTATGCAGCAGCAGGTGCATGCTTTTTCGGCCTGCCGAAATGAAAAAGGTGTTTTAGTTTGTTTTTTTACCTTAGCAGACGGAAAACGGATGAAAAATAGCCCAATCTCAGTACCCCTGATTCTTTTGTCTGTTGGATGTGCTTCGGAGGGCTCAGCCCCTCCTTTCTCAATCGACACCCTGCCGACGGGCACCGTTGTCGTAAGCAACACGACCGAAGGACTGTGGGGTGATGGGGATGCCTGGACTCTGAGCGAAGAAGTCAGGATCGGGGAGCTCGATGGCGATGGCCCCGAAGTGTTCGGCAGGGTTGGCGACTTCGGGATTGACGCCGAGGGTCGTTTCCACATTTTTGACGGACAGGCTCAGGAACTGAGGGTGTTCGGCTCGAACGGGGAGTTTGTGCGGGTTGTGGGGCGGCGGGGTGAAGGACCGGGGGAATTTTCCAATGTTAGCGGTATGAAATGGGGGCCCGACGGGAATCTTTGGTTGATGGACCCCAGTAATTCGCGTGTTACGCTCTTTGATACTTCCGGGACCTTTGTCCGAGGGCACCTCGTTGACGCCATCCACTCATGGCCCTGGTCGGGCGGCTTCGATGCCACAGGGCGTTTTTACTCTCCGGGACTGAACATGTCCGCAGAGGTGTTTAGTCAGCTCGTGTTGGTCGGTTATGACGATTCGATGGAACCCGCCGACACGATTGGCTTCCCGCAGTATCCAGGCGAGCAAAAATTTTTTGAACACCGGTCAGAAGGTGGCAGCATGCAGGCGACCGTGCCGTTCGCTGGAGGAATCAACGGTTACCTCGTAAATCAAACCGGCAATTATTGGTTCGCAATAACCGACGAGTACCGGATCATCCAGCGCACTCTCTACGGTGACACGGCGAAAGTGATCTGGAAGGAATTCGAAGAAGTGCCAGTATCCGGTGGGGAGATCGACAGCGTTTTCGAAACTATGAGCTGGTTTACAAACCAGGGGGGGGATCTCGATCGATCCAAGGTGCCCGGGACCAAGCCAGCCTTAAACAGTATTTTCGTCGACGACGTCGGTGGTGTTTGGGTTTCGCCGATTTTGCCGGGCGACAGGGAACAGGTGCTTGAGGTGTTCGACTCCCGCGGGGTTTATCTGGGGGACGTGATGAGGCCCGAGGGGCTCTCTGATTTCCCGCGGCCCAGAGTTATTGGGGACAATCTCTACGCGGTTCTGCGCGATGACCTTGGTGTCAACTACGTAGCGAGGTGGCGAATCAACCGCTAGCTTTTTGGCCCGTTGGTCCCAAAACTGACGTGGGGGCACTATCGCGGGGCCGTCTAATGGAACCACTGCAGGTCGGTCCCGTACAATCCTGTGAATCTCCTGTGTAGAATCTCCTTATCTTGGCCGGTGGGAAATGAATAGGTTCTCTGAATCTCAATTAAACGCCTTGCGATTGGCCGCCCTCGGGGTCTCGGCGCTCAGTTTCTCCGGGTGTTCCTCCTTTTACAAGACCGATACGCTTGCTGCCGATGTATCTCCCCTGGGCGAGGAGTATACGCTCGACGAAACGATGGCAGGTCTGATGGATCTGGTATGGGAGCAGGAATTCGTCACCGTCGAACACCGGTTGGATTCGCTTCTGGCACGTTCTCCGAGAAACGCTTCGTTTCTTGCCCTCAAAGCCGAAGTGGCATTGATGACGGGGGATACGGCCGCCGGCCTGGCTTACTATCACTCCGCTCTCGAAAACGCATCTACTGACGAAGCTGGGATGCTGTGGCGCCAGGCCGTGGGAATAGCTTCTCCGGAGGAGGTGGAGCAGTGGCCGAATATAGCCCCAGAGGATCGCGGACGGTGGTTGGAAGCTTTCTGGGCCAGTCGTAATCCAAATCTTTTCGCAGGTATCAACGGGCGAATTGTGGAACACTTCGAGAGGCTCCGGTTTGCCAGGTCCCAACACGAACTGCTCAATCCGTGGGGCGTAGCGTTCCGCTCTCCCCAGATGAGGGCCATGTCTCTAGAGCCTTCGGCTTCCGAACGTCGGGCTTATTTCCTCTGTGAGGCGAGCACTCCGCTAGGAAATAGCCCGATCGAATCACGCCCGGCTGCCGGGCAGGACGGAGTGTTTGATACGACCTATGCGGCTCTGGCTAGAGACTTCAGGAGCATGGATTCGACCGCCGCTAGAGTCGACTACAATTTGGCAACTGGCCTTAGCGACAGGGGTGTTATGTATCTGAGGTTTGGGGAACCGGATGTAATACTCGCGGGAGCTGACAACACGGTAGGAGAGGAAGCCGTCGATCAGATTTTTCCAATACGCGGGAGACCGACGACGATTCGAAATACATTGGGCGTATGTTCCAGGCTCGCTGGTTCCGTGGAAAAATGGACCTACTTCGGTGTGGGCACGATCCGGTTTTCCAGACCAGCGGATTTCGAAGACAACAATACAATGTCCTTCGCCACCGGGAGAATGCTCTTTCGGCCCATGAACAGTGAGCAGTTCCAGCTGACAGAAACCGCACTTACCGAAGACGCGACATCAGAGTTGGCCCTGTTGGAATTCGGCGTTTGGACGGCGCGGTTCAAGGAAAGCAACCGTTCGAATCGATCGGCGATATTTGTCATCAGCTCAACGGAAGACCTGGCTGTCTCGCTGAGTTCTCCGAGCAACGGCATCTTGAATACCCACCTCGGATCCGAGGGAGTTGTCTCTGTTGTCGAAAACCCGGGTGAGTATATGATGTTGATTCATGCCCGTGCCGACAGCCTTCTGGGGCGAAAACAACGTTTGGTGTCGTTTCCGGTTTACAGAGAAGGGTTGGCGCTTTCCGACCTTCTCCTGGCCCCCTCGTGGCCGGGGACCACACGTCGGAGCGGGATGATCGATCGGGTCAGGCGGAATCTGACTTTCCACGAGGGCGAGACGCCTCGCGCCTATCTCGAAATTTACGGGCTCGACTCACGTCGCACCGACGAGACCAGCTATCGTGTGTCCTATTCGCTCCTGAAGTTCAATGGCAATGTCGCTGGCGTCAGGGAAGGAGATTGGAATGAAGCCGTTCGTTTTGAATTTGATCGCCTACCTGTCGCCGGCGAAACAGGTGTCGTCGAAACGCTAGACATATCACCCGATCACCTGCCGGAAGGCAAATACCTGCTCAAGGTGGCGGTCGATGACATTCATGCTGGTACCCGGGTCGAGAGTGCGCCTATTGGGTTCGAGGTAGTGGATTGAACTTATAGGAATTGTCTCTCTACATAACCCGATTTTTTCATGTGGATATCTGGTGTGGGGCGGGGTTTAAACCCAACACCTTTTTTTGCAATACAACGGTGCTCGCCAGGAGGGGCGCCGAGATCATAAAGACGGTTGTGCCTATGGTGGAAAGGTGAACGCCGCTCCATCCAATCAAGGCTACAATACCGAAGTGCAGCGCTCCCGCGCCGACCAATGCTGAAATCCACCGCCCGACCGTTGCCTGGGCGATCTGCTTCCTTCTAACGACGGAGTGTCCCGTTACGATTGCGCCGCCAGCTGTTCCCGCCGCCAGGATGAACGGTATAGAATTTCCCAGCACGTACAAAGTTTCGCTAAACGGTGGACCAACGATGGCATAAGTAAACAGCGTAGCGACGGACAGGAAGCCAGCCATGTAAGCCGAAAAACTCGCGGTTGCGAGAGCGAATATTCGTTTGACGCGACTCATCCGGCGACGGGCTGCATTGAGTAGGCTGGGTGTTTTCGGTCTATGGTTTTCTTGCCGATGAATGCGATGGAGATCCAAAAACCCCAGTGCAACAATTCGTTGAAAAGGTGCCCCAGCACGTACTCGACCGACGGCGGCGAGATGATGAACGGTAACAGGCTGAGTATTGTTGCGACAGCAATCATGAGTGGCACTTCAACGACTTCTCGTGCACGGTAACCGACCACCAAGGCGGCCAGGACGAACGGTATCGCAATGGGCATCCCCCAGCTTAAGGGTACTCCTTCCCAGTTGCTCATCCGCGGGAGCAATACGACCTGGAAGTAAACCGACTTGATCGCGTTTACCGCTACCATCATTGCGATAAGTGCGAAAATTCTTTTTAACATCACAACCCCTTTGTTTGTAGTCCCACAAAAGTAGTCCCACAAAAGTTTTAAAGAAGCTGTTTTCATTTAGCCCCTTTCGATGAACGGCGTAGCATCGCTGACTGCAACGCGGCCACGGCGGTTGATCCACCCCAGTAGAGCCCGTAGGCCGCGCCGAGGCGTGTGAGCATCAATAGCGTCGCCACTGCTGGAAGCCAGCGGACGATCTTTCCCATCTCAGGGTTCGCCATTGGTTGTGCGACCGCTGCAAGTGCGCTCAACGAAGCGACCACCAAAGCCAGGCCGAGGTTCGGTCGGGTGATGTCTGCGATCCAAAGGAATTGGCCACCCGCGCCAGCTCCCAGAACGCGCCGAATTGCGGAATACATCGCGCCGAGCAACGGCATTTGAATGATGAGGCCGCCGAATGTTTTTCCGTCCATCATGCTGATTTCGTTTCTCGCGTACAACTCTTTCAGTCGCACCGCGTGGGTTTGCGGGTCGGCTTTGTATTTTTCCCGGAGGCGGGCAATCTGAGGTTGGATCGACGCTATGAGCCTGGCCTTTTCAAGGGAACGCCTGGCTATGCTGTATGTCAGAGGCAGTAAAGCGAGACGAAACATGAATGAAACTGCCAGAATGGCCCAGGCTGTTTGACCGCCGAGTGCCTGGGTGGCGGTGAAGAGAATCGCTTCGAACATGCTGACTAGCTCAGACCACATAGCTCAAACTCCGAATGTTGGAGAAAACAACGCCTTTATGGCTCATAAACCCACCTGTTGAGGCAAGGAGCGGGCCGGGGTTGTGCGACAAATTGGCTTCTTGAAAGACGGTGCATTTTCGATCCCACCTCCAATTCATCCGCCGAACCCGGCGGGCGATTACTCCCCCTCGTTTGTGTCCGTCCATTTGTTCAGACCGTACATGATGACGTGCTCTATGTCGAGGTCGTCTGACATTCTTCCTAATACGTAGTCATTGCCAATTTCGAACACCTGAAGGTCCATTGGCATGGTTACGGGTCCAAGCAAAATACCTTCTGGGTTGAACACCATGAAGCGTTTTTGCTCGTCGCCCGGAATCTCGTAATCCTGGACCCAGATGTTCCCGACACGGTCTACATGTGCCGCAGTGAAGGCAGGGAAGAATTCAGTGAACGGAATTTCATCAAGTAGTTCTTCCTGCGCTTCGCGAAACTGCTGGGGTAACCGCTCCAACCGTCCCCGGCGCTCAGCCTTGTTGGCTTCGATATGGTGAGGTTCAACTACCACAGGGACGTGGCTTTTCCTGACGATCTTCGTTAATCCGGAGTCAATGTCGAAGACGCGAAGTTCATAGGTTTCGGTGGTGCCAATCACAACACCGTTTTCGTACGACTCGTTGACCAGGCTCAGGCCGAAGGGTACTTGCCCGACGGACATTGGTGTGTCGCCCCGATAAAATTCCATTGATGGAAAAGTGCCGATTGTGTCAAGGTTTTCTCCGTTGGGATTAACTGAAAGCACAGTCGTTGGAAGTCGGGTGACGCCCTGTCCCATGTCCATGGTTGGTTGAGCTGTAGCGTTTATCAGCAGCCGACCATCGTTTGTCGATCCCACTAGAAATGCGAAAAGGAACCCAGCGTTTGGTGGGGCGGTTGGACTTGATCGCCCAAAATCCCCGGTCTGGGAGAATACCGAGTATTTACCTGGCACGCCAAACTCGACTGTCAATAGAGAATCTCCGTGGTAGCGTCGCATGGTCGCCATGCGCTCGAATTCTCCTGGACCGCCGCCTTCGCGCCCCGACGAGCGAATGTGCAATCCGTTTTCATCGTAGATGCGAAGTTCGAAGCTCCCTGCGTTGGCGACGACTATGTTGCCCTCGTCAGTCTTGAGAGCGCCAACAACTCTAAATAACTGATACTCTTCTTCGCCATCGAATTCACCGATTGAAAGCTTCGGCTCCTGGGTGAGCGTCCAGGGGGTGATCTCGCCCCAACCGTGATCTTCGTTAGTGACGATCTGGATACCGGCGCTGTCAACCACAGACACGTTGTTGGCTGGGTTGCTGGAGGAAGAACTGCATGCTGAGATGGCTGCCAGAACCGGGGCAGCGGCTATGATCGTTTGGATCCGTTTTAGTCGTTTGATTTTCGTCACCCTACTCTTACGCTCTCATTCAAGGTTGTTGGCTCAGTCACACGCCAAGCGTTACGGTTCTTCGTAGGCAAGTCAAATCGCCAGTTTGCGTTGCCAGTTTGTAGTTGGTTCCAATCTCCAGGCTCTTGTTCCGCGTTTAAAACCGCTACTCGGCCGCACCTAGCGATGCGATCCGTCTTGAAAGACGGATCCCGCAGGGGCCGAGCGGCGGATTCGTCCGCCGAACCAAGGGGCGGGGCTTACGCGCTTGGGGGGTCGGAGGGGAATGGGTATGGGATCCCGTATGATGCTTCGACGCAGGTCTTTCGGCTTTTGTTCCGCGTTTAAAACCGCGGCTCGGCCGCACCTGGCGATGCGATCCGTCTTGAAAGACGGGGTTGGTTATCCTCACCGTTGCCACATGTTTTTTCGGATGGCTCCCGCGGAGGCCAAGCGTCGCAAACACGAGCAGCGAAGCAGTACGCGCAAAACGATGGCAAGTTAAAGCAGTCACCCGGTCACCCCAATCATAACACTCGCTAGGTTCGCTTAAAAACGAACGCAGGCACCTGATCCAGTCAGTTACAAACCTAGCCGTAAAGTGTGTGGCAACGCCAGTTCAGTATCCTCACTGGAAAATCTTTGGTGTTTCATGTTGCAACGGACGCACGCTTGCTGTTTTGTGATATTTAGCCAACTATGACTACGTGATGTTATGCCGTCGAAAGGGGATTTTTGTTGAGTATAAATGACTACTTTAGAAAGAAAAAAACGACTCGTCTTCTATTTGTGTCGTTGTTCTTAGCCCTTTCCGCACTTCCCCTCATTGCCCCAGCCTTATCCGGAAAATTCCTCGGCAACGATTTCAGCGATCAGCTGATAGCCGGTTACGCGTTCCGGAGTTTTGCCGCCGAGTCGACGCTCGTGCACGGTGAAGTACCGCAGTGGAATCCATATTTGTTTGGCGGGATGCCCCACGTTGCCGCGATGCACGGAGACATTTTCTATCCCACCGCGCTGCTTCGTTTGGTCTTACCCGTTGGCCTCGCCATGACCCTGGGGATGGTCTTTCACCTGCTACTCGCGGGAGCCGCGACCTACTGGTTCCTCCGCCTCTGGCGGTTAGAGGCATTGCCAGCCTTGATAGGTGGATCGGCATACATGCTTTCGGGACCCGTGGCGACAATGGCCCTCGCCGGTCACGATGGAAAACTATTCGTCTCGGCGTTGATGCCGCTGGCGCTTTCTCTCCTTACACTCGGCTTAAGAGATCGCAAGAAATGGGTCTGGGGAGCCCTGGCGCTTTTGACCGGCCTGGGGGCATTGAGTCCACATCCCCAGCTGTTGCAGTATTCACTCATTGTTTCGGGAGCATTTGCGCTCTTCCTCTGGATTGGCGAGCCAAGGACCCAGGGGCGAGAGTATCGCCGGATCGGTTTCGCACTCGGCGCGGTGGTCCTTGGTTTGATGATCGGTGCTGTGCAATACATACCGGTCGGTGAGTACGTTCCCTGGTCTCCAAGGGCCGGAGGACTGAGTGGGTGGGAGCATTCCACTTCTTACTCTCTACCGCCGGAGGAGCTATTTGAGACGATGGTACCGGGTTTCGCAGGGAGCGTGGAAACGTACTGGGGAAGGACGGGAATCAAGCTCCATGGCTTTTATTTCGGGGCCCTTACCATTGTCTTCGCGTTGGTCGGCGCGGTTGTGGCGAGACGTCAGCGGTTTGTCATGTTCTGGGTTATCGCCAGTATCGTTGGGACGTTCTGGGCAATGGGTGGTTACACGCCTTTCTACAAATTGGTCTACTGGATCGTGCCGGGCACCAAGTTTTTCAGAGCACCGTCCACGGTGTTCTTCGTTACCGCATTCGGCGTAAGCGCGCTCGCGGCAATTGGCGTCGATCGCCTGCGAGATCTGGCTCAGACGAAGCGTGCTCTGCTTGTTGGGGCCGCAGTGGTTGGATTACCAGCCTTGCTGGCTGGAACCGGAGGGCTTCAAGGAGTCATTGGAAAGATCGGAGGGGTCAACACTACCGTTCTCTCAAATGCTGAGCTTGAATTGGCGGCGGCGAGGATCTTTGCACTTTTGGCATTGGCCGGGTTAGCAGTCTGGTTGAACACCCGCAAAATTCTTACAATAAACCAACTGTGGCTCACTCTGGCGATTCTTCTCGCAGGAGACCTGACCATAGAGCAACGGCATTTCTGGCGTTACGAAGCCCCGGCCGAGCAAACGTTTGCTCGTAATGCCATCGTTGACGAGTTGGCCAGGCGTTCCGACGAGGGCAGGGTGCTCCCATTCAACGTGATCGGGGGTGTTGCGGGCAGGGACGTGTATCTGGGAGGGACTTCAGGCTTGATGGCTCATGGCATCCGACTGGTAACCGGTTATCATGGCAACGAACTGGGGCGTTATCAGGACTTCTACGATAAGAGAGGGACGGCGGGCACAGGTGGTATCGCTAACGCAAGTTTCCAGAGGTTGACTCAACTAAATTTCCTTTTGACCGACACACCGGATCTTTCGGCTCCCGGGTTCGTTCGAACACTGGGTCCCGTGCGCAACGCATCGGGTACCGATACCTACTTGTACGAAGCCACAACCCCGAGCCCCGGAGCCTGGGTTACTCCCATTTCTCTCGATGCCACCGACGAAGCAGCCTTTGCGACAGTTCTTGACTCGCGGTTTGACCCCAACGTCGTCGCCATTTTCGAAGAAGGTTTTAGCAACTTTACGTCCGTTCCTAACGAGCTTCCCCCGGTCACAGGTATTTCAGCCGATGTTACCAGGGTGTCGCCGGATAGTTTCGTGGTGCGGCTGGACTCACCTGCTCCAATGGGCTCGGCGTTGGTCGTGTCGGAAAATTTCTATCCCGGCTGGAAAGCCTACGTCGATGGGGAGGAGATCGCAGTTGGTAGGGCCGACTATGTGCTGATGGGTTCCCTCTTGCCCGCCGGGGCCGAAATAGTCGAGTTTCGATTTGAAAGCGCTGCCATCAACACCGGGTGGAAGTTGTCGTTGCTGGCGATACTCGGGTCGCTTGTTTGGATTGCATTGGGATTGGGCGCCAAGAAGACTATACCGGAATACAAGATCACATAACGACGTTGGCAGGTGAAGGAGAGGGGCAGAGTGATGAAACGAACCGCAACGTTGTTTTTTGGATTTAGTCTGACGATTGCGTCCGCAGCCTGTGGCGGCACGGCAGAGCCGACGCGAATGTCCGTTCGGGACAGCGCTGGTGTTCAAATCGTTGAAAACTTTGGCGGAGACTTCCTGTCCACCGTCATAACCATTTCAGACGAGCCGGTGTTGCGCCTGTCTCGCGATGGTGATGAAAACTACGAGTTCTTTGGAGCGTTCGGTGGATTGAGGTTGGATGATGGGACGTACGTAGTCTCGAACTTGGGGGATCGCTCGATACGGTACTTCTCACCGACCGGCGAGTGGATAGGTTCGTTTGGCCGACGCGGTCGTGGCCCATGTGAGTGGGCAAACCCCTCTCGGGTTTTTCGACTTGGGCCTGACACCCTTGCTGTGGCCGACGTTCTGAGGTTTGTGGTGTTTACAGTGGGTGGCGAATGCATCTCAACTCGAGATGTGGGTCGGACTGCCGCTCGGGGTCTGCGCAATATCTCCGGACGGTTGGACGACGGTTCTTTGTTCGCCAGCGAGTCTTCATTGCTAGGATCGTTAGCCAGGACCGGAATTTCGAGAGACTCCATCTGGTGGTTACGATTGGACGAGGATCTTGAGCCGGTCAATGAATTCGGTCCATTGCCTGGATTCGCCAGGTACGGACCTGATGAAAGCAGTTGGCCCCGGTACACGCCGTTGTTTTGGACATATACTCGACTTCGAGTCGCGAATGGCGGTATTGCGGTGGCAGACAACCGTCATTATCAAATTGACTTTCTCTCAGCAGAAGGGGCCTTGCGCCGTTCTGTGCGTAGAGAAACGGGGCCACGAACTTTGACAGATAATGACGTTGCTCGGGCTCGAGAGATTTTGCTCGATAGGGATCTTGATCCGGAATTGGGCCGCGAGCGTAGGGTCCAGCTAGAAATACCTGCGGGCGTCACCGAGTTGCCTGCCATGCAAGATTTCCTGGTGGATCTGGACGGGTTCCTCTGGGTTAACCGGTATGAGCGGCCTGGCGATGAGGATGGTGCCTGGGATGTTTTCGAACCCACCGGTCGATATGCTGGTAAGGTTTATTTGGAACCCGACATCATGGTTTTGGAAATCGGTTTTGACTATCTGCTGGGCGTCGTGCGGGACGAATTCGATGTTGAACATCCTGTCGTTTATTCAATCCTCAGGCAAGAAGAAAATTGAGCCCGTCAACATGTTGCGCAACGGAGTTGTTATCGGTTTGTAATACTTAGGCCATGAGCCCGTAATGGACGCATCGCATATTAGCCGTCCACGTGTGTTAGGAGGTTGGGTGGAATACAATGTGAAGTGCAGCGGAGGTGCGGGGGCGCCGGACGCGGATTTTGTTTCCGGGAGTTCGGATGCCTTTAGGAAACTCATAGAGGAACACTCGCGGCGGTTGAGAGGGGTCGTTTGGTCGTTTGTTTCGGATCCCGATGTCGCCGACGATGTGATGCAAAACGTCTGGTGCACCGCCTACTTCAAGCGCCACACCTACGAGGGAAGAGGCAACGTCGGCGATTGGCTCCGGGCAATCGCCAGACGAGCCTGCCTGGTTGAGTTGCGCCGTTCGCGTGCGACCCAGAGACAACTCGAGTGGGTCTCAATGCACAAGGCACCATACCTGTTGTCGACTTCCACACAGGATTCCTGCCCCGCCCACCTTGCCGAGGTTCGAGACTCAATTCACTCGGCAATGAGAACGTTGTCTGAGCGCGAATACGCAGTCGTTACTTCTAGGCTTTTTGAGGGGTGCTCAACTACACAAACGGCTCGGCGAATTCGCACACCCGAGGGGACGGTAAAGGCCCTGCTGTCGCGGGGACGGTCCAAGATGAGGCGGCAGCTCGTGAGTACCTACGGCAATGGCACGACGGACGCGTGGAAATGACGGGCGGACGGGCAACGTCTCAGGGAAACCGCTTTGCGGCTTTACAAGGTGATCTATTGAGTACGGGAGGCGGCAGGTGCGCACTGGTTCACGTTGACCAAAAGGGGAGTGAAGATGAGGCAGCATAGAGTTCACAAATGGATGGTCATACTGCTAGGAGTGATGCCGCTGGTGGTGCAGCAGCCTGTGTTGGCTCAGACCGTCGATTCCGCTGGTGTTCGAATCACTAGCAACTCGGGAACAGACAGAGAACTAGATTGGTCCGCCGAAAAAATCCTGCGAATCGGCGAGGAAGACGGTGAGTTGGCCTTCTTTCGCCTTTTTCCATGGAACATCAAAACTGATGCGCAGGGCAGAATCTATGCGTTGGACGTGGGTGATGCCCGTGTCCGGGTTTTTAGTTCCGATGGTGATCATATCCGAGATCTGGGACGGCAGGGCGGGGGGCCGGGAGAGTTTCTACGGCCCCAGGGCCTCAGCGTTGAACCCGATGGCGAGGTCACTGTGCTGGACGCAGGCAAATCCGCTCTCGTCCGTTTCGATCCCGACGGTTTGGTGCGTGAGCAGATCGGGGTTGAGCCCGGGCGTGCGGGAGTTCACAAGTTTGGGAGAGACCTTGTGCTGAGCGCCTGGCAGTTGACCGAGGAGAGCTTATTGAGATGGCACGGGCCTAACGACAGCGTGACGATTGCTGATTTGAGCCTTCCGCGGCGAGATGTTTCGTTCCCCGGGTGCTCTATTGGGATGAGTGGTATGCGACCGTTTTTCGAGCCTCGGGTTAATTGGGCAGCAGCTGATTCCAGGGTGGTCGTGAATCAAACGGTACGCTACGAGGTCGATATCTATGAGAACGGCGAGTTCACGAGTTCTATTCGCCGCGACATCCTACCCATTGAAATGACTAGAGCCGCCGCTTTACAGGTTGGATCGGTCAGCAGGGGCATGACGATCCGACATTCCAGTGGGGAATGTAGAGTCGAACCCGGGGACTTACTCGAAGCTCGGGGGTGGGCACCGCGGGCCTCGCCGATCGAAGCGGTCCTATTAGCTCCGAACAGCCAGTTATGGGTGGCGAGAGTACACCGCCCCGAGGGTCGCAGAAGCGTCGACGTATTCCACGAGCCTACCGGTGAGTATTTGGGTACGTTATCCGACAATGTCCCTTTACCTTCAGCATTTATCGACCAAAATCGTTTTGTCACGATGGATTTGAATGAGGATGGAGTTGGGTTTGTTGCCGTGTGGGAGTACCAAGCCAGATGAGGGGCTCTGTTCGTTCGCTTGCGTCGCTGCGCGGATTGGCGGTTTGGTCTATAGCTCTGGGTTGTCAGGAACGCCCGGATCGACTGACGCTGGTGATCGAAAGAGGTCTGTCTGGCGATGTGCCGACAATTTCTCTCGATCTTTCTCTCGTTGACGTTGTTCGAAGCAACTTCTCCGTTGACACCTTGTCTCCAGATCTGGTGATCTCTGACGAAACTTCACCTCTCGTGCTGATTGCGGACGTTGGGTCCTTTTCCGACGGGTCGTTTGCTGTGCTGGATCGCGGGGAAAGCAACGTTGCCCTTTTTGACAGCAGCGGTGCTCTGATCAGGAGAATAGGCGCCAGTGGTGGAGGGCCCGGCGAGTTCGACTCGCCTTTGTTCATGGAAGTAGTTGGAAAACGTCTGGTGGTTTTTGAGGCGCAGGAAACTCGCACCTTCACCGTTCTCGACGCTGGGGGCACGGCGCTCGCCGTTTCCTCTCCTCCAATACCAGGTGACTGGTTCACGATGAAGTTCCGGGGACCTGTGATGACAACCGAACTGAGGCATAAGGTGGGTGTGGATGATTGGGCCCGTCGGCTGGTGCAGTATGATGATGACTCATTTGTCTATAGGCATCAACCTCAGGAACACGCGGACGAAGTGAACTCGGACGGCGTGATTAGACGGTCGGCGATGTTTATCAGAATGAATCTTGATGTTGAATTGATCGACACGATCGGTTTTAGTGACGCCACCCCCTTAGGTTTGAAAACGAACGCCGACCCGAGGGATGGCAACCCGATCGAAGAGTTGTTCTTTGCGCCGTCGCCAATATTTGCGTCGGGCGATGGTTGGTACGCCCTGGGACATGGTGATTCGTCCAAACTCACAGTTTACGACACTACTGGCGTTAGAATGTTGGACGTGGATTGGGCTGATAGCCGACATCCGGTAACGCAGCAAGAACGCCTCGCTACGGCTAAATGGTCGGTGGCATACACGGTGCTCGCCATTCCGGGAGCTGGCGAGCGAATGCGAAATATGAGTGATCGGGAACGTCGCGGCGCGTTAGAAGAGCACAGCAGACGATTACAGTTTTTTGACGAAACTCCACAGATTACTGCTGCCTACGGAGCTGGCTCCTGTTTATGGGTCGCTGGCTTTGACCCAAAAGATTTTATCGACGGCACTGCTCTGACCTGGATCGGTTTTGATGTCGGCGATCACTCTGTCCGGTCTATCAGGCTGGTGACGGTCGACCGCAGGGTACTTCATTTTTCAAGGACCAAGTTGTTCGCACTCGCTCACGATTCTATTGGTGTGCACCAACTTGAACGCTATGAACTGGGTGGCGACGGATGCTGACAAATAGCTGTAGGTTCGCAAACCATCCAATCGGTTCGAGGCGTAGCTTGCCGGTTTTGGACTCGGCGTGAATAGCCGCTGCCTGCTGAGCTTCAGTGTTTTTGCCTTGGGCTGCGTTGGTCCACCAGAGGGTCATGAACGGGAGGTTGGCCCAGAAATCATCCAACGCGAACTGGTGAACCTTGGTAGCAACGGACCTGAACTGACTAAGAGTGTCATGGCCGTATCCTCTTTCGGCCACATTGCGTTTACTGGCGGGTTCAACGAGGGATCCGAGCTGATCACCATCGTCGACTCAACCGGAACTGTTGTAACGCGCACCGGTGTCGAAGGTGGTGGTCCAGGCGAGTTCGGCGGTGCCTGGCATCTTTTCTTCCGTGATTCATCGTTGTTCGTGGCCGACGTGTTCCAGGGACGCTTGATGGAATTAGATCTTTCGGGTGAGCATCTGGAAACCGCTGAGTTGAGAAACCTTTTCATTCCGGTTGGCAATTTTGCCGACTCTGTCGACATCTCCGACTTTTCGCCTACTACAGGACCTCGAATTATCCGACGGGGGCTCGATGGCGACACCATAGGGCGAGATCTCATTCCGCGAGGTGATACGCTTTTTGCCGGGTTTCGGGAGCGACAAAGAGATCTCCGGATGTTCAGGCTTGGGATCGGATCGACCTCAGACGGGGCGTTGATAGGCGATGGGTTGAACTATGAACTGTTCGAGTACAAACCGGAAGGCACAGTACGGTTTGGCCGGTTTCTCGAAACCCAAACAGCGCCCGCCGAGGAAGGTGGACTGGACACTCTCAGTTATTTCGGTTTGTACAGTTTCGGGGTAGACCATTCAAAAAGGATCTGGATCGCCGGACGTGACGCCAACGGTGGCTTCCTCGATGTCTTTGATGATGCTTCGCTTGTCGGGCACTTCAAGGTGGACTGCGACGTTAACAATCGTTTCGGAACGTCGGTGGCGGGACGCTGGATCGTGTTGCTTTGCGTTGCGCCAGAAGAAGATCCGTCGGAGGTCCGGCTGCGATTGTTTGAGATCATAGGGTGACGGATACACCGACCGGGGACAAAAGGTTTTTTTGACCAGCTCACGTCTAATCCCCGTCTTGCTGGTCATTATCAGCGCGAACTGTGGTTCGGACAAGCCATCGTCGGTTGTGGTATCCGACAGTTCGGGTGTTCGCATCGTTTTTTCGTCCGGCCCGTCGTCCGACCTGAATTCCCATGTTGTGGTCGATCCCGACCCGATTGTTTCAATAGGCCAACTTGATGGCCCGGATGAGTACACCCTGTTCAAAATTACAGACGCTGTGTTGTTGAAAGACGAAGCGATAGCGGTCAGCGAGAAAGCCTCCAACACGTTGAGGCTTTATGACGCTCAAGGCACCCACATCAAGACGTTTGGGGGAACGGGTGGCGGTCCAGGAGAATTTCAGGTGCTTCATCGCGTGTTTGCGTATCGGAGTGATTCTGTCGTGGGTTTTGAGGGTGGATTTGGTGCGCATATCGCAGTCTTTGGACCGGACGGAGGAGTCGGCACCACCCGCTTCCTAATGGCACCTTCGGAGGCCTATCCGTATCCGTCGGTAGTTGGTGTCGCCCCCACGGTTGGCCCGTTGGTTCGCGCATTTGAACGAATGCCTCCACGTCCCGAAAACGGAGGTTTGTTTACTTCCACAATCTCGGTGTGGCAGTACGACTTCGATTGGCAACCATTGGGAATGGTGGGTGAGTTCGCAGGCCCTCCGCGTTACGGCGAGAACGAAAACCAGGGGTTTGCTATGTCAACTATTTTCGACGAATCGGCAGGCGATCTCATCTCCGTCAACCCATACGACTTCTCATGGCGTATCTGGAGTACGACCGGTGAATTGATTCAGGTTTCCTCACGTCCGGTTGAGCGCGTAGGCGTTACGCAGGAATTCGTTGAAAGAGACCTTGAGTTAAAACGACAACGCTGGATCAACATATTCGCCGATGAAGACGGTGAATTGCCACCAAGGTGGGCGAACTTCGTGGCCGACAGGACCGAAAACGTTCCATACCCCGATTCGCTCCCATTAGTGGGAGGGATAAAAACAACTGAATCGGGACTTGTCTGGCTTGAGCATTATCGCCCGTTCAGCGATGAGGATGGCCCAGCCATCTACTCGGTTTACTTCCGAGACGGCCAATGGTTGAATGACTTACAAGTGCCACCAGGTTTCAAAGTGTTCGACATCGGGAATGACCGGATCCTGGGGATGGTGAAGGACGAACTAGATATTGAATACATCCAAGTGTTGCGGTACCTACCGGGTACCCTGTCCGACCACGCTCGGTAGAGGGATGCGTCGACAAAGTTGGTGTTTCGCCGTTATCCAGGTCGAAGCAACGTTTGGTGTGGTTACTGTTTGGTAAACGTCACCGGTACGTTGTCGAAGTCCGATTCGTTAAAGATCACGTTCAAAAGATTTGGATCGTCGGCAGAAATTGATCCGCTTACGCGAATCGGAAAAAAACCCTGTGCTGTGATCGACATGCTTACGGACCCTGCAAGGGAGTTCATGCCATCTTCGACGCTCACCGGGATTCCACCAAAGTCTCCGCCCCCGCCAATGACCCCAGTTTTTTGTTCTATGAGTCGCAACTCCATCGCTACCTGAAACCCGCCCAAAGGAACCAGTGCCAACCAATCGCCGGTAGTTGATGCGATCGGCGGGGTGATTGTAATCGAAATCACGCTGTCAGAGCGCATGCCAGCAGCGGAAACCATTATCGAGGTGTTCCCCTCACGAATCCCCTCGACGAGGCCACGGGTGGTTATCGTTGCGATTGATGCGTCCTCGGAACTCCAAATCACTTCCTGAGGGAGGGGGTTGCCCAGGGAGTTGACCGTGGTCGCTGCCATGCTAACAGCGCGGCCCGCGGGGATTTGGGTGCTCAAAACGTTTAGCACGATTGAAAGTTCGGAAACGGAGACAGCAATCTGGCCCGTGACTCCGTCAGAGATTAGATCGATAGTTGTCGTGCCGGGATTCAAGCCTTCCACTACGCCAGCGGCACTTACGGTCGCGATCTGAGCGTTGGCCGATCGAAATGTGATGTCTTGGCCAGTAATCTGGACGCCATTGGCATCACGAATGGAGACGGTGATCGTTTCGGATTCACCAATTAGTAGCTCTATGGTCTGTGGGTCGACGGAAAAGGAAAGAGGGCCAGCTACTCCTCCACATCCAAGAAAGGCCACAACCAGGACCATCGGAAATTTTGACAACCCGTCTTTCGGCATTCCCGCCATCCTTCCACTTTGAGTTCCCATCGCATCTGGCGTTACCGACACCGCCATTGTCAGAAAAACTAACCCGGCCTTTCGTCGTGCACAACCAATTTGACGGGTTCATTCCGAGCAATGGTCTTTCGGTAGTAGGCCCGATCCCGGCCCACGGTAAAAGGAGTTTTTCGTCCTTCAGCATTCTCGCTTTCGATCAAAGCACCTGCTGAGGGAATCGCCTTTGAGTTCCCCGGTTGTAGGGCGGGGACTGGACCGTTTTGTGACGAAGTGTTTTTATTATGCACGAATAACCCAGTTCACCCGAAACCTTGGCTCATAGGAACTACCGGCATGGCGCAGGGATATCGCCACATTCCGATAAGCTCACTTTCCTCAAATTCAGCGACTCTGGTCGAGCCGGATTTCGACATGTCTCCCTACAATGGACTCCCATACGTTTGTGCCCATACGGGAGAGACCCTAATTTTCAAACGTGAACTCGCACTTGTAACCGACGGCAGGATGCGACTGGTGGTACGGCGGGATTCCGAAGACCCGAGGTGTTCGGTCGTGCGGTTGCGGGGACCATTTCGGTATCCGCTTGAAACCGAAGCTGCCACCACAGATTTGCGCTCTGAGCCGCGCATTAGTGGAGAGAACGCTGTTAACTGACCTCGCCAAGGCGGGTTTTCGCCATAAACCTGGATACCCCATATCTTAGCGCATGGAAAATTTCGACCGCTGTCCGGCCTGCAATTCTGAATTAGACGAATCAACTCACTGTCCTGGTTGTGGCTCGGCTGTGCCGGGTTGCGAGTCTGCAGCCTCCACCCCCGACGCGCCCGCGGTACTGGATCTTGGGTTTGAAGTGGTACAGGGTGCCGCAATGGCCGAGGACGATTTCATGAGCGCGCCGCCACCAACCGCACCGGCTGTGCCAAATACCCCCTCGGCCATAGAACCACCGAAAGACGAATCCGCTTCGCCCCCTGCGCCGACACAGGAACCTCCGTTAGCTGAGGAATCGTCGGGGCTGGAGTTGGAATCGTTGGTCGATCCGGCAGAATTGGAAGCTGCCCAGCAAGCAGCTCAGGCGGTTGGCGGGCTGGAACTGGAATCGATGATCTCGGTCCCGGAGCCCGCGGCGGCTCCCACCCGGCCCGACGAAGAGCCGGTTGATCTCGAATTGGAGATGGTTGAGCCGGAGGCCGCGGAAACTCCACCTCCCGTGGTACGGGAAAAGAAAACGGTGAGAGATTCGAAAAGAGCGACCGGGGCGTCGTCGCGTCCCTCGTCCGCCGCCGACGGTCGAAAAACCGGAGCACGCGAATCATCTGCAATGGCCTCAAGTGGTGAGACCGAGGCTCAGACGAAAACCAAGGAACAGAAAAAAGGAATCGGCCTTTTGGGATTCCTTGCACGAGCGGCACTACTCATCGGCGTGGTGCTCGGCAGTCTGGCTGTAGCCTATCCTCCGGGAATTACCATGCTGCGTGACCTGATCAACGAAATCCCGCTGATCGGGGGGGCAAAGGGGATACGGTACGTCAACAATCTTCTTGTCGATCCGGTTGAGGTACTTGTCGACGACAGTGTTTTCGGTCAGATAGCACCGGGTGAACGCATGGAGATCCCGGTCAAAGTGGGAGAAGAACTTGTGGCACGCATTGTCAGGCCTGTTCAGTCTTCCGGTGTCCGCGCCGGTGACGACCTGTCGATTCCGCTCGCTGACCCCCTGGTGGCAGGACACGACGAACATTATCGCCTCAAATATCAGGCAGGATTGATCTGGGTGTTTGCCCCGTTAATAACCAACCCGACCGATCGCGATATGATGGCCCTTATCAACGCGGGGACCGGCCGAGCCAGGCCCTGTAACTGCGTGATCCCAGCGGGTGCCCGAGACCACCATATCGGGTACTACGCGTTTGAAGCGGGCCTGCGGATTAGATTTGTGGATGCATCAGCAGAATACAACAGCCGAAGGTATCGTGAGGTGTCGGACGTAACCGACAACGTCGATCCCAACTCCGGTGCCGTAACGGTGACAATCCCACGGCGTTAAGCGTTTCGAACATGCAAGGTCTCATACTCGCCTCGCCAATCAGTTGGCGGGAACTGACTGAATCACAGGACCGTTATTTGTGCAGTCAACGCAACTAACTCGCTCTCGGAGGAACCAGTGGGAAAGACATATCAATCGATCGTCATTAATGCGCCGATGGACAAGGTTTGGAACACCATTAGCAATTTTCACGATCTGAGCTGGGCTCCCAACGTGGTCACTCAACTCGATGTAGTCGGCGACAAGGCAGGGAACGAGGTCGGAGCCGGTCGACTTCTCAATGGTGCCTTCTCCGAAACCCTTCAATCGTTTGATGCAGACAACGGCACATTTACCTATAGTATCGATGACGGCCCGTCTCCGGTTTCTAAAGACGATGTCAGCAACTACATCGGAACGGTGAGAGTCACACCTGTTACGCAGGGCGGCGGAGGGACTTTTGTCGAGTGGGCGTCCGCGTGGGAAAACAACGACGAACCTGCATTCGAGTTTTGCCACACGATATACGTGGCCTTGCTTGACGATATGAAGAAAAGTTTGGAATAAGAGAATTCTGTTGCGGTGCAGACTCAGTCCCTTGTAGTTTGCTCGCATGAAAACTTCTATCCTCCTGTTGGTGACGGTGACCCTTTGTCTCTGGTCTCCGTTGAATGCGCAAGAAGCGTCCCACGAGTACCGGGCTTATACGGGCGATGGTCAGGATGCTTCTCTCGACGACATTGTCGCTGCTATGGCAGAAGTCGATGTCGTCTTCCTTGGCGAGACGCACGATGATCCGACCGAACACTGGATCGAGAAGGAATTGCTCTCTCGTGCTTACCTCACATACGCTTCCCCGGAAGAAGACGCCCGCAGGGTTTCCCTGTCGCTGGAATTCTTTCAACGCGACGTCCAGTGGATCCTCGATGAATATCTCGATGACCTGATCTCCGAGAGCACATTCCGCGCAGCCAGTCGACCGTGGCCGGCGTACGAGACCGACTATCGTCCCCTTATCGAGTTCGCAAAAGAGAATGGAATTGATGTGGTCGCGGCCAATGCCCCAAGGCGTTACGCCAATCGAGTGACCCGCCACGGGAGAGAGTCGTTGTTGGATCTTTCGCCCCGGGCCCTCGCCACGCTACCGCCTTTGCCATACGGGACCCCGTCGGCTGCTTATCGCTCGCAGTGGTTCACGGTGATGTCGGAGGTCATGGAAGAGGAGAGCATGAAATGTGGCGTGCCGATAGAGGCCGACTCGACTGGCGCCGCGCCAACTCATGACCACGTGGCAATGGCTAACCAACTCCACACTCAAGCCCTCTGGGATGCCACTATGGCCTTCTGGGTATCGGACCATCTAATGAGAAACCCCGGGGAGTTACTGATCCATATGGTCGGGTCGTTCCACGTCGAACGTGGTACGGGAATTCCCGAACATGTGGAGACCTACCGCCCGGGAACCGCGAGTTTAATCGTGGCGATGCGCCCGGTTGAGGACATCAATTCTTTCGACTCGGCGAGAGACGGAGAGAATGAAGATTTTGTGATCCTGACCGACGAGAGGTTAACGAGGTCGGCGTTAGAATGTGAAGATGGGGAGCGGTAGAGCGGGGAGCAGGGAGCGGTCCCGACCCCCCGAGCCACAGTGCCGCCCCTATAGTTCAAAATACTCTTCAAGCGGATCCGTCCAATTCTTGGGCGTATACTCGCCTGACTTCTGCTCCAGTTCGTAGTCGCCTTTGTAGTCGCCTTTGACGATTCTTTCGAGCATGTCCACCAGAGCGTCGATGTCGGCGGTAGTGTTATAGCAGCCGAACGAGGCTCGTACCAGGCCAGGCATGTTCGACTTGTCGCCAGCCAGCATCTGTTCGCGCCAGTCTCCAGCTTCAGAATCACCCATTCCAAGTAGATGAACGACATAGGGGTGGGCGCAGAAACAACCGCTCCGTACTCCGATGCCACCCTCGTAGCCCAGGATGGCGGTGACAAGGAAATGTGAGACCGTTTCCACGTCAAACGGAATAACTCCAACTTTTTCGAAAGCTTTCGCGGGGTCAGCTTCGCCAAAGATGCGCACGCCAGGGATCTTGGCCATTCGCTCCAGACCGTGCATCACCAGTTCGTTCTCGTGTGCCGCGACCTCGTCCATTCCCACGTTCATGAGGTATTTGGCCGCTGCCGCCATCGCTACTCCGCCCACAACGTTGGGGCTTCCCGCTTCTTCGCGATCAGGAAGGCCCGCCCAGTAGACCTCGTCGAGAGTTACGATATCAACGGTTCCACCGCCGCAGTATTCGGGACCCGTTTGCTCGAAAGTCGCTTTAGGGCCGATGAGGGCTCCGGTACCGAATGGTGCGTACATCTTGTGTCCCGAAATGACCACATAATCGAGATGCTCTGGATGATCGTCGGGCAGCATGTCTACCTTGCGGTGCGGTGCCAACTGCGCCGCGTCCACAAGTATCTTTGAGCCCGCTTCATGTACTTTCCGGGCCAATCTGTGGATGGGTTGGACGAACCCGGAGACGTTTGACGCCCCAGCCACCGCAACGAGGGCGATGCGACCCGCGTATTTCGCCAGCTGTCGGTCGAAATCTTCCTCGTCAAGCCGTCCCTCAGGGGTTGCTTTGACGTGTACCACGTTGCCTCTTCGGCGCCAGGGGAGGTCATTGGAGTGGTGTTCAATTTGAGTGCTGATGACGACATCATCCGGTGATCCTGAAAGGCGGTAGGACAGTTTGTTGGTGGCTTCAGTCGTGTTCTTACCAAAAATCACACAATTGTTCTCGAGATCAGCGCCTACAAACTCACCAATAATTTCGTGAGCGTCGTCATATGCTGCTGTACTCAGGCGGGATTTGAACCCCGAACCGCGGTGAACGCTGGAATAGAACGGGAGGAACTTTTCTACAGCTTCGGTCACGCACTTTAGTGCCGGGGTACTGGCCGCGTTGTCCAGGTTGATGTAACGGGTCCGGGAACCGTCGAGAAGGGGGACTTCCCGGGAAAGACCAGTTATTTCGTGTTCAACGCCATGCGTGGCAATTGTGGGGTGTGCCGTGTCAGTCACCTTCGCTCCGTTTTTCGGTCTGGAAAGAGTCGGATTTGCTGCGACGAAAATATAACATCAACAGCCTCAAACATCCGAATCAAGGTAATTACAACCAAACTAGCCGTTTCCGCGTCTCACAAATAGAAGAAATAAGGAATTAACGCTCGCCTGGCGGAGGAAAACATGAAAACCAAGAATATTGCGACGTTAGCTGTATTTGTCCTTCTTGTTGTGGGGATTGGGGCGAAAGAAAGCAATCCCGTTGTGAGAGTAGTGTCAGTTCGGGAGGTTCAGACCGTTGCCCCATCTGACTTTTTAAGTTCCCCACGTACTCCGCGGCGCGCGCACAAACCCAACTCTTGTTGACCGAACCGCTGGATTTGTTAAAACTACGACTAAAAATGCTTCAGATTGACGAAACTTTGGAACATTGGAGAAACCGGTGAAACATAAAAATTTATTGACCTTAGGTGTTTTCGTTGCTGCCGTGCTGGCTTTGGGCGCAACCAAAAAAGACCAAATCGTGCAGGTGGTCAGGGTCAGGTCGGCCCCCCGAGCTCCAACGGCCCCGGCTGCGCCTCGTGCACCAAGAGCTCCTCGCGCACCGAGGGCTCCTGCGGCCCCGTCAGCACCAGTAACGCAAGTCGTTATCCATTCGAACGTTTGTCCCGGTCGCGCCGACGCCTTTGTTGCAGCATTGCAGGACGAATCTGAGGCAGTGCGAGTAACCGCCGCCCAGGGACTGGGACGCCTGGAAGCTGACTGTGCAGTCGAGGCCCTTGTTGTGGCTCTATCGGATGAGGTGGGAGAGGTTCGCCAGGTGTCAGCGCAGGCTTTGGGGCGTATCGAGGATAGTAGAGCGGTGGAGGCCCTCGTCGTCCGCCTCAACGACGAACTTAGTGGAGTTCGACTGCTGTCGGCCGAGGCATTAGGGCGGATAGAAGACTCCCACGCCGTGCGGGGTCTGGTTCAGGCCCTTTCTGACGAGGCGGTGGAGGTCCGGTTGTCAGCTGCGCAGGCCCTCGGGCGTATCGAGGACTCGGAAGCCGTAGACGGCCTGCTCTCGGCTCTCAGCGACGATGCTGTGGAAGTGAGGCAATCAGCTGCTCAGGCGCTCGGACGGATAGAAGACCGGGCTGCCGTGCAGGGCCTTACCCGTGCTTTGGCCGACGAAGCTGAATCGGTGAAAATTCTTGCTGCCCAGGCCCTGGGTAGAATAGAGGACAGCGGTGCACTCGAGCCGCTGGCCGAAGCGCTTGAAGATGCGAGTGAAGAGTTGAGAATAGCGATCCTCCAGGCAATGAGTAGGATCGACTAACCAAACGCACCGCCATTCTCCTTTGAAGGGCCGACTCCGGATAATCCGCCGGGGCTGGCCCTTTTCGTCGTTTGGCCGCCATTCAACCTTTCGCGATTTGGGTCGTATTGATACCGTGTTTGTATCAAAACGATGCAGTGCGGTTGACGGTTCGATTGAGCTTAGTTTTGTAAACGCTTCTGTGACATTGAGTTACGGTGCTCTGCTAATATCTACAGTCCCGGCCTGACACTTGCCCATTTGGCCTCCGAACGGAAATACCAAACTCGGTACAACATCGGAGGTAAAAGTGAAAATCGCGAAAGTTGGACTCGCAATGATAACAGCGGCCCTTTTTGGGGCTTGTTCAGACACCAATGGTCCTGGAAACAACCAGGGGAACGAAAACGTGTCACTTTCTTTCAGTACCTACCGCCCCGGAACTGTCGGGGCAGTTTCACCTTTTAGCGGTAGCGTTTTCGGTATCATGAGTGATACGCTCCGTTCCGGGGCTGATGTGTTGATTCTTGATCGTGCGCAAATCGTTCTGCGCGAAATCGAGTTGAAAAGGCAAGAAATTGTCGATTGTGACGTCGAACCAGAACCCGAAGGGTGTGAGGAACTCGAGGTCGGCCCAGTGCTGGTCGACCTGCCTCTAAATGGCGCCACGGCGCAGTCGGTTTCGATTCCCATTGATCCGGGTACTTATGACGAAATAGAGTTCGAGCTCCACAAGCTGGACGACGACGATCCTGCCGATCAGGCGTTTGCGGCGGCGAACCCGAATTTCGCAGAAAACAGCGTCCGGGTAGAAGGCACGTTCAACGGCCAGGCGTTTGTCTATACGTCTGACGTAAACGTCGAACAAGAGTTCGATCTGGTGCCGCCCCTGGTTGTTGACACGGCTGAAGTAACGTCGAACGTTACCGTTCGTGTCGATATGTCCATGTGGTTTGTTGACGCAACCGGCTCTCTTATTGACCCGGCCAGCGCCAATAAAGGCGAGGTAAACGAAGGCGTCGTGGTCGAAAACATCAAACAGTCAATTGAAGCCTTTGAAGATGATGACTCCGATGGCGATGATGAAGACGAAGACAACGACAACGACGACTAGATCTAATAACAAATGAACAGGTTCGGGTGGCCTTTCGAGGCCGTCCGAAACAATACTGGAGTTAATAATGAAATATCGAATGCAATTGTTACGCACTATGGGGTTCGTTCTAACACCGTTGTTGCTTGCAAGCGCTTGTACCGAGAGTGGGCCCAACGCGGCGATGTCCAATGTCGCAGTGTCGTTTTCAACACAATCGACACAGAATCCCACTCAGGCGCCCGAGTTTGGCGGCATGCTCTCAAGCGTGTTGAGTGACACCGTGACGGACAATTCCGGAAACACACTGATAGTTACCAGTGCCGAAGTTGTACTAAGGGAAATCGAGTTGAAAAGACTGGAAACGGCGGATTGTGACGTCGAACCTGAGCCGGAAGGCTGCGAAGAATTTGAGGTGGGTCCTGTGCTGGTAGACCTCCCGCTCAGTCCGGGTGTGCGCCGCCAGGTGGCCATCGACCTCGATCCCGGTACCTACACCCGCATCGATTTCGAAGTGCACAAGGTGAGTGGTGATGAAGAAGACGCTGTCTTTGTCGCCGCGCATCCAGATTTCGAAAACCTTAGCATCAGAGTCCGAGGTTCGTTTAACGGAAACGACTTTGAGTTCACCAGTGATCTCGACGTTGAGCAAGAAATCCAGCTGATACCTAATCTGGTTGTGGACGCGGACAATCCTGCGGCGACAAACGTCACCATTCAGGTAGACGTGAATACCTGGTTTAGAAACGGCTCCGGCGCGCTGATTGACCCGGCCACAGGAAACAAGGGTGGTGCTAACGAAAGTGAAATCAAAGAAAACATCAAAGTCTCTTTCAAGGCTTTCGAGGACGAAGATGAAGACGGTGAAGAGGATTAATTCCGTGACACTAAGAACTACGGGCTGAAATGACGAAACCTAAGCTCGCTGTGCTCCCTCTGTCCGAGTCGTTCCACGAACTGTGGAGCGACTTCGGGCAAGAGTACGACCTGGACGTTGTTGAGATAGGGCGCGATGATGCAGTTCCCGCCAATTGTGTGGCGGTGCTTATCGCAGCCGGCGGTGAAGAACGCAATGCCGTGGATGTCCTTGTTGATCTCGCGGAAACCGGGGTACCCGTTTTTGTCGTTGGCGCATCGGAATCACACCGATTCGGAGTAGAAACCCTCAGGCGCGGTGGGGCTGACTATTTCTCTCTTCCCGGAGACCTGGACCTGCTGCGACGTACTATCGAGGGACGATCTCAGAAATCAGCGCCTGCGATGGACCCGGGATCAAATGTTCAGGTCGGTGCGTTCGATGCCCTGGTAGGTCGCAGCCCGGCGCTGTTGGAAACCAAGGAACGGGCTCTGCGCGTTTCCCAACACGGCGACGTGTCGATCCTGATACTGGGCGAGACCGGAACAGGGAAGGAGGTTCTCTCAAGGGCCGTCCACGGGGCCGGACCACGGGCGACCGGACCGTTCATCGCGGTCAACTGTGCGGCCATACCTGACAATCTTCTGGAAAGCGAACTCTTTGGATACGAAAAAGGAGCTTTCACCGGGGCTGCTACGACCAAACCCGGTCTTTTTGAAGAGGCCAACGGCGGCACTATTTTCCTAGACGAAATAGGGCAGCTCCCGCTCACCCTGCAGGGCAAATTGCTGCGAGTGCTAGAGGAAAAATCGGTTCGCCGCGTCGGAGGGGTGAAGGACCGGAGCCTGGATGTGAAGGTTGTTGCGGCCACTCACGTTGATCTTCCTGGCGCAGTTGAAAAGGGCGAGTTTCGAGAAGACCTTTACTATCGATTGAACGTCGTGAGCCTGACCCTGCCACCTTTGAGAGAACGCGCTGCGGACGTGGAATTGCTGGCGAAGAATTTCCTCAAAGGGCTGGCCGACCGCTACCAGGTTGAATGTCCTCCGCTTACGGATGAAGTTCGTCGTGAGCTCCGATCTTATAGCTGGCCCGGCAATGTCAGAGAACTGAGCCATTCGATCGAGCGGGCGCTTCTTTTGTCACCCCCGGGGCAACTCGATTGTTCAGAGCTAATTCACGACATGCGGCCCGCGGAAAACGTCGAGAAAAATACTGGTAGTACGCTTGCTGATATCATGCGGCAGGCTGCGGTTGAGGCCGTCCGCGTGGCAGATGGCAACAAGAGCGCCGCAGCCCGCACTCTGAACGTCTCGCGGGCTCGACTGCAAAGACTGTTGGATGGCAACGGAGGAGCGCAATGAACTGCTGGGTCGCACCGATACAAACTTTAATAGGAGAGGGCTTATGGCACGTTTAAGTGATCCCCTCCGCCGTGCACGCGCTGCCGTCGGTATGGGTGATTTCCGGGCGGCCTGGGACGTTCTGCAGCAATCGCCAGAGCCAGTGCAAGAATCTGCGGAGTGGCAGCTTCTGGCTTCGATGGCTGTGTGGCGGTTAGGTGATTTCGAGAAAAGCAGAATAAACGCGCGGATCGCCCGGGACTGTTACAGAACCATCTGTGACGTTGATGGAGAAATGCGGTCAGAAAACGTCGCGGCCGCCGGGGCATTTGCGCTTGGCGAACTCGACGAAGCGGAACAAGGATTTTCCCGAGCCCGCCGCTTAGCGGAGGAGGTCGGCGACGATCTGTTGGCAGCGCGGTGCGCCAACAACCTCGGCAACGTTCACTTTTATAGAGGGGATTTCGTAGTTGCTCTAAATGCCTATTCCCTCGCCGTAGCCGAATTCGAGAAAGTTAAGTTCAATAAAGGACTGGCGGAGGCGTGGCACAATATGGGAATCGTCCTGAGAGATTTGCGACAGCTAGATAGTGCTCGCGCCGCGACCGGCAGGGCGGTGGATTTCGCACGAAAGATAGGGGATCAGCGGTTGTTGGCTCAGGCCACCTGCAGCCAGGCCGAGACGTTCGCGTTGTCTGGAGAAACGCAGCTTGCCCGCGTCCTCGTAAACCGGGGCCTTGAGTGGGCTAGGAAACAGGAGGACAAGTTGACGCAGGTTGATGCGTTGAGAGTACTATCTGTTGTGGATTGGAAGTCCGGCGAACTGACCGCCGCGTTGGAATGGGCCGCCCAATCCAAGGCCCTGGCGGACGACGTGTCGCACGGCTGGATGATGGCCGTTGGCGACAAACAACTTGCCGTTGTAGCACGCGCTATGGGCGATGACGACAGAGCCCGACTACATTTCGTCTCAGCCGCGCGCGGGTTTGAGAAGATCGGATCTACGGGCAATGCCGAACGGATGCGACGGGAGGTTGGAAGGCCCGACTAAACGGGGGAACCATTGAGAAGTCGAAAAACGAAGGTATTGATCTCAGCCGCAGTTGCGACGGTCTTTTTGGCCTGCGGTGCATTGCCTTGCGCTTCTGAGCGATGCGACACCCTGATCGTTCTCGCTACTGCTGACGCGGATGTCCTGCTCCCTCCTCTGACGGTTCAAAATGTTGGGACGGAAGTCACCGATCTCATCTTCCTGAAGTTAGCAGAGATCGGAAACGAACTTAACACGGTGGACCTGGACGCCTACGAACCGCGGTTGGCGGACCAATGGCGTCGGGTGAGCCCTCGAGTCTGGGAGTTCTCGATGAATCCGGAGGCCGAGTGGGAAGACGGAGTTCCCGTTTCGCCCGACGATGTCGTTTTCAGTTATTCGGTCTATACGGATTCTCTGGTTGCATCCCGTTTTGCTGCTCAGTTGGAGCGGATAGATTCAGTCTCGACCATCGACCATAGCCGGGTGCGGTTCTTTTTTTCACACGAGTATCCCGAGCAATTCTACGATGCGACACAGCACCTGCGGGTACTCCCAAAACACATCCTTGAAACTGTCCCTCGGATTGAACTGGCAGGGCATGGTTTCGGGAGAGCGCCGGTGGGCAATGGTCCCTATAAACTCACACGGTGGGAAACGGACCAATTCATAGAGCTTGTCGCCAAAGATGACTTCTTCCTTGGGTCCCCGGGAATCGGAAAGATCATTTGGCGCACCGGACTTGATGACGCGACCAGAAAATTGATGTTGGTCTCGGGCGAAGGTGATGTCATAGGTACGGTGACAGGAGAAGGCGATCGCCAATATTTTAGTGAGACCGAAGGGGTGGTCCTGCTCGATTATCCGTCTCCAATTTTCAGTTTCATCGCCTTCAATCTCAAAGTGCGGGACGGATCAGGTCACCCACATCCTTTGCTGGAGGATACGGAGTTGCGCAGGGCCATCGCCATTGCGGTCGATCGCGAGACAATTGTCGGTGCCGTGTTTGGAAATGCCGCGGCAGTGGCTTCGGGACCCCTGAGTCGAATCTCCTGGCTCTGGCGCGATGACCTGGTGCAGGTGCCATTCGATCATGATCTGGCTAGGGAAATGCTGCGCCAAAAGGGTTGGAGTCCCACCGGAGACGGGTCGTTGTCCCGCGACGGTGAGAGATTGGAGTTAGATCTACTCGTGCCGGCTTCCAGTCAGAGTCGAATGGACGCCGCCGTTATTGTGCAGGCGCAACTGGCCGAGGTTGGGGTGTCTGTGGAAATCGTTTCGCTGGAGTTCAATGCCTTCCTCGAAGCGGCACAGGCCGGAGATTTCGACATGGTCTTCAGTGCCTTCCTGGTTGACCCCAGCCCATCAGGTATGAGCGATCTCTGGGGCGCAGATGGTTTCGGCGGAAATAATTGGGGCAGGTATTCCAACATTGCGGTGGATTCGTTATTGGAACTAGGCGCTGGCACAGCATCAGAGCCGGCCGCCGCTAATTATTGGAACCGAGCCGTTGATCTCATCGTTGCTGATATACCTGCCATCTGGATCGCGGAACCGGTGATGGCTGTCGCGATGTCTGATAGGATCACATCTGCATCCATCCGACCAAATCAATGGGCTGCCAATTTGTGGCGGTGGGAAATCGACTGAAAGGTCGGTTGGCCGGGTCTCCAGTCACTTCCCGAAGTTAAAGTCGAAGAAACGGAGCACGTCTGAAGCAACCTCATTGTGAATTTGGCGGCGATCCGTCCCTTCCGGGTCAGTGCAGAGTTGTTTGACGAACAGGCGTCCTTTGAATGTGCATTCTGCCAGGAATGTGTAGTGCCCGACTCCCGGTAGGAGTTCCAAAGACGCCCGAGTAATTGCTGTAGCTACAGGCACGGCTGTCACATCTGGCAAAGCCTGGTCGTCCTGGTCACCTACCACTACTCGTACTGGAATGTCGATATCGCCGAGGCTTTCGAGAGTGAAGGAAGATCCGAGCACCGGAGCAATGGCGAAAACAGCACGAATGCGGTCGTCCTGGTGCGATATCGCCGATCTCGCTACCGACTCCCCGACCACACTATCGTCGAGGATGAGAGCCTCAAGATCTTCCATCGAGAAGGGTGATTCGGGGGGCAGATTGCAACCAGGATCGTCGGCGTGGTCGGCGCAAAAGGCCTTCCACCGGTCCCGATCAGTTATAGCCCCGGCCACCGAGAGCACGGAATACCCACCGAGGGAAAAACCTGCTGCTCCGATTTTGCTGGTGTCGATTCGTGGACCAAAAGTTGGGTCAGCCAGGAGATTGTCAATCACCCTTGAGATGTCGGCTGCCCTTTCCCACCAGAGCATGAAACCCTGCGCCAGATATTCGTCTTCCGCTGCTGTATTGCCATGATGATTTACTGCGGTGACCATGTAACCGGCGGTTGCGAGTTGCTCAGCGAGCCAGGAAAGTTGAGCTGCTGCGCCGCCTGTGCCGTGGGAAACGATTATTAACGGAAACTTCTCAGCAGATGGTAGGATGGTTGCGCCGGGGGCGACCGTTCCGAATTTGAATATCCCTAACGACCATGGCTCTTCAGCGGAGGTCTCGGCGGCAGGGTACCATACGGTTGTGGCAAGAGGCCGGGGACCCGTTCCCGTCCAATTGGGCCTTGCGGGGTCTACGAAATCCAGAAACATGCGACCAACCGGGTTGGTACGTTCTGGAGGATTGTGGCATGCGGCGACCAGTAGGACCCCAAGCATTAATCGTCGGTTTTGCATTGCTCAAATGTAGCAAAAAAGATTGAACTAGTCGTCGGCGTCAAACAAATTACCGTCCGTCTATTTGCACATTGCGGCCCTTCCCGTATATTAGAAATTGGGAGCGAGGAGACCTTACTGAGGCCCGCTTGTACTAACAATAGGATGGGCTCACGTTGCGGCCGAGATCACGCCCTACTGCAGGGGGACCATCAAAACTACAATGGTGAACCGAATTGATTCGAAGAATTGACTTCGGTATCCTCCGCGCTCCCAACCCGCCGACTGGATTTCTAATGACTGACCTTCTTCCTGCACTTATTTGCTTTTGAAACCTCGGACCTTTATCGGCGCGAGCCTGCTTACGATACTTGTCCCAATTGCCGCCTACCTTTTCTGGTTGCGCATCCCGGCGTCTTTGCAAATAGACGAAATACGCTTGCCAGACGGTTTCGAAATTGAGGTCTTTGCCCGGGTCCCTGAAGCGCGCGGAATTGCAGTGGGTCCCGACGGTACACTATTCATAACCAGCAAGACGGGTGTTCTTTATGCTGCCAGAGACGAAGACGGAGATCATGTAGCAGATGCTGTCACCATTGTAGCCAATCGCCTGCGAATGCCGCACGGACTGGCTTTCGATGGGCCAAACCTCTACCTGGCTGAAGTTGGCCGCATAATTCGGTTCGACGATATTGAATCGAGATTGGAATCTCCTCCGGAGCCAGTTGTTGTGGTGGACGATCTGCCCGCTGATTCCTGGCACGGCTGGAAGTACCTGAGGATCGGTCCTGATAACAAACTCTACGTGCCCGTGGGTTCACCCTGTAACGTGTGCGACCGTGAATCAGACGGTTTCGGCGTAATTCTGCGGATGAATCTCGATGGTTCTGGAAGGGAAGTGGTGGCCCGGGGGGTTCGCAATTCGGTAGGTTTTGACTGGCACCCGGCGACTGATGAACTGTGGTTCACGGATAACGGACGGGACCGATTGGGCAACACTATTCCCCCCGATGAGTTAAACCGGGTCGGGGAGCCTGGCGAACATTTCGGGTTCCCCTTCTGTCATGGAGGACGGATACTGGACCCCAACATGGGGACCGGTCGTTCCTGTTCTGAAGCCGTCGGTCCGGCCCAGGAACTCGGCGCTCACCATGCCGGTTTGGGTATGCGTTTTTACACAGGTGCGATGTTTCCTGCAGAATACCTTGGCAGTGTTTTTATAGCTGAACACGGCTCCTGGAACAGAACTCCACCGGCTGGCTACCGGATCTCGATCGTGACTCTGGAAGAAAACGCGGGTGCCCGTTACGAGGCATTCGCCGAGGGCTGGCTTCGAGGTGGCCGGGTTTCCGGCAGACCCGTGGATATTGCCCTGTATAGCGACGGATCACTGCTCGTTTCTGATGATCACGCCGGTTTGATATATAGAATTACCTATACCGATTAGTTGGCATCGCTGAATATTCCCTTGTAGCTTTTCCCCTGGTTAAATAACCGTTCCCGTCAGACGGAGGATCGTAGATGAAATCACGTTTTAATTTGTTAGCGGCCGTTGCTGCCCTGGTCGTCTTGCTCCCGACTTCGCTGCTGTCGCAGTTGCCTACCGCGACAGATGAGCAACGAGCGGCCGGTGCTATGGTTGCGACCGTCGAATTCGATCAGAACCCGGTGGGTTTGATGCTCGGTGACTCGATGGAAGTTACGGCCCGGTTTCTCGACGAAGACGGGAACGAAGTTGATGGCGATCTGGCCTGGACGATTTTTCCTTTTGGGACGTCCGTAGCGGCCGTTCGCCGGGACTCTGTCGACAACAAGAAATACATGATCAACGCCCGCGAACCCGGAGAGGGTGAACTGGCCGTCTTCTTGATAGTACCGACAGATCAGGCCAACGCGTTCGGGCAACCTGGACTCAAAAGGATGGATGGGTTGCCGGTCAGAGTCGAGGACTGGGCGGTAGATCGAGTGGAAATCGCGTCACCCTCATTTGGTGCTTACGAAGGTACGTCAATCAAGATGGCCGCCAGGGTGATAACCATTAGGGACACAGAGCACGCGCTGGCCGAGATCTCCTGGTCCAGCAACACCCCTTCAACGGCGCTCGTTACCGAAAGCGGTGCGGTTTCGTTCGTAGGCACTGGCCGTGCTGAAATCGTCGCCAGTACCGACGACGGAGTCTCTGCGAATCACGTTTTCGATGTTAGAGAGAACTCGGTGCAACAGTTGAACATCTCGCCAGCAAGCGTCTCGGCGTTGACCGGTGAGGTCGTCAGGTTTGACGTGTCGGCTTTGGATGGCAGGGGACGGGCCGTTGAAGATCTGGCAATGACTTATTCGATCTTCGGCTTGGATTCCGCCGGAGCGCAACTTTTTGAAGACGGAACCTTCGTCGCCGACAACGCGGGATCCTACAGAGTTATCGTGACTGCGGGTTCGTTCGCTGCGCAGGCTACGGTGGATGTTGAAGCTCGCGAGGCACCGTCGACAGTCACGGTAGTTGGTAGAGGCGCCGTGAGCCATGTGGCCACCTCTGATCTGTGGGTGTTCGAAGGGGTCGATGGAAGAGACTACGCCTACACCGGCACCCACGCAAACGGCGGTGGACAGCGGATGTTCGTATGGGACGTGACGGACCCTTCGGATATTCAATTGATGGATTCGGTGGTCGTGGATGCACGTGTTGTGAACGACGTAAAGGTTAACGGCGACGCAACCTGGGCCATTATTACTCGCGAAGGAGCCAGTGGTCGCGCAAACGGAATCGTTGTTCTTGATACCCAGGACCCGGCGCACCCGGTCGTCATTTCGGAACTCACCGAAAACATGACCGGCGGTATTCACAACGTCTGGATCAACGGGGACGTGGTGTACACAGTCAACGATGGCACCTCGGCGATGGACATCATCGACATGAGTGACCCCCACAACCCGACCTACTACGGGAAATGGGAATTACGTCCCGGCGAGACAGATAAGTCTCTCCATGATGTCTGGGCCGACGGACGTTACGCGTATGTGTCCTACTGGGACGATGGGTTGGTCGTGCTCGACGTCGGTGCAGGTACCCACGGAGGTACGGCCCTCGAACCACAGTTCGTATCGCGTATTTCCTACGACATGGGCAACACGCACACCGCCTGGCGCGAAGGCGACTACGTGTTCGTCGGTGACGAAATCGGTACTGCCGACGGCATGCGAGGTTATATCCACGTTATCGATGTCTCCGACATCGAAACGCCGGCCGAAGTAGCCAAGTATGAAGTGCCCGAAGCCGGTGCCCACAACATCTGGGTGGAAAACGGAACGCTTTACATCGCCTACTATCAGGGCGGATTGCGGATCGTTGACGTCTCAGGTGAGCTGCGCGGCAATCTCTATAATCAGGGTCGGGAGATAGGTCGCATCAGGACCACCGGAGCTGAAGGCGAAGCTATCGTTCCCAACGCACCGCAAGCATGGGGGCCACAACCTTACAAAGGCAACATTTTCGTATCCGATCTCAATAGCGGTCTCTGGGTCGTGAAACATGAGCGGGCTGAAGATTTGAATCCCTGAGAAAGGGAAACGGCGGCGAAGTGGCACGGGGGCACGGATTAGTCCGGTCCCCGTGTTTTGTTTTAGCGATCTAACTAAACGGCTGCACGGGTGAATGGGTGGAGGTGTCCAGCTCAACCGAATCTTGTCGCGACGGTTGCCGTATTGGTATTGCGGATGGTTAGTTAAACCCTTGAAATAACCGGGCTCACCGTTTGGTGGAGGAAAATGGAAGACATTGTTGCGATAACTCTGATTTTTGGAACAGGTGGCGCCTTCTTGATGTCGATCTCGCCTATTGGTCGGGCGATTGCGGCCCGTATTAAAGGCGGCGGCGCGGTGGATAGCGGAGAGTTGCGGGAACTGCAGGACACGGTACACGATCTTCTGGAAGAAAATCGCTCCATACGGGAGGAGTTGGTTGAAGTTCAGGAGCGCGTTGATTTCGCCGAGCGCCTTTTGTCGTCGGGGAGCGACTCTAACTAGGTGTAGTCTCCCATTCGGTGTAGGGATATCGGCTCAAGCTGGATGAGCTATATGAGCTTTGATCGGAAACGTCGTCTCCCACCCAGTCGGGAACTGCGTATTCTTGATCCTCTGACTCCAACTCTATTTCTGCGGTAACGAGTCCTTCGTTGCGACCGTGGAATATGTCGACCTCCCAGACCATTCCTTCGAACTCAATCTTGTAGCGGGTCTTTTCGACAAACCGACCCTCGCACATCGTGTTGATTATCTCAGCAGCTTCGTCGGCCGGGATCTTGTACTCGAATTCAACGCGAGAAATTCCAGTGGTTTTTCCCTTGATTGTGAGAAACCCTGTCTCCCCGGCGACCCGAGCTCTCACCGACACGCCTCCCCAAAGGGAGACATAGCCCTGCTTATACGCAACGCCGGTGTGTCCCTGCCAGGGCTCGCCTTTTACGAGATACTTTCGCTCGATCTCAATTGATCGGGTTTTTTGTTTTTCCAATTCGACTCCGTTAACTCTCTAACTTGAAGTCTATCGAGTTTGCCGAACTCACGCAGCAGAATTCCTGTAACGAATGGGTTACAATGTGGCGGATCTCATGGCTCTGCGGTTAAAACCGCGGCTTGGCTGCACCTTGCAGTGCGATCCGTCTTGAAAAGACGGTTTCTGAACCCTCGCCGGGAACCACCCGTCGCTTCATTGATGTTGGACTCGGAAGGCAGAGTGTGGGTCGCCGAGTATGCCTTGCCTGACGATCCTACCAATGTCTGGTCTGTGTTCGATGCCGACGGCTGTGGTTGGGAAAAGTCACAATGCCTGACGGTTTCAAGGTCTTGGACATAGGTTCTGACTACGTTCTCGGTCGAATTACCGATGACCTGGATGTCGAACATATTTTACTCTACGAACTTCTGAAACATTAGCATGTTTTCCCACTGGCGATTGCGTAAAAAGGGGCTTTGATGAGAAACAGAACTGTTGGTGTCGAGGTTTTGAAAACCGCGTTCTCGGTTCTTCTGGTCGCGTTCGTCTCAGGGTGTAGTTCCGAACCTGAGATTCCTGCCAACACAGTCAGGGACAGCTCGGGCGTCGAAATAGTCGAGAGTACACGACCAATCTGGGAGCCCGGCGATGAGTGGCGGTTGGGAGAGGTGTTGACTGCCATAGGGGAGCTGGAGGGCGATGAGGAATATCAACTTTTCAGGGCATTCAGTGCGTTTCGCAACAGTCGAGGCGAAATAGTGGTTGGTAACGTCGGCTCCCACGAAATCCGATTCTATGACGAAACTGGCACTTTCATCAGGTCTGTTGGGTCCGAGGGGGAGGGGCCCGGCGAATTCTCAAACCGCTTCTTTATCCATCGGTTGTCGGGGGACTCGATTCTGGTATGGGATGGAGGTCAGATGCGAACCTCCGTTTTTTCTCCTTCCGGGGAATTCCTCGACGGAGCAAACATGAGCGGGACGGGGCAGTTCCTGAATTTAACTGGCGTCCTTGCCGACGGACGGTTCGTAATGTCCCCAAACACCGTGTTTGGGTCGGGGAGCACCGAGGAAGGATTGTCACGCAATACTCGGGGTTATTTCCTGGCTGATCGGTCCGGAGACTCATTGGGGGAAATCGGAGTTTTCCGTGGTTCCGAGTTCTTTGTGAAGACTTTTGGCACCGGTGGAATCTCTGTTTCTTCGATCCTGTTAGGTAAGCAGACGGTGGCAGCTGTTCAGGGTGCTCATCTTTTCGTCGGGACCGGCGACGATTTCACGATTCACGCTATGGACGAAGAGGGGGGAACCACGCGGTTGATCAGGAGGATGGTCCCGCAGGTCGCCATAGGTCCTGAAATGTGGGAACAAGCCAAAGTTTCATACCTTGAAGGCATGGATGACCGTTTCAGGCAGTCGCAAGAAGACATGGTTGAGGCCATGCCTGTTCCGGATTTCCTGCCGACATTTACTCGGTTGAAGACCGATGTAGTTGGGAACCTATGGGTCGCCGGATACGATGCGATGGGCGAACTAGCCAACGTTTGGTCCGTTTTCGGTACCGACGGCCGTTGGTTAGGTGAGGTGTCTCTACCAGAGGGCTTCACGATGGTCGACATCGGTAGAGATTACATTCTGGGACGTGTGACAGACGATATGGACGTAGAACACCTCGTATTGCGAGAACTCCTCAAGGGTCCGGCTGCGAGCGGAAGTTCAAACGAGCGTTAATTCCTCAATTGCTTTGCGGATTACTGGCGGGATGGGTGCTTTTGAGTTGGCCTCGTAGTCGTACGAAACGATCGTTGACGTGCCTTCTGCGGCAATGTCGCCATCGCCGTTAACGACAACGTAATCAAGGTCAAATCGGTCTTCCTTCACAGCGTGTACGCGGGCGCCTACGGTTACAGTATCCGGGTGCCGCAGAGGAAGTCTGAAACGACAGGATGTGGAGTGCAAAATCGCCCCTCGTTTCTGCGTGTCAAACGTCTCGATGAATCCGACCCGCGTGAGGAACTCAATCCGCGCGATTTCAAAGTATCGGAAGAACACCGCATTGTTCACATGCCCGTACACGTCCATCTCGGCCCACTGGACGGGGATGGTTACCTGGACGGGGTATTTGTCGATTGGGAGCATGTCGAAAGTGGTAAGAGGGGAAGTCGGGAAGTGGGGAAGGGCGGACTTGCCGACTGTCCGACCTCCCCACATCCCACAACGGAGGGGGTGGGATTCGAACCCACGAGACCCGTAAGAGCCCACCGGTTTTCGAGACCGGCTCCTTCAACCACTCGGACACCCCTCCTAGAAGGAAAGGATTATAGACGACAACCGTGCTACATTCCACCCCGTGACGAAAAGAATTTTTGCGCCTGCTGAAATCGAATCCCTGATCGAGTCGTTACCGGAGGGGATGGAGGTCTCGTGGATCCCCGCGCACGATCCGTTACCGGGGGGTGGGGCCGACGCTGTTATCTCCCTTCTCACCCGTAAAATTGGGGGAGCGGAGATGGATTCGGTACGCGGATTGCGGGTGGTGGCGAATGTTGCCACCGGGTTCGATAATATCGACCTTCAGGCTGCGGCTGATCGAGGTGTCGTGGTTACCAGCACTCCGGACGTGTTAACGGAGTCCACGGCTGACCTCACATTGGCGTTGATCCTGGCAGTGATGCGGCGGTTGCCGGAGGGGATTTCTTTGGTCCAGAGAGGCCAATGGGAGGGGTGGCATCCTACCCAACTCCTCGGTAGAAGCCTGACCGGCGCGACACTCGGAGTATTGGGGGGCGGGCGCATCGGACTGGCTGTGGCACGGCGGGCACGGGGGTTCGGGATGAACATCGTCTATACGGCCCGGTCCTCGAAATCGGAGTTCGATGAGTTGGGCGCCAGTTTCATGGGGTTAAACGATCTGTTGGCGGTGTCCGACTGCGTTACCATCCATACTCCGTTAAATGCCTCGACGGCAAACCTTATCTCTACCGAACAATTCGCAGCGATGAAGCCAGGGGCTTTCTTGATTAATACTGCCAGGGGCGGAATCGTAGACGAAAAGGCCCTCTTAACCGCTCTCGATCAGGGACGGCTGGCTGGAGCGGGCCTGGACGTATTCGATGGAGAACCGGCCATCAATCCAGCCGTATTGGCTCACCCCAAAATCGTTTCGCTTCCTCATATTGGGAGCGCCACGGTTGAGACCCGCCGCTCGATGGCCGAGCTGGCATTCATGAATGTGGTCGCCGTTTTGGACGGACAACCACCCATAACCCCCGTCGTCGTTGACGGGCGGGTCGCACCCTCCTAACTTCCGCCTCGACATGAGCCAAACACACAACGAAACGGTCCTGTCGGGTCCAGAAATCCAACAGAAAATTGACGAGATGGCCGCAGCGGTCTACACGCTCGCCGGCGAGCCAAAGGAACTGGTTCTGGTAGGTATCCAACGACGAGGCGTGCCGCTCGCGGAGCGCCTGAGCAACGTTCTCAAGGAAAAGGGTGTGGCCGTCGAACTGGGCGCCCTCGACATCACTCTTTATAGAGACGATCTCGAAACTGTTGGTCCGCGCCCGGTCATCGGAGAAACCCGCATTCCCGGAGAACTGGCAGGGAAATATGTTGTCATTGTCGACGACGTTCTCTATACGGGTAGAACGATCAGGGCGGCCCTGGACGAACTGACCGATTTCGGCAGACCTGACAAAATAGCTCTTTGCGTCCTGGTAGATCGAGGGGGTAGGGAGTTACCCATTCAGGCTGACGTCACCGGCGCCACGGTTTCGGTAGACGTAAATAGCAGAGTCGATGTGTTCCTGGATGAAATAGATGGTAAGGACGCGGTGGAATTGAGCAGGGGTTGGAGAGAATGAGCGCGGTTTCGCTTGGTAAAGATTTGATAGGCCTGGAACACCTCACACCGGAACAGATTCAGCTCGTTCTTGATACGGCTGAGCCTTTTAAAGAGGTCAGCGAGCGTCAGATAAAGAAAGTGCCGACCCTGCGGGGCAAAACGATCGTAAACCTTTTTTACGAAGCTTCGACCCGCACCCGCATCTCTTTTGAGTTCGCCGAGAAGAGACTCTCAGCTGATACGGTAAACATCGCGGCCTCCGGATCGTCGATCGTTAAGGGTGAAAACCTGGTAGACACGGCCAGAAACCTCGAAGCAATGCGAATTGACATGGTGGTTATTCGCCATCCCTCGTCTGGTGCACCGGGTTTCCTGGCCGACCGGATTCCGTCAAACGTCGTCAATGGGGGAGACGGTAAGCATGAGCACCCGACTCAGGCGCTGCTGGACATTCTCACGATCCGGGACAACCTGAAAACCATCTCGGGTTTGAAGGTATGTATTTGTGGTGACGTGCTCCACAGCCGAGTGGCGCGAAGTAATATCTGGGGACTCCTGGCGCTGGGCGCCGAGGTTGGTGTCTGTGGACCTAAGAGTCTCATGCCTTACGGCCTTGAGGAACTGGGCGTAAGGTTTTTCCCGAGGCCCGAGGAAGCCATCGAATGGGCCGATGTCCTGAATATTCTACGGCTGCAGCTCGAACGCATGAACGCCGGATTTATTCCCTCTCTGAGAGAGTACAACCGGGTTTTTGGAATCACCAATGCCAGGCTGGAGCGGGCTCCCAAAGACATTCTTGTTCTCCACCCCGGACCGATGAACAGGGGGGTGGAAATCGATTCGGACGTCGCTGATGGACCACACAGCGTCATCCTGGATCAGGTAACCAACGGAATCGCCGTCAGAATGGCGGTGTTATACCTTCTCGCCGGCGGAAAACCCGATCTGGCAGAGGGGGCAAAGGGCTGAAATGAACAAAAAGGTTCTTCTGAAGGGTGGGCATGTCATTGATCCGGCCAACAACATAGATGGCGATCAGGACGTACTTATTTCTAACGGCGTTGTTCAGGCAGTTGGACCAGGGTTGGACGCTGATGGCGCCGAAGTTATCGACGTCACCGGTAAGGTAGTGGCCCCGGGGCTAATCGACATCCATGTTCATTTCAGAGAGCCGGGGTTTGAGGAGTCGGAGACTGTGGCTACTGGCGCCATGGCAGCTGTAGCAGGCGGATTCACCACAGTGTGTCCGATGCCCAACACCGACCCGGTTACTGACAACCAGGCTGCCGTAGGCTTTATAGTAAAACAAGCGCGCGATGCCGGACTGGCTCGCGTATTGCCCATTGCTGCTATTTCTCTGGGCCAGAAAGGCGAAAAACTCACTGAATTTGGCGAAGTTATTGGAGCCGGCGCAGTGGCGGTCTCTGACGACGGTAAACCGGTCGTATCAAGCCATTTGATGCGTACCGCCCTGGAATATGCCCAGACCTTCGACATTCCGGTCGTAAACCACTGCGAAGATCCTACGCTTGCCGAGGGTGGTTCCATGCACGAAGGGCTCGTCTCTAGCAGGCTGGGCCTCAAAGGTATTCCATCGGCAGCGGAATCAATCATGGTGGCGCGCGATGTCCTCCTGGCGGAACTCACGGGCGGCCATATTCATCTGTGCCACATGTCGACCAAGGAATCCATCGACATCATCCGACAGGCCAAAGCCCGCGGCGTAAACGTCACGGCCGAAGTAACCCCCCACCATCTGGTGTTGCAGGACGCCAAGTGTGAAGGTTACGATACAAACTCTAAAATGAATCCGCCTCTTAGAACCGATGTTGACGTACAGGCCTGCGTAGACGCGCTGGTCGACGGCACCATCGATGTCGTGGCCACTGATCATGCGCCGCACCACTACGAATTGAAGGAACGGGAGTTTGAAAATGCTCCGTTTGGCATCGTGGGGCTGGAAACCGCTCTAGGTCTTTGTATCTCTCAACTTGTTGATACCAAGCTACTTACGTTGTCTGACCTTATAAGTAAGATGAGCCATTTGCCGGCGAAAGTGTTTGGTATCCCCGGTGGCGATCTGGCCGTCGGCAATCCAGCCGATGTGGTCGTTTTCGATGCCAATGAGAAGTGGGAAGTGGACCCTGATAGCTTCCGTTCTAAGAGCAAAAACACTCCGTTCGCGGGTTGGGAGTTGAAGGGACGTGTTCACAGGACGATGGTGGCTGGCCGCACGGTATTTGAACTTGGAGTTTCGTGAGGCGGGATGTCGCGCGCAGTATCGTACAATGCTGCAAGAGAATCTATGATGTCGGCCTGATTGCCGGGGCGGATGGCAATGTTGCCGTTCGAGTGGGAGAAGATCGAGCTCTGGTAACCCCATCCGGGCTCCTGAAATGCGACCTCACACCGGACGACATCGTTGAGGTTGACCTTTCAGGTCGAAAAATTCGGGGACATCGCAACCCGTCGTCCGAATTGGATATGCATCTGCGGGTTTTGCGTATGAGACCTGACGTTCAGGCTGCGGTTCACGCTCATCCGCCGACGGCCACAGGTTTTACCGTGGCGGGAGAGGCGTTTGACACATGTATTCTTCCCGAATTGGTGTTTCAGGTGGGGTGGGTACCGGCCGTTCCGTACGGCACGCCGGGTACCCCTGAATTGGGCGATCAGATCGAGCCGTTTTTGGCTAATCACGATGCCTTATTGCTTGCCAACCATGGTGCTGTCACATTTGGTAGGAATCTGGACGAGGCCGCAATAAGGATGGAAAGTCTCGAACATGCGGCGAAGATTATATTTACTGCACGTATGCTGGGGCGCGTCAATCCGTTGACTCCAACCGATGTCAAGAAATTGGAAGACCTCAGGAAGGAAAAAGGCGGGCTCCCTTATCCGGGATGCCCGGTGCCGTTGAAAGAGGATTAAATGGTCGATAAGAAAGATAAAGCCAACAACGTAGAAACCCTGCTGGCTGACAAACAACAAATTGAAGAGTGGATCGAACGCCTGGACCTTGCCGGTGATGAGGTTGCAGACGACGTTCGGACCAAAGTAAAGACTGACTACGAAACCCGCCTCGCCGGTGTCATGAAGGAACTCAATCAGTACGCTGATGAGTTAAGCGAGAGCCTCAAGGCAGAGGTGGCTCGACGCGAAAAACTTTGGGAGGAAGAGCGGGCTGGTAAAGAAAGGTTCGCCGAGGCCCAGTTGCGGCATACCGTTGGAGAGCATTCGGACAAAGAGTGGCAGGAAATACAGGCCGAGGTTAATGAGACGCTTCAGCGCCTGGAAACCGATCTGGACAAAACCACGGCTGAAATCACCCGCCTGGAAGACGTACTCGGTGCAATGACTGCTGCGCCTAAGAAAACTGCCGCAGCTGCGGCGCTGGCTCCCGAGGCAAAGGAAGAAAAAGAAAAATCTTCGGAGCCGAAGGGTGAAGCAAAGGAGGGTGAGCCTCAAACGGAGGCGTTCAAAGAAAAGGACCTGACCCTCATCAAGTCGGCCAAAACGGAATCTGCCCCGAAAGAAAAAGTGGAGGAACCGGCGGCTGAGGCTAAGCCGGCCGTAGAGAAGGTCCCGCGTCCATCGTCAATCGGAATTGAAGCTCCACTGCCGAAGGCCGATAAAACGCTAAAATGCGGCGAATGCAGCGCGATGAACTTCCCCACGGAATGGTATTGCGAGCAATGCGGAGCTGAGCTCGCATCGCTTTAGGGAAAAACGGGCTTTTAGCTGCTGACGAGGTTCGAAATAAAGGCCTGCAGGCGAGCTTTTTGGCGCGCGGCTTTGTTCACGTGGATCAAATCTTTACCCGCTGCTCTATCCAGCAACCTTTCGGCGGTACCAAACGCGGTTTGAGCTTCTTCAGCGTTGGTGGCCGTTTGAACTTTTCTAATTGCACTGCGCAGGGTACCCCGTTGAATTCTGTTGCGGGTACGCCTTCTATCGGCCTGGCGCATTCTTTTCTTGGCGGACTTAATGTTCGGCAACTCTAAAAACTCCTGATGTACACAACAAAAAACAGGCCTTCATGGCCCGAAACAAGCACTAAAGCATACCCGGAAGGGGTCAGCAAGTCAATGCAACATTTGGCTTTGACTACCTTCCAACCCACCGTTACCTTTCGGCCGCAATTACAGGGAAAATATATCTAAAGTGCAAGAATTCTTGCTTGCGTTACCCGTCCTTCTCTTCTCGATGGTAGCTCACGAATATGCTCATGGTTATGCTGCGCTAAAACAGGGTGATGACACCGCCCTTTTGTTGGGGCGATTAACGTTCAATCCATTAAAGCATATCGATCCCTGGATGACTATTTTGATGCCTGCGCTCCTCTGGTTTGGCTCAGGCGGGCGGTTCATTTTCGGGGGCGCAAAACCAGTTCCTGTGGATCCGCGCAAATTCAAGAATTTGAAGCGGGGAGACATCATAGTTTCGTCGGCCGGGATAATCGCCAATCTGATCCTCTTCGTCGGGTTTTCCCTGGTGGCCGCAGCGATTGGAGTTGTAGGGCAGGGGTTCGAAACTGCTCCGGTCGTTCTTGCCCTCTTTCAGCGAATGATGTTCTGGGGTGTGTGGTTAAATGTTTTACTAGCTTTTTTTAATCTCATCCCGATTCCGCCTCTCGACGGATCGCACCTCCTGTTCCATTTTCTGCCACCTCGTCTGGCCGCGGGCTACAGACAGGTGGGGCGTTATGGGATGTTTATTCTCCTGGCGATGTTTTTCTGGTTTCCGCAGGCTCTGCCAGTTCTCTTGCTTCCAGCTCTGCTATTGGCGCAACTTAGCTTCGGGCTACTTCAGCCCCTGGCTCTAGACTCTTTCATGTTGATGCAGGGATGATCGCACCTCAAACCGCCGACCAGGGAAACACGTTTGTAGTTGCCCTCGATCAATTCGAGGGGCCACTCGACCTGTTGCTGAACCTTATTCGTCAGCAGGAAATCGAGATCACCGATATTCCGATCGCCAGGATCACCGATCAATTCCTCCTGGCTATCGACAGTCTGGGTCTGAACCAGGCGGCGGACTATCTGGAAATGGCGGCGCTGCTATTGAGGATCAAAATCCAGATGTTGTTGCCGCGTCCGATTGACGATGCCGATTGGGAAGATCCTCGCGCCGAGTTGGTGCGTCGGTTGCTCGAGTACGAGCAGATTAAGGAAGTGGTTGTCTGGATTGGTGCCCGAGCCGAACACCACTCCGATCGATTTGCCAGGGGATGGGCGCCTCCCGAACCCGAGTTGCCACCCCAGCCGCTGACCCTGGATATCGCCGGGGTTCTCAAGGCAGTAGAGGATGTGATCGCGGCGATCCCGCAGCCGGTGTTGCACCGGGTGGTTGTCCGCCCGCTCGATATCGAAGGGGCCAGGAACAGGATCAACCACCTGCTCGAAGGGAGCGGCACGACTACGTTTAGAGAGATTATTGAGACTGAACCTACGGTCGCATTTGTTATTTCTACGCTGTTGGTTTTGCTCGAAATGGCGAGAGAGGGCTTCGTTTCGCTCGCGCAATCAGAACCTTTTGGGGTATTCGAAATATCACGTGAATCCGCTAACTAGCCTGGTCGAAGCCGCTCTTTTTTCGGCTTCCACGCCTCTCTCTCTCAATGAGTTAAAGAAACTTGACCGCGAATCGAGCAAAGACGAATTCGTAGCCGCGCTGGGGGAGTTGAAGGACCACTATGCTGATGGCCACGGTGTGGAACTGGTTGAAATCGCCGAAGGCTACCAGATAATCACCCGTCCGGAGCACGCCGACGCTATCGTCCGATCGCATATCGTTCAAAAACCCCGCAAGCTTTCTCCGGCTGCGATGGAGACCCTGGCGATTATCGCGTATCGCCAGCCGGTGGGTCGCGCTGAGATCGAAGAAATTCGCGGAGTTGCAGCCGATGGTGTTCTGCGGTCCCTGCAGGAGCGGGGCCTGATTGATCCTGTCGAGCGCGGCGAAGGCCTGGGACGGCCGATGCTCTACGGTACTACCAGCGGTTTCCTGGAATTGCTGGGACTTAACGACGTCCGCGAATTGCCTCAACTGGATGAACTCTCTGTCGAGCTGACCCCCCCCGCGCCGCCTCAACTGGCCGACGATTAACGTGGCCATGCGGTTGCAGCGTGCCCTGGCCCGGGCTGGCGTCGCGTCGAGGCGAGGAGCCGAAACCTTGATTCAGGAGGGCAAGGTCACCGTCAATGGCTCCGTCGCGGAAGTTGGTCAATCTGTGGATCCTGCTAAGGACGTCATAGCGGTTGAAGGTAAGAAGATCAGTCGCCCGAAACCGGCCTGGATTGCCCTGAACAAACCGGTGGGGTACGTCGTCTCCAAAACCGACGAAAAACAGCGTGCGACGGTTTTTGATTTGCTGCCGGATATACCCGGTATTACGTATGTCGGTCGGTTAGATTTCCTGACGGGCGGACTTCTCATTTTGACCAACGATGGGGAGCTTGCCAACTTGATGACCCACCCGAGATATCAGGTTGAAAAGGCTTACCTTGCGGTAGTTCGTGGTGGCACTCCGCGAGAAATTGAACTCGCGCTTGCAGATGGTGTTGAGGTTGAGGGTCGCGAAGTAGCGATCAAACGTTTCAAGGTTGAAGCAGGTGGCAAGGGTACAGCGAAAATCGATCTGGTCATCACCGAGGGTCGCAACCGTATTGTGCGGCGTTTGTGCGGTGAACTGGGTCTAGAGGTAGTGTCCCTGCAACGCACCGCCCATGGTCCTATCAAGCTTGATGGTTTGAGAGAAGGTAAGTGGCGTTTCCTCCGCCCGGATGAGTTAAAGCGGATCAACGCTCTAAAAAAACACAACTGAGAGTTTAAGACAGTCATATGAACATGCGTGATGAAACGATATTGATTCTTGGAGGGAGCGGTCTCGTAGGTCAGGCTGTTGCCCGCCGATTGTTTGAGCACAAACCCCGGCGCGTTGTAATCGTGGCTCTGCGTGAGGAGGAGGTTGTATCTGCCAAACCGATTCTCGAATCGCACGCCGGAGACACCGAAATCCTGACGGAATGGGGCAACGTTTTTGTTGCTACCGAGTTGTGTAAACTCGAAGCGCACGATGTGCTCGACGACGATGCCCGGCGCCAGCTGGTTGTCGATCACCTTGTCGATGATCTCGACGACAACATCATCGAAGCTTCGTTCCTCTTTTACCTGCTGGATAAGTACAAGCCGACCGGTGTAATCGATTGTATCAATACTGCGACCGCCTTCGCCTACAAGAACGTTTTCAAGAGCGCCAGGGAAATGTTGAGCGCGGCCAAGACCGGTGGAGTCGACGAGGAAATGATTCAGCGGCACGTCCTCACTCTCACTATGCCACAGTTGATAAGGCACGTCCAGATTCTGCTGGAAGGGTTCAACCGGTGCGACACCAAGGCTTATGCCAAGATCGGTACCAGCGGGACTGGTGGAATGGGCCTCAATATCCCCTACACGCACTCCGAGGAAAAACCCTCCCGGATGTTGCTAACCAAGGCAGCAGTTGCGGGAGCGCAATCTCTGTTATTGTTCCTCGTTGCCCGCACGCCGGGTGCGCCGGCGGTCACCGAAGTGAAACCCACGGCAACAATCGGGTGGCGCGAAATTACTTACGGTCCGATTTCAAGAGGAGGAAGGACTTTCTCCCATTTTGACTGCCCCACTCCAAAGCCGTACGCCGAAGCCTTTGGTTCCGATCCGATCTGGACCGGTGGCGGCCAACCTCTAAAATCGGTGTTCGCCAACATGGGCGAAAATGGGGTGTTTGCGCGGCAGGAATTTGAGACTGTTACCTCTCTGGGCTCAATGGAGCTGATTACCCCCGAAGAGGTTGCTGACTACGTGGTGATGGAGCTTGAAGGCAGGCCAACTGGTAAAGACGTGATCGCCGCGCTCGATTCCTCCACGGCGGGGCCCACATATCGGGCCGGCATCCTCCGCGCCGCAGCAATCGACCGGCTGGCGGAGTTGGAAAAAGAGCACGATCTGGATTCGGTCGGATTTGAAATGCTCGGTCCGCCGCGGCTCACCAAATTGCTGTACGAAGCGCATATTATTTCGAAGTTACGCAGCTCGTTTGAGGAACTTGCCGAAAGTTCGGCGACGGACCTCTGTCGAGAGGCAGAGGGATTTGTCGCCAACTCAGAGGACCTGCGAACCGTGATGATTTCTGTCGGTATTCCCATCGTCACGACGGGGGAAAACATTTATCGCGGTCCTCTTGTGATGGTCCCGCATGAAAGCGATGATATCGAGAGCGCTATTCCAAGGGGTTGGGTTGATCTCAGGGAGGCGAACTTCGCCGAATGGGTTGAGCGTGGCAAAAGAATCGTGGAGCAGTCGAAAAAGCGAAATGCGGAGTCCATTGGATCGGGGAGCGACCGAGATTGGAGCGCGATAAACGCCTCTGGTCCAATAGTCCCTTCCCGCTTCGCAGTGTGGATTTTCAGGTATGAAGATGACGGCGAACGAATCAAGCGATAACAGGTAATAACTCAGGGGACAGTGGTAGCCCCGGGGTAAACCAGTACTGATACGGGTAGAGCGTATGACCTCACGTCCGATGCGTGTTTCCGACACCACGGTAACGAGTGACATCCTCAATGAAGTGTCGAAGCGGGTCGTTGGTCAGGAGGCCATGATCGAGCGGTTGCTCGTAGGTCTGTTGACCGGCGGGCACGTGCTTCTCGAAGGGGTGCCGGGCCTGGCCAAGACGATGGCTATCCAGACTCTGGCAGAGACCATCGACACGAGCTTCCAGAGGATTCAATTCACGCCCGACCTTCTCCCGGCTGATATCATCGGCACGATGATTTTCGATCAGAAGACCTCTGAATTCCGTCCCAAAAAGGGTCCTCTGTTTTCCAATATGATCCTGGCTGACGAGATCAATCGCGCTCCGGCCAAAGTCCAGGCGGCCCTGTTGGAGGCGATGCAGGAGAAACAGGTCACCATTGGAGAGGAATCTTACCCCCTCCAGGAGCCCTTCCTCGTGCTTGCGACACAAAACCCGATAGAACACGAAGGAACTTACCCGCTGCCAGAAGCTCAACTTGATCGATTCATGCTTAAGATCGAGGTGGGTTACCCGACCAGAGAAGAAGAGCGGGAAATCCTCTGGCGGATGTCTTCCGGAGAAAAAATAGATGTTAAACCGGTGGCTGGCCCTGGCGACATACTGAGTCTCCGGCAGCGGATTTCAGAAGTTTACATGGATCAGAAGATCGTCGACTACGTTGTAGATCTTATTCGCGCCAGCAGGGACCCGGGCAAGGTTGGTCTGCACGACCTCAAACCGCTTATTTCGTTTGGCGCCAGCCCGCGGGCAACCATCTACATGGCACAGGCTGCCAGGGCGCACGCCTACCTCCGCGGCAGAGCCTACGTTGTGCCGGAAGACATCAAGGCCATGGCACCCGACGTGTTGCGTCACAGGATCCTTCTGACCTTCGAAGCCGAGGCCGAAGACGTCAACTCGACGAGCATTGTGTCGAGGTTGCTGGAGGCGGTAGACGTTCCATGAGTTCCGTTCCCCCCGTCGTCGGGGCGGACGTCCTTCGCCAGGTAAAGAGAATTGAACTCCGCACGCGGCACCTTGTCAGCAACCTCCTCACGGGCGAGTATCGCTCAGGATTCCGTGGACATGGAATAGAGTTCGCAGAGGTTCGGGCCTATGAGCAGGGAGACGATTATCGCGCCATTGATTGGAACGTATCGGCCCGCATGGGCGATCCCTACATCAAATTGTTCGAGGAAGAACGCGAACTTACCCTCCTGCTTCTGGTAGATCGTTCGGGGTCGGTCGAATTTGGATCCCCGGTCCTAAAATCACGAATCGCAATCGAAGTCGCGGCGGTCCTATCGCTGGCAGCTGCCCGCAACAATGATCGTGTCGGAGCCATGGTATTCTCGGATGGTGTCGACCACATAGTGCCTCCAGGCAAAGGACGACGGCATGCCTTGAGGGTCATACGAGATCTTATCACGTTTGAACCCGCGGCCAGAAAGACGAATATCGCCGGTGCACTCACTCACGCTTCGAAACTTTTGAGCCATCGCTCCATTATTGCGGTGGTTTCTGATTTCCGTGACAACGACTGGGAGAGGCCGTTAGCGCGGTTGGCGGCGCGGCACGACGTTATCGCCATCACAGTTGACGATCCCCGTGAAATGGAGTTGCCCGAAGTCGGATGGGTAGAACTGGAAGACGCGGAAACGGGTAGTCGGTTGGTTGTGGACACAAGCGACGCTGAGGCGCGATTACGTGTGCGGATCGCGGCCGAAGAGACACGGTTGCGTAGAGCCAAAGCCCTCGAAAACGCTCGCGTCGATCATCTCCCGCTGCGCACCGATCGCCCCTATGAACAGGTGATGCACGAAACTTTCGCCAGGAGGGCGCGGAGGTTCAGGCGGTGAAGTTGTTGTTGTTCCTGGCTCTTGTCGCCCCGCAGGAAGGGAGCTGGTCGGTAGACCCCGCTCAGGTCACTGTCGGCGATTCAATTAGAGTCACCGGCTCTTTCCGCGTCGCTGAAGGCACATCGGCTCGTATCGGTCCGCTTGAAATCGGAGGGGATCTGGAGTTGCTGGACAATCCGGCTACGCGACGATTGGGAGAGCGGATCGAGATCTCCTTTACTGTCGCCTATTTCGCCATCGGTGATCAGACTATTCCGACGCCACAGCTGGAAATGGTCAGAGCCGATGGGAATGTTGATCTGGTTCCGGAGAGTACCGTACCGGTTTCGGTCGTGTCGGTTTTGCCGGACTCGGATACCACGCTCGCTGTGAAGGCAGGGTTCGACCCGATAAGGCGCTCTATACATCGACTTGAACCGCTGGTTTACCTCGAGTTGTTTGTGGTGTTCGTATCATTTCTCTGGTGGGTGGCCAGGATGCGTTCACCGCTGCCAGCAGTAACACCGTCGCTTACGGTGAAAAGCGTTGAAGCTCCGCTTGCTGCGTGGGCTGCCGCTGGTGAGGTGCGGGCGGTGGGGGAGGTAGCGCACCGTCGACTTCAGAAATTCCTGGCGGGACTGAACGACAAGATTACTACGACCTCCACTACTGCGCAGACCCTGGCCGCCCTGGAACCCCAATCGGGGGAACTTCCGATGCGGGAGTTAGCCGAATTATTGGAGCAACTCGACCGGGTGGCTTTTGCTCCCACCCACAAAGGAGAGGTAATTCAACTGGCCGATCAGGTGGACGAGGTCATTGAAGAGTTGAGTCGGCCCGAAACTATCGAGACGGAGGGGGACGAGGAAAAGTGACGTTCGCCCGCCCGATGCTTCTACTTTTGTTGGCGCTGCTGCCGCTGTGGTGGTGGCACACCATTCGTAGTCCGAAACCAGCGGCCCGGTATTCGGATGTAAGACAGTTGAGCGGAATAGATGCCGGGCGACGTTGGTTGGGACGATTGCCGCTGGCCTTGCGCAGCCTGGCTCTGGCTTCGTGGATCATAGCTGCTGCGGGACCGGAGATCGATCTGGCCGAAACGAAGGTGACCACTGAAGGCATCGCGATCGTGCTGGCTGTTGATGTCTCCAGTAGCATGTTGGCCGAAGACTTTGCGCCGTCCAACCGGTTGGATGTTGCCAAGGCCCAGTCAATCGAATTCATCTCGGCACGCCCCGATGATCGAGTCGGTCTGGTGGTGTTCGCGGCCGAAGCCCTAACACGAATTCCGATTACGGTTGATCACGCGGTACTACTCGAAAGCGTGTCCGGTTTGACGGTGCAGATGGGTGGCCTGGAAGACGGCACCGCCATTGGCACGGCTCTGGCCACTGCCGCCAATCGTCTGCGTAAAGCCCCCGGAACCAGCAAGGTCATTGTGCTGATGACCGATGGTGAAAACAATCGCGGACGCATTGATCCCCGGACTGCTGCAGAGGCCGCAGCATCACTTGGCATAAAGGTCTATACGGTCGGTGTTGGGACCGAGGGTGAAGCCCGTATGCCGATCGGTCGAGCCGCGTCGGGTGCGCTGCGGTACCAGACGCTACCTGTGAAGATTGATGAGACGCTCCTTCGGGAAGTCGCTCAAACAACCGGGGGCCGATATTTCCGGGCGACCGACGCCGACGCGTTGAATCGTGTTTTTCAGCAAATCGATCAACTGGAAAAATCTGAGATCACGGTTACCAGCTACACTCAGGTAGACGAGCAATACCAGATCCCCATCCTCCTCGGTCTGGCGTTTCTGGCATTCGAACTGGTGGTGGCCTCGACGGTGGTGGTGAGGGTCCCATGAGGTTTGACACCCCCGTCATGCTTTTCGTGGCTCCCGCCGTTGGCTTGATCTTCGCCCTGGCGGCTCTGTGGGCCCGGCGGGTGCGCATCCGACACGCGCAGCGCTGGTCCGAATCGCTTGAGACGCAGGCACGAAAGAACGGCCGCTTCGGCCCCATTATCATGGGTGTGGCAGCGCTCGCAGCAGTGCTCGGCCTGGCCGGCCCGCGGCTCGGCTCCCGCACCGTGATAGCTGAGAGCAAAGCGTTGAACATGGTTGTGGCTCTGGATATCTCCCGCTCAATGCTGGCCCAGGACGTCGAACCATCACGGTTGGAGCGCGCCAAATCGGTTGCGTCGCGATTGGTTCATGACCTGGGCTCTGACCGGATCGGGTTGGTCGCTTTTGCCGGTGAGAGTTACGTGATGTCTCCTCTGACCATGGACGCAGGAGCATTGCAACTATTGCTGGGGGCGCTCGATCCAGAGGTCTCCAGCGCCAACGGTACCCACCTTGAACAGGCTCTGAGACAGGGGCGGGAACTACTGCTTTCCGACGAAGGATTGGCTGATCGGGTGCTAGTAGTATTTACGGACGGAGAGACCCACGATTCTGTTGGAGCGATCCGTTCGGAAGCCGCGAAGATTCAACGTGATGGTATCAGGCTCATAATCGTGTCCGAAGGAACCACCCAACCGACGCGTATTCCCATCGTTGGAAGTGACGGTGAAATCACGGGATATTATCGGGACCAGAATCTCAATTTTATCGAAACGATGCGACGTGACGATCTCCTGGAGATAGTTGCTGACAACGCTGGCGGCGCCATTGTTGGTCCGGACCTGGCAGATCAGGCAGGAGCCGTGCGCAGGCTGATCGCCAACATGAAGCGGATACCGCACGCCACTACGACTGCGGCTCAGGGAATACTGAGGGCGTGGATTCCGCTGCTCTTCGCTGTGGCGCTTCTCCTGGTTCACTCGGTCACCAGAAAAACGGCAGCGCTGGCAGGATTGGCCCTCGTTCTGGTGGCGCCGGAAGTTGCGTCGGCTCAAGGTCCCGTCAATCCACCGGATGAAGCGTGGCCTACCGACGCGGCACGAGCTGCTCGCCTCTATCAGATGCAGGCAAATTCAGGGCTGGGCGGTGACACGACCTTTTTTAATGCAGGCTCGGCTGCGTTGGCCATTGGTGACACTGTGGCGGCGCAACGAGCTCTGGCCCAGGCGTCCGGTTCCACCGATCCCGATCTCAGATTCAAAGCTCTCTACAACCTGGGGCTGCTTTATCACTACCTGGCCCGGGAAGACTCAGCGGCTGCCGAATCTCACTTTCAAAGCGCCCTGAAGGTTTATCGAGAGGCTCTGCTGTTGCGGCCGGCGGACACGGGTGCTAAATGGAACCTCGAACTGGCAATGCAAAACCTGCCGCCGTCCGGCGGAGAAGGGGGGCAAAACGGAAATCAGGGACAAGATGATGAACCTTCCTCAGACCAGCCTTCCTCGGGGCTCTCCCAATCGCAAGCCGAACAGATTCTGAATTCGATCATGGAGGAAGAGCGGGCCACGAGGGAACGGTTATCGGACAGACGTGGATCAAGTCGTGAAATTTTGCGGGAGAAGGAATGGTAACCGCGTTCATGATTGCGGCCGCCCTACAGGGTCCCGTCGTGACCGCCGGGGTCAATCGCACCACTGTAGAGTTTGGCGACACTCTGGTCCTCTCGATAACCGTCAATTCACGTGGCATCGACTGGGTACGTCTCAGCGACCCCGAACTCGAAGGACTCGACGCGTACGGTAGCCATCAGGTCTCGAACGTGAGACGGGTTGAGGGAGAAGAAGAACGGCGCACCGAACGCCTGGTTTATCTGAGAGCCATACGATCGGGTTCGGCAAAGATCGGGGAGGTACGGGTTCAACAGGGGAGGCGGGTTGCCACCACCGATCCGATTTCGATTCTGGTTACCGGCGAGGGGCCTACCGACCCCGGGCGAAATCCGATCGTGGCCAGGATGATTGAAAGGGCTCCACCCCCATCTGACTCTTCAGAAGTGTCAGTCTTCATTGTCCCTTCGGCCAATTCGGTTACTGTGGGGCAACAGCTCGACCTGTTGGTGTTTGCCTGGGTACCGCGGGTGTTACGCAATCGACTCCGCACTGCACCGACGTTGCAACCGCCGCAATTCAGCGGCGCATGGGGGTATGAGACTGACCTGCCGCCGGATCTGATCGAGGAAAAAACTGTTGGGAACCACGTTTTCGATCTATACGTGCACCATCAAACAATTTTCCCGATTTCGCGCGACGGTTTCGCCATCAATCGGGCGACGGTGTCTTACAATCTGCCGCTGTCGGATTCGTTTATGTCCCGCGAACTCCGTCACGTGGTTCAGAGCGAGATACCTGAGATAGAACTTGTACCGCTTCCCGATCCCGGGACCGGTCCGGTCTTCTCGGGCTCAACGGCCGATTCGCTAACCATGACCGCCGCACTTTCCAGGCGTTCGTCTGAGGTGGGGGGCGCGGTGACGCTGGAGGTTACGCTAGCCGGGCGGGGCAATGTTGTGCTCTGGGGCGAACCCATCTTCAACTGGCCGGTGGGGTTGAACGCCTATCCCGGTGAAACGTCTGTAGAGAACTGGCGCTCCGACGGCGAAATCTTCGGGCGAAAAATTTTCCGGTATCTGTTGGTGCCTGACTCGATTGGGATGCTCAATACACGAGTTAAGGCGTATCGGTACTTCGATCCCGTCTCGAAAAGGTATCGCAGTGCACCGTCGGTCACCGCGACCCTGGTAGCCCGGGCCTCGTCGGGTGCTCTGGTTTCTTCGACCGACCGGCTGCCGCTCATCGCTGCTGGTGGTCAGGCTCCTGTGGACGACCTATTTCTGATGGTCCCGGTGTGGGTCTGGGTTACTCTGATCCTCGCTGGACCAGCTATCGTATTTGCAGTACGCATTGGCGAGGGCCGACGAAGCGTGGTCCGAAAACAGACCCCGGTGGCCCGCACTTCGCTGTGGCAGATTAACAATCGTTTCGGTGAGGTGCTCAGATCGGTGTCCCCTGAATGCGCATTACTCGAAGGACCTTCGTTGGAACAGACGCTTGTCGCGGCAGGAGTGGACAGATCCCTTGCGTCTCATGCGGTACGAATCAAAGACCGGCTCGGCAAAGCCAACTATGGACCAGATGGGGAGGGGGACACGAAAGAGTTGGTCGCCGAAGTCGACGAAATGGCCCGGGCGCTCGCGGGTGACAAAGGTCCAACCTATACGCAACGTCTCAGGGGGGTTCTGGCGTTGATGTTTTTCGTTCTGGTGCCGAACGCTGGCGCACAGGAGTTGACTGCAGAACGTTTATATCATGCTGGGGCGTTCGTGGTGGCGGCCGACAGTTTTGCTGTGCGAGCGACCAATGATCCCCGGGTTGCGGCCCACTGGTCCAATCTGGGCAACGCGATGTTTCACTCGGGTCGAACCGGCAAAGCGGTTGCCGCCTGGGTGAGGGCCGGACGGTTGGCGCCGAGGAACAGGGCCAACTTGCGGGCGCTCCAGAAAGTCCCTGCGTGGCAGGGCGGATCCCAAGCAGCCTTACATCCTATCACTCCTGTTGAAGCGTTTATCGCCGCCATTGTGTTGTGGCTGTCCGGTTGGTTAATGATAATTTTGGGGCACCGTAAGGTGGCAAGATACGCGTTAACTTTAGCCGTTATGGTCGGCCTCGCCGGGGAGTTAGTTCGGCGCCAATACGATCGTCCCACCGGAATTGTTCTGGGGGACGAAACGCCGCTACGCGAGGCGCCTTATGGCACATCTGATCGCACCAAAACCCTTTCTGCGGGAGAGGCAGTGGACGTGCGCCAGACCGACGGGGCCTGGCTTCTTGTGAGACACGGAGAGGCTGTGGGCTGGATACTTTCGCGAGAGATTGAACACATCTAGATGTCCAAAATAGAAGTTCTTTCCGATGCAGTAGCTGATCAGATCGCAGCAGGCGAGGTGGTGGAACGCCCCGCGTCGGTTGTTAAGGAGCTGGTCGAAAACGCTCTCGATGCTGGAGCAACGGACATCTCAATCGCGCTGGAGACGGGCGGCCGCTCCCTCATTCGCGTAATCGATAACGGCGAAGGCATGGAGCGCGAAGACGCCCTGTTGGCTATCGAACGCCACGCCACCAGCAAGATTCGCAACGCCGCCGACCTGGTTGGAGTAGCATCCTACGGTTTCAGAGGTGAGGCCCTGCCGGCTATCGCCTCTATCTCAAAGTTCGAACTGGAAACAACCCCGCGTTCCGGGTCCGAAGGCACCCGAGTAGTTGTTTCCGGGGGCAGAGTGGACGCTGTTGAGCCGGCTGTACGCCAGAGCGGTACCACCATTTCGGTGCGGCGAATTTTCTTCAACACCCCGGCTCGCCGAAAATTTTTGAGGTCCCAGGCGGCTGAAACGCGGGCCTGTGTTGACGCTATAACGCTCCTGGCCCTGGCCAGGTTGGACGTGAGTTTCAAACTCACCAGCGACGACCGCGTTCTGATCGACGTACCGCAAGCGGGATCTGTCGCAGAACGCATCGGCGGGCTGTTTGGGCGCGAGATGGCCGAAGGCATGATTCCCGTGGATCATCAAACGCCGACTCTGTCGGTGCGTGGTTACATCCAGCGCCCGGCGGATGCACGTCCGACCGGTCGAAAAGCCTTTCTCTTCGTCAATGGAAGACCATTCAAAGATCCTTTTTTGGTACGAGCAGCCGAAACCGGTTTTCGTGGAGCGGCAACGCCCGGTACCAAACCGTCGATGGTCCTCTCGCTTGAGGTCCCGGGTGAGGCGGTGGACGTGAACGTTCATCCGGCCAAGCAAGAGGTCCGCTTCAAAGACCGCTACTTTCTTGAGAAATGTGTTGAGGAAGCGGTGAGAGGGGCGCTTAGTCCTGTGGAGTCAGCTCCGGGGTGGGAGGGTGGTGGTGGCACGGTGGCACGGTGGCACGGGGGTACGGGGTTTCATGCCTCGGGTTCCGGGGCTCAGGATGGGGTGGAGTTGCCGCCTTCGTTTTTTGCTCCAGAGGAGGAGGGGACTGTTGCGCCGGGGATCGGAGAGCTGTTGCAGGTTTTCAACACTTTTATCGTCTGCGAGACATCTGAGGGGCTGACGTTTATTGACCAGCACTCAGCACACGAGAGAATTATTTTCGAGAGCGCCATGCGGCAGCTTGAGGGGGATGAAGCGGTGTCTCAGCGGTTGCTGATCCCTATCACGGTCGACCTCAACTCCAACGAGTTAGAAGCGGTTGAGGCTCATTCTGACGTTTTGGCATCGGTGGGGTTTGAAATAGAGCCGTTTGGAGGGCGCACAGTGATGGTTCATGCCACCCCGAACCCACATCCGCGGTTTGATGCCAAAGCCTGCTTCGAGGAACTTGCCACAGATTTAGCCCGGGAACGTTTTGGCTCCCTACCCAACAGACTCCACAGGTTCGCGGCTACCTACGGATGTCGTGCGGCGGTGAAAGCGGGACAAAAGTTGAGTGCTTCGGAAATGCGTAACCTGCTGGTGGGATTGTTTGCCTGTGACCTCCCTCCGCACGACGTACACGGTCGGCCAACCATCGTGAGGCTGCAGCGGGAAGAATTGGAACGGAAATTTGGACGCTAGGCCGCAGATCGACGCAGAGAATGCCACGGATTGACGCGCCGCTGATTCCGGTGATTGTGGGGCCTACGGCTGTTGGGAAGACCGGGATGGTGGTGGAGTGGGCTAAATTGCTTCCGCTTGAGGTGATTTCTGCTGATTCCAGGCAGGTGTACAAGCGTCTGAGTATCGGTACTGCTAAACCTACCCAATCTGAGCTATCAGCGGCCCCGCACCATTTGATTGATCACGTCGAACCGGGACGACCGTATAGCGCAGGTCGGTTTCACGATGAAGCCCTGGCGGCTATTGAGGCCATTAGGCCGGATAAGCAGCCGGTAATCGTTGGGGGCACGGGGCTCTATATTCGGGCTATCGCCGAGGGTTTTTTCGAGGAGCCACCGTTAGATCCATCGGAGAGGCAGCGGCTGCGAGATTGGCTGAATCGACAGGGCAATCTGCAACACTGGGCAGCAAGGCTCGATAGCGGGTACCAGAGGGGGGGAACGCACCGAACCATGCGGGCCATTGAGGTTTCGCTGCTAACTGGTCGTCCGCTTTCGTGGTGGCAGGAGTATAGTCAGACCGCCGCCGCCATCACTCCCTGGTATATTCGGTTGACGATGGATCGCCAGGCGCTGGTGGCACGGATCGAGCAGCGGGTAGATGCGATGCTCAAAGCTGGGTTGATCGGAGAGACCGAAGCGTTGATTACCGACGGTGTAAAACCGGATTCAGCCGGATTCAATGCAGTGGGGTACAGGGAGGTGATTCGCCATCTGGAAGGCGCAATCAGCCGCGATCAAATGCGCAGCGAAATAATCATCAGTACAAGGCAGTACGCGAAACGCCAGGAAACATGGTTTCGCAATCAATTGCCAGCCAACGAAGTTCTAGTTTTTGATGCGCGGGACGGAGCTTCTAATATCGCCGCACAAATAGCTGAAAAATGGAATGAAAGGGTGCAGTCTTGAGAATAGGAATCACCTGTTATCCCACCTACGGCGGATCCGGGGCCGTGGCCACCGAGCTGGCTCTTGAGCTGGGTCGCAAGGGGCACGAAGTCCACGTCATCTCCTATGCGTCTCCGTTTCGGCTGCGCGGCGTACCGGAAAACGTCTTTTTTCATGAAGTGGATCTTTCGGGCGCGTATCCGCTTTTCGAATATTTCCCCTACTCGTTGGCCCTGTCGGTAAAACAGCACGAAGTGGCATTGCGGGAAGACCTCGACATACTACACGTGCACTACGCCGTACCACATGCCACGGCAGCTTTTGTCGCTCGGGAGATGGCCAAACCGAATAAGGATTTGAAACTGGTTACAACACTCCACGGTACCGACATCACGCTGGTCGGGCAGGAGCAGTCGTTCTTCTCGGTAACCAAGTTTTCTATCGAACAGTCCGATGCCGTAACCGCTGTCTCCCAGTATCTCAAAGACAAAACCTACGAAGCTTTTGGCTGTGTCGGTTGTGACATCCGAGTAATACCCAACTTCATCAATCTCGAAGAGTACTACCCTCTTCCTGAAGGCGAACCGCGCCACCACCTGGTACCCGACGATCGCAAAGTAGTCATCCATATATCCAACTTCCGCGAACTGAAGCGTGTGCCAACGGTAGTGCAAGCGTTTGCGAAGATCCGGGAGAAGATCGAGGCGGTGTTAGTGCTGGTCGGTGACGGTCCCAGCAGGCAGGAGACCGAAGCTGAGGTTGCTAAACATGGGCTGGAAAAAGACGTGTTGTTTCTCGGCAAGATGGACGTGGTCGCTGAACTGTTGCGCTCATCTGACGTGTGCATGATGCCCAGTTCTTCAGAGTCGTTTGGATTGGTGGCACTGGAGGCGATGGCCTGCGGTGTGCCGGTTGTTGCATCTGGTATCGGTGGCCTGCCAGATCTTATCGGAGATGGAGAAGCGGGTACGCTGGTCGAGCTCGATGATCTTGACGGATTTGCCAACGCCGCGCTTGCACTTCTGACCGACGAAGAACGACTCAAGCGTGCCAGCAAGGCTGCGGTGAGACGAGCGGCGGTTTACTCCTCTGACGACGTCGTTACGATGTATGAAAACCTCTACCAGGAAGTGTTGGACAGTTGAGCTGGTGGCAGGCCATAGTCCTGGGGCTCGTCCAGGGGCTGACCGAGTTTCTTCCGGTGTCGTCTTCGGGTCATCTGGTGTTGGCCGAAGAACTGGTTGGCTTTCACAGCCCCGGAGTCTTCGTTGAAGTAACACTTCACCTGGCTACTCTGGTGGCTGTGTTGATCGTGTATCGGGAAAAGATCATCGAGATAATTCAAGGCGTCTTCCGGGGCGAACGAGAATCAATTCGATACGCGATGGCAGTCATCTTGGCGACCATTCCGGCAGTGATCGTGGGGTTCACTCTCAAGGACGCTATTGAGTCGAGTTTCGATTCCCTGATTATAGTCGCGATCGATCTGTTGATCACCGGAACGATTCTCTGGAGCACAAAATGGGTAGGCAAGCCCGAAGGTGGAGTCACCGGAGTTCGCAACCCGGTATTGATCGGTATCGCTCAGGCGCTGGCCATCATGCCCGGGGTCTCCCGTTCAGGCTCGACTATCTCAGTTGCGATGTGGCTCAAAGTGTCTCCAGAAAAAGCCGCTGAATTCTCGTTTTTGATGGCCATCCCGGCCATTGCAGGAGCTGCGGTGTTGCAATTGGGTGATCTCTCCACTGCCACGGCATCGGTTGGATGGGCGCCTCTGGCGTTATCCGCTTTCACGGCCCTGGTCTCCGGTGTGGCTGCCATCGTGTTCCTCGTGGCCCTCTTGAAGAAAAAAGCTTTTCATAAATTCGCGCCCTATTGCTGGCTGTTAGGGGCGGTAATCATCGGCTGGCGTCTGACTGCGGGGGCCTGATGTCGTTTGAAGGGCATACAGCAGCTCAACTCGGCAATCGCATAGGGGCCGCCCGCTGTGTTGTCATGATTCGTGTAACCAGCACGCTCGATGTCATTCATGAGCTCGCCGCCGACAACTGGCCTGACGGGACCGTAGTGCTGGCAGAAGAACAGGTGCAGGGCAGGGGAACCCGGGGCCGTAGTTGGATTAGCCCTCCGGGGTCGGGCATATGGCTCGGTTATCTCTTCCGCACTGATCGACCTCCCACGGGCGTACTGGCGATCCGAGTGGGCCTTGAACTCGTGGCAGTTCTCTCTTCCCTGGGGATCGAAGCCAGGGTAAAATGGCCTAACGATATAATGATCGAGGACAGAAAAGCGGCCGGAATTCTCTGTGAGGCACGCACCGTTGGCGATTCAGGCTGGATTGCCATCGGCGTGGGGGTTAACGTTTACGGCCCGCTCAGTCCTGAAGTGGCTAAAATCGCGGCCTGTTTAGACCAGGTTGCACCCCATTTGACCCGAATCGACGTTCTGGAGCGTCTAATTCCCAGGATGAGGAACCTACCGGACCTGCCTGAATTGACTGACGACGAAATGACCGAATTTTCGCGCCATGACTGGTTGAGAACCCGTGAGGTCTCGGAGCCGCTGGCCGGGACCGTCGTAGGTATAGATCGGGAGGGTGCTCTTGAAGTAGAAGGAACCGTTGGCAAAGACAGAGCCTTTGGAGGGACCGTTGTCCTCGTCTGAACTTCCCCTCTGGCAACGGATCACCGCAGCAGTGATGCTCGTGGCAACCGCCTGGTTTGTTAAAGAATCAGCGTTCGTCACTGAACATGCTGGCGAGTCAGCGGTCCGTCTTACCGTCGGAATCGCCGCATTCTCGGTCTTGTTGGGTACGAAGGTGCCCGTCGGCCTCTGGCCCGCCCGCTTAAAGCGCGAGAGGTTCTCCTGGGGACCTGCGTTGTTGTTGGGAACGGTAGGCGCAGCGTTGATCGCGCTAGCAGGCCGTGGAGGAGTGGCTGAGGGGCAATGGGCTGCGGACCGGGGCGGAGTGCTACTCGTTGTGGTTGGTGCGGCGTTCTGGACTGCCATTCTGGGTGTATCCAAGTTTCCTCGCGAAAAACTCTGGCTGGCCCTGGCTATCATTGGTGGATCTCTGCCGGCAATTACATCCCTCTGGTTGGTCCGTATCGAAGACCCGATGGTTGTCAGTGCTGACGGCAACTCGCTGGTCGCCGCCGTCGGGTTTTTCGCGGTGGCGGGCATTGCCAGTGCCCTCGTAACTGATGAACTCGCTTTCAGGCGACTCCTGGTTGGACGAACGGGCGGAGTCGGGTTAATGATGGTTGCCCTGGGGGCTTTCGTTTACGGGATCTGGAACACGTTCCTGCCGGCAGAATCAGGCGGATTGCTGGCGGCGTTCGGGCTTGGCTTTGCCCGTGGAATTATCGCGGGGGCGCTTTACGTTTTGTCTCGTTCATTGCTCGTTTCAAGTGTATTTACAGGGCTCACTATTGCCGGAACCACAGGTGTGGTCATGGCGTTGAGGGAAGGCGGGACTGGTGCCGAGACCGTCGCCGATTTTGCAGATGGAGCTATGACTTTGACCTTTTTGGTCGCCGCCGGGATGGCATGGTTGCTCTACCGTACCAGAGGCCCCGGAGGAATGGGCGAATATCAGGTGACTGCTGATGTTATTAACAGTTGATATAGGGAATACCGAGACGACCCTCGCTCTGTGGGTAGGCGACCGCGTCAGGGCCAAATGGCGTCTTACCACCGTCCTGACGAGAACTCCGGACGAATGGGCTGCCACCGTAGCCGGTCATCTCGCCCACGCCGGGCACTCCATTCAGGAAGTCAGCGCCTCGGCGATTGCCTCGGTAGCGCCGGCCGTCACCGAACCGCTTTATCGTGGTCTGTCTCACGCCCTTGGCTTTAGCCCGACCCTTATTTCCTCCGAATCCGACCTGGGAATAACCCTGGATGTCGAAGACCCCAAATCAGTCGGCGCCGACCGTCTCATCAACGCTCTCGCCGCGTCGGCCCTCTATGCCAGAGACACCATAGTAGTAGACCTCGGTACGGCCACCACGTTCGATTGTGTCCTCGCCGATGGGACGTTTATTGGTGGAGTTATCTCTGCTGGCATCAAGACCGCCTCCGACCAGCTCATCAAAAGCGCAGCCAGACTGTTCGAAACCGAATTAATCGCCCCGGAGAAAGTAATTGGAAGACGCACCGAGGACTGCATCAGGTCCGGAATCCTGTTCGGTTCCACTGACGCCATTGACGGCCTCGTGAGACGAATCAAGGCCGAGTGGCCCGGCGATCAGGTGCCCTATGTGGTGTCCACAGGTGGTCTTTCTACGATTGTGGCCAAGCTTTCATCTGAAATCGAGCACGTGGAGCCGGACCTGACCCTCATAGGCCTGAGGCTAGCCGCAGAGCGACTGGGGCTAGTAAAGAAATAGTGGGCCAGAACTGACAGTCCCCTCCCGTGCCCCCGTGCCCCCAAGCCACCGTGCCACCCCTCAACCTCCCTCTTTTCTCAAACCCACACCCCCACTAGATTACCCCATCATTTTCAGCCCCAAAACTGAGCCAAAACATGACCGCAGTAGCTGAATCACAAGACATTGATCGTTCCGATGCCGGATTTATCGTTGGCAGCGGGTTTAAACTCGGAATAGTCACGGTACTCGGCGTTGTAGTATTCGCGCTCGTTTCCAGAGCCTTCGAGGGAACAGCCGAGATGGTTTTCCAATCGGTGATGGTCCTGGCCGGTGGAGTCGTCTTCTCCTTTGTACCGGCTCTGTGGATCCGCTCCAGAAGTATGGACGGCATGGCCTGGGCGATGCTCGTCGCACTGCTCGGCGCGCTTTTCTTCACCGTCATTGACACCGCGGTCCTCCGCCCGTTGAACCTCTATCATTGGACCTGGGACGCCATCGGTGGCGGCAGCGGTTTCTGGTACATCCCGGTATGGTGGATGCTCTCGGCATACCTCTCTGGACTGGGCGCAGTACTCGTTAAAAACGCCAGCAACGGTGAACAGAACGCAGCCCTCCCGGCACTACTAATGCGCACCGGTATTCTCACCGTAATCGCATTCGCAGCCATCGTCTTCACCAACACACTGCCAGCAACATCAGCCGTCGTCGCACTGGCCTTCGCCGTGGGACTTACCATCGACTCCATCATCTCGGCGGTTCAAAGCCCGGAGTGACCAGAGCACCGCTTCGCGGGCTGGTCGGAATTATAGGACTGCTGCTCACGCCACTTGTGGCGTGGGCAGCTTCTTTTTTTGGTGGGTGGTTGGCTGCTCTGCTCGGGTCGTTCATCGAATCGGATCGAGTGGCGCTCTGGACTCTGGTTGGAGGGTCGGTACTGGGGGCGGTGCTGGGGACGGTGGTTTGGGTTGGGTGGTTGGTTAGGTATCGGAAGAATCATGCGGTGCCTAAGACTACGAGGGCGACCCAACCCGGAGACGGTGGTTCGAAGGTTTCTTGACGCGGGTGAGGTGGGGGGATAGGATACCGCACCGGGCCCCTGATCGAAATCCGATCTGCTCCAGGCGGGTAAACCAACGTGGGGCCCGAAGGTGCGGAGGGAGCGTGAGGAGCGACACCGACGCTGAAAATCAAACTGCGTGTGAAGTTTTCTCTCGCCGTGAATCCCATTGGAGCAGACAATGTGGGGCAGCTTGTCAAGCGCGGCTGGTCACGCGTCACCGCCAGAACTGCGGGAAGGTAGGGGAGGCTCAACGTTTTGGACAAAACAACCGACGAGAGGAATCGATCTATTGGCGAGACGGTCACACGGCTCGTTCCGTTCTTTGTCGCCGTGCTTGTAGCCATCGGGTTCTCAGGAACTTCGGCCTTCCAACCCAGTCCGCTTTTTACAACTGTTTTGGTCGGGGTTTTAGGGTTTCAGCTAGGACAGTGGTTTGATCTTGGGAATATCCTTCGCAAGGTGACGCGGGTCGTGGACCGTCTCGACGATGGTGAATTCAAGATCCGCCAACTAAACGGACCTTCCCTAGCCGAAGCCATGAAAAGTATGTATCACTCGCCACGCGCCAAGATCTACGCAACTCACATCGATTACCGAACCGATGATCTCACAAAAGTAGATGCGCGGTCGGAAGATTGGGGTGCCCACCTGTACAACGGAGCAAATGCTCAAGTGAATACGGTGTTTCGTCGAATCGTTTCGGTGAGCTCTCGTGGGGACCGCGAATGGGTGAGAAAGACTCTCCTTATGAGTAAGAACTCCGAGTATCGAGTCGGGATTCTCGAGGGCGAACCCAACCAACTTCCGTACCCAAACCTTATCATCGTTGAAGAAGAAGGAGGTGCCCTCCGAGCGTTGGTCAGTTTTCGAGGAGCCACTGCTACTGGGAGCGGGCGGTTCGCGTTCACCACTTCATCGCCTGACTTCGTAGCGGGACTTCGCGACCATTTTATGAGTTTCTTTGATGACCTACCGTCCGCCAAAGTATGCGTTGAGAAATGGGAGGCCTCTGGCGCTCTTCAGCCGATGGCAAATCCGAATGTCCCCCCCGTAAGGTCGGGTTCTCTTCCCACCGAAACCCCACCCCCAGGCGATGGATAGGCATCCCGAATCCGTCCTGTCCCCCGTGGCGGAAGCTATTTCGGTCGCTTGCCAACGTACTCCGGTTTTCGTGCGAGGGATCGGGTCTTTCTTCGACTCCAATAAAACCGAGAGCGAGGATATTGATATTGCGATAATCGTCCCAAGAAAGGATTTAAACAGGGCGATCGGTTGCATTAAGGCGAGGTTCCCATTCGCCACAGTCGAACAAGCGAATCAATATTCTCCTAACGAAGGCAACGGTCTTCACTTAATCGTGATTCCTTCCCCTCCCCGCGGGCGCCAGGAACGGGCGTTTTATAGGACGGCGGTCCCCGGCGGGAACTTGCTGCGGCCCGACAACGGTTTTTTGCACCAATGAGTAACCAGTGTGGTGGAGCGGTTGAGGTCTGCCGGGGGACATCGATCATGTCGATTTTTCATAAGTGAAATTGCTCCTTGCCTCTCCTCCTTGACCGGACACGGTAACGGAGATAGGATGGTTCCGTGCTGGCCGCTTTATAAGAACCGCGCCGGTCAATTTTCGCAGACTGTTGATTTCTTGGGCGCTGACCGAAAGATCGACGTGCTACATACGTTCGTAGTAAATCGCAAAACGATTGGGAGATTCGGTCAACCCGCCCTGTCGTTGTTTCTACAGGGGGAGTTCTGGGCCCGAGGTGAAAGGACGACGTTTCGCTGGTCGTGCCCACCGGGCGGTGGGGTAAATGAGCCGCCTTCCAACCCTGTGGGGGGCTGTAGTGCCGCAATTGGTCGTACGATACTGAGAAGGGGAACAGGTCGCTCAGATCCAAACAAGCGTCGGAGACGAAGTCGTAGCGGGCCGCTAGTGCCCGCTCAGCCGACTTCCGTTGTTCTAAACGTGGCGACCAGGAGGGCCAGCAGTCCGCCAGCTTCTTTTCGCCAGCATCAGGTTCCTGTTTCCCTAAATTGTCGCCCAGACCTTCTGGGGACTGGGCCTAGGTTCACATTCGTCCGCGGTCGGGCGCCCGGTGCCTAAGCGCGGCAGTGCCAATCGCAAAAAACTGACGCTGGCCCGGGCGAAAAATCTCCTGAGGGGGTCTAACAGGCCTAGCCTTACCATTTCCGCCGTGCGTAGCCGTATGTCCCCATCAGATTTCGATGGGCTGATTGACTGGTTAGCAAATAATGTGTTTTTGCGCAGCAAATACATTGCTGACTCCTTCCCAAAGTCTGCAGGCGCCGGGGTTAGGTTCTCCACACCAAGCCTCTTGACTGAAGCGAAGGAGTTTCAATGGGCGAGAGGCCTCATCGCAAACGACTCATCTCGCCTCCGTGAGTACGTCGCCTCCTTGCAACAGCTAGAATCGCTTGCCTTTAGTCGACGACCCGAAGACGTGCTGGGCTGTGTTGATGACATTGAATCTGACTTCGGACAAAGCATTTGGACGATAAAAACTAGATTGGCGTTTCTTCAAATGTCAGGAGGACTTGAAGCTCAAAAAGAGTTTGCCCAATCGGTGAAACAGGAAAACGACTTTGTCGGATTGGTCGCATATCTCACCCACCAGATAAGTATTCGGAACGAACCGACCACGACGATCGCCCGTTTCCGGCTTCAAACTGAAAAGCAACTTCTTTCTTCCAAACTGTCCGCGCCTTTGGACGCCCTCCTTCGAGTGGAACTCGGCCTGTGGGGAGGAGGGATACCGCGTCCGGAAACCCTGCTTTGTGAAACTGGTCGGTTGACTGCAATCGATCGATATGAGGTCTTCGTGCGCGTATTGGCCCTGGTAGACCATTCGATCCCCCCAAGTCGATCCGTGTCTAGAGCTTTGAGCATGGGTGTCGAGGAAATTGGTGACCCAAGGTTAACCTCGCTCCAGTCCCGGCTCGGCCTCGGTGGCGTTCCAGCCGACTGTTTCGATGACGGCTTTGAGGGGGTTGTTCGTGAGATTTCGAAGGAGAGGGGCTCTTCGGTGGCTGACGTCCTTACGAAGGCGCTTCGCGCCCGACCCAGTTCGTCAACACTTATTGCGACAGCTGCATTGTTCGAAAGCCAGAATCCACTAGGTAGCTTGGACCCAATACCCGGCTTACAACAGGAATTGATCCGGTTGATCTCTGAGACGGTATCTGCAAAAGACTTGGAGACAGATCTGCCGAAACTCGACAAACTGCTATCAAACATCGATTCGCTTCCCGTCGCCGCCGAACTGCGCAGCTTTGTATTCACCGAGTGTTCCGGACTTGCGTCTTACGACCCGGTGGAAGCTGAGGGTGTCCGACGTCTTGGGTGGGTCAAAAGGGGTGAGGACTTTGAATCCCGACGGTCCATGCTGTGTGACTCTGGAATCCTTGCGGAAGGGGCTTCAAAAGCGGAAACCGCACTTTCAAAGTTGCGCGATGCCTTGGGGAACGACGCCCTCGAACCACGCGCTAAATGGGCGAGCGCACTTGTTGCCGATTCGAGGAGCTACTACCAGGTCAGGGGGCGAACTGCTCTGGTGAAGGCGTTTGTTTATCGCGGGCAACTTGGAGAGGCCGCCCGGCACATTGCTATCAGGTGTATTGAAGTCGGCCGTGTTGAGACGCCTCCAGTCATGACGACGCTCCTTGAGGCTGTCGCTGCAAATGGCGTGAGCGGACTCTCAAAACAAATAGCGATTCCGGTCGCGTTTGATCTGTTCCATCGCTTTATCAGTGGTCGGTTTGACAACCAACGCCGTTTTTGCTACGAAGACTTTGTCTTGGCGAACGGTGTCAAACGGCCCTCCCAATTGAAGCCCATGATTGTAGAACCTGACAGAACGCTCTGGGTCTATTTTCTGTTCAGGGTTTGTGTCGAAAGCGTCATGGATGTCTCGACCGAATTTTCAAGCTCCCGAGAACTGGCCACGGAGAGGCTCGCTATTTGTCGCCTCCTTGTGGAGTTGGCTCCGGAGCGCGCCAGCGAATTCCAAGGTGAAATCAAAGATTTGGTCAGGCGGTTGATGCTAGAGGAGAGACTGCCCCAAATCGAACGGAGCAAGATTTATGTAGATCTCGCGGGAATCAAGCAGGCTCTAATGACCTCACTCCGTGAGCCCTATCGGAGGTATATGGAGTTCCCGCGCCATACGGCGGATGAGGCACTGCTCGACGTGCTACACAAGGCGGGCGAGGAGGTAGAACGAGGTAACATCGATGCGCTGCTACTGTTGCAAGTACCCAAGAACGAACGAACTGCACTTTTTACCGCTATGGTGGAAGATGCGATCTCAGTTTTCTTGAACGACCCCGAATTCGGACTCGATGTTTTCCTAAGTGTACGAATTCGGCACGGCACCCTCTCCGGCCAGTTAAGGAGCCCGCTCGAAGACCAGCATCTTATTACGCAACGTGACGAACAAGCCGACGTTTACAGGAACAACTCCTTTTGGCTTGACCAAGTGCAAATGTGGGGCGGCAGCAACCGGAAAAAACTTAAGGAGGGGCTCGACGAAGTTTCCCGCGAATTCGACGCACTGATCCAGAAAATCAACAAGGAATGGTTGCAGGTAGAATCTGGTTCGACGAACGAAGGTCTCTTCGCTTTTGGCGCCAACGAACACCTTGTTGCCATTTTGGAGCTGGAACTCCCCTCCGATGCTTCTCTTGACGTCTTCGTTGACACACTGATCGAGGTGCTCTGGGCCGCTTTGGGTCAACGTCTCGATGATATTAGAGGGAAAATGCGCGACGAGGCTAAGACCGAGGCTCAGGAGATGCTCAACAAACTTGAGTCAAAGGCGAGCGCCCTCCCAGAAATCGAACCGATCCCATTGCTATCTGCCATCCGGTCGGCTCGAACTGAACTTCAAAACACTTTCGACCGTGTGACGGAATGGTTTCGGCTCCCCAAGGATACCGCTAGCGATCCATTCTTGATATCGGATGCGGTCCAGATCGCCGTGGAAACCGCAAAAACGCCGGAACGGCACCTTCACGACGAAATCAGTATTGTAGGGGACGAGTTTCGGTTTGGCGGGAGCAAACTTTCCAGCTTCGTAGATATCTTTTTTATTCTTCTCGAAAACATTGTTCGTCACAGTGGTTTGGAGGGGACTATTCCAGTGGAGGTAGAGGTTGTTTTTGAGGAGCACCAAGTTGGCATTGTTGTTCGCAATTCCCTTGGCCCGAAAATGGACAAAGCGGCCCTTGCGAGGCGATTCGAAGACCGAATGGAGGCTATAAGAAATGATTCCGATCCAACTCCCGTATCTTCAGAAGGAGGCACAGGCTTTCTCAAGGTTTCGAGGATTCTTCGCCGCGACTTTGCACCACCAACGAGTTTGAGTGCTGGATTGGTTGATGGGAATGTCGAAGTTGAATTGACCATGACTGTCGTTCGGAGAGAAGAGTATGAAGATCCTGCTGATTGAAGATGATGAACGCAAGGGAGAACAGATCCGGACTTTTCTAAAGGCGTGCCTTCCGGATGTGTCCGTAACCCTTGCGCGTTCTTACAGAAGCGGATTGCAATCGCTTGAGGATACGTCGCTTAATCTGATCATTTTGGACATGACGATACCCACCTACGATGTCTCTGCGGTGGAAACGGGGGGGCGGCCCCACGCGTTTGGCGGAAGAGAGTTGCTTCATCAGATGCTCCGGCGGGGGATCGCGACCCCGGTGGTTGTGGTTACCCAGTACGAAAAATTTGGTGAGGGAAGCCGGTCCAGTACCCTCGCCGAATTGGATACCGAACTAGGGGATACTTTCGGGTCCCAGTACCTGGGCGCGATACACTACTCGCCTGCTACGGATAATTGGAAGGATGGTTTATTGACAGTGTTCGAGGACACGTTATGAAGATTCTTTTGGTCGAAGACGACGCGCCAAAACGGGCCAATGTGATGGCAGCCATCCTTGAGGTTGATGGAATTGACATTGAGGATGTGTCACACGCTCCTGATGCTCGGACAGCCAAGCAATTACTTTTGGAAACTAGGTACGACGTGATGATCGTAGACTTGGTGCTTCCGATCCGGAGTGACGAGGACCCGGTTCCCGACGGGGGGGCAGGGCTTGTGGAAGAATTGTTGGTGCGTGACCAATTCAAGAAACCGAGTTACGTGATCGGACTCTCAGCCTATGAAAAAGCGGTGAGTGCCGCGTCCCAACGTTTGCGCGAATTTCTTTTCACTGCCATCCAATACGATCCAGCTGTTCGTGGGTGGCGCGCGGCGATCCAACATCGTCTGCGACATGCTCTTGAGGTGAGCGGGCGTGAAGACGTAAGAAGCGACTACGACCTGGACGTTGCCTTTTTGTGCGCCCTTGAAGAACCAGAATTGGGGGCTGTCCTGGCACTTCCGTGGGATTGGAGCCCCTATGCCTCGCCAGGAGATGACGCGATATATCACCGTGGGACCGTCGATGTCGGATCTGACAACGAACGAAGATTGAATGCCGTTGCCGTTGCGGCCCCAAGGATGGGGTTACCGGCAGCAGCGGTTGCAGCCACCAAAATTATTTACACTTTTCGCCCGCGAATCTTGGTGATGACTGGAATTTCGGCGGGGATCGCTGGAGGAGCGAATATTGGGGATGTCCTTGTAGCGGATCCTTGTTGGGATTGGGGAAGTGGAAAGTGGGGCGGGAGTATTGGGCCTCCGTTCTTTTCCCCCCATCCCCACCAGTTGCCATCGGCGCCAAGCCTCCTCCGGGCAGCCCGGGTTGTCGCAGGGGACGCCGCCGGGAGGGCACGCATCCGGGATGCGTGGCGAGGGCCAAAGCCTGAAACCGCATTGCGGGTCCTGCTCGGGCCTGTCGCAGCTGGTGCCGCAGTCCTGGCCCATGAGGAAATGGTTGAAACCGTAGTGTCGCAAAACCGAAAGGTTGTGGGAATTGATATGGAGAGTTACGGAGTACTTGCGGCTGCGACGGATTCTTCCGAACCGCGCCCAAAGGCGATTGTAATCAAGGGGGTGGCTGACCATGGAGGGAGCGACAAGTCCGACCAGTTCCAATCGTACGCTGCTTATACGAGCGCTACCGTAGTTGATCAAATTGTTAGATCCGTCCTAGCGCCAGATCCGTGACCTCAAGTTAGGATCTAGGCCGCTGAGGGTGGTGTTTCTGTTGGAACGACACATCGAGATTTCCCGAAATAACTTGTATGGACCCGAAGTTTAGCACCAAGGTCATGGTGCCCGGGTAGGGATCACACCAGCGGCCATGAGGTGATTCGCGCGTTCTTTGCTGCCCCGGTGCCTCCCGCTCATGGTCCCCGTCACAACCAACCGGCGCCGGGCGCCTCGGTGCGTGACGCTACACGACCGGCACCGGAGAGGGGCATAGTGGCGAGCGACGGGCGAACTCCTCGCTTGTCGAATCCTTGAATACGTAGAAAAAGAATCACCACAAGCGGCCCAATCCTTACGCTAAGAGACTGAAAAAGTCCGTAACGATTCGGCTTGAGCAGGTGACGGTGGAATACTTCATAGAGCTTGCCGGGGAAAATGGAATCAATGAGGTGGGCTCCCAAGCGGCGTGCAGTCGTCACAAGGTGTATCATTGACAAATGAGACGACCGGTCGTATTGTCGTTGCATGACGCGACCACGACAAAGCGAACGAACCCGCCAGAGCCTGCTCGCTGCGGGAGTGAACGCGTTCCTAGAGCATGGCTACCACGGCACCGGTATCAAACAGGTACTGGACGAGGTCAACGTGCCCAAAGGCTCGTTCTACAACTACTTCGAAAGCAAGGAGGCATACGCCTCTGCGGCAATCCAGCACTACGCCGATTGTTTCGTCGCTCAGCTGGACGCTGCACTGGCCAGCAATCCCGATCCCGTGCTCGGCCTGCACGCATTCTTCGGACAACTGATGGCCGAGTTCGAGGCAGCTAACTACGCTGGAGGCTGTTTGATTGCCAACCTTGGCGGTGAACTGGAAAACAGCGACATGTGTCGTGGAACCCTCAGCCGGGCCTTTCGTAGCTGGCGGGATCGCGTGGAATCTGCCCTGGCATTGGGGCAGGAACAGGGTAGCGTACGCGCCGACATCCCACCGGGGGAGCTGGCGGACCTGCTCACCGAAAGCTGGGAAGGCGCCGTCATTCGTATGAAACTCGAGCGATCACGGGCGCCGCTGCAGCGCATCGTCACCCGGTTACTCGACGACTATTTTCGACCGTGAGCGCCAGGACAAGAAGGCGATGACGGGCGTTTTCTTTCGTCAAATTGCAAGACGACCGGTCGTCTTACCTAAATGTGAATTATCAATCAACCAATAGGAATACGATGAAAGACCAAACCAAGAGAAATCCGACCACCATCATCACTGGCTCATCGAGCGGTATCGGCCTCGAGTTGGCGCGTCGGCTCCTTCAGGACGGCGGCAACGTTGTGCTCAATGGCCGCGACGCCAGGAAGCTGTCGTCTGTGACTGCCGAACTTGCTGAGCCCGCGCGGATCGCTTCCGTCGCTGGCAACATTGGCGAGCGCGGCACCGGCGAAGCATTGGTCCGGGTGTCCGTTGAACGCTTCGGGCGCGTGGACGGGCTGGTCAACAACGCGGGCACCTTTGGCTCTACGCCCTTTGTCGAAGCGACCGAAGAGGAACTCGACGGCTATCTCTTTGGCAACCTGCGTGGCACCTACCTCACCACCCAGGCCGTGGTGAAGCAGATGAAGAAGCAGGGTGACGGTGGTAGCATCGTCAACATCGGCACGGTGCTCATCAACCACGCCGTTGGAGGGTTCCCGGCGTCGGCGGCTTTGGTCAGCAAGGGCGGGGTACATGCGTTGACCAACAGTCTCGCCGCCGAACTCGCTGGCGACGGAATCCGCGTTAACATGGTGGCCCCGGGCGTCATACGCACGCCACTGCACGATGGTGCCGACGTCGATTCATTCGGCGGCCTGGCACTGTTGAATCGCATCGGCGAAGCATCGGAGATCGGCGATGCGGTTGCGTACCTCAACAGCGCCGAATTTGTCACCGGACATGTGCTCCCGGTCGATGGTGGCTTCGTCACAGGGCGCCCGTAGCCCTGTCATAGAGCAGTTATCAATATCAAACCAGAGGAAAAACCATTGATCACGAACGCGAACGAAACGACCTATATGCAGACCGACAACAGGGAGGACTATGTCGCCGTGGCGGCGGCGCTGCATCAATATTTCGATGGGCTGTATCACGGAGACACTGTCCAACTTCGAAAGAGTTTTCATCCGGAGGCACACTACGCGACGGCCTCAAGTGGCGAGGTACTGCAACTCGACGTGGAGTCGTATCTTCCCGTCGTAGCCGGACGCAGCTCGCTGGCGAGCCTGGGCGAACCCTACGTTTACAACCTTGAGGCGATTCAGTTTGCCGGCCGCGCGACGGCATCGGTGCGCATGCGTTCTGCGATGTTGGGCAAAGAATTTACCGACTTCCTCTCACTGACCAAGGTCGGTGGAGAGTGGCGGATTATTTCCAAAGTATTCCACTACGAACCGCAGCCAGCGGACTCGTCCACCCGGGGAGCATAGCATGCCGTATGTGAACATCAAGATCACTCGTGAGGGCGATACGACCGACCAACAGAAGGCTGAGCTGATCAAAGGAGTCACCGATGTGCTGGTAAATGTGCTCGACAAGAATCCGACCTCAACGTTTGTTGTGATCGATGAGGTTGCGTTGGGGGACTGGGGCATTGGTGGCTTGCCGGTCACCGAATACAGGCGTCGGCAAAAGCCGAGTACATAAAAGCAGGAGCCTGGCCCGTCGGATCAAAACGTTTGAAGACCAGGTAGCGATCGGCGAACTCTGTGGCGGCGAATCCTCGCGGATCACTATATTTGCAGATGCCGTTGGGCGGCAACATTGGATTGACGCTAAACCCAGGAGAGAGCTATTGACCGACAATGCAAAGACCACAGCGGCGACGGTGATTCCGACCATGCGATACAACGATGCCGCAGCAGCCATCGCGTGGCTCTGCGAGGCGTTCGGATTTGAACAGCACCTTGTCGTGCCCGGTGAAGACGGCACAATCGTCCACGCACAGCTCGTCTTCGGGAATGGAATGATCATGCTCGGCTCCGCGCGTGCGAACGAGTTCGACAATCTCCAGAAGCCGCCGAGCGCTCTGGGTGGCGCCGTATCTCAGAGCCCGTACATCGTCGTTGACGACGCTGACAAACACTACGCACGAGCTGTTGCGGCGGGCGCTGAAATCGTGAATGAGATTAAGGACGAGGACTACGGGGGCCGGGTCTACTCTTGCCGCGACCCCGAAGGGCACCTTTGGAACTTCGGCTCCTACGATCCCTGGGCCGCCGTCTAACTCTGTTAAGTAGTTCTTTGTCAAGTAGACGTAATTGTCCCTTACGGTGAGCTCTAGCTCACCGATCTGAGTTTTTGTTCTGTGAAGTAGTCGCGTCGGCCGCAACCAGGGTTTGTTTCAGCTCGGCAATTGACGACCAAACACC
>JAJCZX010000029.1 GCA_029262195.1 Gemmatimonadota bacterium | reverse complement strand
ACGGAGTTTCGAGGTAGCGGGCGGAGATTGGTGTGGAAATGAGATTGTCGGGGCACAGCATGCTGTGCCCTTACCGGGGGTTGGAGGCATGGGTCGGAGATCGACCGGCGGTGGAGATCGTCGGTGCACAGCATGCTGGAGTTTCTGTGGAGGTTATTATCCTTATGTTCGTGGCGATTGATTGGACGCACCGTATCCCTTTCGGTATTTTTAGTTTCCGTCGGGCTCAACCCCTTTAGTATGCGCCCTTTGAGCGGAAATACCGGTGGCTAATTGCACCCGGAGAAGGCCAACGTGAAGAAGACCACATCCAAGCCCGAAGACCGGGAACCAGCGAGGCAGAAGTCCGCCGGTAGCGACGTTGAGACAGCCGGGCTGAGTCCACTGGAGATCGAAGCTCAACGCATGGAAAGTCTTGGGGCGATGACCGGCGGTGTGGTCCACAAATTCAACAACATGCTTATGGGGATGCTGGGTTACACTGAGTTGATCAGGCAGGACCTTGACGAAAACAGCGAAGTCGATTTGCTCATGGGCGAACTGGAGGACACTGCGCGGAGGGCTGCTGCTCTCACCGCGCAGTTGCTAGCCTACTCAGGCCGCCGGCCACCCCGGTCAAGGTTCTTCGATGTGAGTAGCCTGGTTGGCGAAATGAGGCCCCTTCTTGAAGCTGTGTTGCCCCGAGGCGTGTCGCTCTGCGTTGATTTGGAGAAGGACCCCGGGGTTTGCGAGGGTGATACTCGGCAGATTACCCAGGTTCTGGTCAATCTTGTGACTCGCTCTGGCGACGCGCTTGGTGGGGGTGGGGAGGTTCACGTAAAAACCGGAGTTGCGGATCTATCCGAAACTGACCCTGTCCTGTTTGGCGGCGAGCTTGACCACGATCGGGTGTATGTGTTCCTGGAGGTTTGCGACGATGGCCCGGAGTCGGGCGATGTCGAGGCCAGTGGGGGGCTGAGGCTACAGGTTGTGCAGGCCATCGTGAGAGCCCACGGTGGAGCGATAAGGGTAGCTGGCCGTGAAAAACCTGGCGCTACGGTAACTGCGCTTTTTCCCATTGTTCCCGATGGTGTCGGCAAAGTGCATGACCCGACGGGTTGAGGTGCCGGAAAGGTGTGTGGGGCTCCGGAGTCCTGATAGTTCCACAGCTTGATTTGTGGCCACTCCCCGGTGATATTTGTCGTCCGCGTATCCGAGGTTAGTGTCGGAAACGGGGGAGCTCGGCGGTATCGTCTAGGGGTGAGGACGCGGCCCTCTCAAGGCCGAAACACGGGTTCGATTCCCGTTACCGCTATCACAGGAATACCGGCACGGGTTACCGTGCCCTGACCGAGCCAAACGAACGCGGGAAACCGTCCCCATCGTCTAGGGGTTAGGACGCCACTCTTTCAAGGTGGAGACACGGGTTCGATTCCCGTTGGGGGCATAAAAAAGGGACAACCAATTGGTTGTCCCTTTTTTTCGTACGGCGGGTCGCATCCCGACCGAAATTGCCTACCTCAGTGTCGAACGATTTCGATGTCTCCGTTAACGCTCTCCATCCGGATCCTGTGACCACCGTCGCCGAGAGTGCCGCGGAAGTTCTTATGGCCGAAGCTGTTTTGAATGGCCAGTGAGAAATCAGAACTGATATCGCCGCTCAATGTCTCGCCCACGATGTTCGCATCGATATCGGCGGGGAGCGTGACGATGAGATCGCCGTTGACAGAGCTGAAGTTCAACCCTTCAGTTACATCGCCGATCGTAGCAATGATGTCGCCATTGACTGTTTCTGCTTCGCCAAATCCAGTCGTATGTAGGACGACATCTCCGTTAACGGTCTCAGCATAGGCGTGTGCGGTCAGGCCCCGTGCCTCCACGTCTCCGTTAACGGTGTTGGCCCGAAAACCTACTCCCGTAGGAACGTAAACCGTAAAGTCGACCTCTGTGTTGTTGTTATTGTTGCTGAGGTGTCCACCATCACCTGGTGCGCAGCGGTTGCGATCTCCGCGAGACGGGTAGACAGCGCATAGAGTGACCCCACCATCATGTTGGACGACTTCGATTCTGACATCCCTTGAGTCCCTCCTCGACCGGGATTCCCTTTCGGCATGAACCCGGACCTGATTCCCTTCAGTATATTCGGCGCGGATGTCTCCGTTAATCCCTTTTATCTCGACCGTATTGCCAGCCCTGATTACTCCTGACCAGTCAAAGTCAGTCGAGGAGGAACGGTCGGAAACATGGACCACGACGTTGGGAGAATCGATTCTGAATCTTTGAGCGACCTTTGCGCCGCCGATGGCGACGACGGTTGCCGCGAAAACTCCAAGGATAACTATGTTCTTCATTTGATGCGACCCGGTTGAGGTTTGTTCGTGTTCACATTCATTAAATCAGATACTTCAATCAAACAAAAGGTTTCGTTCCTACTTGGCGGTCATGGCTCCGAGGGCGGCCCCAATCAAGAGCGGTACCACCTGCATCGCGGAAACCAGGGCTCCGGCAGTGCCAAAGGCCGCTGCGAAAATGCCGCCGATCAATGGTATCATGGACAGCAGCGGGCCAAGAAACATAGCGGTCAGGCCGACCACGATTCCCGGCAGGAAAACTGCCATAAGAGCCGGTCCTATTGCTCCGGCCTTGCGTCCGCCCACGAAACCGGCGATCAGCGGACCGAAGAGCGGAAGCCAGATTAGTGCGATTGAAAGGCCGAGCATCCAGCCACTGGCTGCCAAAACACCCTGTCCTCTGCGAGTTACGTTATCGGAAGTCATCGCGTGCCCCTTTGATTAGTCTCTTATTACTGTATGTGAATGCTTACGACGGTTCCTGTAAAATGTTTCACTTTCCAGCCAGTTTTCAGGTGCTTTTCCGTACCTGGCGGGCTAGATTGTATGCTCCTGAACCGACACCTGAGAGTCGAAAGAGACACCAATGCGTGGAAAAATACAATCAACCATCCTTAGTTTGACCATTTGTGGCTTTTTAATGACCGGGTGTGCCGGCGGCGACCGGGAGGAAAATAATGCAGCGGCTGGCGGCGGTAATTCAGGACTCTCGCAGGCTCCCGCCCCCGAGGCATCTGATCCGGCAACCGAAGGTGAAGAGGTTTTCCAGTCGAAGGGGTGTGTGGCCTGCCATCGGATAGGCAGTCGGCTCGTCGGGCCTGATCTGGCCAACGTCGCTGACCGGCGGACGCGGGAGTGGATTGTCGCAATGATCACCTCTCCCGATTCAATGGTGCGGGCCGATGAAACAGCCAGAGCGTTGTTGGCCGAGTATTCCGTGCCGATGCCCAATGCTCGGGTTACGCCGGAAGAAGCTGGGCAGATATTTGAATATTTAGTGAGGGAGTCGGGGAAATAGTAGCGGTGGTGCGGTGGCAGGGTGCACGGGTGAAGGGACTCCGGGGGTATCTCAGCTGGCTGTTGGGCGCCTCATTTGCGTACGAGCGTAATCTCAGAATCGGCGATATAGCCTAGAAACCGTGTGGGCGCCGGAGCCCATTCGACTAACTGGCCCAGTTCCCAGGAAATTGGAGCCGTGCCGCTTAATTTCAGGCCGTCCGCGGTGAGAGTGTAGCTGAAATCCCTCCCTCCCAGGGACAGCTGCCCTTTGGGGCCATTGGTCTCGAATGAAACCACGGTCGGATCACTGGAAAAAAGCCCCGCTTCAAAGGATATGCCAGCACCAATCTCAGTCTTATAACTCACAGTGAAGGTGGAATCCGCCGTGAGGAGGAGATTCCAGGTCGTATAAAATCTGTTGGAGTCGAATTGCTCGGATCGGTCGGCGGTGTTGGTCACCAACCATTCTGAGAGTTCGTACTCGCCTACCAGGGAGTCTGGATCAACTCCTGTAGAAGAGCAGCCGACAACGCCGATGGCGATGCCAAGAAGAGTGATTGTATTTGTTCTCATAATAGGGAAAACCCACCAAAGGTTCGGTGGAAATACACTCGCCGGGGATGGATTGGTCCCGGGAACGGGTGCACGGGTGCACGGGTGCACGGGTGAATGGGTGAATGGGTGAAAAAAAGTGCGCAGGGAGCTTGAGACCCCCTGCGCACCTACATCTAACTCTCAACTTATAACGTATAACTTCCTAGAATGTCGCGTTGGTCATGACATACAGCCAGGTCATGTTGTCGCTGTTGCGTCCGATGTCGGCCAATCCCTGTTTTCCAGCTACCTGTGCCAGGCCGATCTGGAACGTCGTGTTGGCAGAATAGCGGTAGTTGAAGATGAGGTCCGCTTCGTCGGCCAGATGAGAGTCGACTCCGGCTGTCTCGACCAATCTGAATTGGTGCAGCGCCAGGGACAGATTGGTCCGGGAACCCATCTGGTATGTGCCTTTGACCGCTATGTCCTGGAGCCCGCGCATCCCGGTGTGAACGGGGATGTTGAGGAACAGGTCGGCGAAGCCATAGAACTTGTGATTGGTGGCGAACAGCGTGTCAAACACTTTTGTGTCGCCATCGGTCAGGTCGTCGTCACCGGAGAGGTAATCGTACCAAAGGGTGACGGAGCCGTCGCCGAAAGCCTTGCCCAGGCGACCACCGAACATGAATGCGCTGACATCGGATCCCGCACGGGTACCCGTCTGAAGGGAGGCTTCCGCACGGAAGTTCAGGCCGTTGGACATGCCGTGATAACGAGCGCCGAGCGTAGCCTGGTCAGTGTCGGCCAGATCCTCGCTGTTGAAGATCCCGTAAAGATCCAACATTCCGGGGCCGGCGCTTTTAAGAACGGCATTGGCGGCCACGAACCATGTGTCATCTGTGTTGTTCACCGATGTTTCGTCGGTAAGGATTACTCCAACCAGATCGATGCGGAAACCGGTTGAGTTGGCGACGAGGCCTATACCGTCGAAGGAACGGGCCTGCTGCGTCCAGCCCACGGCGCCAACAAGGCGCTGCCCGCCGAAATTGACTTCCTGCCGACCGACGCGAGCTGCCAGTTGCGTGTCGCCCGGTCGGGAAAACTCGATGTAGCCCTGGTGGAGATCGAAATTATCCGCCGAAAAATCAAACAATGTGTTTGTTTCATCACCCCAGAGCCGCACGTCCTGGACCTGCAAGAAAACCCTGACGTCGTTTTCGAGTAGAGCGTTTACGGTGAGCCTGGCTCTCATGGAAACGAAAGCGTCTTCCTGGCTACTTTGAGCTCGAAGTTCATAACGCGGACGCAATTGTCCGTGAACCTGTATGTCCTGAGCCGTCACGCTGGCCGGTAGAAACAAGAAAAACGAAGCTATCCCAAAAAGGGCGATTTTTTTTATAGTTTTCATATCCCATCCAGGTCGGTGAAAAAACATCATCAGATTATGGGGATTTTAGCCAGAACCTAGTTAAAAAACCATAAAGGAGTATTCAAGGGATGCTTAGGGAGGACCGTACTGACCGTATGACCGCTCCGAGCGCCATTTATTCACCCCCCCTCCGAACCGCCCAATCGACCAGTTCGAAATAATCTCTCGTGTCGTCAGTCTCCAGTCCCTTGTCTTTCATCTTGGCAGCGAAATCCAGGTAGGCTTTTTTCGCTTGGTGGGGTGGTACTGACCCGAGTCGCGTAAAAAATCGCATGCATTCCGATTGGTATGGCGTTGGTTTGCCGGATTTTTTCAAGTAGCGGCGGGTGGATGCGACAGCGTACTTCAGGACGCCGAGGTTATCGAGTTCTGCATGGGCTACGAGTTGAAGCAGCCGTGCGTAGAACTGCAGGTCGTTTCGTTCTGCGGGGTTCGTGTCCGATATCAGGCGGTTGGTCCACACCATCGTCGCGGACAGATCGGCGGCGTGATACTGCAGGTGGGCAAACTGATAGTATAGCATGACCCGGTAATCTTCTGGGATTGATCCGCCGTGATGTTCGACGTATTTGACGGCCTCGTTCATTAGTTCGAGGCCACGTTCTATGTTTTTGGTGTCGCGGTACAGCTCTAATTCGATGTTGAAGGACCGGGCTGTTAGCCGAATTGTGGTTCGCTCATTGGGCGGTAGCTCGAACTTGGTTGGGACCTGCCTCAGTTCAGCCAGCGTTGTGATGGCGTCTTGATGTTGTCCCTGACGCAGCTGCAATCCAACGACGTTGCCGAGTGCTGTGGTCAGGGGTCCGGGGTCCTCATGAACCAGATGTGGTCTGGCATGACAGGCGGCGATCGTTGCCCGAAGTTCCTCGCGGGCTTTTTCAGGTTGGCCGGAGACGACGGCTCGGACGTACCTGATATGATGGTGGAACGTAATGCCGGCCAGCGTGTCAGGTGCCTGTTCCATATGGCCCGGTACGTCGAACTCGGAAGCGTCGCCGAGGTCGGTGGGTCGAATCATCAAAGCGCGGGTGCGCAGCTCGCTTAGTTGAGTGAGCCGCTCAAGGATCCGTTTTTCTTCGGCAGAGATTGTCTTGAGTTGGGCAGCGACATCGCCCCGAGACCGGCGCGCCAGCAAGAGCTTGCGCTTCCATCCCAGAATTTCCAGCGTCGTCACATCGCGTTCGTATCTGATTGCCAGGTTCTCGGCGCGGACAATCAGGTTCAAGCAATGGTCGTAGAGTTCTTTCTTGAAGAGGATCTCTATGTCGCGCAGGGAGTCGGCCAATCGCCCTTGAATGGTGTGTTGGCCGTGAAAGAGCCGTAGCGACCGGAGGACCATGGCAACCAGATAGTTCTTCGCGACGTGCAACTGTGACAGGAAACGCCGTCCACTGAAAACCTGTCGTACCTGCGAATCGTCGGTGGCAGCGCCCCTCTCGATTACTTCGAACAGCTCTCTGGCCACTGAGGTGGGGGCGAAAGCGCCGGACAGCAGGGTAAAATGGCGCTTTTCCTGCTTGCTGAGTGAAGCTATCAGCCGGTAGAGTTCGCCTTTTTTGATGCTGGAATCCTACGTTTAGTGAGAAATTATATTGTGAAAATATACGAAATACCTTCTTTAGAATACTACGTTTATTTCGAAAAAGTAATCGCTCTAAAGGGATGTCTTCCGTAGGTTGCAGCCTCGACATCTTTTTCATTATCCAGTAGAGGACAGAGGACAAATGGCTAACTCAATCAATTGGTTTGAAATTCCCGCAGCCGATTACGACCGGGCGCATCGTTTCTATTCAACGCTCATGGCACAGGAACTGGCTACAAACGAGATGATGGGCACGAAAATGGGATTTTTCCCCCACGGCGAACGCGAAGTGGGTGGAGCAATCTGCTTTGGTGAGGGTTACGAACCCTCTGCATCTGGTGCGACCGTGTATCTGAATGCTGGCGACGACCTCAGCGAGATGCTGGGTAGAGTCGACGGTGCCGGCGGCAAAGTGGTGTTGCCGAAAACTCAGGTGTCTGAAGAGGTCGGATTTATTGCGATGTTCATGGATTCTGAGGGTAACAAGGTGGCGTTGCACTCTATGGGGTAGGGCGGACGGAGCAGGACGGAGCAGGACGGAGCAGGGCTGGTTTTGATGGATTGAGATGGTATCTTTTGCCCGACCGCTCCGACCGCTCCGACCGCTCCGACCGCTCCGACCGCTCCGACCGCTCCGACCGCTCCGACCGCTCCGACCGCTCCGACCGCTCCGACCGCTCCGACCGCTCCGACCGCTCCGACCGCTCCGACCGCTCCGA
>JAJCZX010000028.1 GCA_029262195.1 Gemmatimonadota bacterium | reverse complement strand
CACTATTTCGCGCAGTTCGAGGGCAACCACTCGGCGGTGGTAGAATCGATTGGCGGCTGGTACTGGCTGAGCGACACGAGATCGGTCATAAGGTGGACCTCAATCTGGCCCACGCCCGTAACCTAAAGGCTATTAGCGCTGCAAAGGTCAAAACTGATAAAATTGATTCCAAAACCCTGGCCCTGCTCCTCAAAGCCAACCTGATCCCATATGCACACATGATCAGCCCTGAACTACGAGCCATGCGAGACCTCAGCGCATTGCACGAAATCTGGTAGTCCTGGAGATAGCCAGAATCGTCTATCAGGTGTTAACAAAAAAAGCGGATTTCAGCGGATTTCAACGGCTCTTTCAAGGGCAAGCCGCTGAGCAAAACAAAGGGTCGCAATTGGCCGCGCCTGGCAAACCCAGATGTCTAACTGATTCACATAGCGAGTCATTCGCTTGAATGGGAAGCCGGGCGCCATGCCGGGAGCTCACCGTAAGGGACGACTACGTCTACTTGACAAAGAACTACTTAACGGAGTTAGACAGCGACCTTGACTCACGGTTTCCAGTCAATCGATCGTATCTCCTCAAACCCCCTTCCTTCAGTTACCACGTCGATCCCTCGGTGGCTCAGGTTCAGCACCATTAAATTTTGCTCGTCTTCGGCAGTAACGCCAATGAATGCCAGTCGGCCGCCATCGGAAGACCAGGAAGGGTGGTAGCCCTCTGCGACCTGGACCGAAGAGCCAGGTACGGTTGCGACAATAACGAACGAACGACCGCCCGATTGACCTGTAAAGGCCACTACGGATCCGTCTGGCGACCAAGTCGGTCCGCTGTGCGGCAGCTCGTCATTCACAACGGAGTCGATCACGGTTCCGGCGGTGTTCGCGAAATAGAGCTTTGACGAACCCCCAGAGGGGCGTGTGTATGCGACTAGGTCCCCAGTTGGGCGCCACGTAGGATAGTTATTGTACATTCCGTCGGCTAAGAAAGTAGTCTTCTCTCCACCAAACACGGATATCGAGATTAGGTTCTGATCGTCAAAAAGAATTCCGGTGTCCGTTGGGTACAGGATTGTTGTCCCGTCGGGTGACCAGGCCGGTGGCGCAAACGGCCCTACGATTTCGTTGTCGCCCGACTGGCTGAGGTTAACAAGGCTGTTGCCGTCTGGTGTGACAAGGAAAAGATCGTTGTGATTGCTCAGTCCCCGACTCATAAAGGCGATCAACGAGCCGTCGGGTGACCAACTGCTTCCCCCGATATGCTCGTGAGATTCGGTAAGTCGTTGTAAACTCGAACCATCCGGATTTGATGAGTAAAGGTTGTCGATGTCCTGGAACAGAATGCGAGCCCCATCAGGCGACCATTGGGGATTGACCCAGAGAACAACCGGCGTAACTGCGAAGTCCGAAACCGTCGTAAGTAATCCACCGTCCTCACGAATTGTGAAGATGTTCGTTCGGCCTCCTTGCCTCCGGCCTGCGAATGCCAGTACCCCAAACGGCTTACAATCTATGTCAAAGCGAAGGAATCCTTCACCTGTGGAGGGTACCTCCAGGAGACGTCGAATCGGGCCGTCTAGATCGCAGTTAGAGGCCACGTCAGAAATACCTATCTCAAGTTGAGCGCCCCCTAACCCCGGTAACAGCAAAGTGTCATTAGGGCCGAGGGAGAACACTTGTCCCTCGAAAGAAAGCGAATACCCGTCAGAATCTTGGTCTACTCCGGTTGTGGCCAAGACAACAGTGACGTCTCCAATAGCGGGGCTCTGCGAATCACCAGAGCACGACAGGGCGAGGTAAATGACGATGATCGGCGCAGACAAACCAGCAGCTCTCGGACGAGCAAGCGGCCAGCGGATTTGTCGCCGTCGCTGCCTAACGGCTCTGCGCATATACTGCGCCGCTACCCTCAACAGCTTCTTCATACCCTTAAGCTACCTCTGTACTCCACCATGGTTCCACCGCTAAGACCCCCGCGGCGGCGACACGCATCATGCGCTTGAATCTTCCAAGTAGCCTTTTGGAACCCGAACTTTCTCAGGGACGGTCGAGTTTCCAACAAACGCTTCCAGGAAGGTACTAAGAATCATGTACTACACCGGCATCGATCTGCACAAGCGTACCTCGTACGTTACCACTCTGGATCATACAGGCAAGATCATCACTCAGCAGAACCTCCCCAATAGACCGGCCGTCATTCGACACTATTTCGCGCAGTTCGAGGGCAACCACTCGGCGGTGGTAGAATCGATTGGCGGCTGGTACTGGCTGAGCGACACGATCGGTCATAAGGTGGACCTCAATCTGGCCCACGCCCGTAACCTAAAGGCTATTAGCGCTATCGAGTCACCCGATGAACTGGAATACCTCTATCAGTTACAGATCCAGTAAGGCCAAGCCGTTGAGCAAAACGAAGGGTCGCAATTGGCCGCGCCTGGCAAACCCAGATGTCTAACTGATTCACATAGCGAGTCATTCGCTTGAATGGGAAGCCGGGCGCCATGCCGGGAAAGCTTCTGGGGCGCTCAACAATGAGCCACGAGGGACACTGATTCCGCGTTAGATCCCAAAACGGTGTTTGGCTGTCATTGCCACACTGAAACCAGCTCTGGATGCGGCCGACGCGACTACTTCACAGAACAAACACTCAGACCGGTGAGCTAGAGCTCACCGTAAGGGACGATTACGTCTACTTGACAAAGAACTACTTACGGAGTTAGACGGCGTCACATCGTGTCGAATGTAAAAACGTTGATACCACCGACGTCGCAACAAGCCGTCTTGACAAAGTAGAGCTGTCCCGTTGACCCGCCGAACATCAACTTACCTCCTTCGTTGCTAGCGCTGAATTCGAACGGTACGGGGACTTCCACGATGAGGTCCATCGTTCTTCGTTCCAAAATCAACAGAACCGTCTGCCCTGACCCACCTTTAGTTGCAGCGACAAATATTCGTTCCCCTAGTGGATCCAGTAGAATAGCACTGGGGAGGAGGTCCGGTTCCAACGAGGCGGAACGGTATTTCGTACCAGTTTCAGTTTCAAGGACATCAAGCGTCCAGGACCGAGATTCCGCGGGCGGATCCCCGACTCCAGCCAGGACAAAAAGCGTATCACTGTTTTCGGAGAAAGAAACGCCCGAAACAGCATCGTACTCAACGGAATAGGCGATCCGTCCTGTATTGGTGAACACTGGCCAACCGGCATTGAGGGATCGACCCCGGGCACTGAAATCGCAACAATGGAGCGTGGTTATGACCCCCCATTCACCTGTCGGCGCAAGTTCGAATCGCCCACCCGTTAACGCGAAATCTTCAAAAATGACGGAATCACCCCAGGCCACGATTCCTCGCCAATCAAGAGAAAGGCATCCGCCACCGGCGAGCTCGGCTGCGGTGTCCGGTATAGGTGCCCCGAACGAATCGCGCCCACCGATGCATGTAAGGAGGGTCTCCTCCACGAGCGGTTCAATATTCCAGACGGCCAACCTTCCAGGATCAAATCCCTGGTTACCGATCACTGCGCTGCCACGCCGATAACTCGGCCCCGGCAATTGCAGGGACGACCGGGTTTCCTCAGGAAAAAGGGGCAGCGACTCTCTCTTCCTAAGATCCAGAATCTTTAACACCCCAAGGTCATCCAGCAGGACTTTTCCCCTGCCGAGGTCAAGGACCTGGTATGTAGCTGTGATTGCTGAGAGCGGGAACCAAACAGGCGCCTCCGCACCCACAACTTGAACCGTCTGGGTCGCGTCTAAAAACCCCGCTGTTGAGATCAAGACCGATTGCCTCCCAGAATACAGTGCTGGTATTCTGAAATTGATCTTGTCCGGGCCGGACCGCCAAGAGTCTGCCGTGTCCCCACCAACTACAATTGAAAAATTGGACCACTGGTTCTCGATGATCGAGCCGTTTGGTTCGCTACGGGGTTCCAGTTCGACTAGGCGAAACTGTTCGGAACGAAGCGATCCCAAACCACCGCTCCAAACAATCGTTGGAGCGATACTCACATGAAGCCCGACCGGAGCTAGGGGAACATCGGCACACGCTAAAAGCACTACACCAACGCCGATCGGAATCTGAAGCAATCTCAGGTGACGCCGCCTAACGTCTCTGCGCATATGCTGCGCCGCTACCCTCAACAGCTTCTTCATCACTCTAAGCTACCTCCGTACCTCACCATGTTTCCACCTCTTTGAACCTCGCGGCGGCGACACGCATCATGCGCTTGAATCTTCCAAGTAGTGCTGTGGAGTCCGACCTTTCTCTGTGACGGTCGAGTTCCCCAACAAACGCTTCCAGGAAGGTACTAAGAATCATGTACTACACCGGCATCGATCTGCACAAGCGCACCTCGTACGTTACCACTCTGGATCATACAGGCAAGATCCTCACTCAGCAGGACCTGCCTAATCAACGAGCCATCATCAAACACTATTTCGCTCAATTCCAGGGCCGCCATGCGGCGGTGGTTGAATCAATCGGCGGCTGGTACTGGTTAAGCGACACGATCGGTCATCAGGTAGATCTCAATCTGGCCCACGCCCGCAACCTCAAGGCGATTAGCGCGGCCAAGGTAAAGACTGATAAGATTGATTCTGAGACCCTGGCCCTGCTACTAAAAGCTGACCTGATTCCATATGCTCACATGATCAGCCCGGAATTGAGAGCCATGCGCGATGTTATGCGCGCCCGACTCACGCTGGTAGAAAAGCGCAAGAGCGCACTGAATTCGATTCATCGTATCTACGAGAAATTCAACGTTGAATCGACCGACGAACTGGAATACCTCTATCAGCTACAGATTCGCTGCCACGAGGAGCAGATAGAGTTACTGGAGGATCAGATCAAGGGACTGGAGCAGACCCTGGACCCGATGCTGGTACCTGAGCGGGAGATTCAGCGGCTACTGTGGATTCCGGGTATCGGCAAGATCAACGCCTACACAATATTCCTTGAGATTGACGGCATCGAACGCTTCCCTGATGATAAGCACTTCTTCAGTTACTGCCGTCTGGTGCCAGGAGCCAGAGAT
>JAJCZX010000027.1 GCA_029262195.1 Gemmatimonadota bacterium | reverse complement strand
TTTCAATGAAAGCGTTTTGAAACGGTTTTCCCGGTTGGATGAATTGAAGACTGACGTCGCGACTGTATGCCCATGCGTCGAACGCACGGCTCCTGAACTCGGGGCCGTTATCGGTGATGATCTCCCGGGGGAGGCCTCGCTGTGACCCGGGACGATATGTTGATTGATGGTTCGGCAGCCTGAGTTCCGGGAGCCTGCGCCCCTGACGGTGCAGAAAGGACCGGAGCAAAGCACATTGGCAGCGCCCCAGCTACGGTCCGCAGTTTTCCCACGCGGTTTTTCCGAATCTGGTTCTCTGTTTTCGCAGCAGACATCCGGAGAAAACGGTTATGCATTGAAGCCCTCTCTTTGTAATTCTTCGGAGTGGAAGATCACCTCAAGAGTATGGGCCCGTCTATCGCATGACGTCAACCACCGACAAAGCGCACATAGGTATTGATCTTCTTCGCTCGCCCGACCAAACGTGCTACACTGATCAGGTGTCCGCTGATACTCGTGTCGTAAATAGATGCGGCCGCCCGCTCCAGTTCGTTGGCCAGAATGGGGATTTGACGTTGATTGAAAAGAGTCTCCCCGTAGGGATCGATAAACTGGAGGCATTTGGTTCGTGAGATGTCACACGGCGGTGTGTTCGCGAAACCACTGAGCACCATGAGCTCGTCAGGAACGCGTTCGATTTCTTCGCCGCCGTTGGACTGCCAGATTGCTTCTATACCCATGTTGTTTCTCCAAAAACATTGCCGAGAAATCGGACTCAGTCAATCAAAGTTCGCTTGACTCATGACAGCCACAAACACGACTAATATTGCTCCCGCCCCGAGGCCGAGAACTTTGGTTCGACCGGTGGCGACGGTCCGCTCGTGAATGGAGTCAATAGCCGTTCTCGATAGCACAATTTCGCATTGAGCGCAATTGATCGGCTGCCAGTGCCGGGTTCCTACGAGTGAGTCGTTTCTTAGTCTGACGCCGTGGAGGTCATATTTGTTGCCGTCGGCCCAGGCACGGATTCGCGTCCGATCGTCAGAGGGTACCGGGTGAGAGTAGTGGAAACGCCGGTCCACCCGGTGCATGCCATGAGTAGTGCGATACCGAGAATGAAGACCTTTTTCATGTCCGGAAAATTCATCTGAGGGAGTCAAGCGATCGTCAAGGCAACCCATAGAAAACCCTCTGACTGAAAAATCCCTGGGCTTAGTTGCTGAGACGGGACCATTCGAAGACCCCGCCACTGGTCCAGCCTCCAGCTTCCATTCGAAACGTCTCGTTCCGGTGCAGGGAAGGGCTGACCATTACGTTGTCGTCCCGCTGCTCCCGTACCACCCCATTGCGACCAGTTCGAGTGGCCAATGTAACGAAAGTAGTCGCGTTGGGAAAAGTTGTCACCCCTTCGGTAACCGCACCGCCTCGATGAGCCACCAGGTAGCGAAGTTCCCCGGCGCCCGGATGCCACATCCACTGGCCGTGTGACGAAACTACTGTTCGGTCTGCGTATTGAACGACGATCTGGATCTGAAGAATTCGCCCTGAGAAGTGGCTGTCGAACCACAACTCAAACGCCTCCGGCGAACGTGCTGACCCGTCGTGTTGCGGATTCGGAGCCCGCCACTTTCCACCGTCCCGGGTCAGGTATTCCGACATAGTCAAGAACGAAGCTTGCCCGTCCGTCGTATCAAAAGGGGCCACCTGGGCTGCAGCTGATACTGGGTCCATGGCCAATACCAGCGTTGCAGCAATCGCATGTGCTCGCAGATGCTTCACGAATATCTGGCTCGCGGGAAAAGTGTAATCCTGCCGAGTTTTATTCATTGGACTCAAGTCGGGTGCCAGGGTTGGGGGAAAGCACCAATTCTGCCTCTTCCGTGCCGTCCTCAGATTTGCCGAAACGGGCTTTGACCTGCGCTTCTTTCCCGCCCCCCTTTATGCCGAATGTTCCCTCCAGGGCCGGGTGTTTTGCGGGGTCCATCTCGCACATTGATCGCAAATGAACCAGGAGAGGAACGCCTGCGGCGACGGGAATCTTCATTACGTCCTTCGATGCTTCGCCCTCAAGGAACTGGACACCCAGAGCCTTGCCTCCTCCCGACGGTGCTTCGCCTTCGGTCAAACGGATGCTAGAGAATCCATCGTTCAAACATTCACTGAGGATTAGGCGTGCGAGCATGGCGGCGGGGCGAAGAGGAAGAACCCCCGAGTTTGCGTTATCAAGGTCATGAATCATCGGATCGAATCCTTATCGTTGCTCAAAAGAATTGAAATAGCGTGCTGGGTGCGTCTCCCAAAAATATTGCGCCAAACGACCTCCAACGTCAAAGAGACACGGGGTTTCGCGTAAACAAAAAATCTGCGGAGTGTTAACGCGAGCCGTGTTCTGGGCTCTCAACTACTATTTCGGCTCGTACGGAGTTCGCGATGAAACATTGTTGGTGTGTTTGATGATGGAGTCTGTCGATTTGCTCCTGGGTAGGTTTTTCGCCGCCGAAAACAACCTTCGGCCGCAACACGACCCTGGTTATTGAGAACTTGCCGCCCTCGCCTTTCGTCATGAAGCCGACAGCATAGTCAGAATATTCATCCACGACTAACCTCCTTTTCGCCGCGATCGACAAAAAAACAGCATGTGGCAACTTGAAATAGATGCAATGAATGCCTCTTCCGGGTCAACATGGGCTTCGACGGAATAGGGAAGTAGTACGCCATGGGGAGACGAAGAAGCTTGACAATTAGTCCGGTCATTCGCTTGAATGGGAAGCCGGGCGCCATGCGGGAAAGCTTCTGGGACGCTCGAAACTGAGCCACGCGGAACACTGATTCCGCGTTAGATCCCAAAACGGTGTTTTGGTCGTCAATTGCCGAGCTGAAACAAACCCCGACTGCGGCCAGAGCGACTTTCTAGTAACTGGACAACAGACGGCGAGCATCCGCCCACCGCCACTGGAAACGTACGTCTACTTGACTAAAAGCTACTTAACGGGTTAGACAGCTTTCCCGACGCAGAAATCCCTAACCGACTCTCACCTTGCGAATGCGGCGAAGCTCCGCTTTTTCATCGCGCTGCGCGTGCCAGAGGTCCCACCGCAACTGCAGATTCATCCAGAAATCCGGACTCGTCCCAAAGTATTGTGCGAAACGCAATGCCGTACTGGGCGTAACGCCACGACGTCCGTTCACCAATTCGTTGACCCGTTGATACGGGACATGGATACCGTCAGCCAGATCACGCTGAGTAAGCTTCATGGGAATCAAAAATTCCTCAAGGAGCATCTCCCCAGGGTGAATCGGCTCTCTGAATTTTGGCAAACGAACCATGGCTATTTACCTCCGTGGTAGTCTACTACCTCAACTTTGTCTGGCCCCTGCTCCGTCCAAACGAAGCAGATCCGATATTGATCATTTATTCGCACCGAGTGCTGTCCCCGGCGGTTGCCCTTGAGAGCTTCCAGTCGGTTCTGTGGTGGAATCCGCAACTCATCCAACGCGACTACGGAATCCAGACGTTCCAACTTGCGTGCCGCAACTCTCCACAATGTCGGCGGTAGAACCCGTCGGGCCTTCTTCGAGTTCCGCCCTTCAAATAAGTCCTCAGTGGCGGAGTTGCGAAAGGACTTGATCATGGTACCATGTTAACACGGATGCCATGCTATAGCAATAGATTCAGGAAAGCTGCCTAACGACTCTGCGTATATGCTGCGCCGCTACCCTCAACAGCTTCTTCATACCTTAAGCTACCTCCGTACCTCACCATGTTTCCACCTCCAAGAACCTCGCGGCGGCGACTGCATCATTTGCTAGTTAAACCGCTCTTACCTAAGTTTTAAGTTGCACACCATTTCGACACGGTTGGAAATATGCGAAACTACACAGCAGTTATTGAACAAGATGCCGACACTGACCTTTTCGTCGGGCACATCCCAGGATGGCAGGGTGCCCATTCCCAAGGCGCGACCATCGACGAACTCCTAGACAATCTTCGCGAGGTCGTCGAAATGCTCCTTGAGGACGGTGAGCCCCATCTTGAAGCCGAATTCGTTGGAACTCATACTGTAAACGTTGCCTGAATTGGGTTCTACACCAGTCCTGAAGCCCCGCGAGGTGGAATCCATCCTTACGGAATTCGGGTTCGAGTTGGCACGCCAAAAGGGCTCCCACCGCCAGTACCGACATCCCGATGGGGGAGCTATTACCGTACCACCCTCTCTGCCAATATAGATGAGACAGTTTACTCTTGATAGTTTAGTGAGCAGGGCGATGAAGGAAAATTGGGATGAATACGATGATGGAGGTGTCTCCCTCGAACAAGGGGTTGGAGGTGGAAGTATTGGCCAAGGCGAAGAGGCGGCGTTTTACGCTAGAGTACAAGCGCAGGATTTTACAGGAAGCTGACCGGTGCCGTGGTCGGGGAGAGCTTGGTGCTCTGTTGCGGCGTGAGGGTTTGTATTCTTCGAGCTTATCGATGTGGCGAGCCGCCCGGGAACGTGGTGAGTTAGGCGGCCCGGGTAGTCGAAGGCGAGGTCCCCGGGCAAAGCCTGCGGATTCGGGTGCGAAGCGTATCGCCGAGTTGGAGCAAGAGAATCGGCGACTACAGAAGCGTGCCGAGCGTGCAGAGGCCTTTGTAGAGGTCCAAAAAAAACTTTCGGAAGTGTTGGGACTCGACCTACCCGAGAGCGACGGGAGATCCTGATGGCCAAGATTGCCGAAGTTGGGTCGCGCCTGGGGGTGCGAGCTGCCTGCGGAGTGCTGGGAGTATCGCCGGCGAGCTATTATCGGTCGCGCCGACCCCGGGCAATGGCGGCTCCACGTTCTTCACCTCGGGCTCTCAGGGAAGAGGAGCGCCGGACGGTGCTGGATATTCTCCACGAACCCCGATTTGTGGACCTGGCCCCGGGTGAGGTACATGCCATTTTGTTAGACGAAGGTCGCTACGTGTGCTCGGAGCGCACGATGTATCGGCTCCTGGCTACAAACGCCGAGGTGCGTGAACGCCGCAACCAGCTTCGTCACCCGAGCTATGCGGCCCCTGAATTGTTGAGCACCGCTGCTAACGAGTTGTGGAGTTGGGATATCACGAAGTTGAAGGGCCCGGTCAAATGGACCTACTACTACCTGTATGTGATCCTGGATGTCTTCAGCCGTTATGTCGTTGGCTGGATGGTTGCGCAGAGGGAGTCAGCGGTACTTGCCAAGCGGTTGATTGAAGAAACATGCGCGCGGCAGGGAGTAGTGCGAAACCAACTGACCTTGCATGCGGATCGTGGCTCAAGCATGAAGTCGAAGGCCGTAGCGTTGCTGTTGAGCGATCTGGGGGTGACAAAAACGCATTCGAGACCCTACACCTCGACGGACAATCCGTATTCGGAGGCGCAGTTTAAGACGATGAAATATCGGCCGCAGTTTCCGAGTCGTTTTGGATCCTTGCAGCATGGTCGTAGTTTCTGCGGACCCTTCTTTGATTGGTACAACAACGAGCACCGCCATAGTGGGCTGGCAATGCTGACACCGCGCGATGTCCACTACGGTCTTGCCAGGCAACGCTTGAGTCAAAGAAAATCGGTATTCGTCGCGGCGTATGCCGAGCACCCGGAGCGATTCCCGCGTGGCATACCCAAACCAGGGACTCCGCCAGAAGCCGTCTGGATCAACAAACCGAAAGAAAACGGGAGCGAGAAAGAAACCGAGATCGTAGCAAGCCCTGTAAGCGACCGTCCCGATGGGACCAGCGCTGGAAGTATCCCGAAGTCCCAGGTAATCAACCGGCGAAACGAGGCGCAGATGTTTGCAAATGCTCCTTAAACCCTAACCCGTGAGTGTCTCACTTTCATTGACAGGCTCCGCCATTCCATTCTGGTCGAGATATTGCTCCTGCACTCCTCCGGAAGATCGCCAGGGACATTGGCTTATCTGTCGAAGAGTTTATCAAGGCTAAGTGACGCGCAGCAAAATGCTCTGATCGCAGTTGGAGTAGAGATGCCTCTCTGTGAGCGGCCTAACGGCTAATTGTATTGCAAACGGTACCCTTATTGTGGTCCAAAAGCGCTATTGTGGTCCAAAAGCGCTGCATAATCCCTCCCGTCGGCGCCCGCCAACCTGTGAGCTGTTATCTAATTTATTGCAGGCACCGGCGTTGTTCGTCAAGAGGTCGGAAGGCGTTTGGAGATAGGCGGCGAAATGTCGGTTTTATGCAGCGTCTGTCTAATACGCTCTAAACGACTGGATAGGCTGAAGCGGTTTTTTCGGGCCTGTGGGGCGCGCTGAGGGTTTTAGATCCGGGCTGCGTGATTCGGGTACAGCCGAGTTGGCCTGGGGGAGGTATCATGGCTCCGAATTGAACATGGAGCCGGATGTGGCAGCGACAGTTTTCAGTGCGGCAGTCCTCGGGATTGATGCATTCAGGGTGGACGTGGAAGTGGATGTTTGTCGGGGGTTGCCGTCCTTTGCCACGGTGGGACTACCGCACGGTGCTGTGAAGGAGAGTCGAGAGCGGGTCAACTCGGCGCTGGTAAACAGTGGGTTTGATTTTCCGCTCCAACGTATCACGGTCAATCTTGCGCCCGCCGACATCAGAAAAGAGGGGTCGGCCTTCGATCTTCCGGTAGCGGTAGGGGTTTTGGCGGCGACCGGTCAGTTGACGCCAGACGCTGATTCGGTCCTCACTGAATACCTGATAATTGGGGAGCTTGGACTCGAGGGAGATCTTCGTCCCGTAAGAGGGGCTCTTTCCATTGCACTTGCCGCAAAGAAGTGCGGTTTGAAAGGCGTGGTTGTTCCCAGCCAGAACCTTCCGGAGGCCGGCGTTGTTGCGGGCATTGAAGTGATGGGGGCAGCGCATATCAAAGAGGTTGTCGACTTCCTGTCCGAGGGCGCTGTATTGACCCGCCCGGAAAAAATTGAGACTTCGCGCGACGACCGGGCGTATCAGTTGGATTTTTCGGATGTGCGTGCACAGGAACACGTGAAACGCGCGCTGGAGGTAGCTGCCGCCGGAGGACACAATCTTTTGATGATCGGTCCGCCCGGTTCTGGTAAGACGATGCTGGCCCGCCGGTTTCCAACTATTCTCCCACGCCTGAGCATGGCCGAGGCCCTCGAGACCACGAAGATTCACAGCGTTGCCGGAATACTCGGCGTTGGAAAGTCTCTGGTAGAGGACCGCCCATTCAGAGCACCCCATCACACGATCAGTGACGCGGGTTTGATTGGCGGTGGGACCTACCCGCGGCCCGGAGAGGTGAGCCTGGCGCACGGCGGGGTGTTATTTCTCGATGAGCTGCCCGAGTTTAGAAAAAACGTCCTGGAGGTATTGAGACAACCGCTTGAAGACGGGTTTGTAACCATTTCCAGAGCTGCCACCTCCTTATCGTTCCCTGCCCAGTTCATGTTAGTTGCTGCCATGAACCCATGTCCCTGCGGTTTTTTCGGAGATGCAGGGCATCGCTGCTCCTGCGGCCAACAAATCGTGGAACGTTACCTGTCTCGCGTGTCCGGTCCGCTACTGGATCGCATCGATATTCACGTTGAAGTGGCAGCCGTTCCTCACAAAGAACTCTCCCGTGATCGCTGTGGCGAAACAAGCGACGTCATAAGACATCGGGTCGCGCGGGCTCGTGCGCTCCAGGCAGAGCGGTTTGCTTCGAGAGAAGGCTTGTACTGCAACTCGCACATGCAGCCCCGGGACATGAGAAAAGCCTGCAACCTTTCCAAGGCTGCCGACACGCTCCTTGATCGTGCCATCGCCCGACTGGGTTTTTCGGCCAGGGCTTATCACAGAATTCTCAAAATATCCCGCACGATAGCCGATCTTGCCGGCTCGGAAACGATTCAGCCGGATCATGTGGCGGAGGCGGTGCAATACAGGAGTCTGGATAGGTTGAGAAAAGCGGCGTGACTGGCGGGCAACAATTGGAACTTTTGGGAATGGGAAGGGGTGACAAGTGCGGACACGGTAACACTGTTCAGATGTTGACCCTTTGCTCAAATGCTAACACATCAATGATCATCCGAGGAGCCAGGTGCCTAACCGAATCGGGTTTTCTTCTTTCACGTTTTTCCCCGATACTCGGGAATTGTTCAACGGGGAGGATCCCGTCTCCCTGCCGCCGAAGGCCTCGCTAATTCTGGGGGCCCTTCTGGCTTCACCAGGTCGAGTTGTCAGCAGGGAAGAGCTTTACCGGTGTGCCTGGGGCGAAACCATCGTTGAGTTCGAACATGCTCTTAACACATGTATCAGGCAGATCCGAGTGGCCCTGAGGGATGAAGTTGGGTCACCTGAGTTCATCCAAACGGTACCACGTATAGGCTATCGCTGGTGCCACCCGATCACTGACTCGGTGGGCGCCCAACGTGGCGCGCGAAAAAAAACGGGGTTGCGCCTCTTCTCCCGGGTTCTGGTTGGGATTGCCCTGGCGGCCTTGCTCGTTTTATTACTCGAGGTGCGAGGAGCTGTCGAAAAAAACGAATCACCGTCCACGGTTGTAGTCGCAGGGTTCCAGGTCCTGGGAGATCCGGGTGTGCGGATGGTCAACGGGATCGACGTTAGTTTGGAGGCGGCAGTCCGGAGCAACGTGCAGCGTTTGGATAGGACCCTTTCTTCCGATGAAGATGGGCCCGAATTTGTTCTCACCGGGGCATTGGTTGGTTCCTCCGATGGGATCTTGTTAACAACGACTTTGCTGCGAACATCAGACGGGTCAACGGTCTGGACCGGAACGTACGATCCGTTTTGCGAGCGCATCACCGGCGACCCGGTATCCCTGATCGGCAGTCTTGTAGCCCACACGGTCGTTTCCAGGGTCGCCGCAGATATCTAGAGTTTATCTCTGAGAATTGTCGCGCGCCCAGGGGATTTCCTGATCGGCTCCCCTTCGAGCCCGGACCTCCAGAATCTCGTCCAGTCTATTTGCAGTAGTGATGTTGATCGGTTCGTATCCGGTCATCCGCCAGGCATTGGTAAGTTGCTCGACACCGGTGGAGTCTCTTGTGCCCCAGATTTTGCCGAGGAAATGTGGCGCCTGCGATGACACAAAATATCGGGCAAATCTCCCCGGGCCTGATCCGGGTTTGGACTTGAGCTCATCAATACTTCTTCCGCCGAATGAATCAACCGCCCAGCCCGAATATTCGTTGCCAGCGTCGTCAGAGATAGTAATCGGGTTTGATACGATGAAACGTCTGTAGTACAAGGGGTTTGTGCCATAGGGGTTGTATCCGGGCGCAATGAAATCGCGACCCTCGTAGAGGTCCATCGCAGCCAGTAAGTAAGGCCAGACGATCTCGTTGTGAACGCCCGTTTCCCTGCTAGTGAGGGTTTCGTAGCGTCTTACCTCCCCATCGGGGTCGACACGGGTTCGGTTCGATAGATCGGGGTAGTAGTGGCTTTCTACGAGGAATCCGAACGGAATGCCCCGTGGCGTGATGCGGCCCCGGAGCGCCAGACCGTCCTCCGATACAAGATTTCGGTCCCAACCGGTGCCGTTCCATGTAAGTGCCTTCCAGTCGATAATCAATTGCCTCTCACCCCAGCCGTGAGATGCTTCGACGGTGACGTACACGTAGGCCTCCATGTCGGAGGAGTCGGCGGTTTCCCACGAAGTTTCCAGGAATTCGACCCTATGCGATTCCAATCGGCTCCCGTCAGCCCTCAGCACTTCGGGGGGAAGGAATGGTATGGCCTCGTCGGTTTCCTGAGCCTCAACGCTGGAAAAATTGACGGAGGAGAGACAGATTAGCAGCGCGACGGTGACAGGCGTTTTCTGGCCGAATTCGGGCATAGGTCCTCGCGTTCAATAGGGTGGCATCGAAAACCCCAAGGTTCGCACGCGCGTTCCCGTTTTCAATAGAAGGGAGGTTATGAACGTCTTAGGAAGATCTAACGACCGCAAAAAAACGCTGAATCGTCGACTGCCTCCTCCCTCCTCCCTCCGCCCTTTTTCACCCCCTCCCATTTACTGAATAATTCCCGATCTTACGTGTAATGCCTAATGACGACGCGAAAACACGGAGATTGGATGGCTGAAACGACCGGAGGCGTCATTGATGCCGCTGAACGGGATCTGATCATCCGGTCGCAGGCCGGTGATCGAGCAGCATTCGGAAAACTGGTTGAACAACATATGAAAAGAGCCTATTTCGCGGCACTTGGGTTCCTGGGATCGCATGACGATGCGTTGGATATTTCCCAGGAGGCGTTTGCCAGAGCGTTCGACAGTCGGGCGAAGTTGGACCCGGGGCGGCCGTTTTATCCGTGGGTCTATCAGATCATGCGAAGGTTGGTGTTCAACATTTCGCGGGACCGAAAGGCCAGGGGAGCGAAACTGGAAGCGGCCACTGGATGGATCGTTGACGATCTCAGTGCCAGGGCTTTGAGAGAGGGGCCGGCGGCTCGGCTCGAAAGGTCGGAATTAGAGGAACGGTTGCACGGGGCCATTGCGGGATTGGCGGACCAGGAAAAGGAAGTTTTGGTGTTGAAAGAGTTTGAGGACCTCAAATACCGTGAGATCGCAGAGTTGTTGGAAATACCGATTGGGACGGTGATGTCCCGTCTCTACTCGGCACGCAAGTCGCTGGCGAAAAGATTAGAAGGTGTCGTTTGAGTGATAGAATCGATCGCACACAGAGAGCACAGATGCTCGTGATGGGGAAAGTTGACGGAGAACTTTCCCCAGAAGAGGAGAATGAGTTAGCGGCGATCCTGGAGGCGGATGATGAGATCAACTCAGAGCTGCGGCGCATGGAAAAAATTAAGACTGTTACCGGAGCGGTGACTCTGAAACCGCCGCCCGATCAGATATGGGAGGACTATATGAATTCGGTTTACCAGAAGGTTGAAAGAGGCGTCGGTTGGATCCTGCTGTCACTGGGCGCGATAGTGATCCTGTCGTACGGGTTCTGGAACGGCATAAAAGGCCTCATCGAGACCTCCGCGGTTCCCTTGTTTCTCAAGGGGGCGATTCTGGCCGCGCTGGTTGGTGCGGCGGTGATCACCGTTTCGGTGGTACGGGAAAAAGTATTCATGAAAACCAAAGACCCTTACCGGGAGATTCAAAGATGATTGCTACACCGGGTTCAAGTATTGCTGGCCACAGGGTCACCAAGACCATCGGTATGGTAAAGGGCAACACGATTAGAGCGCGAAACGTGGGTCGCGATATCGTGGCGGCGGTAAAAAACCTTGTCGGTGGCGAAATCGAAGAATATACCAAGATGATGGGGGAGGCCCGCGAGCAGGCGATGGACCGAATGATCCACGAGGCCACGAGCCAGGGGGCGAATGCCGTGCTTGATGTGAGGTTCACCACTTCCTACGTCATGTCCTCAGCGGCCGAGGTGTTGGCGTTCGGCAACGCCGTCGTAATCGAGCCGGAGGGGTAAGGTCAAAGTGAAGAAGGCTATTTTAGCACTCAGTCTCGTACTGATTTCTTTTTCTTTACCCTCAACGGCCTGGGCACAAATGGATAATCTGAACGGCTCCTGGGAGGGTTCGATAAGCCTTCCTGGTAATCAACTGGCAATGACCGTTCACTTTGTCGAGTCCAACGAAAGCCTGGCTGCAACAATCGACATTCAGGGAGCGCAGGGCCTGCCACTGACCAACGTCTCCCGAGATGGCAACAACGTTCATTTCGAGTTACAGGCCGGGCCTGGCGTCGCGGTTTTCAAAGGGGCGGTCGCCAGCAGTGGAATATCAGGGACGTTTTCGCAGGGTGGTGTCAACGCGCCTTTCTCACTCGAACTCACCGATGGAGCACCCCCATCTGAAGCCACAACTCTGGAGGAAAGTGGAGTGATGACGGAAACCGGAATTGCAATTCTGGGGCGGTGGGAGGGAGCGATCTTGATCCAGGGAGTTAATCTCGGGATGGTGGTGAACTTTTCAGATGCAGACGGGATGCTGGCGGCGACGATGGACATTTCCGAGCAATCCGCCCTCGGACTTCCGCTGACTAACGTTAGCGCAGCCGATGGCAACGTTCATTTCGAGTTGGTCGCTGGGCCGGGCCTCGCAGTTTTCGAGGGCCAGGTGGAAGGTGACTTCATGGGAGGATCGTTCCGCCAGAATGGAGTTGGGACTTTCTACCTCAATCGCGTCGATGAGGATGCGTTGGAACCGGTCGAGTTGCCTTATGCAGCCGAAGAGGTCGAGTTCTCGAATGACACGATCACGCTGGCGGGCACACTGACCATTCCCGAAAGCGACGGGCCACATCCTGCTGTTGTACTCGTAACGGGCAGTGGAGCACAGAATCGCGATGAAGAAATACTCGGCTTCAAGGTTTTTGGCGTGATCGCTGACCACCTTACTCGCAACGGGATCGCGGTTCTAAGGTATGACGACCGCGGGGTGGGCGGTTCTTCGGGGAGCATAGCCGCCAGCACGGCAGAAGATTTTGCGGGTGACGTCCTTGCTGGCATCGAGTTGTTGCGGCAAAGACCGGATATCAAATCGGACCAGGTGGGCATCCTGGGCCACAGTGAAGGTGGTATCGTGGCTCCGGTAGCTGCATCGAGGTCCGAGGACGTTGCTTTCATAATTTTGATGGCCGGTTCTGCGGTGCCAGGGGACGCGATCTTATTGGAGCAGGGGGAGTTGGGTTTGAGAGTGGAGGGGGCCACGGAAGAAGCTGTTCGGAAAAAGCGGGAGTTACAACTCGCCATCTTCCATTCGGTTCGCACCAACGAAGACTGGGATGTCGCGCGGGAGCATGTCGAAACGGAACTCCGTGAAGCGATTGAAAGCGCTCCGGAAAATACCCGGAACTCTCTCGGAGATATAGAGACCTATATCCAGAATACAACAGATGCCTCGATCGCTGGGGTTCAGAACGATTGGTTCCGCTATTTCCTCGACTACGACCCCGGGGTCGCCCTGCGTCAGGTAACGGTTCCGGTGCTGGGTCTTTTTGGAGAGAAGGATCTCCAGGTGCCGCCCAGTCAGAACGGTCCTGTGATGGAGCAGGCGCTCAGGGACGGAGGCAACACAGATTTTTCGGTTGAGATAATCCCGGAGGCCAACCACCTATTTCAGCAGGCGGGTACCGGCAGTGTCAGCGAGTACGCGACACTTCCCAAGGAGTTTGCCGAAGGATTTTTGAGCCGAATCACGGAATGGATCACAGCTCGCACGATGTAACACAGTTAGGGCGGAGCACCTCCCGGCGTTTCGTCCCCTGTGTGTTTCGTTTATCCTTCTTGAATGGCGCAGCTCTCCAAACTTGAGGATATAGTCTCTTCGTATTCGTCGATGCTTGTTGGTTTCTCCGGAGGCGTTGATTCCACTCTGCTTGCGGTTGTTGGCACCCAAGTTCTTGGAAATGCCAACTGCCTGGCGGTAACCGGGAAAAGCCCTTCGCTGTCATCAATTCAGTTGCAACAGGCGACCAGGCTGGCCCACGACTTTGAATTGTCCTGGGAGACAGTAGAAACTCTCGAGATGAATGATTCCCGATACGTGGCCAATCCTCAGGATCGCTGTTTCTTTTGCAAGAGCGAGTTGTGGCAACGATTGACGCCATTGGCTCGCGAACGCGGTATTGCCGTCGTGGTTGACGGGACGAACGCTAGCGACGTTACCGGACATCGGCCCGGCAAGAAGGCGGGCAGCCTATCGGGCGTACGGTCTCCACTTGCCGAAGCCGGAATCACCAAAGACATGGTTCGAGAATTTGCCCGAGAACTGGAAATCCCGATCTGGGATGCTCCAGCCAGTCCCTGTCTGAGTTCCCGAATCCTGTATGGCCTTCCAGTAACTGAAAACCGTCTGGGCCAGGTCGAGCGCGGGGAGCAACTCCTGCGGGATCTCGGAATCGAAGGAGATCTTCGGTTGCGTCACAGGGGTGGGGAAGCCAGAATCGAGGTCCACTCCAGCCAGATGGAACTGTTGAGGGGTAACGGGCAGAAAGTAGCGGCAGATTTGCAGAGACTGGGGTTCAGTCGGGTGACTATGGACCTTGCGGGTTACAAGAGCGGGTCGATGCTCGATGAGCATCACAACGATATTGAGGTGCTGGCGGAGTCTTAATGCGACTTTTTGTAGCTATGAACTTTGATGAAACGGTGCGGAAAAATGTGGCTGCGGCTACCCGGCCTCTGCACGTTCCCGAGGCCAGAGTGCGTTGGGTGTCTCCGCGTCTTTTTCACATCACGGTTAACTTCCTTGGTGAGGTGCACGAGGGGCAAGTAGAAGACATCGCCGACGTGGTTGACGGAGTAGCCTCAGATTTCAGGCCGTTCGAAATTGGTCTGGGTGGTCTGGGCGTCTTTCCGAGCCCGACCCGCCCACGCACCATATGGATGGGATGTGCTCAACAACCCGCGTTGGAGTTGATTCAAAACCAACTCGCGGAGCGTTTGGTGCCACTGGGTTTCGAGCCCGAAGGAAGGCGCTTTAATCCTCACGTGACTATTGGGCGCGTCAAACGAAACACAACCCGAGGTCAGTTGGACCCGGTGTTGCAACGGCTTGATGACATTGGTTTTGAAACCTATGACTTTATTGAATCGCTTGATCTAATGAAAAGTACGATGACCGAAAGTGGTTCGGACTACGAATGCATCCATAAATCGATGCTAGGAGTTGTTTGAATGGGCTGTCTGAAGAATCTCTTTGCGATGATCGGTTTTATCACCTTCGTCGCCATCGGCAGCGCAGTTGGATGGCATTACAGGGCGGAATTGAAAGAGATGTATCTGGAGTTCAGGGGTCAAGCTTCGAGTACGGCAACGTCCGACGCATCGGTCGGACACCCCTCGGATGATGCCCTCAGGTCGGCGAACCGGCGGAACGCCGAAATGGAAATGCCGGACGGGCCGGCCACAGTCACACTGACAGCGAATGAAATGGCATCGCTGATTCAACAGGGAATTGCCCGCGGAGCTGCCGACTCCTTTGATTCGCTAACTGTTACGCTTGAACTTGATCGCATTACCCTGAACGCCGCCGTCATGACCGAGGTGTTCGCCAGAGATTTGTTGGGGCAATTCGCTTCCTTGTTGGATCGCAGTGAACATCTACGGGTATCGGGACCGGTAGAGGTGATCGGTTCCGGGGTTATGGGATGGGAACCCGACGCACTGCGGTTGCGGTCGTTTCCGTTCCCGGGGCCGGCCATAGGGCCGATGGTAAATGCAATTACCGGCGGGCCCGATGGCGCCTTCCGAATCATGGTGCCCGGCACTGTGGGTGACGTGAGAGTGCGGCCCGACGGAGTAACGTTTTATCGACGGACAGATTGATGGCTAGAAAAGTGCTGGTAGTGGATGACGAGAAGGGGATTCGAAGCGCCCTCAAGCAGCTTCTGGACTATGAGGGCATTGAAGTCCGGACGGCAGATTCCGGGCAAGGCGCTCTCAAGGAATATTCCGCCTTTTCCCCGCACCTGGTTTTTCTCGATGTGAAGATGGCCGGTATGGATGGTCTGACCACCCTCGAGGAAATTCTGGCGCTGGATCCCGACGCTCAGGTAATCATGATTTCGGGACACGGAACGATACAAACCGCCCTCGATGCCACTCGTTTGGGCGCATACGACTTCCTGGAAAAGCCCCTGGATACAGACAGGATTTTGTTGACCCTCAAACGGGCTTTCGAGAAAGTGGACCTCACATCCGAGAACACTCGCTTGCGCCGTCATATTGAGGATCGTTATCGAATGATTGGGGCGAGCAAAGCGCTTTCGGGCGTGCAGGAATTAATTGAGAAGGTTGCTCCAACCCATTCCAGGGTTCTAATAACCGGCGCCAACGGCAGTGGAAAAGAGCTGGTAGCCCGGGCAATACATCTAAATTCTCCCCGTGCCGACAAACCCTTCGTTGAGGTCAATTGCGCTGCGATACCGGGCGAGTTGATCGAAAGCGAATTATTCGGTCACATGAAAGGCTCGTTCACGGGAGCTGTCCAGGACCGACCGGGAAAATTCGAACAGGCAGATGGGGGTACTCTTTTCCTGGATGAAATTGGGGACATGAGTGAAGCCGCTCAGGCCAAAGTTCTCAGGGCTCTGCAGGAAGGCGTAGTCACGAGGGTGGGTGGCTCGCAACCAATCGAAGTTGACGTCAGAGTACTTGCAGCAACCAACAAGCCGATTCAACAAGAAATTGAAGCCGGGCGATTCCGTGAGGATCTCTACTACCGACTAAACGTCGTACCCATCGAAGTACCGCCCCTGGATTCTCGCAAAGACGATATCCCGCTGTTGGTTGAGCACTTCGTCGCCGAGTTGCGCGCCTCCTCCGGGCTGGTCGGCAAAGAGTTCGACGAGGGAGCCATCGAGGCCCTGCGCCACCGAGACTGGCGTGGCAATGTACGAGAACTGCGGAACGCCGTGGAGAGGTTGTTAATTCTTTCGGCGGGCTCCAATGTCACCACTGCAGACGTCGCAAAGCTGGGTGGTGATTCGTCGGCCGCGATCGATGGTACCGCCGGTGCGGCGACTTTTGAAAACTTCAAACAGGACGCCGAACGTCGGTTCCTGACGCTGAAGCTCCAAGAGCATGGTTGGAACGTAAGTGAAACAGCCCGGGCTCTGGAGATGCCGCGGAGCAATCTTTACAAGAAGATTGATAAGTACGGATTGCAGAGGCAAGGGTAGGGATGGACGGAACGGGGCCCTACCGGCCTCTGACAACGATCATAGGTTCTGTCCGTTCTGTCCGTTCCGCATTTTATTGCTCCCAGTTGCGATTGAATGGTTAAGCGATAGTCGCGGGGCGTCGTATCCTGTGCGCTGTGAATACTTCTCAATCTTCTGTGGCGGTGATCCTTGCTCGGAATGGCCGCGGTTTGGATCTGGCGGCCCTGAGTGATTTGCCGATGGCTCGACTGTTGAAAGCGCAGTTTGCGTGGGGCGACAGTAACACATGCGTAGCTGCTACGATCGAGCACGAGTGCTCTACGGCCGAGCTTACACAGGAACTGAGGCCGTGGGCAGATAAAAGAGGTTGGGCTGTAACGGTTGCGTCACTCAATAAGCCTCGCTAGAATGCGCTTGTGTTCAGAAAGTTAATAACCGAATGACAACCTTGCCCTCGGCGCACCTTGGTCGCTACGCCGTGTTGGACACGTTACCTCCAATGAAATACTCCCTCCTTTTTCCAACTCGTGTTAGCAGGAGCCGTCGGTTTGCAACCGACGCTGAATCGTGTGATGCGTGTCACTGCGAAAGTGGAGTCTGGATAAGAGGGCGAATGGTGAGGACAATCATGTCTTTTTGTTGTTCTAAGTAACCCTGTTTTTTGGCATTTGTAGTTATTTTTTATTAAGCGACAAAGAATCGTTTCGAAGTAAGTGTGCACCGTAAAGAGCTAGTTGGTGTCAGGATGGAGCCAGAGAAAAAACACTGACGGAGGCCGAATTAATGAGTGCTTCAGTTGCAAAGAAGAGAGTTGCGGACGAGGGATCTCTCGATCAGTACCTGCGGGAGATTAGCCGTTACCCGCTTATCACCAGGGAAGAGGAAGCCGAACTAGCGGTTCGTATCCGCAACGGTGATCACGGCGGCCTGGAGAAACTGGTCCGCAGCAATCTCAGATTCGTGGTTTCGGTCGCGAAGAAATATCAAAACCAGGGCGTTTCCCTCGCCGACCTAATCAACGAAGGTAACCTCGGCCTCATCAGGGCAGCTCACAAGTTCGATGAGACCAGGGGAATCAAATTCATTTCGTATGCCGTCTGGTGGGTTCGGCAGGCAATTTTACAGGCACTCGCAGAACAGAGCCGCATTGTCAGGGTTCCTTTGAATCGGGCGGGCACGCTTCATCGTATCGGTCGCCGTTCCTCCGCGCTGTTGCAGGAACTCGGGAGGCAACCGACCGTCGACGAGATAGCCGAGGGTATGGAAATCTCCAGAGAGGAAGTCGCCAAGACGATGTCGATTTCACTGGCACATCTGTCGCTCGATGCTCCGTTGGCGCCGGGCGAAGACAACAGGTTGATGGATTACCTGCCCGACACGCAGAATCCGGGTCCAGACGACAACACGTTCGAGCGTGCTCTGTGTGAATCGATCCATAAAGTCCTTACCGAGCTGAAGGAGCGGGAAGCAAGAATTCTGCGGCTCTATTTTGGACTTGACGATCAGGAAGCCATGACGCTGGAGGAGATCGGCGGATTGATGGGAATCACGAGGGAGCGGGTGCGGCAGATTAAGGAAAAAGCTCTTGCCAGACTACGCCACGTGAGCCGTGCGAGATCGCTTGAAAGTTTCCTGAACTAGCAGAAAATGTCGCTGTCCGTCTGGTTCGACAGCAACACAATAGACTGGGCGTCCGTCGTTTGACGGGCGCCTTTTTCTTTGCGGGACCTTGTCTCTCTTATATTCATAAGATGAAAAAAGAAAGCTCAGCCAGATGAGACTCGGAGTTGTATCCCTCGGGTGCGACAAAGCGACCGTAGATTCCGAACGCCTTGTAGCCCGCCTGGTAGGCCATGGCGCCGAGGTGATAGACGATGTTGCCGCTGCCGATGTTGTACTGGTCAACACCTGCGGCTTCATTGACGCGGCCAAACAGGAATCGATTGATACCATCATTGAAGTGTCCGAGTATAAGACCACCGGCAGCGTGAAAGCGGTGGTGGCGGTGGGCTGCCTGGTCCAGCGCTACCTGGAAGAGTTAAAAGAAGAAATCCCTGAGGTAGACCTGTTCCTTGGATTTTCTGACCTCGGCAAACTGGTTCCGGAGCTGGAGCACCGAGGGCTCATCGAGCCCAACCCGGAAACGAGCCACCCCGGTATTCGCAACTATCTCGGCGACGGACCACACGTTCGTTATCTCAAGATCTCTGAGGGTTGCGATCACACCTGTGCGTTCTGTGCAATTCCTCTTTTCAGGGGTAAACACGTCTCCGAGTCTATGGCCGATTTGGTGGCGGAATCCAGAGAGCTTGAGGCCCAGGGCGCCCTCGAGATCAATCTGGTCGCGCAGGATCTGGGCCATTACGGAAGGGACCTCGGGAAAGGAGCGCCTCGCTTGCCTCAGTTGCTCCTGACCCTCCTGGAAGAAACGAGTGTCCCCTGGTTCCGGTTGTTATACGTCTATTCGTTTGGTTTGACGGATGAACTGGTGGATGTGGTTGCCAGCAATCCGAGGATCGTACCGTATATAGACATTCCGATTCAACACGCATCGGATCGCATGCTCGAAAGGATGCGTCGGCCCGAGCGCCAGCAAACTATTCGCGAGCGGGTTAAGTGGTTGAGGGATAAAATTCCGGACATTGCCATAAGAACTACATGCATTGTCGGCTTTCCTGGTGAAACAGATGAAGACTTTGCCGAACTGCGCGAATTCGTTGATGAGATCGGTTTCGAGAGGTTGGGGGTTTTCACGTATTCTGAGCAGGACGGCACCAGGGCGACAGTGTTTGAAGACGATGTCCCCGAGGACGTCAAACGTGAGAGAATGGAGGAGTTATTGTCGTTACAGAGAGTCATATCGGAAGATCGCCTCGCGAGGTTTGTTGGTCGAGAGGTTGATGTTTTGATTGACGAGGTGGTAAACCCCGCCGACGGACTTGCTGCTACTCATGTTGGCAGGGTGAAATGGCAGGCGGATGACGTCGATGGAATCACGTATATCAAAAACGGAGGCTGGGCGAAACCCGGCGATTTCGTCAGGTGTAAAATCACGAACAACACGGACTGCGATTTTGAGGCCACTGCGCTGGCGGGTGACAACGGTTGAAAAATAGAAACCTGTATGTGTTAACTCCACGGCACTGGATCGTGCTGACGACTGTGCTGTCGATGGCTTGCGGGGGAGGTTCCGGGCGTGTTGGCTCTCCGTCCGGCGGTCAGGCCACGCTGAGGATCGGTGTTGTAATCGGGGGGCAATCTGCGCAGCTGCAAAGCAGCGGTGGCCTTGTGGGCACCGGAGACCGTGGTAACACGGTCAGGATCGGAAGAAATGAAGTTCTGACCGTTGCTCCTGAAGGAGGGAGGTTGCGCGTATCCGGCGGTGGAGTAAACGAGACGATGGGTGGGCTGAGAATTACTGGGTCAGGTAGCCCAGTAATGGTAAACGGGACCCGTTACAGGGGTGATGTTGAGTTGATCCTAAGGGGTGGAGCGGTGACGGCAGTAAACGTCGTCGGTCTCGAAGACTACATAGCTGGCGTCGTCGGCGTTGAACTCGGGCTTCGCCCGGCAGATGAAATTGAAGCGTTGAAGGCCCAGGCTGTTGCGGCACGTACTTATGCTTTGAGGAATCGTGGGAAGTGGGCTTCCAGTGGGTTCGATATGGCGGGTTCGGTTAGCGATCAGGGATATCGCGGGGTCGACGCTGAAAATTCGACCATCCTCAGGGCCGTGCGAGAAACTGCCGGCGAAGTGTTAACCTATCAGGGCCGGGTCATCGATGTGTTCTATCACTCGACCTGCGGTCACTCAACAGCAACACCCGAAGAGGCGTTTGCGACGGTTTCGAGTCGCCCGTACCTGCAGTCGGTGTCTGACCAGATTGGGGACCGTTTCTATTGTGATGCTTCTCCGCATTTTCGATGGGTGGTTGAGTGGGAGGCGGAGGAACTCAGAGCCATCCTGAGGGAGACCCTGCAGCAGGCTATCGGTATCGACCCGGAGGATGTGGCGTTGCCCACCGCTTTGGAGGTATACAGGGTGGGGGAATCGGGGCGTGTCACCGAGATGCGTATCGTCACAGAGAGCGGCGAGATTCCGGTCACCGGCCCGCGCATCAGGGAGGTTCTAAGGCGCCCCGACGGCGGTTCTTTGAGGAGCAACGCCGTGACATTTTCTACGGTGGACGGTCCAATCGGCCCCCGCCTTCGTGCCAGCGGCGCTGGATTTGGTCATGGTGTTGGGATGTGCCAGTGGGGAGCCATCGGTCGGGCCAGAGCCGGGCAGAGTTATCGTACAATTCTAAGTCACTATCTACCGGGGACAAGCATTGAAAAGAACAATTAGTTTTATTGCGCTACTACTTCTGCCAGGGCCATTGGTCGGACAGGGGCTTCTTGACGAATTTAGCTACGAAGGCCTAAAATTTTCTGGTATCGGATTTGAGGTTGGTGGTGTTGCGTCAGATCGGCTGGAGTCAGAATTGGCGGCCGGAATTCGTGTAGACTACGGATCTTTTGCACCTGGCGTGCGGGTAATGTTTGGTCTCTCGTATTTTAAGGGCGATTTTGACGCCGACGAAATTGCTCAATTCGAGAGGAGCCTTCGCAGGGTGGTTATCGATCCCACCAATGATTTTACTATCGGGGTAGGGAATATCTCATGGTCCAACCTGGAGTTGGATCTTGATCTTCTCTACGAATTTTCACGCGGTGCCAGAATAATGACATACGGAGGCCTCGGATTGGGAGTACACCTTCGCAATGGCAGCGGACTGGCAGTTGATAATACGTTTGTTGAAGACGCTCTTGATACTGTGGCGGCAGGGTTCAACGTTCTGTTTGGTGGAGAGGTGTCCCTTTTTTCGAGCGTGAGTTCGTACGTTGACGTACGGCTTGGTTTGACCAGCGAACTAAACATGGCTTCGGTTCGAGCGGGGCTTATGTTGCGACCGTAGGTAATTCGAATGAGCGAAATAACCGTCGGAATCATCGGGGCAGGGGGGATCGCACAGGTAGCACACCTTCCCGTTGCGTCCAGGATTGACGATGTACGAGTAATTGCTCTTTGCGACAATGATGTTAACAAAGCCCGTGCGCTGGCGACTCGTTTCGACGTCCCCGATACATATGACGACATCGAGGACTTGTTGAAATCCGCCAAACCAGATGTGGTCGTTGTGTGCACGCCCAACCATCTGCACGAAGTACATGTGCTGGCAGCGATGTCGGCGGGGACCCACGTACTCTGCGAGCGCCCCATTGCTACCAGCGCGGCCGGGGTGCAGCGCCTCATCGATGCCGATGCGTCAAATGACAAAGTCTTGATGGCTGGGACCAACAGCCGTTTTCGCAATGATTCCCAGGCTCTGCGACGATATCTTGAACGGGGTGAACTGGGCGAGCTGAAATCGGTTCGGGCTGGCTCCTATTTCTTCCGCCCTTCACGCAACGCGCTGGGCTGGAGATTGCGCAGGGACCAGTCCGGCGGGGGAGTGATGTTGGATCTGGGCCTGCCGTTGATCGATATGGCTTTCTGGCTTGCGGGGGGAGCCAAGCCTCGTCGAGTAAGTGCCAACTACAGGTGGGATGCCACGGAAGCAGAGATCGAAGACTCGGCGTGCGCGCTGATAACCTGCGATAACGCCCTGTCTATCTTTCTCGATGTCTCGTGGAGATACTTTGGTGCATCCGAACGGTTCTGGTTTGAAATGGTGGGCGACAGGGGATCTGCCGCTCTTTCACCGCTTCGTGTCTACTCGGAGTTGAACGGCAACCCGGTGAACGTTTCGCCGAGTGGCGTGATAGGACAAGAGAATCAATTCGTGGCATCGCATCGGGCGCAGTGGGCCAACTTTCTGGCTGCTGTCAAAGGCCAAGTTGACCCTCCTCCGCTGGGCGAACAATTAATCGCTCATCGACTCCTTGAGGCGGCGAACAGGTCGGCGTTGGAAGGTTGCGAAATTACGTTGTAGCCTGAGGGCGGGGTACTGAACTGCTACAGAGTCGGCCCTTCGAGGATTCCCGAAGCACGCGCTTCTTTCTTTTCGAACGCTTTGGCCTCAACGAAGACGTTGTAGAGATCAGGATCCAGCATTTCACCTTTGACCTCGTCAGCCAGGATATCCAGAGCCCGTTCGGTGGGCATGGCCCTTTTGTACGGTCGATCCGCCGCGGTGAGGGCATCGAAGATATCGGCGATGGTCATCATCCTCGTTTGAATCGGGATATCAACGGCGTCGACACTTCTAGGATAACCCCTCCCGTTTAGCTTTTCGTGATGCCCGTAGGCAATCATCGGGATATCCTTGAGTTCTTTGGTCCACGGTATCTGGAGCAGGAACTTATAGGTATGCGAGACGTGGCTCTCGATTTCAGATCGTTCCGTTTCGTCGAGACTTCCCTTGCGAATCGTCAGGTAGCGAGCTTCGTCGTCGGTTAAATAGGGAAGCTGCTCTCCGTCAATGTCGTCGTAATGATAGTTGGCGAATTTGGTTAGGTCGTCGAAATTGCCTTCGGGCAAAATCGTAGGCTCATTCGATTCAGTGACGAGTTTAACAAACCGGTCGAGATCGGCCACATTTCCTTCGAACTCTTTGGTCAGTTGAGCCACAAAACCATCGTAGTCTTCACGATCAGCCTCAAGGAACTCGAGTCGCTTGCGATAGAAATCCGCCTCGGCAGATCGCTTAATGAAGGCGTAACGCTGTTTGATCAGGGCGAGGTCGGGCTCGTAGAGTTTTTTGGACTTCACGAGAACCTGCTCTCGTACCCCGACTTTTCCAAAGTCGTGAAGGAGTCCCGCGTATCGGATCTCTTTGATCTCCGAGCGAGAAAAACTCACCGATCGGTACTTCCCGGCACCTACCCGATCGACCGCCTCCGCCAGACCCACCGTCATGCCGGCTACTCGCCCTGAATGACCTGACGTTGTCGGGTCGCGTTGCTCGATCGCTGTAACAGCGGCGGTAACGAAGCCTTCGAATAGAGTCTCAATGCTTTCGTACAACTGGCTGTTTTCAATTGAGACAGCAGCCTGGCCGGCGAGGGCCGACACCATCTCGACAGTACGGGGACTGAATGGCGTCACCTGGTTTTCGAAGTCGTCCATCGTTTCCAGATGAGCTTCGAAGTCATGTTTACGATTGATGAGTTGCAGTACGCCGATGATTTCATCCTTGTGGTCAGCCATCGGTATGGTCATCATCGATTTGGTACGATACCCGTAATTTTCATCGATTGATTTGTTAAACCCGTACTCTACGTCTGGAGCAAGGAAGTAGGCGTCGTCGATCACCAGAGGTTTGTGAGTGGATGCCACGTATCCCGCGATGCTGGCGTGGTTCATCGGAATAGTGAATTCGACAAACGGGATGTCAGGTCTCGAATGGTTCTGCGCGAGCTTGAACCTCAGGCGATTGGCCCCGTTCTCAAGTTCTTCAGCGACGTAAAGACTCCCGGCGTCGGAACCGGTGATCCGCCGGGCCTGTGAAAGTATCAAACCTAGCAGCGTGTTGTAGTCGCGCTCGGTGGTAAGTGCGACGCCGATGCTGGTAAGCTCCTTTATTTCGCGGGCCCTATCGGTAGTCTCTGCTCGGGCGAGATTGGTTTCAGCTCTTGCCAGAGCCGTCTGGTATGCAGCCCTGATCGAGATCAAAAGTCGTCGGGCGGAGGTGGGTTGCCTGAGAAATGCTGTGACGAGGTTGTCCGGTATTGCCGCCGGTATATCACTTTCGTCTTCGGCACCGGTCCAAATTATCGCGCCGCCCGCATCAACGAAACTGCTGAGAATGTCGCGCCGAAAAACTTCGCGTCCCGGTGCGTCAAGAATGAAAACGCCAGCCTCATCGCTCCCGATTCGAAGGTCGGCTGTACTGGTAATAACGCGTTCTTCGATGCTTTCTGATTCGAGGGCGCCGCGAATCGGGCTCGAATCGAAGGTTTCGGTGCAAAGGAGGACTAGTTTCACGGTAGATTGGCCACTGAATCAGCCTCGGGGGGAGGCGTTACTCCGGTAAGGATCCTCGTCGGCCGACGGCTGATCTGGTCTGCGAAGTGCCCGAGAATTATCGCTGTGCGCGTCAATTGTTGCATGATTTCCTCAATCGAAGCCTCGTTTTCCACAGCCAGATCTTGCACGTAAATCCTCAGGCTGTCAAACCCTTCGATCGTGGTTCTCGCTGTGGAAATGGTTGCCAGGGCACTGTCCTGAATGATTCCAATCCGTGGGGTGACGTCTTCGATCATGGCCTGCGTCGCCGCAAGGTTGACAGAAATTTGTACCAATATGGAGTCTACCCTCGGTACGGTAGTGGCCACGTGAGACTGGACTTCGGTGATCGCACTAACGCTGGTCGATATGAGGCCCCGTAGGTCCTCAATCGTAGCAAAGATCTCGTCAGTAAGATCGGCGGCCACATCTGTGAGGACATCCAAAACTTCGTCGCGCCGAATGGAGCTGATTGTGTCTCCCGGCTCGAGAAACGCCCGACCCGTTATGCCTTTGCTGGGAATGGAAAGTTCGATCGTAGGGGGAGCGATTGGAGTCGATTTGGAAATAAAAGCGGTAGTGCTTTCGGGCAGGAGGAGTTGAGTACCGTCCGCGAACGCTACGTCTATATCCAGGCGCGCCAGGAACTTCAGTTGTTGGGTTTCCGGGTCGATTTCAGGCACAACACTTCTCAGCCTCCCTATTTCGAGGCCTTGAAGGAAAACTCTTGTGTCTCTGGTAAGGTCGGTGGCTACCTGGGCGTGCATGAAAATCGGCATCCGGTCGTTCGATTGGAGCCGACCGGTACGTACAAAGGCCGCGGCGATCACCCCGATGGCCGATAGGACGAAAAGCCCGACGAAAAAGTCTCTGCTTCTGGCGTCTATCTTTACCTCTCCTTGTGCAGTTTTCCCTTGGCGGCTCTGTAAATGCTGTGGATCCGCGACAGCAATTCCTGAGGCAGGTGTTGGGTCGTGACAAGCACGGTACGCCTTGAACCACCCGAGTGTTCGCCACCCAACGCGATATCCAGCAACTCCGCGGCAACACGGTCAGTGATGCCGTCAAACGGCGCTTCAAGCAGCAGGATGTTTGGATCAAACGCCAGCGCTCTGGCTATGGCTGTTCGCCTGCGGTGTTCCTCTCGCACCACTGCCGGTCTCAAACCGGCGGCTTGTGAGATACGCAACGCCGCTAGAATGACGCGCACACGACCGTTGATTTCTTTTTCCGCGAAATTGCTACCGAATCTCAGTGGAAGCGCCACATTGTCTTTGAGAGATAGATTCTGCATCAAACCGTCTCCGGCAGGAAGGTAGCCCAGTTTTCGGCGGAAGGCGAGCGCTTCAGTGCGAGACAATTGTGATAAATTTTGGCCGTCAATTTCGACCGTTCCGGAGCCTGCAGGTTCCAGGCCGAGGGCGACGCCGCACAGGTCATCTACTCCGCTTCGTTCGTCGCCGACGATAGCAACGCAGCGGTTGTGTGGAACGTCCAGTGTGAACTCCACACCGTTGGCTGTGGTCACGATCTCGCTAAACGAAATTGCAGGTGTTGTCATATTGAAAACAACACGAAAACGACCGAAAGCAAGAAAATTCCGAGCATCGAACCTACGATGGCCTTGCTCGCGGCAACCGGAACGTCCGTGGAGGCTCCTCCTGCGGCCAATCCCTGAAACGAGGGGAGCAAGCCGATGACTCCACCAAAAACGAATCCCTTGGCGATGGTAATCCAGATGTCCTGGAATGTCAGGGAGCGCATGACGATTTCGAAATAGCGGGTAGTGGCCATTCCGCTACTCATCGCTGCTACCAGGCCCGATGCAATGGCAACTATGTCGAAAAGAATGATCAGACCGAAAATAGAAATCACTGCGCCGCCGAAACGGGGGAGAACTATGTAATGGACCGGGTCGATCCCCATTCCCTCAAGGGCTTTAATTTCTCCCATGGCCCGGTTGGTTGCCAACTCTGATGCGATCGCCGTTCCTGAGCGCCCGGCTACCGTCAAAGCAGTGAGCAGGGGGCCCAATTCACGGACAATGGCAAGAACCAGGAGTGTACCGATTAACTCCGAAGCTCCGAGTCGGCCGAGTTCCTTAACCGCCTGTGATATGACCAGGAAACTGAGGATTGCCGATAGGATAGCTAACAAGGGGATGGCCTGCACGGCGGTGAACCAGATTTGGTCCTTGAAAACCCGCCAGACGACTTTCCTACCCGGAGCGGGGAGCCGTACAGCGGCAACGAGAATAACGGAGAGAAATCGCGCCAGGGCTCCAACGGTGGAGACCCAGCGCGAAATTCCTCTTCCGATTGCTGATATTGGCGCTATCACGCGCCTAAAGTACTACGATTGGTCCAGTTGTTCCAAGCCTTCAATGGCTTCGGTGTACTCCGGGAACTCCTGGATGGCACGACTATATAGTTGTGCAGCTCTTTCAGCGTCTCCACGATCCTCGTAAAGCAGGGCTCTGGAATAGAATTGCACTGCCGTAGCTGGCGGCGAGGATCGCTCGGCGCGGGCTTCGCGAACTGCTTCAGGCATCATCGGTAGGTCCAGCCCGGTGGTAACCTTGGTGGCAAGCTCGGTAACCATATCATAAAGGTCTTCTCGGTTATCCCGGACTTGCTCGGTTCTCACGATTTCAGACGTTTCAGTGTTGATGATCCGAATGTCGAGACGCATATCGCCGTAAAAATCTACAAAACCGCCGAAAACCATGTAGCGCGCGCCGACAACTCGGCCAATGCGAGCGGCCGTGGCGTCATCAACGCGGCCTGATGCGTCGAGGTCTTGTTCGGCCAACAGTTCGTTGATCGAGTGACGATCGACGACCCGGAGTCCCGGGTTCGCAGAAAACTCGGTGATCATCATCTGCTGTAGACCAATTCGCAGAGCGTCAAAGTTTTCGCTGTCCAAGCCGTATGATCCGCCGTTCTCAAAGGTCATGACAGCGACGCCCGGCATTTCCTGAGCCTGCGCGGCGGTTGGCACAGCGAATACCGCTGCGGCAAGAACCGCTATAGTTGAACGGAATCGCATATGTTTATCCTCCATTAGACGTTTATCTCCATTCCCTCAGAGCCAGCGATAATCTCCAATCTGGCCCCCTTTTTATTGGCGTATTCGCCGGCGCTTTCTGCAAGCAGGTCCATACAACCATCATCGCAATCCGGATTGTGATGGAACAGCATCAACTTCTCAACCCCCGCTTCCGCGGCGACATCAATCGCTTCTTCATATGTCGAGTGTCCCCACCCGCTCCGCAACGTTTGCGGCGTGTACATCGCATCGTGGATAAGGAGTGAAGCCCCTTCCAGAAACTTCACAAAGTCCTTCCTCCACGAGGCGGGCACATCGTAATCGCCCCCCGGTCCCAGTTCGTTATCCGGCACGAAAACGACGCTTCCGCTTCCGTTTTCACCGTCCAACCGTGTGGCCAACGTGTGTCCGGGGTGTCTCACCCGCATGTTGGTAACACTGCACAGGTCCAATTCCACGCCGCCGTTATTGATGTGGTTAACCTCCAATTCGGCGTCCAGGGCGTCCAGAGGAACCGGAAAAACGACCGGATCCATGAGTCGGCGCAATACGCTCTCAAGGCCAACATCACCCTGCTTTGCTCCCCACACCCTTATTCTACTCTCCTTATCGAAGAGCGGTCCAAAATATGGCAGTCCCTGAATATGGTCCCAGTGCGTGTGGCTGATGAAGAGATTCACCTCTGTTTCTGCGCTCTTCATCACCCGGGCACCCAGGCCCCGTATCCCCGTACCGGCATCAAGAATTATTCGCTGCTTTCCTCCACCCTCGGAGACCTCCACAGACACGCATGTGGTGTTGCCTCCGTATCGAGCTGTGCTGTTTCCAGGAGTAGGGATCGAACCACGGACCCCACAAACATCAACCCGAAATTTCGTCATCCGCTAGTTGCCGATCTGCCGGTGAAAGTTATGGATCTCAAGATATCTAAGCTATGAATGTTGTCACGCCGCCACGGTGACGGCGCTCACCTACGTCAAACCCGCAATTTTGCTGAGCTCTCCGCGGTTTAGGATCGTGATCGACTTGCCCTCAACGGAGATTGTATTCCGTTCCACCAGATCTCTCATAGTGCGGGAAACCGTCTCTCTGCTGGAGCCTATCATTTGGGCGATAGTGTGATGCGTTACTTTGCGCAAAATCGTTGAGCCGTCAGCTTCGTCTGCGAGTTCAATGAGCAATCGCGCGACGCGCCCCGTGACATCCAGGAGTACCAGACCGCCTATCTTGTCGTCGGCCCTTCGCAGCCTCCTGGACAGGGCTCTCAGCAGTCCCAGGGCAATCCTTGGGGTTTCTTCCAGGCATCTCTGAAAGTCATCCCGCCGCAACACCAGCAACTCGGAGTCTTCCATAGCGATCACGTGAGCGGACCGCGGCTCGTCGTCGAGGAGCGACATTTCACCGAAAAAATCGCCCTGTCCCAAAACTGACAAAATCACTTCGCGACCGTCTTCTCCAATTAGGACAACTTTGACCTGGCCCTTCACGACGATGAATAGCGCGTCCCCGGGATCGTCTTCGAATAGAATTACGCTGTTTTTCGGGTAATTCCGCTCCCTTGTGGCTTCTGCCAGGCGTACTGCCTCGTGTCCTTCGAGGTGGGAAAAAAGAGGTACCTGGAGTACCGAATCAGTTATTGACATGTCGTTGGGCCGGATTTCCCTAAAATGAATGTTGGGCTAGAATAACTTTACGCGGTAAGGGTGTCAATTAGGCGGGAGATGTGGGGTCTTAGCTTGCTGGGGGCACGGTAGACGTTTACATTTAACGGCTACAAAAATTTGGGCAGCAACTTGGAGTAATTGTGAAGGCAGATATCCATCCGACTTACGAAGTGATTGAGGCGCGTTGCGCCTGCGGGAATAAATTCGAGACACGCTCAACAGCAGAATCCATTCATGTCGAAATCTGCTCGCTATGTCATCCCTTTTTCACGGGCAAGCAGAGGCTCGTCGATACGGCTGGTCGAGTCGAGCGCTTTAAGCAGCGTTACGCGAAGAAAGACGACCAGAAGGGACAGTAGCTTTGGAAGCGCGGCTTCAGGCCGCGTTGGACCGAGCGGCAGAGTTAGAAACTGAGCTGTCCGATCCCGCGACAGCCAAGGACCCCTCCAAACTAAAATCGGTGGGGCGAGAGTATTCGCGTCTTGAGCCGATCAAATCGGCAGGCACGCGCTATTTCAAGTGTAAATCCGACCTTGATGGCGCGAAAGAGATGTTGGATTCCGGCGATCCCGAAATGGTTGAACTGGCCAAAGGCGAGATCGCAGAGTTACAACGGGAAATCACAACGCTCGAAGAGCAGATCAAAGAACTTCTAGTTCCGCGTGACCCCCTCGATGACCGTGACACCCTTGTTGAGATTCGTGCGGGCACCGGCGGCGACGAGGCGGCACTCTTTGCCGCGGATTTGCTGAGGATGTATACCAAGTACTCGGAATCAAACGGCTGGAGCGTTGAACACGTTTCCTCTTCAGAGGGAAATGTTGGCGGATTGCGAGAGGTGGTCTTCGCTGTGAGAGGACCCGAGGCTTACGGATTCCTGAGGCATGAATCCGGAGTGCACCGTGTTCAGAGAGTCCCGGCCACAGAGACCCAGGGGCGAATTCACACGTCGGCTGCAAGCGTGGCCGTCCTGCCGGAAGCCGAGGAGGTTGACGTAGAAATCAACGACGGCGATTTGAAAGTCGACGTTTACAGGTCTTCAGGCCCCGGCGGTCAATCGGTTAACACGACAGATTCGGCGGTCCGCATCACCCACCTCCCATCAGGACTGGTGGTGACGTGTCAGGACCAAAAATCGCAACTCCAGAATAAAATCAAAGCGATGGTAGTATTGCGGGCCCGGTTGTTAGATCAAAGGGTTGCCGAGCAGGAGGCGGAACGTTCCCGGGAACGTAAATCTATGGTTGGTACCGGTGACCGATCCGCGAAGATCAGGACCTACAATTACCCTCAGAGTCGTGTAACCGATCACCGGATCAACCTTACGCTTCACAAGCTGGACGCGGTGATGGAGGGTGAGATCGGTGAGTTGGTCGAAGCGTTGCGGCTGGCCCATCGAGAGGAAATGTTCGGTGGCTGACATCGCTTCAGCGACTATTGACGGCCTTCTGAAATCGGCAACTGAGCGGCTCGAATCCGCCTTTCCCAACCCCCGCGAAGTAGCGATCGAGTTGCTTGCGCCTCTGGCTGGAGGGCACCTCAATCTTCTTCTGAACAAATCCGATGTCGCAGACCCGGTTTTGGCGTGCAGCGTGGATGAGGCTGTTGAAAGAAGGCTGGCGGGGGAACCGAAAGCGTATGTTCTGGGGTCAATAGGGTTTCGAACTTGTTCCTTCAAAGTCGACACCAACGTTTTGATTCCAAGGCCGGAGACCGAAGGGCTGGTAGAACGAGTCCTCGAATTTTTCGAGAAGAACGACGGTGGTCGTGGTTCCCAGATTCTGGACCTCGGCACGGGGTCGGGGTGCATTGCCACGACGCTGGCGGTTGAAGGGAATTTTGAGAAGGTTATCGCGACCGATGTTTCGCTTAAAGCTCTTGCCGTGGCCCAAAGGAATGCTACCCGAAATGGCGCGTTGAGTGTTGAATTTCGCCACGGTTCATTTTTTTCGCCGGTTGTCGGGGAGAAGTTCGATGCTGTGGTGTCCAATCCGCCCTATATTTCGCCCGGGGAATATCTTAAACTCGATTATTCGGTGCGTGGATTCGAGCCAAAAGGCGCGCTGGAAAGCGGAGGCAAAGGCATGTCCCATATCGAGGCAATTCTCACAGGGGCCGCAGAGGTTTTGAACGATCACGGTCTGTTAGCGCTCGAGATTGATGCACGGCGGGCCGTCGATTCCGAAATTCTCGCCAGGGAGTGTGGCTGGAGTGAGGTCAGGGTAGATGACGATGTTTTCGGACGCCCTCGTTTTCTCCTGGCGCAGAAATCGAAGTGAACGCCCAGCGGGGGAGGTTCATCGTGGTCGAAGGTCCGGATGGTTGTGGCAAATCTACGCTCACGACGGCGCTGGTTGAGCGTTTACGGGCGGTCGGTCAGGATGTAATACAGGCGCGCGAGCCCGGAGGAACACCGGTTGCGGAGGCCGCTCGCTCCATCGTTCTTGACCCCAATCTGGATGTAAGTACGATCGCCGAGCTGTACCTGTACCTTGCAGCACGTGCTGACCACGTTGCTCAGGTAATCGAACCGGCGTTGGAAGCTGGCAAGTACGTTGTTTGTGATCGATTCGAACTTTCCACGTTTGCCTACCAGATAGCAGGCAGGGGGCTTCCCGCAGATGAGGTCAGGGCTGCGAACGCCCTTGCCACCGGTGGATTGAAACCGGATCTGACCGTAATAATTGATCTTCCACCTCGGGTTAGTCGGGCCCGGTTGGAGTCAGCCGGTAAGCCTCTGGACCGGTTGGATGAGGCGGGCGAGGTTCTGCATCGGGCGGTCGACGAGGTCTTCCGGAGCGAAACGGGGGGTTCGATTGTTCATGTTGATGGAACCCTTGATCAAGAAGGGGTTTTAGAAGAGGCGTGGGGTTACGTTTCAGGAATCAAATAGTTCACCATAACTCGGGGACAATGAATGACGCCCAAAAAACTGGTCTTTTTCTCGATGATAGGAATGATTTCGTTCACGTCCGGGGGTTGGTTACTCCAACGGGGTCAGGATACCGGTTTTCAATTCGAGCGCGCTACCCTGTTCCGCGAGGTGCTGGCCCGAGTTGCTGAGTATTACGTCGACGAATTAACCGAAGCTCAGCTTTACGAAATGGCGATTGACGGTATGCTGGGGGAGCTGAACGACCCCTACACGAGTTTTCTCCGGAACGAAAAATTTGAAGCGCTTCAAATGAGCACCACGGGGAACTACAGCGGTCTGGGGGTAAGGGTGGACGTACGAGGCCCCGGTGTAACTATTGTTGCTACCCTGCCTGGCACCCCCGCTGAGCAGGTGGGGATTCTGGCCGGCGATCGAATTGTTGAGGTCGAGGGCGCCAGCACACTGGGTTGGTCGAGCGACGATGCGGTAAGCCGCCTGAAAGGGGAAGCTGGTACTACAGTACACATCAAAGTTCTTCGTGCAGGTTACAGGGAACTAATAGACTTTGAGGTGCCCCGAGCAGAAATCCACGTTAATTCAGTATCCGCCGCTATTATCGTAACTCCCCAGATTGGTTACCTGCAACTGTCTACTGTATCTGAGACATCGGCACGGGAAGTTGCGACGGCCGTTGCTGACCTGCGCCGCGCTGGCGCGAGATCTTTGATCTTTGACCTCCGAAACAACCCGGGTGGAGTACTCGATCAGGGAATTGGCGTTGCCGATCTTTTCCTACCGCTGGGAACAACCGTTGTTGAAACGAGGGGCCGTGCGATCGGTTCGTCGGAAATCTATGAGACGGTCTCTGAGGAAATTTGGAGAGGAGTCCCGATTGTGGTGCTCGTAAACGAATTCTCGGCGAGCGCAGCGGAAATAATCGCAGGGGCGCTTCAGGATAATGACCGGGCGATGGTCGTTGGGCGCACGACCTTTGGTAAGGGTGTGGCTCAACTCGTGTTCCGCCTCAATGGCAGGGAAGCGTTGAAGGTTACGACTTCCAGATGGTACACGCCGCTCGGCCGTTCGATAAACAAGACTGCGCCCCGCAACTCTGAACTCCGCGGGACTCCCCTTGTTCCGGCGATGCCCGAGCATGAAGTGCCTGATTCGTCGAGCGGTCCTGAAACCTTCATGACCGGCGCCGGACGAGAACTCGTCGGTAGCGGCGGCATCGTCCCCGATTTCACAGTTCCTCTGGACACGCTTTCTTCTCCCGCTCAAGCTCTGGCTCGGGCGCTGGGAACCAACATCCAGGTATTTAGAGAGGTCCTTACCTCGCTTGTCCTGGAATACAAAGGCGAAGCGTTGGAGCTGGATTCTAACTTTGTGGTAACCTCGGCCATGAGGGCTGATCTTTTGCGTTACCTGACCGAAAGCGACGTCGAGATCAGCGCCTCAGACTGGGATATGGCGGCGGATGTAGTCGATGCTCAAATCGGGTACGAGTTGGCGAGATATTTCTTTGATCGAGACATCGAAACGAAACGTCGTACAGCCGACGATCCGGATGTCGCGCAAGCGGTGGAATTCTTGAGTGTCGTGGACAACCAACAGGCTCTTTTCGATCTTTTAGAGTCGAACTAGGGCGTTACCACCCTTGTGCCCCGGGGCACGTTGAACTTTAACTCTTCCTCGGGGATCCGGGCATCAGGCCTGATGTTGGAGAGTTCAAGTGTCCTGTCTTGCCCCGACTCTTCTCGCACGTGCACGCGTACCATCAATCCGTTTCGACGCGAAACAGCGATCGTGGCTGATCGGAAATGAGCAGCTTCCCGTGGCACGAGGCGAATGACATCGACCAATTCGCCCCCGATGGTTTCGGTGCCCTCATAGGTCGCGTCATATCTCTCTTCGGCGCGATGTACGAACTGCTCGAACAGATTCGGGGTTAGTGCCCCACCGGTCGGGACCACCTGTCTGATTACCTGGTTGGGCACCGTCGTCGGCGTGTATATCCAAAGCCATTCGCCGTCCGCAACAAGTCGATCGCCATCCGGGTGCAGGAATCGCATGGCGAATTTCCCCGGTTTGGCCAGATATAGAATACCGTTGGTTGTTTCAGGGTCGCCCAGCATTCTGTTTACCAGAGTTTGGGAAAAATCAGCCTGAATTGTACTGAGGGCATCGTACCGGCTTTCGGCGCGAGCGAGAGCGGTAGAGGCGTCTTGCGCCTGAAGTTGCACACTTGCCGCGGCAAGCAGAACAATGGTTCTAGCTATCATGTCCGGCCTGTCTCGACAACCTGTGGGGCTATCTCCCGCTCAATTGCTGCCGCCACCTGCTTCATCTCCCCAACGAGAGAATTCAGGTCGCTTACATACAAACTCTGGGCGCCATCGGAAAGAGCGGCGCTCGGATTGGGGTGGACTTCGATCATTACTCCGTCGGCACCGGCGGCAATCGCTGCACGCGACATAGGGCGTACGAGATCTCGAACTCCTGTTCCATGGGATGGATCGGCGACAACGGGAAGGTGGGACAGTCGCTTGATCACCGGGATGGCGGCAAGGTCAAATACGTTTCGGGTCGTGGAATCGAAACCTCGGACTCCTCGTTCGCAAAGAATGACCTGATTGTTTCCTTCGGCAAGAAGGTATTCGGCAGAAAGAAGGAGCTCGGTGATAGTCGAAGCCATACCGCGCTTTAGCATAATCGGCACGCGGGACCTGCCTGCTTTCTTGAGGAGAGAAAAATTGTGCATGTTTCGAGAGCCGATCTGAATAATGTCTGCGTACTCTGCAACTTCGTCTACGCTTTCAGGATCGATCGCCTCACTTATGATCTTAAGCCCCGTTTCCTCTCGGGCCTGAGCGAGCAACTTTAGGCCTTCGACACCGAGACCCTGGAAGGAATAGGGGGACGACCGCGGTTTATAGGCTCCTCCGCGGAGAACTGTTGCACCTGCTGCACTTACTGCGCGGGCGGTTTCCATTATCTGTTCTTCGGATTCGACGGAGCAGGGGCCGGCGATTATCTGAATCGCGTTTCCTCCGAAAACTACGTCGTCGGAAACGCGCACAAGGGTATCCGTTGGATTCCATTCGCGAGATACCAGCTTGAACGGACTGGTAATAGGTACGACTTCTTTTACCCCTTCCATGCCTTCGAACGGGGCACCATCAACCGATCCATCGTTGCCAACTATCCCGACCACAGACCTGTTCTTTCCGGGTATTGTTTCTGCTTTGTGGCCGATTTTCTCTATTGCTGAAACAACGGCAGCGATATCTTCATCGGTGGCATCGTTTCGCATTACAACTAACATCTAATCTCAACTCCCTGGTGTGGTCCGCCGCAGGCGCGTTTCGCCCCATCGAGTCTGGCGAGGCCTTCGTTACCCACTGAAATGGGGTGTTAAATGTATCCCCACGGAATGATTTGTGAGAGGGGCGGGTGGTTTCGGGCCTCAGTTTCCTCGAAAGACAATCCGTTTGAAAAGTGTCTCCCGCACTGTGTTTAGCTTGTATAGATATACACCGGGAGGCATAGGCGTTCCTGATTCGTCGGTGCCGTCCCACTCCAGGCGGATGTCACAGCGAGAAGGGTCGCTTGAGGCGGGGCGACCGTAACGACCGGCTTCCAATCTGTCGGGGAACCCGTTGCCCGGTACCAGGTTCTTGATCCTGTGTCCCCGGATGTCCAAAATGTCGAGGGTTACGAGGCCCGAGTCAGCCAGGTCAAACCAGATGCATGTTCTGAACCCGCCCAGAGAAATATTAGGGAACGGATTCGGGAAATTCTGGAATAAAAGTGTCGTGAATGGCGTAGAGTTGTCGATGACAACGAAGCTACCGAGACTGAAAGCCGTCGACCCCCTGCCGCCCGCGATAGCTTCTACGCTCCAGGTATAGGGGGTGTTTCTTTCCAGGGCTTCCGCAGGACGAAATGTTGTCGCGGTCAGCCCTCCCTGAGAGAGAACCACAGCTTGGTCCTCGGCCTTGCTGACGGTCACCGTGTACGTGAACGGGCCCGGGGGGGAAGCAACCTCGGGGGAATTCCAGGTGAAGGTCGGGCGAGCGTCTCTTATCGACAGGCCAGATGGGTCGTTGAGGTTTGTGAGCTTCACCCACGGGGGGATCACAAAAGAACGGGCCGGCGGCAAGATCAGAGTAAGCGAGTCGGATGACGTGGCCTCTATCGAAAACGTCAGTCGGGTCCCGGGCGGCTGAGGCGTTAGCAGGTTGAAGGTACCTTTTGTGACGGTTGTATCAGCAAGCACCTCTCCGTCTGGCACAGTGGTGACCACAAAACGAGTAGTGACGGGCCTGCCGATTTCGGCTACGGAAAAATGGTCCCAAGCGATTGTAGGCGTGATTGAAGCAAGAGTATCTGTTAACGGGGCAAGCAAACGAATACCTTCCGGGAAGATCGCCGCCACATGGGCGTTCGGCGTTCCCCAACCGGAATTATTGTCAGGCGAGCCCGCGTTCGATCCCGTGAACATCATCGCCTCCGCCACCTCCGCCGGTGTGAGGGTTGGCGTGGCTTGTTTAATCAGAGCCGCGACCCCTGCGATTAACGGAGCAGCCAGGGATGTACCGTCGACTCGGGCGAACCCTGTTGGCGAAATGGTACTAGCCGAAAAAACTGCAACTCCCGGCGCGGTAAGGTCGGGTTTGATTCTCCCGTCGGCTGTGGGCCCCCGTGAACTGAAACTTGCAAGCGACCCCAGTGAATCTGTGGCTCCCACCGATATCGCAGAATCCGCGTCGGCAGGGGAGGCGAGGGTCTCGGCCAGAGGGCCACTGTTACCGGCGGACGTGACGACAATCATTCCGTTTGCTACTGCTGAATCTGCGGCCACGGTTGTTACCGCTACATCGCCGTTGAGTTGGTCGGGAGTATAGCTGAAGCCATCGTCGAAACTAAGGTATCCCAGGCTGGCGCTGACGATGTCGGCGTCATTTTGGTGCGCCCATTCAAGTGCCGCGACGAAATTGTCTTCCTCTGTGCGGGTTTCCGATCGCACGTCTTCGGTTTTTGCCAGCAGGTATGTTGCATCTGGTGCCAACCCCACCATGGTTCCCGGCATGTTGGCTGCCAGGAGCGACCAGGTCGAAGTGCCATGGTTTGATTGAATGAGGTTGTCGATGGGTTCGTTCCGCACAATGGAGTCGCCAAAAACAAAATCCCATTGCTTGGCAACGTTAGCCGTGGCGAAAATCGGCAACTCCGTTTCGAATCCGGTGTCGAGCATCGCGATGGTGACTCCCGTCCCGGTGAGATTGTGGGTCGTGGCCAGTGGAATTGCGTTTAGAATCCTGACGGGCATCTCTGAGGGCCCGTAATCGACCGGGTTGCTACGGAATTCCGGTCCTGCACGCTGAACCGCCGGTTGGCTACGGTCGTTGATGCGGGAAAGGACGGCGATTCTTTGGATGTGTCGCACGGTCAAATCTCGGGCGCCATTCCTCAGAACCTGAACAGGAAGGTTGGCTGAAACGGCATGGAGCCACCGGCTGCGTTGCCTGACAGTGCCTCCGGACCTTGTTACCATTTGCTCAACCTCGGCGAGCGTCTGTGAAGTTCGAGCGAACAGCCAGACCGGTAACTCCGATGAATCGAGGGATGCGTTAACCGTTGGTGAAACCGTGGGGCTTTGAGCTTCTCCAGACATCGGTACGCTCAGGGCGAGCGCACCTGACAGAAGGACTATAGCCCTCACGCGCCTACTGTTTCGGTTTCTCCCAGTCTCACTCCAACAATTTTTGATACGCCCGGCTCCTGCATAGTTACCCCGTATACCGAATCAGCCACCTGCATGGTCCGCGGGTTGTGGGTAATAACGATAAACTGGGTCTCGTCTTTGAACTCGTCCAGGAGTTTGACGAATCGCAATACGTTGCTGTCGTCGAGCGGGGCGTCAACCTCGTCAAGCAGACAAAATGGGCTGGGTTTGGTCAAATAAATCGCGAATAGGAGCGAAATAGCTACCAGAGCACGTTCACCGGATGAGAGAAGGTGAATTCTTTGCGTCCGCTTTCCTTTGGGCGCGGCGTGAATGTCGATCTCGCTGTTTAATGGGTCATCCGGGGTTGCAAGTCGCAGGTCGCATGTTCCACCTTCGAAAAGAGTGCCGAAAACCTCAAGATAATTCTCTCGAATCTCGCCAAAGGCTTTGAGGAACATTTCCCGTGCCGTCACGTCCATTTCCTTCAGCGCCCGCATCAATCCCTCTCGGGCTTCGACCAGATCGTCGCGTTGGGAACTCAAAAATTCAAAACGTTCCAATTCCTGTTCGTGTTCTTCCACTGCGAGAGGATTTACGGGGCCGATGGCGTCGATGGTCTCTTTCAGCTTTTCCGCTTCGCCGCGCATGGCGTCCAGATCACCGTCGACATCTTCGGTGGACTCAAGGAGTTCTTTGAGGGGTTTGTCCCACTCGGCCTCGATGCGCTCAATCGTCGCCGCCTTGCGGCCTGTAAGCTCCGTAAGCTCGATTTCAACCCGATGGGCTGTTTCAACGTTCTTTCGCTGTCGTTCGCGGGCTTCCACCAATTCTGCTTCAGATTTTGCGAGGGCTTCCTCCGCGGCTGCTACTGCCTTTTCGGCCTGCGACGCCGCTGTTTCCATTTCTGACACGGCACGACGGCGCTCTGCAATGCCATCCCGCCGCTGGACCTGTAGTTCCTTGAGTTGAGACTCCTCTAGTTCAAGCCGTTCCAATTCGCCAACCAGTTGATCGCCAAGGTTCTTGTGTGCTGATGCTTCGTTGGCCGAGCGTTGCTGCCTCTCTTGAGCTGCCTTTTCGCGTGCAGCTAACTGGGCTTCTTCAACCTGCCAGTGGACTCTTTTTTCCTGAGCTTCACCCCGGGCCGCTTCGGTTTCCTCAAGAACCTTCTGCTGGATTGCAAGCTCGTCTTCGAGCCTTTTTCTATCGGAGACGCTGGATTCCTGGAGGTCAATAATCTCGGTAAGCCTGGTTGTTCGGCCCCTGTGTCTCTCCGCCAGGCGGCTCAGCGTTTCGCTTGCCTCCGAGATTTCGCGTTTCGCGTGTTCTAGTGCCCTATTGGCGTCCTCAAGCCGTGCTAACGCGGTCCGATGTTCATTCCGCGCGGACTCGGCAGCCTCGTTCGCTGTTGCAAGGTCGCGTTCGCAGTTGGCGATGACGCTGGCGGTTTCAGCTGCCTTGCGTACGGCAGCTTCGAGGCTCTGGTTAACGGACTCCAGTCGGGCCTGCTGTGCGTCAAGCTCTTCTCGTCGGCCAAGTGGTCCGGTTGACTCGGAAACCTCATGGAGAAAGACAGCACCGTTTGAGCGTTTGAGCACGATGGCTCGTGGTTCGGATATTTCCACTCCATCGACAAGGTTTTTGATCCACGCGCTGGCCGGCTCTCTGGCCTCGATCCTGTAGGATGGGTCCGAGTGTCCGGCTGTACCTCTCGGTCCCGGGTTAACCGGAAGTAAGACCAGGGGCCCGGGGCTTACTCGGCGATGCCATTGTTTGATGCGACCCACGACCGATTCATCTCTCACCAGAACTGCGTGCAACCAGCCTGAAAGGACTCGCTCGGCCACATCAGCCTCTCCGGCCTCGGGTTTGATGAAGTCCGTTAGGGGACCAAGGATGTCGCCTGATTCAAAGTCCGACGTGGCTTCGAGAAGCGCACGGGCTGCTGGAGCGAGACCAACTCGGTTGCGTTCAAGTTCTTCAAGTGCCTCGTGCCGGGCCGAAAGTTGCGCCGACTCTTGCTCCAGCGAGCGGCGCTCTACCTGAACAGCTGTCTCGGTTTCGCGCGCCGCTGCGAGGGCGTGTCTGGCCCGTTCGAGTTCCGCTGCCCCACGTTGGTGTGCGCTGGAGGTTTCGCCTTCATGGGATCGAGCAGCTTCCAGCGTACTTTCAGATTGTGTCCCTTCTTCGCGGGCGGCCTGAAGACGTAATTCGGCGCGGGCCTGATGGGTCTGGATGTCAGTGATCTCGGCTTCGATGGCAGTTTTCTCACCTGCCAGGGAACGAGTGGTTTCTGTTAGCGCGAGAAGCTTTTCGCTGACCTGCCGCATGGCATCGCGTTGTTCATTTACCCGCCGACGGCTTTCGTCTTCCCTGGAAGTGCGCAGGTCTAACTCAGTTTGAACTTCGTTGAGGTCGTTGACGGCGGAGGACCGCTCCTGAGTGGCCGCTTCGTACTCCATCTGGGCCTGCGCCGATTTTTTCTCGGCTTCTTCTCGACCCTGCAACGCTCTGGCCTTTGCCTCGGAAGCGGATCGGAGCCGTTCATCGCCGACATTGAGATCACCTTCGAGTTTTTCCAATTCGACCCGGAGGTCGGCAAGACTATGGTCCAGCTGGTTTCGTTTCGCCTCGGCGGAAGCTCTTTCTTGAACGCGGGCCTCTCGTGTTTCTTCAGCCACGGTGATGCGTTGTTTGATTCGCGGTACTTCTCCCTCGTGGGCGCGGTTCTGTTCGGTCAATTCGCGCTCATGGAGGTCGAATTGTTGAAGATCGTGCCTGGCAAGCGTCATCACAATCTGAAAACGCTCGTCAGTAAACCGTTTGTGGCGTTCGGCTTTCCCTTTTTGGCGTGCAAGACTTCTGACCTGGGTATGTACCTCGGAAATAAGGTCTTCCAGTCTCTGCAGGTCGTCTTTGGTCCTTTCAAGACGGCGCTCTGTGCTGTTGCGGCGGTCACGATAAAGTCCGATATCGGCTGCCTCTTCAAAAAGAGACCGGCGCTCCTCCGCTTTGTCCGACAGGAGTCGGTCGATCATCCTTGCTTCGATGACAACTCCTGAATCGGCTCCAAGGCCTGTGCCGCGGAGCAAGTCTTGTACGTCGCGGAGTCGAACAGGCGAGTTGTTGATCAGATAATCACTCTGGCCACTACGTGAGAGCCTGCGGGTGACCACAACTTCGTCGAAAGAAATGGGGAGAGTGTCGTCTCTGTTGTCGAAGAAGAGGGAGACTTCCGCAAGGTTAGTGGGCTTGCGGCCGGCCGATCCCTGAAAAATGACCTCGTCCATCTTGGAGCCACGAAGCATCCTGGCTCTCTGTTCGCCCAGTACCCATCGGACGGCGTCAGAAACGTTTGACTTTCCGCACCCGTTAGGCCCGACGATTGCCGTAACGCCGTCTTCAAACGGCAGATTCAAATCGTCAGCAAACGACTTGAATCCCGACAACTCCAGTCGGGTCAATTTCATTGACTATTCCCCATTCTAGTAATCAGTGTGGTGGTGTATCCGGAGGCGGTAAGTGTGGCGTCGACAACTCGGGCCTGACGCTCGTTGTGGAACGCACCCACCAAGATTCGATGTGCTCCATCTGCCGCAGGTAAAATGTACGCTGAAATACCTATTTCTCGAAGGGATGAGATTTGCCGATCTGGATCGTCCCCGGCCGACGATTCGACCTCAAGTGCGAGCGTCGTCCGTATGATCCTACCTTCGTTGGTCTGCAGATGAGGAGTTGCCCATAATCTGGCCTGTAGCGTGCTGGCTGCAGCTGAATCGGGTACTGCCCCGGCGATGACCCGATGCATTGTCTGGCCTGTTTGGAGCTGAATCGGAGTAATGATGGCGATAAAACCGTCTGCCTCCAACCGGTCTCCAAATGACATGGCGGATTCGAGCGACCCCAGTGAAGCCAGTTGCACCCCCCAAAAAAGGGAATCAGCATCGGAAAAGACAGGGGCTGGGGAAGAAGACGTGGTGTCGGGGATCACGGTGTTGTCGGTTAGCGGTGCGGCTACGGGCACGCCCGCATCAGGGATCGATGGCTGTGTTACTGACGCCGTAGCTTGGGGCCCGTCGCCCTCGGGAGAAACGGCGGCTGGCCCACCTCCAAAAATTGTATAGGCCATTGAAGCAAGGGCTGTCAGCCCGAGAGCGGCGTAGACGACCTTTACTCTATTTCCGGAAGCAGGAGCAGGGGGAGTGAATTCTTCTGCGAGATGGTTGGGCGGTGTTTCAGGAATCACCTCAAGCGTCCCGGTAATCGTGGCGATATGGCGGATTCCTTTTTCAACAGCCTGGTTGATGCTGGGCGAAGAAGCGGGAGCGTCGGCCTGGTACCCGTGGGGTGACAATATGATCAATCCGTCCAGCGGTACGTTGAGCAGGGGCAGGGCTGCCCCCGGTAAGAAGAAAATGATTGTCGAGTCGGTTCGCGAAGTAGCCTCCACTATTTGAGGCCAACGCGAATGTACCAGTATTTCGCTTGGGTTAGGAGCGAACGTGCCCACCCCGACGTATTGCAACCCGGGCTTTCCCTCGTCCAGCGTGACGTGGGAGAGCGATGCGCCATAGAGTAGAACGTCTACGATTCCCTCGCCGCTCGGAGCACCGGACCCGACATCAAGGGTCGGACGATCCAGTGACAGGTCGATCAGAGTTACGTTGTGTTCAACTGTGGCGCTGGCGCGGGCTATCTCCCATGCGGTCGCGGCGGCCCAATCGCCTTCGGGAGTGTGCGATACGATGGCGACAGTGGAAAAATCCTTGATCAGGCCTGGGATTCTGTGTCCCAACTCTGCCCGGTCGATTACGTTGAAATTAGAGCTCATCTTTTGGGGCTGAAGGACTGAAAATCCAGTACGGCCGACCGAGAGTGCGGCCGGCAGATTCCGCTTCGTCTCGCGTGCTAAAGGGACCGAGGACTACTCGGTAGAGTTGTTCTTTGTCTTCGGGGCTCAAAACTGAAGCGGCCAAACCGGCCCGGCTCAATCCGGTAGCCAATTCCTGCGCCCAGGCTTCGTTTTGACTTGAAGAAACCTGAACGTACAGTGGCCCGTCTCCGTCAAGATATTCTTCGTCCACAGCCTCGACTGCCTGTCGCTGTGACACTGGTTGCACGGGTGTCCACGCAGCTACCGCCCAAAGGTCGGCTGCGCCGCCTGACACTCGTCCGGTCTCGGCGAACGTATTCGGGTCGAGCGCGAGAATGTCGTTCTCGTCACGGACCAATACCGTACCGTTGGGGGCCACCGAAGGGATTGAATTAGTCCAACGGGTCCCAAGTTTCGAAACCAACCGGTCTTGATGGATATCGAAAACGTGAACCGAATCCACTCCAGATTGTTGAATAAACAGATATCGTCCCAGGCGACCCACCCGCATTTGTCCAACCTGTCCCACCGGGGCCGAGCCGAGGCGGGCCCCGGTAAAACGGTCAAACCATATGAGTAAGCCGCCGGAGGTGGTCACAAAAATTTGGTGCCCTGAGGCCGAAAAAACGATTTGCTCAGGCCCTTCGAGAACGTCAATCACGGACGGGTCATGGCTCTCACCACGGGTACCCCGCAACTCCACAGCGCTGGGGGTGGCAACCGCAACAAGTTCCGCCCAGCGTGAAATGGCCATTGGCCCGGTGGGAACATTGACTGATGTCGGGGCGCCCCGACTGGAGAAGGTTCTCAGAGTACGGCTTTCGCTATCAATCGTCTCGGTAAGAATTCGCCCGCCATGACTTCCCCAGACTCGTCGACTACCAAGGGCGACCGAATCCGCCCAGACCGACACCTGCCGCTGTGAAATTGAACCTACAGACCCACTGTTCCCGACTACGAGTGGGACGCCATTGGCACCCACTGTGGCCATGCTAATCGACGAGTCGATGGTTCTCACCAGTCCGCCTACGAGGTCGAAAGCAGTCAGAACAGAGTCGTCGCTCAGGACAAAGAGTTGTTGACTGGAAGGAGCGAAACCAACCACGGCGTCAACGTCGAGCCGACGTTTGGGGAGAGTCCAGCCGGCATCCTGGAGGTCCGGCAGGGAATAGAACCTGAGCTCTCGGTCGGTGATTCTGAAAAGTACGGCATCTGAGGTAACCGGTGGTGGCACCTCTTGTGCCAGTGCAACAAGTTGTGGGTTTTCACCGGCAGTTTCGCAACCCGTTAGTGCCGTTGCTGCGGTTATCATAGCAACGGAGAATATCCTATTCAATCCGTTCACCCTTTTTCCTGGAAGCGTTGGGGATCTATCAATCTAGCCTCCCCCCGTCGATAAGTGACACCACGAAAATGGCTCAGGTTCCAGACCCCACTTCGACCAGCGGTGCATCGGACCAGAGTCTCTCAAGGCCGTAATGTTCCCGTGCCAGCGGGTGGAAAATGTGGATTACGAAATCTACATAATCCAACAATACCCATCTTCCTCCAATCAATCCTTCGGCGTGATGGGGTGAGATCTCTTCCTTTTCGAGATCCTCAATAATTCTACCGCCCATAGATCTAACGTGTAGATCGGATGAACCGGAGGCTATGATGAAAAAATCTGTCGCCGCACTCAGGCCCCTTACGTCGAGGATGGAAATGTCGTTCGCTTTGTAGTCGTCAAGGGCATCAACGGCCCTCTGAACCTGCGCTGGAAAACTGTCGTGAGTCATTACTGCGGGTTAAAGCTCCGGTTCGTCATCTTCCACCTGGTAAAATACTCCCCAGGCACCAGGCCCGAGGTGTACTCCGATCGCGGGTGTGGTTAGGGCCATGATGATCTCTTTTGGTTGGAAACAGGCAACTATTGCCGCTTTGGCCTGGCGCGCCGCGTCAACGGCGTCGGCGTGCACAATACCGATGCGCAATTTTTCTGGTCGCGGATTCAGTCTCTCCTTTAGCAACTCGATTACCTGAGGTAACACGGCGTGTCTGCCGCGAACTTTGCCGGCGGGGATTACAGTACCCCGGTCGTCGAGTGAAAGGATCGGTTTGATGTCCAGGATTGATCCCAACCAGGCCTTGCCTCGGCCCACTCGACCTGACCTCAGGAGGTTCTCGAAACGGTCCACAGTGAAAATCATACCCGAACGTTTTCTCACGGCATCAAGATGTGCTGCGATTTGTTCGTTGCTCAACCCGTGGTCAGCTAACTCGGATGCGCGCATTGCCAGCATTCCGAGGCCAAGTGACGCGGTCCTGGAGTCGTACACGAAGATATTCTCTGCATCGACCTGCGTCGCAGCTTGCTTGGCGGTATTAAACGTCCCCGAGAGTCCTTTTGATAGAATAGGACTGAAGACCCTCCCCGCCTGTTGCTTGGCGTCGGTGTAGCCCTCCATGAAGGCGCCAGGAGTTGGCTGGGAGGTGGAGAAGATGGCTCCCTGCCTCATTTTCCTGTAAATCTGATGTGTTTCCGGATCTATTCCGTCCAGATAGGTCTTTTCTCCTTCGATTACCTGCAGCGGCACGACTATGATGCCCCTGCGGTCGATCGTCTCGTCCGGAAGATCGCAGGACGAATCAACCACGACACTGGCTTCCTTCTCCATGTTGTGCAGTCCTTCGTGCTGCTCACGCATGTCGTCGGCTTTAGTACTCTCGATGGTTCCCCACGTTTGAACGAGTTCGTAGACCTCGCCCGGAGTATTCGTGTGGATATGGATTTTCAATACGCTCCCGGTCTCAAGCACGACGATTGATCCCCCAAGCGGACGGAGGGCGTGGCGTACTTCTTTAGACGTCGGGATCGCGTCTCCACATACGAGGACTTCGGTACAGTAGCGATAATCTCGGTCAGTTTCGACTTCGGCAACCGAAGCTGCGGCGGGTGAGTCGGATTCGAATTGCGACGTGGCCACGATCGGGTCGCCGTCAACGAAACGCATTATCCCTTCGAGGAGAAAAACGAATCCCTGGCCACCGGCATCGACGACACCAGCTTCCTTCAAGGAAGGCAGTAACTCTGGAGTGCGAGCCAGTGCCTCCCTGGCACCTTGAAGTACCTCGCGCATGAACTCCGCTATGTTGGCCGTGTGCACAGCCGCTTTTTCACCTGTCTCGGCAACGGCCCGACAAATCGTAAGGATGGTTCCTTCGACCGGGTCGTCGATCGAGTCGTACAGCCTGTCGGCACCGGCTCTGAACGCGCTCGCGATGCCTGCGGTCGCAACAGTGGGACAATCTCCCAGGTCTTCCTTGAAGCCGATTAGGAAGTGGGACAGAAGCATCCCAGAGTTGCCGCGGGCCGAATAGACGCAGGCTTTGGCCATGGCATCAGTGACCGTCTGGAGGTCGCCGCGCGGAACACTTTTCACGGAGTTTGCTACTGCCCGCATTGTCGCACAGAAGTTCGTCCCCGTGTCTCCATCGGGCACGGGGAAGACATTGATGCGGTTTAGTTCATCCCTGCATGAGTCCACCCAATCTGCCGCCGCCAACAGCGAGCGCTGCAGGCGGGGCCCATCGAGGTAGGAAATCCCGTGCAAGGACTTCGTCACGCTTCTTTGACGACCGTGACTTTAATTTCCGCGCTGACTTCAGGGTGGAGCTTGATGGGGACCATCGTGTCACCGAGCGTCTTGATGTGGTCATCAAGTTCGATCAATCTTTTATCGACCGGTCGGCCCTGAGCCGCCAGTTGCTCAGCGATGTCTCCAGAAGTGATCGACCCGAAAAGCCGGTCTCCTTCGCCAACCTTGGCCTGGAACGTCAATTCGATGCCCGAAAGCAGTTTGGCGAGTTTTCTGGCTTCAGATTTGTCGGCTGCCAGTTTGATCTCACGTCTCTTGGCCTCGGCCTCGACCCGCTTCTTGTTGCCGGGCGTAGCCAGGAAAGCGAGTCCGTTGGGGATCAGGTGATTTCTTCCGTAACCGTCCTTGACCTTAACGATGGACCCAGCGGTACCCAGTTTTGACATGTCCTCTCTAAGGATTACTTCCATTTTTTCTTCCTATCCAATTTTTGGTGGAGTGTTCCACCGTTTCCTTAAATTCAGTCCTGTGTCCAGAAGACCAACTATTATCGCTCCGGCAGCAACAAGTTTGAACATGTAAACGATCGCAAACACTATCAATACTGTCAAAAAAATGCTGCCTCCCATCGCAGCCACGGCAAAAGACATAACCGCAAAGCCGCGCAGGGCGTACAGCACACCGGTGACCAACACGAAGTTGCCGGCGAACGTTTTAACTATCACCAGTCTCGGGAGAATTACCCCCAGTAGACCAAAAACTGCCACCCAGCCCAGGTGTTCGGTAAACCGAAAATCTCTGAGCCTGCCATTTGCCGCCCCCAAGGGGTTTTCACTCACCCTGTGGTAGATAGCCGTGGCAAGAGCGAAACCTGTTAGCATTTCCAGCGTTACGAGTGCCGCAAAATTGTCGCCGGCGAATTTGGCCATAGCACCGAACATCTTTTCAACATCCGCCATCGCCGACACCGTTGCTTCCGGCACCGGCCCCAGCGGGTTGCCCGATGTCCAGAAACCGGCCCCAAACACCCGCGAAACGAAACCGATCCGGTGTTCTACGAGCCAGTTGACCTCTCCCCACGAGAGCGGGCCAATTGCAAAGATCACCGTTACTCCGAGCATGCCAGCCAGGCCCGCCAACAGCCCCTTGTGGGTCGTCGAAATCGAGGTTGTCACCGTCAACATGGCGAAGAAAACTGCTCCGACCAATGCGGCGGCTCTGATGGTTTGCTCCGGAGCTTCGCCGGTGGCCAACAGCCACCACAAACCAACTGCAACCGATACGATCAGGGCTGTTCTCTCCCTGGGCTTGTTGTGTCGACCAAAAAGCAAAAGTGCGGCAAGCGGTAAAACAATCAGGCCGACCTGTGCAAAAAGGACGAACAATATGGTTACGGCGACCAACGGACCGAGCCTCCTCTTTTGGAGAGGCCCGGGCTGTGCTGTCATCGGTTTACCTGCCCTGACCCTTCACGTACGGCAAAAGGGCGAGGAATCTGGCACGTTTCACGGCGCGGCTTAGTTGCCGCTGGTGTCTGGCGCACATTCCCAGCATCCTGGCAGGTAGAATTTTTCCAGTATCTGTAGTGAAACGAGCCATGGTACGCTCGTCTTTGTAATCCAGAATCCGTACTCTAGACTCGCAAATGGCGCATGAACGCCGAGGTCTACGGTTCATCATGCTGGCACCTCCGTGGGCTTGGAACCTTCCCCGGGCTTAGAGCCTTCTCCTCCATCGTTGTTTTCGTCCTGGGCTGTCATCTCGGGCACGGGTTGGGCACCCTCGTTCAGGACAACCAGATAACGAACGACGTTTGCGTTGAGCTTGAGTGCGCGTTCGTACTCCGGCAAAAGAGCAGGGTCCGCGTCGAAATGGGTGACGATATAATAGCCTACTTCATGGCTGCCAATGGGGTATGCAAGAGTTCTCTTGCCCCAGTGGTTTACGTCGGTGATGGGATCTTCGGCACCATCTGTTTTGAGTAACTTGTGTACTGTCTCCAGCAGCTCTGTGATCTGTGCTTCCTCAAGAGCGCTATCGAGTATGTACACGACTTCGTAACTGCGTGTCATAGCACCGTCCTTTGGTCTCTACGTCTTCCCCCAGGCGCAGGGAGAAGCAGGTGGTTTGTGTAACAAAAACGAGGCGTAAATGTAGTCGGTGCCAGCCCGAGCGGCAACCTATACGTTGAACCGAAACAGCAGGATATCTCCGTCTTTCACCAGGTAATCTCGGCCCTCGCTACGGACTAACCCCTTGTCCCGGCAAACCTTATAGGAGCCTTCTCCTTCGTTGATGAATGTTTCGTAGCCAACTGTTTCGGCGCGAATAAAACCGCGCTGAAAGTCGCTGTGGATTGCTCCCGCAGCGTCATATGCTGACGACCCTGCGGGAATGGTCCAGGCGCGCACCTCTTTTTCTCCAACCGTGAAGAAGGTCTCCAGGCCCATCAAGCTGTATCCGGCCCGGATCAAACGGTTCAAACCGGGTTCAGATATTCCCGCGCTTTGCAGGAACTCTGTTCGGTCTTCTTCGCCCAATTCGGCAAGTTCGGCTTCGAAGGCAGCGGCAAACGTCACTATTTCGGCAGCTTCGTGGTGTTCCTGGGCTGTTGTTTCGAGTTTTTTTACGGAACTCGGCCATTCGCCAGCAAGATCGTCTTCGCTGATATTCGCTGCGTAAAGAATCGGCTTGGCTGTGAGGAGACCGAGCTGTCGTGTCCACCTTCTGTCATCGTCGCTCACGGCCGCGGCGCGTGCCCCCCTTCCTTCTTCCAGCTCTGTTTTCACTCGATCAAGAAACTTGGCTTCGGCCGCGGCCTCCTTGTCACCGGACTTGGCTGTCCGGGTGACCTTTTCGATCCTTTTTTCCACTATCGCCAGATCGGACAGGGCGAGTTCTGTCGTGATAATGTCATGATCGCGCGCCGGATCGATATCGCCCATAACGTGCGTAACGTCGGGGTTCTCGAAGCATCGAACCACGTGCAAAATGGCATCCACTTCGCGGATATTGCCGAGGAACTGGTTGCCCAGCCCTTCGCCCTGGCTTGCTCCCTCTACCAGGCCTGCGATGTCCAGGAACTCGACGGTGGCCGGAACCACCGAATTGGGTTTGGCCAGGCTGACCAGAACGTCCTGCCGGGGGTCGGGGACCGGTACCACACCAACGTTTGGCTCGACGGTACAGAACGGGTAGTTCTCTGCGGCTGCCCCGGCGTTAGTGAGCGTATTGAAGAGGGTCGATTTACCGACGTTGGGTAGTCCAACGATTCCTAGTCTTAACAGCGTACAGGCTCCGAAAAGGATTTAGTGGTTCTCGGGGATACCAAAATTAAGGGGAGTCGCGGCTTCAGGCCCCGACTCCCCTCAAACTTATGGTGCTACAAAAATCAGGCGATGAACCACGGCGCCAACACGAGGCTCACTACGGACATCAGTTTCACGAGAATGTTCATCGACGGGCCACTGGTGTCTTTGAATGGATCACCAACTGTGTCACCGACCACAGCAGCCTTATGGGGGTCGGACCCCTTGCCTCCATGGGCTCCACCCTCGATGTACTTCTTGGCGTTGTCCCAGGCTCCACCAGCGTTGGCCATGAACAGCGCCATCATGACGCCGGTCAGCGTCGCGCCAGCCAGGAGGCCGCCGAGAACTTCGACGCCCATCAACTTACCTACAGCGATCGGTACGACTATCGCGGTAACACCGGGCAGGATCATTTCGCGAAGAGCAGCCTTGGTCGAAATCTCAACACAGCGCGCGCTGTCGGGCTTCGCGGTTCCTTCCATGAGTCCTTTGATCTCTCGGAATTGTCTGCGGACTTCCTGAACCATTCCTTCCGCAGCGCGACCGACAGCCGTCATCGTCAGTGCGGCAACAAAGAACGGCAGGATACCTCCCAGGAATAGACCGATCACAACTTTCGGCTCGGCGACGTTCAGAATGATTGGGTCAGCACCTTGAGGCGTCACCGCGTTGGTGTAAGCTGAAAAAAGTGCCAGGGCGGTGAGGGCCGCAGAGCCAATGGCGAACCCTTTACCCATGGCAGCAGTGGTATTTCCGAGTGCGTCGAGACTGTCGGTTATTTCACGAACCTCTGGTCCGAGTCCCGCCATCTCGCTTATCCCGCCGGCGTTATCGGCGATCGGTCCGTACGCGTCGACAGACATGGTGAGCCCAACAGTGGCGAGCATACCGACAGCCGCAATGCCGATTCCATAAAGGCCGGCAACGGAGAAGGCTACCCAGATCGTGGTGCAGATAACCAAAACCGGAATAGCGGTGGAGACCATACCAACGGCCAGACCGGAAATAATGTTAGTAGCCGGTCCCGTCAGCGACGCCTCCGCAATGACGCGAATCGGTTTGGCGGCGGTGTAATATTCGGTTGCAAGGCCGATGAGCAAGCCGGCTACGGTTCCGGCGACGACCGCGTAAAACGGTCCCATCGCGTTTTCAATCCCGATGTCGACTCTGCCGTTAATTACGAATGCGAAGACGAGGAAAATACCGGCGGCAATAAAGCCAGCAGATCTTAACGCAGCGGCCGGGCTGAATTTCTCCAGGACCCTAAAAATGATGATTGTCAGAATCGAAGCCCCCAAGCCGGCGAGAATGAAAAGGACCGGAAGGGCTGTGGCGGCGAGACGATTAACGATGACAGGGCTAGTAGCGGCGATCGCGATAGTAGCGATAACGGCTCCGACGTAACTCTCGAAAATGTCAGCACCCATACCAGCAACGTCACCAACGTTGTCACCGACGTTATCAGCGATGGTCGCCGGATTCCTTGGATCGTCTTCGGGGATACCGGCTTCGACCTTTCCGACCAGATCCGCTCCGACGTCAGCTGCTTTGGTGAAGATACCGCCACCGACCCGGGCAAAAAGTGCGATAGAAGAGGCTCCCATCGCGAATCCTGAAATGATTTCGCTAAAAGCCCTGAAAGCGTTGACTTCGGTGGGGTCGCCCAGAAAGACCAGCATCACAAGCCCGATGCCCAGAAGTCCGAGGCTGGCAACGGAGAGGCCCATGACCGCCCCACCGTTGAAGGCGACTCGTAAGGCCATTGCCTGTCCGGAAGCGCGGGCTGCTTCACTGGTGCGGCTGTTGGCACTGGTAGCCGCGCTCATTCCTACATAGCCAGCAAAAACCGAGCAGATACCGCCACCGAGGTAGGCCAGAGCCGTTGCCGGAGTAATAAGGAACCAGAGGAGTGCCGCAATAACGACCAGAAAGGGCGCGAGTATCATGTACTCTGCCTTCAAGAACGCCATGGCTCCGGAGTGGATCGCGTCGCCAAGGTCGCGCATTTCGTCGCTACCCGGAGACTGCTTCTTGATATAAACGAACGTTAGAAACGCCATCAGGAGGCCAAAAGCGCCTACTCCGATAGCGGTTGTCGGCAAAAATCCGAAATCACTCACTGTCTGCAACCCTCTTGTTATAACGGTTCATAGCAACTTCAACGCCATCTTGGATCCAGCATTCGACGGCCTCAACCAAGGTCGGTATCAAGTCAACGAAAGTTTCTTCATCGGCTCCGTTAAACCGGTCCAAAACAAAATCTGCCAGATCTTCGCCTTCGGGCACCGGCCCCACGCCGATCCTGAGACGGGCATAGGCTGCACCATCGAGAGACCTGTCGATGCTTTTGAGGCCGTTGTGTCCACCACTTGATCCGCGTGATCTAATTCTGATTGATCCCACCGGTAACGCCACATCGTCCACGGCTACGATCATGTCTTCCGGTTCGATGGCACCTGATGCAAGCACGTCTGCAACAACCGGCCCGCTTCGGTTCATGTAGGTAAGAGGTTTTACAATTCCTACCTGTTCACCACCGAAACGGCCTTCGCCTGCGTGGGCCCGCGAGCCCACCAGACGTAACCGAATTTTCCAGTGCGCTGCAAGAGCATCTGCAAGCGCGAACCCGACGTTGTGACGGGTCGCCGCATACTCCGGCCCGGGATTCCCGAGGCCAACGACGACGCGCAGGGCCTATCCCTCGCTCTCTTCGGCCTCGTCATCTTTCGGCCTGCCGATAATCTCTGGCTCTGCGTCGGCCGCGTCGATCTCTTCGCCAACTTCTTCTTCAGTCTCGACTCTAGGCGGAATCACTGAACAAATAGTGGCCCCCATGTCGGTGAGGATTTCGACGTTTTCTGCTTTAATGTCGCTGACGTGCATCGAATCATTCAGCTCGAGATGAGTAACGTCCAATTCAAGGTGATCGGGAACATGCCGAGGCAGTACCTCAACCTCCACTTCTCTGAGGACATGATCCAGCACGCCACCGCTGTTTCTCACACCCTCGGGTATTCCGATGAGTTTCAAAGGCACGTCAAGGTGAATTTTCTCGCCAGCGTGTACTTCATAGAAATCTACGTGCTGCACTGTCAATTTGGTTGGGTGTTTTTGAACTTCCCGGATTAGAGCGGTAGTGGACTTTCCGTCGACGATAAGGTCAAAAACGGTACTTTTGACTTCACCGTGCAACGTCGAAACGACTTTGTCGAAATCGCTGCGGCCGATTGCGAGGGACTGCGGGTCGCGCCCTTTTCCGTAAATTACTGCCGGAATATTGGCGTTGCGGCGCATCTCGCGGGCGGGGCCTTTACCGGTCGTGGTGCGGCTTGCCGCTGTGATTTTTATCGAATTTTCCATCCTAAATCCCTACTGAGTTTCGGTCAAATTTCGAACAAAGAACTCACCGATTCGTTGGCGTGCGTGTACGTAATCGCCTTCGAGATGAGTGGGGCTACAGAAAGTACTTTCATACCGGCGAAAGTTCTCTCTGCCGGTATGTCAATCGTGTTGCAAACTGTCACTTCAGAAACCGGGCAATCCTCGAACCGCTGTTTTGCCGGCTCCGAAAAGAGGGCGTGAGTGGCACAGCAGTAGACCTCTTTGGCTCCCAATTCTTTTAGTGCGTGAACCGCCTGCGTCATTGTACCGGCAGTGTCGATCATATCGTCGGCAATCAGGCAGTCCCGTCCGTCAACCTCGCCGACCACATTGACTACTTCTGCCACGTTTGCCGTGGGGCGCCGCTTGTCGATGATAGCGAAAGAAGCGTTGAGACGTTTCGCGAAGCCCCGGGCCATTTTGGCGCTGCCAACGTCCGGTGCTACGATAGCCAGATTGTTGAGATTCATGTCGGCAAAATGCTTAACCAGAACCGGCGCGGCGTAAAGGTGGTCAACGGGAATGTCGAAGAATCCCTGGATCTGATGTTGGTGGAAATCCACCGACAACACTCGATCGGCACCGGCCCGCGTGATCAAATCGGCCATGAGTTTGGCGCTGATGGCTACGCGGGGTTGGTCCTTTCGATCTTGACGCCCATATCCGAAGTAAGGGATGACTGCCGTGATCCTTGCGGCGCTGGCGCGTTTGGCCGCATCGAGAAGGAGCAGCAATTCTACCAAATTGTCGGCCGGTGGATTGGTGGGCTGAATGATAAACACGTCCCGTCCCCGGGCGTTTTCCTCCAGGCGCACGAATAGCTCACCGTCGGCAAACCGCTTAAGCGCGACTTGCGACAACGGTTGCCCGATATGTTCGGCGATTTCGTTGGCGAGTGGCTGATTTCCTGATCCGGAGATCAGCATCAGTTTGCTCTGGGAAAAAGATATGTCCGGCATAATAGCCCTAAAAGCTACTCAGGGGTTGCGTCAGATCCAAGGCCAATTTTGGGCCGATCCATTTGCTCCTTCAGGATCGGTTCGATGTAGAGAGAGAGGGTTGCCGCCGCTGAGAAAGGGTCTTTCAGTGGAGCGCTGAGGGGCGGGGGTGCTCCCACTATTGTCCCGAGGTCAAGATCGGTTATGACCAACTGGAACCTCAGCGAATCTGAATACAGATAGTAACTGCCGTGAACGATAAACCTTGCCCCGGCACCCCGGGCGGCACTCAACAGGGCTTCCCGGGTGGGTGCTCTTGGGCTTACCAATGGTGTCAGTGGCAGCGTTCCAGAACTGTAGGACGCCTGGAGGTGGGTGGCAATGGAGTCTGCGATTTCGGCGCCGATGTTAGCGAGCAGCGCGGTGCCCGTTTGATTGTCGAGCGCCACGAGGAGGTAGGTCGATGGAGCGGAACCGGCTGTAAGCCTCCACAACAAGGAGAGCAGGAGGACCGAAGCCCCGATGGCAAGGGTCGGTCGGGAGCGTCTTTTTGACACCTTCGCGGCCCTGGTGTCGATCTGGATGCCCTCCGCTTCTTTCTTCAGGGCGTTTGCCAATTCCTGGCCGGTCTGGAAACGTTTCTTCAGATCTTTTTCCAGGCACCGTTTCACGATCGATTGCAAACCTGAGGGTATTGCTGTCCCTCGGACCTTCATACTCGGGGCAGGGGTTTCGGCGTGGTGAGTCATTACCTGTAGAGCCGAGATACCTGTAAAAGGTGGCAAACCGGTAACCATTTCGAACAGCACACACCCAAGACTGTAGATGTCGCTCAACGGGCCGACCTGCTGTCCTCTCGCCTGCTCGGGGCTCATATACTGGGGGGTTCCCAGGGCGACGCCGGAGTGGGTTAGCTGGAGCTCGCTTGCCTCCCCGTACGCCTTTCCTATTCCATAATCCGCAACCAGGGCGTGGCCTTTGGAGAGGAGAATATTTTCTGGTTTGATGTCACGGTGGATTATTCCGAGACCGTGCGCATACCCCAGAGCGTCGGCTGTTTCAGCTGCGATTCCCATAGCTCGGGTGACATCAAGGGCCCCTTTCCGTGCGATTTCCTGGCGGAGGGAGTTGCCGGGAATGAAGGGCATCGTACAGTACAAAAGGTCGCCGACCTCCCCGGCCGAATAAACAGGGAGGATATTGGGGTGCGCCAATTTCCCCGCCATGTCAATTTCGCGAAGGAACCGGGTGCGAGTGATCAGGGTCGAGACCTCCGGGTCCAGCACCTTTATCGCGACATGCCTATCAGGATGCAACTCTCTGGCGAGAAACACGGTAGCCATGCCTCCTTCGCCGAGTGTTTTTTCAATGATAAAACGTTGGGCGAGTCCAGTTTCGAGCTGCCTGCGAAGAGAAGTCATGTCAAAAAGTTGGCCGGTGGGACGGACTCTGCCAGGTCAGCGTAAACCGTGTCAATCACCTTCCGGTTCGCCGAAAGTGGTCCGTACAGCATCCGAGACGTTCTTTCCCAGGGCCTCGAGGAGCGAAACAGGGTTATCCGCGGTGCCGATTGTGGGTTCCACCAGACCCACCAGAGTGCGGTTTGCCGCGTCGGTCATTTGGGTCTGAAACTGTATCATCCCAGCCTGGAGGTAGTAGGCTCCCCAGATAATGGTGCCTGCGTCTGCTGTCCGTGCCAATCGCGAAAGGGCGTCGGGTTCGTTTTGCACCAACTCGGTGGGTCGAGTGGGCCCGCCGGCTACAACGCTTACCACCCCGGTTTCCATCAGGCTTCTGGTTATCCAATCAGCCGCCTGGCTGCCCAACCCGTCCAGAGACGGATCTCCAGTTTCGTTGCGGAAAGGTGCTACAAGAACCCTTTCTCGGACCGAGTTGATTGCGGCATCGGTGGTCCTTTGCCAGATGGCCAGAAGGGCCATAATGGCCACCATGCCTATCGCCACTGCGTAGCCAATGGTTCGGCGGCTCGATTCCAGACTCGACCCGATTTCCTCGGGACCGTTGCCCGAAAGGGCGTCGGCAAAATCGCCAGCGGTTAGAAACCTCCTGGTTGGTTGCTTGGACATGGCACGTGCAACGGCCTTCCGAATGCCTCGGGAAGGGGTTCCTTCGGGTGTGCGCACTCCGGGCACGGGCGCCGTGTTGTGCTTGTTCATGATCTCGTACATCGTGCCACCAGAGTAGGGAGGCTCGCCCGAAAGCATCTCATAGACCACACAACCGAGGCTGTAGACGTCCGCACGCCCGTCGACCTCACTTTGGCCTGCTGCCTGTTCGGGACTCATGTACAGAGGGGTTCCGATTGGTAGTCCGGCCTGTGTCAGCGGCTGAAAATCGTCCCCACATTCGGCGCAGGTCATGGCCCGCGCAACGCCGAAATCCGCGACAACCGCATGCCCGCCTGAAAGGAGGATGTTTTCGGGCTTGATATCGCGGTGGATTACACCCTGGCTGTGGGCGTGGTCAAGAGCGTCGGCCACGTCACGGGTAATCGCAAGCGTTTCCTCCAAGGAAAGCGGACTTCGAGACAGACGTTGTCTGAGAGTCTCGCCTTCAATAAACGGCATCACGTAATAGAGGAGGTTCTCGTCCGAACCGGCCGAAAAAATCGGTACTATGTGAGGATGCGTCAGATTGGATACTACCTCGACCTCCCGCAAGAACCGGCGACGGGTCAGCCTGGTTGTCACGTCCGGGTCCAAAACCTTGATGGCGACCTGGCGGGAAGGGCGGATTTCGTTGGCGAGAAAGACCGTTGCCATACCTCCACGACCAATCTCGCGATCAATCGTGAAGTTGTCTGCGATCGCTCGTTGAAGTTCATCTCGGAGTTGGTCGCCGGAATCGAGATACTCCTCTCCCGACGGCTGGGTGACACTATCCATCATTTGTTCCCGGGTGGCCCGCGAAATACACAGATTGGGCCTTTTCTATGTAGTATTTAATGGTAGAAACGCGGTTTGCGGGGAGCAGGGTTCCCGCAGGTCCACTAAATATGTCTGGTATACTGACGAATAAGCAAAGATAGAGACAATAATGGCGGCTAAGAATTTCGATGATCTTCCTGACAACTCCCGACTGTGGATTTTTGAATCTGATCAACAAATTGAAGAAACTCAGCTCGGCAACTTAGAACAAAACCTCGATTCGTTTCTTTCGACCTGGGCAGCCCATGGATCGGATCTTAACGCCGGGTGGGAGTTGCGTTACGATCGTTTTTTGATGATCGCGGTCGACGAATCTAAGACGTCGGCTTCCGGTTGTTCGATCGATTCCCTCACACGGTTCATGATGAACCTCGGTGAAGCGCTCGGTGTTTCCTTCCTGGACCGGTCATTGGTGAGTCACCGCTTCGGCGATGAGATTGCCAGAACCACACGGGCGGGTTTTACGGAATTGGCGGCGGCAGGTTCTGTGACCGGTGATACAGTTGTCTTCGACAACACTCTGGTGAGTTTGGGCGCCCTGCGACGGGGCGATTGGGAGACCCCTGCGGCTCAGTCCTGGCACGCGGCTCTTTTAAACTAGGGCCTTACCAAAAAGGATTGAAAGTTGGCCCCGGAGGATTCGAACCTCCATTGCCGGATCCAAAAACCGGAGTCCTGCCATTGAACGAGGGGCCAGAAAAGCTTGCCAAAACTAGACGGATTCTGGCCGATGGTCAACGACTCGGTAACACACTCGGTGGTTGCGCGATTTTGTCGCGGGTGGAGGTCAAGACGGTTTGTGTTGTTCCGGAAAGAATGTCCCGGGCGTCCGTCGAGCTGTTTTCGTCACGGTAGATACCGTAAAGCGTCGAGCCACTGCCACTCATTCTGGCCAGGATGGGGCTCGTGTTGGCAAGCCTCAAGAATTGCTCCTTGAGTTTCGGGCGCTTCCCAAAAACGACCGATTCAAAATCGTTGCCTCCGAGCCTGCCGATATCCCCCCATGTTCGGAATGAGTCTTCCGAAAGCCGCACGGGTCCGCGGTTTCCTCCGTCCGAGCGCCCCAGAAGCCTGTATGCTTCCCCTGTGTTAACCCCGAAGTCGGGGACAAGCAGCACGACTGGCTTTGGCGCCGGAGGTGTGACCGAAAAAAGTCGTTCTCCCCTGTTCCACGCCAGAGCCATTGGAGTACCGGTTACCAGAAACGGGACATCGCTCCCCAGTTCGCCACCAATTCCAAGTAGTTGGTGCTGATGTATTCGACCGTCTGCCAGGGCATTCACGCACTGCAGCGTCGCAGCGGCATCGGAAGATCCACCGCCGAGGCCGCCGCCCACGGGGATATTTTTCTTGATCCGAATGTGAACACCGAATGGATTGCCCATCACCTGCAAGGCCGATCGGGCTGCTCTTACGGCTATGTTGTTTTCGTCAGGGCCGGTGTCAGCACCTTCAACTTCGATGGTGACCCCGGAATCAGTCATAGTGACTGACACGTCGTCTGCTAATTCGAGTAGGCAAAACAACGTTTCGATTCCGTGGAACCCCGAATTGTCTTTGCCAAATACTCTCAAGAACAGATTGATTTTGGCATGGGCGGCAGAGGTAACGGTTCGTGCTGTCATTCGGCTTTTTCTTCCGAGGTACGCGTCAAATCCGCCAGCCGGAATCGTGAACGAGAAAGTGAATAGAATCCGAGCAAAGTTATCGGGATGAAACCTCCGACATGGTACAGCAAGGCAAAAGACACAGATCGGCTCGCTTCTATCGCAAACACTGTTAAAGTGGCCTTGATGATAGCTTCGAAACCCCCGATGTATCCCGGAGCCTGTGGAACCGCGACCCCAAATGCTATCACAGTTTGGAGGATGAACGCTCCACTTATGGGTACGTCGATGTTGAAAGCCTGGAAGCCCAGCCAAAAAGAAAGCCCGTTGACTATCCACACGGCCAGAGACCAGAAGAGGACTGCGAGGAACCGCTTTGGGTCTCGCAACGAATCCAAACCCTGGAGCAATCCGGATGCTATGGCTACAGCCTTGTCCGCCCAGCGCATCGGCAAAACCTTGTGAGCGATCCGGTCAGCCAGCGCCAACCCCAACTCTGGTTTGTGTACTGCCCACATTGACACCGCGAGCAAACCGAAGAAAACGAACGATCCGGTTTTGGCGATACTGGCCAGCGAGATCCCTTGAATCGCAATGCCGTCAAAAGTCAGGTCGGAAAAAGAGAACGCCACGGCCATCAACAGCAGGATAGTCAGGCCGTCGAAAACCCTCTCGATAGCGATCGAGCCAAACGAGGCGGAGTAGGAGACTTCGGTGAGTCTACCGGCCGCGTAGATTCGAACCACCTCTCCGGCGCGTGCCGGAAGGATGTTGTTTGCCATGAACCCGATCGCGGTTGCGTGCCAGAGGGGCAAAAAAGGAAGTGCCTCGCCATTCAATCGCAAAAGGTAGCGCCACCGTACTGTTCGCAGAGGGAATGTCAGCGTGACCACCACGATGGCGGCGGCAAAGGGGAGTAATTCGATCTGCCCCGCAACGTCAGCCAGTTCGGAAAAAGACACATCGTGCAGGGCGTACCAGACACCTAGTATCGAAACCAACACGCCGATTAGCCCCGTGAGGCCGAACCGGCGCGATTCAGGCCGTGTCGTTGATCCCAAGTTCTATCAGATCGAGTACTTCTTCGACCAGTTCCGACGCACGCTGGCCACCATCGTCGGCTGAAAGCGCCGTCTGCAAATCGGACCTCAGGCTCAGTGCGTGCTCAAGTGCGCTCCGCCCGCTGTAACAAAAGTCGGTAACGGGCACGAGGAGTTCTTCGATCGGAACGATTTGGTCATCGGCCTCGGCACCGCCAGCAACTTCAACCGGAACGGCAGCTATCGCGGGTTCAAAAGCCGGTTCTTCGTCGGCCTCCTCTACGACGGACTCGGTTGCCTCCGGAGCCGAGGCAGGCTCGCCAGCTTCGAAAACCGGCGGGCCGGAGAGAAGCTGCTCGATCGAAGCAGTACCGGGCCCGAGTTGCTCCCGTATGGCTTCGTATGTCGTATAAGAAGCGGCAAGATCGTTGCCGTCCACCGGAATTGTCGGTGCCGCATTTTCCTCTACGACTGCCCTGGGTTCAGCGGCAGGCTCGGCGTAGATGTCGATTACTGGCGGCTGGATCTCCAGCGACGCTTCCTCCGACGATTGGTCCGAAGTTGCGGAAATGTCAGGGGTTGTTGGTTTAACCTTCGCTGACTCCGGTTCTTGATTGCCTGGCGTCTCGGCCTCTTGCTCAATTCCCTCCCCCGCTGCCATCGCTTCGCTGACGGCATGGAGCCGTTCAACCACATTCGATTCAGTTTCAGAAACAGCGTCCGCCAGGGCGGTCGCCGCAGAGCGGAGGTGGGACGAGAGCCATCCGGTTTTAGAGTCTTCGGTCATGTCGGCAATAGCTGTTCGAAAACGATCTGCCACCTGAGAAACGGCGCCTGCCAGGTCGCTGCCAGCGGTGGCAGCAAGAGTTACCAGTCGTGTTTCGAGTGCCTGGAGCCGGAGGTTGCGTTGTGCGCTTGATGTCGCTTTTTCAAGTTCGTCGGCGGCGAGCTTGAGATGTTCGCCGTGGGCTACCAACTCCACACCATCCAACTCAATTCCGCTTGGAGGCGTCCCGCGCGAGATTATGTGTGGACCGTCGTCGTCAAAATAGAACTCTTCGATTGATACCACGTTTCGCTCCCCGTCGAAGGCACCTCTCATGAGACGAGCGAATTCCGCCGCTTCCGATGAGTCTGGATCCGGCTTGCCGGTTGCCGCTACTTCCCTGGCAACTCTGGCTATCGCGTCTGCCCCACTGGAGAAAATTTCTTTCAGATGTGGCGTTTCACGGTCTGGGTGTTTTTTGCATTCAGTCGAAATTCTATCGACTCCGTCCAGCAGGTCGGGGAGAGGTGGGACATCCCCAAGGCTGGCGATACCACGGAGGGGTTGGATGGTGTCAAGTATGGTTTCGACTACTTCCGGAGTGGTGAATCCAGATCCGGCGGTCTGGGAGGCGCGGTGCAAAGCGGATGCGACCGCTGCACCCTCGCGGCCGATAAAAGCTCTGGTTCCCGTGTCGAGCCCCGAATCAGTTTGGGTTGACTGTGCTGGTTGAGGCCCTCCAGCTACTGACGTCAGTTCCCAGGCGAGGGATTGTACTTTTTCTTCATCTTCGTTTGTCCAGTCCGAAAGTCGGCGAATCAGCTTCTTCAGATCGTCGACAGTTCGAATGGCGAGTTGCCGGTTGGCTTCGTCCCAATCTATCCGAGCCTCGTGGAGGGCCCGGGCAAATGTCTCCAGCGCGCTCCCGGCTGAAGCTATCGTCTGTTGACTGGCCATCATAGCGGATCCACGCAACGCTCGGGCCAGACGGACGAATTCCACCGGCTCAGGCCTGGTGTTTCCTGATATCAGAGCGTCGAGTTTTTCAAGGTATTCGGACGCTTCCATCCCAAAAAAGTCCGACATCCCGATTTTTTGATCCATATCGAATCCGCTTGAGGATAGGCCTAAGCTATAGGCGAATCAGTGTATTGGTCAACGTGCGCGATCAATTAAAGCCTTCATCTCATCCACAGCCCGTTTCATACCTACGAAAATTGCCCTGCTAACAACGCTGTGACCAATGTTCAACTCTTCAATTAGAGAGATTCCGGCAACCGGAGCAACGTTGCGATAAGTCAAACCGTGCCCGGCATGAACAGCCAGTCCGATTTCCGCAGCAATATTGGCCCCGTGCTGCAGGCGGGTGAAAGTCGTCGTATCTGTCCAATTGTTGGCATAATCGCCCGTGTGGAGTTCGATAGCCGGCACACCGAGTTCAGCCGCACGGCGAATCGTAGCTTCGTCCGGGTCAATGAAAAGACTCACTCTGATGCCTGCACCGGTTAATGTCGCAATTGCCCCTTCCAATCGGGAAATATCGGAATTCAAAAGGTCGATCCCGCCTTCGGTGGTGACCTCCTCTCTCTTTTCCGGTACCAGGGTGGCCTGGAGTGGCTTCAAATGGGCGCAAAGCTCAATTATCTCAGGAGAGGTAGCCAACTCTAAGTTCAGGGGCGTCGATATAGTTGTGGCGATTCTGGTGACGTCTTCGTCCTGGATATGCCTCCGATCTTCGCGGAGGTGAATGGTAATTCCGTCGGCGCCCCCTGCTTCGCATTCCAGAGCTGCGGTGCAGGGGTCAGGTTCATCTGTTTTTCGAGCCTCTCGAACGGTCGCAACGTGGTCGACGTTCACATAAAACCGCATTTAGCAACTTGCTCCCGGGTAAGGGCTTACGTATGGTTCGTCTTAACTTAAGCTTCGGCGGATTAGAGTTAAGGTGCAAGGTATGAAAATTACATCAATTGTCGCTGCTGCATGTTTCTCGGTCGCTGCCTGTGGCGGTGGCGGCGGAAATGTCGCTTCACTTGCTCCCCTGGATCACGTGTCTGCTGTGCGCGGGTTCATGAACGCAGTCGGTGACGAAAACGTTACAAACATGGCCGGTCTCTGGGGCACGGAGGACGGTCTGGCGGCCGACAGAATGAACCAGGATGAACTTGTCCAGAGGTTGTCGGTGATTATGGCCTACCTCGCCCATGACCGGTATGAGCTTACCGATGGGACCGATGCGCTGGTTAGCACCGCAGATGTACGACAGGTTACCGTCAGAATGTCCCGCGGATCCTGCGAAAGCGATGTGCCGTTTACCGTCGTCCGATCAGGAGGAGGCTGGCTCGTCAAGTCAATGGATCTTGAGGCTGCCGTTTCCCCGAGTCGGCGGTGTGACGGTCGGTGACCGGGAACCGTCGGTTCGAGGGTGATGTTTAACGGTCAGTCGGTCAGTTCGAGCAGGATGCCGAAGGTGGATTTGGGGTGGAGAAACGCGATCCGGTGTCCCCCGGCTCCGGTACGTGGCTCGGCGTCAATCATCTGATAACCCTTCGATTGGCAGTCGGTTATTGCGGCGTCGAGGTCGGGGACGCGAAGGCAGATATGGTGGATGCCAGGTCCCCTTTTTGCGATGAACTTGCCGATTGGGCTGTCGGGTTTTTGTGGTTTCAGCAGTTCGATGTCCACGTCTCCGAAGCGCAGCGAAGCTATTTCTGCACCATCGGCTGATTCGACCCCGGTTGGTTCATGACCGAGGACATCTTTGAAAAAAGAAAGGGCGGTTTCGAGGTCTTCGACAGCAAGTCCGATATGCGCGATTTGCGAGTTCGAGGGTGCCATCGGTCCTCCTTTGAAAATTAGAAGTGAAAACGTTCGTCGAATCAATTAGATTGCGGCGGCAAGTTAACATTTAGGAGATTATCATGGGAGTGACGAGTCCTTTAGCGGTTTCGGATGACATTTTCGCCGCCGAAATTGAACAACATGATGGAGTGGCAATTGTCGATTTCTGGGCCACATGGTGTGGTCCTTGCCAGATTATAGCTCCCATCGTTGAGCAGATTGCCTCTGAGTACGATGGTCGGGTCAAGGTGGCAAAACTTGACGTAGATTCGAACCAGCAGACTGCAATGAAATTCAACGTACGTTCGATTCCGAGCATCTTGATCTTTAAAGGTGGGGAGCATGTCGATACTGTTGTTGGAGCCGTGCCGAAAGAGTTTCTGGTAGCAGCGATCGACAAGCAGCTTTAAATCGGTCGGGCTTTGGTATATTGAGTGGTGTGGGGCTATTGCTCCGCGCCACTTTTTCGTTCGGGCTTCGTTTCCGTGAATTCGAGCAAGGTTCGGTCTTGTGCACGAAAATCCACATTTTGGAACTTTGTTTGTAGTCGCAACTCCGATCGGGAACCTGGAAGACATGTCAGCCCGATGTATTACCGTGCTCACAAATGTGGACCTGGTAGTGGCAGAGGATACCAGACGTTCGGGGACTCTTCTCAAGACGATCGGTTCGGCGGTCCGGCTGGAGAGTTTTCACACCCACTCTTCCGGCGCGAAGGCGGAAAAAATAGTCGAGAGACTAAAAGGGGGGAACGATGTTGCCCTTGTAACCGATGCCGGGACGCCAGCCGTGAGCGATCCGGGCGCCGTGTTGGTCAAAATAGCCAGAGGGGAGGGAGTGCCGGTTGTTCCTATCCCCGGACCCTCGGCCGTGGCGGCAGCCCTCTCTGCAAGTGGCTTCTCAGCCGACAGGTACGTCTTTTTGGGCTTTCTTCCCCGGAAGGGAAAGGCACGCAAAGAAATCCTAGATGCGGTTGCCGATTTGAAGTGGACAGCGGTCTTTTTCGAAGCAGCCAACCGGTTGGTCCCAACTCTGTCGGATTTGCAGGCAGTCCTCGTCGAGGGCAGGCAGGCCTTTGTCGCTCGAGAAATTACCAAACTTTATGAAGATTACCGTGTCGGGACCCCTCGGGAACTGGAGGTTTATTACCGCGAAGATCCGCCCAGAGGGGAAATTACAGTGGTTGTGGAAGGCGGGCAGGGGCCGTCCAAAGCATTTGATCAAGCGGAAATTGAGGAAAGAGCTGAGGAGCTACTTTCGGCGGGAGCTACCAGGAAGGACGTGGTGGTTCTTCTTGTCAAGGAAACCGGGATCGCCCGAAATGAGGTTTACCGTATTGTGACCAATCTATGAAGGCAGCGTTACTACTTACGGCAGTTACACTTACCGCCGTTAGCACGGCCGACTCCGACCGGCTCGCCATTGGTAGGCTCCACTATGATGGGGGAGGGGATTGGTACGCCAACCCTTCCAGTATTCCCAACCTGTTGGAAGCCATCGGGGAGCGGACCACTCTCAGAGTCAACCTCAGGGAAAGTGTTGTCGAATTGGATGGGCCCGAACTTTGGGATGTACCCTATCTCCACATGACTGGACACGGCAACGTGAATTTCAGTGAACCTGAGTTGCGGACCCTCAGGTCTTTTCTTGAGCGCGGCGGCTTCTTACACGTTGATGACAACTACGGGTTGGACGAATCGTTTCGGCGGGAGATAGCCCGAATTTTTCCGAGTCGTCCTCTGGTAGAAGTGCCTCTGGATCATCCGGTTTATAACATCGTGTATCAATTTCCTGAGGGGATACCCAAGGTGCATGAACACGACGGGCTCCCCGCCCAGGGATTCGGGATTTTCATTGATGAACGCCTCGCCGTCTATTACTCCTACCAATCGGATCTGGGCGATGGTTGGGAAGACTCCGACGTTCACGACGACACCGACGAAGTCCGCGAAGCAGCGCTAAAGATGGGGGTCAATCTCTTCACCTACGCCGTGACAGCCGCGCCTTGACCAAGACGAGCGTCTGGTTCTCACAACGGAGGGCTGAACTTCGGAGACTCCAGGTGGGGAGCGCGGTGCTGTTCGGGATTGGCGCCGCCTTGTTTGGGCTCACGCTGGGGGTTTTGTTGGGTCGGGCCGGTGTTTATCGCGTTACTCCCCCGCTTGTCTTCCTCGGATGGTTGGCTGCGGTGAGCGGACTGATTTGGGGTGGGCTGAAACTCCGTGCCTCGCGGAAACTCACCGAACAGTCTTACCTGGCCATGCAGGTTGAGGGCACGTCCGGTTCGCGACGAGGGCACCTGAGTGGTTTGATCGAAGATCTTCCTGAATCCGCGAGCCGCGGGCTGGGTGCCCTGGCAGATAACAATGCTCGGACCTGGCTTGATCAGAATGGAATTCCTGCTCTCAGCGGCGTCAAACGCGCCGTACGCGTAGACGTATCGCGAAGTGCGATGGCTGCGGCGGCAGGTGTGGTGTTGCTGGTTGCTTCCGGCCCTACCAAAGGAGCAGCGGCTCGTTTCTGGGATCCGCTTGGCCTCGTAACAGAAGCCTTTGGTCCGGTTGCCATTTCCGCCGACCGGCTAGCTGTTCAGTACGGGGATTCGGTTGGCCTCCAGGTTGAGGCACGAGGGCGCTTTTCAGTAGAACTCTGGCAGAGATCGCCGGGCGAACAATGGAGTTCTACGACAGTGGAGCTCGATTCGGTCGGCGCAGCATCGGTCTGGTTGGGTCCTCTCGACAGTGATGTCTTCGTCCGGGCAAGTTCAGGTTCACGCGATTCGGACACGCTCCACGTTGTTGTCGCTCTACCGTCATTGTTGACCGATCTGACGCTTGTCGCTCGCTATCCGCGATACCTGAACATGACCGATCACCCTCTGGTCCCGGGAGATTCAGTAGTTCTGCCTATCGGCACCGAGGTTGTGAGCAATGGACGGGTCACGCTTGAACTTGCTGATGCAGCGTGGGTTGGCGGTGATACGCTCGTTCCCGCACAGGTAGATGGCACAGGGTTCAGAGGCCGGTTCACGGTCCGATCCAGTGGGACGTGGGCACTGGCGGCGACGACGCGCGATGGCACGCCGGTCGATGCATCGCAATCCGATTTTTACGTTGAGGCCCTCAGAGACTCTATCCCGGTCGTAACCATTGCTGTGCCCGGCGTCGACACAGTTCCTCCGTTGAGTCTCCTCCAACCGCTCGTAATTGATGTCCGAGACGATCACCTGGTGACGCGGGCGGATGTCGTAAGTCGGCGGGCCAGCCGGATTGGGTTGGCCGATCCTCCAGAGGTAAAACCGATACCGCTTCCAGTTGGTGGCACGGATCGCACAATCCTGCAGTGGGTTCTCGACCTCAATAATCGTGGTTTCGCACCTGGTGATACGGCGTTCTACAAAGTACGGGTGTGGGACAACTTCCCCGGGGGCGGGCAGATCAGTGAAAGTCGCGAGTTTTTTCTCCGGTTCCCGTCCAGAAGTGAGATGCGCGCGGAGGTCCGCGATCGGTCTGAAGCGGTTTCTTCTATGGCCGATTCCCTGGCACGTCTCCAGGCTGAACTAAATCGGGTTGCCGAAGAACTGGCCTCAGAGAGAAGCCGGGCCGAAGGCGACGACGAACAATTGGACTTCAACTCTGCCGAGAGGGCTCAGCAGTTAGAAGAACAACAGCAGCAGTTGTTGGAGGAGGCTCAGAAACTCGATGACCAGATTGCTGAACTGACGGAATTGGCCCGCGAAGCTGGAGTGTCTGACCCAGAATTTTTCGAAAAAATGGGCGAGCTCCGCGAGTTAATGGAAAACGCGTTGACATCCGAGTTACGGGATAAACTCGAGGCTTTGCGGCAGGCGCTTGATCGACTCGACTCGCGTGACACTCAGGAAGCCCTGCAGGATTTGCAGCAATCTCAGGAGGAGATGGAAGAGCAACTTGAGCGGGCTCGGGATCTCTTCGAAAGGGCTGCCCTCGAAGGTGAGATGTCGTCTTTAGCCGAGGAGGCGGAAGAACTGGCGCAGCAACAGGAGGAATGGAACGAGGCCGCAGCCAGCGGAGACTCCACTCTGGCAGCCAGTGAGGAGAGTCTGGCCGCTGCAACCGATAGTCTTGCTCAGCGCCTTGCAGAACTCGCCGAACGAATGGAAGAAATGAACGGCGCAGAAGGTATGCAGGAAAATTCGGAGGACGCGCAACAGGCGGCAGGCGAAATGAGAGATGCCGCTGAAATGGCAGCCAGCGGGAATATGGAAGGGGCCCAGCAGAGTGGGGAGTCAGCCGGGGAGAGCCTGGAGGATCTGCCGCAGGAAATACGCGACCAGCGCGATCAGATGCGCGACCAGTGGAGGCAAGAAGTCCTTGATGCCATGGACCGTGCCCTTTCGGAGATCGCTGACCTGGCCAGAACCCAGAGTGAGTTAGCCGAACGGTACGAGTCGGGCGATGTCGACCCTAGCCTCAGGGGCGAGCAAGCTGCGGTGCGTGACGGCGTCGACCGGGTTATTGAAGAATTGCGGGAGGCTTCGAGTCAGAACGCGCTGGTATCTCCCCAGTTGAGCACCTCTCTCGGGTTCTCCATGGTGAAAATGACTGAGGCCCTTCAGAACCTGAGCCAGGCTTCGCCCAACGCACGGGAGGCCGCTGACGCCGCCGGCGCTGCGGTCGACGGGCTCAACCAGGTTGCCCATGGTTTGGTTCGGGGACGTTCAGATGTGGAAGGCTCCGAATCGGGATCTGGGGTGGAAGAGGCGTTAGAACGCATGCAGCAGATGGCGCAGCAACAACAGGGCCTCACGGGCGAAGCCAACCAGATGCTTCCGATGATGTCGATGGGTGGGGATCAATTGATCCAACAACTGCGCCAGATGGCGATGCAACAGATGCAACTTGCCGAGGAGTTGGAAAGGCTCGAAACCGAATCCGAATTGAGCGGGCTCGGTGAGCTTGCCGACGAGGCGCGGGCCGTTTCGCGAAGACTGGAGGCGGCACAGTTGGACCGCAACACGATCCAGCGACAAGAGCAACTGTTCCGCCGCATGCTCGATGCCGGAAGAACTCTCAGAAGTGATCGTCCAGATGATCGGTTGGAACGCCGGAGCGAACAGGCGGCCGACGGATTGATCCGTGTTCCAGATGAAATGGCGCCCACGGCCGGGCCACGTTTTGAGTATCCGTCCTGGGAGTCGTTATCCGAGTTGTCGCCGGAGGATCGCCGGTTAGTGCTGGACTATTTCCGCAGGATAAATGAAACGTCTAATTAGGTTCGTACTCGTTGGCGTTGCGCTGACGCACGCTGATACTTTGCCTGCGCAATCGCGATTGGTCGAGGCGTTTGAACTGGAACGGAATGGGCGGTTCCTTGAAGCAGCCCGCCTGTATCGGCAGACCCTGCGTTCCGAACCCACGAGCCTCCCCGCCCTGCTTGGCCTGGAAAGGGTGTCGGAGCCGATCAACCAGCAGGACTCGGTTCTATTCTTCGTAAAACACGCCCTCGAACTGGCCCCGGAAAACCGATTCATTAGAACGATAGAATTGCGCTCGTGGGCAGCAGCGGATTCCCCGGACAGTTTGAATGCAGCCGCCGAACGCTGGATTGCCCGTGAGCCGGAGAGTCCTGACCCTTATCGGGAATGGGCTTTTGCCGTCTCCCAACGAGGCGACCTTATTGAGGCTCAACGAATCCTCACCCTCGGCACGGAACGAGTCGGCAATTCATCCCTTTCCCGAGAACTCGCTCAGCTCTGGGTAGTGACCGGTGAATGGATCCGGGCGGCTGAGTACTGGGCTGATGCCACCAGGGCCGATCCCGGGCAGGCACCAACTGCAGCGTTGTCCCTCGCGCGAACTAACCCGACCAATCGAGATGCGGTAATCAGGGCCCTGGCCTCCGGAGCGCCCGAAGACCCGGCGCAACTTGTTGCGGCCAATCTTCTTGCAGTCTGGAATCGTCCTCTGGATGGTTGGGTGATGCTCGACCGGGTGTTGCCTGAAGACCCCGCCGTAGCGCTGGGAATTTTGCGAGGTTTCGTGGAGCGAGTCCGCCGCTTACGTGGTCCTAAAAGTGCCAAATCACGCGGATTTGCTCTCGAACGCATTGCAGACCTAACGACGGGCAGCTTCTCGGAAAACGCGCGACTCGAGGCGGCGAGAGCTTTTGCCGAGGCCGGTGACCGCGACGTCGCTGAACGTCTGTTGAGCCAGATCACTGTCGATTCCACGGTTGTGACGCCATCACAGGCCGGGGCGATGGCAAGTTTGATCGGTGTGATGGCGGCTTCGGGAAGAGTGGACGAGGCTGAGGATCGGTTCGCGCAATGGTCAGACCGCCTTTTGCTCGGAGATGTTTCGAATCTGCGCGTCGCCATGGCATGGGCCTGGGCAGAACAGGATTCGTTGGATAGAGCTGACGCAATAATCGCCTCGGACTCATCCATCTCAGCGATGGACACCAAAGGCTGGATTGCTCTATTCAGAGGTAATGTAAAAGATGCAATCACCATGTTTCGGGCCGCCGGTCCTCTTGTCGGTACGCGCCAGGAATCAACACGCCGGACAGAGATGCTTGCATTGCTGCAGGTCGTGGGTACAGACACAGTGCCAGAAATTGGTAGCGCTATGATGGCGCTACATTCAGGTGACACTACCACGGCGGTGGGAGAGTTACAAAGTACCGCTTCCCGTCTGCGCCTGGATGGTGGACGGGCTGAAGTACTTTCGTTCGCCGGGCGGCTAGCCTATGAATCCGGTGACTTTGAAAACAGCGAACGCCTCCTGCGACTTTCTGTTGATATCGCTCCGGAGGGGCCGACCGCTCCGCTTTCAAGTTTCACCCTGGCCCGTGCGATGCTGGATAGTGGAAGGCAGGATGAAGGAATCGAGCGATTGGAAGACGTGATTATAAGACACCCCAACAGCGCCGTGGTGCCCCGGGCCAGAAGACTTCTGGATCAAATCAGGCGGGCTATTCCTCAATCATGAAAAGACGAGAATTCATCAGTGCGCTGGGGTCAAGCGTCGGGGCTGCTGCCGTGGCGCCGGGCGTCCTCCTTGGTTCGGAGCAGAACAATTGGATCTTGATTCCAATGGACAATGTTCAGACCGATCATCTTCGGGCCTACGGGGTCTGTTTCCGGAATCTGCAAAGAGAGCAAGCAGCCGAGTGGCTCCTCAACTATCGTGGCGGAAGTTTTCTGGCGCCGTTTGATTCTACGCTCGAACGTGATGCGATGCTTTCCGGTGTTTCGGTTGAGCGCATCTCCGACAATCAGGTGTTGGAGTTACGCGGCCAGATTCAGGCAAACAATATGGACGCTGTACCACTGGAAAAAGCTCCTACTGTGGCTGTGTACGCCCCGCCCAACGCGGCTCCCTGGGATGACGCAGTTACGATGGCGTTGGAATATGCAGGAATCGAATACGACCAAATCTGGGATGCTGAGGTACTTGACGGGGGACTTTCCGACTACGAGTGGCTGCACCTGCACCACGAAGACTTCACGGGTCAGTACTCAAAATTTTATCTCACCTATGCAGGTAGTCCCTGGTTGAGTGAAATGGTACAAATGAACACGGCGATGATGAGGTCGAGAGGTTTCGAAAGCGTACCTGCTCTCAAGAAAGCCGTTGCGCTTCGGATAAAAGAATTTGTGGGTCAGAAGGGATTCCTCTTTGCCATGTGTGCGGCAACTGAAACCCTGGATCTCGCTCTGGCCGCAGAAGACGTTGATATCGCGGCGCAATACAGCGACGGTGATCCGATGGATCCCAACGCCAGCGAGAAAGTTGACTGGAGCCGTTCCATGGCGTTCGACAATGTACGGCTGGAATACTCGTCAGCGATTCCCAGTTTTTCCGATATCGATGGCCACCAGGTGAACAACCCGCCAGTGCGGCAGTCCCTGGCCAACTTCAAAATTTTCAACTTCAGTGCTAAGATTGATCCCGTTCCTACCATGCTCGTGCAGAACCACCGGGAAATCATTCCGGATTTTTACGGCCTCACAACTTCGTTCAACCGAGAACGTTTGAAACCCGATGTCACTGTCCTGGCCTACGAAGAAGGGACACCCTGGGTTAAGTACATCCACGGAGAATACGGCGAGGGTACCTGGACGTTTTTTGGTGGGCATGATCCGGAAGACTCACAGCATCAAGTTGGTGACCCTCCCACCGACCTTTCCCTTCACACAAATTCTCCGGGCTATCGGCTGATTCTCAATAACGTGTTGTTTCCGGCTGCTAAAAAAAGAGAATTGAAAACCTGACCTATCGGTTGCTTGTCGCTCCTCCAAAGGTGGAAAGAAAATGATTTCTAGAGATCTGAGATACGCCCTTCGCGCTATCCCGATGAATCCTGGTTTCAGTCTCACCATGGTGGTTGTTCTGGGATTGGGGATCGGGGCGACCACCGGCATTTTCAGCGTGATCAAAGGGGTGGTGTTGGACCCACTCCCGTTTCCCGATTCCGAACGGATGGTTGTGTTGTGGCAATCGGCACCCGGCAGTGCCGTCGAACGTGATTGGTTTTCCCCTGTCCAATATTACGAGATTCTCGAACAGACTTCGGCTTTCGAAACCCTCGCCATAGCTGCGGCCACTGAAGTTACAGTCACCGGTCCGGAAGGGCCGGAACGCCTTGGTCTTCTTTCGAACTCTGCGAACCTTTTCGACCTTTTGGGTGCTCGACCCCACGTTGGGCGTTTGTTCTCAAGCGCTGACGACGACGGGGGAGCGGCCGCAGTTGCAGTTCTCAGCCACAGACTCTGGAAACGCCGGTTCGATTCCGATCCCGAGGTTGTAGGGAAGACCGTGACGTTGGACGGGGGGCCGGTTGAAGTGATTGGCGTTCTCAATGAGGACGCCGTGATTGACGGAGAGGTGCTGCCCTCGTTTGCGACACTCGGCGACTACCAGATTTTCAGAAACCTCCCCCAGACCCCTAACTTCAAAGCGTTCCGCGGAGAGGATTACAATGTGCTCGGTATTCTTCGACCGGGGGTCGGCATTGGAGAAGTTCGCGCGCAGGTCGATATTGCAGCGGCACAGTTTGATCAGGGTAATCTCGTCAACGACCCCGCCTACCGGGTGCTCGTCTTCCCGCTGCTTGAAGACGTGGTCGGCGATACCGACGAAATTCTCACTATTCTCCTCGTTTCAACGTCGCTGCTTCTTTTGATCTCGTGCGCTAACGCCGCGAATTTATTGCTGTCGAGAGCAGCTTCCAGGCAGAGAGATTTAGCAGTGCGATCCGCTCTGGGAGCCGGGCGCGGGATGCTCGTCCGGCAGCTGTTGCTAGAAAACCTGGTACTCGCTTTCGCGGGTGGTGCTCTTGGAGTGGTCCTTGCCACCTGGGGTGTAGCTGCCCTCAAGGGGTTGAGTTCGGAGCAGTTGCCTAGGCTGAACAACATCGCGGTTGACCTGTGGGTCCTGGCGTTTGCCCTGTCTGTATCTGTCGCGGCTTGCTTGATCTTCGGGTTCTTCCCGGCGTTAAAGGCTTCCAGCTTTAATCTTGATACGTCGCTAAGAGGGCGGTCGGGAGTGGCTACTGGCGCATCCCTGCGCACTACATGGTCGCTGCCCAACGGGCTGGTGGCTGCGGAGGTCGCTTTGAGCCTTGCCTTGCTGGTAGGCGCAGGGCTGTTGGTACGTTCCTACGGCGCGGTGAGCGACGTGGACACGGGGTTCGAAGTTGATTCGCGTTTTACGTTCAGGGTTTCACTCGCCGGGCCATCGTTCGGTACCCAACAGGCGCGGCGGGAGTTCTTTACGCCGCTGTGGGAACGGCTTGGAGCGGACCCGTCTGTCAACGGCGCTGGTGGGGTGAGTCTGTTGCCGCTGAGTCCTGGAATGTCGTGGGGTGATCTGGATGTGGAGGGGGTCTCCGACACCGATGACAACATGGTATCAGATTTTCGGGTTGTTACCAGGGACTACTTCGACGTGATGGAAATAGACCTCGCATATGGGCGCATGTTCCAGGATGGGGACGGAACAAACGAACGGGTGGTAATCGTCGACAGAACCCTGGCGGACAGGTTCTGGCCCGACGGAGATGCCATCGGCCATCGAGTAGGATTCAATCCGAATTCTTACTCGACGATCGTGGGCGTGGTGGAACCTGTCCGACACTATGAATTGGAGTCGTTTTCACGAATGACGATGTACTTCCCGTATAGCGGCTTCGCCGTCAATACGCTGTACGGGGTGGTGGAATCTTCGGCCAGCGTTGAGCACGTTACCTCGCTCGTTCGAAATACTGTAAAGGATCTGGATCCTGACGTGCCCGTGTATTCCGTTAGCACTCTGTCGGAACGCTTTGGCAAGACGTTGGCCCGAAGGGCATTGGTGCTACGTCTATTTCAACTGTTCGCTTTCATTGCTTTCGCTCAGGCTGTGATTGGCGTTTACGGTGTTTTGTCACATCGCGTCAGCATCACAACGAAAGAAATCGGTATGCGAGTCGCCCTGGGTGCCACCCGCACGCGGGTCATAAACCTCGTGTTGTCTCAGGGCATGAAATTGGTCGCGCTGGGCCTGGTGAGTGGAGTGGTCCTGGCGTTTTTGACCGCACCGTACCTGGGCACGTTGCTGTTTGGCGTGGATGGAAGGGATCCCGTGACGTTTCTCGTCGTTAGTTTTGCATTGAGTCTGGTTGGTGGGGCTGCTTGCTATCTTCCTGCAAGGCGGGCCTGCAAACTTTCCCCGATGGAAGCGCTAAAAGATTAAACGAAAGAAAAACCTTGGATCGAATCCCGTCCGATGTGGCGGCATATTTGGAAAGAGAAATTACCGCTGCCCAAGGGCGTGAGGTCTCTTTCGTAGCAGTTCTGGATCCGGATGGTCGCTTTTCTTCGGCGAAGGCAGTTTCACGGGGGACAGTAGACTGCGTCCTGGCATTGCCCGGCATTGCCCGGCGCGGAGAAATGTTACTCCACAACCATCCCAGTGGTGTGCTCGAGCCTTCTCACGCCGACCTGAACGTCGCGGCCAGACTGCACGACGGAGGGGTCGGTTTTGGGATAATCAACAACGACGCTACCCAACTCTATATCGTCGTTGAGGTCCCCCAGCAAAAAAAGATCCGACCACTCGACCCGGTGGCAGTGTCAGACATTCTGGGCCTGGGAGGACCGATCGCTTCCGGGCACGGAAGTTTCGAGGATCGGGCGAGCCAGCGGGATATGGCCTCCTACATAGCTGACGTCTATAACGACGGCGGCATCGCCCTGCTTGAAGCCGGGACCGGGGTTGGCAAATCGTTCGCCTACCTTGTGCCAGCCATTGAATGGTCGCGGACCAATAAGGAACGTACGGTGGTCTCCACCAATACCATCAACCTCCAGGAGCAACTGGTGGGGAAGGACCTTCCGTTCCTGGCCGATGTGCTGGATGGACCAGCCGGTAAACCAACCTTTGCGATGCTGAAGGGGTGGAGGAACTATATTTGCCTGGTACGGTTGGAGACGGCGGCCAGCGGTCAGGCATCCCTACTCGAACCAGAAAAGCACGACGAGCTAAGAGCTCTGTCGACGTGGGCAACGAAGTCCCGGGACGGATCATTGTCGGATCTTCCTTCGCAGCCGTCTCGAGAAGTATGGGACGAGGTGAGCGCGGAGGCTGACCTTTGCACTCGGTTAAAATGTCCGCACTTTGATAATTGCTTTGTTTTTTCGGCGAGGCGGCATGCGGCCGACGCTGATGTAGTCGTCGTGAATCACCATCTTCTGTCGGCAGATCTCGCAGTCAGGGGTGTTCAGGACAACTGGCAGGAGGCTGCGGTTCTTCCACCCTACAACCGGCTCATTGTAGACGAAGCACACCACCTGGAGGACACAGCCGGTCAACATATGGGAGCCCGGGTGACGGCAATTGGGGTGTATCGTCTGTTTTCCCGACTGGAGCGAAACGGTAAGGGCCTTGTTCCCGCGTTGATGGCTGATCTCGTCCAGCAATCGGATCCGATGGCGCAGGCGTCTTTGGATCTGTTGCGAGAAACGGTACTCCCCGCGCTTGCCGAAGCCCGACTGAGGGCGGATAGAGTCTTCGGGCATGTTTGCGAACTGGTGTCGGGTACTGAATCCCAGGTCAGGCTGACGGATGACTTTGTCCGAGATCCAATCTGGGGTGCGGGGCTTGAAAACGCGCTTGATAACTTTGTGCAGACTCTTGCGTCTATTAGAGAAGGTGTTGAAGTCGTGGGAGATCGCATGGAGTTGGAGGAAGATTTCGACAGCCGGGGCCAGCTACTCGCCGAGGTGCGGGGCGTTGTGCGCAGATTGGCGGCGGTAATGGATGGGCTGCTCCTTACGTTGCGCCCTAAATCATCGTCCCACACTGTGAAGTGGGTAGAACGAAGTGGAAGTCGACCGCTAGGGGGGCTCCCGTTTCCGGTAAGCCTCACCTCTGTGCCGCTTGATGTGGCTGGTGTTTTGAAAGACACAGTGTTTGACAACGTTGACACAGTTGTCCTGACGAGTGCCACCCTGGCCACCGGAGGGAGTTTCGATTTTCTGAAGGGCCGGGTGGGCCTCGATAGAATACCGGACAAATTACGATACGAGGAAATTTTAGAATCCCCGTTCGACTATCCGACGCAATGTTTGCTGGGGATACCGACAGGGATGTCTAACCCACGCCAGGACGAATTGCGACATGACCGTGCGATGGTAGACGTAATCGCAGAATTAGCTGAAATTGGAAATGGCGGAGTTTTTGCCCTGTTTACCAGCTACGCGATGTTGCGTCGAACTGCCTCGGCGCTCCGGGAGTCAATCGGTTCAAGGTGGCCGCTGTTTGTCCAGGGCGAAGGACAACGCGACAAATTATTGTGGAAGTTCAGGGAATCGGGTTCGGCGATCCTGCTTGGGACCGACAGCTTTTGGGAGGGAGTTGATGTGCCAGGTGCAGCTTTGAGGTCGCTGGTGATTGCCAAACTTCCCTTCAAGGTGCCAACCGAACCGTTGACGGCTGCCAGGTTGGACTTGCTGCGAGAAGAAGGTGGCGACGGTTTCATGTCTTACCAGGTGCCCCAGGCTTCGCTCAAATTGAAGCAGGGGTTTGGACGGTTGATTCGAGCCAAAAGTGATTACGGCGTGGTGGTCTTAATGGACGAACGAATAGTTACAAAGCGTTACGGCAAATCGATGCTTGAGTCGTTGCCGCCAGCCGAACGGGCGATAATGCCCTGGCCCGAATTACGCGAACGTGCTCGCGATTTCTTCGACGAACGGGGTGCCGCTAACGATGGCAAGTAAGAAGGTCGGTCAACTGCCGAAGTACGCGGTCGCCGAAATGGCTGCAATCAAGAGTCGTCTTCTTGCCGAAGGCATCGACGTAATCGACCTCGGCGTGGGCGACGCTGACTTTGCTCCACCTCGAATCGCCGTGGATGCGCTGAAGAACGCCCTGCTTGACCCGGCTATGAGCCGTTACAGTTTCCAACAGGGTTTGCCCGCTTTTCGAGAATCGGTGGCGGGTTATATGAAACGGCGCTTCGATGTGGTTATCGATTCCGCGGATGAAGTATTGCCGCTAATCGGTTCGAAAGAAGGTCTCGCTCACCTTGCTCTCAGCCTTCTGGATCCGGGCGATGCTTGTGTGGTTCCCGATCCCGGCTACCCCGCATATGTCGGTGGCGCGACGTTCGCAGGTGCCGATATCGAACTTTATCGCCTGCGAGCCGACGAAGAATTCCTGGTTGAACTAGAAACGCTTGGAGAGCAGCGCCTCTCTAGGACGAAACTGGTATATCTCAACTACCCGAACAACCCGACGGGGGCTATCGCCGAACGTAGCTATTTGAAACGTACAATCGATATTTGTGCGCGTTATGGGATTATTCTAGCGTACGACAATCCTTACGTCGAATTGACCTACGACGGTTATGTGGCCCCAAGCATCTTTGAAATTGAAGGCGCCCGTGAAGTGGCACTCGAGTTCCATTCCTTTTCCAAGAGTTTCGCGATGACCGGATGGAGACTTGGTTGGGTTTGTGGCAGCGGGGACCTCCTGGAACCGTTGCGGCGTACCAAGACTTACATGGATACGGGACCGTTTTTGGCTCTTCAAAAAGCCGGTGCAGTTGTTATTGACGCTGCGGAGGATTGTGTGGCGCCTGTATTGGGTGCCTTCACCGAGCGGAGAGCTGCTCTTCTGGACGCGTTCACCAAAGAGGGGATAGTTTCCCCGGAACCTCGCGGGGGGATGTACCTCTGGGTTCCCGTGCCCGGACAAATTACGTCGGCCGATCTGGCCGCATCGTTACTTGAGAATGAGGGGGTTGCTGTGCTAGCCGGATCCGCGTTGGGAGCAGGAGGCGAAGGTTTCATCAGGCTTTCTTTCGCCTGCGGACCAAAACGCCTGCGAGAAGCGGTGGCACGGATTGCGGTGGGGCTCCAGAGGCTCGGAATTGGGTAACCAAGCACCTGATTTTAGCGTCCCGCCACCTCGCAGGGAGGGATCCGCCTGGTTCGTGGTCTCAATGGCCGTCCATTTCTTTATCATGACGGCCTTTCTGACGACAGTCGTGGTTGAACAAGATGCTCCTGCCCCACTGATAGGGTTCGTCCAGCTTGCCGACCCGGATTTTACGCCAATTGCTGTTGTCGATCTTCCGTGGGAGGATCTGCAGAATCCAAACACGGCCCTCGCCCTGGGACCCCCTCCAGAGGTCGCGGAACCGAACGGCAATGTCTCCCCGCCGCCTCCACCCGTCCAACTGCCTGTGCCCGATGCGGGACTTCCCGATAGCGAACTCGATGACAGCGGGAGCGGCGAGCAGATTGTACTCGGCGACTCCGCCGGGGACGTCGCTGCGGTTGTTGGCGGCCGAGGTAACCGCCGGATTCAGGGCCCCAGCTATGCGAGCGGCATTCTCTGGGTTCAACCAACCCACATTGTACGAGATCTGGATGAAGCCCTCGACGCGATATCCCGGATGGGTGGGATTGATCAACTTGTGGCCAACAAGATTCTCGCGTTTCTGGACACCCTTGCGCGGGATTCCTTTGCGATCGCCAGCGCACCCTCGTGGACCACGGAAATTGATGGTCAAACATTTGGGATCGACGGAAAATGGGTTCACCTCGGTCCAATAAAAATTCCGACGATGCTTCTGGCTCTTCTCCCTATGCCACAGGGCAACATCGAACAGTCCAGGTCATACGCCCAGCTTCAACGCATGAGGAATGAAGTTCTTCGTCAGGCTCAGATGATGCAGAATCGAGCGGAGATCGATGGGTACATTCGCCAGATGCGCGAACGTAATGATCGGCTTCGCGAAGAGCGCCGCCAGCAGGGTGGTCAACGAGAACCGGTCGTGACCAGAGACTCAATAATTACCTGATAATTCCATTCTCGATGGGTTTCGATCGTTCGGCTCGCCACCTTCTTTCCCATTTCACCACTCCCTAAGAAATGACCGGATCAAACAGTGCATCCTGATGGTTGGAGTTATGTCATCCTTCTCGGGAGTCGGAATATGTACCTGAAATTTTTGGCCGTTGTCGCAATCTTCGTAGCCGCATCCACATTGAGTGCGCAGGAACAGGTGAGTTTCTCAGGGGTGAATTGGGTGGTCTCGGGCGACGCTCGAATTGAACAGTTCATGGGACGTCAGGCCTTGAGGTTGCGCGATGGTCGAGCTGATCTCGATGTCGATTTTTCAGATGGGACCATCGAGTTCGATGTCCGCCACAGTGCCAACCGCGGTTTTTTCGGAATCATGGCGAGAAGGTCGGCGGATGGGACAGGAGCCGAATATTTCTATATCAGGCCTCATCAAACGCGTCGGTTTGATAGCATGCAGTACACTCCGATCACCGGTGGCTCCGCGTGGCAGATCTATGCGGAGTATAATGCCGAGGCCGATTGGCCGGTCAATGAGTGGTACCATGTTAAACTTGTGTTTCAAGGTGATCGGTTAGAGGTATTTGTCAAAGACCAGCCCGATCCTTCGTTGGTGGTGCACCACCTACCGCGTGGCGAATCGCGAGGAACGATCCGACTCGTGTCCCGTTTTCCAGAGGATGGGGGACTCGCCGCAGCACCCGGTGTCACGCCCGCAGCATTCTCCGAGTTCCAAATTTCACCGGAAACACGAATGTCGGGCCCATCGGTGGCAAATCCCGATCGCGATCCGCGTTTCGTTTCCACCTGGTCCCTTTCCCCCACGATGCTCACCGGAGCTTCGCTACCTCTGGAAGAACTTCCGATGGCCCTGGCCGAAGAAGATGACTGGGTTCAGGGTGAAGTGGACCCACTGGGGCGGTTGAATGTGTTGCAGTACCGGTCGCCTCCGTCCGGAAATGGCCCGAGACTGGTGTTTGCGCGGGTGGTCGTCTCCGCCCGAGAAGAACAGGTCAAAAAGCTCAATTTCGGTTTTAGCGATGTAGGGAGCGTTTTCCTAAACGGTCAGGTCGTCTACACAGGTGACAATACTTACCTTTCGCGTTCGGGACGTTACCTCGGTGTCATGAACATCGACAACGACGCGATATTCCTGCATCTGCAGCAGGGCAGAAACGAGCTTGTCTTCGCAGTTGCTGAAAACTTTGGCGGCTGGGGTCTAATCGCCCGTTTCGGAGATTTGGAAGGGATCAGGGTCTTTTCGGATAGGTAACCGATAACCCGATTGGAGGGTGGTCAAATGATCACCCTTCACCGGGGGTATCATCAGGCCAACAGAGTCCGCATCTTATCATGTCCGCAAAAGTATGCCGACTTGAATCCCGGATGGGAGCGCGAAGGTTACGCATGGCCAATCAACAGGCGTTGGAAAATTCTTTCAGGTTTTCTGGCTTTGACCAGCTCATGCCGTTTCGAATCCGAGACATCTTGCTGGTCTCAAGTTTGTACGACTCCTTCACGGTAGAGCAGGATGGGCGACTCACCGAGTTGCTTCTCTCCGAATACACTCAGCTCAACCTCAACTACGCCCCCCTCATTACCAGAGTGTCCACCGGCGAAGAAGCCTTAGCGATCCTGAAGGATCGTCGTTTTGATCTTGTCATCACGATGACCAATCTCGGCAACATGGAGGTGGCCGAATTCGGGGTGCGAGTCAAGAACCTCAATCTGTCGGTCCCGATTGTGGTTCTCGTACACAACACGCGTGAGCTAACGATACTCCAGGAGAAGTTGGTCGAGTCTCATATTGATCGCATCTTCGCGTGGCGGGGTGATTCCAGAATTCTGTTGGCCATCGTGAAGTTGATCGAAGACCAGGTGAATGCGCGGCCAGACACGGAAAACGGGTCAGTGAGGTGTTTGCTTCTGATCGAAAACTCGACGCGGTTTTACTCGACCTATCTGCCAATTATTTACACGGCAGTACTCCGCCAGACGCAAAACCTGATGGCTGACGGAATTGATGTAGAAGACAAACTTCTTCGCATGCGGGCCCGACCGAAGATCCTTCTGGCCGAGGACTATGAGGAAGCAGAATTTCTCTACTCGGTCTACAAAAAATATATGCTCGGCGTAATCACCGATGCCCGCTTCAATCGCGGGGGTGAACCAGATCCCCGCGCGGGTCTCGAATTCATCAGGATGGTGAAGCGCGAACGTCCCGAAATGCCGATTCTGCTACAATCGTCGGGAGAGGAGTTGGTTGATGAGGCAAAAGGTCTCGGCGCTGACTTCCTGCACAAAGAGTCACCTACCCTGCTCAACGACCTTCGCGGATTCATGAAGGCCAAGTTGGGTTTCGGGGAATTCATTTTCTCAACGCCAGACGGCGAGGAAGTAGGACGAGCCAACGATCTGGTTACCATGACGCGATTGCTTCGCGAGGTTCCGGGGGAATCGCTGGTCCATCACGCCCAACACAATCAGTTTTCCAACTGGTTCATGGCGAGAACCGAGTTTGAACTGGCCCTGCGAATCCGGCCGGTGAAGGCGTCAGATTTCGATGATCCAGAGGAACTTCGCGAGTATCTGTTGGAAAGCCTGAACGATTATCGAGACACGCAGCAACGGGGCAGGGTGGCGGATTTTTCGAGACAGCACTATGACAGGTCCGTTAATTTCGCGAGGATAGGAGATGGCTCGCTGGGTGGTAAAGGACGCGGTCTCGCTTTCATAAACGTTTTGCTGGATAGGGATGATATCCGGAAACGCTATCCGGACGTCAAACTTTTCGTGCCTCCCTCCGTAGTCCTCGCGACCGGGGTCTTCGACGCTTTTATGGAGGAAAACGATCTGCTGTGGACGACCCTGCGAGATTGCAGCGACGAAGAAATTTCGGGGATTTTCATTAGTGCAAGGCTTCCGGAGCCGGTGGTGGACGACCTGAGAGTGTTTTTGAACGAGGTTGAGTACCCGCTGGCGGTTCGGTCTTCGAGTCTCCTGGAGAATTCCCAACACCAGCCGTTTGCCGGAGTCTATGAAAGCCATATGATTCCCAACAACCATGCCGACCCGGAGTTTAGACTCGAGCAACTCTGTCACGCGGTCAAGTTGGTTTACGCGTCTACTTACTTCAAGGCCGCCAAAGCTTATTTCCGGGCTACGCCCAACCGGATTGAAGAAGAGAAGATGGCTGTGATTATCCAGCAACTTGTGGGGCGTCGACACGGGGATCGGCTCTATCCCGGTATTGCCGGTGTTGCCCAGTCATACAACTATTATCCGATTCATGGAATGAAGCCAGAGGACGGAATGGCTACTGTTGTGCTTGGGCTGGGGAGAGGTGTGACAGATGGCGAACCGTCCTTGTGGTTCTCGCCGTTGCACCCGCATGTATTGCCTCAGTTCGGCACTACGGACGACTACCTGCGGCACACACAGAGACAGTTCTGGGCAGTTGATCTGGCTCATCCGAAAACTTTCGCCTACCTCACCGGAGACTCAAATCTGCTACGGCTAAATCTGGATGCTGCGGAAGAAGACGGGACTCTCGGCCCCGTGGGTTCGGTCTACATGCCGGACAACGATGCGGTGTACGACGGGATCTCGCGGGCAGGTGTGCGGCTTGTGACGATGGCCGGAGTGTTGAAAAACAATGTGTTCCCACTCGCCGACATCGTGAACGATGTGCTCGAGATGGGTAGTGGGGGAATGGCGGCTCCGGTAGAGATTGAGTTTGCAGCGAATCCACTCCCGGATAAAGCCGGACGTACAGACTTCGCCATCCTTCAGATACGCCCGCTGGTGATGGGACGTGAAGAAGTTGATCTAGAAGACAAGCTCACTGATCTTTCCCGGGTGTTGATATACTCGGAACAGGTACTTGGGAATGGAGTGTCCTCTGAGATTTCTGATATCGTGGTGGTGACGCCGGAAACCTTCGATCGAAGCGCGACTCCCGAGGTGGCCCGCCAGATCGGATTGTTGAACCAGCGGCTGCAGGACGAAGGCAAGCCATACCTTCTGGTTGGGCCAGGTCGTTGGGGCACGCGTGACAGGTGGTTAGGGATCCCCGTCGCCTGGGCGGATATTTCCTGGGCTCGAGTGATAGTTGAGACGGAAATGGTCGACATACAAGTCGAGCCGTCTCAGGGAAACCATTTCTTTCACAACCTGACCTCGTTTGAGGTGGGATACTTTACCGCAAATACGAGCGACGCAAATGCCAGCGTGAATTGGGAATGGCTCCTCTCCCAACCACTGGAAGAGGAGACCACTTTCCTGCGTCATGTTTCGCTTGAACAGCCGCTTTCAGTGTACATCGATGGGCGGCGTGGTCGGGGAGCTGTTTTGCTTTCCCCGGACGATTAAGCGAATCGTTAGACCACACCCTGGTCGAGCATCGCGTCTGCGACCTTGATGAATCCTGCGATGTTGGCCCCGTTAACGTAGTTAACGTAGTCGCCATCGGTCCCGTACTTTACACAAGCGCTGTGGATGTCCTTCATGATCTGGTGCAGGCGTCCGTCAACTTCTTCACGCGTCCAGTTGATGCGCATGCTGTTCTGGCTCATCTCCAGCCCCGACGTCGCAACGCCACCGGCGTTAGCAGCTTTTCCGACCCCGAAAAGAACCTTGTTGTCGAGGAAAATTTCGACGCCATCCGGCATCGTTGGCATGTTGGCTCCTTCGGACACGCAGAAGCAACCGTTGTCCACCAGCGTCTGCGCGTCTGCCGCGTTGATCTCGTTTTGGGTGGCTGAGGGCAGTGCGACGTCACACTTCACTCCCCAGGGACGCTTGCCCGCGAAATACTCAACTCCGTATTTCGTTGCGTATTCCTCGACGCGTCCGCGTTTCACGTTCTTGAGATCCATGATGAAGGCGAGTTTTTCTTCATCGATTCCGTCGGGATCATAGATGTAACCACCCGAGTCGGACATAGTCACAACCGTGGCCCCGAGCTGAGTGGCTTTTTCGGTGGCAAATTGTGCGACGTTTCCTGATCCGGACACGGTGCAAATTTTCCCGACGAAATTTTCGCCACGCGTCTTGAGCATTTCCTCTGCGAAATAAACCTGTCCGTATCCGGTGGCTTCAGGTCGGATCAAACTTCCGCCCCAGTTCAGTCCTTTTCCGGTGAGAACTCCGGTGAATTCGTTGCGGATCCTTTTGTATTGGCCGAACAGAAAACCGATTTCTCTTCCACCAACGCCGATGTCGCCCGCGGGAACGTCGGTATTGGGGCCAATATGTTTGCAGAGCTCTGTCATGAAGCTCTGGCAGAATCGCATGACCTCGTTATCGGATTTTCCTTTGGGGTCGAAGTCGGACCCACCTTTACCTCCACCCATCGGGAGAGTTGTAAGTCCGTTCTTGAAGACCTGTTCAAATGCCAGGAATTTCAGGATGCCAAGATTAACCGTAGGGTGGAAACGTAAACCACCTTTGTAGGGGCCGATGGCGCTGTTCATCTCGATGCGGAAACCACGATTGACCTGGACCTCACCTTTGTCGCTAACCCAGGGTACGCGAAACATGATTACGCGCTCCGGCTCCACCATACGTTCCAGAATTTTCGCTTCTTTGTATTGAGGGTTCACCTCGATGTATCCCCAGATAGACTCCACAACTTCGTGTACGGCCTGGTGGAATTCTTTTTGCTCGGGATTCTTGGCGATGACGCCTTCCATGAACTTATCGACAGACATCGCTGTCTCCTCATTTCTGCCGCAGTACGGCTTGGAAAATTACGCGAAAAATTGTCAGTCAGAGTTTCCGACCCACCGCAAAAAAGTCGGAGAATCCCGCGAATGCAAGAGCGATTTGTTTAAGTTGGTGTTAAGGGCCGTTCAGGGTCCGTTCGGAGGGAGAACCAGGGGCCCAAACCGCCTCCCCTGGCGATGAAAAAAATCCTCAGGCAGTTTCGCTTCTGAAAGCGGCGCGATTCCTGTCAGGGCGTCGCATTACCTTATCCGTGTGATAACGCCCGTGGGACTCACCGAGAAACGGGGGCCGTCAAACACATCGTCCTTCATTTCGACCGCGCCGGCAGTAGTATTTCCTCCGACCGTAAACACCTGAACGTATGGCTCGGCCTCTCCCGGATTGATCGACAGGCCAATGTCGGCGAGAGACCCGATTGACAGGAGACTCAGCGGGTTCGATCCGGGGGCGATAAATCCTGTCATCAACTCCGTACCGAAGGTGGTTTCCCGCCAATGGACGTCCTGAGTGCCGACGCCGCCCTGGGTATTCTCCACCGGGACTTTGGCCCCACCTGTATAGTTGGTTCCGCCAAGTTGGTTGAACGCCGCGATCGCGGTTGGTCCGTTGAAGTGTGTATCCACTCCGGAGTTGCCGGGCAGGGACGGATTCTGGAGGAATCCGAAGCTAGACCAAAACGGCCCGATCCCAACCACGTGGCCCATCTCGTGAAGGATTACCGCCTCAATGGTTCCGTCCGACACGAGATTGGCAAGGTCGGCGGTGTCAAAACGCATCGTGCCAATGATTGTGGTCGTGTTGCTCGTTCGGGTAAAGCACGGTCCGGCGCTTCCGAGTATCCCGCCCGTACCATCAATAGCCTCAAGGCGCACCCAGATCATCAGGTCATCGACGGTGCCCGCAAACGAGGGGTGCGTGATTCCGCATGCGTTGGCCCCGATCGGTGTCGAACTGAAGTCAAAGTCCGCAAGTTCGCTGGCAATTATTCGCTCCCATTTTGCTTCGGCGCTATCAAACGCAGCTGCCACGGCCGCCGTGGGGGTGTTCAACTGCACGAGCTCCACGTTGAACCCAGCCATCACGCCCTGTCCCGAAAACACTACAGGCGTCAGTCCGCCAAGAGTCGCTGTTACGGTGTTGGTTCCCTGGACGTTACCGTAGGTCCAGGCACCCGCCGTGGCCAGTCCGTTGGCGTTGCTGAGGGACTGCATGTTGGCAATGGATCCGCCGCCGCCCGTGATAGCGAAATTGACCGTCGCGCCGGACACCGGATTGCCCCCTGCGTCCTGCACCAGGACTGTCGGTCGGATTATGGCTTCCTGGCCAACAAGAATGGTCTGGCCGCTTCCCTGAATACCCGTCATGGACATTGGCGTTACGGCAGGAACGATGTCAATGGTTACCGAATACGTGCCACCCACAAATTCGTCAACGGTGGTGGCGATTATCGAATATGTACCTGTCGCCGGAAGAATACCGGCGATGCGAGCGTCACAACAGGCGGCAAAATCATCGTTGGAGGCAATGAGATTCCCCGATGGACCGAAAAGGAAAAGCGCGGCGTCAACCGACACCGACGCCATATCGACAACGATTGAGTCTCCCGATGTGGCGTCGAAGCTTAACATTTCGGCAAAAGACACATTGGCAGAAATGGGGTTGGGCCACATGACACAGTCAGAGGGGTCCAAGGTACCGTTGTTGGCCACGCCGATGGGCGCCGAAGCGGTCAGGGTGCAACGTTCGACCCGCAATTGATACTGGCCAGCGCTGCCGCCAGACGGTTGCACTTCGATGGCAGTATGCTGGAAACCGTCTCCCGGGTTGGGGCCAACAGGAAACGCAACCACCTCTCCAAAATTAATCGTTCGCCCATTCCCGAGTATCGTGTCGGTTGTTAACGTAACGATTCCATTGAGCCCGTCTGTGTCGCCCCCGTAGGAATCGGCGTTATTGAACGCCTCAAGGATCGGGTCGAACGTCGATCCGGGGCCGGGAATGGCAAATATCATCAACCCGCGCACCATAGCGTCTTCAGAAACAAACAGGTCCAGAGTGTCTGCTCCCCCGGCACTTTCTGTATAAAGCCTTGCATTGTCGGTCTCAGAAAAGAATACCGCCGACGGGACCGCAACGGCGTCAAAATTGTTTCCTTCGTCTGACTCGGCGACATCAGCTGGGCCGTCAGCCAGAGCGAAGAAAAAGGCTTCGCCTGGGTCAAGCGGGCCGCCAGGCAAGGCGCCTACCGCCGGGAAGGGAAGTGGCGTCAGGTTTACGCTGCCCTGTGTTGGTAGGAACGGTGGTCCGTTGTGTGCTCCGATGAACTGCTCGTCTCCGCCCGTGAAGAAATCGGGCGTGTCGTTGATCCACCACGCAACTCTAGGGCCATTCTCTGTAAGGTACGCAATCTGCCCCCCGTTGCTGAGAGTCGCGTTGAACTGGTTAACCAGTAGTGTGTCGGACTGCAGGAGCAACGTGTCGGGAGCCTGCGAAATAAAGACGGTCAGGTCGGAGGCGACAGTTCTTGGGTTTTCCCAATTTGAGCGAAACTCGGAGACACCGGTTTGCTCGTTGATTCGCGCCAGTCCGGTGCCGTCGGTATTGATCAAGAACAGAGCGATGTCGCCATCACGGTTGGAGTTAAAAAGAAGCTGGGTACCATCGGGAGACCAAGAGGGTCGGAGGTCCGCTGAACCGTTTGAGGTAACGTTGGTTTGGTTTGAGCCGTCGGCGTCCATGACGAAAATATCACCCGCCACATTGTCGCGGTCGCTCTGAAAAGCGATCATGGACCCATCGGGTGAAAACGAGGGGTAAAACTCGCTTCCGGCGGTAGTCAATTGCGTTAGGTTCGCACCATCAGTGTCGATTACCCAAACTTCCGCGTCACCGTCCATCGTACTAATGAAGACGAGTTTTGATCCGTCCGGAGAAAAGCTGGGGACGAATTCATCCGAGGATGGGAGATCCAAGAATTTGTATACGCCGCTACCGTCGGCGTTGGCTACGAAGATTTCAGGATCTCCTGTCCGTAGGCTGGCCCACACCAGCCGGGAGCCATCCGGGAACCAGGCAGGGAAGAAATCATCTGAAGCAGGGTCGTTGGTGATGTTGATCGGGTTGGCGCCGTCGGAATCCATCACCCATATATCGTCTTCAACGCCCGCCCTGTCCGAACGAAACGCCAATTGTGATCCGTTCGGTGACCAGATTGGGTCGTCGTCTCTGGCCGCATTGTCGGTGAGTTTCTGAACAACACTCCCGTCCGATGCCCGGGCGAATATCTCTCTGTCACCGTCAGATGCCGAAACAAAGGCCACTCTTGTGCCCTGGGTCGTAACGGTGCAATCGGAAGCCTGGATATTTGTAAATGGGCCGGGTACTACCGATATCTGCAATTCGTACTGGCCAATGCTGTTACCCTGGCCTTGGACCGTGAGGAAATAGGTTCCACCGGTCAGAATCGATCCTGCCAGCGTCTTGTCTGCCGTGCCGGTCGACGAATCCGTTTCCAGACGTGTTACCGAATCTCTGTCGACCACGCTAAAGGTAGCTTCCAGAAGTGAGGCAGGGCTCAGAGTTCCCGTCCTTAACGTGACTGACACGCTATCCGATCCGCAGGCATCGAACGCGAACCAGTCGATATCGTTTGCAGGTAGCACGTTCAGGTCCGTGACGGCTGAACCACCGAGTGCTCCGGCGAAACCTAGCGACGGAGCGGTGGCGGAGTTGTCGCCTGAAGTGGAAGTCGCTTCGGTAACGACCATCGTCGAAACACTGGTGCTGTTGAGTCCTCTCGCCCCAACCAGTGAATTCATGGCGCGCACGCGGGCCCAGAATGTCCCGACACCGTTGACCGAAAAGACGGCGGTTCTTGTAGCTCCATCCAATGTCTGGTTCTGGGCGCCAGAAAACCCCTGATTATCGGCCAGTTCAGCTATGTATCCCTCGACGTTGCGGATGCTGTTCCAGTTCAACAAGATCTCGGTGGAGAAGGAGCTGTCTGCCAACCCCGTCACGGTGGGTTGAAAGGTCGAAAGGGTTACGGTCGCCGAAGTCGAAACGTCTTCTCGAACCGTTGCGTTGGCTGTCCCGAAGAATTCGACGAGCGATGAGGCCAGGCCAACCACCTGCAGTTGGTAAGTGCCAATCGGCAAATTGGTCGCGGTAGCGACGAACTGATTCCCATCACGGGTGCCCTGGAGTTGCGAAACAGCATTTCCGTCCTGGGAAATAGTTATCTCAACTGCGTCGAGTGCTTGCGACGAGAATCGTGGTGTGCCGGGCAGAGAATTTGTTGGGTCGTTCGAGCTTCCGGGTTGCGCGGACCGGACGGCTCGTGCGACCGTCGTATCGAAGGTGGCCTGAATTACTAATAATCCCATGCCGTCGGGAGAGATGGGGTCGTCTTTGCAGGCCAGGATCAACAGGGTCGTTGCTGCCAGTGCCAACGGTACGCGGTGTTTAGCTCGCATCATCACCTCTATGGAATCGGAATGGCGATTGTGATACCCCCGGTCCCGCTTCCGCCGGTTCCGCCGCCACCACCACCGGGGTCGCCTCCGGGGTCTCCTCCCCCGGCGAGAAGCGCCGCTATTCCCCCGCCCAAAACGGCTACGATAAGCACCGGAATGGGAAAGCCGCCTCCGCCCTTAACAGTTTCGGGCGGTTGGTTGGCGGGTGTGTTGGGCCGTTGGTCGGGTTGGGCCTGGTTTTCTGCCGGTCCCTGTGCGAACGGGAGGGGTTCGGTCAAACTTTCACGAGTGGTAATGCCCTGCTGGACCCGCAATAACCTGCTGGAGACAAACTCTCCATCGACAAGTAATTCCGCGGTGTAGAACCCGGTCGGTCCCCTGAAAGTGAAGGGCAGCGTCTGTTCAGTAGCTATCTCTGGCCAGGCGGTTGTTTCGGATGGTGTGATTCTCGCAGTGCCACCACTCACCGGTGAGCTCAGGTCGATTGCACCATAAAGATGGCCTTCTTGCGTAGCTACCTGCGTGACTGTTTGTGAAATCGGAGCGGTCTCGGCAGCCGTGAGGATCTCATTCAGCGGGTTCCCGGCGGTACCGGTGTTCGACCCCGTCACCAACCCTACCAATTGGCCGTTTGAATCCACAAGTGCGCTACCGAGATACTCGGCTCCCAGGTCCCCGGCTAAGGCAAAGGTCGCGCCATCGGCTGCGGTGTTTCCCACCGTAACTTGACCATCCTCAGAGGCCCTGCACCCAGGAAAAGAGGTCGCGTTCACCAAAGCGCCCCTATTGGGGGAACCGGAAGGGGTAAGTCCCTGGGCCATCGGCCCCGAAATTCGCAGAACCGCCAGATTCTGAGCAACATCGTAGGCGGCGACTTCGACCGTGCCGAGGGAGGCACCTGTCCCGTTCTGAACGGTCAGCTGCTCGACACCGCGAATCGCGCTGTACGTTGTGAGAATAAGGCCGGGCCGGTTGGTCATAATTCCTGCGGAGCATTCCCGTGGCGAGTTGAACCGGGCACCCGCAAGTCGGACTGTGTGGAGGGCCAGGATTGAACCGGGTGTTGAAACTTGCGGGCCACCGTTGACCCGGACCGAGACGGAAGCGGTAGCTCCTCGAACGCGCGCCTCAATTTCGGCCGTTCCGGCTGCCTGAGCGACCAGAGTCGCGATTCCCGGCACATCGAGGTCGAGTTCGACTGTTACGACATTATCATTTGATGAGGTCCATTGGGCAACGGTTATTTCGACGAAATCTCCGAGAGAATCGGCGGCATCAAGGAACAACTCAAGTCTATCCCCGATTTCAAGGACAACCTGGGTTTCACTAATGGTTAAATCGGAAACTTCCTGCCCCACCAACGCTACCGGAGAAAAAACCAACAACGCGCAACTGAAGAAACGAGCGATCTTCATTAATTCACCTCAAATGACCTTTTCTAGCGTTACCCGCGCCCAAAATGGCGCTGGAGCAAACTTGGCCCGCCGAACTCAAAGTGCGCAAGCCCTTCACGAAAACCGGGCGGCTCTGCATATTTGAATAAAGCCTCAGAAACTGACCGGGAATTCGATCGTCGATGACCACAAAGGTAAATTTTTGTTCTAACTGCGGTAACTCGCTGGGTGAAGAAGCGAGGTTTTGTCCGTCGTGCGGACTTGATGTTGCGGCGAGCGGCGCTGGCGTTGAATCCATAGCGGTATCGCGGACCCTTGAGGAAGAGATTGCTGACGGCCTTCGAACCAATCTCGTAGGCGAGTACGACATTTCCGGACTCCTGGGTCGTGGTGGAATGGCCCTCGTCTATCGTGCTCATGAACTAATGCTCGATCGAGAGGTTGCGATAAAGGTGCTCCCCCCCGATATGGCATTCGGCAGCGGAATGGTCGAGAGGTTCAAGCGGGAAGCAAAGACCTCGGCCAAATTGAACCATCCGAACATAATTCCTATCTACCGCATCGGAGAGCTAAAGGGCACTGTGTACTTCGTAATGAAGTACGTCCCTGGCAAAGGATTGGACGAATTGATGGCCGAGCGGGGGCGGTTGGATGTCGATGTGGTTGCAACCGTTCTGAAACAGGTGGGCGACGCTCTTTCCTACGCCCATAGGTCTAAGGTAATTCACCGCGACATCAAACCATCGAACATCATGATTGATGTGGACGGATGGGCCCTGGTAATGGATTTTGGTATTGCCAAGGCAGGGGGCTCGTCTACTTTGACCGCTACCGGCGCTGCCATAGGTACTCCGCACTATATGTCCCCCGAACAGTGCACAGGGAAAGATGTGACTGCGCTTTCCGATCAATATTCGCTGGCTATTATGGCATACCAGATGATTGGTGGCGCTCTGCCGTTCGACGGCGAAACTCTTCCCGAGATCCTGTCACAACACTTTTTTGAGCAGCCCCAACCGCTGGGTGAACTTGCACCGGATTGCCCTCAAACGGTCATCGAAGCGATCAACCGAGGACTCTCGAAGAAGCCGGAAGACCGGTTCGGAACCCTGGACGCGTTCATCAAAGCTATCTGCAGCGGCAGTTCGGCTGATCGGGACTCGGTACGAAAACAACTCGCTGCGATGGTCGTGGAATCTGGAGTAAGGGGACCAGAGCACCCCCCGCAGAGTCCCGTGCCCCTCAGCCGGGACATCCAGCCCTCGTCTGACGAGGTCATTCGCTCGGCGGCGGGAGCCCCAACAACTCCGATGCCCGCCTCGAAGGCTAGTCCGTCGGCCGGGCTTTCACAGGCTCCAACCACACCGATGCCAGCGCAAAAGGAAGTCCCGTTGGCTGGTTTCGATTCAGGGGTCCAGACCACGCCGATGCCACTCAACGAATCTGTGGCCGGAGCTGCTACCGTTTCGGTTCCAGGCAGGGGCCCGGCGCAATCCGCGACCACTTCCGCCAATTCTGGCAAGAGAAAAAAAGTCGGGTTGATGGTCACATTGGGGATTGCAGGAGTGGCCCTGGTGGGATGGTTTATTGCCCAGGGGTCAGGTACGCCTCCAACAGCGCCGGTTCGAGAAAATGCCAGCGCAGTAGGCGATCCGCCGACCGGCGTTCCCGCGGGACCCGTTGATCCGGTGGCGGGGAGCCCCACGGCGAACGATTTGGATGCGCCGGCCGGCGTTATCGACTCTGCCGCCAGTAGAGATGAAACGGTCGCGGTGGAGCCGCCCCCGCCCGTAGCCCCTGCCAATGGCACACTCAGGGTAATCGGTCTTCCTTCCGGGGCAAGAGTCACCGTCAACGGGAGTGCTGTGACGAATCCCGGTTCGACCCAATTCGCTCCGGGAAGTTATTCGCTAGTAGTTACCGCAGCCGGATATCAACCGCTTCGGATTGCTCCAGTCGTGGTCCGAGACGGACAAACGAGAACGATAGATGCGAGTGGCATGGTGCGGTCCCCGCAGGTCAACGAGATCCCTGTTGCAGTTGACCCACCGGTGCAGGTCGCTGATGCCCATCCTTCATGCGTTGGGACGCCAGTGTTACCAGCCGGGTCGCCTCAGGAACTAACGAGAATCCGGATAACCGACTGCGTAGTGGGCCTGACCATCCGAGTCGATGGTCGTCCCAATGAAAACGGGCTTTTTGAATTAAAGCCAAACGGCAGGGTCCGGATAATCCTCACGGCTGATTCCTTTGCGACTGTTCGCATAGATACGACCATAGCGCCGGGTTCGCTTTTGGTGGTTTCCGGGGCGTTGTTGCCCCGTTTGTAGGTCGGGCGGGACCGCACGTGGTCCGCTGCTAACTCCCTCTAACCCCTTGTAATACAATTAGTTATATGTCTCTGCAACTATAATACATGTTTTGTGTATATATGCTCAACGCATGTAATAGGTGGAAAGTGTTGGAAACCATTAGTCCAATTGAATTTCAGGTGCTCCTTGTCTTGAGCGAGAAGCCCTCATACGGCTACGCCATCATGCAGGCCGTTGAGGAGCAAACGGGGGGACGCCAGAGCCCCGAGATTGGCTCGTTGTACCGGGTGCTCTCCCGCCTCATGGCCCGTAACCTCGTTCAGGAAGAAGCTGCGCCTCACGGGGGGGAGCCTAACCATCGGGGCCTTCCGCGAAAATATTACGGTATTACGTCGGTCGGCCAGCGGGTGTTGCGGGAAGAGGCAGAACACCTCGCGGCGATCTTAGACGTTGCCAAAAGCCGCGATCTGCTGGGATAGGCGACATTGGAATCTATGGGTGATCAATGGCAGTTGCGGCTGTATCGCAAACTTTTGGGAGCTGTTCCCACCGGCTTCAGAACCCGTTTCGCGCCTGCGATGGAGGAGACTTTTGCGGATGGCTTGGCGGTAAGACATGGACTTTTCCGGAGCGCCCGTTTCCTCGTTCGAAGTTACCTGGGGGTTGTTCGAGTAGCCGTCGTCGAGCGATTGATGCCCAGTTTTTCAGAATCTCACCACCGCCGTCACGGAGGCGAGAACGTGTTAAAGACGACCTTTTGGAATTTTAGTAACGATATTCGGCTTTCTATCAGAAGCTTGCGAAGGCAACCGGCTTTTGCGTTGGTGGCTGTGTTTACGATTGCGCTGGGAGTGGGAGCTAACTCCGCAATTTTTTCGGTGATCAAGGGAGTGCTTCTTGAGCCGTTACCTTTCAACGAGCCGCAACGGCTGATTCGCATCGGTGCGTACGATTGGAATTCGGCCGAGCGCATCGGTAGCATGTCTATGCCGGACATCGTAGATATTTCAGATCTAGAATCTATCGAGAGTTTTGTTGGTTACCGGGAAGGGACAGCCGCCATCACGGGAGATGGAGACCCTGCAATTATTTCTGTTGCTCGGGTTACCGAAGGTCTACTGGCAACCTATGGCCTAACACCTCTCCTCGGGCGCGACCTGAGGCGCGATGAATATTATGATGGTTCTCCCCTTACGGTTGTTGTCTCTTATTCCTTCTGGCAGAACCAACTCGGCGGCAATCCTGACGTTCTGGGTATGACGGTGCAACTTGCCGAGCGTGATTGGGAAATAGTTGGGGTTGCTCCTCCGGGGTTCGAAGAGCCGGTGGCCACTAAGATATGGAGACCGTTCCACAACAACCCAGAAGGGTGTGCTCGGGGTTGCCATTTCGCACTGGGAATTGGAAGAATTGCCACCGGGTTCACTCTCGAAAACGTAAAGGCCGAAACCCGTACTCTCTCCGCCACTCTCTCGGAGGAGTTTCCCGAATCGAACTTCGAAAAAGGGTTCGCGGCGGTGACCCTGAAAGAGCAAATAGTTGGGGATTTCCGCACCGGTCTGATGATTGTGCTCGGGGCGGTTGGAGTAGTGTTGCTAATCACCTGCACGAACATCGCCATCCTTTTGATGGTGAGGTCTTCGGCGCGGGAATCTGAAATGGCAGTCAGAGCGGCTCTGGGTGCAGGGCGTCGGCGGCTTTTCACCCAGATGTTGATGGAAAGTCAGGTGCTTGCCATGGTGGGTGGCGTCGTGGGGTTGGGGATCGCGTTTGGTGCGATCAAGGCGCTAAAGTTGATGTCGCCCGGAACAATCCCCCGATTGGATGCGGTCTCGGTCGATGGTGGCGTTCTTCTATTCACGATTGTCTCGTCCGTTTTCGTGGCGTTCTTTTTCGGACTTGCCCCCGCCGTCAATTTGTCGCGCTTCGGTATTTCTTCCGGGCTGTTGACAGGTGGTCGCTCTGCAAGCGGCCGCAGGAGCGAAAACCGCATGCGCTCGGCCCTTCTTGCCGCGGAGGTGGCCATGTCACTCGTACTTCTTGCGGGTAGCGGCCTGCTTTTGAAAACCTTCCAAAACATGTACGAAATTGACCTGGGGTTCGAGACGAGGGGGATTCTCCGTGCCCGCCTGTCGCTTCCGTCGAGCAGATACGACACGTTGGAAAAGATCTCGGCGTTTTACACCGAACTTGAAAACCGAATCGAAGGCCTGCCGGGTGTTGAAGCGGTCGGTTCTGGTTATGGCCCGCCGTTAGGGCGCGGCAATATTACTGGAGAGGTCCAGGTTGCGGGGCGGGAATTGCCGCCACCGGGCTCTGAAACCCACGGAACCATCAGGGCAGTATCTCCCTCTTATCTGGGGACGATGCGGATTCCGGTGCTCAACGGTCGCGGGTTGGAACGGACAGACAGGGATGGCAATACACCGGTCGCAGTTGTCAACGAAACCTTCGTTCGGGAAAATTTTCCCGATGAAGATCCGATTGGTCAGTCGGTTTACATCACTGCTACTTTTGGATTTGCAGATCCCACCTGGCAGATCGTCGGAGTAGTTCGAGACATTAACTCTGCGTCCCTTACCGGTGATCCGGTGGCGGAAATTTACGTACCCCACTCACAGTTCGGACCCGGTGCTTTGACAGTTTCCGTGCGCTATGCCGGGTCAGTCGCCGCGATTACACCGGCTCTGAGGGACCTAATTCGTGAGATGGACCCTAGTCTCCCGGTACGGCAATTCGAGACATTGGAACAGGCAATCAGCAGGGAAGTAGCACCAACAAAATTTTACCTCCTTCTCCTGGGCGCGTTCGCCGGGCTCGCTCTAATTCTCGCTTCGGTCGGATTGTACGGCGTGGTTGCTTATCTGGTTTCGCAGCGGGTGCGGGAGTTGGGCATCCGCCTTGCGCTCGGTGCAGCGCCTTCTCAGATATTGACGTTGGTCATGAGCCAGGGACTCAGGCCCGCGGTTTGGGGAATTGTGATCGGTACAGGAATGGTCTGGGCCGGAGCGCGTGCTCTCGAGAGCCTATTGTACGGTGTTGCTCCGCGTGATCCGGTGGTTCTGGCCAGCGTCGCGGGGTTGCTCTTCGTAGTGTCGGCGTTGGCGATTTTCGTTCCGGCCCGGAGAGCGGCAGCGGTCAACCCCGTGGAGGTAATGCGATCGGAGTGAACCGGGGGGCTTTGCCAGCTTCCTAATCCCAGTTCAACGCTTCCCGGAGTCGCTTCAAACTCTCTTCTTTGCCGATCAACGGGAGGAGGTCTGTTACCGATTCGGAGACGGTCATCCCGGTTAAAGCGATTCGGATGGGCTGCATTAGCTTGCCAACTCCGAGCTCGGCTGTCAGTGCGGCTGCCTTCAGTTGGTCCCCAATGACATCGGGAGTCCACGGTTCGTCAGTCTCATCGAGACATTCAAGGGACAAGGAAAGTCCCTGATTGAACGCCTCGACATTTTTGTTTCTGAACCCCGTTGCTTTCTCGTCGAGGCTGATCGTTTGCGGGTTCAGGCGCAGGGCCACACGCTCAGGAATTACGTGAACTGAGCGGGCGCGTTCAGCAACGGCTGAGATGGCCGACATCAGACGTTCTTTTCCCTTGGCTTCCGGCGTCAGACCTTCCGCACTCAGACCCTGGCTCACCAGCGGATAGAGGTCTTCGGGTTTCATGTGACTGATGTACTGACCGTTCATCCATTCCAGCTTTGCCGGGTCAAAAACGGCAGCTTTTTTCTGGATGCCCTTGATGGAAAACGCCTCGATCAACTCTTCCGCTTTGAAGAAAAGTTCGCGGTCGTCCCCTGTGCCCCATCCGAGGAGAGAAAGGAAATTGCGCATCGCAGCCGGCAGAATTCCCTCGTTACGATAGTCTCCCACTGCGGTAGCGCCGTGTCGCTTTGACATTTTCTTGCCATCGATCCCATGGATCATGGGCACGTGTCCAAAAGTGGGAATGGTCGCGCCGAGGGCGTTGTAGATGGCTATTTGTTTCGGCGTGTTTGAAGTGTGATCGTTGCCCCGCAGGACATGGGTCAATTTCATTTCGATATCGTCGCAAACGACCGAGAAATTGTATGTCGGCGTCCGGTCGGACCGGAGGATGACCAGGTCATCGATGCCAGCACCATCAAAAGTGACATTACCCAGAACTGCGTCATCCCACGAAATAGACTCGTCGGGAATCCTGAATCTGGTTGCTCCGTCGTCCAGATAGGCATGTCCAGATTCGATCAATTGGTCGGCAATCGCCTGGTGCCGCTCAAGTCCAGCGCCCTGAAAGACGATGTCTTCGTCATGATCCAATCCGAGCCAGGCCATCCCGTCCAGGATAACCTGGGTGTGTTCGGGAGAGGACCGTTCGCGGTCAGTGTCTTCAATTCTGAGGAGAAACTTCCCACCCATCTTGCGGGCGAAAAGCCAGTTAAAAAGAGCGGTCCGCGCTCCCCCAACGTGCAAATAACCTGTGGGCGATGGGGCGAACCGGACCCTGATTTGGTCTGCCATTATTGACTTATGTGAAAGGAACGGAGAGGGAGGGATTCGAACCCTCGATAGGGCGTTAAACCCTATGCTGGTTTAGCAAACCAGTGCCTTCAGCCACTCGGCCACCCCTCCTTACGGGGAGGAGTGAGCAGGGGAGCGGGGAGCCTTAACTCCGAGCCCTGCAGCACTCCGGTCAAATAAAATAGCTAACTAGTTTCGGATTGGGGAGTCCCGGGGCCTATCCGCTAATCAACGGACCTTGTTGCCGCGAATCGGGAATTGATCTGATCCGACGCTGATAGTTCCTTCGAACGAGTCGCCGACGAAGTTCAGGATGAAATTGAGTCCGCGTAGTGTGGCGATTGTCAAGCGATTCTCTACCACTTCAACCGACTCAATGGTTAGAGGAGGCCGTCGCGGTGTTTCGATCTGACCAGAGTAAGAAGCAGGGCCGCCCTGTATTTCAATGGTGCCGACCAGATTTGATCCCTGAAACTCAGCTTCGAAATCGTACCGTCCAACCGGGAAACCTTGATCTTCGGCGGGCTGTCCGGCGTTTCCTGGGGTCGATTGCGTTGTAATTCGAGAAAGCTCTAATCTTCGAACCGATCGGATCTCCCGAGGTCGCCGCCTTTCGTTCATGGCGGCCATTTGTTGTGGGCTTAGCGAAACTTGAAGCCCGGGGGGCAGAGGAGTAGAAAGCCAGTTCCACTGTCCGGCAATGACTCCTTCCTGGCGTTGGAGTTCCACGTTTAGGTGGCTTCCCAAAATCACAGTTGCCCGTAACCTTGATTGCGTACCCACAGCGACCGGAATCGGTAAAGCGGTGCCGTTCCTGACGCCGGGTATTGTGAGAGTGCCCTTAAGGTCAGGGCCTGCGATTGCGAGGTGGAGGAGGGAAGTCACCAAGGTGTCAGCGCGGAGGTCTTCCATTTCGATCACCCAGGTTCCGACCCAGTCGCGATTTGATGAGGGCTTCCCGTGCCCTTCGGGTCCGAAAAAGAACCCCGCTATTTCCTGAGCTTCTCCTTCGTTGAAGAAGATCCCGTCGCCTGTGTTGGCAAGAATCGCCACCACCATCTCAGACTCTGGATAAATCAGCAGGTGAGCCCTCGCGCTGGCCAGGTTGCCGCTGTGAGAGTACAGGGTTCTCCCCGCTGCATCTGTAGTGATTTGCCACCCGATTCCGTAACCGGTGGCGAGGCCATCGATTGTTCTCTGGGATTCGAAGAGAAGGGCGGCGGCTTCAACTGAAGTTCGAGCTACCAACATCGCTTGTCCGAATCGAACTAGGTCCTCCGCTGTGGATACCATTCCTCCGCCCGCCCATTTCACACTGAGGTCGTCGTAGGGCGCGTTCACGCGTTGCCCGTCCCGGCCTCGCGTATAGAACGAACTGCGGTGCGGCATGATGTCAGCAGTGAAATCTGGCCCTGTAGAATGCATGCCGAGCGGAGAAAAAACCGAATCAATCAACAGTGTTGGAAAGTCGATTCCCGAAGCTCCCTCCAAAACGGCGCTCAGAAGATTGAAACCGTAGCTGGAGTAGTGCATCCGGGTGCCGGGTTCGAAAAGCAGGGAATCGTTTTTAAAAACGCCGAGGGCTTCGGTTACGGATACGTACGGATGAGAATTGGTGCCTTCGCTCCGGTTGGTGTAGTGCCTTACCCCTCCCAGATGTCCCCCCAATTGACGTGCCGTCAACTGCCAACGTTTTTCAGGAAAAGAGCTTATGTAGTCGCTGATAGGAGCGTCGAGGTCCAACTTCCCGTTTTCGACCAACTTCGCGACCGCGGCTGACGTAAGCGCTTTGGAAACGCTACCTATTCGGAACCTGGTTAGTGGGGATACAGGGACGAGGTTTTCTAGGTCCGCCCAACCGAACCCGCGGGACAAGACCATTCTTCCCCCGATGCTAATGGCGATTTGCATTCCAGGGACATTTAGTTCTTCTCTGTGGGCTTCGATTACGCTAGTTGCCCGCCTTACCGCATGACCGTAGTCCTGACTTGCTGCCTGGGTCACACCGGTGAACATAGATATTGCAGTGATCCAGAGTATGGGAGACGTTGATAACAAGGTGAAACTCCTTAAAATCTTTTATATTGTAGTACAAATAGTTAAACGGTTCCCGCTGGGTCAAACGGGGTGAGAATGCGGGTGTCTTTCCAGTTCCGTGGATACTACATTGTAAAAGAAATAATTTCAACCACGGAAAACGGAACCGAATGGCTGGCAAGATTAATTTAGGGGAATTTGAAATCGTCGTTCTCGCGGCAATATCGAGAGTTGGGGAGGATTCCTACGGCGTTCGGCTTTGTGAAGAAATAAAACGTCGCACGGGTAGGGAGGTTTCGGTTGGAGCGATGTATACGACGCTATATCGTTTGGAGAAGAAGGGCCTTCTTTCTTCGCGAACCGGTACAAGCACTCCCACTCGTGGAGGTCGGGCCAAACGATATTTTAGGCTGGAGGGCGAAGGCAGGAGTGCTCTAAGAACGTCTTTGAACACGCTGGCGAAGATGACGAACGGTATCATACCGGGGATGCAACTATGAAGGTGGCTCCACCGCCGTTGGCTCGATGGCTCGTGTGGCTTTTTGTGCCCCGTCCGTTGCGGGAACCAGTACTTGGTGACCTCAGCGAATCTCACAATGTGCTGGCCGCCCGCGAATCGAGGCAGAGTGCTGATTCCTGGTACTGGGGCCAGACTGTAAGGTGCATTCCCGTGATGGTTCGTTGGCGGGTCTGGCACGGCCCGGCAAGCCGGGCGTTGGTTGCTATTGTTATCGGCTGGGTCACTTACGGTTTGGTCTTTTCTGTCCTCGCGGGGTCATTGAGCGCTATTCTCCCGGCTTCATATTTGGCTGAGATCCGGCACATAGGAAAAGGCGTCGTTCCGGGCGACCCGATTCTGGGTGGCCTTGGAGTGCTGGCGTTTCTGTGCATGCTTTTTGTCGCCGGAGCGGTAGCGGGTGGCATCTTTGCGTCGATAGCTCGCCAATCGAATGCAGTCGCGATCGCTGTGTTTTGCGGCTGTTTGTTCTCATCAATTCCAGTCGGGTGGATGACCGGGTCCGCGCCCACAGGTTTTGAGTGGTTGCAACTAGTCTGGTTGGCGGTTTCGATCTTCGCGGTGTCGACCGGTGTGATTCAACGCGGCCGGTGGTTGGCCGACGTGGTTTAGGGGCAGTTCTACTTATCGTGGCGGGGAGTAGTGGGTACGATCCAGGCGCGGGGTAAAACAATCCGGTGATGTGCATGACGTTTGAAAAGGGGAACCGCCAGACCTGCGTTTCTGTTGCTCTGGCAACTCAACCTTTGAACGAAGATGAAACTGACACCAGGCCAGAGAGCGCCCGATTTTGACGTTACCGATATTCATGGTCAGCCGGTTCGGCTTTCAGATTTTTCGGGGAAAAAACTGTTCCTTGCCTTCTATCGCTACGCTGCCTGTCCACTGTGTAATCTGCGCGTGCATGAGCTGTCGCTACGCGCGGCAGAATTCGAGAACGCGGGTTTGAGCCTTGTTGCCGTTTTCGAGTCGTCGGACGAGTCGATTCGCAAGCGTGTGGGAAAGCAGGATTTACCGTTTCCTGTAGTCGGCGACCCGAACCATTCGCTGTATGACGCTTATGGCGTTGAAACTTCGATGGGGGGCTTCATGGCAGGAATGGTCAGTCCCAAAATGGTGAAGGCGTTTTCGAAGGGTTTTTTGCCGGGGAAGATTGAAGGCGAGGTCGCACGGATGCCGGCGGATTTCCTGATTGGCCCGGATCTTAAGATCAGCGATGTGTGCTATGGCGGGACTATGGCTTCACATATGCCGATTGAGACGGTCGAGGCGTTTGCGAGGAAGTAGGACGATCGGACCTACAAAAGGAGCAGGCCGGTTCAGAGCGGCCTGCTCCATCCTCCCTTGTTAGTTCCGGGGAGTTCGGAAGTTAACGATCGTTTCACCCAATTCTTGATCTATCAGCCTGATCGAGACAACCTCACCGTTTTCGATTTCCCCGATGATCGACCGGAATTCGGCTGGCGTGTTTACTTGTTCTCCGTTGATCTTGAGAATGATTTGCCCTCTCCTGATGCCAGCGTTTGCAGCGGGGCCGAAACTCTGGACGTCTGTTACGATTACTCCGCCTTCGATCCTGTGCTCAAGTTTGTCAATTTCGGCTGCGGAGAGTCGGCCAACGGTAAGACCCAACAAACCCGCGGAGTCTGTATTTGATCGTGCGTTGTTCCCGTCTTCTTCAGCTCTCGGGAATTCGCCCAGTTCAATCTCCACGGCCCGCCTCGTACCCTCCCGCACGACGGTCAGACTTACCTCGTCTCCCGGGTCCCGTTCGGCAAGAGCGGTGGTCAAGTCGTTGGCGTTTTGCACTGGCTCATCGTCAATCGCGAGCACGACATCGCCAATGAGGAGTCCAGATCGCTCCGCCGGGGAGTCGGGTTCGACGACGTTTATTTCCGCGCCTCTAACCTCGTTCAGTTGATAGGCTTCGGCGTCGGCGGCATTGACATCGCTGACCCGAGCACCAATACGGGGTCGACGCACGTACCCGAATTGGAGAAGGTCTTCAACTACTCGTTGAGCCAGGGTCGCGGGGACCGCAAACCCATACCCGACGAATCTGTTGCCGCCTCCTGCGATAGCCGTGTTGATGCCCACTACCCGCCCCCTCAGGTCGATGAGTGGACCGCCTGAGTTGCCTGGGTTAATCGCTGCGTCGGTTTGAATGTACGATTCGAGAGCGGTGTTGTTGTTGCTCAGCCTCCGGCCACGGGCACTGACGATGCCAGCGGTGACTGTGAAATCGAGGCCGAGTGGGTTACCCAGGGCGAGGACCCAATCTCCAATCTGAATGGCGTCCGAATCGCCGAAATGGGCCTGAGAAACACCCGACAGCAATTCTTCCAATTTGATAACCGCTACATCGGTTGTTGGGTCGCCTCCGACAACGCTGGCGTCCAATTCTCGACCATCGTGCATCCGTACGGTCACGCGGGTGGCGTTTGCCACCACGTGGTGATTGGTAACTACGTGACCGTCAGAATCCAGAACGAACCCCGAACCGGTGTTACGTTGGGGGGGAAGCTCGATTCCAGGGTTTTGGAACTGGAAGAAAGGTCGAAAGCCTTGGGGAATTTGAGGCACCAGTCGACTCGTGGGTCTATCCCGTTCAACTGACACGTACACCACAGAAGGCAGTACGCCTTGGGCGGCGCTACGGAATGCCATCGATAAGGCGGTTGTCATATCGTCGGCAGGGGTTTCAGTGACGGATGTCGATACCGCCTGATCGGGGGGCATCGTCAAATGTTGGATGGATGCTTCCGCGTCAGGTGTGCATCCAGAATATGCTGGAAAAAGGGCGACGCTAAAAAGCGTGAAGATTTTGCGGGCGTTCATTTCTATCTCCTTTCTTAACTGTCACACCCTGTTCGCAAATTTTTCAGTCGTCGTCGTGCTGGGGGCCGGCATGTCAATCCGACCCCCAACGGGGTTCTTACTCGGACATCACCGGGATCTGTCTCGGGCGCGTTTCTTCTGACTTCGGGAGTTCCAGGCGGAGTACTCCGTCAACCAACTTCGCTTCTATTTTGTCCTGATCGATTGTGTCGGAAAGTGTGAATCGCCGATGGTACGTTCCGGTTTCGTATTCACGGACCACGTCGGTTTCTCCTTCCACCTCGAAGCTCTCGCACCTGCCGTTGAGGGTCAGGATGTTTTCCCGTAGGTCGATCTCTAAATCGTCCGACTTTACTCCCGGCATATCTGCCAAAAGCGTTATGGCTTCGTCCTTTTCGAAAATATCTACCGCCGGCGTGAAAAACGGACCCGGCCGCGTTTGTTCGAATTGATCGCCCACTTCCACAGAGTTTCCTCCCTGGATCGCATGGGTCATTTCGTTTGCCATTGTTACCTCCATGTTTTCCGTTGAGTTGATGGGTGATTGTTAGTTAGAGACCTGGATTGTTCTGGGTTTTGCTGCCTCGACTCGGGGAAGTGTGATCGTGAGTACGCCGTTGGTCAAAGACGCCTCTACCTTTTCCCGGTCGAATTCTGAAGGCAACTCTATATTCCGGTTGAATTCCACCGGCTTTCTCTCGCGCCGATGATAGCTCACACCGTTTTCCTCTGGCTCCACATCCCGCCTTCCCTGTACGGCCACTTTGCGGTCGACCGTAGATATTTCGAGATCCGAAATCTTCACGCCCGGCAGTTCCGTCCTTATGTGGAAACAATCCGGGGTTTGGGTGATGTTGGTTGCGGGAAACGTCCCTAAAAGGTGGCCGGATGTCCCGCCGGCAATTGAGTCCACCAGATGCTCCATCTCATGGCGCATGCGGTCGAAATTGTTGATCGTGGCCTCCCACCGTCTGACGGATGGCCTAAAGCTTGTCAGAATCATTGCTTAGTTCCTCCGAAAAATTGTGAAACGCGTCAACGAGGGCATTGTTGCCCCCGCGGCCGACGCCGGTATGCACCGGGCGTGCCCATTTTAGTCTGTCAGTCCGGCAAAAAAATCTGTGAAGTTTGCCGAAACGACACGGGAGGTCTCTGCGAAAATGGCAGATGTGGAGCTGCCTGTTTTGTAGGTGTGAGCTGGGTTGCCAGGTGAAGCGAATCGCAGGGAGGCGAATTCGGTTCGAGGGCGACCTTAGAACTTATTTCAGGATGTTGCGTTGTTTCAACAACTCGAAAACCGGGTAAAGGGCCAGCCTTCGGATCGAATATTCGTCGTTAGTCGAAATAGTCACCTCAGCAGTTTCCTGGGCGTCTCCCCTGTCATTGGTCGTGACGGTGGTCAACAATTTGAGTCTAACCAGAGATTCCAGGGTCATCCGACCCGTGCTTTCAGAAACTGCCAGAATCCGATTGTGATCCTGAAGCGTTAGAGTGTTGTGCATGACAAACGCGTGGAGCGAAAATGCCTGCTGCAGGTCCAGAGAATTGAGGAATCTGAAGTCTACCGGATCGATTGGATTCACGGTGAGTGTGTCGGGTTTAACGCCAAAATCGGCGCTTTGGATCCAGTAAAAGAACGCAAGCTTAACGCTTGAACCGCACAGCTTGTGGAGTTGGTCGAAAAAGTTCTCTCGTAGAATGTTCTCGCGTTTCTCAGGGTCGGATGCTTTTTCCAGGCGCCTGCGAAGCAAAGGGGATGGGTCTTGCGGTGGTGCAAATGTCAGAGGCATTCCGCTGCGTTCGTGTCTGGTGATTACCAACCGTTCAAGAGTTGGCCGGTCGAGCTTCTCATAGGAAGTCACGGTAACGCTTGCTGCCGCGGCAGGGGCGGTTGTTTCAACAAATTTCCATGCGGCTGCGGTGATGGTACTGAGCCAGAATATCTCGACATCGGTTCGAGAGAAGAACGCTAACACGCGCTCGAAAAGTTCGAGGCCGGCGGGGGCGCGCAGCACCAAATGTTCGATGTTGTCCACAAGGCAGACCAGCGGTTTCTTCTTCCCACGCCGCGCTAACAATTCATCGGCCAATTGGTCGAGCCCGCCTGCTTGATGTAACTCAATCTCCAGCGCTTCGGCCAACAATGACGCAAACTCTGTCTCATCCCGAATGCGCGTTACTAGCGGCAGACTGCGGACGTCGGCATCTTCGAACACTGCGGAGGGGAGCACGTTGAGAAGGCTTGTCCTCCCGCTCCCCGGGGATCCGGCCAAGACTGCCACGCCGGCGTTACCGCCGGTTAGCCACGCCGAAAAGTGGGCTTTTATGTTCTCAACGTTCTTATCTCTCCCGGTGAAAAGGGATGGTTCTCTGAGGGCGCCAAAGGAAAAAAGTCGCCGGTAAACAAGGGGTAACTCGTCCACAATCGCGTCGATGGCCACGATGGATTCCAGGGCTTCATGGGCTTCCTGTTCGCCTGCTCCTGTGGTGCTGACAGCGGTGCGGCCCCGTTGGATCAGTCGTTCGGCAACGGTTCTCCCGCGGAACGCCCAGCGCCGACCGATTTCGAAACGACGGGTGCCCCACAGTTTCGCGGTGCGCCAGCCCGTTTCAATTTCACGATCGATGCGCGTGCGGATTCCGACCAGTTTTTCTTCAAGGACCGCCCTGGATCTTACTCTGCGGTGCAGATCCGCCCAATCTTCCTCAAAAGTGTCGAATACAGAGGAGGCGAAGGTGTCCCACGGCTCCCTCAACGACTCCGTTAACTCGTCGAGGGTTTCCTCCGAGCGGCGGATCCCGTCGTTTACCAATTCGGTCGCGTTCTCTTCGCCTTCTTCGCTCTCCAACTCGTCTGCGTAGGCGTCGAAGTTGTATTGTATGATATGCAAGATTTGCTCCGTTTCCGCCCAAACGGACGGGATGCGTTGTCTTAATGGAGCTGCAGAGTTTCGGAGTTGATCGGGAAACGGGGGATCAAGGGCAACCTTCGTAACGTCGCGAAGTCTGATAATCAGGGGTGTTTTTTCGGGGGTGATCGGCGTGCTCGGGTCTTCTTTCTGGGAGTGAATACTGAAACTTTCGGGTAGCTCTTCGATAAGCTCCTGCAATCGCGCCCATTGCCTGGTTCCGGGTGACGCGAGGGCTCGGTCCGAAGTGACAATACCGGGGATATCGTCGAGAATGCCTTTCATATCCCGGGACGTTTTTTCGCCCAACGTCCTGTATTGACTCGCCTTTTCCGGGGAGCTGGTGGTCGAGTTTATTTGCCGTGCTTCTTCTGCACAGTGCTGCAGCACACCTTTTAGCCGGTCGAACGTCGAGATTATAGGATCGAGTGTTGTACGGGCGACGGAGTCGAGCAACTCGTCCTCGATCCTGGAAAGTTCCTGCTGCAGGAGAATGACCTGGACAAGCAGGGCCAGTTTATCTCGGCATTGTTTGTGCCACTCGGCCCACAGGTCGGTCCGCTCGCGAAACACGTTTCTGCCGTTTGTTTGGTTGTTAAGCACTCGTTTGCGATCGCTTAACATGAACGTCCCGGCTGTGTCGAGATCTTTTTTCAAAGTTTCGAAAGACTCCGCCAGAGCATCGGTCGTTTCCATCAGTTCATGCTCGAATTGCAACACGAGTTCCAGGCGGGTTTGAAGGTTTCTCCCGTGTTCAACGAGGGTGGCGAACTCTGCCGCGGGGTCGGGCGGGACATCTTCGTCTTTGGGTTTTTCCGGATCCTGATGCGACTCTTCTGCCTCCGATCTCTCACTCGCTTGTACACTCGGTACGTCCGGTGGCGCAAACGGATGTGGCGGCCTTAGTCCCGGCCGGTCGAGCAACCAACGAGCTTCAAGAGTTCCGTGGGTCCATTCCGTGAATGCGTCCTCGACTTTCGATGTCAGCAGGCCGATGTTCTGCTGATATTGCTCGTGCGAGTCCGCGAACGCGGGATTGATTCGAACATGGGTGTGGTACGCCATCAACGAGGCCAGCGGCACCGTTCTTGTCGCCGGCGGGATTGCGCGGGGAGCCCGACCGAATACGCCACCCACCACATTTGAAAGCGTAGCTACGCTTCCGGTCAGACCGCGCCGAGTCCGGATGCCGAGTTTGCCAAGCACGGTAACGATCGAATCGCCGGACTTGGCCGAATAGAGATCCTGTGCCTCCGGAAGGACGGTTGAGCTGCTCGCCTCGTCCACAACATCGTTTAGCTTCGCGACGGCGTTTTCGTAGGTGGCACCAATTGTCTCGCCGGGCCGGGTCGCTTCAAAAAATTCCTCGCACGGCTTGAGTACGCTGGCGGTTACTGCTTTACGGTATTTCTCGGCACGATCGGAAAAATCGGAGTCGGCGGAGTCACTGGCTTGCAGATATTTCGAAAAAACTTCAGAGTGAGTTTCGGCAGCCTTTTGAACGGTGGCCTTCAATGGCTCCAGCAATTCTGCGTTGAGCCTACGGGGGGCTCCGTCCAGTTCGCGGACGACAACGGCTTCGAATTCAGTTAATGCTCCGAGCACTTTGCTAAGATTAGCGTCCAACTCTTCGCGAGACGAATAGGTGCGGGTCATCACGGGCTCTTGTCCGCAGTGTTGGAATTCGGTATCGGGAACCCTCTGAGTCCGGTCATCGACCCGAGTAATCCGTGTTGCAGGAAGGCCGTTTTGGCCCGTTCGGTGACGTCACTCGCCAGGGCTCCTTCCTGCCGTGTGTCAATGACGTAGGATTTCACCATCAGATGGGTGAGGAAGGTCTCCTTAAATTCGTCGGCAACGAATACGACGATAGGTTTGTTTAGACTGACGTACTTGGAATTGGCGGCCGCTTCGAAGGCAAGCGCTTTAGCTTTGGAGACATCAATCCAGCCCGGAAGGTAGAGATCGACTACTGTCTGGCACTCCAGCGCGCCGGCGTTCGCATTCGACACTTGTTCTTCTACGACCTGAGCGTTGGGTACTGTTACCAGGTTGTCGTCCGGTGTAATGATGCGAGTGGAGCGCATGCCGATGTTGACTACTTCCCCATAGGTGCCACCGACTTTGATCTTGTCACCCACCTGAAAAGGCTGATCGAAGATAACAATCAGTCCGCCGATGAAATTTTTGAGTACGCTCTGAGCCGCGAAGCCGATTCCAACGCCGAGCGCCGCCGTCGCTGCCACTAACCCGGACCGATCCACCTGGAACACTCCGGTGACGATGTAGTAGGCAATACCAGACCATATCACCAGTCGAACAATAGGAATTAACTTCTTGAAGAAGAGTCTGCGTGCGGCCGTACGCTCGGCAAACCTTTCCAACAGCCACACGCTAAGGCGCACCAGTAGCCAGGCGAAGACAAGTAAGATCAGTGCCCACAGGGTTCGCAGCCCGACGTACCTGAGTCCGTCAGCGGTTTCGCGTACCTGCTCCCCGGTCAGTCCAACCAATTCCCCGGCGGTTACCGGAGTGGAATCAGAGGCCGCAATGTCTGTTTGTATGTCTCCCGGTAGTTGCGCAGCGATCGCAGCTCGCAGTGAAGCAATTTCCTGACGCAGGCTATCCAAAACCGGTAGAAATTCGATTGGTCCGGAGTCAGACGGGGGATCGGTAGCGTCGCGCAACACCGCTTCGATGGCAGGTACTGTGTCGATGATGGGTGCCTGCGTCGCAGCTTCAGCGGTGTTGGTTGTGTCGCGAGTATTGGTGGGTGCGTCGTCCCCACCACCGAAGCACGCCAAGGATCCCAATATCAAGACGCCGGGCAAGGAAGCGGCGATTCTATCTGCGAATTGTGCTGACATTTTTCCGAAGAATTCCTCTGGCACGGATCTGGGTAGGCGAGTACCTAACATATCGCTGAGGACCGAAGTCGGGTAGTTGGGGAGGAGGGAGGCGGACCTGAGGGAGGGGTGAATGATGGGAATGATGAACTATTGAATGGAGTAAACGGCGCGAGGGTTGGATACGTGCGCGCACCAATGCATTTTCAAGAAAAGGTGGATTCACGGTCAAAGTTCCGTGCTTGGACATTGTTGGCCAACCCCCCGCTATTGGAAAGGCCGCGGTATGCAAAAACTGGTGAAGGGCATTCATCGATTCCAACACGAGATATTTGGGACGAAGCGAGAGCTTTTTGAGACCCTTGTGGACGGACAACGTCCTCTCGCTCTTTTTATCACCTGTTCCGACTCGAGAATCGATCCGGCTCTCATGACTCAGACTGAGCCCGGGGAATTGTTCATTCTGAGAAACGCTGGCAACATCGTTCCGCCACACGGCGCAGGCAACGGTGGAGAGGCGGCTACGATCGAGTTTGCGGTCAAGGTTCTGGGAGTCAAGGACATAATCATCTGCGGCCATTCCTATTGCGGCGCTATGAACGGCCTATTGGAAGCTGATGTCCTCGCTGATCTTCCCGCGATGAAACAATGGTTAAGTCATGCTGGCCCGACGGTGCAGATCATTCGCGACAACTACGAACACATTTCCGAGTCGTCTGCCCGTCTCACCGCAGCTATCGAAGAAAACGTCCTCGTGCAACTCGAAAATTTGAGAACCCATCCCTCCGTTGCGGCTGCGCTTGAAAGAAAAGACCTCCATGTGCACGCATGGGTCTATCGGTTCGAGTCTGGTGAAGTGTTCGCTTATGACCCCGGTCAGGAGCAATACGTACCGCTAGAAGTTTTCGAGTCGCCGGACAGAAGCGATGTGCGACCTCGGACGATTTGAGTACAGGTGCTTGCCGTGGCGGCAGGAATTGGGAAGATCCCGTCCCGGCGCTAGAGCGTGCACATGTCCACGTTGTCGAAATTGCGAACGTAAAAATTCATGTATTGAACTTTCCGGTCGATGGCCTCGATCACGTTGCGACTGAAATTGAGATTCTCGAATTTTTGAGCACTACCAAGCCCACCGGGGCTGAAAACATTTATTTCCATAAGCTTGTCGCCCACGATGTCGAGCCCGACCAAAAACATTCCATCTTGGACAAGTTTGGGGCGCACGATTTCGGCGATTCGGAGTTCGGCGTCGGTTATTTTGGCCTGTGCGAGTTTTCCTCCGGCGTGAATATTCGATCTCATGTCCCCGCCGGTCCGCACCCTTCGAAAGGCGCAGAATCTTCCTTTGACTCGCAACGGTCGCCCGTTCATGACAAACATTCGCGTGTCGCCTTGCTCCGCCGCAGCCAGGTATTCCTGCGTGATAACGTATCCGTCCCGGCTGACCGCATCGATCATCTGGTTGAGGTTGGAAGCATCGCCCGGGCGCACCAAAAAAACGCTGGCCCCTCCAGATCCCTGGAGTGGCTTCAAGACGGCGTTGCCACCCAGCTCCTTTACAAAAGACTTTATCTCTGCGCGGTCACGGGTAATTAGTGTCTTCGGGCGCACCTCTTCCGGAAATAACTGGAAGTACATTTTGCTGGCGGCCTTTGCCAGGCCCCCCGGATCGTTGACCACGACGACCCCACGCCTGGCTGCCATTCGCGCGAATTCTATTGCCACCGATGCCGCCCACGGCCTCGAAATTGCATCGTCGGATGGCACGTTTCGCAACATCAGAGCATCGAGGTCGTCGACGCAGATGCGCTCAGAAATCCCATTTCGACCTTGCAGATCACTCAGAAAAGATTCGGTGGTCTTGTAATTTTTTCGCGGGACCGACCACGCGTTGGCAATCACGTGGTCCTCGGCGTCCAACATGAGGTCCCCGACACCCATTATCCAGGGTTCATGTCCCATGTTCACTGCAGCCTGGGCGAGCCTGGTTGTTGTGAAACCGGCTTGTTCAGTTTTGGTGTCGTTGACGATGAAACCTACGCGCACCTGGAACCTTTCTGTTGCCGGAATTAGATCCGGCTTTAAATTCGTACCGAAAGCAATTCGGCAGGGGTCACGCCTTTGGAGGCGATCTCTAGTCGCTGTGTCGCCCCTTCCATGTCCAGGTATCGCGGTCTCAACGGAGGTGGCCGCAATACACCCCTCCAGCGGAGTTCGTCGATGACGCCTACATGTTCAGCGGCAATTTTGCCGACGAATAAAGAATCGATTTTTCCGCCGTTTTTCAAAAAACCCAAAAGATCGGTTAACCCTTTGAGGTAAGAAGCGTCTTTCGTCAAACCTCCGCCGCGGTAAATTCTCATTGCTATCATGAAGGCGGTGCGCCGGGCGAACCCATGTTCTCGAGCCAATTCATTGAATGTATCCATGAAAGTCGCTCCGTCCACCATGAGCTTGCTTGCTACGACTCTCGCAGCCAACAACCGCAAACGTGGTCGTGAAAGCCCGCCAACCAAATACTCTGCGAAAACCGCAAGGCCTTCCTGAAGCGGTTCGTAACCGGACAACCCTGCTCGCAGTTGTTGGAATGGCTGAGCCTTGCCGTTGTAAAAAGTAACCATGTGAGTGCCGATTTCATGTTGTAAAAGCGCTTGAGCTCGAGAACTGGGTATCTGCATCTCACTGCCGATCAATAACACACCACGAGAAACCATTAAGCCCGTGACATCGTTCCGCACCTCGAACTTGTTGACCATCTCAGGAACGAGGCGACCGTAATTGTCCAACTCTCTGCGTGCCAGCCGCGAAAATTCATCGACCCTCGTATAACCGCCCCGCGATTCGTCTCTGCTGTGATGGGGTAAGGATTCAAGAATTCTGAGGGCCATTTCGATTTGGGACGATTGTAAATCTCCGTACAACTGAAGGCTCCCGTGGACGAACCGGGACGTCCCCATGTCGCTCAGCATGGTCATCATACGGTCCAGTTCAGTTTGTTTCTCGGCGAAGAGCCTAAACAGCGCGGGGTCTTCGAGCCGCTCGAGGGGAATCGAATAAAGTTCGCGTTTCAAGAGACTTATATCGAAGGTGAGCGGTCGATATTTGAAAACCGGAGGCTTTGTGCAGCCCTGTCGGGAAAACTTCCGCCATACTTTTTCCGGGTTGATGGGCGTAACCTGAAAAATGAAATCGAAATTGGCGCCGACCCGGTCGAGCTTCCTGTCGACTTCCCATACTGCTTTGACGACGGCTCTCCTTCCGAGGCCGTGATAGTGACGGGGACAATGACTGGTATGCCGGAGTGCAAAGGTGTGGAAAACCCGCCGCATCGCCCTCGTGAGTTGCCGTTCAAGAACTCGCAATACGTCCGGGTAGATCTCGCGGGTCTCAGGATTTCGGTGAATCGGGTTGATCTCAACTCCGACCACGAGCGGGCGGTCAGCGTCAGATCCGTTGCCCTGTACGTCGGTGGGCAGCTCAGCGAGACCGCGAGGATTAACTCGTTTGCCTCGTGTTGTCAGAATAATCGACCGGCGGTTTCGCACGATTATACGGCCCAGTTCCTGCTCGAATTCTTCAACAAGTTGATCGAGTTTAGGGTCACGGGATGCGACGACGCGAAACGCGCAGGGGATGGTGTCGCCCTTGGCGGGATCGCTCAAGTCCGTGAATTCTCCTTCGGAAATCTCGACAATCAGGAAACCACCGAAAATATCGCTCAGGGTTCCCGCTGAAGCTCGCAAGAGCGCGTCAACGCTGTTGCGTTGGGATCGTATCCCCGATGCGACCAAATAGGATGCCTCGCTCGTAGCAAGTCGCATAATGGCAGGGTCGGGCTCGCTACCGAGAAACCGATAAACGCATATGAAAGGCAATTGCCGATCGATGTGTATCCGTCCACCCAACGGCAGTTTTCGCCGAACTCGCTGATTGTTCACGAGTCGGGTGGTCACTGTACGGACCAGGCCTTCGGTATTAATCGGTTTTGCTACCGTCCCCGTGGTCAAAGTGTCGCCAGCACCTCGGATACACCGGCCAGAGTGGACTCCAGCGCGCGGGGTATCGCATCAAGCATGGTTGGATCGGGGTCCCCGGACCATTCGTCCATGAAAAACTTTTTGAATTCGATTGACAGTACGCAGGCCGACTCCGGAAATCTGGAGTGGGCCCATCTTCCAAAATTTCCGCCCTGAAATTTTACGTTTTCTCGGACATCCAGGTTGCCACCGGGAAAGTCCGCAGCCGCCAGGTCGGTTATAAACCGATCAATTACGGGTGCCCACCGCTGTCGATCCATGGTACCGGTGCCAACGTTCACCTGTGGGTTGCCAGCAGGATCTGCCGGCGGTGCTGTGGCCCCGTCCCGCCGATGATTGTAGCTGTGGAGGTCATAAACAACGAATTTTCCGAACCTCTCTTGGTAGGCTGAGAGGATTTCCTCGGATCGTTTATAAAAAGCGTCATACTCCTTGAGGGAATTCGTTGCGACCGGATCCGGTAGATCGTTTTTCCAGACCTGCAATCCCCAGGCGTCTTCGGGTTTCAAGTACACCGATTTTTCCCGAGGCCGGTTCAAGTCCACTTGAAATCGGGACATGAGGCCAACCACGCGAGTCGGGGCGATCGTTGTCCAGTCGCCCGTGAAAGGGTCTTCCTCTCGGCGTCTTTCGTCGCCACCGAGCGCCATGTGGGGAACGACATCGTCGCGCAACAGATGACCGTCATGGATGGCAAAGGCGATTACCGGTAGGTCGCTTTCGGCGGGCGTGACTTCTTCTGACCAGATCTTATCAAGCAACATCGTAGTTTGCTCCAAATGTGCCGGTACCGCTTGTGTGGGGGTGCGGCGGCACCCCACGGCGGAGATCGGACCTTGTGGTGGTTTCGTGCCCATTCCATCTTTCCGAATCTCTTTAGGAAGTTAACGCATGCATTCCGTGTTTGATATTCTCAGCCGCAAGCGTGGTCTATCGCCGGGAGTCATTACGGACCCCGACGAACGTCCCAAGGCCCCACCCACGATTGAGGTGATTGAGTTTTCTGCTACTGTGTGCGAAAAGCACGCCGTTGCGACCCCGGCAGATGCTATTCAACGAGTGAAGCCTGACCGGGTAACATGGATTAACATCGACGGTCTGTGGGATTCCAACCTTCTGCATGAATTCGGAAACCTGCTGGAAATTCATCCGCTTCTCGTCGAAGACATAGGAACGCCTATTCAAAGACCTAAGCTGGAGGAACAGGAAGACCATCTATTGGCGGTTGTTCGGCTTGTGTCCCTGGGATCGGAGGACCCCTTGTCAACTAGCGAAACCCAGGTGTCTCTTCTCCTTAGGGAGCATCTTGTCGTGACCTTTCGCGAGGGCAGGTGTGGTGGAGCGTTTGACTCGGTGCGTGGGCGAATTGAAGCAAACCGGGGGCGCATCCGCCGGGCCGATGCATCATACCTTTTCTATGCGCTTCTGGATTCTCTGGTGGATCAAAGCTTCGTATTACTCGCTGCAGTTGAGGATCGGATCGTGAACCTCGAAGAGCGGGTGGAGACGAATCAGAACATGCCCGACATCGCGGCCGAAACCTTGCCTCTGCGGCGTGCCATTTCGACTCTGAAACGAGCTGCTGCCCCAGCCCGAGACATGCTTGGCAATCTTGTTCGTTGCGATTCCACTCTTATCGCTGATTCGGTCCGACCTTTCTTGCAGGATGTGCAGGAGCACGGAGTTCACGTGGTCGAAGGAGCTGACACCGTGCGCGATTCTTTGAATGCGGTTCTTGAAGCGCATCGGTCGGCGGTCGGTATGCGAACCAACGAGGTAATGCGTGTATTGACCATCATCGCCTCGGTATTCATTCCGATCACGTTTGTCGCCGGAGTTTACGGGATGAATTTTGAACTGATGCCAGAGTTACGTTCGCCATGGGGATATCCGGTGGTATTGGGCGTGATGGGGTGTCTGGCTGGAGGAATGTTGTGGTTTTTTAGGAAGCGGGGATGGCTTTAGGTAGATATTAAAGGTACCCGGAGGATGATAGCGTGCAAATTGACCTCTGGAGTTTCGTCAGGTCCGTGGGTGTTCAAGTGATGAGTTGTCCACCTGTCGCATTTCGCGCCAGTCGTCGACATCGCGGGCTTTTTCCTTGATCTCCCGTTCGGGCATGTCCCAGGCGGCACGGAGTCGGTGGATGAAGGTGTTTGTCAACGGAGCCATACTTGTAATCCGGGGGGATGAGACATTTCGGGTTGCCGGTACTGAAGTCACCGTTTTAACATTGCGCAGAACCGGCGGACACCAAAACAACATTACTGTTTCGCCGACACATGAAGCCAAACGAAGAGGCCACCGATGAAGATTAAATGGACATCCCGTGATATCCCCGATCAGACTGGAAGAGTAGCACTCGTGACTGGCGCCAATTCGGGCATTGGATTCGAAACTGCGAGGGCGTTGGCAAAAAAGGGTGCCGATGTGACGCTTGCGTGTCGCAGCTCCAGTAAAGGCGAAACTGCAGTCGCACGCATCAAGTCGGAAAAACCGGCAGGCACCGTAAATCTGGCCGTACTGGATCTGTCGGACCTCGTCTCAGTGAACGGTTTCGCCGAAGAGTTCGCCCGCAAACACCAACGGCTCGACCTTCTGATCAACAACGCCGGAGTTATGGTACCACCGGAGAGTAAAACCAAGCAGGGTTTTGAATTGCAGTTCGGGGTCAACCACATCGGACACTTCGCGTTGACCAACCTGCTACTGGAAAAGCTTCACGGCACCAAAGGTGCCCGGGTCGTAACCGTGTCCAGCGCCGCCCATCGGATGGGCGAGATCGACTTTGCCGATCTCAATTTTGCGGATCGTGGGTATAGTCCCTGGCCTGCGTACGGTCAGAGCAAGTTGGCCAATCTGTTGTTCACGTTTGAATTGCAACGGCGTTTCGAAAACGCGAAGGTCGATACCATCGCCACCGCCGCGCATCCGGGCTGGACCGGCACGGACCTGCAACGCAACTCTTTGCTTGCTAGAATTGGCAATAGGGTGTTCGCGATGAAACCGGAACAGGGCGCCTTGCCGACTCTGCGCGCCGCGACGGACCCCGGCATCAAGGGTGGCGAATACTACGGACCGCACGGAATTAAAGAGATGCGCGGTTATCCAGTAAAGGTCGGGACGAGTCCCGCCGCTACCAACAGGGAGGATGCGGGAAGGCTCTGGGATGTTAGCGAAGAACTGACCAGGGGGTTCATTGGTGCAACGGCGTGACACTCCGGTGAGGGTTAGGCGGTTCACTGTTTTTCCGGATGACAGTCGACCCTGGTCTGTGCGCTTGCGATCGATCGTCAAAGGGCATGCCCGTCTAGTTCAACGCTGATCCCCATTTGCTGAGTGTCTTTCAGAAAGGGTAGTGGCTTCACGAACGCAGCCTGTGTCCATACGCCCGGTCGCTCCGCCGAGAACATTTGCTTCACCGCAGCGACGGCTGGAATTGCCGTCATGGCGTATGCGTCATGATGTGACACACGCAACTGAATATCTCGCCCGTCCTGATTGGTGGCTTCCAAAACCAGGACGACGGACTCTTCCGAAGAGGCAAATCTTCGGAGGCCCATCCAGACCAACCGTGCGGCCGTGCTCGGACTAAGACGACCCAGTGCCAACGCCAGCGGCATAACCACGTAATCCACGATTGGACCAAAGCCGGCGATGAAAAAGCCCGTGGATCTCAGCTCGGGCAAGTCCTTGACTACTTCACGGATCTCCTCAAGACACATCGGTACGCAAGGTGTTGGACCACGCCCCTCCGCGAAATCAAAACGACGCCCGTGTCGGTACCCCCTCTTCCAATCGCCATCAACGCGGAGCGTCGGGTTCATTGAGCGAAGTTCGCTCACGAAGTCGAGTATCGTCTCGGGAGCCAGCTCCAGGGCACTCCATTTGACTGCGAACTTGCCGCCAACCCACGCGGTCGCCAGCGGTGATTCTTCATTCAGGAAGCGGATCATCGCACCGGGCATCCCCGGGTGGACTCCGCCATCGTCCACGACCGCGACATCGTGCTTTAAGCACAGGTCGTGGAGGGCCCGAAGCTGTTTCCATTTTTCGGGTGTGGACATGTAAATGCCGAGATATGATGTTCCGTGCCTGGCCGCGCGCTCCGCGATTTGGGGGCCGTCGCGCCAACTACTCGTCGCTCCCACCACTACATCTGCCGATTCGAGGACCGAATCCAGCTTGGTGTGATCGGAAAGGTTGAAAGTCGCCGTCCCTACCGATTCTCCACCGCCGGGGAGAGAGGCTTTCAAAGCTGTTAGCCGACTATCATTGCGGCCACAGGCGACCACATCGATACCGGTTTCATCCTGCAACAGGCGACAGACCACACGTCCCGCCTGTCCCGTGGCTCCAATCACTGCTACCCGCATTGCTTCACCATGCTTTCCACGTCACGCTGCAAGGAGCAGCGTTATCACCACCGTAAAGTTACACGGTGCCTCACCGTGATTCTACGTCAACGGACCTCCGCGGCGGCCTCCCGATTGCTCTGCGTTGCGGTCCGACCCGCACCTGAGCTAAGGTTTAGTCCCCTCCAGATAGATCGCGTCCATCTCCATGTCCTCAACCGATTGCACCAAGCATCGGTTTACAACGAAACCCGCATTCCGAACCCAATTGGCTACGTCCTCGCTCCCATATCTGAGCGCTACCACATCAGATTGGTCACCATAGTCGATTGGGCCGTCCCCTTCCCACGCCGCAATTAGCAGTTGGCCTCCTGATCGTAAGACGCGGTGCCATTCTTGAATGGTGAAAGGAATGTCGGGAGGCCCGAGGTGGTGGACAGCAAAAAAACTCACAACAGCCGCTGCGGATTTGGACTCGACAGCGCTCAAGTCCCGCATGTCCCCAATTAATACCGTTGCGCGCGGGCCGAGCCTTGAACTTGCAATTCCGACCATGCGTGGCGATAGATCGATGCCCAAAAGCGGCCGTTCGGAATCGAAAGTCTCGTTATATAAAGACAACATATGTCCAGAGCCACACGAGGTGTCGATCAACTCTCCCGGGATACCGGCGATGCGCTCCGACAGCCGACCCAAAGAGTCACGGTAGACGGGAAGATCGATCTCTGTGTCCATCATTTTGGCGTACCAGTCCGCCGATTCCTCGTATAAGTCGCGGACCTCTTCTTCAGACGAAGTGTTCATTCCGAACATTGCTCCTTAACAACACTGTATTCCCCATTGCCACGGATCGGAGTAATTCAACGTTTGCCTCGGTTGATGCCTAACGTCATTGCAACACACTGCGCCGTTATCGTCACCAGGTTCTTCACACCATAAGTACCTCGGCAACTCACCGACATCTATAACCAATCACCTTCAAAGGCGGCGTCAGTATCACTTTGTTAACAGTGTGTCGGGCAATTGACCTGAGACAATGTAGCCTACGGACTCCATCCCACCCCAATCAATGCACGATAGGATCCCTTGAACCCAGTCGCCTTCCGGCCCGAAATCAGCAGCTACCCGCTCCCGAAAAGTGACCTGCGGGCACGACAGGTCAGTGGTGGGTCCGTCGCCAAAAAGAACATTCTCCCTTTCGACTTCGGTCGTATGTGCTCGGAGGAGGGCGTAAGACAGAGGAATGTTAGTTTGGGCCTCAATGGCTACTGCGCCACTTGCAATCACGAATGCGCGAAATAGTTCAGGGGTCGCGTGCCTAAACTGAGGTCGGATATAGAATTCCATAACTCGACCCGGGAAATGCTGATTCCAAACGCCACCATACCCTACTTGCTGCCCATCGACCGCGCAACAATAGCAATCAGCAAGTCCTCGGGGCAGGATGGAATCGCGAACAATCTGGCACCCCGCTTCATTTCGAAACTCTTCGCGAAGGAGTGCGATGCTGGCAACATCAATTCTGGACGATAGAAATATCATTTATACCTCACCATTTTTCCACCGCTACGATCCTCGCGGCGGCGACAGGGATCGCGGGAAAGCGGTGTCGGTATCGTTCCCCGGTTGCACCGCACATACCATGTTTTCGTTGCTGTCCTCCTACCTCTCGAGCGGATCAGCAGGTTCAATCTGATCGGCCTCGATTTTTGGAAAGATCGTATTCAGGACTATGGCCTGGACGCCGGAAAACTGGGTGGCCACGTCGGTTGCTTCGCCCGGTTCGACTGTCACACGAACGTTAAGTACGTACGTGGCGTCTTCTTCGATGATCTTGACAATTCCGTAGCCTGGTTTGGGCAGTACACCGCATGATATGTAGTCGCCCCATGAATCATTGTCGCGCTTCCGCCATTGCCAGGGACCGGAGCTATTCAATGTTTCAAACATCTCGGTCAATGTTAACGGAGAACGAAAAGAGAAGGCGCCAGTGCGTCTCAAGAGGGTCATCTTAGTTCCTTGCCCATCGTTTTCACTGACCTCCTATTGCAGGGATAGCATAGTGAACGGCCGCTCACCGACCGGGGCGTCTGTTTCGCCGCTCAGAGTCCGTTTGCGCGCATAAACTCATAGGCATCGTCCGTACTATTGAAATGACGTGCGTTGTTTTGTGCCTTGCCGAAGTATGCCGAGAAGAAGGGGTCCAGTCCAGGCGGCCGATGGTACTTGAGGACACCCTTCGAGTACAAGGGGAGGATTGAGACGGTGAGTCCGACATGGATTTCCAAACGCCGGAGCGTTACGGAGAGGTCCGAGGTCGCGCGGCATGAAGCCCATGCGTCGCGCGAGTTGCATGACGAGTTCCTTGGCTGTCTGGTTATCAGAGGCGAAGAAGGCGTCGGCGGGGCCTCCCCCTTGAATCCAAAAGTCAGATTCTTGCACCCGGGAGTCGCAATGCATCCTTATTCCGCGTTGGCGAAAAAGCTGGTACCTTCGGTAGGTTCGAGGCCAGCCATTGGTTTACTTTTTTCATCCTCGGGAGAATTACGTGAGATATAAACTGTCCGCGTTATGCTTGACATTTTTCCTGGCCACGGGGCTCAACGCCCAGCAGGCCAGCCGCACCGAGCCCGTTACGGGTATGCGGGCCAACGGAACGGGATACCATGTCCTTGTGAACGCACGGGTCGTTACGGCTCCGGGTCAAGTTATCGAAAACGCCACGATTGTGATTCGGAACGGGCTGATTCAGTCCGTCGGCCGAAACCAGGGAGCGCCTGCCGGCGCCCGCGTCTGGGATCTGACTGGTCGCACCGTTTACCCCGGTTTCATCGATGCCCATGCCGATCTCGGCATGGATTCTGTTCCTGAAGGTGGTGACGTTGGACCGACACACTGGAATCCGCAGGTGCGTGCATGGTTCAGCACAACTGACAACCTCTCGGACAGCGAGGAGCGGCGTAAGGCGATTCGGTCTCAGGGGTTCGCAACGGCGTTAGTGGTTCCCAAGCAAGGCGTCTTCCGCGGCACGGCCTCGGTCGTGAATCTTGGAGACGCTGGTGTCCGTGACCGCGTGCTCCGTCCCGATCTGGCCCAATCGATCGGCTTCCAACGGTCGGTTGAGTTGGGCAATACCTATCCCAATTCAGCGATGGGTGTGATCGCTCTCATGAAGCAGACCTTTATGGATGCAGACTGGTACCAGCGCGCCTGGGAGACCTATGAGGCGAGCGGTCGGGCGTTCCTGCCACCTGAGACGAGCGCGGCCCTCGGAGCCCTCGAAAGTGTAATCCAGGGGCAGCAGCCCGTAGTCTTCGAGGCTCGTAGCGAAGAGGACTACCTTCGCGGCCACCGCGTTGCATCGGATTTTGATCTCACACCCTGGTTCCGCGGTAGCGGCCAGGAGTACCGAATTGTCGACGTCCTCCAGGGCCGCACTGATCCTCTTATCGTACCGATAAATTTCCCGGACGCCCCCGACGTGGATGACCCTGAGTCGGCGTTGAACGCCTCGCTCGCCGAACTGAGGCACTGGTACCTCGCACCGACCAACCCGGCGACACTAGCCGACGCCGGAGTCGACTTTGCGATCACCACTGACGGTTTGAGTTCCGTCAACGAATTTCTTCCAAACCTGCGCACCTCGGTGGCGCGCGGGCTTTCGTCCGAGATCGCGCTGGCTGCTCTTACGACTGTTCCGGCAAGGTGGCTCGGGATCGATCGCACCCATGGGACTATTGAGGAGGGCAAGGTCGCCAACCTCGTGGTTAGTGAGGGCGATCTCTTCACGGAAGAGGCTTCGGTACGCGAGGTGTGGGTGCACGGAGTCGCCTACGCCGCCACCCGGGCTGCTCAGATCGACCCGCGGGGGACCTGGACCATTTCTTCCGCCGATAGAGGGGGGTTCGAAGCGCAGTTTCGGCTTGAGGGGACGCTGAACCGGCTGAAAGGTTACATCGATGTCTCTGCCGGTGGACGAGTGGAAGAAGATGTACGAATCGATATTTCATCGGCCTCCGTTGTGGCCGAAACGGGCCGAATCGAGATTAGCTTCGATGGCGAATTCCTCGGATTCGAAGGCATGGCACTGCTCGCTGGTTCAGTCAGCGGTGACAACTTCTTCGGCTGGTCTTCCCTCCCCAACGGTGCTAGTCCGTCCTTCCGGGGTTCGCGTTCTGAAGCGTTCGAGGGCGACAGCGTGAGCACCGTGGCCACTTCGGTGCCGGAACTTGACCTGCCCTTTATCCGTCCCATGATGGAGTACGGGGTGAGTTCTATGCCCGACCAGCCCGACGCTGTGATCGTTCGCAACGCGACGGTCTGGACCCAGGGAGAGCAGGGCCGCCTGGAGAATGCTGACCTTCTGGTCCGTGACGGGCAGATCGTAGCAGTTGGTATGGACCTCAATGCACCGGGAGGCGCGGTGGAGGTCGATGGGACAGGAAAGCATGTCACTCCCGGAATGATCGACCCGCATATCCATTCCGGTGTGAGCAGCGTGAACGAGACCGGCGCTACCATAGTCCCCGAAGTACAGATGGGGGACGTGATTACGCACAACAATATCTGGATGTACCGGCAGCTCGCGGGTGGCCTCACCACGGCCATGATCAAGCACGGCTCTGCCAACCCCATCGGGGGTGAGGGCACCATCGTGAAGATGCGCTGGGGCGGCCTTCCCGAAGAACTTAAATTTGAGAACGCCCCCCGGTTGGTGAAGTTCGCTATGGGTGAGAACCCGAAGCGTTGTTGCTTTGAGGGTCGCTATCCGGATACACGAATGGGAACTCAATCCATCATCCGCGATCACTTTATGGCAGCGCGTGACTACGAGCGGGAGTGGCAACGCTGGGAGGAGAATTCCGAAGGTTTGCCACCCCGCCGCGACCTCCGCATGGAAGCCATTCTCGACATCCTGAACCAGGAATTATTGATCTCGTCCCACGGTTATCGGGCCGACGGTTACCTCGCTCTGGTACGGCTGGCCGAAGAGTTTGGCTTCAGGGTTCAGGTTCTTCAGCACGCGGTTGAGGCGTACAAGATAGCTCCGGAACTTGCCGAGGCAGGCGTGGCTGCGGCGGTTTGGAGTGACTGGGGCGCATTCAAGATAGAAGCCTACGACGCCACGAAGTACAATGCTCGGGTTTTGATGGAGGCGGGTGTGACCGTATCGTTGCACTCGGACAACGCGCAAATTGCCAGTCGGATGAACTGGGAGGCCGGTAAGCTTTTGCGCACCGGGCTCACTGAGGAGCAGGCCCTCACGACCGTTACCATTAACGCGGCCCGAGTCCTCGCCATCGACGACCGTGTCGGTTCGTTGGAACCTGGAAAGGATGCGGACTTCGTGATCTGGAGCGGGAATCCGCTTTCGCAATTCACGCGGGCCGAGCAAACATGGATCGACGGGAGGCGTTACTTCTCGCTCGAGGAAGACGCAGCGCTGCGCGAGCAAATCCAGAGCGAACGTCAACAACTAATTCAGGCGGTGCTCTCGGCCAGTGAAGAAGGCGGGAACGGCCGGTCACGGGGCGAAGGAGATGCAAGCAATGACTAAGACAACCAACGCACGAGGCATCATGATCTTAACAGGACCCAGACTGCGAGAAGCGCCTCGATTGATCACATTAATTGGTGCAGTGCTGGCCCTCGCCTTCGTGGTGGTGCCGAGCACATCGGCCGCCCAGGTGAGAATGACGGTGCCGCGCCAGGCGGTGGCGGTGGCCCTTCAGGGGGCGACGATCCATACCGTTACCAACGGCGTGATAGAAAACGGCACCATCGTCTTCGACAACGGGGTGATCACGGCGGTCGGCGCCGATGTGCCGATTCCGCCGGGGGCCCGTGTAGTCAACGTCAGCGGCAAGCATATTTACCCGGGCTTGATCGATGCCTACACGACTGTGGGGATCTCGGAGATCGGTGCCGTTGCTATGTCGAACGATGTGCGGGAGGTCGGTGACTTTAATCCGAACATCAGAGCCGAGTTGGGTGTGAATGCCGAAAGTCGCCATATCGGGACTACTCGCTCGGCCGGGGTGCTCACGGCTCTGACAACGCCGGCCGGAGGGCTCATCTCGGGGATGTCCTCGGCGCTGGCTCTTGAGGGTTGGACCTGGGAGGAGATGTCCATTGAGAGTGCTGCAGCGCTGAACGTGAACTGGCCCAACCCCAACCCGCGCCGACGAGGCTTCGGGGGGGGCGGACAGAATGGGGATGACCAACCGACCTATGGTGAGCGAGTGCAGCAGCTCAAGGACTTTTTCGCGGAAGCTCGCGCTTATCGGGATGCAGTTGAGGCCGGCGAGGAGATCAACTCCAACTCACGCTACGATGCGATGATCCCCGCTATCAACGGAGACATCCCGGTGGTCGTGGCCGCCGACGGTGCGGCGCAGATCAATGACGCCATCACCTGGGCCACCGAGGAAGGAGTCCGGCTGGTCATTCGCGGCGGAAGTGACGCGATCCATGTCGCCGATCGCCTCGCGGCAGAAGAGATTCCCGTGATTTTGACTTCGACGATGGCTGCGCCGGGCCGGGCCCACGAAGGATATGACGTGGCCTATCGGCGGGCTGCGGATCTGTACGAGGCGGGTGTGAGGTTCGCAATCTCCGGTGGGTCGAGCGCGCTCAACACCGATCGTCTTCCGTATGAAGCGGGCGTAGCCGTGGCCTTTGGGCTACCTGAGGAAGAGGCAATCAAGGCGGTTACGATCAACGCAGCCGAGTTTCTGGGCCTGGACGACCGAATCGGATCGCTTGAACCAGGCAAGCAGGCCACGTTGTTGATCACCACCGGCACACCGATAGACATGACCAGCGATATCGAGCAGGCCTACATCCAGGGACGTGAATTGGATATGAACGACATCCAGAAGCACTTCTTCGAGAAGTACATGACGAAGATCAGGCAGCTGGCTCCTATCGTGTTGTAGGACCGTTTGAGCCGGCCGACCATGTCGGACCGTCTCGCTAACCGGTCAGGCGGTCCGCGCTACGGGGAGCATCCCATCTCCGGCGCGGACTGCATGCCGGTCCGCTGGCCATTGAAAGCCTGATGGAGATTAGAACGGCCGCCGGCGCAACCTTTGTGGGCTGGGTACGCGCATTACCTCAGGATTGATCGTGGGCCCGTGGCTATTCCACGCTGCGACCAACGTCACTGCGGGGCTCACGGTCGCCATACGCACGGTTCAGTGATGTCGCGAAGCTACATCCATACGACCAGAACTCACAAAAGCTCCTCCAGGGGAGTGGGCTCGTAAGTTGTTGATGTGTAACGACGGAGGGCCGGGGACTCGAACCCCGAAGCGCGTTAGCGCGGCGGTTTTCAAGACCGCTGCCTTACCAATTAGGACTAGCCCTCCAGGGCTACAAAAGTAATCGGTCCCCCGAAAAATGGAAAATCTTGTGGCCTGCCTTGCTCCGGTTTGATGGGTCCGATATTCGTTTCCCGCCCTTCTTGACGTTGTGTGACCCGTGTCACACCTTGTCTCAGGTTGGAACACACCTTGGCTTTCGAACCCTTGTTCTGGAGGAACGCGATGAGATTCATTCGACGCGCCGCCTTTGGGTTGTTTATGGTGGGCCTTGCCCTGCCGGCGACCCTGGCGGGACAGGCCCAATCGACCACAGGAATCATCAGGGGCTCAGTTGTTAGCTCAGATGGCAGCCCCGTGGCATCGGCCCGAATCATTTTAAAAGAGACCCGTACCAATTTTGAAAGAACCCTGTCGACTAATGCCGATGGGGTTTTTGCTGCGTCACTGCTTCCTCTGGGTGAATACGATGTCACGGCCCGGGCGGTGGGCTTCCAGGAGACTCGACAGACGGGGATTCGGCTTCGGGTTGGGCAGACGCAAAACCTCACTCTAACCCTGGGTAGCGCTGTTGCGCTTCAGGCAATTGTGGTTGCCGCCGAGGAGCCAGTTGTGGACGGGTCGAGAAGTGAGAGCTCCACTCGCCTTCCCGAAGAAGCGGTGGACGGGTTGCCCAACAACGGTCGCAATTTCTTGAACCTCACGTTGCTGACTCCCGGAGTTGCTATCACACAGGGTCCCGACGGCGACGAATTGAGCATCGCGGGTCAGCTGGGCATTCACAACAACGTTTCGGTTGATGGTGCGGACTTCAATAATCCGTTCTTCGGCGAGCAGCGGGGTGGACAGCGTGCCGCGTTCACGTTCAACCTCGATGCGGTGGACGAAATCGTTGTCGTTGCTCAGGGTGCCAATGCCGAGTTCGGTCGCTCCAGCGGTGGCTTCGTTAACGTCATCACCAAATCAGGGACGAATACAATGAGCGGATCTGCTCATTACTTCGGTAAATTCGACGCATTGTCGGCCAACCCGTTCCATGAAGATGATGCTGGTTTACGAACCGAGTTAACTCCTGATTTTTCGCAACATCAGTTCGGAGTTACGCTTGGCGGTCCGATCGTGCGCGACAAAGCGTTTTTCTTTCTGGCCTACGACCAGCAGGAGTTCAACGACACGCGGCAGACAGATCCAAATCGTGGTGATGCTACGCTTGAGGCTTTCCTGCAAACGGCCTTTGGTGGCGCACTCGCCAACGACTTCGGGCCGATTGATCGCACCAATGACGCAAGGGCGTTTATGGCGAAGTTTGATTTCCGCCTGAGCCCGAACAACAACCTGTCCCTGAAATACAACCATTCATGGTCCGAGCAAAACAACGGGACTTTCGACGTTGATGTCTGGGGGCGTAGCTCCAACGCTCGGGAGAAGGACCGTTCGCATGCGGTTAACGGAGCCCTCTCGTCAGTACTCGGCTCTAACGTTACAAACGAACTTAGATTCCAATACTCCCGCGAAGATCGTCCGCGGCCCTATGAGGGTCCGACGTTCCCGAACGGAAGACCGTTCCCGGATACCGGCGCAGATTTCGGCAGTGGTTTCCGGTGGGGAATGCCGTTTTTTATTCCGGTAGAAGATCATGACACCCGCGTCCAGGTACTCAACAATGTGACGATCGCTTCGGGCGATCACCTGTTCAAAATTGGTGGTGAGTGGAACAGGACTGAAACCGTGCAAACCTTTATTGGCTTCGCGAACGGACGCTTCATCTTCAGTTCCGTGGACGGGTTCATCAACTATGCGACGTTTGGCAATCAGTACGTGGAATGTGCCGACGGGACCAGCAACACGACGGGCGCCTGCCCGGGATCAAGCATCGTTGGTCCGGTTGAGTTGTATCTCCAGTTTGCGGGCGTGGATGGCCGTTCTGTCAACGACGCTGGGACGCAGTCAATTGCGCAAAACGAACTGGCGTTTTACGTGCAGGATAGTTGGCAGGCATCGCCGAGTTTGACTCTCAACTATGGCGTGCGCTGGGAAGCTCAGATCCAACCTGATCCGATCACCGCGCCGGCAGATGTGTTCTTCTCTCCGTTGATCGGGACCACATCTATGGGACAGAGGTTCCCGTCCGACGGGACGATCAAATCGGATTACGGGATGATCCAACCCAGACTCGGTATCGTGTTCGACCCCGGCGGGACCGGCGAACAGGTTTTCAGGGCTAACGGCGGTATTTACTACTCTCGGATTCCCGGACTAAACCTTGCCAGTATCCGAAGCACGAATGGCTCGGTCGGTCAGACCATATTCAGGAACAGCGCTTTGACCGGAGTATTGGGAGCGCCGCCAGATTACGATCAGCTGCTCACTCCGCCAGCTGGCGCACCGTTCAATCCTGATGTTTTCGTCATGGATGAGAACTTCTCCAACCCGCGTACCATCAGTGCCACGGTGGCGTACGAAAGGTTGATCTCGAACGGGATCACCGGGTCGGTGACTTACACCCATGCCTCGACGGACAACCTGACGCGGTTTATTAATCGCAATGATGCGGCCTTTGGCAGCCCGTGGGCGGGTAGTCTGGCAGGCGGTAATGGAATCGGTACGCTTACAACCGTCGAAAGCACCGCCAAGTCGCGTTACAACGGCATTACCTTCGGCCTGCAGCGTACCAATGATCCGGATCTCAATTTCCAGATCAACTACACGTTGTCCTATGACAAGTCGGATGACGATAATGAACGCGATCCGTTTTCCTTCCGTTACGCCGCCGCTGACAACCTTGCACCGGAGTTTGGTTCAAGTGATAGAGACCAGCGTCACCGTGTTAACGGCTGGTTGATGGCCCGTCTCCCGGGCGACTTCTTCGTCAACAACAGGGTGTCGTACTACTCGGCACAGCCGACGTCGGTGAGTTGCGGACCGACCGCCGCGAATCCGTTCGCAGCTCCCGCCGGATCCCGTGCGGGGTCGCCGGCTGATCGCGTTTGCGCTGACGGTTCGATCATCCAGAGAAATACCATCCGTAAGGACAATGCGTTTTTCTCCTGGGATATAAAATTCTCGAAACCGTTCTTCTTTGGAGACCGTCAGGTCGAGTTGATCGTCGACATCTTCAACGTTACCAATTCTGACAACTTCCGCGATCCAGCGGCAACCAGCCTTCTGTTCAACTTCGACGGTACCCTGCGTTCAGGATTAGGTAATCCCAGGGAGTTCCAGGTTGGCGCGAGGTATAAGTTCTAGCGGGAGACTGTGGCTTGGGAGCACGGGAGGCCTTCCGGCCACATTAGAAAAAATTGGGCTCCTCGCTTTTGCGAGGGGCCCAATTCCGTTATGGGAGGAGGGAGCGGGGAGCAGGGAGAGGTCTGTGCGGCCAAGCCCCTGTGCCCCCGTGCCACTCTTTTAATTCACAAACGTATACGAGTACTTCACGATCAACGTCTGGCGTTGTGCCAGAGGTTCTCTGGGTAGCAGCGGGGTTAACGGTTGTCGATCAGTATCGAGCGATTCGTTGAGAACTATAAACAGGTCGCGTCCTTCGCTGAAATGATAGCGAATCCTGAAGTTAGCCGACACGATGTCGGCGGCAGACGAATATTGCAGAAACGCACTTCCGGTTAGCGAGCTATTTATTGCTCCCTGGACTCTTACCCTGGCAAGGTGAGAGGTGAAGAGTTCGGCCCGGTTATCGAATTCGACTCGGTTGTAGGTGTAGTTCCCGCTCAGTTGGAGGTGTGGTGAAACGGTCCATGCTGGGCCGCCTCCCAAAGACACCTGGGTCCCGTCGTAGAATCCACCGACCAGTCCGTTGGCGAAGTAGGTAACTCTGTTTCCTTGCGGTGAATTAACATTCAGCCCGACAGTAGCCCATTTGTGTCGGCCTGCCGGCACTCCGGCATCCGAAGAGAGGCTGAATCCTCTCCGGAGATCGTCGAAGTCGTAACGGATGGCGAGGCCGCCACTTGCTCCTGACTTAAACCCGAAGGAATAGTTGTTCCACACCTGGCCCGACTCAATTGTCTTATCGTCGTTTCTCCAGAAGATCGTGCCGAACAGCATGGGCTGAACAAACCGAAGAGACGATTCTGAACCGGAGAAGTGGCCGTAGTTGACCATCAATTCGCCGCGGGTGAAGTTGGAGCGTTGGATGAATCCGAGTTCCGGGTTGAAGTTAATTCCCGATCGGGTTATCCAGGTGCCGTAGCCCAGTCCCTGTGACGAACGACGGTTAATGGTGAAACGCACGCGAGATGAGTTGGCAAAGTCGAAGTCGGGCTGACTAACAATTGTCGATCCCGGAGCGCAACTTCCAGTAGTGGAACGCTGGCCGTCCGAACAGTCGACGAATCCGCCGTCGCTACTTTGAGCTGCGGTTATTTCCATGTAGGTGTCGCCGGTCAATCGTACGATGGCGTCAGCCCCCCAAACCATATTGTATGTACCGTCTTCGCCGATCTTAGTTGTGGCAATGGCGCCTATAGATGAAACCTCATTGAAAACGCGTCTCCGGAGGCGGTAGACTCCGTTATTGAACGACGGTCGTCCGGTGGTTGCATCCCCGGCGGTTTGCATGTTGATCACTCCGACATCCCACGGGCCGGCTCGACCTACAACCCGTGCTCCACCGAGTATTCGGACTGACTCCCCTCGCTGACCGATTCCGATTCTCCGTGAATGGAATACACGTGCAAAATCGTTCAAAGAGAAATTGAAAATCCCGCCCCGCTCAAGAAAAAATTGTCTCTTTTCCGGGAAGAAAAGAGAGAACCGCGTGAGGTTAACCTGCTGATTGTCAGCCTCAACCTGTGCGAAATCGGTGTTTGCAGTGAGATCGAGTGTGAGGTTGGAGGTCAGGCCATACTTCAGGTCGATACCCGCTTCAAAGTTTCCGTCGTTTACTCCGTTGTACTGCGTGGCTGTCGGATTCAATTCTGGTGTGCGGTCGACCCCACCCAGAGCGTAGGGCGTCACGTAAACCGGTTTCTTGTTTTTAACTCCCCGCATCACAACATCCTGGTACCGCGATGGGCGGAAAAGTCCCTGATTCCACTCAGTTCGCGTCAACGGATAGCTTAAGGTCTCGGATTCTTGCGCGTACTGCCGAAAAACTTTCAGGCCCATCTCAACCCGGTCACCGGAATTTTGGAACCGAAGGCTCGAAAATGGGATCCGCATTTCCGCAAACCAACCTTCTTCGGTCTGGGTCACCGCGGCATCCCAGAACGTGTTCCATGAGTTACTGACACCACCGCCGAAAAAGCCCTGCGCGTCGTTCGCCACCGAGGCGTCCCAACGGACTCCCGCGGGGTTGGTCGCAAACATCACGCCGTTTTCGTTGTCGTTGAAGGTGTCCAGTTCGATCATGATCAAATCATCGTTCCCAAGCCCATCCCTTTGGAGAGATGTAACCAATCTTGTGGAGGGGCCATCGTCGAACATCCTGCCGGACACGTAGATGAAGTCGTCGTCGTAGCCAACCCGTATTTCTGTTCTGACAGTTGATTCGCCCTGAAAAAATGGTTCGAACATCGTCAATGGCACGGGAGTTATGTCACTCCAGGCAGTCTCTTCAATTCGACCATCGAGTAATATGGGCCCTGAGATTCTAGATAGTTCGATCGGATCCTGAGAGAAAGCTGCGGATGTGCCGAACGGCGACAGGAACACGTAGAGAGCAATAAACAACCGGAATGTGGTGGTGGTGCTACTCGTTTCGCGGCAGCGAGTATCAGTTGAGCGCATTTTTCTTTCGGGAAAAGGGTCAGGCGGTACGCGGTTGTGGAACCATGTTTGAAGAACGGCGAACTGCAATCACAAGCCATACACCTATGAACGCGAAAATTGCCCACCGGAAAGTTACTCCGGCAAGTTGGTCGAGACCAAAAGCTCCGATCATCGTCGGAGCAGCGAACCAGTAGTATGCGACCGCCGCAACAGCAGTGAGGACGGGCAGCATGCGACCGAACGGGAGTTTGAAAACTATCGCCAGAGTACCGAACAAAACGGCGGCTGCGGCGGAATAGCCAAGGATCACCGCGTAGATATTAACTGCGTCGGCCAGTGGCCCGTTCGTCACGGAGTTGTACCCCAGAATGAAACCCGGAAACGCCAATGCGAAGACACCGAACGGTGTGAAGGTCCAGAAATTGCCTTTCCTGGCATTTCCGAGGGCCTGTCGGGGAGCCTTCTCAGGTCCAAGGTCAATGCACGCTGGCGCGCAGCCGGTGCATCTTGGAACGCAGCGTTGGTTCGACACCTTGACCAACGGACTGAATCCGTAAAACCGCTCTACAGGTAAAACGGGGCAAAACGAATTACAGAAACCCGATTTCATGTCGTAATAAGCGCCCAGCGCTAAGCTTACCAAAATCAATGCGATTATCGTGCTAGAAAGGACTATCGCGTTTTCGTTGAAAAGAAAACGGCGCGCCGGTACCAGGACGAAAAACAGGACTATGCCCAGAACCATCATCTTGCGCACGCTGTTCTGGTCAGGTCTGCGTCGTGGGCCAATACGGTTGGAAATCATGTTGGCGGTGGCCAACGGACAAACGTTTCGCCAAATCAATGGATTGAGCAAAAGCGCCGCGGGCACAATCGGAACAATGATGTCCAGCAGAGCGACAAGGGATAGTTGAGGTTTAATGAACAACCCAACGACCACGACAACGGCTACCCCCAACGCCGTGTATCTGGCCGCTACCCAGAGCCCGGTGCTCAATTGGTGATTAGTTGCCCGCCGTCTGCCTTGGTTCAAATCGGAAGTCGGTTCCACGGCTTATAAAGTTCCATTGGTACAAATTTGAACGATCCTTATTACACAAACTTGTACTATTAAGACGACCCAGGAGTTTCAAACGTTTAAAACTACCCACCAAACCCGTTTTTTGGAGGTTTGGGTGGAAACGGAGCAGAATGGCCGGAAAAAAAGCTGATGCCTATCTCGCCGGTCGTGAGATGAGACCGGAAAGCCTCATGATGAGCTACGGGTACAAACCCGAGCTTTCGCAGGGCGCGATCAAACTTCCCATCTTCCAGAATTCAACCTTCGTGTTTGAAAAGGCAGAGGATGGAAAGGCCTTCTTTGAAATTGCCTACGGCCTGCGAGATAGGGACCCCAAAGAGGAAATGGGCCTAATCTACAGCAGGCTCAACAATCCGGATCTTGAAGTCCTTGAGGATAGGTTGACCCTGTGGGATGGTGGTGAAGAGGCCGCCGCTTTCGAGTCGGGGATGGCCGCAATTTCAACAAGCCTGTTGGCTTTCGCCCGTCCGGGCGACGTTGTAGTGCATTCGGAGCCGATATATGGAGGCTCAGATTATTTCGTAAACATCATTTTGCCGCAGTTTGGAATCGCATCGGTTTCATTCCCGTCCGGTGTACCGGCTGCTGATCTGGAGGAATTGCTGCGGGAACGAATCGCCAATCGGCCGGTGGCGGCTGTGCTTATGGAAACCCCGTCCAATCCTACCAATCAGCTTGTGGATATAGCGGGGATTGGCGATCTGGTGAAGAAGTTGTCTGCGGGAGAGAAAACCCCCGTTGTGATGGTGGACAACACGTTCCTCGGGCCACTCTGGCAGCATCCGTTAAAGCAAGGCGCCGATCTGGTTTTGTACTCGGCAACCAAATTCATCGGAGGTCACAGCGACTTGATCGCCGGGGCCGCTATCGGAAGTACTGAGGTCATGTCCCAGATCAAATTGCATCGGACTTTTATGGGCAATATGGCGGCCCCCTATACCAGTTGGTTGCTACTGCGAAGCCTCGAAACCCTCAAGATGAGGATGACCGCGCAGATGAAAAACGCGCGGTATGTGGCGGATTATCTGGAGAACCATCCTAAGGTAAAGAATGTCTACTATCTGGGCACTATGGGCGAAAACCATCCCATGTTTGAAACCTACAGAAAACAGTGTGTGGGCCCGGGGTCGCTTGTGGCGTTCGAGTTGTCAGGGGGCGAAGCCGAGGCTTTCCGGTTCTTGAACGCGATGGTGTTGGCCAAGTTGGCGGTTAGTCTCGGCGGTACTGAGTGCCTGGCCGAACACCCGGCCTCGATGACTCATTCGGATATTGCTCCTGAAGATCAACTCAGGATGGGGATTACTCCATCCCTGGTGAGGTTGTCCGTTGGCGTTGAGCACTACGAGGACATTCTGGCTGACCTGGAGCAGGCGCTCGAGAAGGTCTGAGAGCCTGCCGAAACCCTGAGTCTGTTATCGAGCGAGGTTCAGCAAAGCCTCGGTAATTCTAAAGTGTGCGAAATTGTGACTGCCCGCGTCCTGGTTGATGGCAACCGCAATTGACACGTCGTCGTCCGGTGAATAGATCATCAGCGACGAAAATCCAGATATCGCGCCAGCGTGTCCCCACGTTGTCTTATTGCCAAATTGATACCTCAACGTTCCCAAGCCGGCTCCAGTCCAGACCGTCGAACCTGCCATAGGGTCGATAAACGTGTTCATTTCGTCCAGCGAGCCCTGTGTCACCGCTTTCGCCGTATAAAGAGCCCGACCCCACAGCGCCATGTCTGTTGCGGTAGCAAAAATGCCGCCGGCTGTCCATCTCAGGGAATGAGTGGCGGGTCCGAAAAAAATGGCGAAGTCCTGAAGCGTGCCGGTACCGGAGATATCCGACCATCCGGTTGCGATGGTGCCCGATGAGGATTCCTGACCGAGCAAGAACATGGCGTTCAATTGGTTTGGGACCCAGAGTCTTTCCCTCATGACCTGTGCTACAGTTTTGGAGGTAACTTCTTCTATGATCATTCCGAGAACGATGAAGTTGGTGTTCGAGTAACTGAATCGTTCGCCCGGTGTGAAAATCGGGGTTGTGACGAAGTTTTCGATTATTTCCCGTGGTGTCCATACGCGCTGAGTATCGGCATTTCGACTCGTCGTAAGGTTGGGGTGGATCACGTAATCAAAAATCCCCGTGGTGTGTTGCAACAGCTGTCGGACCGTTACGGTCGTGGGGATATTGGGCAGGTCTGAAAACCAGGTCCCGACGTTGTCGCTAAGGGACAATGCGCCGTCTTCGACCAACAACATTGTCGCGGCACCAACCGCTGTTTTGGTGACACTCGCCCATCCATACAGCATGTCCGGCTTGGCTTCTGCCAGGTCGTTCGAACGACCCGAAACACCGGTCCAGACTTTGTCTCCTATGGTCACCGATGCCGTCACACTTCTTAGACGGCGACTTACCGTAGAGTCTTCCAATGCCCATTGCATTCGCTCGGCCAGCGCAGTGTCGATTTCGACGGAGATTGAGGGGAAAACGGTTAACGGGTGGGTTCCCACGGCGTCACCGGCCGTAACTATGACGTCGGCCGTTCCTCGACCAGTGGGTAATACTTTGCCGGGTTCATCAATCCGTGCAACAGTGGGATCGGATGTGCTCCAGGTGGGTTTCGCGCGTTCGGTCGCGATGCCGACCCCTTGAGCGTCCCTAACTGTTGCCCTCATTCGCTGGCGGATTCCTATGGACCGAGCCGTGTCTGAAACGGATTCGATTGTAACGGACGTGGGCTTTTGGGCGATTACGATCTCAATCGTGTCGCGCAGAAGGTCCAGCTGGGCGATTAAAACGGTGGTGCCGTTGTTGACCGATGTCAGTCGCCCTGTCTGAGTGATGAGAGCGATGCGCGGATCTCCTGAGACCCACGAAACGGTCCCTTCGACCGTTCCCCCGGCGGCGTCGGTGGCGGTGGCAGAAAGGTCAATCCGCTCCCCGATGGACTCAACGGTGTCAACGTTGGAAGTAATCACCAACGAAGTCGGAGCGCCCGTGTTGTCCTCAGGCGGCGCGATTGGGGTAGAACTACACGCCTGTACGAGCAACATGGTTGTAAGTGCTATCGAGGGATGTTTCATTGTTTTATGAGACTCGCTGATTCCTGGGTTACTGCGATCACGTGGTTCCTCACCGCTCGGCCGGAATGGCTCTACCTCTAAAACGGGGGGCGATAAGGAAGTTCCAGCTGGGGTGATAGGAGGAAATTAGCCGGCGCCGAATTCCCTAACCTAATGCAGCATTACAACTTATCATGTAACTAATATCGTAAAAAAACAGTGCGTTGGTAGCCGCGGTCCAGATGGTGATGGCAACGAGGCTTTCGAGCGTCGGTGCGGTTTGAGGCTGAATTGTGGAACATTCTTCGCCCTGGGAATGTTGAATTCGACAGTCCATTGTCGCCCTCTGACCTGGCGAGCCCCGTTCCAGGAGCGATTGTGGCAAAAAACGGCCCTACAAGTTGAGAAAATGAACCAGACCGACTCGGCAACGATTCCTGACGTTGAAATGATTCGCTTCGGGCTCTTCGAGATGGATTTGCACAGAGAGAGCCTTACCCGTTCCGGGGTCCGGGTCAAGATCCAGCGCCAGCCCTTTGAAGTCTTGAAATATCTCGCGATGAATGCCAACCGTCTGGTCAGCCGCGAAGAAATATACGACCACATCTGGGGTGGTTCGTTCGTTGAGATGGACAAGGGCCTCAACTTTTGCATCCACGAAATTCGTCAGGCGCTTGGCGACAGTTTCCGAAACTCACAGTTCATTCAGACTGCCCCCAGGCGGGGGTATCGATTTGTCGCTCCTGTTTCGATCATGCGTGCTGACACGGAAGTTCCGGATGAGCCGAGTTTTTCGCCGTCACCCCGACCTCGTTGGAAAATTCTGTCTCTGTTCGCCGGGGTGGGAGTGACCGTCGGAGTGGTCTTTATGGCAGTTGCTTCGGCGGCCTCACCCAGTGGTCTGGAAACCGCCCGAGAGGATGAGCATGCGGAAACCACCATCGAAGAGGCAGCCGACGCCTACCGCGAAGGGGTTATCTACGTCAGCCGGAGCCTACTTCATGCAGATCTCGAAGCGGCCGTCGGCAGTTTTACGAGGGCCGTGGAGCTGGATTCTAATTTTGCGGCTGCCTGGGCCAGGCTTTCGATCGCAAGGTTGACCCTCTACTTCGAATTCGGTGAGGCCGACCAGTTGCCGCTTGCCAGAGATGATCTTGAACGGGCCGCAACGCTGGCCCCTGAATCGCCGCATACGTGGTTGGCCCGCGGCTACCTTAGTTACTATGGTTGGCGGGATTTTCCCTCTGCTCTTGGTCATCTTGAGAAAGCCGATCGGTTGCGCCCGAACGATCCGATGATCCTTATGGCCCTGGGTTTTGTGCTGCGCCGTAGCGGTAACTGGGAACGAGCGGCGGACATGTTTATTCGTGCCTCTGAATTGGCGCCCCAGAATTTCGAATTGATGTTCGCCCTTGGTTCCACCCTCCAGCAGTTGCGCCGATACGATGAAGCAGAGCGTTATCACGACCGCAGCATTGCCCTGGTGCCGGAGCCGTATCACTCCCAGCGGTTGAAGGCTCTATTGCAGATTGCGCGGGATGGAGATCCGAACGCCGCTCTTGAAGTGCTCCAGGAGTGGAGAGCATTCCGCCCCGAGCTGCTTTTGATATCCCCCACGTTGAGTCGCGTTCTGGCCGAGGAGCTGGCCCCGCAGGTTGAGCGTTTCGACGTAGTCGCTTCCGGGGTCGACCAATTTTGGTTCTACCTCAATACGGCCGCGGTATTCTCCCATTCTGGCAGGCTGGATCGAGCCCAGGAGCGTTACAGGTTGGCGTTGCAGGTGGCTGAAAACAGAGGGTGGACGGAACTTGCTCCTATCGGCCCCGATGACCTGGGTTCGGGAAGAATGGCTCTCGCCTACGTCTTTGCGAAACTTGGAATGCACGATGAGGCCAGGGATCTTGCGGAACGAGTCGCCCTCAGGCCGGTGGTTGAGTCTGATGCCTACTCGGGCCCGGCCGTGATGGTGCGTTATGCCGAAGTTCTTGCTGAGATCGGCGAGGTTGAGAAGGCTTTTGAGGTTGTAGAGGAGGTTCTGTCCAGGCCATCATGGTTGTCTGTGGCTACACTGCGGGTTGACCCCATCTGGGCGCCGCTCAGGGAACACCCTCGCTGGGAAGCCCTCGTTAACGGTGAGGACAACCCCCGATAGTCGGCAGAGCTTAGGGCAATTTCATCGGGTTTTCCGAGACACAAATACCCGGTAGCCGAGCCCGCCGGTCCGCACGAATTCACGCGCGGCCACCAAAGTTTGAGTAGAGTTTTCGAATCCCTTCCCCAACTCCGCATTCGTTGTGCCGCCGACCCTCTGGATTACGGCCAATCTTTTTTCTATCGTGTTTATCATTTGAATCAACGCCGATGATTGATCCGTGGTTCTGGTATTGATGAATCCGTTTTCTGCCAGCAGCACTTCGTATTCTGCTTGGGGTAAAGCCCCCGCCACGCAAATGGCCCGCGCAAACACGCCGACAAGGGACTCCGGAATCGGTTTGTTTACTACCAGGTCAGACAGTGCCAGCCGCCCGCCGGGTTTCAGGACTCTGTGTATCTCTTCAAGAGCCGCTGTTTTGTTGTCGAACGTGCACAATGCGCATTCACATGTCACGACATCGAAGGAATCCTTCGTCAGAGGAAGGGCGAGGGACAGACCGGCAACGAATCGCGGGTCTCCGGCTGCGCTTGAAGCAGATTGTGCGTGTTTGAGGTTCGACACAGCATAGTCGATTCCCGTTACTGTAGCGCCGAAGTCCGCCGTTACAACTCGGGCCGAGGTTCCGCGGCCGCAGGCGACGTCCAGTACCCTGGTGTTCCTCCCAATGAACGCCGCCTCTGCCATTTTACGTGTGAGACCGATTCCTCCGGGATGAAAAGACTCTCCCAGTAGCAGCGAAACTATTGGCAGCGCATAAAACTCGGCGCAGCATGCAACCGTCGGGTTAACATTTGACAAATTGTTGCTGTGTCGGATCGGTTGAGTCGTCACTCTGTTTCGGCAACGTTCACCCGCCAATCGTAGTCAACGAAGGCGATTTTGAAGTCTCGAGAGTCCGCCAGTTGGGCGGCAAGTTCGGGGCTCACCATCGACTCTACGTAGGCGATTACTCCGCGACCTGAGGGAAGCCCGCGTCGTTGCAGGTCGCCAACGAAATCTTTTTTATACCATTTGAATATTGCCGACAGACGAATGGTCTTCGTGTCGCGATCAACGCTGACATTCTTCGGGTTGGCAATAAAGTCTCTGGCTGCCTGCTCCAGAAACGGCTCAAGGGCATCGCCCGTTGGTAACTCGGGGCGGACGGCAGGGCAGGCTTCGCTTCCACAGTTGAGAACGAAATGCACTCGCGGATCCCGCCCAAGGCCTGTGACGCGTTCGTGTTCAATTGCGTACAGAGTGTACCAGTGGCCGTCCACGGCGAATTCCAGGTTGTAAAAAAAACCGAGTCCTTTGATAATTTCGATTGGCGCTTTGAGATCGGTAACGCTTTTCAGAGGCCAGCGTTGTAGGATCGTTCGTATCACGAGTGCGTTATACGCGTACATCCAGTAGGCGAGGGCATCCTGGTCTCGGTCGAAGCGCTCGGGAGTTGTGTCGGGACCGAACCTGGCCACGGCGGCGAGGTAGGAATCCAACTCCCGTCGCGCGTCGATTTCGCGGTGCCAGCGCTCATAGTCAATTCGACCGTTACTGGTAAAACGGGAGAGGAGTCGTTCAAAGGCCTCGTGAGAAAACCCCTCGCTTGGGAAGTCGTCTGGGATCGGCGCGTCGATCCTGACCTGCGTTTTTCTAGTATTCCACTTCCAGACGACCCATGCTGCGATTAGAAAGGCCAGGAAACCGATCGCTACTGGAGCTACGATGTTCACAATACTGTTGAAGCGTCTGGTGGAGCAGGTGCGTACAGCCCTGATTCGCGTTCCAGTCGTATTTCGCCCAGCAACTCGGTCTCGAGGTCGTCTCGATACAGCATGTTGTAGGTGTCGAACGGGATGGCTCGCTTGCCGTCGGGATGCACGATGTGAACACAGGTTTTTTTAATCGATCTGAGGTCAAAGGAGTGCGCATCGATGAACTGCACGATCAAAACTCGGAACACGTCCTTATAGGTGAGTTTTGAAAGTGAACGGGTCGCCCGCGCTGCCCCGAGCAATCCGCCCACAGCTCCGAATTGGGATACTGGTGAATGAGCGGTCGAAAAAAGATCGAATATTTTGCCCTGGATATTGTCTTCATATTCGTAGCCAATTGTGTTGCGGCCGCCCTCGATTAGGAGTTGAGGGTCTATTAATCCGGTAAGCGGAACCAGATCGTTATCGATTTTGAGTGCGTATGCCATGGAGACGCTGTCGGCATGACAGGGGACCGGAATGATGTCCTCTGGAGCAAAGGCATCGTGTTGCTCAAGGATCTTCCTGCGCACCTCGGTGAGTGTAAGGCGGTCACGTTTGAGGTTGTATCCGTCTTCGAAATTGTCGAGCCTGCCGGCCGCCTGAATCGGTTGGAAGGTAACTCCGCGTACGCAGGGTTGTTTCCTCGCGAATTCGATGATATCGCCTAATTCGTCGTCGTTGAGGTCGCGGCGCACAACGCAAACCAGCGTCGTTGAGACATTGTTTTCGTTCAAATGCTCGAGGGCTTTTTTCTTGGTCTCCACCAGGTCGGCTCCGCGGAGGTTCAGGGAAGCCTCGCGTTTGAAAGAATCAAACTGAAGGTACACTTCGAAATCTTCGCCAAGGTCGCCCAGACGGGCTGCGAAATCCGGCTCGTTGGCAATCCGAATTCCGTTTGTGTTGACCATTAGATGTTTGATAGGTCGGGCTCGGGCCGCATCCACGATCTCGAAGAACTGCGGATGTAAGGTTGGTTCGCCTCCCGAAAGTTGAACCACGCTGGGTTCACCTTCGTTCTGGACGGCAAGGTCCAACATTCGCTCGATTTGTTCGAGTGGGCGGTGGTTGGTCCTCTCGGGTCCGCTGGCTGCATAACAGGTGGGGCATCTAAGGTTGCAGTTGTCAGTTATTTCAACGATCAGGTTGCAGCCGTGCTGTTCGTGGTCGGGGCATATCCCGCAGTCATAAGGACATCCGTAACGGGTTGGTGTGTTGTACTTCTGCACCTGCTCAGGAGTTTTTACAAAAACCTCGCGTGCCCGTTTGTAATATTGGATGTCGTCAGCAAGCAGGACCCTTTCGCGCCCGTGTTCGGAACACCTCTTCAACATCCACACTCCGCCGTCTTCGAAAACGATTTTGGCGTCGGCTCTGCGGTAACATTTTGAGCAGATGGAGACGGCGGTGTCATAAAATTTGTAGGGTCTGGTTTTTGGCATGGTCTGGAAGATAGAGGAATCCTAACTTCCCAACAGGGAGCGTCTTCCGAGAGTTCCTTTGCGGCGGTCAAACCAGGTGTGATCCGGTTGGAGCACTTATACGGAACGTTTATCATTTATCGAAGTATATTTCGTAAACTTCCCGTGAGTCCCATATGGCCAAAATCAAGCGAACAGACGACGAACTTCCCCTGAGCCCGCCCGTGCTTTACATCCTCCTTGCGCTGGGCGACAAGAAGCGCCACGGATATGACATAATGAAAGATGTCGCAGAGAGGACCAATGGTACGATTTCACTGCTGCCGGGTTCGCTATACAGTACGATCCAAAGGATGGTGGTCGCCGGGTTGATTGAGGAATCCCCTGGTAAGGCGAAGGTCCAATCGCGGCGTCGATACTACAGTATTACACAGAAGGGACGCAAGATCGCCAGGGCCGAGGTTGACCGGATGATGACGGTGGTGGAGTTGGCAAAGGAGAAAGCGCTCGTACTCCCCAAACAGGTTAAAGGCGAAGCCTGACGTGCGAATCCGTCGCAAGTCTGTGCTGGTTGTCCTTGCCGGACGGTTGTTTCAACTAAGTACCCGAGCATTTTCCCCGGATGTGAGGGACGACTATGGTCCGGAAATGCGCGCAGCGTTTTCTCGAATCGCGCATGCGACCATGGAAGCGGACGGTGCGGGCGCCCTGGGCTTACTTCTGTGGCGTTCAATTCTGGATGTGCTCGTTTCTGGCTTAGCTGGTCGGATCCGTTCGTTCAGCGCATGGCATCAGATTCGCGCGGAGTTCAGGGGTTTCTTCGTATCATTGCTTCGGGCACCGTTGCCTCGTCTATTCGCGACCGTCATTCTCACAGTCGGTGCGATATCGGCACTTACCGTTGCTGCGATCGTTTCGACTATCCACAACGGGCTTCCCTTCGAAGATGCCGAACGCCTGGTTTTGGTACGGGGTACAGTTCCGGAACGAAACTGGCTCAACCAGGCGCTATCACTGTCTGAATTGGACGAGTTGTCCCGCGCGTCGAGTTCGTTCGAACGGGTGGCGGGCTTCACCTGGTCCAGGAGCGTGACCGTTTTTCAGGGACTGCCTACCAGGCAAAGAGCTGCCTTCGTAACTCCAGAATACTTTGAAATTCACTCCGCGCGACCGTTCCTCGGCAGCCTGGAGTCCTTCGAAGCGGCGGAGTCACAAAACGTTGTTGCACTGAGCTACGCTTACTGGAACCGTGAAATGGGTGGAGACAGCTCGGTCGTCGGAGATGACGTCAATATTGGTGGGCTCGTGTTGGAGGTGGCTGCCGTACTACCCAAAGGATTTGATGACATCGCCAGCGTTGGGGTCCCGCATAGGCTTTGGATGCCGGTGGGACTCGCTTCGTCTTTGCTTGACGGCGAGCTCTATTCGGCAAGAACTATCAGGCAGTACATAGGTCTGGCTGTATTGAATGAGGGAGTGACCCTTGAAACAGCCCGCAGGGAAGCCGATCGCGTTGCGGCTGGACTGGCTGGAGAGTTGACAGGAGCCCTGGGCGAACGTGGCTACCAGCTGCTTTCCGCAGGCGAAACGATTCTGGCACCATTGTGGCAACCTGCTCGCGTGCTTTCAATCGGAGCCTTCACACTCCTTCTGTTGTGCGGTTTTAACGTTGCGTCTTTGACCGAGTTCAACTCGTTCAGAAACCGTTCGACGCTGGCAGTAAGATTGGCCCTTGGCGCATCTCGGGGCTCCCTGGCCAGACAGGCCTTTTTTGAGGCAATGGCTCTGACTACCGCATCCACGGTTGTTGCCTATCTGGGAGTTGGGGCTGTGCTCGCGGCGGTTAGTACACATTACTCGCTCCCGGTACCCAGTTTCATGATCCTGGCAGACGCGGTACCTCCCCTCTGGGCAGTAGCGGGTGTTTTCGTGATAAACCTGTCACTGATTGGAGCGTTTGCCGTCATCTCTGGTTTGCGGTGCAGGGTGGATGTCGTTTGTGGAGGGGAGAGGACGGCGACGGCTCGGTCGCCCGGCGCATGGAAAAAATTGCTAGTAGGATTGCATGCCGTTTTTGCCACGATGTTGATCCTGCTGGCAGGATTGGTCGTGAGGAGCCTCGATAGATTGTCGGAGGCTGATCTGGGCTTTGAGACTGATCACCTCGTGACGATGCGGCTCGATTTTGACGACTCTGAAGATCGTTCCAACGAGCAACCGGCGGGGCGGGCCGTGCACCGGTTTTCCGCAGAACTTCAGGCTTTCGTGAACGCCGGGATATCTGGAGTCGTCGGCGCCGGTGTCTGGGCTCCCAACACTCCCGGGAACTCGGCCTGGCACGTGGTCGTAGGATGGGCGGAGCGGGGAGCTTCGGAGAGATGCTGCACAGCCGCAAAAAAAGTGGTTTCTCCCGGCGCGGTTGAAGCCGTAGGAATAACACTACGAGCAGGTCGATTGATAGAATCCGGGGACACTACGGGCGCGGATGATGTCGCGGTTATTGATACACGTCTTGCGGAGGAACTGTGGCCGGGAGTTGAGGCGGTGGGGAAGTCTATTCATCTTGATCAAAACGGGGGACGCAGTTGGCGCATTGTGGGCGTGGTGGATCCCGTTCGTTCGAACGGGAGGTGGTTCCGGCCTGATCTTCACTCGGGGGATGTCTATTTATCCCTGTTCCAATACCCCGTCACCGAGGGTGCCGTGGTAATCCGCGAGGATCCCGGGATGCCTTTGTCCGTTGCTGCGGTGACGGATTGGATGCGAGGGATCTCACGTGAAGTTACGGTCTTTGACGGGCAGCGTTTAACGCAGGCGCTCCGTGGCGAGGAGGGACCGACCCGCCTGCTGGCAGATTTGCTGGGCTTCTTCGCAGTGATAGCGGTGTGTGTTGCTCTGATCTCCGTCTACGGTGTTGTTGCCGGATCAATAGCCCTAAGGTCTCGGGAATTGGCTCTCAAAACTGCCCTCGGTGCTCCGCGCCTCGCGATTTGGTTCGATACTGTAGGGGTCGCAGCGGTCCCGGCTCTCGTCGGCATGGTGTTGGGCCTATTCTCTGCTGCAGCGCTGTCGCCGGCGATCCAGGACGTTCTTTATGAGACCTCTCCTTTTGACCCCGGCGTGTTCGTGCTGGGAATCGGGCTGGTCGGATTCGCCACTTTCTGGGCGATTCATCTGCCGGCCCGGCGGACGTTGACGGCCGGAATCGCGGAGATTCTGGGCCGGGAGTGAGTCGACCAAAAACATAAGTCTCGGGTATTTGGATCGAGCGAGCCGTCGTCGCATGTAGCATGTGAAACATTGTCATGTATAACATGGTATTAGTCCGTAATGACAGACACTGAAAGGACAGAGCGGCGATGTTGAAACCAATTATTCTTGGCGTGGTTGGTGCCTTTGGTGTGGTGGCGTGTGGCGGGGAAACCAACGTAACCGAAGTTCCAGGTACGCCGAATGGCGCCTCCAACAATCCCCCCAACGTGACATCTGCGGCGTCGGTGGTCGCTGAAGAGTTGTTTGAGGTGGTGTATGTGATGGCGGCCAGTGATCCAGACCAGGATCCTGTAACTCTCAGAATTCCGATCCTTCCTGCCTGGTTGAGCCTTTCCGGCGACACTGTTTCTGGCAGGCCGCAGATTGGCGAATCGTCGACCAGCTTTACGGTAATCGCTTCTGACGGGAAACTTGCCGACACCCTCGAAGTGGCAGTTGAGGTGCGAATGCCTGCCAATTATCCGCCGCTGATCACTTCAGCGGCGAGGGCCAACGCTGAAGAACTGCTAGGGTTTTCGTATGTTGCAACGGCCGTTGATGCCGACGGAGGTGCGCCGACGATCGCTCTCTCCGGGTTGCCGTTCTGGGCTTCCGCCAGTGGGGACACTGTGACCGGTACCCCTCCCAGGGGTGCGGCTTCGTCAATTATCAAGGTTGTGGCATCCGACGGCCAGTTCACCGACTCCTTGCTGGTGAGTGTTAACGTCAAATCGCTGAACGGTGAAATCCAATGCAAAACGGATTTCGGCGACCCGGCTCTATCGGAATATGTTCTCCCCTATACTGTCGGTCGGACCTTTATGGTGAGGCAGGGCAACTGCTTTCCCAATGGAGGGCATAACAACTGGTTCGCCTATGACTTTGATACGCCCATGGGAGAGGCGATCACCGCATCGAGAACGGGCATCGTAAGGTCAGTACAGAACAACTTCCCTGACTCTGGCAACGTATCCGGGCAAGAGAATACCGTGTGGGTGACCCACTCGGACGGCACCATCGTCCGTTACACGCATCTTATGCAAGGCACGGCACGGGTTGCCGTTGGCGACTCTGTTTTTCCGGGCGATACGGTGGGACTTAGCGGTAATTCGGGAGCAACGGGCGGTACACCTCATTTGCATATAGCTCTGTTCAAGGCTGGAACGACTTCGTTCGGTCGGACTAATTCGCTACCGATGAACTTCAGCAATGCCGACGGGCCCCACGATTCTCTGAATCAGCTAATCATGGGCAGTTCGTATACCGCACTGCCATAAGGTACCCCAGCTGCAGCGCCGGGGAGGAGGCTTTCGCGGGCCTCTTCCCTAAATGTCCTTGCTGTTGTTTGTTCGATCGATATCCGGGAGTGCCTGGTCGGGATCAAGCTCCACAGACCGGACCGCCTGAAGGGACGTCAGATGATAGGTGAATACCGGTCCCTGGTTCCACATTTCAACGGGTAGTGGGATCGTCTGGATATTGCCGTTTGAAAAGGTGACCTTCAACTCGGCTGGCATGACCATATCGCCCCTGTTTTCAAGAACGATGCGGGTCCCGCCGTCAGGGTGCGTGCTGACCTCCACCACCGCCTGGTCCAGGCGAGCGGTAGTGTAGACCCAATCCCTCCAGAACCAATCGAGGTCCATGCCCGAGCGATCTCGCATTATCCTGAAAAAATCGGCAGGGTCCGGGTGTTTAAATGCCCAGGTTTTTATGTACTCTCTGAATGCATCGTCGAAACGTTCAGGTCCGAGCACCCGGTTGCGAAGCAGTTGCAACATGAGCGCGGGCTTCTGGTAAGCGGTCCAGAAAAGGTTTTCAACCTCGACCGGGCGTGTAATTAGCGGTTGCTCCTGTCCGGGGATTGCGTTTGCCTCGTAAAGATTCAACGCGTGGTTCTCGATCGTATCGCCGTAGACCGTGCCTTCGAAGTACTCCGCCGCACCGATGCGATCCATAAATGTGTTGAATCCTTCGTCCATCCACGGATAAAACCGCTCGTTACTTCCTACGATCATTGGAAACCACTCGTGCCCGAATTCGTGCGACAGGACCCATTGCAGATCTTCACGCGACGCGTCCGGCACAAACGTGAGCATGGGATACTCCATTCCCTCCACGGGTCCCTCGACGGTTGTCGCATGGGGGTAGGGGTAGCGATACCATTTTTCGCTAAAATGTCGAATCGATTGGATCGACATGTCGATGGCCTCTTCCCAGCGGATGGCTTCAGGTCGGTAGAATGTCTGAATCAGAATTCCGTCCCAGGAGGCGGCGTCCCAGCGAAGATCGGGACCGGCCGCGAAAGCGAAATCTCTCACGCTGTCGGCCGCGAACCGCCAGGTCAGGTTACCAGAGCCCACCGGTCGCGTCTGGTCGACATCTCCAGCTTCCTCAAGAGCTATGATTTCGATCGGTGCTGCGGACCTAATAGCGCGGGAAAGTCTTTCACGCTGGCGGTCGGTTAGGACGTCTCCCGGGTTTTGTAGCGTTCCAGTAGCGGTGACAATAAATTCTGAGGGAATTGTGATTGAAACATCGAAACTCCCGTATTCAAGGTAGAATTCTCCCGCACCGATGTAGGGCTCGTTATTCCAACCACGAAGGTCGTCGTAGACGGCCATTCTTGGGTACCATTGGGCGATTTCGTAGAGTGATCCGTCACGCCCCATGCGCGCTGCACCGTTGGTCGGGATTGTGAAATGCCATTGCACTTCGAATTCCATCTCCGCTCCCGGGGCTAAAGGCTGTGGAAGATCTACACGCATCGTGGCCCCAAACACGCTGTGGGTGAGCGGTCTGTCGGCCATCTCCACCGCTTCTACAGTGACGCCGCCGGGGAATCCCTGGCAGGAAAAGTCGAACGCCGAGCCCAGGAAAACGAGGGGCGGTTGATCCAACTTGGCGTTGACCCCTGTGGGGGAACAAATGTTCTGATCGAGGTGCATCCACAGGTAAGGGAGAGCATCGGGAGAATTGTTAACGTAGTGGACAACTTCGGTTCCGTTGATCCGGTGCGTCGTTGGGTCCAACTGAGCTTCGATCGTGTAGTCGACTCTCTGTTGCCAGTAGGCGTGTCCGGGCCTACCGCTGGCCGTCCGATAAACACTGGCGGCCCGCATGTCGAGGGCTCTAAAGGGAGACGAATCGGAGCGCGGATTTTGAGCCTCAAGGCTTCCACCGGCTAAATAGGTGACTGATGCAGCGAGCAGGACGACCTTTGATGGGATCATGAAAGTCACATGTTAGAGGTTAGATGGGAGAGCTTCATTTACAATTATGGGACCGAAAACCGGAAAAGTCGAAAGGTCCCTTTTGCCAGGGCCGTTACCTCTGGAAGTTCAGGTTTCTTACCGCTCCCTCGGCGACTTGTTGTGCCCTCCTAGCCCTAACGCTGGAAATAGAAGTCGAGTCTGCCGCGTCGGGGCGTTGAGAGAGGATTCGCGCTAATTCACCGTATAAGAGACCGTACACAGCCACCACAGTCGACGACGGTCTGTCCGTCCAACCGAGTGGCCTATCCCGGGAAGCGCTTTCGGGGTGGTAAATCTCAAAAGCAAGTGGTTCAGCTTTTTCGAGATCGATCCATCCTACTGATCTGGAAAAAACTTGCGTTGGCGAAGGTTCGATCCTCGTAGGAAGAAGTTTGCGGGCCAATCCGTAGCTTGCGAGATACGGTGTGAGCCCCCTGGCGTCCGGATATCCGCCGGTGGTCATCGCAAAATAAATCGGGCGACGTCCCAGGTTGTCCTCAATCAGTTGGATAACGGCCAGATCGGAGCGCATCACAATACCGGGGTTCAGGACGATCTGGATGTCCTCGACGTTGACCCCCGACCTTTGTTCGACCCGCAACCCCGCAGGGATTGAATCCATCTCGTCCACCGTGAGAGCAAATGGTGGGTCGAAGGGTGGCTCCCAATCGGTGTCTGACCATAGGTCGCCGTCGCTCTGCGGCAGGTAAGGGTATACCTCACGCCGCTGCAACTGGCGCAGGTGCCAGATGGTGTTGAGCAAGGAAAGGTTGGCGATCAAAACGTCTCGGCGGATTCCTTCTACTTCCTGTGCGTACCACAGGGGGAAAAGGTCGTTGTCTCCGGCGGTGATGAGGATTGAGTACGGCTCGACCGAATTCAAGAGATCGCTGGCGAAATCTCTTGCCAGTGTCTCGCCAGCCCGGGGCGCCGAAAGTTTGTTGCCGAGCAGCGGGATGAAACAGACTGAAAGGACGATCAGAGAAACTCCCGACATTCGCGTGTTTGACGTGCTACCCAGCAGTCTCGATGCCGCCGCCATCATCGCGCCCATTCCAACAGCGACCCACACCCCCCAGAGTTGAAAAGATCCGACGAAAAAGTAATCTCTCTCTCGAACTTCCCTGGCGAGGTCTTCCCCGGGTTGAATTGAGTAACCGTATTTGAAGTTGAGGTAGAAAACGAGTGCGATAGTTAAAGTGAACACTGTCGCCAGCATCGCGACCCCTGCACGGCGGTCGGTTCGCAACAGGCGCCAGGCGCCGAAGAGTCCGATTGCGGTAAAGAAGCCGGCCACTGGAGTACGAATCCTGGCAGGCCAATCGTTGGCGAACTGCCATGTGAAGTACTGCCAGTAGTTGGCGAGTTGGGAACCCAAATCTGCCTGACGCTCGGCGACCGACGGTTTTTGATACTGTTCCCGCATGATGACGTCCCACCATGCCGACCAGCTGCTGGGCTCGCCTTCGTTAATTGGCGGGAAAAGGGGAGCCCTGACTTTGAGGAACAGAAAAACACTGAGGCCCGCTGTTGTCGCCAGCACCACCGCCCCGAGGAATCGCGGATCCCGGAGTATCCGCGCATCGGACCACAGCAGGTAAACAACTACTGCGGGAGCGATCAAAAGTGCCATGAGGTGATTGGTAGCCCCCAGACCAACCAGATAAGCTATGAGAACCACGACCTTTTTTCGCTGGCCCTCCTGAGGTAGATCGGCCTGGCGCACTGTCAGCCAGAGTACCAGCGCTATAGACAGGAGGCTCAGCGTGTAAACTTTTGCATTCACCACCGACTGGTTCCAAACCGTGTAACTGGTAGCGCCTACGAAGATTCCCGCAAATGCAGTGAGGTACCTCGGCATTTTTTCGGGAACGATAGGTCTGAGAAAACGTTCAGCAACGAGGAAGAGCAATCCACTGGCCGTGGCGCTGCACACTGCGGAAAACAGGTTTATTCGTAGAGCATAATGTGAAACGATCGGGAATTCGCCCCAAACATGGGCGAGCAATACGAACAGCGGGTTGCCCGGCGGATGAGGAATGCCCAGGACTTTCGCAGCCGCGATGTACTCTGATGTATCCCAGAACTGCGTGGTGGGCGCGATAGTAAAAACGTAAAGGACTAACACCGTGGCCCCGACGAAAGTCGCAAACCCGTACGGCGGAGCCTCTTCGGTTTTAGCGGGCGTGTCTAATGTCTGAATTGGCGTTTCCCCGTCATTACCATTGCGATCCCATGGGCGTCCGCCGTTTCGATAACTTCAGCATCCCGTACGGATCCTCCCGGTTGGATGATTGCCGTCACGCCAACCTTCGCCGCTTCTTCGATGCCGTCGGCGAACGGGAAAAACGCGTCTGACGCCAGTGCTGCCCCCTTCGTATCGTGTCCGGCTGCATTCGCCTTGTGGGCTGCAAGATGTGAAGCATCCACCCGGCTCATTTGTCCCGCACCAATCCCGATGGCGGCATTGTTCTTCGCGAGAAGGATCGCATTGGATTTTACGGTAGCGACGGCGGCCCACGCAAACCGCAAATCCGCCCACTCCTGATCACTCGGCCCGCGTTTGGTGGCAACCTGCCAGTTAGTCTCATCGGGGTCAAACTCAAACCGTTTTTGCAACAGTACGGCACCGGCCAGGGACTTCATGTCAAACTGGTCCGTGCCCTGTCCGACCGGATACTCGATTATGCGCAGGTTCTTTTTCTTCTGTAAGACCTCGAGTGCGTCGGGGTTAAACCTGGGCGCGATGATGACCTCCATGAAGAGATCCGACATCACCTCGGCTGCGGAGAGATCGCATGCGGTATTTAGAGAAACGACCGAACCGAAAGCAGATGTGGGGTCGGTGGCTCGTGCCCTGGTGAACGCCTCTGCGGCCGAGTCAGAGAGGGCCAGTCCGCAGGGTGTGGTGTGTTTGATAACCGCGCAGGCTACGCGGTCTCGCCACGGCGAAATTGCCAGCAGAGCCCCGTCAACATCGAGCAAATTGTTGTACGAGAGTTCCTTGCCGTGAAGTTGTCTGAGGTCGCCAATCCCGGGAGCACCCGGCACAACATACAGTGCCGCGCTCTGGTCAGGGTTTTCCCCGTAGCGGAGGCTCTGTTGCTTGTCCAATCGAACGTCGAGTACTTCGGGAAACTCGCCTTCGGAGCGTGACAGGTAGGCTGCGATTGTCGCGTCGTACTCGGCCGTGTGCTGGAAGACCTTTTTGGCAAGGGATTTACGGAGTTCGTTGTTCACCGCCCCGGTCTTGAGTTGTTCAATAACCACGTCGTAGTCGGCGGGATCAACAACGACTGTGACACTTGCGTGGTTTTTCGCAGCCGAGCGCAACATCGACGGACCGCCAATATCAATTTGTTCGATAGCCGCTTCCCTGGTGACGTTGGGCCTGGCTACTGTTTGTTTGAAGGGGTAGAGATTGACGGCCACGAGGTCGATCGGTTCGAAACCGTGTTCCTCAAGGGCCGCCATGTGTGAGTCCGTGTCTCTCCGCGCCAGCAACCCTCCGTGTACCGCCGGGTGGAGCGTCTTTACCCGGCCGTCCATTACCTCGGGGAAACCCGTAACGCTCTCAATTCCGATAACGTTCAGGTTGGCTTCTCTCAGGGCGGCGGCAGTACCTCCGGTCGAGATTATTTCCCATCCCATGTCGGTCAGGTTTTTAGCAAAATCAACTATTCCAGCTTTATCAGATACAGAGATCAATGCGCGCGGCATCTTCAATGCTCCAGGTAGTCTAAAAGTTCTCGATTATTTCGATGGTACTACTTTTTCGCACTTTCAAGGTCTACAACTGTGGTACTGGCGGTGCCAAATGAGGGCTGAGGGGATCGCAGCGGCACCGGTTTTCCGGCGCGTGCCGCCTGGCGTACGACTTCCGGTAAGAGCTTCAATTCTACTGCCAGCACCCTTTTCTGAATATCTTCGGCGCTATCGCCTGCCAGAACCGGAACGGGCCACTGGGCAAGAATGGGGCCTCGGTCGAATTCTTCATTCACCAGGTGAACAGTTGGTCCAGAAAGGCCAACGCCGGTCGCTATGACAGCTTTGTGCACTCGCGCGCCGTACATTCCCTTGCCGCCGAAGGCGGGCAGAAGAGCAGGGTGGATATTGATGATCCTCCCCTCGAAGTGGCGCACGACATCCGCAGGCACCAGCTTTAGATACCCGGCCAGTACGACAAGATCTACGGCATGACTATCCAGGAGTGCAATTAGCGCAGATCCATCTGCGGGGTCGAGGATCGTAGCCGTAGCAATGTTTACTGATCGGGCGCGGTTCAGGGCTCCCGCGTCGGGGCGGTCGCTTGCCGCGAGAACGATCGCGTAGTCATCTGCCGCGCCGTTTATCAAGGACTGTAGATTGGTTCCGCCCCCGGAAGCCAGTACACCGACCCGCATTGCAACTATTTCCTTTCCCGCTCTTCAACTGAAAGTATAAATTCCCCGGTTCGTCCCGCCTCGAAACTGCTAACGACGATTATCAATTCGCCATCCTCAGGAACCGCGACCGAGATTCTTGAGTCGATTCCCCCGCCGGCGTCGTCATTGGTCTCGACCCCGAATTCGGTGCTGTACGCAACGAGAAAAGTATCGAACAGATCAGACTCAAGGTCGATCGAAACAAAAAGACCCGGCTCACCTTCCAGCCTCCACGCCTGTCGATATGCTCCGTTACTTGTGGTCCCGTACTCGTCCGAGAGAAAACCGTCTTTTGATTCGTTTACCTCGATGGTCCTGCCGTCGATGGGTAGTTCATTGATAATGGCCGCGCTCCACAGAGGGTCTTCGATGCCGCCTCCGGGGCATTCACCCGTCCTCGGTGGTCCCGAGTTGTCCGAGACTCTGATGTTATAGGCACCGCTGGCTGCTGGGTTGAATGAACTTGCGGCCACGGTGTATTCACCAGCTATCGGGAATTGTACTTCGATTCGTGAGTTGCAAGCTCCGCCCGAATCGTCGTCGGTCATCGTGGCGAATTGCCCGGGGCCGGCCAGATAAAGGTAGGTGTCGAAATCGTCCGACATCAGATCGATGGTAAGTGTCTCTCCACGGTTACCGGAGAGAGTCCATCCGTCGAGAAAAGAACCGTCGGAGCAGGGAAAGTCTCTTTCGTCCAACGTTCCTGAAACGGTACGTCCGCGGGCGAGAAACCTCTCTCCTGTGTTCACTGTACTGGCCGCATCGGCGCACGATTCAGTGGCTTCTCCTCCGCCCGAACAGGCGCCAGTTTCAATCGGATGAGGTTCGCCCGTATAGGCTTCCAATTCAAACGATCCCGTAACGTCCGAAAAGATCGTATTGACAAAGATCTGATAGTCAGTGTTGGTCGTGGACCTGAAGGTTATCCGCGAGTTACACCCACCGGCACCATCGTCGTCCTGAAGTTGTGTCCCGGGCCCACGAACCCACAAATAGGTATCGAGTTCTTCCGAGATAAGGTCGACGGTTACTTCCTGGTTGCTGCCTACGGGGAGTTCCCAACGTTGGATGTGAGATCCATCGGCTTCCCAGATATAGTCCTCAGAGGTCAGTTCGCCCCGGACCCGATCTCCGATTTCAAGTCCGCGCCCTGAAGGCCGTATCTGGGAAAACTCCGTGACTTCCCGATCCGAGGTTTGTGGGCGCAGGGCAACCTGTCGGTACCCGGTCGACGACGAGCACCCGACAGCGGCCAGCACAATGCCTGCGACTGAGGTCGTTCTGATTGACGGCGCCAAGGAATCTCTCCGATGTTTGGGGGTTCGTCCTAAAGGTAGTCAGCCACCACGGCAGCGGTAGCTAACTGCAAACGGCTGCCAGTTGATCGAATTCGTCGTCCTTCATGGTACGCACATCAAACACGATTCGGTCGTCAAGAACGCGGGCGATTATGGGGGGGTGATTGTCCCTCAAGATGCGCATCATTTCCTCGCACGACCCCGGGTTTATGGCAACGAGAGTCGTCGGTAGCGAGCTTTCGGGGAACGATCCTCCGCCCACCGATGAAGCCCCCGGCATAGTGGACGCGCCGGGGAGTAACTCGGCGAGTCGTTGCGCTCGCTGCGCAATCTCGTCGGGACTGGCTGTCAACATCGAAAGCACCGGAATTTCCCGCAGCGCTGTAGACTGATCGCGGTATGCCGAAAGCGTGGCCTCCAGAGCCGCGATGGTGGCCTTATCCGGACGCACTGCGCGAGCCATGGGATTGGTGGCGATCGCGCTGATTGTTGTTTTTTTTCCTACGATTATTCCGGCCTGCGGTCCCCCCAACAGTTTGTCTCCCGAAAAAATCGTGGTGGCACCCGCGGCCACGCTGTCCTGGACCAGGGGTTCACCTGTCAAACCGAAGTTGTCGAGGCTCAGAAGCAGACCGCTTCCCACGTCGTGGATTACTTCGACTCCATCCGACGACAACGCCGCCAGTTCATTGATGTCGACTTCGGTAACGAACCCCTTTTGTATGAAATTGGATCGATGGACTTTGAGTATGCACCGCGTATCGTCGCCGATGGCCAGGACGTAGTCCTTGAGGTGAGTTCGATTTGTGGTGCCGACCTCGACGAGGTTGCTGGTGCTCTTGTTGATGATTTCCGGCAATCTGAACGAACCGCCGATTTCAACCAATTCACCTCTGGAGATTATCGTGTCGCGATCAGCTGCGATGGAGTTGATGGCGAGCAACAACGCTGACGCGGCGTTCACGGTAACCAGCGCGTCTTCGGCTCCCGTTATTTCTTTGAGGAGTTCCTTGAGGTGGGATTGTCTGGAACCACGTCGCCCGTTTTCGATGTCCAACTCCAAAGTGCTGTACTCGAGTGAATCGAGGACCGCCTGCTTTGCCCTTTCACTTACCGGAGCCCGACCCAGGTTGGTGTGCAGAACGACGCCGGTAGCGTTAATGACCTTTCGCAGTGATGTCTTCCGCCATTGATGTGCGTCCCGCTCAACCGCTGCCAGCCAGCCTCCTTCCGGTTCGGTCCCGCCCCATACCCGCGCGGCGTCAAGAGTGGATCTAATGGAACTTGTGATGACCTGCCTGGGAATTTCTTCAAACAAACCCGCAGCTTCCGCGCTTTCGAGAAGGGCGTTTACCGACGGGATCTTCTGGCGCATGTCTGTCATGACGAAGAGTCCGGTTCGACTGGAACGGGGGCGGCCTGAAGGGAATCAACCACAAGCGAATCGGCGGGCAAAGCCAGTGAATCCACTGTCGTCGAATCGATCGGCTCAGGTTCAGGAGGTTCTGGGACGATCAGAACCGAAGTTGTTTCCCCCGTGGCACCGATGAGATTAACCGGATTGGCCGTCACCACGTACCGCGACCCGGGCGGCATGGGTTGGGTAACAACTACCACCCAGCTGTTTTCCAGCGTCGGGCGAGTACCCAATAGTCTCTGAGCCCGCGTGCTGTCAGCTGGCTCCAGGCTTGTTGTTGTGTCGGTTGGAGTCGCTCCCGGTCTGCGCGGTGGGTCACCCCGGGGCGGGAGCGTATCGTTTGGAGGTATGCTGTCGACTGCAGTGGTGTCGAGGGCAGCCAGGGAATCGCGGCGAAGTGAGTCTGCAGTCGCTCGCAGCCTTGCGGAAAGGGAATCAAAAACTGATTTGATTTGCACCGATGCAACCTGAATTAGCGTCGAGTCGGGGAGGAGAGACACAACGACGTCGGAGGGCGAAGGGAACCCGGGGAGGAGGCTCTGGTTGAACTGTATTGAGAACGTAGTCGAGTCTATGGGAGTGAGCGTCGTGATACGCGGCCCGACCGTGTCATGAGGCGTGACCCAGAATTCTCCGTCGGCAATACTGTCGAGCGAAACAACCGCCGAATCGAAGGACTCCCTGCGATCAAACATGCCGTTGTTATTCCCGTCCAGGACAGCGAAGATTGTGTATTCACCGATCGGCACGGCTGACAGGCTGAACTCTCCTACCGAGTCGGTTCTACCGGTATAGATCAGCGAATCGCCCGAATGAACAGCTTCGATTACGGCGTTGACGGCAGGTCGCCCACCTTCCCAGTCAATTACTACGCCGGAGAGTAGTGTGTTCGGGATCTCCCCCCCTGTGGTAAAGATCACAGTTCTTTCTTCACTGAAGCGGTTGTTCCTCAGGTCCATGAGCCCTGAATCGAGTTTCAGCTGATAAACCGTATTGGGCAACCAACCTCCCTCGGGTTCAACACCGATAGATTTTCGGTGCCATCTAACCCGGAGATCTTCCGGACGAGGAGACAGATGGAAAAAACTGGCGAGGGTGTTGCCCGCTCCCTCGTTGAGCACCTCGTCGAACTGGAACTTCACTTCCCCCCTGAACTCGGGATTGATCGTGCCAGAATCTGGCGTGATTCCCAGCAGGGTGGGCGGCGTGAAATCAGGTGGACCTCCCGGTGGATTCTGCACCGACGCACAGCCGGTGAGACCCAGGGTTAGCAACCCAATGCTTGCAGCTTTGCCGCTACCGCATCGCGTTGCTCGCTCCACGATTTCTCCTTTTCGCGTTCATTCTGGACAACCTCTGCAGGTGCCCGGGAAATGAACTGTTCATTTCCCAGTTTCTTCCTGAGTCCCTTGAGCAGGCCGTCAAATCGGTCGACTTCTGCGCCAAGTCTTTTGCACTCCCGCTCCACATCGATGGCCTCTCCGAGGGCTGTAAACACGCCGCTTCCGTCGGTTAGCACGGCGTGTGAGCCAACACCATGTGGTTCGGCGCCTATTTCGAGTTGGCCGATCTTTGCGAGGCGCTTAATCATCGTCAGCTCTGCATCGCAGGCCCGAGTCGCCCGATCAGAAGCGGCTTGAAGCACGACCGTAACCTCGTTTGAGGGTGGGACGTTGTACTCTGCTCGCGCTGTTCTGACCGCAGTGACCAACTCCTTGACCAGAGAAAAATCTTTTTCCGCCTCTTCGTCAATGTTTGCGGGATTGCCCGTAGGCCATGAACTGGCGGCCAACAGTTTTTCCTGTGCGACAGGCAGGTGCCTCCACAACTCCTCCGAAAGGAATGGCATCAACGGGTGAAGCAGTTTCAACGCTGTCTTGAGCGTATAGAACAACACGGCGCGCGCGGTCTCGCCACCGTCAACATCTCCGTAGAGCCTCGACTTGGCCTGCTCGACATACCAGTCGGCCAATTCGCTCCATACAAATTGATAGACGGCTGTGGCGGCATCGTTGACGCGGTATTTCTCTAAATAGTCGGTAACCAGGTCGACCGTTCGTTCAGTTCGTGAGATAATCCACCGGTCGGCAAGGACCAGGTTGCTGCGCTGCGAATCAAGGTCCTGAACGGTGTCGTCAAGGTGTGAAAGAATCAGGCGTCCAACGTTCCAGACTTTGTTCGCAAAATTGCGTCCCACCGCGAAGGTGGTTTCAAGATCTTTGTGGTCCAGCAAAACATCTGTGCCGATTGCGCTTCCGGTAATGGCCGTGAATCGCAGCGCGTCGGCTCCGTATAGATTGACAACCTCCAGCGGGTCGATACCGTTGCCCAGCGACTTCGACATTTTGCGATTCTGAGCGTCTCTGACGATTCCGTTGAAAAACACGGTTTTGAACGGGACCTCTCCGGTAAACTCGATTCCGGCCATAATCATCCGGGCAACCCAGAAGAAAATAATGTCCGCTCCGGTGACGAGTGTGTGTCCCGGGTAGAAGGTCGAAAGATCGGCGGTCTCTTCGGGCCAGCCGATAGCAGAAAACGGCAACAGCCAGGACGAAAACCACGTGTCCAGGACGTCTGAATCCTGCGTGACTTCGCCGGAGCATTTCTCGCAACCGCCCGGACCCTCGCGCGCTACGGTTATGTGGCCGCAGGTTTCGGAGTTGCAATGCCAGGCCGGGATCCTGTGTCCCCACCACAATTGACGAGAAATGCACCAGTCACGGATGTCTACCAGCCAGCGTTCGTAGTCATCTCCTCTCCGTTCCGGGACGAATTTGATCTCTCCATCTTTGTAGGCCTTAAGCGCTGGATCCGCTAGAGGTTTCATTTTAACGAACCACTGATCGCTCAAACGTGGTTCGACGACGGTGTGACAGCGGTAACAATGTCCCACCGCATGGCGATGGTCTTCGATCTTAGCGAGATTACCTGCATCCTTCAGGTCCGCTACGACCCTCTTACGAGCCTCGTCCCGGGTCAGGCCCCGATAGTCTTCGGGTACCAGGTCGTTCATGGTGCCATCGTCGTTCATGACGTTGATAAACTCGAGGTCGGCCCGTTTTCCGATCTCGAAATCCAGCGGGTCGTGTGCCGGCGTGACCTTTACTGCACCGGTTCCGAACCCTGGATCCACTCCGTGGTCGGCTATTATCGGTATCAAACGACCGGTGATTGGAAGTTTGACGGATTTACCGACAACTGATTTGTAGCGTTCGTCCGAGGGGTGCACGGCGACGCCGGTGTCCCCAAGCATCGTTTCGGGCCGCGTCGTGGCGACGATCAGTTCGGTCGCATCGTCACCCTGAACGTCCGCGATGGGGTATCTGAGGTGCCAGAGATGGCTGTCCCGTTCGGTCTTTTCAGACTCTTCATTGGAAAGGGCTGTCAGGCACCGGGGACACCAGTTGATGATGTATTTCCCGCGATAGATAAGGCCTTTCTCGTAAAGCCGGACAAACACTTCTTTGACCGCATTGGAAAGACCTTCGTCCAGCGTGAACCACACGCGCGACCAGTCGCAGGAACAACCCAGCGACTTCAGTTGTCCCAGGATAGTTGCCTCGGTCTGATGCACGTGCTCCCAGACACGTTTTATGAAATCCTCTCTGCCGAGGTCTTCCTTCTTCGATCCCTCCGCCTCAAGGGCCCGTTCGACAACGTTTTGAGTGGCAATACCTGCGTGGTCGGTTCCGGGAAGCCAGAGGGCATTGCGCCCCCTCATCCGTTCAAACCGGATCAAAAGGTCCTGAAGCGTATTGTTTAGCCCGTGTCCCATGTGCAGCATTGCTGTCACGTTTGGGGGCGGAATCAGAATCACATACGGTTCGGCCTCAGAGTCGTTGGCGGCGCCGAAAATTCCTGCTTTTTCCCAGCTGGCGTATATGTCGGATTCAATAGAAGCAGGGTCATACTGGGGGGCTAGTTTTACAACGGTCATTATTTTTGTGGCTGTTCGAAGGGGTGAGTCTTATTAATGCTGAACGAGGGATACCGATTCACCGTGCGGTACCTCAATCCCTTCAATAAGAATGCGGTTGATCACCACGGGGGCGGATGTGTTGTTTCTGACCAGGTTGGCTGCCAGTTCGCGTTCGGATTCGTCCTGAGCGGTTCCTTTTAGTTCAACGACGCCGTTGCCAATGGCTACGGCGGTGACTCCCATCCGTCTGGTGGCAGGATTGGCATCCAACACTTCGGTTACTTCACGTTGGAGTTCGTCGGGATCGATGTCGTCTCGCGTCCTGGATCCGATACCTCTGACTGTTTTGCGGACCTTCTCGATATCGACCTGGCCCGTCAATTCACCGATGAAGAAGCCGGTGGCCACACCGACGAGCGCCCCAATGGTCGCCGCGAGGGTGACTCCCCACGTATCGCGCTCCTGAACTAGTTTTCTGACCAGAATTCCTCCGTAGCTACAAGTAAATGCAGGTGCTACAATTATAAGGGCTTATCCACATTTAAGACAGGCAAGCGAAAACGACTCCTCAAGATGGCCAAAAATATAAATCTTACACTACCCGACGGCTCCGTTCGGGAAGTTGCATCTGGTAGTTCGGGACATGACGTAGCTGCAGGAATCGGAGAAAGACTGGCCCAGGCGGCTGTCGCGGCAAGAGTCGACGGCGAAGTCTGGGACATCAACCGTCCGATCAACTCTGACGCCCAATTCGAGATCCTCACCGACAAAAGCGATGGGGCGCTCGACGTTTTGCGGCATTCCACCGCCCACGTTCTGGCCACTGCCGTGAGGGAACTCTATCCGGGTGCCGGCATCGGTTTCGGGCCTTCAATTGAAGACGGTTTCTACTACGATTTCGAAGTGGACAAGCCGTTCACCCCCGAAGATCTCGAGGCGATCGAAAAGCGGATGATGGATGTCGTGAAGGCGGCCCATCCTTTTGTGCGCGAAGAAGTTGACCGCTCCAGGGCAGAGGGTTTGTTCGAAGGCGATCCGCTCAAATTGGAGCGACTCTCCGAACTCAGCGACGAAGAGACGATCTCGGTTTACACAGATGGACCGTTTGTCGATCTGTGCAGGGGGCCGCACGTGCCCGACACATCCAGGATCAAGCACTTCAAATTGATGCACGGCGCCGGCGCGTACTGGCGCGGGGACGAAAACCGCCAGATGCTCCAGAGGATCTACGGCACGGCATGGTTCAATAAAAAGGACCTCAATGCTTACCTGGAGCGAATCGAAGAGGCCAAGAAACGGGACCACCGGGTAATCGGCAAGGCGCTTGACCTGTTTAGCATACAGGAAGACGTCGGACCGGGGCTGGTCTTCTGGCATCCCCGTGGAGCGACCATCCAGTTCGAATTGCGCCGGTTTATCGAGGACGAGGTCCGCCGACGCGGATATGAGTTGGTATACACACCGCATGTGACCCGCGAGAAACTGTTTCTGCGCTCGGGCCACCTCCCACTTTACGAGGACAATCAGTACCCGCAGATGGCCGCAGCCCGCGGAGACGCTCAGGATGTGGCCTATCGGGTCAAGCCGATGAATTGTCCGATGCACACGCTAATTTTTGCGACGGGCCAGCGATCCTATCGTGATTTGCCAATCCGGCTGGCAGAGATTGCCAACGTTTACCGGAACGAGCTGTCGGGCACGCTTCACGGGATGCTCCGGGTGCGCATGCTTACCATGGATGACGCCCACGTGTTCTGCCGGGAAGACCAGATCGAAGATGAGATCTTCCAGATGCTGGAGCTTGTAGACTTCGTGATTTCCGAGACTTTCGGGTTGGAATACCGGCTGGACTTCTCGACGCGCCCCGAGAAGAAGATCGGCTCGGACGAAAAGTGGGATATCGCAGAGAATGCGTTGGAGGCAGCTCTTAAACGTAAAGGCCTCGACTACAAGGTAGACGAGGGTGGTGGCGCTTTCTACGGACCCAAAATAGACATCAAGATGAGGGACGCGATCGGTCGTGAATGGCAGGGTGCCACCATTCAACTCGACTATCAACTGCCGGATCGCTTCGAGTTGGAGTACGTGGGAGCGGACAATAAACCCCATCGACCGGTGATGATTCACCGTGCGATTTTCGGGACCATGGAGCGGTTCGTGGGGATGTTGATTGAGCACTACGCCGGCGCGTTTCCACTCTGGATGTCGCCAGAGCACGTGCGAATCGTGCCCATTTCCGAAACTCAGGCCGAGGTGGCGCGCGAACTTAATGAACGCTACAAAGCTCTTGGGCTACGATCTTCGGTCGATGATCGAAACGACACGCTCAACTATCGCATTCGAGATGCGGAGGTGATGAAGGTCCCGTACATGGCAGTGCTCGGACAGCGCGAAATAGACGAAAACAAGGTGGCCGTTCGACAGAGGGGGCAGGGGAAGAAACAGGAGATAATGGGGCAGGACGAGTTCGGGCAGCGGCTGCTAGATGAGATCAGAACGAAAAAGCTGTAAGTCAGAGGTTAGAAGTTCGAAACTACGCTTTGAGCGATTAAGGGATTTAGATATAAATGTCAGATAAAACACCGGTAATTGTCAGTGCCACAAGAACGCCGATCGGGAAGTTCCTCGGTGGGCTCGGCAGTTTAGAAGCGACTGAGATGGGTGGGTTGGTGATTGGCGAGGCGGTTCGTCGGGCTGGAATCGACGGAGACGCGATTGATGAAGTAATTATGGGTAACGTGCTGCAGGGTGGACTGGGGCAGGCGCCAGCGCGTCAGGCGGCGATAGCAGCCGGAGTACCCGGTGAAGTGCCGGCCCTGACGATAAACATGGTTTGCGGTTCAGGGCTCCGGGCGGTCATGCTGGCAGCCCAGGCAATTCGCACAGGAGACGCCCGGTGCATTGTGGCCGGAGGTATGGAGTCAATGTCCAACGCCCGATTCTACGTAAACGGCATGCGTGCGGGCGTTAAGTTCGGCAACCAACAAATGGTAGATGGCCTTTTGCACGATGGCCTGTGGTGTTCCTTTGGAGACTGCCACATGGGTGGACACGCCGAATACACTGCTACGAAGGCCGGAGTGACGAGAGAACAACAAGACGAATTTGCGGTTGGGAGTCATACAAAGGCCGTGGCTGCGATTGAAGGCGGCAAATTCGCAATGGAAATCCTCCCTGTGGAAATCAAAACGCGAAGGGGGACCACCACGGTTGACACAGATGAGTCACCCAGGGCTGACACAAGCCTCGATACTCTGGCGGGCTTGCGCCCGGCTTTCCAAAAGGAAGGGTCTGTGACCGCAGGCAACGCCCCGGGCTTGAACGACGGAGCCAGTGCACTTGTGGTGACGTCGGAAGCTTTCGCGAACGCCAACGGACTCACGATTTTGGCTCACGTTACCGAGTCCGCGATGGGGGGTGGGGAACCTAAAGATCTTTTCTTTGCACCGATCAATGCCGTCGAGAACTTGATGAAAAAAGCGGGAACTAACATTGGTAACTACGAGTTGATCGAAGCGAATGAAGCGTTCTCGGTACAGGCGCTAGCCGACGGGAACGCCCTGGGATGGGACTGGGACCGCGTCAACGTAAATGGAGGCGCTGTGGCTCTCGGGCACCCCATCGGTGCGAGTGGTGCCAGAGTGCTCACCACCTTACTTTACGCACTGGAAGATCGCGGGCTCAGTACCGGACTTGCGACGCTTTGCCTCGGAGGCGGAAACGCAGTTGCACTAAGTGTGGAGAAGAAATAAATGGCCACTTTGAATACCGCTGTAGCGGAAAATGCACAATCTGACGTTCTACCTCGCAGGATTCTAGCGGTGATCGCGGGGGCTTTGCTCGTCACGTTGGGCGCACAGGCGTCAGTTCCTGTCCCGGGAACACAGGTCCCGTTCACGCTGGGCGTTCCGGCAATTTTGATTGTGGGGGGGCTTCTCGGACCTAGATTGGGAGCGGCGAGCCTGATCACCTATCTGGTGGCAGGAGCGACCGGATTACCGGTTTTTGCTCCCGGTGGGGTTCTTGGAGTTGCTCGTTTGTTTGGTCCGACGGGAGGATATCTGCTGGCCTACCCGCTAGCAGCGGCGTTGATGGGACTTATGGCCAAAAAACGTACGGTTGGTTTTTTGACCGCCGGGCTGATCTTGAGTCTTTTTGTAATTCATCTGGGTGGGGTTGCTCAGCTTGCAGTCCTGGGTGGTGATCTGGGGATCGCTGCGCGGATTGGTTCGCTCCCGTTCCTCGCCAGTGACGCACTGAAGCTTTTGTTTGCCGGTCTGGTCATTTGGAGGCTGGCTCCGAAAACGAACGCGCTCCTATAACGGGGCGCGTTTCTTTTCTGGGAGATGCGGGGTTAGGTCGGACCCTGCGTGATGTAGCCGGGTTCTATGTGGCGGCAATAGGACTGATTTTCTTATCTGTTGCTGCGATGTTTCTGGTTTCCGAATTTTTTTCCGGCCCTGTCGGGAATCTGTTTTTCGGAGCGATCCCGGTGTTGTTTGCGGTAGGGTCGATAACCGGGGTCATGGTGGCGAAGGGCCGATGGTCTCTTGCTACCGCTGGTTGGCCCCGATTAAGACCGGGTAGCCGTTGGTTTTTGAAAGGGCTATTCCTCGGAGGAGTGATGGCCGGTGCGGTGGTCCTGCTGGGCTTACTGACAGGTGCTGTGCGAATCGCCGGGGATGGGGTGTCTTCAGGCTACTCCACCACGGTGGGCCCGATTTTGCTCGGACTCTCGTTTGCTGCGTTGGCGGAGGAACTCCTGTTTCGGGGTTACCCATTGCTGAAACTGGCGGCCCTGGTTGGGACGTTGCGAGCCAGTGTTCTGTTGGCGTTTGGTTTCAGCGCGCTGCACCTGGCTAATCCCGATGTGACCGGCCTGGGGCTGCTGAATATCGGGCTCGCTTCGCTGGTGCTCAGCGCAGTATTTTTCACACACGGCGGACTGTCGGCGGCGTGGGGATTACACTTCGGTTGGAACGCCGGTCTGGCGTTAGTAGATGCGCCTGTAAGCGGCATCAATTTTGGCGTCCCCGGGCTGAGTTACGTGGCTGGTGAACCCGCCTGGTTGACGGGTGGAGGTTTCGGCCCCGAAGGTGGGGCGCTTGCCTCGGTTGTGATGATCGTGGCCCTCTGGTGGGTCACACAAAAGTGGATTTCAGAAAAGAAGGTATAGAGAAATGGAAAAAGTGGCGGTTATTGGGGCTGGCACGATGGGCAACGGCATCGCTCATGTCTTTGCGGCTGGGGGGCATCAGGTCTCGCTTATCGATGCGTCGGCAGATTTTCTGGAAAAAGGAATAGCGACAGTAACCAAAAATCTCGACCGACAGGTCGCAAAAGAGAAGATTACCCAGGCTGATCGTGACGAGACTATTGGGCGAATCGAAGGGTCTACGAATTTGCAGGCTGCCAACGGCGCCGACGTCATTGTAGAGGCAATTACCGAAAACCCGGACGTCAAATTCCAATTATTCAGGGACCTCGCCGAACTTTCTAGCCCGGAAACGATTCTGGCCAGCAATACTTCTTCGATTTCGATCACCGAGATCGCCGGGTGCGTGACCCGCCCCGAAAATGTCATTGGCATGCACTTCATGAATCCCGTGCCAGTGATGAAACTGGTCGAAGTGGTCCGGGGCCTCGAAACCAGTGATGGGACCACGGAAAAAGTGCTGACCCTTTCGAAGGCTCTGGGTAAAACGCCGGTTGAGGTCAACGATTTCCCGGGATTCGTTTCTAACCGCGTGCTGATGCCCATGATCAATGAGGCCATCTTCTGCGTTATGGAAGGTGTCGCCGAGCCAGAGGCCATAGATACGGTCATGAAGCTGGGCATGGCCCATCCGATGGGGCCGTTGGCGCTGGCCGATCTTATCGGTCTCGATGTCTGTCTTTTTATTCTGAACGTAATGCAAAACGACCTGGGAGATGACAAGTATCGCCCCTGCCCCCTGTTAAAGAAAATGGTTGCAGCCGGACGATTGGGGCGCAAATCTGGTAAGGGTTTTTACGATTATGCCTGACAGAACCGCCCGGGACCAACAGCGGGAAGAACTCGTCGCTCTCGCTCGCGAATTTGTGAGCAATGAGATTACCCCGTTTGCGGCTCAGTGGGATAGCGATAAAGAATTCCCGGTCGAGTTGCACAAGAAGTTGGGTGAATTGGGGTTCTTCGGTCTCAGGATCCCCGAGGAATGGGATGGACTTGGGCTGGATACGCTGACTTATGTTATGGTGCTGGAAGAAATAGCGGCAGGTGACGCAGGTATCAGCGTATCCATGAGCGTCCACAATTCGCTGCCTGCACACGCCCTTGTGAGCCATGGCAGCGACGAGCAGAAGAACGCGTGGCTTAGGCCGATGGCCCGGGGTGAGAAATTGGCTGCATTCTCTCTGTCGGAAGCGGATGCGGGTTCTGACGCGGCTGGTCTTAAAGCTCAGGCTGTCAAAGATGGTGACGATTGGGTGATCAATGGTGAAAAGGCGTGGGTTACCAACGGCGATACCGCCGATTTTTGCCTTATGATGGTTCGGACCGATACCGCTGATGGTAGGAAAGGAGCGGGTGGCATTTCTGCGTTCCTCGTGCCGATGGATGCCGAAGGTTTGACGCCGGGCCGTCGCGAAGACAAAATGGGACTTCGGAGTTCTTCCACCACTACTCTGGCACTTGATAACGTACGGTTGAACGGAAGCCATCTCCTCGGAGAAGAAGGTAAGGGCTTCGTTTATGCTATGGAGGCGTTGGACCAGGGGCGGATGGGTATTGCCGCACAGGGGGTTGGAATTTCGCGTGCAGCTCTTGAACATGCGGTTCGCTACGCAGCCGAGCGCAAACAATTCGACGTACCAATCAATCAGTTCCAGGCGATCCAATTCAAACTTGCCAATATGGCGACGAGACTTGCGGCTGCCCGGGCTCTATTGCACGAGGCCGCTCGTGCGAAGGATGCGGGGCTGAACGTGACAGGTAAGTCGGCGATGGCAAAATTGTTCGCGGCCGAAACCGCGATGGCGGTTACCACCGAAGCTGTCCAGATATTCGGTGGGTACGGATACATGAGGGATTATCCCGTGGAAAAACTGATGCGGGATGCCAAGGTCACGGAAATTTACGAGGGGACGAGCGAGATCCAACGAATCATAATTGCTAAGAACCTCACAATTGAATCACACTGAACCGGTTAGAGGGTCAAGTGGGAATATTTGACAGAATAGAACAGAGGGCACACGACCAGATCAGTTTTGCTTATGATCGCGAGTCGGGCTACAAGGGAATAATCGCTATACACGACACGAGCCTCGGCCCTGCACTCGGCGGGACACGGTTTTGGAGTTATGACAGCGATGAAGACGCTATCAACGACGTACTGCGTCTCGCGAGAGGGATGACGTATAAAGCGGCTGTCGCAGGCCTGAAGCTGGGTGGCGGCAAAAGCGTTATTCTCGGCGATAGAAAGACGACCGATCGCGAAGGCATTATGCGCGCACACGGACGCCACGTTGAATTCTTCGGCGGTCGCTACATAACAGCCGAGGATGTCGGCACCAGTCCGGCCGACATGGAGTACATGCGCAAGGAAACCAAACATGTTGTTGGGCTGCAAGACCGATCGGGAGATCCCTCGCCTGTGACTGCTTTCGGCGTTTTCCGGGGAATCCAGGCTTGTGCCCAGAGTCGTTACGGGAGTGAATCGGTCGAAGGCAAAACGGTCACTGTCCAGGGTTGTGGCAACGTCGGGTACTATTTGTGTAAAAACCTGCATGAGAGCGGTGCCAACCTCATTGTGACCGATATTGAAGCGGATAAGGTCAAGAGGGTGGTCGAGGAGTTTGGTGCAACGGCCGTGGCCACCGATGAGATCATAGGGACTAAAGCAGACATCTTCGCGCCGTGTGCCATGGGTGCGATTGTGAATGACGACACAATCGGGACTCTGAAGGTCGACATCATAGCCGGTGGGGCTAACAATCAGCTCGCCCAGGAACGTCACGGTGACATGCTGCAGGAGAAGGGGATTCTGTACGCGCCGGACTATGTGATCAACAGCGGTGGCTTGATCAATGTGAATGCTGAAATGCTCAATTGGACCAAGGAAGAGGCGCTGACCAAGGCCGCAGAGATTTTTGATACCGTTCTCAGTATTTTTGACATCGCTCACGCTGAAGGAATCCCGACCTATATGGCCGCAGATCGGTTGGCGGAAGACAGGATTGAAGCCTCGAAAAGCGGGAAAGCTTAGTGGGCGAACGGATCCCAATTGGTTCGGACCACGCTGGGTTCGAGTTGAAGGAAAAAATCAAAGCCCGTTTAGCGGAAAAGGGATTTGACGTCGATGATGTGGGGACTTTCTCAACCGATTCGACCGATTATCCTGAATACGCGAAGAAGGTCGCCTCGCTGGTTGGCGCGGGCAAAACGGAGAGAGGAATTTTGATGTGTGGCACAGGGTTGGGAATGTCCTATGCGGCCAACCGGTTTTCCGGCGTGCGGGCGGCTGTGGCGTGGACCCCTGAGATTGCTACGCTGGCACGCAATCATAACGATTCGAACGTGTTGGTGATTCCCGCGAGGTTCGTTGCAGAGGAAACGGCATTGGAGATTCTAGATGCCTGGTTGGAAGCTGAGTTCGAAGGCGGGCGCCATTCGCGCCGTGTGTCAAAAATCGAGATTGAAACGGAAGAGTGCTGATGGCTTACCTGGAAAAAGCGGATCCTACGATCTTTTCTCTAATCAAAATGGAAGTTGAGCGTCAGGATAAGGGGTTGGAACTGATCGCGAGCGAAAATTTTGTTTCCCGCGCGGTACTTGAAGCGATGGGTTCGGAGCTTACCAACAAATACGCTGAGGGCTATCCGGCCAAGCGCTACTACGGTGGCTGCGATGTCGTCGACCAGGTTGAAGCACTCGCGATCGAACGAGCCGAAAAACTATTCGGCGCAGATCACGCGAACGTGCAACCCCACAGTGGTTCTCAGGCCAATATGGCAGCATTCCTGGCGGTCGTAGATCCAGGCGCAACCATCATGGGAATGTCCCTGCCGCACGGAGGGCATCTTACTCACGGTTCTAAAGTTAGCGCATCGGGTCGTATCTTCAGGGCTGTCCAATACGGCGTCAACGAAGAAACTGGCCTCATCGATATGGCTGAGGTCAGGGCTCTTGCCAGGGCCGAAAAGCCGGGGCTGATCATTGCCGGTGGAAGTGCCTATCCCCGAAAGATTGATTTCGATGGATTCCGTTCCGTAGCCGACGAGGTGGGGGCCGTATTTTTGGTCGATATGGCACACTTTGCGGGTCTGGTTGCGGCAAATGTGTATCCGAGCCCGGTTGGCATCGCGGATATAGTCACCAGTACCACCCACAAGACGCTCCGAGGACCGCGAGGCGGGCTAATTCTCTGCAAGGAAGCCTTCCAGAAGGCCGTGGACAAGCAGGTTTTCCCGGGTACCCAGGGCGGGCCTCTCGAACATGTAATAGCGGCCAAAGCGGTGGCATTCCTTGAGGCCATGCAACCCGAATTCACAACCTATGCCTCTCAGGTGGTCACCAACGCGCAGGCGCTGGCTGACGCGCTGAAGGGACACGGCTACAACCTGGTGTCTGGAGGTACCGACAGCCATCTCCTATTGGTTGACCTGCGAGACAAGGAATACACAGGAAAACAGGCTGAAGAGGCCCTTGGGGCGGCCAGAATCCATGTGAATAAGAACACGGTTCCAGGGGAGCAAAGATCTCCTTTCGTGACAAGCGGGTTCCGAATTGGAACGTCGGCTCTCACGTCGCGGGGTATGGGAGTTGAGCAGATGGAGACTATTGCCGGCTTTATTCATGAAGTCCTCAAGAACGTTGAGACCGGTTCTGCGACCGAAAACGTTCTCAATGGCGTTGCAGGGTTGGTGGCGGAATTTCCTCTTTACGGGAAGTCGGTCTCAGTTTGATACTTGCAGGACCGATGCCAAGTCTCCAACTTTGTGTTGTGCGTAATCAAGTTAGTGTTAACGACCTGCTCGGAAGGATTCGAGCCATAGGACCGAGTTATGCCGAGCAGGCATACCTTATGGTTCTTGCGGCCCTGGAGACTTGTCAGCAGAACCGCCCGGTGCGTGGCCACATTAGCGGTCAGGAACTGGCGTGGGCGTGTCGTGATTTCACACAAAAGCAGTATGGGTTGATGGCTCGAAACGTGCTTTCCCATTGGGGGATTGTCGACACTGCAGATTTCGGCGCTATCGTATTCGAGTTGATTGAAGCGGGTCTCCTGGTTCGCGATGCTGATGACTGCATCGAAAACTTTGATGGAGTGTTCGACTTCCGAGGTGCGTTCGATACAACCTATCCGTGGAATGGTGTGTCGGATTTATTACAGGCAGAAAACGCTATTAAATAGCTCTCGCGTTAAAACGTGAAAGGGAAGTTATGGAGAAGCAGTTTCCGAACTGTCAGAAGTGCGAAGATGGAATCTTGATTCCGCTTTCGGATTATGGACGCGATGGTGCGCCAATCACTTACAAAGCATGGGTATGCACGAATCCCAGTTGTGGATTCAATATCCGGATTGACAACGGCGAAATTTCGCTGGGCAGAACTATCGGCCAAAGCCTCAAGTAACCCCGACAAGGATGTCGGGATGCCCGACGTGAGACCCCCAGCTGTATCCGGTTCTTTTTACCCATCTGATCCGGATGAATTGCGTGGTCTCGTCGGGGATTTTCTTGGGCAGGGATCTCCTGAGGGCGCCATTGGAGTGATCACCCCCCATGCCGGATTCGTTTATTCCGGTGCATGCGCGGGGAAAGTCTTTTCCCAGACCGAAATACCTCAGCTATGCGTAATTCTGGCCCCAAACCACACTGGTTTGGGGGACGGAGTCACGGTCGCTGCCTGGGGGCGAGGGTTCTTCGCGACCCCCCTGGGCGAGTCGCGTATTGATGGGGAGTTTCTTGCTGCGCTGAAAAGCCGTTCCAACCTCGTTGGAGATGACGATGCCCCCCATATGGGTGAGCATGCAATCGAGGTAGTCCTCCCGTTTCTCCAGTATCTGTCACCCACGACGAAGATCGTGCCGCTGATCATTCCGTGGGATGATTGGACGCGATGCCGCCAACTGGCCCGGGACCTCGCCGAGGCCATAAGCGACTGGTCGGGGAGCGCCCTGATGATAGCCTCGTCAGATATGAATCATTTTGAATCGGCCGACAAAGCGTTGTACAAAGACACCGCCGCTCTTGAAAGCATTACGATGATTGACGGTGAGCAATTACTCTCGGTCTGCGCATCCCAATCCATCACCATGTGCGGGCGAGCCCCCGCCGCCGTGGTCCTGGAGGCGAGTCGCCTTCTGGGGGCTGAAAGTGCCACGGTGACCGACTACCGGCACAGCGGCATGATAACGGGGGACAACAATAGTGTTGTCTCGTACGCCGGGGTGGTGCTCGGGTGAGTGAAATAGTTGTCGTAGATGCGGAACAGGCCTCGCTGTGGGACGAAATAGCCAGGACTGAGGCGAAGATCCCGGGACGGGTCTTGATGGAGTCTGCGGGTAGGGCGTGTGCTGTCGTAATCTCCGAAGAATTCGGCGCTGAAGCCCGGGCTGGAGTCGCCGTTGTTGCGGGACCCGGCAACAATGGTGGTGATGGGTGGGTTGTCGCCAGGGCGTTGGCCGCAGGCGGCTTCAACGTTACGGCCGTGTCGGTTGTGGAAGCTCAGAGCCCGGATTGCATCGCCAATCGAAAGCTTGCCCTCGAAAGCGGCGTTGTGGAGACGGACTCGCTGGGGGAAGTGGGGCGAATTGGAGTTATCGTAGACGCGATTCTGGGCACCGGCGCATCGGGGCCGCTACGCGACTCGATAAGGCCCCTTGTAGATCAGATGTATGCTCATGGTGCCCCGATTGTCGCTGTGGACGGACCGACCGGAGTGGATCTTACCAGCGGAATGCAGAGTGGAGATATATCAGCGGCTCTGACGGTAACATTTGGAGGGCTTCGCAGGGGACACCTGTTCAACCGCACGGCTTGCGGGAAGGTTGTTGTCGTCGATATCGGTTTCCCCTCGCCCCAGCCCGACTGGCCTAGGCTTGCGACCGACGGTTGGGCTCGGAAAGTTCTTCCTCCGTTCTCTGCTGATATGCACAAAGGCGATCGTGGGCGTGTAGTCGTAATTGGAGGTGGTGATGGTATGTCCGGTGCTGCAATACACGCCGTTCGATCGTGTTTTGCAGCAGGTGCGGGATTGATAAAGCTGGTTTCAAGTGTGGATACTATCGCAGCAGCAAAAGAATCGGTTCCCGATGTGATGACAATTGTGACCGATTTCGACAAAGATCCCGGCCAAGAAATACTGGAAGCGATTGATTGGGCTGACTCTCTGGTAGTCGGGCCAGGAATAGGTGTTACCCCGGCACGGGCCCGGTTCGTCGAAAAGCTCCTCAACGCTGTCGAGGTTCCGGTCGCTCTAGACGCAGGTGGTCTTCAGGGAGTCGGTGCGGGTTTTGCCCGAATTGCCGAGAAAATTGTCGCCACTCCTCACGTCGGGGAGTTCAGGCAAATGTTTCCGGATATCGACATCAAAAATCTCGGGTCCTTTGAAGCTTCTCGCCTGGCTTCCGAACGGCTGGGGTGTACTGTGCTGTTAAAAGGCGTCCCGACCGTAATAACTTCGGGGGAAAAAACTTTCGTCGTTGCCAGTGGGAACCCCGCACTTGCGACCGGTGGCAGCGGAGACGTGCTCGCCGGTATCATAGGAGCCTTTCTCGCCCGCCGTGTCGATCCGGCCTGCGCCGCAGCACTCGGCGCGCATGCGCTCGGCAGGGCGGCAGAACTGGCGGTTGTGGGGCACGGTGTCCGCACAACTCGGCCGGATCATGTGGTATCTCATCTTCCAGACTACTGGAGAGTACTTGAGACCCCGAGTGCCGTTTCTGTCCCGGTCCTTTTCAAGTTGGAGCCGCCGACTCTGACGTGAAAAAAATCTTGTTACTTCTGCCGGTGACATTGTTTTTGTTTCCGGCCCGGCTTGATTCACAGACCTCCAGGTTCTGGCGCCAGGACGAGCGCATTCTGCTAACCGACTTTAGCGTTGTGCGGGCTGTCGCGGCCAGTAGAACCTACTTGTTTGTTGCTGCCGATCTAGGGTTACTCGTTTATGACTATGTTTTCGGGCGATGGAAAGCCTCCTTCAGCTATTTAGATGGATATCCCGCTCGCGAAGTTTCGGTTGCTCTGGCCGATCCGTCAGATGAGTCTGTCTGGCTGGGTACTCGCCGCGGTTTGTTTCACTACAGGCCTAATACGGACATTGTGGATTCAATTCCGGTTTTTGGTGGAGTCTCCGGCCTTATGCTGGACGCTGATGCACCCTTCAGCGGACTTTTTGTGCGCACCGGAAGCGGGTGGGAGGTCTTGCCACGTGGGGGACTATCCACTCAGCGGGTTTCCCGATTACCTGAGAGGCGTTTGGTCCCGGTTACCGTTACAGAGGCTTTGAACCGGTATCCAGAGTTGGATGCCTCTCGCGCAGCACTTTTGGTCGATGCACGGTTGCGTCAGGCCGCTTACACCAGTGCTGCGTTTTTCCCCGGATCGGACAAGGTTGCGATGGGCACCCATGGCATGGGGACAATTATTGTCGATCCGCTTGTGGCGCGGTATGACGTGCTGCAATATGGGATTGTTGGTCCGGGCGCCGGTGCGATCGTATTTAGCGATGGGGATTTGTGGGTGGGCAGTTATGGGCGCAGCCCCAGGGTTGGTTTTACTCGCCTAACCGCAGATCTCAATGAAATGGAGTTCAAAGAAGGTCCCCGCGCCGTGGGCTTCAACTTTCAGGTAGTCCGCGACTTAGAAGTGGATGGCGAGACAATCTACGCGGCCACCGACAATGGGCTTCTCGTTGCCGCTCCCGACCGTAATCCACGGATTATAAACACCGATCTACCGGGCCGGGACGCATATTCCGTGTTGATGGTTGACTCGGGAATCTGGGTGGGCACGGACAGGGGGCTCGCCTTTGTCGACAAAGATCTCAATGTATCAATCGGTGCAGGATCCGAGGGGCGGGCTGTGTACGATATGGCCCGCGTCGGCGATACGATATGGCTTGCAACTGACGCAGGCCTGGGGATGATCGAACCCACTCTGAACAGGGTGGGCGTACCCAATGGGGTGCTCTCCAACATGGATCTCACCGGTCCGGTGACCGCTGTCGCAACGCTTTCCGATACGCTGGCCGTTTTAACAGCCGACCGGCGGATCGTGTGGCGAGCCGGCGGAGAAGATACATGGCATACTGTTCTTGGAGTGAATCAACTGGGGCCCGTGTTCACAATGGCGGCGGATGACGGTGGAGTTTGGTTAGGGGGGCAAAACGGGTTCGGGTTTGTAAGACTGGCAGATGGAGCATCTCGTTTCTTCAATGCCCCCCGCGACCTACCAGCGCCCGCTCGTGATATTGCGATTTCAGACGACCATATCTGGGTAGCTACCGAGGGTGGCGTGGTGCGCTTTTCGAAGAGGGCGGTCCAATGAAAAATTCTGAGTCGCTTGGAGGCGGTAAAGAGTTTGACCGGATTCGGCAGATCTGGAATACCCTGGGAGACCGCGCCGAGGCCGGGGGCGACGACTGTGCGATAGTCGAACTTGGATTGGAGCTGATGGCTATTTCAACAGATTCGTCCGTTGAAGGCACCCATTTCCAAAAAGGATGGCTGAGCTTCCAGGAGATCGGATGGCGGGCGACAGCAGCGGCTCTCTCCGACCTGGCGGCCGTAGCTGCGGATCCGCGTGGGGTGCTGGTGTCTCTTGGGGTCCCCGAAGGCACCCCGGATGAATTTGTTGTCGACCTTATGGATGGGGCCGGGGAGGCGACAAACCACGTTGGTGCAAAGATCTGGGGAGGTGACCTTTTCAGGAGCGAGCGAATCGTTGTTGATGTAACTGTCGTAGGGACTTTCTCGGGTCCTCCTGTGCGCCGGTCAGGTGCTTCTCCAGGAGACACGTTGTGGGTTACGGGGGCGCTGGGTGGTGCGGCTGACGCGGTGGCGTCTCTTATGGGTGGTCAGGAACCCGAGGAGTCATGCCGCAGGGCTTTTGCGAAGCCGGAGCCGCGGAGTAAACAATCTTTCTGGCTCCGGGACAGGGGAGCAACCTCAATGATAGATGTCAGTGACGGAGTAGTTTCCGACCTGGGGCACCTCCTTGCTGCGTCGGGTGTGTCCGGGACTCTCAAAGTCGATTCTGTTCCCCGCGCTCCGGGCGCCACGGCCGTCGAATGCGAATTAACGGGTGGAGAGGACTACGAGTTACTTTTCACCATGCCCGGTCGGATAGATATCAGCGAAGAATTCCAATATGAGTTCGGCCTTGCGGCTACCCGTGTCGGACACGTTGAAGCAGGAGAGGGAATAACGATTCTTCGCTACGGGCAGCCTTATGTTCCAATCAACGGCTTCCGGCACTTTTAAAGTCCATGTTCCGAACTATCTGGTTTGCCATTAACACAGCCTTCTGGACGGCATATTACGGCTCAAAGGTCGTGATCGCCGGATGGCTTCGTGTGCCCAACACTCCTGGTGGCGTCTTTGACCGGACCGCCAGAGATTGGACAGCCTCGCTGCTGCGTGCCTCGGGTGCACCGCAGAAGATAGTAGGAATCGAAAAAGTGCCCCGAGACGAGCAGATTGTTTTCGTATGCAATCATCAATCGGCCTTCGACGTTCTCCTGGTCGGCAAGTACATGCCTGGCAGAAATCGTTTCGTCTTTAAGAAGGAACTTACGAAAGCGCCTTTCCTCGGCCCGGCGCTTGTGGCTTGCGGGCACATCGTAATCGATAGGAATAATCGACACAAAGCTTTCGGGGCCTACGAGGAAGCGGCGGAAGCAATAAAGAGCGGGTTCAGCGCCACCGTTTTCGCAGAGGGAACCAGAAGCCGCACTGGCGAACTTCTGCCGTTCAAGAAGGGGCCTTTCGTGTTGGCCATTGCAGCGCAGGTCAAAGTCGTCCCCGTATATTGCGCCGGGACGTTTGAAATCCTGCGAAAGGGCAGTTGGTTGATACGGCCTCAACCAATCGGGTTATTTTTCGGAGACCCCATTCCCACCGCCGGAATGGACTATACTGATCGTCATTCGTTACTGGAAACAAGCAGAAAGGCTATCGAGCAGCTTCGCGACGAAGCGCGGACACAACTCGGCTAGGTTAAGCACCATATGAGCACAATTATTGAGACGAGAGCGCGTGAAATTCTGGACTCCCGTGGCAATCCCACGGTCGAGGCTGAGGTCATACTGGCGAGTGGCGCGTCTGGTCGTGCTGCCGTACCGAGCGGAGCCTCCACCGGCGAACACGAAGCCTCGGAACTACGTGATGGCGACAAGGCACGGTATTTAGGCAAAGGCGTTCAGAAGGCTGTCAAGAATGTCGATGACGTAATCGGTCCTCGACTGGAAGGTATGTCCGCGATCGATCAAATGGCTGTTGACGCCGAGCTCCTAGAGGCTGACGGAACGGATAATAAATCAAACCTTGGTGCTAACGCATTGCTTTCGGTTTCTCTTGCCGTGGCTCGGGCCGCCGCAAACGATCTCGACCTGCCGCTGTATCGCTATCTGGGTGGGCCGTTATCGCATATGATGCCTGTTCCGATGATGAACATCCTCAATGGCGGAGCGCACGCTTCGAATAATGTTGATGCTCAGGAGTTCATGATTGTACCGGTGGGTGCTGACGCTTTCCCTGAGGCACTTCGCATGGGCGTGGAGGTTTTCCACTCTCTGAAAAAAGTTCTCAACGACAAAGGGCTTTCTACCGCCGTCGGCGACGAGGGCGGCTTTGCTCCGATGTTGCCGTCCAACGAAGCCGCGCTCGAAGCGGTGATGAGCGCTATTGAATCGGCTGGTTACAAACCGGGTGACGATTTTGCCATCGCTCTTGATGTTGCCGCGTCGGAATTGTACGAGGATGGCAAATACGTCTTCAAGAAGGGTGACGGTTCCAACCATGGTTCAGATGAGATGATCAAGCTCTACGACGGTTGGTTGGACAAGTATCCCATCGTTTCAATTGAAGATGGCTTGCACGAGGACGATTGGGATGGATGGAAAGCGATGAACGACGCAATTGGACAAAAGGTTCAGCTTGTCGGTGACGACCTTTTTGTGACCAACGTTAATCGCCTGGGTCGCGGTATTGAAGAAGACGTTGCCAACGCGATCCTGATCAAGGTCAATCAGATCGGTACGCTTAGCGAGACCCTGAACTGCATCGAGCTGGCCAAAACCAACTCATACGGCATCGTCATTTCGCATCGCTCCGGGGAAACTGAGGACACGTTCATCGCCGACCTTGCAGTAGCAACCGGTGCGGGCCAGATCAAAACGGGAAGCGCCTCGCGAACCGACCGGACAGCCAAGTACAATCAACTACTGAGGATTGATGAAGACCTCGGCGCGATGGCCTATTACCCCGGGTTAGGAATCTTCGGCCAGTAGGTAAGGCCGGGCCTCGACGCGTGAAAGCTTCCTACCTACTCGGATTGGTGGTAATCGTTGTCGGAGTGACGTTCGGGCTGCTCGGTGGGGAGTACAAGATCCACCACTGGTTCCAGTTGAAGGAAGAAGGTCGAGTGTTGGAAGCCGAAGTTGCCGATCTGAGGACCGAAATCGATAGCCTGCGGATTTTGGCCGATTCGATCGAGACTGATTCTGCCAAATTGGAGCGGGTCGCACGCGAGGACCTCGGCATGCTGCGGGATGGCGAGGTCCTGTTTCGAGTCGAAGGGTCCAGCCCTTGAAAACCCGACCACAGCTAGGTACCGTTTCTATCCCGCGAATAGAAAAATCGTGGTTTTGGCGGAGTAGCTCAGCTGGTTAGAGCAGCGGAATCATAATCCGCGTGTCGGGGGTTCGAGTCCCTCCTCCGCTATTTCCGATACGCGCCACAATCGCGCGATCATCTCCCGACGCCGAGGCTCTCTCGGCGTCGGTTACTTCAGAACCCAGGGGTAAAACCGTGGGTGCCTTCTTCCGATGCTGGCTCATTCCGGTGCGTTCAGCGGCCACGTCAGATGGTCTGGAACCTCTTCTTTGAGAAGGTCCATGACGTTCCTCGACTTCGAAAATGTCTTGTGGTGCCATCCCTGCACCCCGATCGGACAATCTCCGACGGCTTCGACGGCCACGTAAGCCTGAGTAAGCTCTTCTTCGATCACGAAGAGCAACTTCTTGATCTTTGTCTGGCATTTGCCCATTACGCTTTCTTCCTTTCGTCTTCATGAATCCCGCTCAGGAATTTTGATCCGATCGGGCCAGCCAACACGCGACAGGTCGCGCACTTTGCTTGTTGCTTGGGATCGCGGTAGTCGGCGTGCAGGGCGGTTAGGTCCGCGAGGTCGCCGGCTGTGATTGCCTCTGCGAGAAGCTCTCCAAGGATGTGGATCTCAGCTACAAGGCGAATCCTCTCATTGGCGATCAGGTCGACCGCTTCACGGATCTTTCTCGGGGCCTGAGCGATCCTGATCTCACGAACCTGCGCCTTCAGCCGCTGGTATTCACTCATCGTTGACCGCCTTCTTCCTCCCATGCTTTGCGTTGTCGCCCTCAAGGAGTCGATCGGCCACAGCGCCGGCGACGGTCCTAACGACCTGGCGCCGACTGTAGCGGTGACTCATTGCCGGGGTGCTGTGTCCCATGTGGACCGTGAGGTCCCGATCGGTGACCCCTTCATCACCTGCGAACTGAGCGGATAGGTGGCGGAGATCGTACATGGTCAGCGTGCCGGGAAGCTTCGCTTCTTTCCTGGCGCGTTTGAACCACTCGTTTAACCAGCGATAGGCCAGGGGAGCTGGGATGGCTACATCGATCCAACCCCAGAGGCGGGGATCCACTGCAACCTCGCGGTCGCGGTTCCGGTTCTTGGTGCCCGGGATGTGTACGGTGAAGCTCTCAGCGTTGAGATCCTCGCGGGTGATGTCCGCGTACTCACCGGGGCCGGTGCCGAGCGTGGCCATAGCGACTAGGCTCGGAGCAATCCGATCGTCAGCCTTGTGGATCAAAGCCCAGAACTGCTCGGGGGTGATGTCGGGGATCCGGCCGCGGGATTCTTCATCCGTCTTGAACTGGCGCATCACCTCGCGACGGAACGGATGATAGAGATCCCCGTTCAGGTAGTAGGTCAGGAATGAGGAGACAGCAGCGCGCGCCCGGTTCCAATCTGCACTACTGGCCCCCCATTCCTTCTGTAGCCTGGCGTAGTCGATGTCTGCCAGGTCCCCTACTCTCGGAGCCGATTTCCGCAGCTGTCTGGTTGCCCGGGCCCGGCTGAGGAAGCGCACCCACGATGTCCGGTAGCGCCGGCGTGATTGCTTTGCTCTCGCGGAAACGGCAAGCCATGTCTCTACCTCGGTGGGTGGGCGTTTGAGCTCAGATAGTGTTTCCTCGCTCCAGGCGAGGCCTTCCTTGTCCGATGCCGGTGGGGCCAAAGGCTTCACCAGGCGGAGGTTCTCAGCGACGACGTGGAGCCGTCCTGATTTGTCAGCTGCAACGATGTCCGCGATCGACAGCTCCCCGCGCTCCAGCATTTTGAGGGTGTCCCAATCACCAGCCCGGGCGAGTTTGGTGATCAGGCCGTCCCGCCGGCGGAACTCGGTGAGGGAGCTGGCGCCCGAACTGATCCGGAGCCTCCCCTTCGGATTCCCCGGGCTGCGGAGCTGCTTGAACATGCGGTTGATCCGGTAGTGCTTGGATCCGTGGAGTTTCTCAGGTGACACCTTAGTCCTCCAACCATTCGACTTTGGAGGATATCCACTCTTCAACAGCTTTGGTGGAAAACAGAACGGTGCGATGGCCCAGGCGAGTCCGGCCGACATGGCAGTTGCGACGGACCCAGCCTTCACCGTTGGGTACGTCGGGGAAGTAACGGGTTGCGATTTCTTTCGCGGTCACGAGCTGGCCGAACGCACGCGGTGGTTCCGGGATGTCTTGATTGACGAGCCGGAGAGCAGAAGAACCCCTCATAGAATGTGCCTCGCAGGTAGGCGGACCGGACCCGAGTGTCCTGGTTGGGTCGCGATGGGTGGAACGACCCCACTCGAGCCCGTGCCGCCAGATAGGGTACTGAGCATCAGGATGCCGCCTGTAGGCCGGCCAACACATAACGACGCATGAGTTCGCCCACACTCACTATTCGCCCGATCGCCATCGACTCTCTATGGGCCTCTTCCTGCAGCTGGGAGTAGTCGTCTTCCGTGAGGCGGATCGTATGGGCTTTGTTCAGGCGGAGCCGATCCAATTCGCTTTGGTCGAGAGATCTGTCGTTGTTGCTTAAACCGTTCTTTTCGTGCATTTTTCCGCCGTAGGAAACAAGTAGGATGTAGTTGCTATCCGTATACACGTAGCATATCCGTGTACACGGAACCTGTCAAGACTCCATTCAAAAAAGGGCGACTTTTGGGAATGGCTCGACACTCGTTGTCTGAAACGAGGGAAGAAACCGGCAAGGGTCTTCTTGATCGGCTGATCAAAGGATTTGAGAGCCGGGGCGGTACACAAGTCGAACTCGCCGCGAAAGTTGGAGTGGCAAGCGGATCGATATCCGACATAATGTCCGGCAAGACGATGCCGAAGGCAGATTTATTGGTGAGATTGGCCCTGGCGCTGGAGGTGCATCCTGCATGGCTCCTGTTTGGGGTCGGCGCGCCAGACGACCCATTGATACAGAACCTCTCGCCCTACGAAGTTGGCCACCGAGACGGCGTAACCGAAGGAATCCGTAGGGCTTACGAGACTTTAGGAGACCTTCTCAGCGAATCAGTCCTAGGTCAGCAGCGCGAGGGACAGGCAGCCTTGGATGTGGCCAGGGCAGTGACAGAGCACCTGCAGTCTGGCGAAAACGGTGGGGAGAAACAGAAGAAAAAGCTGACTGGATAACCGCTTCAGCTTCACCGATATCGGAGGGGGACCGGACTACAGTGTACTGACCACCGTCCTTCACTACGATCTCCCCGGCAAGGCCAACCCCGTCAACGTCGTGACCCAGCCTCACAGCAACCCCACGCTCCTCGCAATCGAATAAGACCGTATGCTTCACGGAATCGAACCTCGCCGGTAGAAGAAAGGCCCCCGAAGGTTGGCGCCCGTCAGAGGAAATCAACATTGCGAGGTCTCAGTTCAGGCGCAATAGTAATTTTGTGCAACCTGCACAAAACAGCATTTTTACGTTTTACAAAAGTGTAATGTGTAGATAAAATGGGCGCTATCGTTTGTTGGTAGTTTTGTGCGAGTTTCGATTGGTGGTTTTGAAAACGATATCACCGTTTGCATAAACGTACCATCTCGCTTTATTGACACCCATGGGATTCTTGCTATTTCTTGGCGACGCCACCCAGTGGATATCGCTTGCGCCGGGAGGGTTGGCTCTCTGGATGCGCCTCAAGGCATTCCCTGTCCCGAAAGAACTTTTTGCAGTCTCGATCGCCCTGGTGGCCACATGGCTGCTCGACTCAGTAGCCGTCCTGACTCTTTCGATTGAGCCCAATAGCTGGTGGATTCCGTGGGTGAGTGGACCGATCGAGATCACGATCCTGGCGCTCGGGATGTTGGAGGGGAAGCTCCGGCGCTTGCCGTTGGTTGTCTACGGGATGCTCGCCATGGATGTCGGCCTGGTGTTTGCCGGTGTCGAGAGTTTCTCCAGTCCGCCGGCTCTCGTCACCGGGCTCGGGTGGACCGTCCTTGCCGTGACCGTCTTCCGTTATTCAAAAAGCCGGGCATCAATGGCTCTCGCCACGTACTGCCTGACCGGAGCCTTCTATATCAGTACCGGATCGTATTTCGTCGCGTCCGCTGAATGGGTTTTCTGGTCAGGGTGGGGAGCGTACCTGGCAGCTCGCTGGGCCCTGGTGTTCAAGATATCTGTGGTGGCCCTGCAGCAGATGAAACGATCGAAGCACCTCGCCGGTCTCTCGCTCAGCCAGCGAATCGAATTCGACTCCGAGTTTTCGCTCGCAACCCACGACATGGCTTCTACGGGGAAAATACTGAAAGAAGCCGTCGGTCACCGGCTCACCCAGATGAACCGGCCGGAGATGGTTAGGGTCCTGGAGTCACAACTTTCGGACCCTAGCACGATCGTTGACGTTTCCCATCTTGCCCAACAGGTGGGAGTCGATCCGAGAACATGCGTGAGGGCGTTCAAGCGGGCCCGGCTCCCGTCGCCGAGGGACTTTTACAAGTTGGTCCTGTTGGTTCACGCTCGCGAGATGTTGGTCGCGGACCCGAATATGTCGGGGCCGGCCGCTGCCCGTGCTCTAGGGGTCGACACGAGGACCTTGAAGCGATATTCCAAAGCCATAATGGGGGTCGAACCAGAGCGCCTCGCCGAGTTGAAACGAAGCGCCCTGATCGAGAAGTTACTCCCCTAGCAGAACGGAGGGCAGGGGGTAGTCACCTGTAGTACCGCCGGGTTCGAACTCCCGTCCCGGTCGAGCACCGCTCGGATGTCCGCAGCTGCGTCACCAACGTGACACCCCACCAGGAAGAACTGGTCGTGCCCGTCGGCGTTCACGGCCTGGTACAACCGCACGTCCTCCAGTCCATTATCCGTGCAGTGCTTGTGCCACTCCTGGTTCTTCGCCGTGTCGGTGAACCTGAAATACTGCGAGTTCTTCCGATCCATCGACTCTGTGAAATCGCTCATCTAGCGCCCCTTCGCATCAAAGAAATGTGATGTCGCCCCAGTGGTACTAAGGTAACAACTTCCTTGCGATTACGGTCCTCAATCGCGATCATCGTGGGGGGCGCCACCCACGAGATAGTTGTAGGAGGTTTGAATTGGGCTTTACCGTGTTTTTAGCGGCGATCGCTGTGGCTGGTTGTTGGGCCTTCCGCTCTTCGAGTCAAAGAACCCGGCCGACCTCGTTGATGGAGTTGGATTTGGGCGAGCCTACCGAGTTGGCGGAGTTCGTTTCCAAACAATACAGGGGTAAACCCGTGTACTACGAGGCGACTCTGGCATCTGGAGAGTCAATTGCGATTGGATTGGATCCAGAAGCTCCGGAGTGGCTCGACATCATCACCAGGAAGCGGAAGAGCGGGGAGAAGGGAGGCGTGTTCTCGGGCCCGTATGATGTGTTCGGGTTCAGCGTGAACGAGAGGCGCTGGAGCTACGGAGAAGGGCCTCCGGGTGCCGGGGAGATCCGAGGCATACTTCATCGGGAATTCGGAGTAGGCGAGCGGGTGGGGAGGTTCCAGCGTTGAAGGACGTACGCTTGGGCATTCAGGGGGAATGGTTAGCTCCGATGGCATCGATGGGTGCTATCATTTTGATAATCCTGGCGAAGAACGCCCCGCCCGGGGATCCGTGGGAATTGTTGGAGCGGACGCTCACCTTGATAGCGGTCTTTGTCGCTGTAGTGAGCTTGTTGATCGCCAACCGTTCGCTGGCCCACAACCGGGAGGAAGCAGAGCGCGTCCGCCGATCTCAAGTCACCGAGTTGTTGAGCCTTAGCGATTTGATCCGAAGCCGAATGGAGGCGATCTGGATGCGGAGCGTCAAATCCGCCTACGCTGTTGATCAGAGCAGCTTGAAGTGGTTCCTTTCCGAAATCGGACAAGACCTATTGTTCTCCGGTCAACTTCAGGGGGCGGCTAGTAGGGTCGACCTCAAGACCGTGACTTCTGCAGAGGTCGTGTGGAACACATGCAACCAGATCCAAACCGAACTGAAGTTTTACGAGCGTCGGTTGCAGAGCTTGGTAGCGGGTGACAGTGGTGCGTATTGGAGACCCCATCGCGTAACCGTGGTGGAGCGCGCTTTCACAGCGTTGTGCGCGCTGGATGATATTGAGGGTCGCTTCGGGTCCCACCTTACCGACGTCGACGGCGTTTCTAGGGGTTACTATTTTCATTCAACTCTGGCGGCTTTCGAAGATCGAGCGATCGAAGAGGCCCGGGCGTATCTGGAATCGCTTGATCCCTCCGACCTGCCTGACTGACAGTTTCGTTTCTGGTCTCGGTAGATTCAAGTCGGGCGATGCAATCAGCCCTCCGTTGAGCTACTTCCTCCGATACTGGCCACGGTCGGTGATCCCCAAAATCCCATATCTGTCCTGACATGATGAGCCTCTCTGGTTGTTGGTGAGAACAACCTGAAGAGGCTCTCTCAACGGCCGATCAAAACTGGGGACGTTGATTTTTGATCGCGCGGATTTGACAAATCGGATTTCGAGGAAGCATTTTGTTGATCAGGGCGCCACCCATCCCTTCAGTACGAGGTTGAAAGCATGCGATACCTTTGTCCTTGGGCGCTCACATTGCTCGTTTTCGGATGCGCCAGCACCAGTTCAATCGGTTCACTTCGTAGTAGTAGTCAGGGCCACCGAATCGTGCTGATTACTGCCACGGACACGACGCCCGGCTGGATGGGCGATTATGTGCACGTTGATATGGCTGCCGGCTTGTTCGAACTTAATGAAGGGCCGAGCTTCTCCAGGATTCTCAAACCCTCTTCTAGCTGGACGCCCCCCCGCCCGAGTTCTTTCTGGCTTTGGAAAGGTTGGGTATTGGGGATCAACGAGGACTATCTCAACGCGATGGACTTTCCGCCGTCCTTTAAGGTGGAACGATTCGAGGTTGACGCACTGGTCTACCAAACAGAGGGGCAAGAGGTTTTACCTTCGCGCAGCCAAAGGCGAGGTAGGATGGAACTCGTTTTCGAGAAAGAAGGGAACGCGATCTTGGCGTCGGTATACCGCATCATGGAAGCCCATGAATTTCATTGGAAGGAAGATCAGAAATTTTTCTACCCGAGGCCAATCTATTTTGGAGGCCGCCTAAAGGTCGAATTCTTGTCGTCCGGTGGATTGCGTACATTGGTAATGACGGATGGCGAATCGATCGTGACCAATTCTCAAATAGATATCTTGGCGGCCCCTGGCCAGACGGTCCCCCCTAACGGTCACTGACGCTCGCAAACCCAGGTAGTTGGTGGATCGGAACTGCGGTCGGTGATCCCCAAAATCCCATATCTGTCCTGACATGATGAGCCTCTTTGGTTAGTGTTGAGCGAACCTGAAGAGTCTCCCTCAACCGCCCGTCAAAATGGGGAAGGTTGATTTATGATGGTGCCGATTTGATAACAAACAGCCGGGGAATGATGACAACATGATCGAAAGGGAATTCACGACGTGGGAGAGTTTCGACACGGCGCTCCAGGAACGAGTCAGCGGTGAGCTTTGCATCTTCCGCGGCGAATCGCAAGCGAACTATGAACTTCGTTCCAGGTTTGGTCGGGCAGCTGCCACCAATTCATTCAACGACGAGCAGGTGGAAAGATTCATCCTGCAGGAGTTCAAGCGGATGGCGCGGCCATTCTTAGTAGAAATCCCGGCAGATATTTGGGATTGGTTGTCCCTTGCCCAACACCACGGCCTTCCGACTCGACTCCTGGACTGGTCAATAAGTCCACTCGTCGGTCTCTATTTTGTGGTTCGAGAGCAATATTTCACCGGGGATGGAGTCCTGTACGTGTTGCCGCGGGGCGCCCTAAGGGGCGTCGATCGCACCGTTTCTCCCTTCGAAACGCCCGATGTGAATCTACTTTTCCCGACACATATCTCTTCCCGAATTGCGGCTCAAGGGGCGGTGCTGTCAGTGCATCCTGAACCTGCGGCAATTTTTGACCACCCCAAACTCGAAAGGTGGAGACTTCAGGAATTCCTCCCTACTTTGGCAGGCCGATTATACGGGTATGGGACCACCGAGGCAGCTATGTTCCCGGACCTTGATGGTCTAGCACGGTACCTTGAATCGTCGTGTATTCGATGGAGTTCAACGGCCCGGTAAGGAGAATTGGGTTCGAGCGTCATCAACCAGAAGGTCAAATTGCGCGAGTTTGATTTTGAGGGAGAGAAGTGGCTCGCCGCTATCAACTACCCGAAAGTGGGGTTCTCGAACGGTAGGATCACCGTGACCGGGGAGCTCTCCACGGAGTCACCGAAAATCGGACACTTGCAGGCGTCTCTAGACGCCGCGCTGCCCACTAACGCACGAGAGCGGTTGATGAAGAAGGTCGACGGCAAGGGCTCAGGTTGACAGAATAGAGGCGGGTCTTCAGTTTTCGGACGGGTGCCAACCTAGAGAAAAGCAAGGGAAAGATGAAGCGGATTGTTTTTTTGGTGCCCGTGGTGGTCCTATTCGCCTGCGCTAGTGGCGAGTCCGATTCCGGAGCTCCGGAGCCCTCTGATAACTTCCAAAGCACCGTTGGCGATCCGTGCGAGCAGGACGGAGTCACGATCGACCCCGATCCGAGTGACCCCACCGAAGTTACCATCACTATTGCCGAGACTGAGCGAACCACTCGAACGGTTACCGACGACAACGGGTTTCTCCGGGAGCAGACAGTGATCTCCTGCAGGAACATTAGTTGTTTGGCAACGGGAGTTACAGACATCGACGCCGCCGTGCGGGCATGTCGAAGCTAAATGGTGGTTGCGGGGCGCTTCCCGTCACGATGAGAAAAACCGAAAAAACGGGGAGAATCGCTATTGGGTAAGAAATCCAAGGCACAAACTGGCGGAAAAAGTAGTAAGATTAAGGAGATCGAAGCGCAAGCCGAATTGAAGCGCATCGACCGAAACGGGAAATTATGGTCAATAGGGCTGCGGATGTTTGGGGCAGTGGTATCAACGGGCCTGGTGATGTTGGGCACCTACAAGTCTGTGGAGGTATTGGCCGGTCAGACCACGGTTGCGAACGTGGTTGTGTCGTTTGGCATAAAGTTGGTGATAACGATAAGCGCTGCGGTAGCGTTGATTTTCGGGGCTGGAGGCACGGCCTACGGCTACCAACAACGAAAGCTTCGGCATGATACGATTGAGTCCTGGTCGAAACATAAGAGCCTGTTGGAGACGCAGGTTGACCCGGACCGCCTGTCGAGTGGACTGACGCCCCAGGGGCGGACAAACCCGGAGGACAAGATATGAATGAATGGCTGATTCTATCGGTTTTCGTCGGAACGAGTAGCGCCCTAGGGATCTTCGTGCTTTTCGATCAGTTCTATCGGGACTACCGGGTGGATCGATTCCGTCATCAGTTGTTCGTGCTCCGAAATCGATTGGTGGCAATGGCGGTCAACGGCAAGATTAGCGTTGAAGACCCTGCCTATAAGCAGGTGAGCGGACTCATCAATGGGTTCCTTCGGTTCGGACACAAAGTCGAATTCGGGTGGGCTTTGGCGGTCGCCAACTCGATACGAAAAGAGGAGTCGGCTGAATCGAAGGATTATCGGACCACCCTGACCCACTCCATCAGTAGCTTGAAAGACGCCGATGTTAGAGATGAAATTGGGGTGATTTGGACGGAAGTTAATTTCAGGCTTATTGAGCAGCTGTTTCTCACGTCATTCATAGTCTGGGCCCTGATTTTTCCGATAGCACTCGCGAACGGGATACTGGAGTCCCTAGCTTCATGGCGATGGGTCAAGGGGCGTATCGTTTACCCTCTAGACAAAGCGGCTCTCGCCGCGGCCGCCTAATTTCCGGTGAGCAGACCTATTGCGCCAATAATCCCGTAGACCGCTAAAGCCCGTTCGATCCACCGGGTCGGTGGTGGGCGAGCGGCCCCGATCGCGTTCGCGAGCTGGTCCTCGTAGGCTGTAAGGAGCGGGCGGAGTTCGCTAATCGTTGAGTCCCGTCCGGCGATCATTGAATCCCGAACAGCCACCGCCGCCTCGCATGTTCCCAGTGCCAGCGTGCAGGCCTGGGCTTCCTCCTCCAGGCCATCGATCGTTTTCACGATGAACTCTCGCACAGTATCGGGGACTGACACCAACACCGTATCTAGGACGGTCCGACGCCCTGTGTTCCGGGCGCGGAGCTCCTGCATCCGAGACACCGCGAAAGCCAACTCGCCGGAGAGCCTCGTGGTGTCTGCCTGGTAAACGCTGTCCTGGGTGTCGCGCTCAAGCTGCAGGGCCGCGACCTGGAATCGCGCCGTCTCTAGAGAGTCCGATCGGTATCGGAGCAGGGCCCGGGCCTCCACGTTCTTTGTGTATGATGCGACGCTGAAGATTACTAGGACAGCGATCGCGATGCCGGCGGCGATTTTCATTGAGCCACCTCCTCTCGGTCCAGGTTGAGACGGGACCAATCGAACCCGCTGCCGGGATCCCGTTTGCCTTTCCCTTTTCCGCGGATGCTGTCACCCGATACTTCGGAATGGCCGACGACCCAACCAGTAGGAATATCGAACATCTCCCGCCACATTCTGACTAACACTGAGAGGGCATCGTACTGCTCAAGCGTGAAGGCCTGCGGGGATTTGATCGCCTTGAGGAAGCTCGCGTAGCTGTGGACGCCTTCGACGAGCACCTCCACGCCGAGGAAATTGCGGTTCAGGAACTTCAAGCCTTTGAACATCGATAGTCCGGCGTGAGGGCAGATTCGATCGGCGCCGGCGCACTCGAGGAGCAGGCCGTTGGGTGTGATCATAGCGTGAACACCCAGGCCGACGCCCTCGAGGAAGTCAGGAGCGTAGCTGGGTCCGTCGGGAGTACTGATATACTCTGCCATCGAATGAATGACGATTCCCTTGACCGGGTTGTCGCCCCTGGCCCGATGGTTCTGGATGGGGTACTTCATCACTCCCCCTTTCTCACGGCTTTGATCAGACGGACAAGTCCGTCTATCGTTGACTCGGTCGCCGTCACGCTGATAAAGTGGCCACCCAGCCAGAGGAGGACTCCGGAGAAGGCCCAGGCGTACCAGTCCGGAGCTGCCTTGGCCAGCATCAGCCAGGCAATCGGAAATGCGATCGCGATCAGGCTGAGGATGTATCCCCAACGGGCTCGGCGTTTCTTGTGCTCGAACATCTTGTCATAACCGGGGATTACCGACGATGCGATTTTGGTCCCGATCTCTCTGCTAGTCATATGCCGAACCCCACTTTTAGAACGATTGTGACGACCCCTCCGCCGAGGAGGGCTCCGATCGCCGCGGCCAGCGCGATGTACGGCCCGAGGCGGGCCATCTGCAGTTTTAGCCCTTCGATATCTTCGGCGTTGTCTTTGATCCCGCCGGCCAACGTATCATTGCGACGCCACTGCTCCCGCCAGTTGGCACCAGCCAGGACTCCGTCTTTTTCGAGCTCGTTTACACGGGCTTCGATATCGGCCGCGGTGCCCATTCTACGAGGCCGATTCTTTTTCTTTTGGATCCAGCAGCTCGAGGGCTGGCCCGCTCACGAGCAGGTTGTCCGTGTATTTGTCGGCCACGAGCTCCCGGATCAGGGTGAGGTTCTCGGGCGATAGTTCGACCTCGTCGTTCTGCTGGAAAAGTGAAGCCAGCATGTGTCGTCCCGACTGAGCCAGCACACTGAGTGGCTTTCCGTTCTCGTCCCGGGTGCGAGCGTTCTGGAGCGCGTCGGTGACCACCATCCGAAGGGTGACGTAATTTTCTGTTCCTTCGATCTTGATCTTGGTTCCGAAACAGCTGGTAAGTTCGGTTGTTGTTTTGACCTTCATTGGTTTCTCACAGTCCCTTCTTATACGGCGTTCCAGCCACCGCCGTCATTGGCGTATAGCAGTTTGTTTACAGTGTCGTACTTCACCGCGACGGCACCCAGTCCGGCGTTCGAGGGAGTGCCTGTGGGCGTCCCGGCGCACCCCGGGATCAAGAGGAACCCGCCCGTAGCGTTGGTGGCTAGCGCGCTTCCGTCACCGATCCGGACGTCCCTATGGCCTGCTGAACCGCCGGCAGACAAAATTGAGATACTCGGGTTTAGAATGCCGTCAGCGTTGATGGCTATGTGCATGTCGTCCGAGGAGTGTTGGTAGGCTATCTCTCCCTGCAAGGCGATTTCGTCGTCCGAGAATCCGAGGAATGCGTTTCCGGTGCCCGAGACCACTAACTGGGGGGTGGCCTGACCGCCGCCCACCAACATCCCCTTCCAGCCACCGTCTACGCGAGCTATCTCGGTTCCTGCGCCATTCCTAAACCGGATTTGGTTCGCGCTGTCGCCTACGATACTGCCGGCCGTGGTCGTCCCGAACCTGAATTGAATTGCCGGGACACCGTTTGCACCCGAACGAATCTGCAGGGTAGGAGAGTAGCCGGGGCTGTCACCTCCATCGTACAGCGTGATGTTGCCGGCGAAGGTCGCAGTGAGGCCCGTGAATGTGGTTGAAGAGACCGTACCGGAGAACGTGCCGGAGGCTGCTACCAATTCGCCGGCGAACTTTGCGACGCTTCCATCTGCAAGAACATAGAACCCCTTGCCCGTACCAGCGTCAATTTCCGTTTGACCGTCGCCCGCCGAGACGAAAACGTCAGAGCCCGTAGCGTTGAGATCTACGAAGTTGTTCGTCAGAGTTGCAGAAGCCAGCGATCCCGCGGTGATAGCGCCCGCGTTTACAGAGAGGCTGGCAAGGTCTGCGAAGGCTCCCTGGGCAGCGACCAGTATTCCGAACGCCGAGACTTCGGCAATGCTACTCGGGGCCGTTGCTGCTGTCGACGGAGAGTTGCTCGAATCAGATGCGCCACGGATTTTATAGCGATAGGCGTAGGTCGCCCCCAGCCCAAGTTTGGTATGCACCACCTTGTCCGACGTCGAGATGATCGCATCGGTAGTGAACCCACCACCCGAGTCGTAATCCAGGACGTAGACTTCCCCGGCCGCCAAGGGCCGGGAACTCATGTCTATAATCATCCCCTTGTAAATCGGGGTTAAGACCGGCGCCGAGCCTGGTGCTCCAGGGGTTCCCGAGAGTGTGGGGTTGCTATTGACGAACGCCGCGGCTGTTCCGTCGAGGAGAGCTTCAGCAACGACGTCACCATCGGCCAGCGGCTTTTGGAACAACACTGAACGCCATTCGCCCGAAGATTCGTGGTACCTCAAGAACTCCCCATCGACGGGGGTATCGGATCCGTCGAAGGTGCCGAGCGTCCCGATCGTGACGTCGGCCGGGAATGTGTAGTTCCCGGCGCCGAACGAACCGCCTGAAAAATCTGTGACGTCGACCTGGTGCGGGTTGTCGAAATCGACCAGGTGGTCGAGGTAACTAGCCGAAAGTCCTGCGACGTCCACGCCGTCGACCAGGCCCGCAACGGTTATGTCCCCGGAGAAGTCTCCGTCAGTTGAGTACACATTTGACCACCTAGCGGTAGTTGCACCGAGGGAAATCGACCCGTGGTATGCCGAGTCGGGTCGAAAGGCTTCTGCTCGAATATGGTAGTAGGTGGATTTCACGCCCGAGCCGTTAGCCGTCAGGTCGATCTGAACTCGGCTTCCGGAATTACCCGCTGACTGGTTTTCGTTAGCCAGTATCGTGATCTGAGCGCTGTTTACGTAAGAAGAACCGTCGTATGCCCGGCCACTGATTGCTGCTATCGTCTGCCCGGAGTTAACTGCCGACGGCGAAATCTCAGTGCCACGCGAACGCCGGAAGATTATCGTAGGCGTCCCATTATCGACGTGAGCGTTGAGGTTGATCTGGGCGTTGGTGTCTCGATGAACGGTGATGTTTCCTGCGAAATCCCCACTCGACACTGACAGCGCACCTGCGGATAATGCGCTCGATCCGATATTGATACTACCAAAGCCATTCGTTATTGACCCAGCGTTCAGGGCTCCGACAGTGACGAGGCTTGCCGAACCACCCCATCCAGATAGCGCTACATCTTCCACGTTGCCGAGCCCCACCTGCGCGGCGGTCACCGCATGGGGGTTGCCGCTATCGGATTCGTGTGAGCTGAGGTCGGCGACCGTTGGAGCTCCGACTTGGGCCGCAGTTACAGAATGGGGGTTCCCGGTATCAGCCTCGTGAGAGGCGAGGTTTGCATCCGTGGCTGCGAGTGCGCCAGTTGTCGCAGCTCCAACTTGAGCAGCCGTTACCGCGTGGGGGTTGGTCGTATTCGCGAGGTGGCTCGACAGGGTTGCGTTGGTAAACGACAGATCTGCCAGCGTCGGAGCTCCCACCTGAGCTGCTGTCACGAGGTGAGGGTTGTCGACGCGGGATTCATGGGCAGAACTCGGCGAGCTCGTGCGGGCAAACATCCAGTTTTGATCGCCGATGAAGGTGAATCCTTCACCTCCGTCGACAGCTGACGCTTCGTCACTCCACAACGTCCAGGGCCCAGGGAGGTATCCATCCCTTATCAGTCGCGATCGATAGCGGGCCTGGGCAGTGGGGTCCGTCCCTTTGTCGCGGAAGATCGTCGACCCACCAGCCTCGAAGATGAAAACCGTTGCTGCGTCCCCCTGGGGAGAGCCACCGATTACGGTCTCTCGCTCCAGCTCGACATCGAAATGGCGGTTGGCTGGGAACACCTCCACCATATAGACGGGCCAAATGGGAACGTCGGGACGGAATTCGCGGGTAGCCACTTAGATAAACCTCCCGCTCGAATCGACCACACTGGGTGCCCGCAGCATTGATGGCGCTGTCGGAGCTGAGGCAGTGGTTGAAAACGTGGTGGAGACCTGGGCCGTTGGTCCGCCAGATAGGTCGACGTGATTGATGTCTATATCGTACTGGGTCGACGCTGCCAGGCCGGTGACCTGGTAGAACGGGACGCCGGCACCGAGAGTCTGAATCAGGACCCCGTCGAGGAATACCTGGGTCGCGAGATCTGCATTTGCGGTTACGATCGTAAGGTCTGCTGAGAAGGCCGTGATATTCGAGGCCGAAACCGATGTCGGTGGTGTCTCGACAGCGAGGTCAACGCGGCCGGCCCCGGTTGGGAATACCCACGCACTCGGGCGCTTCGGTTCCTCTGATTCACCGGCAACCGATCGGAGCCGAGCCCAGATCCGACGGCCGCTCGGGAGCCCGTGCATCATCACCGAGCCGCCTGAATTAGTCCTGGCTCTCAGCTGCCACCCCGGATCTGTCGGCCCCGGGCGAGTGGTCACAGTGGTGTCGGTGACGTTTAGTTCGACGACTACCGGAGTCCCATCTGCGTTGAGTACAACCCCTTGAACCGTGACGGAGTGAGTAGAATCGCCGACCGTCTGAATGATTGCTCCAACAGTCGGCGGATCCGTTACCGTGTTGACTCCAAGGTCGATCGCCTGGATGATCGCCTTCGGACCGTCCTCCCTGCGAGATATGATTCTCAGGAGCCTAGTTCCGCCCCGCTCGTTGGTCACCGGGTCTGGTAACACCGAGGCATTGGTGAGCGCGAGATCTCCGCTTTCCAGTGTGGTGGTCTCCTGGTCGATTAGGATCTCCATCGGCACTGTTGCCGCGCCCATTGCGTAGGGCCCGCGGTAACCCTCGGCCCTGGTCTGCGCGAACGAGGCCAGATAGTCTGCGCGAGAGAGGACCGAGTTGTGCTGCTCACCTCTGGCTGCACGGAAGCCCCGGGCGGGGACCGAGAGCACCTTGTCGCCCAGGCTCGGGTTGAGTCCCTGGACTCGCACCGCTCGTGGGAACTCGAGGATCGCCTCGCGGGCTTCGTCGCCCTCGACATCTTCGGCGAGCTCCTCGAGGAAGATTTCGTACTCAACAGCTGTGATCGCGCTGGATTTGCGTTGCTCCCAGGTGGGAAGGCGACCGGCAAGCCAGGTATCGGTAATCGTCGGGATGCCAGCGATCGCAGCTGAGTCCGGTTCACGGAGGTCCAGGAGCTCGAGCTCGCCGTCCCCGTTTGTACGGAGGCCCAAATTGAGCGGCTTCAAGATTTCCTGCCGGCTCCATTCCCCTCTGCTGCCGCTTTCGAGAACGGGGATCCGGATGTTTGGAAACATCCCTTTCAAAGCCGTGAATGTCGAAGCGACCATCGGCATCGGGAACGCCGGGGTACCATCGGTCTTCAGCCTTCCGAATTGTCCGGCCAGTGCATCCTCGAGGGCGACGATCGGGTCGACGTCGTCGAGGAACAGCGGGGCGTCGGGTGTGGGTTTATCAGTCCGATAGATGTAAAGCGAAACATCGGAAGTGCCGCCGGCCGGCGCCGCGAGATAGTCGGCGTGACCAGTGTCGAGGGCTCCGTTTTCGTCGGTAAGTGCACGGAGGTGCAAGAAGGAGACCCGGGTGATTCCGTCCGTGTCTTTCAGGGTCTCGAGGCCCTCAAGGTCGAACAGCCCAGACGAAACCCCGATCGTCACGCCCACTTTGAATTGCCCCTGCAGTCCCCGAGCGGTCACCAGTGGAATCTCCGATCCTCCGGGACCCACGAACTCCTCGAGTGCTTTGGTCAGCGTTACCTGGGCCACCGTGTTAGTGGCTAGAGGGTGGGCTATGAACCTGCCATTTACGTTCCCGTGGAACAGAATTCCGACGTCGACCGGGTCAGTTGTGCGAAACGGTCCGTAAGTCCCGTGGGCAGCAACGAATCCGCGCGGCATCACTACGGAGCTCGTAGCATATGAGACCGGCGGATTGCCGACGAAGATCTCAGCGTCCAGGTCGTCGAGCGCTTCCCGGATCGTGAACTCCCAGAGTTCCGGCTTTACCATTCGGGCGCTTTCGATCCGGCCGGTGAAGTAGCTCGAGTAGGTGACTCCGTCGGTTGTTCTCTTGGCGCGGGCCTTGAGCCCTATCCAGCGGTTCCGCTCCTTGGCGTCCCCACCGAATGCCGACACCCAACGCTCCCCCTGGGCACCTCCGGAAACGCGAGGGTCGAGAACCCGGGCGACGAGCGTACCCGTTCGAATACGCTTCTCGATAGGATCGAGAGGTCCGCGACCCCCGCGAGGAGCTTCCGCGAGGTATGGTTGATGTCCGGCGACGCCGGCTAAAGTCGAAACTCTGAACGGATCACTGTGAGGAGCTCCAGCGATCGGGGACAGGATAGTAGTCTCCGTCACGTCGTCGGTGCGGGGAGCGAATATCTCGATCGTGTGTCCGAGCAACGTCATTGCGGCGACACCCCTCCCGAGTTGTTGCCGCTCGAGCGTGCGACGCCACCGCCATACGTGCCGGAGGAAGAAACGCCACCGCTATAGGTGGTCGAAGACGATCCCACCCCTCCCATGACGGGCGTGACCAGGGCCTGACCCGAAAGGACGGCCAAACCTCCCGACCTCGAGACGCCGGATGCGCGAATCGAGAGCAGTTGCGAAAGCTCTGCAGCACCTACCGATCGGGATTCTCCGGAGCCGAACATCCCCTGGGTGGTTCGAAGTACCGCAAAGGAAACAGACACACCGGCGCCCGTGGCCCGCAGCTGAACGAACGGTGAGAGTGTAAGTAGTGCGGATCCGCCAGCCGCGGACAACCCGACCGCTTGTATCTGCTGAGTGACCCTGAGCGCTACAGCACCGACCCCCAACGAAACTCCAGAGGCGGAGATTGATTGCGTCTGACTTAGCGAAGCTGTTCCGATAGACTGCGACACACCCACTCCGTCGATTGCCTGACGGATTTGTAAGAGTGCGAACCCTCTGGAACTTGACAGCCCGGTCCCTTGAAGGGACCCGGTTAGGGCGAGGGAGGCGGCTCCGGATGCTGCTGAGATTCCCGTTGCCTGAATAGCGAGCCGCTGACTCAGTATGCCAGTACCGATCGATTGCGAAACGCCCGAACCGACGAGCCCCTGCGTTTGGGAAAGGGTGGCGTCTCCGGAGGAGCGTGACAACCCAGTGGCGTCGAGCGCTGCGGTCGTACCGCCCGAACCGAGATCCTCGGCGATCGAGACCATTTGCTCCCCGTGGGGAGCGTTGTTCGAAACATCCCAGTCACATTGAACCGCCCCGGCGTTCGTTTTCGCGGCTACGGCCGCTTGAGAAAGTTGCGGCTGTGTTCCGATTATCGACCCGACGGCGGTGAGGTCGGAGTCGGAGGTCCCGGTATCTATCCCCATCGTAACGGCCGCCAAGCGATGGACGCACATGTTTAGGACCAGAGCGTTTGTAGCGACTGTGGTAATCGACTGATTTACGTTCGCCGTATTCGAGCCGTACCCGATCGACGCCCCGGCTTCGGGTTGTCCGCTCGCCGCATCTTCTAAATAGAAGATGTGAAAATGCATGTACTTAACGGTGTCCAAGAACGTGCGATCGCCGACCGTTACCGTCAGATCTCCGTTAGCGTTGGCCGGGAAGTTGTCGAGAAAGTAAGTCCCTAAGATCGTGTCGTGAAACGCCGTGGCCCAAGTCAGGGGCAGGGCTCCGGTAGTGACTTCGGTTAGCGTGTTTCCGTCGAAATCGACGTCGGTCGGAACCATGTCCGTATGACCCGCGCCGCCGACCTGGTCGTTATCGTAGGTCCACAACATGACGACCATCTTTCGCCGAGCGTTCGACGTGTTCCTCGTCGTGATCCCGGTAAGGTCGAAAACCCCGGAGCCGTTGTTTTGGGCGGTCCCCGAATCGTGGGTGTAGTTAAGCACGACCTAAAAGCCCCCTGTCGGGACGCTTTTTCGGTCGATCGGAAATTCAGTCCGAGACGCCCGCAAGAACCTTAGAGCCTCTCGAAGCTGAACCGCGATCATCTTGTCCGGGAACGCCATATCGTCGCCCAGTCCTTGGGCTTTGGAAATTTCGAGGTTGTAATCGTCCCGTTGACGGTTCGGAGGGGAGAGAATGATCGAGCGAGAGTCGACCAACGTACGACGCCTAAAAACGCTAACGAGAATCTCGAATCCGTCGGTCTCGTCGGTACCGTTGAATCGCACCAACACCACGGACCGGCGACGCACCCCACCCCGAGAGAGTTCGCTAGTCATTCTCAGTAACTCGACGTTGCGGGCCATCTTTAGTAACCCGTGAAAGCCGACCCGTCGGTTGACTGGATCTTTAGGTGAAGAGTGCGACGGAACGAATTTTCCAGGGCAGGGGGCCCGCTGCGAGGTTCGATTAGCCGGGCGGTGACAAATGTCCCGGGTACGTCCTGGTCAGGGATCCAACGAAATAGGTTCTCGGCATCTCGCGCCCACTCAAGAAACGCGCCCCAGCCGGTCGCGCCGTCCCACCCCCGGACACTGGGCCCGTGGTTGGTGGCGATGTGCCTGATATCGCCCTCGAGGTAGTAGTCGACGCCAGTCAACCAGGAGGCGGCCGCGTTCTGGCCGAGGGTTGTTGAACTCCCGGGCTTGTCTTCTGAATAGCTCACCGGGTTGTCCAGTGGGTACTCGATAACAAGGGAGTTGACGAAGGCAGCGCCCCAGGTGATTTGTGGTATCATCCTGCTGCCTTAATAACAATGTCGAGGTATCCACGAGAGTACAGGTCGTTTACCGCCCGCGTGAGGTCTTCAGCCTGTTGAGGATCGTTTACGTTGATGACTCCGCCCTCGACGAGTACCTCCGCCCTACCACGGGACTCGATGCGGCTCGCGCTGGCGTCGGCTCCGACAGAGCTACCCAACGACCCTCCGCCGTTGCTCGGGCCCGAGAAGGCACCCGTCACAGCCGCGATCCCACCGTGGAGAGCAGCCGCTTCCGCGTATCCGGCCGCGGCCTTGAATCCCCCTGGGTTTCCGAGGAACCCTGATGCGAGGGCTGCAGCTGCTTCGGCGAGGTAGAAGAGGGCTTTGCCTGCGCTCATCTCCTTCAGCGTCGAGACTATCGCCTTTCCGAGCCCTTCTTCGGAATTGATAAGATCTTGCAGCACACTGCCTGCGGACTTGCCCAGATCTTTGAAGCTGTCCCGCAAGGACTCGACTGCTGTTGCGGCGTTTTCGAGGGGGTCGGTGAGCTCCCGACCGTCGTCCTCAACCAACTCCGGTGGAGCGATCTCTCGTATCCGCTGGCCGCTCGTGCTCACGACCGTAGGAGTGATTCCCAGATCAACGTCTGCTACGGCTGCGCCCGTGGTCGTAGCAGAACCCTGCCCAGCGGTCGAGTCGAAGTTGGCGAGTTCCTCCCGGGCTCTCGCTATCGCGACCGCGGTCTCATCAAACCGCCGACCCAATCGGTTTACTGCGTCCATGCTGTCGAGTACCGCGCCCTGAAACCGTCCCTGTGCGGCCACTGCCGATAGAGTGGCTTCCTGCGCATCGAGACGACCGATTCGAAAATTGAGCTCGACGCCCGGGATCCTTTCCACCTTGTCGAGGAAGGAATTCACCTGGCCGATGGCATCGTTGAGAAAGAGGATGATCTTCGCTTTGGCTGCCGCGAATTGGGCGATCATATGAGAGCCGATGGCCCGACCGCCGTTGAAGAATATCTTGACCAGGTCAAGGAGACTCCCGCCGATCAGCTTTAGTGTGGCGATCGACGTTCGACCCCAGAATACGATCGATCCCCGGTTCTCCTTTAACCGCTGATCGAACCCTTGAATCGTTTCGACGATCCCGTTGTTGGCTCCGTCGAGTTGGATTATCTCAAGAGCCAGCTCTCCGATCGTCTCCTGAACATCACCCGCCGCATTGCTGGCCTGGGCCAATGTGCCCGCGAGCCCCTGCGTCCGGGCTTGTGACGTTGCAAAGAACCCGGCCGACTGCTCGAGCAGTTGTTGGAGCTTTTCCTCCTGGGTCGCTGCCGTGTCTAACTGGATCCCGTAGCGGGTGAGAGCGTTGGTACTGGAACCGATCGACTTGCCTACCAGGAGGGCGGCGCCCTCGATATCGCCTTTCAGGAAGGTGTCTGCAATCCCGACAACAGCGCGTTGTGCTGCGATGAGTTGGTCTGGGTCTAGCTGAGTGGCGAGCTGTGCGAGCGAGGCGGTGCCCTGAATAATGGCCTCATCGCCCGCTTTGGTGAGCGCCTGGATCTCAGCTGCAGAGGCCTGTATCCGTTCAGACGCTTCCTCGGAGAATTGCCCGGTGTTGCGAAGCGCCTGGTTGAGAGACAGGATGCTCTCTTCCTGCTTCCCGAACGCATCGGCAAACGACCGAGCGACTCGCCCCGCAAATACACCAGCGAGCCCGATCCCGACGGACTTGAGAGAGAAGATGGAGTTGGTGAGAGACGTGACTCGCCCGCGTACGCGCCCGAAGGCCCGGCGAGTTGCATCTTTACCTCGGATAACTACATCGAGATTTGCGTCACCCCGTCTCTGCATCGGGCTCGGACTCCTTTTCTAAATCGTCAACCTCTGGGAAGGCCCACGTCCGGTAACGCCGGAGCAGGCCCTTCGTCTTCATGTCTCCTTCTTTGCTCAATGCCACTCCAATTCCAAGTGACACGCCGAGGCCCGTTTCCAAGCGGGCGCCCGTTTCCAATCGTGACAGATCGTTGTACATCTGCCAGAACAGCCTGTACGGGATGATCCCGTCACTCGTCGCCCACCGGCTCGGGCAGTAGTACTCGCCTGGGAACGACTTGAGAAAGCGCACACGGATCAATCCGAAGGGCTGCCTCAGGTTGCTGCGGCTTCCTCCGTCCCCAACGGCTCCGGATTGACCCGCATTGCTTGCCGTTGGGGTTCCGTAAAAGCTTTGAAAAGCCTCAACATGGTTGTCTGCGGAAGCCTGAGCAGATACCACGATGCCGGCGGCTGCCACTTCCAGAATTTCAGGGTCAGCTCAGGTGGGAAGATGAGATCAGTCACGATCGCAACCATCTCCCGGAGTTCGTCCCACTTTTCGTTCGCTACGGCCTTGGCAATCTTGTTCTGGTACGGCGCGATCTCTTCGATCGACAGCAACCGCCCCGTCCACTCTTTGCCAGCGATTCGAAGCACGGGAGGCTCGATGGCCTCTCCGTACTCTTCAGCGTCGTAAATCATTGTCGCCCTGTGTCCTTTCTTAGCGTCAGTCGCTAACGATCGTGAAGTCCGACGTCGACCCCACTTGAGTCAGAGGTGCGGTGAACTTGAGATCTCTCAACGCCTTCGCGCCCTCAGAACTTCCGCCCGCATCTGCGAGCTGAGCGTTCAGCAGGTTGATGTGGTGGCGATTGTATTGGACTGATCCGACATCCAGGCTGATCGGGATCCCCGTTTCGCGCGCCAGGAGCTCCTCGACGTTGAGACCGCCGGCTGTGTGATACGGCGTACCTACCAGCGTCGGCGATGCGATTGTCACCTCGAGCTCGGGGAGACCCAACTCAAGAATCAGCCCACCGTGTGCGCCGGCGACGTTGATGTTGGTTGCCGGGTTGATCGTGGCGTTGAGAACGAAGCTCCAATCCTCGACGTTCGCCGTCAGGAAGTCGCCGAAGTTGATCCCGATGTTCGAACCGTTCGGCGCAATGACATTCGGATAGGTCAGAGCAGGCAGGGCAGCGTCGCCGCCGACCGAGTCAGGAATCCCCTGGATCTCGAACGTGGCCTTAGTCGGGCCGCCTTTTTGTCCCTCGAGCTTGAATGTCCCCTTCGCTCCGGTGAGCTGATACGTCTCACCCTCCGGATGCACATCGACACTTCCCCCTTCGAATAGGTCGTCAGTGCGCATCGCCAGGGTGATCGATTCCGATCCCGGCGTCGTGTCCACTACCGGCTGCATCCCGCAAAGCCGGAAGGCGTCCACCCAGGGTAGGGAAGCATCAGCCGCGATATATGCAGCGCCTTTCCCTCGCATAAGCCACTGGAGCTCCGTCGCGTAGGTGCGCCCTTCTCGGAGGCCACGGGGGAGTGGTCGGCCGGTGGCCGGATCCCGACCCCGATCTCCGTCGATCGAGAACGAACTCTCCGGAGGACCCGGGTTCTCCATCAGCGCTATCGCATCGGTCGCCGGGTCAATCGTTTCCCGTGTCCCGTCGACTGCCTCAATCTCTATGGCTGCGCCCCACCGTGTATTCCTTTTCATTCCTCAGTCTCCGCGGGTTTGGGCGGGACGATCACCCCCGCTTTGTCGGTTACGTACTTCTCGACAGCTGCCTCCCCTTTGCCCTCAATCGACTTGGGGATCTCGACCTTCTTTCCGTTGCGAACCACAATGCAGCCGATCACCTCTGGAGTCGGTGGTGCCTTGGTTGTGTTTTTCTTCGTCGCCATCGGGATAACCTTTCCTAGAATGACGGGTTCTCATCGCGGACCAGGAGGTCCAGGACGACGGCACCCAGAATGTTTTTGTTTGCGTCCGTTGGATCATTTCGAACCGTGAGTAGGTTCATCGAATTGCAGGACAGGATTACGATTCCGTTTCGGCGCCGGAGGTCGACGTTGTTGTTGTGATGCAACTCCGTGAGAGACCTGGCCACGGTCCGAACTGCGAGCCCGGCTTCGGTGATCCCCTCTGCCGTCTCGATATCCTGGCTGGCGAATGCGATCGCGACGTTCACGTTGTCTGCCTCGCGAAAGTCGGTACCTATCTCCCCATCCAACTGGAACCCCTGCGAGAGAGTGACCAGCAAGAGGGGACCAACTGCGACCGCCTCCGGAACGTCCCCGCCGGCGAGCTCCAGATTGCGCGATTCGTCAAAGACGGTAACGGCGCGCGGCACCGCATCCCCTACATCCTTCGGTACGTTGGCTCGATGAACCTCAAAACCTTGTGGCGCTCCGGCGTAATCGAGGAGATCTCCGGAGAGCCAGTCGGCATAGATTCGAAGTACTTCGTTCGGGTTCATACTTTTGCCAGGTGTACCCGGGTGTAGTAATGGTCCCGGGGATGTGGTTCGTTTCTGCGAACTTGATAACTCACCCCGTCGACGGTGATTGCGGCCCCTTTGGCGAGGCCGGGGAGCGAGTTTTCTTTAATGGCGACCGAGATCCTACCGACCTCGGTCGCCACATCCAGACCATCAATAGCAACGTCAGTCTCCCGCTCAAGAATGCCCTTCACCGTGTTGGCGCCGAGCACGACGTCGACACCCGAGTACTCGAGTGCGAGGTCTGTGTATTCATCGAACGGGAGAGCCATCTTAGGACTTTTTTTCCTTGGGATGGCCGACGGGCGTTTTGTCGTCGACCACCTCGGCGGCTTCGTTCGCGACGAAGCGGGTAGCCAGGACCTCGGACAACTTGAAGTCGTCCATGTCGGCTTCGTCGTTCTTCAGCCCGCCTTTGCCCTGTTCGACCACCTTGAAAACTGTGCCCACACCTGCCACGCCGTGTTCGCCGGCCGCCAAGCGGATCCGACGGCGGAACTTGATTTTCTTGTTCGCAAGCCTCGTTTCGATTATTGCCATTTCTTTCCACATCTCCGCGAGCGTCATTCGTATCGCCCTATCGTTTGTTTAGGCGCCGTGGGTCCCCGAGACTGCCCCGAGGACCCGACCGACGCCTACCTACGCCGCTACGAGGTCAGCGCGTCCTGCATTGCGGCGAAACTCACCGCGTGGCGAACGCCAACATCTGCCATCATGTGGAGAGTTACTTCGATGTTGCCGCGTTTCTTCGCCGAGTACGGATCGACGATGATCTCCATCGCGCCCCACTCTCCGATGAACAGATCGGCCCAGTTGCCGAAGATGATCGCGTGGGCGATCCCGATAGCCGTTCCCTTGGTGAGATTGCTCGGGACCTGGGAGGTGGCTCTGGCCTGGTAGCCGTTGAGTTCCGTACCTTCCCAGATGTGACCTGCAACCCCCGCGTTCTTGAGGGTCTGCTTGCAGTAGCCCCTGATCCCCGGGGTAGTCATGTAGCCCAGAGAACCGACGTCGGCATTGCCAACTGCGACGGCGGTTTCGAGATCCACGATGTTGCCCCAGGTTGGAGTGGCCCCGTTGGTGCCGCCGGCGACGTCGCCGATACCCGGCGTTGCCAGGACACCGAGCGCCTCGTTCCCGGTGCCAGGACCGATCAGAGAGGCGAGATCCAGGCCGAGTGCCCCGATCTGCTGCAGGTCCTCCCGCACCAGGGCCTCGACCCCGATCACGGACTGAGCCAGCAACTGGCGAGCAAAGCTCGTGGTCGACATTGCTGTCTTGGGGCTCATCTGCAACTGGTCGAGCTGCAGCATTGATTCGGCCACATCCGAGCCAGGATTCTCACCCTCCCAACTCAGCGTTCCGGAGGACGTCTGTCTCGGGAAGGCGATGTTGCCCTGGAGTCCAGAAAGGACCCTCGCTCCCATTGCGACCGTGAACATGCGATTTCTCAGCATGTCGATAAACGCGCCCTCTTCTTCGAAGACGAGCTCAGCACCATCGGTTGCGGTTCCCGCGGTCAGGATTCGCTTCCCGTGCATCTCGTGCAATCGGGCGGGGATATCGACTGTTGAGAGGGAATCGAGGGACGTCGGGATGTACAGCCCAATCTTCCGACCCGACGTGGGGGAGGACCCCAGTTTTTTGGCGATGTGCTCGGAAACCTCGAACTCCAATCCCTCATGCCGTCCGTCAACCATGTTGAGGATGGCCTTGCTGATCGAGTACTGCCGGGCCTCACGAGCTGTGAGGTCGATGACCTCCTGCCTCACGTGGGTGTCTGGGTCGATCTGTTTGTAATCCCTGGACTTCAGGATCTCCGTGGAGACTTGGTCGGGATTCAAACCCTGAGCGATGAACTCAGAGGCCCTTTCGCTGCACCCGTAGGCCTCGCACATCTTGGAGATCTCCGCGGCTTGGTTGCGAATGTTATCGGTTACTTCGACTTTCAAAGCCTCACGCGAGGCCGCATCTGCTACAGCTGCATCAGTGTCCATTGTCTGGACCTCCTTTTGGGCCTCGCGGCCTTGGTCGTCGGAGTTTGGCGGATCCTCGCTCCGTGTTTCGTTGTCGCCCTTCGTTTCTTCGTCCGGGAGGACCTCTCGGTAGACTTTGCAGGGGGCTTCGGGACTTCCAGACCTAACACCTCCGAGACTCCGGCCCACGCCGACAGTGTTGTCGGCCGGGACTGCCACACTGGACCCTTCGAGGGGTGCCCATCGAGTCGCGCGGTATTCGTCGGGGGCCCCGTCAACTTCTTTGACCAGCTTGAGCTCACCGATCCGATACCCGATCGATATCCAAGGTCGGATGCCATCCTCCATATCCGTTCGATACTCTTGGGCACGGGCTCTCGAACTGAACCGAGCGTCACCCCTGAGTTTTCCATCCTTGCCGGTGCGCGGAGAGTTGAGAATGCCGATCTGGTCGCCGGTTTGGTGGTCGATCAGAAGCGCGATCCCCGGGTCTTCAAAACGCGATAGATCTATCTCGCCCTCGTCGTGGCCCAGGATTTCGACCCAGGGATCTTCGAACCAGCCGTATCGGGTCACAGGTTCTTCGCTTGAGAGCGTGATCTCCATGACCTCGGGGTGGTCATCACCGGCGGAGTGCATGCGGAACGACTCGACGTGCATCGAACGTCGAAGTTCCGGAAGAGCTACCGTTCTAATTAGTTCCCGTGCCGTTTCCATTGCCGTTTCCGTTGTTGGGAGCGATCGCGGTGGCTAGTCGACCACCCCAATCGTTCGGTTCGGATTTCTTGTCGTCCCCATCATCTGGTGCCGTTGCCCCGTAGCGCTCCTCGAGTTTACGGTCAGCCTGGCGCTCCTCGAGAACGTCTTCGTACTCGATTCCTTTTCCTTGGAGGAGCCGACTGTTGCTTGTGAGGTTGTTCTTCAGGTCACCCTCGGCGGCTTTGCCTTCTTTGACAGGGTCCACCCACTGCCATCCGCGTGGGATCCATTTGACGGCGAACCATGCGCGCGGGTCGCGTTCGGGGAGGGTTAGGTGTCCAGAGAGCATGGCGTCGAAGATCCACGCTCTGTACATCGGTTCGAGTAGATCGTCGATTAGATCTGACTGCTCGGCGCCCCAATGGTCCCGGTCTTCGATCGCCACATGGCGCAGACTCGAGAAATTCACGTTCTCGACATCGTTGGCCAAGCTCGGGTAGCTCACGCACAGGCCACTGGCAAACCTCCGAATGTTGGTTTTTATGAACGACGGGAAAGCGGTCGACGGATGTTGTGGATCCCATGATTCGAAATGCAGCCCGGGATCCAGTTCGGTGATGGCACCCGGCTCGGCTTCCATTTCCGTCGGGTCGTCGTTTTCTGGATCCGGGGAGTACCCCTCAACGTCTTCCATTTTTCGTTCGAGGAACCCCATCTTGGATGCAGCTGTCCGGGCAGCGACGATTTCGGCTTCCAGTAACCCGTCCAACATTTTGGCGTCCATCATTATCGGAGCCAGGTCGGGGACGCCGCGCGTTTGGTTCGGTCTCCTCCGGCGGTAGGAGTGTATGATTTGCTCCGCTGGGATCCGAAGCCGCCCGCGCGACACCATGGAGACGCCGAATTTTCTCACGTCAGCGCCTGAGTGGAACCAATAGGCAACGGGGCGCCCGTGTTTGTTTTCCTCGACACCCATGACGATCAGGTTGCCGGTCTTTGGGTTTTTGTCGTTTAGATTGATGTCCAATAGCGCTGCATCGATCATCTGGACCGCGAAACGGTAGCGGCTCCCTTTGAACCCCGGGTGCATGCGGATGATTACTTCGCCGTCGGCTGCGCGTGTTTGCCATGCTAGCCAGAGGAATTGGCGGAGGGTCTGATCTCCGCTAACCGTGCAGTTTTCCTTGCGCCCCCAGTCCTTCCATGCAGTATCGATATTTTCGTGCTCAGACCTCAATCGGATACCGTTCTTTCCGACGACGTTTGTCCCAACGAGGTCCAGGTACCGCACCGCATAGGCGTTGTTGCGGCAGAGGTCTTGGGATCGCTGTCGCAGTTTTGTTAGGCTGTTCTTTATCGTTTCGTCTACCGTAGTCGGCCCGAGGATCCAATCTGCGGACAAACGGGAGGACGCTGCGCCTTGGTAGTTTCGGCGCGGTGTCCGGGCCGGGAGACGGTGGCGTGTTGGCCTCGGGGCGGTGATAGTCGAAACCCAGCTGAGGGCGCGGCGAATTCCTGCGAGCATGCTCTAGAACCTCACCTTGTGGGTTCGCATGCCACCCCGTTTACGCCGATCGACCCGCGCCTGAGTGATAGCCTCCATCTTCATGAGGTCCCGCACGGGAATCAGTGCGACGCTGTGACCGATCGCCCCGAAACTCTCAACGTCTTTACCCGCCAGTAACCTTCCATCGATGCGGGCCTGAATTAGAGCAAGCCGGAGTTCGTAGGGGTCGGTTGGTACGTTGACGTCGGTCAACTCCTCGACCAGATCGAATGTCGCGACCACGACATCGCTGCCATCGTGAATCGTGATTCGAACCAGGAGGTGTCCTACCGAAAGGGGGATATTGTCCCTGTCGAAAACAGAGGCCAGAACCGTTTTATCCCAAACCCCTCCCGCCGTGTGTGTCATGGCGGTGGCTGGCATGTAGACAAATGAGGACGGAATACTGTCGGCGTCGTAGTTCTTAGCCAGAACGTTCAACAGCGCCAGCTTCACGCTTCCCGAAGTTAGAGGATCTCCGTTTCCATCGGTCAAAGCCGTGGAAGAGAAAACCCGGTCACTACCGCGAGGAATCACCTGCAATACTCCGCTTAGTCGTCCTGCAGGGTCAGCGAAGAGGCCGCAAATTCAGGGGTCGCGTTTTGTGCGATCGACACCGCCAGGAGTGGTTGGACCATTGCTTCACCTCCAGCCGTGATGGCCACCGCGGCTCCCCCTTGTGTTGCGGAGAGTTGGAAATCGTCGGCGGTGGCGTTGACGACGTGGTAGGTCGTGTTCTCCGAAACTCCGGTTGGCAACCCGCCCGATCCGACGGTGGCATCAAGCCTGACCTGATCGTCATCAGCCAAGCCGTGAGCGTCGTGCTCGAAAGTGTCGGCGGTCTCGTCGTTTAGGATCACCACAAACGGTGCGGAGTCGTCGAGATAAATGATGTCGAGGAGGTTGCCGTTCGTCAGCGCATCGAAAATGCCGACTGCGATCATGTCCTGAGTCCCGGCATCCGTCTTTAGACCGAAGGTCACTACAGCTGAATTCGTTATCTGGCGTCCGTTACCGCCAGCCCCGGGTGCCCCGAACGTGACGGCGACCCGAGCGTAGCCGGTGTAGTTCGCCTCCGTGACCGATCCAGCTTCAGCGCCTGCTACAGCGGTGAGTAGACCGGCGTAAACCGTTCCCGGGGACGAAAGAGCAGTGTTGCGATAGACGTGGTTGAAGAATGCGTCGGACAGGTACGTGGTTCTCATCGGCGCCTCGAAATTGGGTTCTTGTCCCTTCGAGCGGCATCATACCAATGACCCTATTTTTTCCAAAGCTTCAGGTTCTCTCACGCACCCTAAAGTTTTTTTCGTCAAGAAAAATGGGGGTCCTGAGATTCGCAAAACTGCAAATCGTCTTCGATCGGGCCAGGGTGAGCACCGGAAACGGGCCTCGGAAGGTCCACCGCACCGCCAGATCTAACGAGCCACGACATTATTTCTCGGTCGTCTTCCCGTTCGCCGGGAGAGTGCGTCCCTAGACCGCCCGGGATCATCACCTCCTGCCAGTAGGTGCGGTGCTTTTCTACTGCCATTTGCCAACCCAACCCTTTTTGGCCGCTGCCCGTCGAGGTCGCTTCCGAGCGTGCGGTCTGGGTTCTGATGAAACGACTATTTGGACTACCATTCGGTAGGTGCGAACCCGGTCCTCCATGTGTCCCGCTTCGATGAGACCCCGGCTAACGAGCGTGTCCAAGGCACGGGTAACGGTTGTCCGATGGATTTGGAGAACGTGCGACAACGGAGCGATCTTCAGCGGCTCGAATCGATCGCGGGGTAGACGGCTGGGGTCTGACAGGTACATGAGCACGGAAGCCGGAGCGCCCCGGAGCTCGGGGTCGATCGCCAGATCGGAAACGGCTATTTCCATCTACCCACCCACTTGCTGGCTTTGCGTTTCTTCGCCGGCTTCTTCTTTGGCTCTTCGGGGGGAGGTTGGTGAGAGTCGGCAATCTTCCCCAGGTTGTCACGAACGGGACCGAGCAGGGCCAATGCCGCGTAGGCGTACACAGCGCAATCGAGGGCCTCGTTTCTCTCGTATCGTTTTTTCCAGTAGCGAACTGGCCGTTTGTTTACATAGCGAAATTTCTGTACCTCCGCGGTCAGCTGCTTGAAGTACTCCTGGTCGACCATTGGGAAATGCATGTACTTCGGACCGGCGACCGATATTTTCAGCCGTGACTTTATCAGCGTGTCCTTGATGGCCTCGGTCCCCAACGGCACCAACCGAGCTCCGCCTTTTCGCTTCGTGATTTTTCCCACTGCGGCCGCTCCAGGAGTAGAGACGCCCTTGATAGCGAACACGTTCCGTTTTCGCCGGCGCGCTGAGTAGCGATAGACTTCGTCAGTGTTGTGACCGCCGGAGTCAACGCAGACGCATTGGATGTGGAGGGTGGCTCCGGTTCCGTGTCGCCATTTTTTTTTGAAGAGCGCCAGGTCAAGTTGTTCCCAGACGTCAGCCCCGCCCGGGTCTCCCCACAACGTTTCGTGCTTGATCAGCCAGGATTCCTCCCCAGCGCCGTAACCCCAAACGCTGTACTCGAGGCGATCCCCCTGGACGTCCACCCCGGCCGTGAGAACCCCAACACCTACTGGGACCTCGTCGCGATAGTCTTCCCGGCGGGCCATAAATGAGTCAGGGTCGTGGTCTTCCTTGTCTTCGCTGAACGTCTCGCCCAGTACGGTATTGATGAAAACCTGCAGACGCTCATTGTCGCCATTGATCTCGAGCCACTCCTCTGCAATCCGAACCCACGAGGTCAAAAGGGAGTAGGCCTGCCAGATATGGAATCCGACGATGCGGCGTCCAGGGTACTTCGGAATCCACCGACCGCGCTCGACCATCCAACCTTTCTTACTCTCGTCGATCGCCTTGCCACATCCCTCGAGGAGCTCGCCCTCCTTCGAGATTGCGCCGCACACGTAGTGGATCGTCGTGGGGTCGTTGTCTTCGTATTTGAAATTCCTCCACTTCAGAACCTGCTCGTATCCACAGTGAGGGCAGGGGACGTGATAGCGCCTCTGGTCGGAGAGCTCGTAGTCGTTCTCGATTCGAGACTCACCTTTGATCGTGGGCGAAGAGGCCTCCAGGATGAATCGATCCCAGAAGTTTTGGCTGCGCTTCATCCCCAGGGAAATCGGGTCACCCTCGTTCTTGCTGGAGTTGCTACGCGCTGACGTACCATACCCGTCGACTTCGTCATACAGTAGGATCTTGATGGACCGCCGCCTAAACCCGGAGGCCGAGTTACTCCCCACCGCCACGAGAAAGCCGCCGGGAAAATGCTTCTGTTGAATGGTATTCCCGCTATCCCGACGTCCCGACTCAGTGACCTTGCCCTTCAACGCCGGTGTATCTCTGATCATTGGTGCCAGGTGTTCCTTCGACCAACCCTTCGCATCTTCCTCGGTGGGTTGGACCACCATTATCGGGGCCGGCTGGAGGTGCATGTGAAAACCGATGAGGTTGTTGATCAAGCCATCGGTGGCTCCAACTCTGGCGGACTTCATAAAGATCAGGCGCTCGACGTCGGGGTCGGAGCAGCAATCCATAATCTCTTTCAGGTACGGCACTCGTGATGTGTGCCATCGACCGGCTTCTGGGGAGTTCTCCGAGCTCAGCATCCGGAATTGATCCGCCCACTCGCTGAGTGTCAGATCGGGTGGAGGTGCAAAGGAAGCCCGGCGGCACTCGCGTTCGATTTCGGGAATCGCCTGGTACCCGGTCAGATCGTCGACTGCGGTCACTGCAGTCGTCATGCGGCGTCCCGATCGTTTACGTCGTGGCCAGCGTAGAGTTCATCCATGAGCTCGCGGACGAACGTTTTGATCACTGCCTTGGCCTTCGCCAAGCTTTTCATTCCAACGACCAGGGGGGCGAGCTTCACCGGCATCGTTAAGAGCTGACCTGCGACACGCTCGAGGGCGTCGGTTAGATGTGCCCGGAACTGATCGACGGTCAAGAGCTGGTGTTTTTTTTCGGCCAGCTCGAGCTCCGCGAGCTCGGCCTCAGCGACAACCTTCCGCCGCCGGGCCTCGTCGATCTGTACCGACGACTTCGCGGTCTCCCGGGCGCGTCGTTCCACCTGCTCGATGTGCCAGCGGTAGATCTCCGGCCAGGGGTATTTCGTGACATTCCGTTTTCCGCTGCGGACTGTTTTGGTTGGCATTCCTCGAGACACCCACCGTGCGAAAGTTCGCTCTGGCATGCTCCCTAGTGCTTTTTTTGCCTCTGCTCTTGTGAGATTCCGTGATGCCAATGCCAATCAGTCCTAGAATTCGGTGTACAAACGTTTATCGGGCTGGCGCGTTACCCTCAGTGGAAACGTCTAGGAAGGACCCGCGCACTTCCACAGGAGCGTGACGCCTTCGCGGTCATAGTTCGTTACCTCCGCTGGAGAGGGTGGAAGTGGCCCACGAATACCCACGGGTTCGAGTCCCACGAGTAGCCGCGCTTGGCGTTGAGGGAGTCCCAAAGCTCTTGGAATTGCTCGCGAAGGTCGCAATAGGCGTCATGCTCGCGCAACCTGGTGCTCAGGCCTTCGGCGATGATGTCTTCTGCGCTGATCTCCTGCAACCTCTCAACCCGAACGCCGGTAACCTCAAGGTCTGTTCGGCTGGCCCGACGGGGCATAAAGATGGACGGTTTCCATTGGTGGGATTCCGAATCCCCCCAATTGTGTTTGCGCTCGGAAACGCTGAGGTATTCCGGACCATCGGCTCGGTAGATGTACCCGTTGTCTCCTGCAAATGGCTTCGCGAACGTTTCCCTGACCCACAGCCTGTCTCCGGGGACACCGAAAGGGGAACGCGTCTCAATCAGCCGTGCGGTGGACACGTCGTTCCAGAGCATACGTTTGTCGCGGAAATGCCAATCGTACCCGGCGGTGTCCGAAGGTCCGAATTCTCGAAGCTTCACGACCCGCCGCGTCTGGGTCTTCCGGCCCTCGTTGATCGCAACCACCATCGGCCCCGAAAACAAGATGCCCCGCTCTTTGGGGTCGCTCATGGCTTTACTCCCTCCGGGGTGCTCGTTGAGAAAGAGGTCACTCTGCCACCTTGCACGGCCCATCGGTGACGGTGATGGTTGGCACGATCGGGCGAAGGTCTACAACGAACGTGCAAAGTGGTTCGGGGACAGGCTTCGGCTCGTTGGGGTCGTCGCAACCCACGAAGATGGCGAGGAGAATCAGGACGATTGGTTCGATGTCGCGGCGCATTATGGCCTCCTTGATGTGCGTATCGCCTGATTCCAGGCGACGATGAATTGACGATCGTACTCATCGCGGACAGTGCGTCTGGCGGTGAGCTCAAACCCGAGTGTTCTTGGGGTTGGGGCAGAGCTCTTGAACGAGAAGAGCAGGCGGACGCTCGTGTTTCCCTTGCGACCGAACCGCTGGAACACACCGACACCGGGCACCAGGAAGGTTCGCCGTTGCCCCTTCACGGATTGCCCCTGGCGGTGGAGCTGGAGTGCCGAGGGTCGGAGGTTGCGCCTCACGACCCCAGCAGCTGTTCGAGGAACCTCTCTGGACGGAATAGCCAGGTGCGCGCCACGCGGCACCTTCCTCCGGCCCTTCTCGAACTTCTCGAGGAACGAAACCCGGGGATCGACGTGGATCCGTACCGACAGCCTCCGTTTGTTGGCCCGATCTGAGCGGCTGATCTTCGCCACACCTCGCTCGAGGAACGTCCGCCGGCGCAGCTCGAACTTTCGACCGAGCCGCTTGCGCGCGGCGTCCTGGAACTTGTTCGCAGTTCGATTGAGAGCCACGGCGGCGGCAAAAGGGACCTGCTTCGCATGGCGCCCGATCTGCTTAGTGAACGGCGCGGCCTTCACGTCGATCGTGAGCATGGCTATTCGCTCTCGCCCCCGTAGAAGAGCAGGAGAGCCCGGAGCACCAGAACCTTCCCCTCTCGTGTCAAACCCTTGAGGGCAATGTTGGTCTTGAGCAGCGTGGAAAGTGCTGCTTCTTTTGGAGCGGGCGGGGAAACTATGCCTACCTTCATTGGCCGTTTGTCCTTTCGGTTGGTGGCAACTGCTCCATCACCGATTGGCTTCGGCGGAGCACCTGATTCGAGAGCTCGACGATCGACGCCGATCTCTCGTGTAGTTCTCGGGTGGTTTCGACGATCGCAACTGCGTTCCCGAATACGCGGCCGTGGAACCAGCCCACGAAGTAGGCCAGGACAACGACGGCGATCGTCGTGTATGGCACCGTGCGGGGTCGTGACGCTCCCGGAGGGAACGCCGACTTGCGGACGAAGAGGGGTTTCATCCGACTCGCTCCTCTGCTCCCGAATTCCAGGGGTAGCGTGTGAGCAATGAGGCTAGCCGCGGTTCAAGAGGCTTCGCCGGAGGCCCTCCATCCTGCACCTCTGACGACTTGTCGTCTCCGGCCTCAGACAAAGGTTGGATAGGATACGAACTACGTTCGGAGGATGGAGTAGAGTTGGTAGTACCATCTAAAACTCCATCCTCAATTCCAACCTCCCTTTCCTTTATATAGGGCGGCAAGGTTGGTGGGACCCCCCCACCAGGGTTGGTGGGATGTCCACTTTTTGATACAACCGCCTCTGGTGGGTTGGGTGCCACCAAGGCTGGTGGGTTCAGATGATCGGCGAGGGATGTAGGCAACCCACCACGGCTGGTGGCATGGGTGCCACCAAGGTTGGTGGGTTCGGTCGCACCGTTCTTGATTGCCTCCATCCGACCCCTGAGATAAGAATCCAGGGCGGCCGCCAATCGTTGAACCTCCTGGTCAGTTGGACGCTCCGCCGACGGCTGGTACTCCGGGGGAATCTTGACGAACCAACGCCTCGTCTTGTCTCTCGGATCCTCAGAGGGAAGGGAGCTCATCAACCCCAGCTGGCAGAGCTGACGTCGATACTTCTCGACGATGCTGGCAGACAGGCCGACTCGCTTCGCCAAGTTCGCGGCGGACAGGTACGAGCCTGCCGTGCGATCCCGGTATAGAGCGTGGTCTTCCAACCAGACCAGCGTGTAGCTGGAATTCAGAACACGCGATGCCTTGATCACACGGGTAGCCGGAAACGACGGCTTCGGGGGAGGTAACTCGTTGTTCAATAGATTAGTCGCCCTGGTGAATGGATTTTTTGGGTGCCGTTTGGCCGATGCCGATCGCGGGCCTCCGTTGCTTCTTCCACGGAGAGCAGGTAAGGCAGTATTTGGGGGGACGACCGGAACCGTCGTACGGGATGTCGGTTGAGCATTTGACGCAAATGGGTTTTGGTCGCTCGGGGTGGGCTTCGTAGTAGCGGCGACGAGCATCCGCCCTCTTTGATTCGCGGCGTTTGCGATTGTGGCGGCGTTGGGCTTTTAAGTAGGCAGCGCGAGTCTTGTAGCCCTGGGTGCCATCGAGGCGCCCGCGGCGTTTGTGTAGGGCGACGCGGAGCTGATTCTTGCGCCGCCACTCCTTCTTTTCCTGGGCCCGTTGTTTTCGACGCTCTTCGTTTTCGGGACGCCAGTAGAGTTCGCGCCTCCTCGCCTTCACTTCGGCGTCCCCCTTCCGCATTAGATAGGAGTGGTGTTGGAGCTCCTTAGCGGTTTTCTTGTGGGCCTGACAACGCCAGGACTTCCCGACGACGGGTTCTCCGCAATCCATGCAGCGTTTTGCTTTCCGGAGGGTGCAGGCTCCGCAACCCCCGTCCTGCAGAAGTGCGTACCCGTCTATCGGACATCGCTTGAGCCGACTCATTCGGCTCTCGTCTTTTCATGGCGACGGAGATCGATAGCTGATTGGCGGATGATTCGACGGGCTGCGCGCTTTTGTTGGAGTCTCAGCCTGTACGCGTCGAACATGTTTCGAAGCGCCTTTCGCAGGAGCGTCTCGTAGATGAACGCCCCGTAGAGGCAACCCACGGCGAACCCGACCCAGTAGGCGTCTCTCATTCGGTTGCCGACTTTGGAGCTCGGGTCCGTACCAGCGAGAGCGGGAGGCTAACCGCGGCGATTAGGATCGAGAACAGGCCAGCCAGGAAGAAGAAGAGCAGGGCCGCGACCGTTCCAAGCACAACCAGGAACAGCACGGCCACCCCGTGCAGGAATTCGCTTATCATCTGGTCACCTTTCGGCGCCGACGTTCGACCACGCTGTCGAGCTGCGGGTACTTCGCTACCAGGTCGTCGGCGAGCCTCGGGGAGAAGTGATCGTTGATACGGACGTGATGGTTAGCGCGATAGCTGGCCACGAACGTCCTGGTGGAGAACCGGAGCTCACCCGTGTTCAAGGCGTGAAGCGCAGCGTGCTCGAGCGCACCCCAGAACTGCTTGCCGTCGTTTGAGCTGAGGAACTCGTTATAGTGCTTCGTCCGGCTATCCTCGCGTGTGTACTGCTCGCCAGCCGGACCGCCTGGGCCTGGCTTCGAGAGAGGCACTGCGCCCGATCGGAACTTGAGACCGCAGTTGCGACACTGGCAGCTGTCCCCATGCCCCGTGTAGTAGATGCACTCGCAAACGGAACCAGGGCTTACCGGACATTCCGTGGACCCGCGCCCAGAGCAGGACTGTTCGCGGTTGCCGAAGAGATCGGTGGCGGCGGATCCGATCATAGGTCGCGCCTTGAGATCTCATTCGTTGAGATCGATCGGTCGATTCGATGCACTACTTCACTTGGGCGTCCGTCGCATGGACCGCAGATTTCCCGTGCGCGCCGAAGATCGCGGGGGTCGATACCGAAGGGACCATCAAGCGTCGCTAAGTGCTGAGGGTCTGGAGCGAAGACGTCCCCACACTTGGCGCACTCACCGAGGCCGACGTCCGAAAGTGTTGTTTTCCGGAATCGGCCGCCCGGCCCGCGCTGTTGAATACGCTTGTTCGGGTGACGGTAGGGGATCACGTGACCACCGCCCGCAAGAGAATGACGCCGATGGCGATGATGAGGATGATCGCCTGGCGTGACGAAAGCGTTGGGCTCTCCTCTTTGTTAATTCGGGAGGGTTGCTGCTTCCTTCGTCCCATCGATCGACGCTCCCGGCACCCAGGGGTAAAACCGTGGGTACCTCATGGTTATCTCATGGATTGAGATGACCTGCGTCGATTGCGTGTTACGGTCGTATCGGGGGGTATGCGAAAGTATCGCGGAAGGAATCATAATCCGCGTGTCGGGGGTTCGAGTCCCTCCTCCGCTACTGAACGGCGAAGGTAGAACGGCGACTTGAGAGTGGCGGTTCTGCCTTCGCCGTTTGCCATTCACCATTCTGCGTTAATCCGGTACATAGCTTGGACCCGTTTGTCATCTTCGTAGTCATGGAGAAGAAAAAAGGGACCCGAGGGCAGTCCCTCGATAAACACCTCATAAGTTTCGGTGCCGCGGTGTGCAAGGCTTCCGCCGAATTTCCAACCGGTGTAGCGGGGACCCACTTCCGAACCCAGATAATCCGTTCGGCGACATCCCCGGCGGCAAACTACGCTGAAGCTCGGGCGTCGGAATCCCGAAGGGATTTCATCCACAAGCTTCAGGTGTGCCTGAAGGAGCTTCGTGAAACCTCCGTTTGGTTGAAACTCCACAGTGAGGTTTTTGATGTTGAATCCGATGCGTTAGCTCGCGAATGTGACGAACTAATCTCAATCATGGTAACAAGTATTCGCACCGCCAGGAGAAACATCGAGGCTCGGGGTTAATCCCGTTTTTCAATACTGCGTTCGTCGTTCTGACTTCGTTCTTGCAACGGCGGCTCCAACGGCTTCGCTTCCCCATGATACTCATTTCTTCTTTCTGAAGTTGATTTGAGCGCGGTTGCTCTTGGCAGGGAAGGGTCCAGGAATTCGTATACGGGACCCTCTACGGGAAAATTCGGTTGACACCCGGCAATCGTTTGCCTTTTATTGATTGCGGGCGCCACAAACCCAAAATTGGAGTGATGATATGAAACGTTTTCTCACAGTTTGCCTGCTCAGCATTGTTCTTTCGGGGTGTGGCGATTCGTTCTCTCCGGATGGAATATCGGGGACCTATGAATTGACGTTTGTAAACGGATCCGCAATGCCGGCCTCCGTAACGGTCACTGACGGAGGGTTGTCGGCTCAGATTACTTTTGAATCAGGAACCCTTACCTTGCGAGGGGATGGAACGTATTTATTCAGTTTAAGATCGGAGATTACCATAGGAACTGCGACAGTTACGGATACTGAAACGGATTCTGGTACGTTTGCTCTTCAAGAACCGGCTACCATTCGGATTACTTCGTCACAGGATCAAGAAATGGGCTCAGGATCTGTGAATGGAGGTACGTTGACGTTTATTGATGACGGCATAACGCTAGTATTCGAGAAATAAAGCCTGTTGAACGCAGAATGCAGAATGGTTCTTTTATGCCGAGTCTATTCTGCATTTTGCATTCTCCGTTCAGCATTCAGAATTGGTTCTAGGCCGGCCAACCCTTTTCCTATTCCTCAGCCAGAGCCACTTTAGGATCTGTAACAGATGCTCGCCGCGCAGGCAGGTAACATGCAACCAGTGACACCGTAATCAGGAGAATTGCCGATCCACCGAAAGAAATTGGATCTGCCGGGTTCACACCGAATAATTGGCTGCGCAGCGCAGAAGTTGACAGGAATGAGACTAGAAGCCCGATGGCCACTCCAGCTCCGGAAAGCTTGAGCCCATGTGAAAGCACGAGCTTCACGACGTCTCCAGGCTCCGCTCCAAAGGCCATGCGGATTCCGATCTCACGCGTGCGCTGTTTTACGAGATAGGAGACGATTCCGAAAAGTCCGACCGAGGCCAACACCAAGGCGACTATCGCGAACGCGATTCCCAGCGTTAACACGAATTGTGTTGAGGCCATCGCCCTTGCTACGAACTCTTCCATGTCCCTTACCGCAAAGACCGGTACGTTTGGATTCATTCCCTGGACAATATCGGTGACGGCTTGTCCTGCATCAGCGGGTGACATGGTGGTCCTCATTACCACGGTCACGCGCTGATCGGTCCATTGCATATGGGGCACATAAATAGTTTGAGAGCCTTCCTCATAAATCGACGTGTGCCTAACGTTCTCTGCGATACCGATGACCTGTGCAGGAACCCTTGCCAGCGTGAAGTCGTCCAACTGGAACTGCCCTACGTAAATAGTTTTTCCGAGGGCATCGCCCTCTGGCCACAACTCGTTAGCCAGTTTTTCATCGATGATCGTGACGACCGTTTCGCGGTTCTGATTGTCGGATGCTCTAAAAGGTCGCCCTTGAAGAAGCCGGGTGCCGATAGCTTCGAAATACCCGGGCACGATGAGTCGGTATGACGCTTTGTTGCGATTCCATGACTCGTCATCGCCAGCTTCTGTAGCATAGGGCGTTACCCAGATGCCATTGCCTTCAGCCAGCGGGAGCACTGCGGTACCGCCCGCTGCCTCCACCCCGGGGATTTCTCTGACTCGATCAAGTACCCGTTCGTAGAACTCCGCCCGGCTGTTGTAGTCCCGGTATTCATAAAAGGGGAGGGATGCGCTCACCGTCACGAGGTCTTTGGCTTCGAAACCCGGATCAATGTCTTTCAGGAGAACAAAACTTCGCAGTATCAGGGCCGTACTTACCAATAGGACAACGGAGAGGGCAACCTGAGTAATCACCAGCGCTCCCTGAACTTTGTGCTTTCCAGACGAAGTTCCTCGAGCACCTTCCTTCAGGGCGTCGAACATTTTGCCGCCACCAATTCTGATAGCGGGAATCGCCACCACCAGCACCGAAGACAGTAACGTGACGAACAGAGCGAAACCGAGCACGCGTCCGTCGATTCCCACGGTGTCGATACGTGGCAGGTTGTCAGGCTTCAGCCACAACAGCAATCGGATCCCACCAACCGCAACAAATACACCGGCCACGGCTGAGAAGGCTGCCAGTATTCCGCTTTCGGCAAGGAGGAGGGAGGTGATCCGCCAGCCTGACGATCCCAGCGCTGTTCTCACGGCTAGCTCTCTCTCTCGCCCGGCAACGCGAAGCAGCATCAGATTTGCGACGTTAGAGCTTGCAATCAATAATACCAACCCGGCCGCAGCGAGGAGCGCGATAAGAATAGGACGAACGCCGCCGACAGCCTCAGTGGTTATCGAAGAAATCTTGATATCGATTCCACCCTCAGAATGGAATTGGTATTCATCTCGCAGTTGCGCTGCGATTGTCGACATCTCACTCTGTGCCTGTTCGACTGTTACTCCGTCCTTTACCCTGGCGACGACACTGAGGAATTGGCCCTCGCGGGGCGAGGTTGAGTAATCCCAGACAAGGGGTTTCCACGCCTGGATCCCCATCGGGATACCCGCGCTTTCTGGCAGGAACAGATCAAATTCTGGAGGGGCAACTCCAACAATATTTAGGGGCGCTCCGTCCACGTGCAACGATCTCCCGATTACGTCGGGATCACCGGCAAATTTCGTTTGCCAGAAACCGTAACTTAAGACCAAAACCGAGGGCGGTACGACAGCGTTGGGGTCCGTAAAGGTCGAGTTGTCGATCGGGTTGTCATCGCCTTCGACGAAAAACCTCCCAAGGTGTGGAGTTACTCCGAGAAGATCAAAGAAATCAGCAGTCGCGTGGGCAACCGTAACGAGATCGGAGCTTCCGTAGCCGGTCAGGTTGGTCTTCTCTGCCCAGAGAGCGGAAAATCCATCAAACTGATTGGCCCGCTCCCGGTAATCTACGAACGCTGGCCCGGAATTGGGGGCATAAGCATTGCTGCCGGTCGATGTGTTCCACACCAACACGAGTTCTTCTGGATTGGAGTAGGGCAGTTCTCTTAGCAAGACGGAATCCACGACGCTGAAAATCGCAGCGTTGGAGCCGATTCCCAGAGCCAGGGTAAGAACGGCGATGAGGGCGAATCCGGGTGAACGTAACAGTGTTCTGAAAGCGTATTTAAAGTCTTGTCTCATTTTGTCGATCAACCCACTTCTGGGCACTTTCGGTAAATAGGTGTCTTTTCGATTCAGTCGGAGAACGACCGCCTGTGTCAGTACTGCGGTTGTTTCCCGAACCGTGAAGGAAACGCGGGCAAGATGGCCTCGAACCATATCGGATCGTTCGAGAAATGTGTGCTCCATTTCCTCTCCGTACTCCCCGCGCATGTCGTCAGGAAGTATCCAGAGAAGGAGGCGATAGGATCTGGAGAGTTTTTCGCGCTCCATCCTCAGGCGATTACTCTTTTTTGCTGCGCGACAGCCACGAGGTTGGCAAGCCGAAGCGTTTCGGCGCAGAGTAAATCTTTGCCAAAAGCAGTCAGCTCGTAATACCTCCGCCGGGCGTCTTCTCCCGGGTCAGGTTTCCTCTCAGCGACCACAAGCATCTTGTCATCGCGCATCCTTTTTATTGCTGCGTAGAGAGTCCCGGTTTCGAGTTCAATGGCCCCCCCGGTCCGCTCGGATACTTCCTTGATGATTCCATATCCGTGCATGTCGTGGTCCGCCAAACTCAACAGGATCTGGTAAGAAATGTGGGATAGCGGAATGTGGTCGTTTATGTTTAAGTTGTTGTCCTGCAATATATTACCTCGATGTCAACTGGCAACTATAGTTGTGAACTACGCAATAATAGTCCAGGCGGGAGTAAAAGTTCCAGCGGTTGGAGCGGTCGGGACAGCACGGACAGAACGGTCGGAAAGGGTGGAACGATAAATCCGCGCGCCGGGCGAAGCCAGAATTCTGCATCGCCGTTCACCATTCACTATTCCCCATTCTGTTGACACAAACCACAATTACACCTTTTTTTCTCCGTAACCCAATTCTAAGAATCTCAGACCAGGAAACCGGCGTGAACGAGAAGGAAATGGAGCGCTTGATCAAGAGGACCCAGAAGAGAGCGCAATCAACTCATCAGAAGAAGGATCCCAGTTCTTACGATGACACGTTAATCCAGCGGGAACACCTCGATGGTGAAACCAAGGCGATCTTTCGGGAAATGAAAGCCAACGGCAAATACAGTGGCGGACCTTCCGGGCACGACGACTAGGCGTTTCTGAGGGACGACGTCGTTTATGACACCGAGTCTGAGGTGTCATGCGTCCACTGCGGCGAGTTTATGACTATTGGGCTTGATCCGGGCAGCGGGCCAGTCCAGTCATATGTCGAAGATTGTCAGGTGTGTTGTCGGCCCTGGCAGGTGTCTGTCGTTTACGATGCCGAGGGAAATGCGATGGTGGAGTTGGTGGGGGAGGATTAGCGCTGGCGAGGGTTTTGCCTGTGGATAGGGTGCACATAGAAAAGGGGCCGCCTCGGAAACCGAAGCGACCCCTCTGCCATTTAAAGGACTAAAGCTTTACAACGTTCTCGGCTGCGGGACCTTTTTGGCCCTCACCAATGTCAAACTCGACCTGGTCGCCGTCGTTCAGGCTCTTGAAACCCTCACCCTGAATGGCGCTGTGGTGGACGAAACAATCCTTACCACCGTCCTCCGGGGTGATGAAGCCAAAACCTTTTTGATCGTTGAACCACTTTACTGTTCCTTTGGTACGCATCTTTCCTGCTCCTTAAACTGGCCTGCCGGAGTCCGGAAGATCCGTACCTACCGACTACCTATTGTTATCGCGGAAACGCCCCCGCGTCGGGCCTGTGGCTCAAAATGCCACAAAAAAAAGAGGACCTTTTCGAGAAAGGCCCTCAAGAAATCTTTGCAAAAAACTTCAGCCAACTCGTACGGTTCTTTCCGAACCGCGTTAAAGCTCATTGTGTGTCTTGCTTTAGTCAAGGGCCATCTGCGGGTCTCTTCTTGCCCCTGCGGCACGCCGTGGTGAGCTTTGTGAGTGGCCACCACCCGCTGGCGACGTTTATCGCCTGCCGATTCGATTGTCGGTTGGCCGATGTTTGACAACGCGGGGCCTCGGGGAGCGACATGGAACGACTTACTTCAGTCCAGGATTTGGCTGTTGGTCAGAAGAAGGAGTGGGGAGAGATATTCACCGGGTTTGAGGGTAAAAACCGGTACGTAGTTTATGATCGTGATGGCCGTGAGTTGTTCTATGCCGTTGAGGAACCCCGGTCGGTTTTGGCTCGGATCTTCCTGAAGGCTTTTCGGCCATTTGCGGTTGACGTAGTAGATCCGAGCGGAAATCCCCTCCTTCGCGTCGAGCGGCCGTTTACCTTCTACTTCCACCGGGCTGACATTCTGGACGCATCGGGGCGCCGCCTCGGGTCCCTGGAACGGCAGTTCTCGATCCACCAGCGTCGTTATTCAGTCGTTTCCACGCGGGGCAAGGAGGTGTTCGAATTGGTGGCTCCGTTTTTCCACCCCTGGACGTTTTCCATCCACCAACATGGCCGTGAAGTGGGCAGTATTACCAAGAAATGGGTCGGTTTTTTTAAAGAAGGCTTCACTGACGCGGATACCTTTGGCATCACGTTCCCGCGTGATTGGGATGTCGAACTTAAGGGGCTGGCCCTCGGCGGAGTGTTTCTGATCGATTTTGCCCACTTCGAGAACAAGGGGAATTAGTGTGACACTCACCGGGGCAGGCGATGTTCGGTGTAGTCAACCGGCGTTCCTCTGGGTACTTTCCACCCGACCCGTTTTTGCCATTCGGAAGAGCTGAACGGACGGGTCCGGATAGGAAATTCACACAGTCGACTGACAATTTGATTCCTGCACACAGACTTCCTGAAATCATTCAGGGTGGCATGGGCGCCGCTGTTTCCAACTGGCGCCTGGCCAATACAGTAGCGCGCCACGGAGAACTCGGAGTTGTTTCCGGGACCGCCCTCGACTCTATCCTTGTTCGACGCCTCCAGCTGGGCGACCCCGACGGAGATGTTCGCAGGGCGATGTCGCAATTCCCCTGGCCCGACATGGCCAATCGTGTACTGGACACCTACTTCATACCGGGTGGCAAAGACCCGGAAGCTTCCTTCAAACTCGCCCCATTGCCGAAAATGGAGATGCGAACGTCGCTGGTGGAGTTGATGATTCTTGGAAATTTTGTCGAGGTTTTCCTGGCCAAAGAAGGACATTCAGGACCGGTGGGAATCAATTACCTCGAGAAGATTCAGCTTCCCAATGTGCCTTCCGCACTCGGGGCGATGATCGCGGGAGTGGACGTCGTGCTCGTAGGTGCCGGAATTCCACTTGCCATCCCTGGAGTTCTCGACAAGCTGGCAAAATGGGAATCCGTTGAGTTGAAACTCTCTCTGGAAGCCAATCCCGACTGCGTTGATTATATGCAGCGCTTTAATCCGCGCGACTACTTCGTGGGAGAACTCCCCGAGTTGGAGCGACCCAACTTCCTTGCCATCATCGCGTCGGATACGCTCGCCAAAACGATGATAAAAAGAGCACATGGCAGGGTGGACGGGTTCGTGATAGAACACTGGTCGGCCGGGGGCCACAACGCCCCGCCGAGGCGTGTTCGCGGGGCCGATCCTGACGCCCCGCCCGAGTATGGCGAAAGGGACATCGTTGATCTGGAATCGGTGGGGTCTTTGGAAAAACCTTTTTGGCTTGCCGGAAGTAATGCTTCTCCCGAGAAATTGGTGGAAGCCAAGCAAAAAGGAGCGCGCGGCATCCAGGTAGGGACCGCCTTTGCCTTCAGCCAGGAATCAGGAATTATTTCGGAAATCAAAACCGAAGTCCTTAATAAGTGTAAAGCGGGAAATTTGAAGGTACGAACCGACTTTCGGGCTTCACCGACCGGCTTTCCTTTCAAGATTGTTGAGCTAGATGAGACGATTTCCAGTGAGGAGACCTACGCCGACAGGAGCAGGATATGTGACATGGGGTACCTGCGACAACTATACGGCAAAAGTGAAACTAATATCGGATACCGGTGCTCAAGTGAGCCGGAAAAAAACTACGAGAAGAAAGGCGGCAAATTTGACACGACGGTGGGTCGTCGGTGCCTGTGTAACGGTCTGATGGCGACAGTGGGATTGGGCCAGGTACGCGATGGCTACACTGAGCCCCCGGTTGTCACATCAGGCGACGACTATTCGTTCCTTCCGCATGTCACTGAGGGCGACAACGTCGAATACTCAGCGACCGATGTGATCGATTATTTGAGGGGCACCCCGTCCTCGGCGGAGTAGGTGCCCCCCATTACTAACTAGGGCTCGAAGACCTCAGTCTCAGGAAAGGCCAGGGCAAAACCGTACCAGCGCGTGAAGAGTTGCATCGGGCGCTCGGTCTCCAACCTTTCTCCGCTACCGTCGACCAACAAACCGTTGCGAATAATGGTGCCGTCGTCCAGCACAAGATCGTCTCCGTCCCACCGTCCGCTAGTCGCATTGGTGTAGGTAGCAGCCATCGCGTGGGCCGTGGGGTCGAAATAGACTGCGATGCTGCGTCCGCCGAACTGGTCGATGACAAACTTGCCCTGTTCGGTCACCGTGTTCATGGAGTAATAACGTTTCTCGTCTTCAGTCCAGATTCCAAGGCCCACATCCATCTCCTCAACCCTGTCGTCTGCCGATCCCATCGTGCCCTTAAAAAATCCGCTCAATCTGGCACCCAACCGACCGAGAACCCCTGTATAGGGTCGTCGGCGCTGAGGAGCGGTGCCAGAAATTGCCACCAGAGCTCCAGGGAAATTGCTCAGAGTCTGCGACACAGTGCTATGGAGCACGTTGGATGTTTCCAGCCGTTCTCCTCTCAGCGGGCCGTGAACGGCGTAACCGGTAACGTGATTCCACCACGACCCGGATTCTTCGTCCCAGAGCATTGAAAGCCCATCGTAAAGACCGCGTGCGTCGAAGTGGTGAACCTGTCCATCAATAATGGGATTCAAACTGATTCCCGTGTTGCAAACCACTCAAAATGATACCATCCAGGGCTCGCCATCCAGATCGCCCTGAGCGATATGGTGATACGCCATTTCCCGGGTGATCAGCGCCAGGGTGCTTTCGTCGCCGACGACTACAAGAAGTCCTGTGTCTTCCTCTACGAGACCGTCATTGAGCGCATCCCGGAGCAACCTGGTGTCATCCACCAGGTAAGGCCTGAACAGCGTGCTGTCCGACATCCACGCGCGGTCCACATCAAACGGGGGTAATTCCGCACCCTGGGCTGACAACGCAGTCGCCGAAGCCCCACTCGCAATTGTGAGTGCGAGTAGCACCGCAGGTGTACCGAGTGATTCACCACTAACAAGAGGTCTCATATGTTTCCCAGGAAAATTGAGTTTCTTTGAAAGGCCGCGTACCCACCAGCAGGCGTGGCCGATTCACATCTATTGTGCAATTGTGAACGGGTTCGTTTGGTTCCCGCTAACCTTGCTACCGAACCGACGGGCGCGCAAGAAGGACCCTTCGATTAAGTTTGTTCGAGAATAGAGCCTTTAACCTTTTTTTTATGATAGTAAACGACATGAAGAATCATCTAAAAACATTTGCAGCCATGCTTCCTCTTATCGGTGCCGCCTGCAACGGGACCCACGAGCACAGTTTTGTGGAGCGACTGGGGACGGACACTTTGTTGATGGAGACGTTCACTCACTCCGCCGATTTCATCGAAGGTACTGTAATTGTGCGCAATCCGGCCACTCGCCTGGGTCGCTACCGGGCAGACATTGGCGTCGATGGCATCGAGCGACTTGAAGTCTCATGGCGAACACCGGAAACGAATCCGAGCGGCCCTCCTGATGAGTCTTCGATTGTGACCTTCACCGCGGACAGTATCACGATGGTCAAAACCGGCGGTCGGAATCCGGGAACTATAACCGTGGCTCGCGATGGTACCGTGATTCCGCGGGCGGGAGCTGGTGCTTTTTCGTTCGGCCTTTTCGAATACCTTGGTGCAGTGGCCGCCGAATCTGGCAACGACGAATTCGCCTACAGCACGGTGCAGGCCGGTAGCCCTCGTATCGCCTCCAATACTGTCATCCGGCGGGACGGGAACACCGTCACGTTCGGGTATTTCGGGAATCCTATGAAGATGTCTTTTGAAAACGGACATATTGTCGGCCGCAGCGGAGACGAAACAACCATGAAAGTCGAGGGCGAAATGACCGAAGCCTTCAACATAGAAGCCCTAGCGCTGGACTTCGCCGCCCGTGATGCGGCTGGCGAAGGCATCGGAACTCCGTCGCCGGGCGCAACAGTCCAGGCGTCGGCGGCGGGAGCCAACTTCGAAGTCGTTTATTCCCAACCGGCGAAACGGGGGCGTGAAATTTTCGGGAACCTTGTTCCGTTCGGGGAAGTTTGGAGAATGGGCGCAAACGCAGCAACACACTTCACCACAGATCGCGATCTTGTTGCCACCGGTGAAACAATTCCGGCCAACACCTACACACTGTGGGCCACTTTCACCGAGGAAGAAGCAACTCTCATCGTCAATAGCCAGACGCGACAGTGGGGGACTCAATATGATGCCGAACAGGATTTTGTGAGGCTTCCTCTCCAGATGGCGACTCTCGACGAATCAGTCGAGAGGTTCACCATGGATGTCACCGAGGTAGATGGTAAAGCCGTACTCAGTCTCGCGTGGGACCGCACTATGTATTTCGTGGAGTTCGAAGTTCGTTAGTTGGATTTTGTGAGTCTAATGCAATTGAGCCCGCCCAGAAGGCGGGCTTTTTTGTGTCTAAACTTCAACGTACAGGGCGACTCGATCCCTGGAAATTGATTACCCTTGCCGACACGCTATCTAAGTGATATCATTATGATACCTCAGCAGGAGTAACCATGATTTCTGAAATCAAGAAACAACCGGCCTCCGGTTTTCTGGTTCTTACCATCGGTCTGCTCAGCATGTCAGCCGACGTGTACTGGTTCTCGATGGCCGTGAAGATTCAGGAACCGTCGGCCATCGTTGCCTCACTGGTTCTGTTCTGCCTCGTGTTTTTCATGATGGTAGGGTTGTTTGTCGTTAATCCCAACGAAGCGCGAGTGCTTCAGTTGTTCGGAGATTACGTGGGGACGGTGTCGGGGCCCGGTTTGAAATGGGCGAATCCGTTCTACTCCAAGAAAAAAGTCTCGGTTCGGATACGGAATTTCGAAACGGAGAAACTGAAGGTCAACGACCTGAATTCAAACCCGATTGAAATCGCTGCGGTTGTGGTGTGGAGGGTGGTAGACACGGCGGAGGCGTTATTCGAGGTCGACGACTTCGAGGAATACGTCCACGTTCAGAGTGAATCCGCTGTGCGCGGCCTCGCGACCCACTACCCGTACGATGCCCACTCGGAAGGCGAAAAATCGTTGAGCAGCAACCTGGACGAAATAGCGGGCCAGTTGAAGGTTCAGATTCAGGATCGGCTGGACAAAGCCGGAGTCGAAGTTCTCGAGGCAAGGATAAGTCACCTTGCGTACTCGCCTGAAATCGCCAATGCGATGCTGCAGCGACAGCAGGCAAGCGCGATTATTGCCGCTCGGAAGAAGATCGTTGACGGTGCAGTAGGCATGGTCGATATGGCTCTGGAACGTTTGTCTGAGAGCAACATTGTCGAGTTGGATGAAGAGAGGAAAGCGGCAATGGTGAGCAACCTGCTAGTTGTGCTTTGCTCCGATCGAGCGACGCAACCGGTAGTTAACACAGGATCGCTGTACCAGTAGATCCATGGCGCGAAAGTCGTTTTTGATTCGAGTCGACCCGGCGGTTCTTGAGGCTGTTGAGCGCTGGGCGCGGGATGAACTCCGCAGCACGAACGGGCATGTGGAGTACCTCCTGCGCCGGGCGCTAAGGGACGCGGGACGGCTGCCCGGAAACGGTGTTACTCCAAAAGATGATTCCTGAAGTTCTTCGCACTACTTCCAAAAAATTGTCTCCTTCCATCCAGTCAGCTCGAAGTTACTTAAGATGTTGTCAACAAATAACTTAAGTATGTTTCGACGACCATAACCTGCATCTCATAAAATCTTCATGGTGGTGGCTTAGACTTAGATCCGTAAACCCGACTAACCGGGTTTAAAGGTGAAGGAGATAAGCCATGGAATTCAACTCAATCGACGTCAGTATGGCAGCGTCGGTTTTCAAGGTCTTGTCCAATCCTGACCGACTGATGATCGCCTGTCACATGATGAACGGAGACCCGACGAGTGAGTCGCAACTAATTGAGGAGATTGGGTGGCCCCAATCGACCGTCAATCGCCATCTCGCCATGTTGCGGGACGGCGGGCTCATCCAGGCTTCCCGCGAGGGCAACCGCCTCCAATTGACGCTCAACTCAGAGGTCACGCTCGCGCTGATGAAAACCATGTGCGACTACATGCGGGAGCGTGAAAACAAAAACCAGAACGAAGGCACTGCGTTGGGCGCACCCGTCACGGGGGTCGTTCCAGAGAGAGGAAATCATGAAGCGGCGTGAGTTCATTCAGATCGGTGGCGGGGTCGCGGGTGCGGCAGCGTTGGGGGGTCTAACTACGAATTGGGGCGGTCTGTATCGCAACAATATACCTGACCCCGGTACTGACGGCGATCGTGTCGTTCCTACATTCTGCGAGTTGTGTTTTTGGAAATGCGGAATCCTGGCCCATGTAAAAAATGGTCGAGTAACGAAGATCAAGGGCAATCCAGCAGATCCTCTGTCCCGGGGGATGCTCTGCCCTAGAGGTGCCGGCGGTACCGGCTTGCTTTACGATCCCGACAGGTTGAAGCAACCCCTCGTGCGAGTGAACAGGAACAGTGGTACCGATTTCGAAGCGGTTTCATGGGATACCGCTTTGGATGAGGTAGCCGAGCGCTTCCAACGGGTTAGTGAGCAATGGGGTGCTCCGGCCCTGGCACTGTTTTCGCACGGCTATGGCGGCAATTGGATGAAACACCTTTTCAAGGCTTACGGGTCGCCAAACATTGCGGCGCCTTCGTACGCACAGTGCCGTGGTCCCCGGGAAGTCGGTTTCGAATTGACGTTTGGCTCTGGTGTCGGGTCTCCGGAAATCACGGATATGCGGAATTCCAGGTGTCTTGTTTTGATAGGGTCGCATCTGGGTGAAAACATGCACAACACTCAGGTCCAGGACTTTGCGGAGGCGATTCGCAATGGGGCCGACGTGATAGTGGTTGATCCGCGATTTTCGGTCGCCGCATCAAAAGCACGACACTGGCTGCCCATTCGAGCCGGTACCGACATGGCTTTGCTACTCGCATGGATGAATGTGATCATAAGCGAAAACCTTCACGATGCGGAGTACATAGAGAACTACTCCTACGGTTTTGAACAGTTGAAAAGCCACGTGGAGGCTTACACGCCGGAGTGGGCCTATGCGCGTACCGGAATCGAGCCGGAAAAAATTCGCATTACTGCCCGCATCATGGCGGGGGCCAGGCCGGCGACTCTGGTTCATCCCGGACGGCACGTAACCTGGTACGGAAACGACACTCAACGGTCGCGAGCTATCGCGATCCTCAACGGGTTGCTCGGGTCGTGGGGACGGAGGGGCGGTTTTTACATGCCGCAATACATGGACATCCCCTCCTACACTTACCCGGGTTATCGTCAACATCCTACCGCAACTGACCGCCCCGAGCCTTCAGCATATCCGCTGAGCGATCAGGTGTTGGCCCAGGGTGTTTGCGATGCCACGATTCCGGGCAACCTCCGTACTGAATCGGACGTGAAGGGGTGGATGGTTTACGGCTCCAATCTTCCAACCACTCTACCGGATCCCGAGAAGACATATCGGGCGATTCAGGAATTGGAATTTCTGGTAACGGTTGATGTCCTTCCTGCTGAGATCGCGGGCTGGTCGGATGTAGTGTTGCCTGAAGCGACCTATCTTGAGAGATGTGATGAACTGAGGGCTCCTGGGTACAGGGAGGCATTTGTTGCAGTGCGGCAGGAAGTGGTACCTCCAATGTACGAAAGTAAACCAGGTTGGTGGATCGCTAAAGAACTGGGAAACCGATTGGGCCTCACCGATTTCTTTCCCTGGCAGGACTCGATGGAATATGCCCGCATGCGCCTGGAACAGGCGGGACTCGACTGTCACGTGTTGCAGGAGACCGGAGTGATAAGAGGTGAGAACGGTCCTCTCTATTTCGAAGACGGTGCTCCAGCGGAGTTCTATACCGACTCGGGAAAAATTGAGTTTTACTCACAGAAGCTCGCGTCGTATGGTTTCGATCCGATGCCAACGTATCATGATGGCGAAGTCGCGGCGCCTCCTCCGGGATACTACAGACTCCTCTTTGGAAGGGCGCCCACCCACACGTTCGGCCGCACGACAAACAACCGTCTGTTGTCCGAGGTGTTTGATGAAAACGCTGTATGGGTAAATAGTGCGGTTGCTCGCCGATGGGGCCTTGCTGATGGCGAGAGGGTGCACCTGCAAAACCAGGACGGAGTCCGCTCTACCTTCACGGCCCCGGTCAAGGTCACAGAACGCATTCACCCCGAAGCTGTGTACATCGTGCATGGCTATGGCCACAAAGCCGAGAAGCTTCGCTTTGCTCGGGGACGGGGGATTGACGACAACGAACTAATCACGCGCTACAAAACCGATCCCATCATGGGTGGGACGGGAATGAATGTGAATTTTGTGACGTTCGTCAGGGCCGTTGATGCTCCGCCCCAAGTGGCGACAGACGGGCGAGAGGAGGTGGACGTATGAGCGTTCGCTACGGAATGGCAATCGACACGAAAAGCTGCGTAGGATGCGCCGCATGTGTGATCGCTTGCAAGAAAGAAAACAACGTTCCCAATGGGCACTCCAGGGACTGGATTTTCACCAGCACCATAGGGTCGTACCCGGAATTGTCGATGACCATCGAATCGCGACGTTGCAATCATTGCGAAAACGCTCCCTGCGTCACGGTGTGTCCTACCGGAGCTTCGTACGTTGGCCCGGGAGGGACGATTCTGGTGAACCCGGACAAATGCACGGGATGCAAGGCCTGCATCGCGGCCTGTCCCTATGGAGCCCGGTTCGTCGATCCGCGAACGGGTTCAATCGACAAGTGCACTTTTTGCCTGCACAGAATTGAGGATGGTTTAAGTACGACGGCGTGTCAGGAAATATGTCCGACCAGTAGCATCTTCTTCGGGGATCTCAGCGACCCTGAAAGTGAGATTGCGCAGGTCCTGGCTGAGAGGGACAACTATACGCTGCTCCCGGAAGCTGGCACCGAACCCCGCCACTACTTTCTGAAGTGAGGAGATGATGCAAGAACTGACTTCTACCCGTTTGAATCCGCTGGTTGATCCTCATCTTCATGTCTGGCATGGGGAAGTAGCGCTGTATCTCTTCCTCGGAGGAATCGTGGCTGGGATGATGGTTGTCACGGGCTTACTAACGTTGCGAAAAAAACACGAGGAGCCGTCTCGGGCCATGGCCATGCTACCGCTCGCGGCGCCAATTCTATTGTCGCTGGGGATGTTCTTTCTGTTCCTGGACCTTGAACACAAACTAAACGCGCTTCGCTTTTATCTGGTGTTCAAACCGCTATCACCGATGTCGTGGGGATCGTGGATCCTCCTGGTGGTATATCCGGTTGTGATTCTCCAGGCTTGGACAACCGTGCCGGGAGACGTTCGGGATGCGGTGCTGCGTAGACTGGGCCGTTTCGCGTTTCTAGCAAAAGGCTCTGACTGGGCCCTGGCCAACACGCGGAGAGTTGCTCTGGTCAGCATGATCGCGGGGGCGTCCCTCGGTATTTACACGGGACTCTTGCTTGGGACAATGGGCGCCCGACCGATGTGGAATTCAGCGATTCTCGGTCCGTTGTTTCTCACGTCGGGTCTATCGACCGCGGCAGCCTTCATGTTGCTCTATCGGCTCTCGGACCGCGAACGATCACTTCTTGGCAAACTTGATATGGGTTTGATCTCGGTGGAATTGATCCTCGTCTCGTTGTGGATGATCGGTCTTTCAACCGGGTCGCAAATATCTCAAGATGGCCTGGCATCGATAATAGGTGGGCCGTACACCACTGCTTTCTGGGTTTTGGTGGTAGCGCTCGGCTTGATAACCCCCCTGTTCGCGGAATGGCTCGAAATCAAACACGGGACTGTGCCGGGGCGGAGTGCCGCACTGATGGTCCTTGCTGGAGGGTTGGCCCTTCGCTGGATCCTGGTTTACGGTGGGCAGTACACGGGCTGGATTGAATCAATAGCTCTCAGATAGAGAGTAGCGAGGATAGAGAAATGCAAGCGAAACCTTATTGGAATCCGTATATGGCTGGAGCGCTCCTTGGCGTGACGTTGCTCGCGACGTTTCTGGTGGCAGGGCAGGGGTTGGGAGCGAGCGCGTTTCAAAAACGCATCGTTGCTCTGGGGACCGCCGAAGTGGCACCGAACTGGACAACTGAAAACACTGCTCTGGGGAAATACGTGGCTGACGGCGCGAACCCCCTGCGAAACTGGTTGATAGTCGAAGTTATCGGTGTGATCCTCGGCGGGTTCATTGCAGCGGCGTCGGCTGGCAGGTTAAAAGCGACGGTTGAAAAGGGCCCGCGAATTTCAACCAGAGGCCGCTTGGTCTATGCGGCCGGTGGTGGTGTCGTGATGGGGTTTGCTGCGGCCCTGGCGAGAGGGTGTACCTCTGGTCAGGCCTTAAGCGGCGGCGCGCTACTGGCCACCGGTAGTTGGCTGTTCATGTTGATGGTGTTTGCGGGGGGGTACTCGGTTGCGTATTTCGTGAGGAGGCAGTGGATATGAGCGCGATTTTTCCTTTAGATTTTGCCACGGACGAAGTACGTCTGCTGAGCGCGATCGTGATCGGAGTCTTCTTTGGATTTGCTCTGGAGCGAGGAGGATTTGGCAACGCCAGGAAATTGGCCGCGCAGTTTTACCTGTACGACATGGCTGTCTTCAAAGTGATGTTCACCGCCATCCTCGTGGCGATGGTCGGCTTTTATTCACTGGCCGGAATTGGCTTGGTCGATCCTTCGTTGATGTGGGTTAATCCTACGTTTGTGTGGGCCCAGGTGGTCGGAGGGTTCCTACTGGGTGTGGGGTTCGTTATGAGCGGTCTCTGCCCGGGGACTTCGTTCGTTGCCGCAGCATCTGGTCGGTATGACGGATGGGTGGCGATAGGCGGGGTCTTTGTCGGCACTTTCGCATTCGCCGTGGTGGTGGATTGGTTCCCGGGCCTGAAGGCTCTATACGAAGGTGGCTCCATGGGAGTGTCCTTTCTCTATGACGTCTTTGATCTTTCAGCGACCAACTTCGTGTTGATTATCGTTGTAGTTGCTGCGGCAGGATTCCTCGGAGCCGAAATGGTCGAGCGAGCCTTTTCTGACAGGTTTGAGAGACTCCCGCTGTCGCCGGTCCGGACCCGGCTGACTCCGCGCCTTAATTCTGCGTTTGTTGGCGCGTTGGCGGTGGTGGCTTTGGTGGCGGCCACCGGTTGGGCCCCAAACAATGGCCTAACTGAATCAGTCTCGATGAATAGCATCTCAGCATTTGAGGTGGCAGAACGGCTGATCGCGGGGGATCCGGAGCTTTTGATTCTGGATGCGAGGGATTCCACGGAAAGAGAGGCCGGTTTGATACCGCAGGCGTACTCTGTCGTAATCAACGAGGACGCCCCGACAGTGCTAGCAACCGCGGGGGCAGCAACTACGGTTGTGGTTGTTTTCTCCGAAGGCGCCGATTCGATCGATGTTCCCTCTTCCTGGCCCGCTGGACCAATTTACTCGGCGATGAGGGGTGGCTGGGAAGGGTGGCGTTCAGAAGTGCTTGAACCCCAGATAGCAGGCAGTTATGACGCTGAGGCAAGGGCGTTGGCGGCTCGAAAAGCTCAAGTCGGTGCCTACTTCAGCGGGTCCGTTATAGATGCATCTTCCGTGGCCGCTCCACCCCCGGTGATGTCGTCGGGTGGGGCTACGCGACGAAAAGCCGGCGGTTGTTGACCGTGATGGCTCCGGGGGCTTAAGACGAGAACCCGGAGCCGGTAGGCCGGCTTCTCTTCTTCAATTTTTGTGGACCCCGAGAAGGTTCCGACAGTATTCCCACCCGGCCAAGAACCGATGGAACCTCACCGTTGATTTCCCTGTTGATATCAGGAACCGCCAACCATTTCCAGGAAAAATTAATGGAGTCAGTTGTCTACAAAGGCTTTGCTATTACGCCGAGCCCTGTTTTTACGCCGCGCGGATGGACGGACGAGGGCGTTATCGTCGGGCGCGAGCCGGGTGCCGACGTCCGGCTGAAGATCGAGCCCGGTGAAGAGGTGTTCGAAACAATGCAACTGGCGGTGATTTCCTTCTTCGGAAGAGCCAGAGAACAGGTCATGGGTCTTGGTTGAAATCGAGTGTTGGCAGTTGGAGATGGAACAGAAAGTTTTTAACTTGGGTAGGTTTTGCTGCATCCATCTTGAAATGGCGAGAAATCATTGAGTTCCAATCAAGGACAGGGAAGACCCTCTCGAAGAATCAAATTTAAAAAAGCCGATGCCCGTCAACTGGAAGACGGGTCGTGGGAAGCCAACGTAGTGCTTGCGTGGCCCGAGAGCGGCGATTATTCTGCGAAAGTTGCTGACCAACCGGCACCTAACGACTCACTCACTTCGTCGGCGCAGGCCGCCGTTGACGCGTTGACTAAGGCGCTCAACGACCGGGCCGAGATTGGTCTCCTGGCCGTAGAACAGCTTGAAGAGATCAATGCCGTAGTGGTGGTAATCTCTATGGCGGACAACGAAAGAGTCTACCGCCTCACCGGATCCTGCTCGATTGACGGCGCCGTCCCCAAAGCTGCCGCGATGGCCGTGTTGGACGCAACCAACCGGATCGTGGAAGCGATCAGAGCGGAAGTCTAACAACTCTCCCACTCCCCGGTTTTGTCCGACGTTTTTATTCGGCTCTCAGGGACTCAGTCGGATCGATTCTCGTAGCTCTCGTCGCGGGTAGGTACGCCGCCCCTATTGTAACGAGGTTTAACCCCATTGTGATCACTCCGTAGGTTGCCAGGTCGGTGGTCGCGATATCGTACATAAACGCCGCTATCAATCGGGACATTCCAAATGAAGACACAATGCCTGTAGCGATGCCGATAAGAATTGGTCTGGATGCGCCCGCGGTTATCATTCGAACGACTCCGGAGCGCTCAGCCCCAAGAGCCAGTCGAATCCCTATCTCCCTTCGACGCCTGGCGATGATGTAGGACACCACACCGAAAATCCCGATAACAGTTAGCAATGCAGTAAGGCCTCCCAACGCCGATAACAGCAAGGCCCCCATCCGCTGTGGCATCATGAATTCCGCTTTCCGATTCGTCATCGTGGTGAGGTTGGAAACCGGTAGCCTCGAGTCAAGAGAACGAACCACGGATCGTATTGACGCGAGAGAGTTCGACGCGTCGACCGGAGTCGCTACCAGTACGTATGCGCTTCTTCGAACAGCTCGATTTGCGTGCTGCTGTAGCGGGAAATAAACAAAGGGGCCCTGGTCGTCGCGCAAGGCGTGGTTTACATCAGGAGCCACTCCGACGATAGTCATGTCAACTTCCCACCCAATTATGTTGAGTTGCTGACCTGTAGGGTCCTGCCCACCGAAATACCTTTCTACGATTGTCTGATTGACCACTGCTATCTGCATTGCTTCTTCTCGGTCCCTCGCTGAAAAATCCCTTCCTGAAAGCAGCGGAATCCCAAGGGTCGTGAAATAGTCGGCGCCAACAAAATTTGCTTCGACCCGAACCTCTTCACCGTCGACCGGTTGGTAGTTCTCGAACCGGGCGAAGTAACCCTGAGCGGAACGCGACATCGGCGAGCGACAATCCGGAGGAGTATAAAACCCGGGTATCTCACGTTAGGTCTTTCACTATGATGTCCTGGGGCAATGCCTCCAGAGTTGGAAAGCGTCGGGTGGCTTCCAAAACCAACGGAGCCGCCGACTTTGTGAGTTCGTAGTATTTGCGCGGCGGTCGGTTCTGGGCCCTTGCCGCGGTTACCGGTTCCCATTTCGACCTTACAAGCCTGGACTCTTCGAATCTGCGAAGCAGGGGGTATACCGTTCCACTCCTCAGACCCGTGGCGTCGAGGATGTCAAAACCGTAGCGGAATCCCCGGTCCAGGGCCTGAAGAACCATCGAAGTCGCGTAGGTCATTCGTATCGGTTTTTCATTTTTCATCCGAAACTCCGCATTCTCATCTTTGGGTTTAATGGCTGGATGTTGACGGTCGGACAGCTACCCCCCGGATTGATCAACTGCCCTCTTTGTGGTCGTTCTCTACCTAAGTCTATGTCTACATAGCCAGAGTGACAAATGTTCCAGGAAGGGTCGCGGGTCGACATTGTTACTTTATAGGGTCCCAGTACAGTTGTACCGAAATGGAGCGCCAGAAGGTGGCTGACAGAAAAAACACGAAACCGACCGATTTCATACGAGCCAAGATTGACGCTGATCTCAAGTCGGGGAAATACGAACGGGCCGTAAGAACCCGCTTTCCTCCGGAACCCAACGGTTACCTGCATATTGGCCACGCCAAGGCAATCTGTTTGAATTTCGGGATCGCCGAAGACTATGAAAACGCTACCTGCAATCTTCGGTTCGACGACACCAATCCGACTAAAGAAGAAGTCGAATTCGTCGATTCCATTCAGGATGATGTCCACTGGCTGGGTTTTGATTGGCCGGCAGGCACAAAATTCGCCTCCGACTATTTCGAGAAGTACTATGGATTCGCCGAGCGTTTGATAGAGTGTGGGCGCGCCTACGTGTGCGACCTGACCCTTGAGGAAATCAGGGAGGGCAGGGGGACCGTTCGGGAGCCCGGTGTTGAAAGTCCTTACCGCGACAGGTCGGTTGAGGAAAACCTGGATCTTTTCCGGCGGATGCGGGCCGGTGAATTCGAGGACGGGTCCCGTGTGTTGCGTGCCAGGATCGACATGTCTGCCGCTAACATGATCATGCGTGATCCTGTCCTTTACCGAATTCGTCGTGCCCATCATTATCGCACCGGCGATGATTGGTGCATCTATCCGATGTATGACTTTGCGCACTGCCTGGGTGATGCAATTGAAGAGATCACCCATTCGCTGTGTTCGATCGAGTTCAAAGACAACCGGGAATTGTACGACTGGGTGTTGACGGAAGTCGGGTTTGAACAACCCCCCGAGCAAACCGAATTTGCCCGCCTGAACCTCGATTATGCGGTACTGAGCAAACGCAAATTGGTGAGGCTTGTGGAAGAGGGTCACGTGAGCGGATGGGATGATCCGCGAATGTTGACCATCGCGGGTTTGAGGCGGCGTGGTGTTACACCTGAGGCGATTCGTCGGTTTTGTGACCTTGTAGGGGTGGCTCGTTCCGACAGTCGTGTAGATCTCGGCAAGCTCGAGTTCGCAATTCGAGACGATCTCAACCCGCGCGTTCCGAGAGTGATGTGTGTTTCTCGCCCCCTGAAGGTTGTAATTATCAACTTTCCAGAAAATGAAGTGGAGCACCTTGAAGCCCCACTGTATCCGCACGATGTGCCTCTCGAAGGGTCCCGCGAGATTCCTTTTACGAGGGAGTTGCTCATCGAACGAGAAGATTTCGCCGAGTCTCCTCCCAAAGATTTTTTCCGCCTGGCCCCCGGACAGGAAGTTCGCCTGAGGTACGGTTATCTCATTACTTGCGATGAAGTGATCAAGAACGAAAGCGGAGAGGTTACCGAGGTCCGCTGCAGTTACGACCCCGATACGCGAGGTGGAAACGCCCCGGATGGTCGCAAGGTCAAGGGTACAATACACTGGGTTTCCGCGACTGAGTCCCTTCCATGTACGGTGCGCCTCTATGACCGGCTGTTTGTCGTGTCTGAGCCGGACGACGTGCCGGAAGACGGCGATTTCATCGACAACCTCAACCCGAAATCGATCGAGGTTCTTTCGGACGCCAGAATCGAGCCGTATGCGGGGCAGGATGAACCCGGGAGCAGATATCAATTCGAGAGACTGGGCTACTTTGTCTCGGACATAGTTGATTCAAACGCGGACAACCTCGTTTACAATCGAATTGTCTCTCTACGGGATACCTGGGCCAAAGTGAGCGCGAAGGCAGCGGGAAAAGTTGTCAGGGATGATTCCAGGATCGAGCGGAAGAAGAAGACATCGAAAGCACCAAAGGCTCACTCCGAGATCGCGGAGCTTACCGCTGACCAGCAAAAGACCTTGGAGGCGTACGAAGCGTTAGGTGTTTCTGCGGCCGATGCCCGCATACTGGCCTCAAATGACTCTGTCGCGAGTTTCTTCGATGAAGCTCTGGATACGCACGACAACCCGAAGGCCGTGTCGAATCTGATGATCAATGAACTGTTCCGGGATGGCAGGGCCGCAACCATCGGGGAACTGCCTTTCGGGGGGAAACAGTTCGGCGAACTCGTGGCCATGGTTTCCAACAAATCCGTCACCCGCAAAGTCGCCAAGGATGTTTTGGCGCGAATGGTCGAATCGGGTGAAACTTTGCAGGCAATCATAGCGGAAGGCAATCTGGCCCAGATGTCCGATCAGGATGACCTTAAAGAAATCGTTTCGAGGGTCCTTCAAGCCAACACCGACACGGTTACCAGGTATCGTGCTGGAAAAACAGCGTTGGCCGGTTTCTTCGTCGGGGAGGTAATGAAAGAAACCAGGGGGCGCGCAAACCCCGCGTTGGTCAAAGAACTCCTGGACAAAGAACTTGCTTGAGGCGGGTTGCCCCGGTGCAACCCCCGCGGGTCTTGAGGGTAGTCAGTTGGAATAAATTGGCCGTTCGTTAAAGTCTTCGGCCTGATTTCTTGGTATTCATCTGGTCCTCGGGGTTTGAGTCATGGAAGGTTTCGAACAGTTAATCGTATCCGTTAAGCACTTCCTCGATAATTTTGGGATCCCGGTCATGGGCGAGACGATCCCGATCAAGGTCATTGCCTTGTTGGGCACCGGGATCTTCCTGACTATTCGGCTGGGATTTGTGCAGCTCCGTCACCTGGGGCACGGGTTTGCGGTCACATCTGGTCGTTACGATGATCCGAATGAACCGGGGGATGTTACCCACTTCCAGGCTCTGACCACCGCGCTGTCGGCAACGGTAGGGATAGGAAACATCGCCGGGGCGGCGTGGGCCATTCACTACGGCGGCCCCGGAGCTTTGTTCTGGATGTGGATGACGGCTCTTCTTGGAATGGCGACCAAGTTTTCAGAGGTCACGCTGGCACAGAAGTATCGTAACGTCGAAGTCCCGGGGGGCCACAAGTGGGAGGGCTCGGTGTCTGGAGGCCCGATGTACTATATAGAACGCGGACTTGGCCCAGCCTGGAAACCGATGGCCATTTTCTTTGCTATCATGCTGGGATCCACCGCCTTTATCACCGGCAACGCCGTACAGGCGAACACCATCGCCGACACGCTTCAGAGCACCCTTGGCATGTCCAATGTTGTGATTGGACTGGTTTCGGCCGGGATTGTTGGCGCAGTGATTGTCGGTGGGATTCACAGGATCGGCAAGGTGACCGGTTTTCTGGCTCCTATAATGGCCGCAATTTACGTCACGGGCGCATTGGCGATAATTCTTCTAAACATCGACCAACTCATTCCATCGTTTGCATTGATCTTCCGCGAGGCGTTTAATCCGTCGGCCGGGGTGGCCGGGACTGGTATCGGTGCCATTCTGGTCACGATGAACTGGGGCGTGGACCGTGGGTTGTTTTCCAATGAAGCCGGGCAGGGGTCGGCACCGATTGCCCACGCGGCTGCCAAGACTGACGAACCGGTTTCGGAGGGAGTTGTGGGGTTGGTCGAACCTTTCATTGATACGATCGTAATCGTCACGATGACGGCTCTGGTCATAATTATGACAGGAGTGTGGAGTGATAAGATCCCTTCGGAGTTGTCACTCGACGGGGGCGATATCACGTATTTGGTGCAGGACGGACAGGGCGTTGTCGAGGCTGACGCGCCGACGACAATTTCTGTGGCCGACGGTAGGCAGTTGACCACAGCTGGTGAGCCAGCGTTTGCCTGGCACGATGTGGTGGTGGATAGGTTCTTTGTTGATGAGGCTCAGACTCAGCCCTTCAGCGGGACTATCGAAACCACAGCCGGTAGGGCGGTGAGCCCCGATGGTACGGTCTACACTCTGCTCTACTCCGATGCTCCTGAAGGTGGTGCGCCATTGACGATGCTTGGATTCCGTCGCGGGCTCTCGCCGATCGGAGACTTCGGGCACCATATCGTTTTCGTATCTGTTCTCCTATTCGGTATCTCCACAGCAATCTCGTGGAGTTACTACGGTGACCGCTGTGCCCACTACCTCCTGGGGCCGGGAGCCGTCATGCCCTTCAAGATTGTCTACATCGGCGCTCACTTCCTCGGAGCCGTTATTGCGCCGGCAGTCGCGTGGGACCTGGGAGACATTGCTCTGGCAATTGTGATCCTCCCCAATCTACTGGCTCTCATCTTGCTTTCGGGCAAAACAAGAGAAATGATGGATTCCTATTTCGAAAGAAAGCCCTGGAAAACACAGGGGTAGCTTGTTAAAAAAGCCCGCCCGCGTTCAAACGCAGGCGGGGCTTTTTTAGACATGTCGAGGGTTTCGCTGTAGGTGGCCGGTCCGAACCCGAGGATCATGTGGAAAATCGGTGCTAGTAGAAGCAGTCCGATTCCAAAACCGTTCCTTTCTCAAACGAACGCGCGAAGTTCACGGCCACGAGGACCATACGAGCCTCCGCTAAGTGTCGTCAGTTTGTTTGCACTACCAATATTGTATTGGTCGACCATGCGTCAAACAAAAAGAAGGATGGTGTGGAGTGGGTCCGGTTACCGCTCGTCGTCCCGTCGCAGCTCCTTGTGCATTTCGCGTATCCGGTCCATGACACGATCCACCAACTCCTGCGCCGTCTCTTTGCTTTTGCCCCTGGCTTTCAGGTCTTCGTAGTCAATGGGTTCCCCTATGGCGATTCTCACCCTTTTGCCAAATCCGGGCTTGAATTCATCGATAGGGTAGACGTCGTACATCCCGTCAATAGCGATTGGTATGACAGTTGGGTTAGTCTTAAGCGCTATAAAACCAGGGCCTGCGACACCGGTTCCCACCTCGCCGTCTCGCGATCTTCCCCCCTCGGGGAACATCACTACGGTACCGGTTCGCAGCATGCTGAGCGTCCTCTTCAGAGCCCCCATATCCCGGCGGCCCTCCTTCACCGGGATACAACGCCATTGCTCCGCTAACCATGCCCACGTTTTCGTATGAAACAGATTTTCAATAGCCGCGGGGTTCCACGGCAACAACCAGGGGCGCCACCATGAATGTGGAAAAAAGGCTGACACCCCGATCAACCAGCTGTCGAGATATGATTGGTGATTGCACAGCAGGAGTGTGTTCCGGGTATGATCCATATTCTTTCGGCCGGTAACCCTGGTGCGATTGAATACGAAAAAATACACCGCGAAAAAAGCCGCGGACAGGTTGGTGATGAGCCAGGACGTAAAAGGCAGCATTGCAAGAAAAAATTTGCCTCGGGCGGGCGCCTCAATGACGCGCCCCCTTTTCAAATTTGTCGGAGTGGGGTTACTGCGGGGTGGTTGACTCACGCATAGTAATCTAAGGCAAAACGGTGCTTCTCTGGAAGAGGCGAATTGGGTTGCTGCGATTTACCTTCAATAAGTTACCGAAATCAATGATCTGGAGAACCAAATGACGGATTCGCGAACAACCGGGGACGAGGGCCGGCGCTGGCAAACCGAAGACGAACGTCTTCTCAATTTCCCCATGCGCCGGATCAACGACCCCTGGCGCGTGCTCAGAATCATGGGCGAGTTCGTTAGCGGGTTCGACGCGATGACGGACATGAAAAACGCAGTGGCCATCTTCGGGTCGGCCCGAACGCCACCGGACGATCCCTGGTACGGGTTGGTCGAGGAAACGGCGCGGTTGTTTGCCGCTGCAGGTTGGCCGGTAATTACGGGTGGCGGGCCGGGAATCATGGAAGCGGGCAACAAGGGAGCGATGGAAGCTGGAGGAATGTCTGTAGGGCTGAACATTGAACTTCCGCACGAGCAACATTCCAATCCCTACCTGACCAGGGACATCAGGTTTAGCTATTTCTTTGTTAGAAAGACGATGCTGGTGAAGTATTCGTCAGCCTTTATTTGCGCGCCCGGCGGTTTGGGAACGCTGGATGAGCTATTTGAAGCCCTGACTCTGATACAGACCGGAAAGATCAACGATTTCCCTGTGGTTTTACTCGGAAAAGATTACTGGTCCGGTTTGGTGAATTGGTTGCGCGACGTGGTTGCGAAAGAAGGGAAGATCCGTGAGGAGGATCTCGACGTCTTCTATATCACTGACGACCCGACCGACGCCTATCGACACGTCGTTGAAGCTCTCGCTTCCGAACCCGGGCGGTGAACGGTGTGTGATTAGGGGTTGAGGGCCTGGAAGTAGGCCTGGAACATGCGATAGGGCTGGGCCCCGTAAAGGGCTCGACCGTTCACGAAGAACCCTGGCGTGCCTCGGAGTCCCAGTGCCACAGCGTCCTGAAAATCGGCTTCAACAATCGGTTCCTTACTTCCGGAGTCCAAACACTGGGCGAAGGCTGCTTCGTTCAGGCCGAGTTCGCCTGCATATTCTTTTAACTTCACGACCTGAAGCGCCGGTGCTTCTTCAAAAAGTTTGTCATGGTATTCCCAGAAGCGGCCCTGGTCGTATGCACATTCAGCTGCCTCGGCAGCTTTTTGGGCGTGGGGGTGGATCGACCGCAACGGAAAATTCCGGATTACATACCGGACCTCATCGCCGTGATTGGCCTGAATGCTGGGGTAGGTTTCGTTGACATAACGCCGACAATAAGGACACTCGTAATCGGTGAACTCCACTATCGTGATCGGCGCGTTTTCAGGGCCTCGGGTCGGGCGCCCGTTTATTGGCACGAATCTGGCCGGAGGCATACCCGGAATATTGTTAGAAGCTGCTAGCGGGGCCGGGGCAACAGCGGGGACTGCCAGAGGGCCGTATTTCCACAAAGCGGTGGCTATAGCGAAACCAAAGGCAAACCCGACAATTGGTCCCTTAATGCCTATTCCACTGCTGGGCTCTGGGGTCTCGGGAGTTTTATTCTGCTTTTTCTTTTTATTATCGCGTGCCATAGTATTCCAAGTAAGAGCGCGAGCCGTAAGCCGACACCGTTTAGGATCTTAATGGTAACGGTTGCCTGCGTCGTCGTGTTCCCGGTCTCGTTTTCCTGAATGACCGTGCGAAATCAACGCCGGGATTTGTGACAACGTCCGAGCGTGCTAGGTTCGAGATGTGACGACATTACATAGTAGGGCAAAGGCAGCGCTTGGCCAATGCGGCCTTCACGTTTCTCGGCTACTGGGAAGCGGAGGCACGGCTCAGGTATTTCTGGCTGAATCAACCAGATACGACGTTCCGGTCGCAGTGAAAGTACTCCGACCTGAACTCGCGTCGGTTGTTGGGTGGGAAAGGTTTCACAGAGAAATTCGCATCGCGAGGGAGCTGTCGCACCCCAACATCGTTCCGATTTTGGAGTCGGGTCGTTCGGACGGATTGCCTTTTGCCGTGTTCCCATTTTTTGAAGAGGGCTCGTTGCGCCATTTGCTCCATGGCGTACCGTTCTCGCCCGAACGAGCAATTACTACAGTTGCGCAGGTGGGTGAGGCCCTGGAGCACGCCCACTCCCATGGAATTATCCACAGGGATGTTAAGCCGGAGAACATCCTTCTCCAGGGTGAACAGGCACTCCTTGCGGACCTGGGCCTTGCCAAAGCGATTGAAACGGCGGCCGGGGACGCTCTGACAGCGACGGGTGTTGTCATTGGTACACCCGCCTACATGAGTCCCGAGCAGGCTACCGGAGCCAGAGACGTAGACCACCGCACCGACATCTACAGCCTCGGCTGCGTTTTCTTCGAACTCCTCGCAGCCGAGAGGTTGTTCTCCGGAACGAGGCCGGAAGATCTGGCCGCTGGCCGCTTCGACGACCGAAAGATCAAAGCTTTGAGTGGAATAGGAGATGGACTTCGCTGGACCCTGTCCAGGATGGTCGCAATAAAATCCGAGGATCGTTTCTCTTCGTTGGCAGAAGTGTTGGATATCTTGAAGGCCGATGGATGAGAATGGGCAATCCGAGGGTGACAATTCTCCGACGGAGACTATCTTATGTTCTTCTATACTTGGCATTCTTCGATAACCGTTAAAACTGTGTGCTCATGAACAAAGAGAGGACTTACGTGGGCGGACTTCTACTGTCCGTAGCCGCCGCTGTCGCCCTGAGCTTCCTCAATAGTGGGGTGAACCCGCTTCTGATAGCCGCCGTCTTTTTTGTTGGAGCCATCGCCGGGGCCTGCCTTTCCGGTATGATGGTACTTGCTTCGCCCGACCCGGCCCGTATTAAACCTGAACCACCCGGTTCATCCAAAGTTACTGGAGAGGTAAAATGGTTTAGAGGTAGCAAAGGGTTCGGTTTTATCGTTCCCGACGGCGGTGGGCCTGAATGCTTCGTGCATCGGTCCGCCATCCAGGACGGGGGCTCTCTGTCCCAGGGAGATCGTGTCGAATACAATGTTACTGAAGACGCCAAGGGGCGGGTCGCGGCCGAATCTGTCGTCAAACTTAGTAAGAAATAAAGCCTGGAAGCTTACGGTCTCCCGATGTCCGGAAAACGCGTCGCCCTCACGTTAGCCGTGATTGTTTTGGGAGCGATTGGAAGCGCAAAGCTTTGGTGGCCTGACGATCCGGCGTTGGTCGATGAGAACTCGACCCCGGTCGTCGCCATCAAAGATTCCGTCTTGGCCCCCCCCGAAACGCACTCAACTTCGGGTTTGACCATTTTTCCCGGTCGGGTCTTACGGGGTGATTCTCTCCGCTTCATTGCAGATGGTCGGTTCTTTTCCACGCCGGACACATCCCTGCCGATAGACCGGCGGTTCGTAACGGGAGAAATCGGTGTGGCATTGGCCGAGTCCACGTTGGCCGAGTTGAGGTGGATTGAAATGCCATTGGGTTGGGTCCCCTCTGCGGTCGTGGATCGTCAGCCCCGAATGATTTCGGGCGACCTTATTGTTGGAGCGGAGGGTTTAGTGGCCGGAAGGGTGTTGCCGTGGGATTATGCGCCTGGCGATATGATCCAGATTCCGAGGGAGCTGCTCGGAGCAGGGGTCGAAGAAAACGTTATTCTCCTGAGGCGGGGTGCCCTCGCGGCTTTGCAGCGATTTACCGGTGCCGGGCGGGCGGCCGGGTTCGATATACGAGTGCTATCTGGTTTTCGGTCAGCATCGCATCAGGCTGTTTTGTACGGAAGGCAGCTTTCGGAAAAGGGATTTGATCAGAACGTATCGGCGCCTCCCGGTCGCAGTGAGCACCAGTTGGGGACCACCGTTGACGTGATGACGGAACCGGCCACGGCGCTTCGATTGACGTTTGGGGAAACTCCCCAGGGACAGTGGATTGCCCAAAATGCTGCAGATTTTGGATTTGTGCTCAGTTTCTCCTTGGAACGACACGTCCGTCGCCGAGTATCCTATGAACCGTGGCACCTCAGGTGGGTCGACAGGCAAATAGACGATCCCACGAATTGGTAGCGGTGGAGTCAAACAAATTGAAAGGTTTTTGATGAAAGCAAGGATTTTGGGTGCCATTGTGCTAGTGGCGATGGGAAATGTCGTTGCGGTTAAGGGGCAGACGGTTTCGCTGCGGCTGGAACCTGAGCAGGGAATGGTTTCTCGCTACCGGGCGGATGTGAAATTCTGGGTTGTTTCGGCCATGCTTCCCCAGGCAGATCCGTCGCAACCGATCGTAAGCCAGTCAGGTGTTCTTACCCAAACGGTTACCGAAGTCAGTGGTGATCTCGCCACCATCCGGACGGTGTTGGACTCTTCCCGGTTTTCGTTACCGCCCGGATTGGGTATGGCCGCGCCCAATCTTACCGGCCTCACCCTTTTCCTTACGGTGGATTCAAGGGGCCGGGTCGTGGATTCCAGGCTGGACGATGCCACGGTTCCTCCAACGGCCGCTGGTTTCAAAGACCAGGTAGGGCAAATGCTCGAGGGATTGTCTCTCAATTTCCCTGTTGAACCGCTCGCGGTCGGTGAAAGCTGGACGAGTTCGGTAAATGAAACCGTTGCCGGGCCCGTGGGTCCGATGGTGTCATCGAACGAGGCTCGCTACACACTCATAAGTGTCAATGCAGAACGAATAGCGGTTATCGGTGTCGCGGGTACCGTCTCGCAGCGGAGCGATACTGAATCCGGAGCCCCCGTTATGGTGGCGCTCGATATTTCCGGGACGCTGACCGGCGAGTTCGTCGTTGATCTGGATTCTGGAAGGTTGATTCGTTTGTCGAACTCTACTCAACTTGAGGGTGAAGTGAGGATGGGCAACTCCGCCAATGGCACTCCGATTGTGCTCACTTCAAGCACCGAATTTCAGTTACTCGGAAACTGACTGCGGGGTGCCGTTGCTTTGGTTGGGGTAGTTCATCCATATTTAGAGCGAACACCTCTGCAGTCCCCGGCCAGGAGTTGAAAAAGTGGATCGACTTGACGACACGACGTGGAGCCTGGCGGTTGAGATAATTGGACTCATCGCGCAGCTTGATCAGGTCCTGGATGAAAACCCCAAACTCGACGATATCATGGAGGATGGCTGCAAGATTGACGATGTTGTCAACGAAGACTTCAAGAAGGACTTTGACGGCGAAGCTCAGATCTTGATTCCTGAGATGGAACTTCTCGAGATTCGCGACGCAGTCTATGGCGGGCTCCTGAGATCCCTGGGCTCAGATGCTCCCGAGAGGTTGCAGAAAGAGTACGATGTCCGGAGTGACGAAGGTACTCTGGATGTGGGTTCTGCGACCGAATCGGATTGAACAACCGAAGGAGCAGCACGCTTCAAGACTTCATGGTCGCGCGGTAGTCTGAGTTGCGAAGAAGATAGGAGAATCACACGGCACATGAGCCCCTACAATCACCCCACAGGGTTTGGGTGGTTGAGAATGACCCGGTCGTCCGGGAAACGCTTTCGAAAATCGTCGGAAACAGAGGCCACGAAGTACGCGAATTTTCAGAAGCGGAAGCTGCGCTTGGAGCCTGCCGGGCATCTCGTCCGGATATTTTGATTCTTGATTGGGATCAATCGGGATTGGTTGCTCAATTTCTTGCTGAAGTTCGCAAGACCCCCGGTTGTGCTACCGCGGTTGTCCTTGGAACGACGACGAGCACTGACCCCTGTGACCTCAATATGATTGTGAATGAGGGGGCTGATGGTTATCTGACCAAACCCATCGACGAAATGACAGTGAATGCGAAGTTGGACATTGCGGATCGGCTGGTCGAGCGGCGGTTGACAGATGTTGCTGCGGAGGGGCGTTACCATTCTGTGATCGCAGCCATGGCCGAGGGGGTTGTTGTTTTGGATGCGACCGGGCAGGTAACCGACGTCAATGATGCAGCGGAGACGTTGCTTCGACGATCTGAAGACGGCCTTATCGGGGGCCGACTGTTCGATGGGGGAGTGACGCCAATTCACCCGGATGGTACGCCGTGTGACGAGGCAGCACTCCCGTTCCAAAAAACCCTCAATGATGGGATTCCGGTACGAAACGTGGTGGTGGGGTTGCGATATGAAGGCTCCCGAATCACCTGGTTGTCCGTCAATGTGCAACCCGTTGGGCATCACGGGCACGAACTGGAGGGTGGGGTGGTGGTATCGCTCAACGACGTTACGGAGACGATTCGCGAGAAAGACCAGAGAGAGCAGGTCGCGATTCAGGTCCAAAACGCGCAAAAACTGGAGAGCCTGGGTGTCCTTGCTGGAGGTATCGCCCATGACTTTAACAATCTCCTTGTAGGGATTTTGGGCAACGCGAGTCTGGCGTTGATGGAAATTGAAGAGGAATCACCTGCACGCGAGTTGTTAGAGCAAATCGAAACGACTTCGATGCGGGCGGCTGAGCTTACCAATCAAATGCTGGCCTACTCCGGCCGGGGCAAATTCATTATACAGAGGCTCAGTCTGCAGAAGCTGGTCGAAGAGATGGCCCCGTTGTTGTCGACCGCCCTTAGTAAGAAAGCGACAATCGAATACGAATTTACTGAAGACCTACCCGTGGTAATGGGCGATGTTTCTCAGATGCGTCAGGTCGTCATGAATCTCATCACCAACGCCTCCGACGCACTTGGCAACAAACTTGGAAACGTCAGAGTGCGTACCGGTTTGACCGAGGTTGCAGACGGTGAGGTTCTGGATGCCACCGCCAACGAGACTCTCCCGGCTGGGGAGTACGTGTTTCTTGAAGTGGTTGATAGCGGGGAAGGGATGAGCGAGGAGGTTCTTGAAAGGGTTTTCGACCCGTTCTTTACCACCAAGTTCACCGGACGCGGACTTGGTCTCGCCGCAGTTCTTGGAATTGTGCGGGGTCACCAGGGCGCCATCAAGGTTTGGAGCAGACCGGGTCGAGGCAGTTCTTTCAAAGTCTTCTTGCCGGGCGTCTCTGACACCGCAGTCCGCCCAAAAACTGGGGGCCTGTCCGATGTGGACGATATGGTCGATGCGGCTGAACAGGTCGTCCTGATCGTTGATGACGAAGAAACAGTGCGTCAGGTGGTCCAATCTATGCTGGAGCGGATGGGCTACAATGTTATTGTCGCCGAAGATGGCGCCGCGGGCGTCAAGGCTTTCGAGAACCATCGCCATCGCGTCGGAGCGGTATTGCTTGATCTCACGATGCCGGTGATGTCCGGAGGTGAGGCCTACCGACGAATCATGGAAATCGATCCTGCGGCCCGCGTGCTGGTGATGAGCGGATTCAACGAGACCGCCGCCGTGGAGCATTTCGGCGGGGTCAAGGTTGATTTTATTCAGAAACCGTTCAAACCGGCCACGCTGAAGGACAAGGTGATCGCGATGATTGGCGAGCCAATTCCCTCCACCTGATTCTGACGGCTAGACAGTCTTCAGGTTGTACCTCTTCGCGGTTGCTCCTGCCGCTACCACCGCCAGTCCGATAGTCCAAACATATGATGTCCATGGCATGCGGGGGCCTCTATTTTGTTTACCCAATCGTTCAGTTGCCCAGCCGTAAACCCATTCCCCAACATCGATACCAAACGCGGTTTCAAACGCCGCTTCGACCGGTTGGTCTGATTTCCAGAATGCGGCAAAACGCTCTTCGCCGAATTCGGTTTCGAGATCGTTGAGGAGCTCCCGTCCGTACGAGAAAAAAGGCTTGTAGCGGTACACCGTCATCGTATAATGCCTGCCCCCTTCGATCTCGAACTGCCTTAAGTCTCCTCGCTGAATTCCTCGAAAACCGAGAAACTCATTGCTTGGGGTGCCCAGGAAATTCATAACGCAGGCCTGCCTGTAGCCGACCAGGCATTTGTCCTTGAATCCAGAAAAGCCACCGCCGAGCAACCCCATTGCGATTCCATCGAATAGGTCGAAAGCGGTTACTGGAGGTGATCCAGTCAGTTTGTTTTCGCGTGTGGGCTGAGCCAATCCGGCTCCCCATCGTCTAAACCACTCTCCGATTAACGGTCCGGGAGCCCCGTGCTTCGCCGATACCCAGCACGCGCCGATCGGGGAAGGCGGTTCAGACAGTGGATCGTTGTCGGAAAGGAAATAGTTGAAAAATCCGGTATATTGAGCAAAACATTGGTGTTCACCGCCGATGTCGAATTCGTAGTATTGGATGGCCGTTCCGCTCTGTCTCCAATTGATCCCGTCGACGACACTCACGCCCACCCCGCCAAACGCGTGTTCACCTCCCAGAGCTTTTTGGTCACTAGTGGCGTGGAATTGGATTCGGTTTTTGAAATCTTCAACTTGCTCGGCGATTCGGACCCCTGCGTTAACCGGAAGCGTCTCGAAGTTGAAATCAAAAACCAACCCACTCGAATTATCGGTGGCGAGTTCCCTTAAACGGATAGCTTGTTCGGCCAGGAAAATGTGGTCTCGAGTTGTTTGTATGCTGCCCTTGACCTGCTCCACTATCCTGTCTTCAAACGGTTGAGACCTCTCGGTAGAGGGGATTCTTCGCTCGAACTCAAACGGCATTGATGCGACTCCGATTGAAGCAAACCCTAATGCGGAAATCAACGCCCAGTGCTTTAGCCTTAGCTCCATCTTCCCCTCCTTATTGCGATCAAGCCGAACACGCCAAGCCAAAAACCGGATAGAGCAGTGGACTTGAGAGGGTTTCTAGACCTGGAAGAACGCTCGTCAATAATGTTCGTCCTCCATTCCTCCATCAAAACGTCGGCGTCCAATTCAGAAACTGCCGCAAGAATCGTCTTTATGTCGGACTCGTCTGCGTCAAGAGCCCGGCGGTAGGCACCCCGACCCCCCTGTTCAAGAGCCACGTGAAAAAGGTCGGCTCGTATATCGAATCCAAAGGGCGTGTCGACTGGACGGCCTCGTCGGTCGATAAGCGAGATGCAGCCTCCCCTTTCGTGGGAGTTGAGGCAATCGTCGTATTTCGCTCGCAATTCTTCAAAATTTCCTCCGTACCACCCTGGTCCACGCGCCATCGACGTTTGGTAACGGGTTCGCACCAAACCTTGCAGGTCTGTGGTTGAATAAAGCGTGCGCCAGTCGAATCCTTCTGCGGAAGCTCCAACGGCAGCCCAACACGCTTCGTTTCCGCCCTGGTAGCAATCGCGCGCGGCGATCGAGGGAGTCATTACTATCGTCGAATAAAGCTTTCTCCAATTGGGCGAGCGTTCGATTGGGAGTGGGACGTTTGATATGAACTCACGCAGTTCACTCGGTAGGGATAGAGTTAACTGACCGCCTATCGCGTTCCGGATTTCGCGCATCGAACTGTTTCTGTCCGTAGGATCGACTCTTAGTCGCATCCACCCTTCGGGGGGCATATAAATGGCTTCACCTGATTGACCGCTCTTTTCGAAGAAAAAGCCGAACTGGAAAGTTGGTAACGGTTGTCCGACCACCGCCTCGAAATCCTGCCACACTTCCTCCACCAGTGATCGGACAACCTCAATCTGAGATTCAGCGGACATGACCGAAATCGGGCCCACCTTGAATGTCGAAACTGGTGAGTTTTCCAGCCTCATCGAATCGGCGATTTGTTTCGCCTCAAGAGCTATTGACAGGCGTGCTTGCTGGGCAGACAACCTGTGCTGTAATTCATCCAGGCTCTGACTGCTGGCTGTAGTTGCAAACAGCAGCAAAAAACCAGGAATTCTAAATTGACTCAATTTCAGGCTAAACATCGAGTAACCTCCAGCTCCCGGTGAACACTTCAAACGGGCCGGGTGATGAAAGTAGGAATTCGAGCAATTTCTGAGAGAGATCGACAATACCAAACGTAGACGCCAAAAGCGTTGACAGGACGAAAAACGCCAATACCCCGCCTGCGAATATCAACTGATGCCTCTGCCTGCCGGAAAAGAGAGCAAACCACCCGGCGTAGGCCACAACAGAGGCGTTCAAGAACCGCAAGCTCAAAGAATGTGGATATGCGACCACTCCAGCAGGGGGAGACGCCGCGATGGCACTCGCCGAGGATCCGAGCCATAAGGCGGCGACCGGCACCATCAACGCTACCGAACCGGCGGCCATCCGAAGGAGAGCATATTCCCAGCCATGAATTGGCAATGACATGGCGTATATCTGCTTGCCCTGTTGGTCCCACTGCCAGGCGGTTGCGGCCATCGCAAAACCTGCGACGATCGCGAGGGCCGGGAAAAATCCGGAAGAAACATCGAAGTCGGTGACTGAAAAATGACTGGCCGAGTACATTGGCAATGCGAAAGCTGCCAGTGTGAGCGGCAGTAAAACCAAATGAGATGCCTTCCAATGAGCGTAAAGGATTTGCTTAAACACGATCCGTCTCCTCCCGTGCAGAGTTAAGTAGTTCGACGAAGCCTTCTTCGAGGTCCAGGTCAATCACGTCTTTCAGAGTTGCGCCGACCGTGTCGAAGTAGTTCCGCATGTCTTTTTGCCAGCCTCTGACAATCCAGGTTTCTCCTGGTACCACCCCGTCGTGGGGTTTTCTGTTTAGCAAGACGAAAGGGGTTTCGCCTTCAATGTTTGGCGCATCGCCGACCCTGAGGCGTTTGATCCCGTTCTTGAAAGCTTGCATCGGCAATTCGGCCACCAGGCATCCGTCGTCCATCACTCCCACCCAATCACAAATGCGTTCCAACTCGTGCACCAGATGGCTGGATATGAAAACAGTGGCTTGAGTTTCCGACACATAGTCAAGCATCGCGGTGAGAACATCCCTCCGGGCTACCGGGTCCAGTCCATCCGTAGGTTCGTCCAGGACCAATAACTGAGGGCGTTGAGATAAAGCCATTAGTATCAATAGCTTACCTGTTTCACCCTTGGACAAAGCCGCGATTTTTTGCTTTGGATCCAATCTGAACTTGTCGAGCATGTCGTCTGCCCAGTCCGAATCCCACGACGGGTAGAACGCGGCGTGGAACGCCAGCGCCTCATCGATTCGGAAAGACGGGAAAACGTGCGGTCGTTCCGGGACGTAGCCCGTGAACTGGAGCATCCGAGGCGTGTCACCGGGCACATCAAACCCGCAAACCCGAATCGATCCGGATTTCGGCCGGAGCATGCCCGTAAGTAGTTTGATGGTCGTTGATTTGCCGGATCCGTTGGGCCCAAGAAATCCGTACAGGGATCCCTTGGGAACATTCAAATCCAAACTCTTTATCGAAAAAGTCTTACTTGTTCGATAATTGACGTCGCGAAACTCAATCTCATTACTCATTTGTTTCTCCCACCCTTGTTTCACCAACCTGCTTCTCAAACGCCTCGGCGAGTTCCTGGGTCGAAATCCCAAGCCGAGCTGCATCCGAGAGTAAGTGCTCAATTAGCTTCATTGATCTTTCAGACAGCTCTTTTCCCTTGAGTTGATTCGGCATTTCGTTGACGTAGGTGCCCGAGCCGTGGCGCCTTGTGACGAAACCGTCCGATTCCAGATCGCGGTACGCCTGAACCACCGTGGCCGGATTCACCCGCAGCTGGGAGGCCAACCCTCTTACCGAAGGAAGGGCCATTCCCGGCTCAAGGTCTTCGGAAGCGACTGCTACTCTGATCCGCGCGGCTATTTGTTCGTAAAGTGGAGTCGGGCTCCTGGAGTCCAGTTGGTCGAACATTCGCTTTCCATTAATGTGTTGGTGTACCGATACAATAGATCACTGTGCCGGTTTGGTCAAGGGGCCGCAGGCCAGCGCAGACTTAAATCGTTTCCACTATGTAACTTACGGTTTTCGTAGAAATAAAGTGAGTAATCACAAACTTCAAAATTGTTTCCGAATGCAACAAAATTCGAGGTAATACGGTAAACACCAGAACCACTTGTCCTCAACCTCGACTCGACCCAAAACGAATGGATGCAACATGCTGAATGCGATTAAATCGTTCTTTGAGAAGGAAATCAGCGGTGCTGCGGTAGAGTCGAAATCAGGGACGGTGTCCATGAGCGTGGAAATCGCGGCTTGCGCTTTGATGCTTGAGATCGCTCATGCCGACGATGAGTTCAGCCCGTCGGAGCGTGGCCATATCGAAGGTGTGTTACGACGGCATTTCGACCTGCCGGCAGAGAAAGTCGACGAGCTTCTCAAGCTTGCGGAGAAAGAAAGGACAGCCTCAGTGGACCTGTTCCAATTCACGCGGTTAATTTCGGAAAGTTACGATTTGGGACAAAAGATGGTTCTTGCTGAGGCACTCTGGGGGCTAGTTTACGCCGACGGTGAGGTTGCAAAACACGAGACCTACCTTATGCGGAAACTCTCTCCCCTTCTTGGACTTGAGGGTGGCTACCTGGCAGAAGCCAGAAAAAATGTCGAAAACCGCGACAAGTAGGTTTTCCACACGGTATGGTGTTTTCTTTCTTCTATGAATTCTGAGTCCCTCGCCAGTCGGTTCCTAAAGAACGCGGTCGAAAAGCGCCTTTTTCCGGATCGGGGCACGGCTCTCGTTTCTGTCAGTGGTGGGGTTGATTCCGTTGCTCTTCTCGACCTGATGTTAACGTCCAAGGATTCTCTGGGCTTGCAGATCGTTGTGGCTCACGTGAACCATGGCACGGGCCAGTGGGCTGACATGGCCGAGAACGCTGTGCGGAAGTTGGTTGCGGAAACCGGCCTTGAGTTGGTCCACCGCAACGTGACGCTTACCAAGAATTGGACCGAAACGGAGGCTCGGACCGAGAGACTGAGGGCCCTTGATTCTATGATGGAAGAGACGGGAGCCCGTTACCTGATTACTGGCCACCAGGCTGACGATCAGGCCGAAACCGTGATGTTGCGCGTGTTGAACGGCAGCGGGGTGGCCGGTTTGGCAGGGATGGACGAAACAAAGGGGAATACGGTGCGGCCGATTCTCACCTTCGACCGGGCGGAGATTGAGAGCTGGGTCGCCTGTCGCGGCTTATCCGAATCGGTCGTCACCGACCCGAGCAATTCGGTTTTGCGGCACGATCGAAATTGGGTTCGGCACGAGTTATTGCCACTGATCTCGCAGCGGTTGGGCGAGCCCGCCGCCGGCCGGATTCATCAACTCGCCAGGCACGCCCGGGATGACCGGACGGCGTGGGCCGAAACGCTGAGGATTCCCCAGTTGGATTTGGTCGTTTCCCCGAAGTACGTTGAGGTTGCTAGGGGTCCCCTGCAAAGCTATGATAAATTGCTGTGCGAGGCCCTTCTTAAGGCTCTTGCCAGGGAGATTGGCGTCGTTTTCGGCACAAAACAGGCGATTCTGGTGCGGCGGTTTGTCGCCCGGGGAACTAGCGGTCATTCGTTGGATATCGGTTCCAATTGTCAGGCCGAGTTGGTTTTCGACCGAGTCCGCTTCACTCTCAGCCGAACGCGACTCCCGCAGCCACCCGAGCAACGGTTGGATTGGGAAACCGGAAGCGGCGTCGTTGAATGGGCCGGTTGGCGGCTTTCATGGAAAGAAGATGTTGTCGGGAAGATAGACCGAAGTTCTCGGTGGACCTGGGTAACTCCTGGCACAGCGACAATTAGATCCCTGCGCGAAGGGGATAGGATGGCTCCTCTGGGAGGAGTTGGAGGACGGCCGGTCCGGCGGTTGTTTATGGAAGCTGGTATTTCTCGAATGGATAGATGGGTTTACCCGGTTGTAACCCGTGGAAAGACTGTTCTGTGGGTTCCGGGTGTTTGTCGGGGCGGCTTGTATGTGCCACCGGCTGGGACAAAAGCAATGAGGATTGATGCTGGTAGAATCTGAGATTCGTTCCCTCAAAGAGGGCACAGAAGTAACTGAAGTTATTTTTGACGCCGGGGCCATCGCGAAGCGGGTGGCGGAGCTTGGGCGGGAAATAGCTGAAGCTTACCCCGATGGCGACCTCCTTTTGCTGGGCCTGCTGAAAGGGAGTTTTATTTTTCTGGGTGACCTGGTACGAAACATTCCCCGTCCACATCAGGTAGATTTCATGGTGGCTTCGTCCTACGGGTCCGGGACCACTTCTAGCGGGAACGTTAGGCTGTTGTACGATCCTGAAACAGATATCGGGAATCGACACGTACTGTTGGTTGAAGACATCGTTGATTCGGGAAATACGCTGAACAATCTGATTCACCTTCTGCAGGCCAGGGAGCCCAGAAGTCTTGAGATTGCCACGTTGTTGCACAAAAGAATTGCTAACAAATTGGACAGAGAGCCACGCTTTGTGGGGTTCGATGCTCCCAAGAAATTTTTGGTAGGTTACGGTCTTGACCTGGCGGAGGACTACCGCCACCTGCCCCACGTAGTCGCACTAAAGGAATAGATGGCTGACATTAATCAACAACCGCCGAAGAAAAAGGCGGGTTTTGGTACGCTGAGCAAGAACATTGTCTTCTGGCTCCTGATTATCATTGTACCGATCTTTTTCATTCAAATGCTCAATGCGAACGAGGAGGACTCCACCGAGGTGTCCTACACCGAGTTCAGTACTCAGCTTGAGCGTGACAACATTCAGTCGGTTGAAATCACCAGCGGCAAGTTCGTCAAGGGCACTTTTGTTCAGGCGATTCTGAGAGAAGGTGGTGCCCGTGCAGATAAGTTCACGACGGTACTTCCTATTCAGGATTCGGAGGCCCTTCTGACGCGTCTTGAAGAGAAGGGGATTTCAATTGACGCCAAAGAACCCAAACCATCCATTGGCGCAATACTAATCCAGTTTCTGCCATGGATAATTATCATCGGACTCTGGATTTTCTTTTTCCGTCAGGTCCAGCAGGGAGGCAACAGAGCCTTCGCGTTCGGCCGGTCGAAGGCAAAGCTCCTTTCGGGCGATACTCCCAAGATCACGTTTAACGACGTAGCGGGCGCCGACGAAGCGAAAGTGGAACTGGAAGAGGTCATCGAGTTCCTCAAAGATCCTCAAAAATTCCAGAGACTCGGCGGGCGTCTGCCCAAGGGAGTTCTGCTCGTAGGACCTCCGGGAACCGGTAAGACCCTGCTCGCCAAGGCAGTGGCTGGTGAGGCAGGGAGACCGTTCTTTTCAATGTCGGGATCTGACTTCGTCGAGATGTTTGTAGGTGTCGGAGCTTCGCGGGTACGGGATCTCTTCGAGCAGGGCAAGGCTCACGCCCCATGTCTGGTGTTTATCGATGAGATTGACGCGGTTGGTCGTCATCGCGGTGCCGGCTTGGGCGGCGGACACGATGAGCGCGAACAGACCCTCAACCAGCTACTGGTTGAAATGGATGGTTTCGAATCCAACGAGGGTGTGATCTTGATTGCTGCCACCAACCGCCCTGATGTTCTGGATCCGGCTCTTCTTCGCCCCGGACGGTTTGACAGGCAGATCGTTGTCGATATGCCTGATGTACGCGGTCGCGAGATGATCCTCAAGGTCCATTGCCGCAAGATTCCGTTGGCCGACGATGTGAAATTGGGTCTGGTGGCTCGGGCAACCCCCGGCTTGGCTGGAGCCGATCTGGCCAACATAGTCAACGAATCGGCCCTGCTTGCTGCCCGTCGCAACAAACAGCGGGTAGATCATGCAGATTTCGAAGACGCCAAAGACAAAGTGATGCTCGGTGTTGAACGTCACAGCCTTGTTTTGACTGAGGAAGAGCGAAAGCTCACCGCCTATCATGAAGCGGGACACGCGCTCGTTAGCGTGTTTATTCCCGGTCAGGATCCGGTGCACAAGGTCACCATTATTCCACGGGGAAGAGCCCTGGGTCTTACCTTTTCGCTACCGGAAGAAGACCGGCACAATCACACCAAAGAGTACATTCACGGTCGCCTCGCAATGACGTTCGGTGGGCGCGTAGCCGAAGAAATAATCTTTGGTGATGAAAAAGTTACCACGGGGGCGTCCCAGGATATTCACCAGGCCACTGCGATGGCGCGCCGGATGGTAACCCAATTCGGAATGAGTGACGCTGTTGGGCCGGTGGCTGTAGGGGAGCGAGAGCACCAGATTTTCCTGGGTCGAGATGTTAGCCAACACCTCGAAGTGTCCGAAAAAACGGCCGAACTTGTTGACTCCGAGGTACGGCGGATCATCAACGAGGCCTACGAGAAGGCCGAGACGATACTTAAGCAGAATGTCGACGTACTTCACGCGATGGCTGCGGCCCTGCTGGAAAGGGAAACCCTGGATCGCGATGAGATTCTTATTGTCAAGGACGGTGGCGAACTTCCGCCCAAGGCCCCGGCCGCTTCGCTCGACGATCCCACGATTGGTGATTCCGCAGCGCTGAAGCCTAAGCCTAAGGCTGATGGAGGTTTCCTGGGTTCGCCGGGAGCTGAGCCAGCCGGAGCGTGATTCTAACACCGCTGACCCGGTCCAATACGTCGGCGGTGGTTTCGTCGCTTGAAAAACTTGCCTTGAATTCCGTGGAGGCTGAAGCGGCCTCCGCGGGCCTCAGGCCCATAGGCTGTATAATCCGAGACCTATCTGAAGATGGCGTCCACCAGACCCTCGTAGAGGCCCGAAAGAACAACGTCGAGGCTCTTTCAGGAGATGGTTGGGTTATACTCGCCTCGTCCGCCGCCCGCATGGGTGGAATGGTGATGCCGCGTCGCTCGGGCCTGGCAACCGAAGTCCGCGTTGCCCTGGCTGGTTTTATTAGAACTTCCTTCGAACCCCCGGTGAGGTGGGAAACCGCTCGCGGAGGAATCCCTCTCCAGGATCCGCTTGTCGTTGGGATTTTGAACCTCACCCCTGACTCCTTCAGTGACGGTGGAACCGTTGACGGAATTGGCGGTGCTGTTTCCCGTGTTGAGGAAATGGTTGAAGCTGGAGTGGGAATGGTTGATATCGGGGGCGAATCAACCCGGCCCGGAGTTGACCAACGACTCACTGCGGATCAGGAATGGGATCGAATCGGTCCCGTGCTCGAAGCTCTCGTGGGTCGTTTTTCGGATCTTCCTGTTAGCATCGATACGGTAAATTCGGAAACTGCCGGGCGATCAATTGAAGCGGGTGCGTGGGCTATAAACGACGTTTCAGGCTTGCGGCTTGACCCGCAAATCGCAAAGGTGTGTGCGGAAAGGGGGGCTGGTTTGATCTTGATGCATTCCCGCGGCGAGTTAACCGACATGGCAAGTTACGAGCATGCCGAGTACGACGACGTTTTGCGAGAAGTACTTACCGAGTTGGACGAGTCGGTGGCTCGGGCCCGTGTGGCGGAGGTGCCGGACTCCAATATTGTAATTGATCCTGGTCTGGGGTTCGCGAAGCGTCCCGAAGACAATCTTGAGTTGTTGCGCAATCTGTCAGCGTTGCAGGTGTTTGGATTACCGATAATGGTTGGGCCGTCGCGCAAAAGGTTTCTGGGACATGTGACCGGTCACGTTGTGGATGAACGCGATGACGACACCGCTACGGTCTGCGCGGTGGCGCATACGATGGGCGCGAGGTTATTTAGGGTACACTCGGTGCCGGAAACGGTCGCCGCCCTGAAACTGACCAAGGCAATCAACGACTGATGCAGTTCGAACAATTTCGTTACCTGATACCTGGCTGGCTGGACCTGCTCGAAATCATGATTGTTGCGTGGTTTTTTTATCGCGTGCTCATGTTTCTCGTTGGCACCCGGGCGTTCCAGATTTTGCTTGGCCTGGTGTCGATTGGTTTGATCTATATGGTCGCAGTGCAGCTCAATTTTAACATGATTACAACGCTGCTCGGCTTCGTTTTCACCTACGGCGTTTTCGCCGCAATTGTTGTATTTCAGCCGGAATTGCGGGCGATTCTCGCTAAGCTCGGCCGTTCTCGGGCGATCCAATTCCTCGCGGGCGACTCCCGGAGCGCAGTGGCTGACGCGGTGGCTGACGCGGCAGAACGACTCTCCCGCAGAGGGACGGGGGCCATCATCGCTATCGAGCGGGAAGTTTCTCTCTCTGTTTTTGTGGAGTCAGGAACCGAAATACACGCTACCGTATCCGCCGACCTTTTGACTACAATTTTTACACCATATTCGCCCCTTCACGACGGAGCAGTTCTGATTCGGGGAGATAACGTAATCGGAGCCGGCTGCGTGCTTCCTCTGACTCAATCCCAGGTAACGGATAAATCGCTGGGCACCCGCCATCGGGCGGCGCTCGGGCTCTCTGAAGAAACTGATGCAATTGTAATCGTCGTTTCAGAAGAGACCGCGCAGATCACAATAGCCCTTCACGGTGTATTTCATCGGGATGTCACGCCAAAACAGGTTCGGGAACTAATGGAAGGAGCGGAAAAAGAAGAACTTGCGCCCGCCGCCGATCCTAGCGAGGCTTCAAGCCTTTGAACAACCGCCTGTCTAGTTGGTAACACACAAAACGGTAAATATGCGGAACGAAACAGAATCGACGCCAATCGTCGCCAGGCAGACCTATATGGCGGCCCTGGCAGCCTTTGCAGTGGTGCTTATTGGATATGTATGGACGCTGGCACCCACGGTTACCTTCTGGGATGCGGGGGAGTTTATTGCGGCCTCGAAAATCCTCGGGGTGCCGCATCCTCCTGGGACGCCTGTTTTTGTTCTTCTCGCCCATGTCTGGGCCGATATAGTTCAGATCGGCGAATACGCTTATCGTACCAACCTTATGACGGCCGTTTTCAGCGCAAGCGGTGCGGGGTTGTTCTTTCTACTGATTGCCCAGACCCTGCGAAGCGATTCTAAAGGTAAAGACGGAGGTCTGGAGAGGCTTTATGTCTACGGCGGCGCGGGCGCTGCGGTCGCTTGCGCAGCATTTGCCTTCACGGTCTGGCAGAATTCGAATGAGACTGAGGTTTACATGGTCTCAGCGTTCTCAATTGCGGCGATGTGCTGGCTGGGGTGGCTCTGGAGACGTTATAGGGGAACCACCCGCGCATCACACCTTTTGCTGTTGGTTATCTATCTCCAGGCTTTTTCGGTTGGGAATCACCTGCTCGCACTTCTGGTCGGCCCGGCCATACTGGGCTATTTGCTGCACGTGATTCGAACAGAACCGGCCGAAGACGACGCAGGTCGCAAAATTGAGTTTGCGCAGTGGTCAGTGATGGCCGGTACGTGGGCTCTTTTGATTGGAGTTGGCCTCGGCAGCCCGACCCTCTTTTCGATTGCCGCAGTTGTTTTCGTCGTGGCGGCGGGCTTTGCAACCATGACCGGTGGTTGGCGCTTCGCGGCGATGGCGCTCTTCATCTCGTTTGTGGGGGTTTCGACGTATTACTTCCTCTACATTAGAGCGGGCCTCCAGCCCTTCATCAACGAAGCTGATCCATCGACGTGGGAAGGCCTGTTGTCGGTTATCCGCCGCGAGCAATATCCGCCGCGGGCACCGTGGGACAATCCGATTTACTCGGGTAGTCATCCCTTGAATGACGGCCGGTCGTTGAGCGTAATCTGGTTGCAGATTCTGCAATATCTCCAGTACTACGATTGGCAGTGGTCGAACGGTCTCGCTGCGACCCAGCCTGTTTTTGCCGGTATTAGGATGCCGTTTACGCTCCTGTTTACATCTCTGGGTATCTACGGCGCCGGTGTTTTGCGAGAGAAAGACCGGTCGGTTTTCTGGCTCCTGCTCCTGTTGTTCCTGGCCACTGGCCCGGGCCTCGTCGGGTATATGAACTTCAAACCGGGGTTCTCCCTGGGTTGGGACCAGTTCCAGGGTGCTGCGATGCATGAGGTGAGGGAGCGCGACTATTTCTTTACTGTGTCGTTCCAGGTCTGGGGCCTTTTTGCTGGAATCGGACTGGCGGGGCTTTTCAGTAAGCTCACAACCATGATCCGTGACCGCAGCGAAAAGCCGGAGAAAGTAGGGTTTGCCGGTCCGTCTGCCATTTTTCTCATCGCTCTGTTGCCGTTCGTGCTCAATTTCAAAGCGGCCAGCAGGGCTCACGGACCCGAGGCTACTCTCGCCAAGGATTTCGCCTACGATCTTTTGCAGACAGTTGAACCCTATGGCATCGTGTTCACTAACGGCGATAACGACACGTTCCCGCTCTGGTACGCTCAGGAGGTTGCCGGGATAAGGCCTGATGTTTCCGTAGTGAATCTCTCTCTTGGAAACACGGAGTGGTACATCAGACAGTTGAGGGACAATCCGATCAGAGAGTTTGATCCGGCTCAGGCACCTTGGTACGCTGACCTGGCTCCGTCAGAAGTTCCCGGTCCGCTCCACAATTGGACCGACCAGGAGATTCGCACTCTTGCTCCCCAGGTCCTGCAAAATCCGGTTCGGTTCAACCCGGGCGTGATTGATGCCACTTTGCCCGCAGGTTTCGAACTATACAACAACAACGTATTGACGTTGAAGCTTATCATGGACAACTGGCGGACCCGTCCGATTTATTTCTCGATTACAGCGGGTAGCGGCAGTTGGATGAACCTGCACCAGTACATGACTCAGGAAGGGTTGGCTGTGAAGTTGAACGTGCAGTCTGTGCCCGACAGTGCAGATTTAGTTCCCGGTTTGTTGGGCGTGCCGACCAATCTTGAACGTACCCAGATGCTGGCCTGGGATGTGTATCGCTATTCCACGCTTTTTGAAGAAGACACCCTGAAGCTGAATCCGACCGAAAGAAACATCGCGACAAACCTGAGCATCCCCCTCTTGACGCTTGGTTCCGCATATATGTCTGCAGGAGACACTGAAAGGGCGCTGGAGAATTTCGACCTCGCCTACCTGTTGGCGCCCAGCCCTGATTTGGCGGGTTTGCGGCGTGGGTTGGAGCTGGAGGCGGGAGTAACGCTGTTTGGCGATACGGCTCTGACAGCAGATACAGCCGTCACTGATTCGACAGCCAGGTAGGGGGACCTCCGTCCCCTTTTCGGCAGGTTGGTGGAGTCCGCAACCATAGCTAGTTTTAACGGCTATGGATTTTCCCCATTTAAAGGATAACCTCGCCGATGTTCGGGAACGCATTGAGCGGGCTCGGATCGGGTCCGGTATATCGGACCCGGTAACCATTGTTGCCGTTACCAAAGGGCACCCGGTGCAGGCGATCCACGCGGCGGCCCGCGCCGGTCTGGCTGACATTGGGGAAAATCGCATTCAGGAGGCCCTCGAAAAAAGGGAGACCGCCAGCGACGAGCCGGTGCGATGGCACCTGATCGGTCATCTACAGTCGAACAAGGCGCGGAAGGTGCCGGGGGCTTTCGGGATCGTGCATTCGGTCGACTCGTTGAAGTTGGCTCGGGCTCTGGATGCAGAAATGGGTAAGCAACGCCCGGGGCAGACCCTGGAAATTTTGTTGCAGGTAAATTTGGCAGGGGAGACGCAAAAGTCAGGCGTGTCAAAACCGGAGGCTGACGAGGTTGCCCACGCGATTGGGGAACTCGATAACCTCAGCCTCAGGGGCTTGATGACGATGGCGCCGTTTACGGAGGACGAGTCGGTTGTGCGGCGTGTTTTTGAGGACGCCCGTGTGTTGCGGGAAAATTTGAGCAAGGATCTGGACTTGCCCGAACTTTCAATGGGCATGTCTGGAGATTTTGAACTCGCAGTAAAAGAAGGGGCGACCATGGTTCGACTGGGAACCAGGTTGTTCGGAGGACGTCCGTAATGAATGAAGAGTTTGAGTTGACTCCGGTCGATGTCAGGGCCCAGGAGTTTAGAAAAACGATGATGGGTTACGCCACTCCGGAAGTGGAAGACTTCAAAGAACGTTTGGCCGGAGAACTCGAGCGACACCAGCGGGAAAAGGTGCAGTTAGAGGAGCGTTTAGTCGGGTTCCGTGAGCAACTGAAGGCGTTTCGCGAGAGAGAAAAGGCTATGAATGAAGCCCTCGTCGCGGCTCAGGCCCTGAAGGCTCAGATGGAAGAAGCGGCAACCAAAGAGGCCGAGCTGGTAATTCGTGAAGCCGAGGTCGAAGCTGACAAAATTGTGGAGCGAGCCCGTACTGCTGAAGCAGCTATCCAACGAGATCTTGAAACGGTGCAACGGCAATTCGGAACCTACGTAGCATCGTTCAGGCGCCTGCTCGATCGACAGATGTCTGAGGTCGATGCCATTTCGGAATTCGAATTGGATGGAAGACCCCCGGTGGTCGATGACCGAGTGGACGAATTTGAGGAAGAAGAAGAGACCGACAATGACCAATGACCTCCACAGTGTTGCGTCTATCGCGGCGGCGGTGAATCACATACGAACGAAAACCGCGCTGGAACCCGAAGTCGCGATCATTCTGGGAACGGGCCTCGGCGCCCTTGCCGAAGAAATAAAGGTCGAATCTTCGGTAGAGTACGGAGAAATCCCAGGCTTTCCGCTTTCCACAGTTGAGTCCCATTCGGGTCGCCTCCTCTTCGGGACTCTGGGCGGACGAAAGGTGGTGGCAATGCAGGGGCGTTTCCACGCCTACGAAGGTTACACGATGCGCCAGATCACTTTTCCCGTTAGGGTGATGAAGGCACTCGGTGCTGGATCTCTTATCGTCTCAAACGCGTGTGGCGGGATGAATCCTTTGTGGGCTCCGGGCAATTTGGTAATCATTTCCGACCACATCAATATGCTTGGTGACAATCCGCTGGTTGGAGTTAATGACGAGTCGCTGGGGCCGCGTTTTCCCGACATGTCTGCTCCCTATGATCCCGATCTTCGCCAGCTGGCGATGGATGTGGCACGCGAGCGAAAAATCCTTGTTCGCGAGGGAGTCTATGTGGCTGTTACCGGACCCAATCTTGAGACTGGAGCCGAGTACAGATTCCTCCGGACGATGGGCGCTGATGTGGTTGGTATGTCCACGGTCCCGGAAGTGATCGTGGCGGTCCACGGAGGAATGAAAGTACTCGGCATTTCGATTATCACGGATGCTTGTCTTCCCGATGCCCTCAAGCCGGCGGACATAAACGAAATTATAGCTACCGCAACTGAAGCGGAGCCGAGTCTGACTCAGTTGGTGTCGGGCGTGCTGGAAAAAATGTCCCGATGAGTTTCAAACAGTTAAACAGCGATTCTGCGGATTCTCTCGAGTCAGCCGTTCTAAAACGGTGGACCGATGAAAGGTTGTTCGCGCAAACGTTAAAGGCCACTGAGGACGGTGAGCCGTTTGTGTTTTTTGAGGGTCCCCCCACCGCCAACGGGAAACCGGGAATCCATCATGTGTTTGCCCGGACTCTGAAAGATTTGATCTGTCGCTACCAGTCTATGCAGGGGCGTTCCGTGACCCGAATCGCCGGCTGGGACACGCACGGCCTCCCTGTGGAAATTGAAGTTGAAAAACAACTCAATTTGAGCGGTAAAGACGACATCGAAAAATTTGGTGTCGCTGAGTTCAATAAACGCTGTAGAGAAAGCGTTTTCCGCTATCGCGAGGATTGGGAAAACCTTTCTGAGCGAATTGGCTACTGGCTTGATTACGACAACGCCTACGCGACTTACACGAACTCGTACGTTGAAACCGTATGGTGGTTGTTAAAACGCCTCTACGAAAAAGACCTGCTGTTCCAGGGGCACAAAGTGCTTCCATACTGCATCCGGTGTGGCACAGCCCTTTCGAGTCATGAGCTTTCCCTGGGCTACGCCGATCACGAGAGTCCCTCGATCTATGTCCTGATGCGGGTTGTTGAAGATGAAAATGCTGAGCGTCAACGTCATTTACTGGTGTGGACGACCACTCCGTGGACATTGCCGTCCAATGTTGCTGTTGCCGTTAATCCCAAACTGACATATCTCGAACTCGACATTGACGGCAGGCACATAATTGTTGAGGAGACGATTGCACAACATCGTGTTGTGCCGGGCGCGACCGGTGGCAAAACTCTTGCAGAGTTTGAAACCGTAAGGAAATACAGTGGCTCTGAGCTGGTGGGTCTGCGGTACGAGCAATTGGTCGATGCGGTGGCGGTTGAGGGCGAAGCATTCGTCGTTCATGGCGCTGATTTTGTGACGAACGAAGAGGGCACGGGGCTCGTGCACATCGCTCCTGCGTACGGGGCTGACGATTACGCTCTCGTGATGAAACACAAACTGTCGTTCTTCATAGCGGTTGACGAGGCAGGCCGTTTTGAAAACACTAAATGGGACGAGATAAACGGGAAGACCGTTTTTGAAGCTAATGCGCCGATTGCCGAAAAACTTGCCGCGTCTGGCAAACTATTCGGGAGATACGACCCGGCAGGCTACCACCATACCTATCCCTTTTGCTGGCGCTGTGATTCTCCGTTGATCTATTACGCCAGGGATTCCTGGTTTGTGCGAACCACCGCGGTCAAAGATCGAATGGTGGAGTTCAATAAGGGGATTGACTGGCATCCACCCGAGGTCGGCACTGGACGCTTTGGCGAATGGTTGGACAACAACATCGATTGGGCTCTGTCACGTGACCGTTATTGGGGAACACCGCTCCCCGTGTGGATCTGTGACGGGGCTGAAAAACACCATCAAGTGGTGGGGTCCTTCGAGGAATTGGCCTCTCTAAATGGCCAACCTCTGCCCCCCGACTTCGATCCTCACAAACCTTTTATAGATGAATACCAGTTCGACTGCCCGGATTGTGGCGCTACGATGAAGCGCGTGTCCGAGGTTATCGACGCCTGGTTTGACTCGGGATCGATGCCCTATGCCCAGTGGCACTATCCTTTCGAAAACAAAGAAAAGTTCGAGCGAAATTTCCCGGCGGACTATATCTGCGAAGGGATTGACCAGACCAGAGGTTGGTTCTATTCGCTTTTGGCTATAGCGACAACTGCCTTCGACCGGCCAGCCTATAAACATCTTATAGTAAACGAGTTAGTGCTGGACGCCGATGGGCGCAAAATGTCGAAACGTTTGGGTAACGGCGTTGATCCGTGGGAAGCCGTCGGAGAATTTGGAGCTGACGCGGTGCGATTGTACCTGCTGGCATCCAGTCAGGCCTGGCTCCCGAAGCGGTTCGACAGGGCAGCGATCCCTGAGGTGGCGATCGGTTTTCTAAACCGCCTTAAGAACAGTTACGGATTCTTAGCCTTGTACGCTGAATCCTGGACACCCGACAATCGCGTATCAGAAGCCGAGTTGCTCCCAATTGACCGATGGTTGCGTGGGAAACTGGACGCGCTGGTCAAAGAGGTTCATGTGGCGTGGGGTGGCTACGAAGTCACCAATGGGATTCGAGCGATCATGAACTTCTGTGACAACGATCTGTCCAATTGGTATATACGCATCAATCGCAATCGGTTCTGGGCGCCAGGTAGTAAGGCTGACCCTGCGGCATTGACCACTCTCTTCGATGCCCTCGTAACGGTCAGCAGGTTGCTGGCTCCAGCTGCACCATTTCTAACCGACGAGATCCACCGAAACCTGACAGGCGAATCGGTACACCTTTCTGAGTTTCCAAAGGAAGAGGGATGTTCGGTGCCCGAATTAGAACGCGCCGTGGATGCGGTCCGCCGATTTGCCTCGCTGGCTCGCGCGGCCAGAGAAAAAGCGGCGTTGCGAGTTCGGCAACCGGTGGCCCGGATGAAGGTCGCCATGTCGTCCCCGGTTTCACAGGTAGATTTCAACCTTTTCTCCGAATTGCTTCGCAAAGAAGTGAACGTCAAAGAGGTTGAACTTGTACGGTCCGACGCCGATCTGGTTGAGTTGCGGGCCAAACCGAATTTCCGTACTCTGGGGAAGGTTTATGGCAAAGAAACGCCCATGGCAGCGAAAGCGGCCGCGCTGCTAAGTCCCGACCAACTCAGGGAGCTTGAGGGTGGATCGAACGTTGAAGTGGACGATTCTGGCACGGTTTTCACTTACCGGCCCGAAGACATCGTGGTCGAAAGAGACGTAAAAACCGACTGGTTGGTTCAAAGTGAGGGCCAATTTGTGGTCGCCATTGACCCCGCGTTGTCGGACGAACTCCGTCACGAGGGATTGGCGAGAGAGCTGGTGAACAGAATCCAGCGTTTTCGCAAGGAAGCGGGTTACGACTACACTACTCGCATCGAGTTGGGTATCTTGGGACCCCAAGAAGTTGAGGTGGCCTCGCGAAAGTTCGCGGAGTTTATCGCGGGGGAGACCCTGGCTGTACGAATGGAAACGACTCCGGTTGCCGAACCGGATTTCATCGAAACAGCCGAAATCGATGGTATTGAGGTAACTTTTTCCTTAAAAAGAAGTGCTGGGTCCGACCGTTAAGGGAGGATCAACGTGGAGTAAGATGAACAAAAAGCAGACCAAACACATTGAAAGCAGGCTCCAGGAGGAGCGCGATCGTGCAATGCGGGATCTCGCCCGCTACAGCGAAGCCTTCACCGGAAATCAAAAAGATTCCGATAGTGCAGCTTCCTATTCCTTCCACATGGCTGACCAGGGCACCGACGCCATGGAACGTGAGAAGCAGTTTCTATTTGCTTCCAAAGAGGGTCGGTATCTCTGGCACGTCAACGAAGCCTTGCGCCGCCTCTATGAGACACCCGACAAATTTGGGATCTGCCACGAATGTGGTAACGATGTTGGCTATGAACGTCTTGATGCCCTCCCACACGCCCGGCTCTGCATAGAATGCAAAGCGAAGGAAGAGGACGGCGTTGAGTAGAGCCGCGTTTGCGAGCGTAGTTGCGGCGATCGTAGCGTCCGATTTCATCACCAAACGAATCGCAGAGGCAAACTTGACCAGGTTTCCCCGGCCTATATTCGGGGATTGGTTCACTCTGCAGTTGGTCTACAATCCTGGCGCGGCGTTTGGAATCAATGTCGGCGAGCATTCGCGATGGGTCTTTATGGCCCTGGCTCTCGTTGCGCTGGTTATTCTTGGTGTAATGGTCAAGAACACTTTGCCAACCGATCGACTCCGCATGATCGCGCTTGGCCTGATATGCGGTGGTGCCGTTGGGAATCTCATCGACAGGATCACCAGCTCGAGAGGAGTGGTCGATTTTATCGACGTCGGTATCGGCAGTACCCGGTGGCCGACCTTTAATGTCGCTGATATGGCAGTGACCTGCGGCGCAGTTGCACTGGCCATTGTTCTATGGCAAGAGGGAAAACAAACGGCTCCAGAAACCACCTGAGTCGCATGCTTCCCGTACAGTTTTCCGTTCTCCCGGAAACAACCGAAAGAATAGACAGTTTCCTCTCTGACCAAATGGTGTTATCCCGCAGTCAGGCCGCCCGAATAGTTGCGACCGGCGGGGTAAAAGTGAACGGCACAGCGGTCAAACGATCTCACAAACTGACCCGCAAGGAAGTTGTTGAAGTCGATTTCCCGGAAACGGAGCCGCCCCGCCAACTCGCTCGTTACAATCTAGAATTAGACGTCGTTCACGAAGACGAACACCTGTTGGTGATTAACAAACCAGCCGACCTGGTGGTACATCCGGCTCCCGGGCACTGGGATGACACCCTTTTAAACGCTCTGGTGGCCCGCGGTTCGTCTCTTTCCGAGGGGGCCCACGGGAGGCCTGGTATCGTACATCGCCTGGACAAGGATACGTCCGGGCTGATGATTGTGGCCAAGAACGACAAAAGCCACCAGGTGCTGGCGCGTGATATCGCAGCCAGGAAGATAGAGAGGCACTATGCTGCTCTTATCTGGGGCCATCTGGATGAGCCGGTTGAAATCGACGCGCCACTGGGCCGACACCCTGGGGATCGAAAACGGATGATGGTGATCGCAACCGGACGGGACGCCCTCACGCACGTTACACCGATAGCGCGCTTCAACGCTTGCGATCTTGTCAGAGTAAAGTTAGGGACCGGGCGAACGCATCAGATCAGAGTGCATCTGGCTCACATTGGACATCCGGTGGTTGGAGATCCAGTGTACAGTGGTGGTGGTGCTCGGCGTATCTCGGGAAAGTGGGCGGTTCTTGCCAAGAGAATAGATAAGGTTGCCCGTCGACAGGTGCTTCACTCCGCGTCGCTGCGGCTGAAACACCCTGACACGGGAGAACAACTGGATCTTCGGGTTGACCTGCCTGCAGATCTTCGCGGAATTCTTGCGTGCGCGGCGGAGGATTCGAGTCTTGCTGAACGCACTAACCCTCTGGAGTATTTGGGGTTTTTCGGGTAAAATCTCGGTGAGCCGAGGAACAGGGAGTTTGTTGTGGCCGATACAGTGCTTATTTGTGATGACGCAGTGTTCATGCGTAACACGTTGAAGAAGATCCTCACAGCGGGAGGTCTTGAGGTGGTTGGTGAGGCGGGGAATGGCCTTGAGGCGGTTGAAATGTATTCAAGGTTACGTCCTTCACTTGTCACCATGGACATCGTTATGCCCGACATGGGAGGGATTGAAGCCGTCAGGGAGATCATCAAAGTGGATCCCGAGGCGCGGATTGTCATGTGCAGTGCCATGGGGCAGCAGGCCTTGATGGTGGAGGCCATAGAGGCCGGTGCAAGGGATTTCGTAGTCAAGCCTTTCCAACAGTCGCGTGTTGTTGAGGCTGCTCAGCGAGCTCTCGGGTAGGAGGAGTGGCCCAAGCTTCAACGCCTGAACCGTCCCGCCACGATCGGATCAGGCTCGACGCTCTTCGGGAGGTAGGCACCATCGGAGCCGGGCACGCCACCACGGCCCTGGCGAAAATGACCGGACGCCGCGTAATGATAGACGTGCCTGCGGCGTCCATCGTAGATGTTTCCGAAATAGCTGGCATCCTTCAATTGGATGGACAGGTGGTGGCTGTCGTGAGCCTGCGCGTGATGGGAGACATCACCGGGCATGCCCTTTTCGTCCTTCCTGAATCAAATGCCGTGAAGTTGAGCGAAATTCTGTTGGGTAAGAAGTCGGAATCCTCCGGGGAATTGAACCTGATGGAACGGTCGAGCATCGAAGAGGCAGGCAACGTTGTCGCTTCAGCATACCTGAACGCACTCTCCGATTTTCTCGGCGTGATGTCGATGCCGTCAGTACCGCTTCTCGCAGTCGGTGACTCTGCGGAGATTCTGGATACGGCGCTCCGCACGGTATCGGGTGCCAGCGAGATAGTCGTTTGCATTACTACCAGATTTGTTTTCGAAGAATCGGTCGATGGCCTCGCTGGCCACTACATCTTCCTTCCCGACCGCCCGGCGTTGCGTGCAATACTCGCCGCTCTCCAATTGGATTAACGGTATGGACGCCACTCTAACCAAGGCGCCCGAGCGAGAGCTCTTTCGCTCCTTTGCTGCCCGAATCGACCACGCGGACCCGGGCGCGCACAATAACCTGGGAGTCTTCTACGTCCGCAAAGGGTTGATTCCGGAAGCTATTTCGCAGTTGGAACTGGCGCTGGAGTTGGATCCTAGAATGCGCGTCGCTGAGGACAATTTGCTTGGAGTCGCCCGGGATTCTGGAATCTACGATCAGCGGGTTACGGAGTTACGAGAGGCGCTCAGAAGCCGTCCCGGTCGGGTCGAATTGAGGCGGTCCCTGGCGCTGGCCTACTACCGATCTGGCCAATACCTGAACGCCACCAGTGAACTTGAAATACTGCTCGGGCAACTGGCGGAAGATTTGCCCGCCATGATGCTCCTGGCTCGAGCTCAGATTAAATGCGGTCGCCCGGCGGACGCCGCCGACACTCTTCGGAGAGCGGCGAAGCTGGATCCCGATTCCGGCGTAATACAGTTAGAACTTGCTCAGGCTCTTTACAATCAGGGCATGTGGGAAGGAGCCCGGAGGCTTCTCCAACGTTCCGTTGACCACAATCCTGAAAGCCCGGAAGCCCACACCTTGATGTCGTTCATCATGGGAGATCTGGGTCATCTCCAACAGGCCCAGGTCCATCAACGCCGTGCGTTGCAGTTGAACCCACTTCTGGGACGCCATGAGCCGAATCTTTCCCTCGGCGGCCTCAGTCCACTCTCTGTACACGAGGGTGCGGTCCCGCTCCCCGGGGAGCGGTTGCAGGCAAAACTTGAGTTAGCGATGACCTACGCTCAAAAAGGATATTATGAAGAGGCTTCTGCGAGATTCCAGCGCTATCGCTTAGAAGATGGAAAGGCCTCCGGTCGGGGCCTGGCCGAAACCGCTATTCTTGCAGGACAGTTCGATGTCGCGATCAAGCGCCTTGGTGAGCTGACCAGGAAGTATGCGGCTGATTCCGCTTTGCTGACCGAGCTGGGCGCGTGCCTGTATCAGTTGGGTGAGGTGGCTGAGGCACGGAGGGCTTTCCGAGAAGCGTTGCGATATGATCCCACCGCGCCGACGATCCTGAACAACCTTGCTATTACCATGTTGCACCAGGGAGACTTCGACGGCGCCCGGGAACTCCTCCAAACCGCGGTAGTGCGGGATCCACGTGCTGAAGTACCGGCTCTGAACCTGGCGTTGTTCTTCACCAAGACGGGTGCGATTGAGCAGGCCTTCGGGCTCTATCGGAACGTATTGGCCCGCAACTCCAAATGCGTAGAAGCGTGGATTGGGATCGGACTACTACTTGTGAGAATTGAACGGCTCTCAGATGCTCGCAACGCTTTCCTGCGTGCCGTTGAGACCGATCCGGAAAGTGCTCAAGCGCACTACAACCTCAGTTTTGCTCTGTCTGAAATGGGAGAGTACACCGAGGCCTTGAGAGCAGTATCGCGGGCCCAGGAGATTAGCCCCTATTACTCATCGGCCGATTATAGGTTGGTCCTTGAGTTGGAGGTAGGGGGAACCGAATTGCCGCTCGAGCCGGTCCTGTCCACCGCGAAGGGTCTGGCAGCCAGCGGCGTGTTTAAGGTTGACCAGGAAACTGTGGATTCAATCTTCAGGCAGCTTGAGCAGCCCCGGGGAGAAGAATCGGGGGCTGATCCGCTGGCCCTGGCACGGGACTATTACGACAAAGGGCTTTTCGAACAAGCACACGCGGAAGTCAACCGCGCAATCGCCAGAGGCACAGACAATGCAGCCGCTCATGCGCTGGCCGCAGAGCTGCTCACGTCTCGCGGGCTTTTTGGCGAGGCTCTGGAGCGTTACCGGGATGCGTTGGAACGGGCTCCGGACGATGTCGATATCAGGGTGGGCGAGATCAAAGCCCTGATTGCCATGAAGGATTTTGATGTCGCTCTGGAACGGGCGAAGGTGTTGATCTCTGCCGGTCACCGAACCGCAGCGATCTTTTTGTTGCTCGCCGAGGGCTACGCTGGAGTGGACAATCCGAGGGCGGGCTACAGGGCTCTTGAACAGGCCCGCGACCTCGCAGACGACCAGGTTGAGGTCGAACGTCTGGAGGGCCGGATCGCGTTCGGTGCAGGCGATTGGATCAGAGCAGGAATCGCCCTCCAGTCGATCGTGCGAATGAATGAAAGCGATGTCGACGCGTGGTTTACGCTTGGCGAGGTTGAAGAGGCACAGGAGAACCTGGCGCGGGCCGAAGGTTGTTACAAGAGAGTTCTCGAAATTACCCGCGGGCATGGCGGTGCGGCTATCGCGCTGGCTCGCCTCTACAGAGGGCGTGGGGAATTTAATTCCGCGGTGAACGTGCTGGTAGATCTTCTAATCTTCCAGCCGTCAGACCTGGAAGCGCTGTTGTCGCTCGGGCAATCGTTGCTGGAATCGGGCCGCGATGAACCGGCCCTATTAGCCTTCCAGAATGTTCTTACCAGGGACTCTCGAAACGTGGCCGCTCGATACCTTTCCGGTTTCGCCTACGCGCGCATGCGCAACTATTCCTCTGCCATTGAAGAGTGGGAAAAGTTATCGGCGATGAACGAAGACAATGAACTTACCGCCGAAGCGCGTAAACACATTCTCAGGGCCCGGAGGCTGATGGACCCTCTCTACCAGGGAGGGTCCGATGGCTATTGAAGGGCCACTTCGGGAGATGGGCATTCACGACGTGTTCCAACTTCTTGATCTTAGCAAGAAGACCGGAGTGCTGGAGGTCAACTCGGATATCAGGAAAAATTCCGGTGTGGTACACCTCAAGTCCGGCGCGGTCGTGTTCGCCGAACTCAAAAGCAATCCCCATCGCCTAGGCGAGCTTCTGGTCGCCAGCGGCCGCATAACTTCTGCGGAATTCGACGAAGCTCGACGCAGGCAATACGAAGGGGATGCGCGCAAGTTTGGAGCGATCCTTGTGGGAATCGGCGCCATTGTCCCCAGTGACATTGAGCGACAGGTTCGTCAGCAGGTCGAAGAGGTCGTTTTTGAGATGCTTGGTTGGCGGGAGGGTTGGTTCTCCTTTTCGGAAGGGGACCTGCCGGAGCATGGTTGGGACTCGGACATACGGATTACAACCGACGCGCTGCTTCTGGACGGCGCTCGCCGCGTTGAGGAATGGTCGGGGATAAAGACTCAGGTCCCTGACGGTTCGGTCGTGCCACGTTTTGCGGCGATGAGTCAGCATGAGGATATTCGTCTTGATTTATTCCCCGGAGAGTGGGAAGTGCTGGCCGAAATTGATGGGTGGACCGACCTGGACCGGATCGCCGACCGGTTGGGACGAACCGCGTTCGAGGTTGCTCGCGTTGTGGTGGGCCTGGAGGGCGCAGGAATGATCAATTTCGAAAGAGCCGGAGAGGCTCGCGACGATTCGATTGGCGATATCGAGAGGACCATCCAACGCATCGAAGATTTTTCCGCGTCCGGCGGGCTAGAGCATGCGCTGGAACTGGCGACGAATGCGATTGAGGAGCGACCGGAAAATGCGATCCTATATTTGGTGAGGGGACGCCTGCTTCGTGAAATGAAGAGAAACCCCGAAGCGGAGAACGATTTCCGCGATGCGTTGCGACGCGATCCTCTTCTGGGGCCCGCGCACAGGGAGCTTGGAGAAGCATTGGCGATACAGGGCAAGCATTCGGAGTCTCTTCGATGGTTGGAACGTTGGTTGGCAACAAGTAGCTTTACGGCAGATGAACCGGGCGAAGTTGAATGGGTCGAAAAGGCTGTTTCTTCGGCGCGAAAATCGAACTCTTTGCTGCGAGATGATAATTGAACGATCGCATTAGGATCCTTGCTGACGAATTGGCGAATAACCCCGTCAGTCTCTGTTTCGTGGAGCTGGGAGCTTTGTTGCGAAAAATTGGGGACCTGACCGGTGCGGAGAGGGTTCTGGCTGGGGGAGTCGCGCGACATCCCGGGCACGTAGAGGCCCGTTCGCTGTACGGAGAGGTCCTTTTGGATCGCGGTAAACTTCGCGATGCGTTCCGCGAGTGGTCTGAAGTCGTTGAGACCGAGCCTCGGGACGTAGGGGCAAGAAAAGGGCTTGGTTACCTGTTTTACAAGGGCGGTCAACTCGATGAGGCCCTGGAACATCTCGAAATGGCGTTGTCGATTGCGCCGATGGACCAGCAAGTCCGTCAGGCCTATTCGCGAATCCGCAAAGAACTTGAGTCCGAAGAGACCGCGGCCTCGGCGGCGCCCCGGGGTGCCGGCGACATGATGTTGGCTGATTCTCGCGGGCGACCTTTGACCGGCGGGTTAGTAACTGATGGGCGGGATGTCTCCGAGGAGGTTGCGGCTTACCTGGTCGGCGTATCGGACGAAGCAGCTCGGTCCGCACGGATGTTGAAACTCGGTAATTGGATATGGATCACTACCGAAAGCGGTAACGGCTGCCTGCATATCTCAAAGCCCACCGATGACTCGACGCTGGTGCTAATGGGTGGGCCCGGAGTTCGCCCGGCGGAAGTGGAAATGCGAGCCGAATCCGCCGCCAAGACTGCAAAAGATTGGATGGATGACAGCCGTGTCGATTAACTTCGATCGTCTCCTCGGACGCGTGACAGGTATTAGAGGTGTCGTTGGCGCAGTCGTTCTTGATGCGGAGGATGGCCTTGTGATCGCCGAATCAATTCTCGGCGGCATTCGGGTCAACGCGGTGGCCGCACTGGCTGCAAGTATGTATCGCCGCGTGTCACACACTACGAAGGCCGCCGGGCACGGGCCTCCAGATTTTGTGCAACTGCAGGCCGAGAACGGCGTGCTTATTGCCCTTCCCGGATCTTGCGGTACCATCCTGGCGGTAATCGGCGAATTGGACCTCAACATCGGGTTGGTCAAAATAGAACTAAACAAGATACTGGTCAGGCAATGACGGGAGTCAGAGCCGTTGAACAATGGGCTGAGGCGCCGCTTGCAAACTTCGTCAGGGAATCGGGAGCACGCCTTTCGCTGTTGACGACGACCTCCGGTCAGGTAGTGGCTCAGTACGGGTTCACCAGATCAATTGACGTCATGGCTGCTGCAGCCCTGGGGGCTGGAGTGGTGGCCTCTACATCATTGATGACTCAGATGATCGGTGAAGTGGGGTACGTCAAAATTAATAATCGGGGGCCGGGCCAGGGGATTTTTCTCGCTGAATTCGACACTCCCCGTGGCAAATATGTAATCCTCGCAGTCTATGGCTCCGGCTCGTCTGCGGGTTTGGTTCAGTTGTTCTTTGAGGACCTGGTAGAAGAGATAACGTCCTCGTGTCCTGCGCCCGAGACCAGAAGGGTGATACTCGCCGAAGACTTCGAGCGCGAGCTTAACGACAACCTCGCTGCGCTTTTTGGACGGAAATAAGCCATGTCGCTTGTAAATTTCACGAACAAAGAAATCACGTGCAAAATTGTTTACTACGGGCCGGGCCGGTCGGGTAAGACAACGAACCTCTTGTACGTCCATTCACAGGTCCCAACTGATCGAAAAGGCAAGATGGTATCGCTCGCCACAACCACTGAGCGTACCCTTTTCTTTGATTTCCTCCCCATCGAATTGGGTACTATCTCGGGTTTTTCGACGCGTTTCCAGCTTTATACTGTACCCGGGCAGATTTATTACAACGCGACCAGGAAATTGGTTCTTAACGGAGCGGACGGGATCGTATTTGTTGCCGACAGTCAGGCGCGGCAGCTGGACGAAAACCTGGAAAGCATGCGGAATCTGCAGGAGAACCTGCTGGCCGAGGGCGTTGATATCCGGACCCTCCCCATGGTGATCCAATACAACAAACAGGACCTCCCATCAGATCTGATCTTGTCCAAAGAAGAATTGGACGAGACTCTGAATTTTCGAGAGGTTCCGAGTTTTAAGGCCAACGCCATCGCAGGCGAAGGAGTATTTGAGTCGCTGAAAGGCGTTTCGGAATTGGTGCTACGTCGGTTGGGCGAGGAGGCTCCGGGGTGACGGTTAGGCTCAACCCGACTTTCGTTTTCGATACGCTGGTCCCGGGAGATTTTAACCAACTTGCCGTTGCCGCCGGCAAGGCAGTGGTACGTTCTCCGGGAACATCGTACAACCCTCTTTATGTGTACGGCGGGACCAGCGTCGGGAAAACCCACCTGTTGATGGCGGTGGGCAACCTGGCATTGAGCCGCGTTGAGGGGCCGACCGTCGAGTATTTGACGATCGGGTCCTTTGAGGAAGCATATCGAGCTGCGCAGGCGGCAGGGGAAATAGGCGCGTTCCGAAATCGCTTCGCTGACGTTGACCTGATACTGATCGATGACGTGCAGATGGTGCAGGGACGGGCAGAGGTCCAGGGCGAATTGCTCTCGGTGGTTCAGCAGATTAGAGGGGCTTCCCACCAGGTTGTGTTGGCTGGAAGCGAGCAACCGACTGCGATGGAAGATATCGATCACAAACTGGTTGAGGTGCTTAACAGCGGTTTGGTCGTAGACATCGCTTTCCCCGACCAGGGGGAGCGTCGCAGGATCATTGAAAGCAAGCTGCAGGGGCGTAACACTACGTTGAGCGATGATGCCATCGACGTTCTGTCTGACCCCGATCTAGGTGATCTGCGAGAAGTATTCTCTCAACTCCAAAGGCTCATCGCGTTTCAGGAAATCAGTGAAGGCCCGCTCGATGCACGGGTTGCGTCGGAAGTTGTTCACGGTCGTTTCTCAGCCCCGTTTCGCGAAGAGCCCTCCAGGGAATCAATTCATCAGGATGAATTCTCGCATTTTTTCGATGATGTCGCGTCCGCACTTTCGACCCAAATCGAGTCCTGGGGCCAAAAATTAAAAGACGCAATAAGGATTTGGGGTGGGCAGGGATTCGACACGGGGATGTTGGAGGAGGCCGCTCGCAATCCGGGATCGGCGTCGATCAAAGATGTAATGGGGAAATACGAGGCTGGCGTACGACAACTTCTCGAACTTCAGGACAAAACCGCCAACAAGGTGGCACACGACAAGCTGCCGACAGCGTTCTTCAATCCGGGTGACATTGGTGAGGCTGAAGCTCTTGTGGCAGAACTGGACCTGTTTGGTTCGTTGGACCTCCCGGGCCCGACGCCGGATTGGTCTTTTGCAACTCTTGTCGTCGCCGACTCCAATCAAGAGGCGGTGGCTGCAGCAACGTCTGCCGTGACCTCTCCGACGCAGGAGAGAAATCCGCTTGTGATCAGGGGCCCGCTGGGGGTTGGGAAGAGCCACCTGCTTCACGCGCTGGCAAACAAGGCTGCTGAATTAGGTGCTTCTGACGTCTGTTGCTTCTCAACGCACGACCTTGTTCGGGAAGCCGAAAGGGTCCACGGTAGTGCCCGGGAAATATGGCGCCATCGGTACCTGAGGTTGTCGGCGCTTTTCCTCGATGATTTTCAACTCCTAAACGGACAGGTCGAGGCCAAAGCGGTGAGCGAAATCCTCCGCCAGGCAATTGATGCCGGGACACAGGTCGTGGTGTCATGGAGCGGGTCGACGGAGGGTTTTGAAGGACTTGATCCGGCGTCTCAGGCGTTGGTTGAAAATGGGGCTGAGGTGATCCTCGAATCCCCCGGTAGAGATTTGCGACTTGAGCTGATTCACTCTCACTTTATGCGCGCCGGAGTTGACCCGTCACGGGACCTTCTTGACTACCTCGCCGACAGACACGTAGCATCGCTTCGCGAAATACAATCGCAAACCAAACGGGTTCTGGACGAGGCTGCCCGCGAAGAGGAAGAGTTGACGCCGGCTTTCGCCCGCCAGGTGCTTGAAGGTGTCACCTCCGGTCGTCGTCGCTCGTCCCTCGGAGTGCGTGCCAGCGGAATAATGGTTTCGCCGGGAGTTGGGATCAGAAGTACGGAAAAAATGATCTGGTATTGGCCCGAACTGGCCGACCGCCTCATTGAGGACCTGAACTGATGGCGATCAAGGGTAGCCTCAGGGAAGCCTCACTTCCCGACGTCATTCAGCTTCTGTCACTGGGACAGAAGACCGGGAGATTGTCCCTCACGGACCGCTCGAACTTTGGATCTATTTATCTGGATAACGGGTTGATTACGTATGCCCAGATCGTCAATCGACGGGATCGGCTGGGTGATACGCTTGTCAAAGAGGGTCGCATCTCGGTAGAGCAACTTGAGTCGGCCATCAACAGTCAGTCCGATGACCGCGACAAGAGACTGGGGGAAATCCTCGTGGATCAAGGGTCTCTCGACAGGGGGGAGCTGGATCGGTACATGCGTGTCCAGATCGAGGAGGCCGTGTATTTCCTGTTCACCTGGAGCGAGGGGACGTTCCATTTCGAAGCCGATGTGGTGCCGGATGACGATGTGTTCCATGTCATGATAAACCCGGAGTCTCTTCTCCTTGAGGGCGCGAGACGAGTCGACGAGTGGGCGTTAATCGAAAAGAAAATTCCTTCGTTTGACGTAGTGGTGGCGCTTGATCAGGAGCGTCTTGATTCGAGCGACGCGGAATTGACCGAGGAGCAGAACCGTCTGTTGGAGTTGATAGATGATTCCCGCGACGTTGCTCAATTGATTGAAGACTCGGCGCTTGGCGAATTCGAAGTCGGAAAGGCTCTCTATGGACTCATGTCGGCCGGGTTTGTACACCGATCCAGCTCCCAGCCGGCTCGAAAGAGGCACAGCGGATCAGCCCAAATTGATGAACATCGAAATCTGGGGTTCGCGTTCTACAGGACTGGAATGTTCGAAGAGTCGCAGCGGGAATTCCGGCGAGTTGCCGACCTCGAACCGGGTTCGGGCACCGCGTACTCTATGCTGGGGTTGATAGCTCTGAAACAGGCCAACTGGGAAGAGGCTGCACACCAGTTGAAAATTGCGGCCGAGCTTCTGGGTGGAAAACCCGGAGTACTCAACAATTTAGCACTCGCCTTGGAACGTTCCGATGCCGAGTCTGCGGAGCCAACCTATGAGGCTGCGGTTGGCGAAGATCGGGACGACACGCGCATAATGACCGGTTGGGCGATCGCTGCGCTTCGCAACGGTAAATACGACGTTGCCGCAGGACGGTTGGACCGCGCGCGCGAGCTGGAAAACGGGCAGACTCCTCCGGCGATCTGGTACTGGGCCCGTTCTCTAGCGTCCGGAAGCCAACAGGATTTCGATACGACCAGATCGTTGTTGGAGGAAGGCCTGGAACACTATCCCGACAACGTTGTGTTAAAGAACAATCTTGCTGTTGTTCTGGAATTGACCGGAGACGTTGCCAGGGCGGAGGAGTTGCTGACCGAGGCATCCCAGAAGGAGCCCTCGGTCCCCCAGCTCCACAAAAACCTTGGCGATCTCTCATATCGAAACGGACGATTCGATGACGCGTGGAATTCGTACAACCTTGCAGTGAAACACCAACCCGAGTTAGGCGATGACGTTTACTTCAAGCTCGGTAACATTGCCTACAAGAGGTCGAAACCCGACGAAGCCGCAGCGTTTTGGAGGCGTGCGTTGGAGATTAATCCCAGTCACGAACTGGCACGCACTAACCTGGATACGATTGATGCGCTGGGTTAATCACGCCGCTGTGGGAGCACCACTCGCCGCACCTGCGAAAACGGAGTAGAAGAGCATGGATAATCCGATTATAGATCCGCTCAGAAAAGAATACGACGAGCTCCTGGGCAAACTTGATGCGAACCCTACCGGCGCCGATCGGGATGAAGTAAAGAAAGGTATCGTCAGCCTTTTCAAAACGGTAGACGCTGCTATCACCGGTCTCGGTGAGTTAAAAGAAGACATTCGGGTCCTCGTCGACCGGTACAAGGAGATCTCACAGAGCCAGGCGGGAGCGACCACCCCTCAGTTTACGGGAGCAATGCCCTCGGTTCACCAGGATCACATCGGAGCCTCCACATTTATCGAAAAGGGCTGGAGTCTCATCTCCCTGGGAGATTACCCCGGTGCGATTCAAGCGTTGGAAAAAGCCATAAAACTGGCCCCTGGCGATACGCAATCAGAAGGGCTGTTGGGCTGGGCGCAGATGCTCAACGAGGACTACGACGACTCCCTGGAGACCTTTCAACAGGTGCTTATGAAAGAGCCGGCCAATTCGCTGGCCAGAATCAATGTCGGTTATATCTGTCTCAAGAAGAAAATCTTTGGCGAGGCCATCGAACATCTGTCGAAAGCGATCAGGCTCAATAACGATGTCAAAGCTACTCTCTACGCCCACTACTATCTGGGGCTGGTTTATTTGGAGAGGGAAATGTTTGAGGATGCGGAGACATTCTTTGACAAAACTCTCGCTCTGGGTCCCAACCTCCTGGAGGCTTACTACGACAAGGGGCGTGCCCAGTGGTTCTGTGATCGCCGGGAAGACGCTAAGGAAACGTGGCGCGCCGGCTACGCGGTGAACAAGTTCAACCCCTGGGGGGTCAAGTGTAACGAACTCCTGGATTTGGTTGAGCAGGGTGGGGAACCGCCACGCTAGCGTTTTTTTTATTCCTCGCGTCTTTAACCCAGGAACCACAACTAGTCGAGTCCGGGCGCGTAAAGGTCGTTTTCTGGAGCAACGAGCAGTTGGCGCGCAGCGTTGCTGCAGCGGCGGATCAAATGCGGGACTGGCCTGGCCTTTCCCAACCGTTCGATGACACAGTAACGGTACTTCTGGCTCCCAATCGGGCGATTTTCGATTCTCTGACGAACGGACGCCTCCCTGAATGGGGGGCAGCGGGTGCGTTTCCCGCATCAAACACTCTCGTCCTTCGATTGGATGAACGCCCCCTGGAAGTGTTGCCACATGAAATGGCTCATCTCGCACTGCACTCAAATATTCCGCACCCTCCCCTCTGGTTCAGCGAGGGCTATGCGGTGTGGGCGGCAGGGGAATGGGGGCGAATGGAAGTATTGCGGGTCAATCTGGCTCTGGTCGTCGGCAAGGTGCCCAATTTTTCTGAGTTGAGCCGACAGTTGCGTGAGGGCCGAACCCGAGCCAGCTCAGCGTACGCCCTTGCCTCAACTGTGCTCGCCCAGCTGAACGATGTTGACGGCGAAAACGGCATGAGACGATTGCTGGACGCCTACAGGGAAACCGGGAATCTTGATGCTGCGCTGAGATCTACGTTTCTAACTACGCTGGATCAGTTTGAAGAATCGTGGATGAAGAGAATTGACCAGCGATATGGTTGGTTGTCACTGTTTACGTCCTTTGGTGTATTCTGGATCGTCGTTGGTGGTGGTGTAGGGGCCTTGTGGCTTAAAAGGCGGCGTAGAGATGATGTAAGGAGGGCGGATCTGGATCAGGGATGGGAAATGCCTGAAGACAGAGACGAACTTGACTGAGGTTTGGACGGGGATTATCGTAAGCGACTATGTCAGAGAACACTGATTCAACAACCCAACTTAGGTTTAGCAAGACCAATATTGCGCTTCTTGGCGCTGCCCTCTTATGTCTCGGGGTGGGTTACGCATTGTTGGCAGGGGGTAGCATGACACTTGCCCCCATTTTACTGGTCCTGGGGTATTGTGTTTTCTTCCCGCTGGGACTCGTTCTCTAAAATATTCTTTACGGGCGAATAGCTCAGCTGGTCCAGAGCGCCTGCTTTACACGCAGGATGTCGGGGGTTCGAATCCCTCTTCGCCCATGGTTTTTGCTGTGATTTGAGGAACTTTTCTGGCCTGATTAGGGTCGGAGTACTTGGAGATGCTCACCTGCGATCAATTATGCTCATGAAACATACTATTATAGCCATTGGCTTAATGATGACCGTCCAGGCCGGAACCGTTGAAGCCCAACGCCAGCGCAGCCGCGGCCATTCTGACAAGGAGATCCTTGTCCTGAATCCGACACCCGCTGCTTCGTCCGATGCGGCTTATGCCGTCCAATTGGGCGACAGGGTCAGGAACAGGATGGATTTCCGATTCCGTCGCAGAATTGACACGTTCCAGACTGACCGCATCTGCGAAGCCATGGAAGTATCAGGTTTTGAATGCGATGCTTCGCTCGACGATATCATGGTCGGTCAGATGGCGACGTTCTTGAATGCGGAAGCCTATTTCATCTGGGATCTCAGGCGCGAAAACGGTGCGCCGGCCACCACTATTAGGATGGTCGACACCGGTAGGTCCGGCGTGTCGGGTTGGACCACGGTGGTTGGTGAGGCCAATCAGGATGCACGGTCTTTTGCGGATCTGGTGGTCGATTCGCTTGCCCCGCAAATGGATGCAGCCAACAACGCCCGCCGTTGTTACGATGATCGGGATGGCCAGGATTACAACTCAGCCAAAGGGCGTGCAGCGGATGTATTCGAGAGCTATCCGAATCATCCATCTGCTGCCACCTGCCTTTCGACTGTTTACGAAGCTGAGGGCGGCTCGATTGACTCCATTATCGATGCACTTGAAAGAGTGGTCAGGGGCGATACCCTGAACGCCAGAATATGGCAGCGACTCGGACAGTCATATATTCAACGTGGCGACACGCTCGCAGCCGCCGAGGCGTTTGTCCGCCAGGTCAACGCGAATCCGAATGACATGGATCAGCGTTTCGGTGTAGCGATTATGTACCAGAGGCAGGCCGAATACCAGAAGGCCCTGGATCTGATCCAATATGCCATTGACCGCGACCCGACCAACATGATTGGCCTGAACATGAAGGCTGAAATCTGCGTCATTGATGAACGCTGGGATTGCGTCCTTGAAACGCTGGGAATGATTTACGAGGCTGACTCCACCACTCACCAGGATGCTGAGTTCTACCAGCAGCTATTCGGTGCAGCGCAGGCTGTTTCTGATACGGCGGCGTTGTTGCAGTGGTCGGGAATCGCTGTTGACGCCATGCCTGATGCGTTACCGCTTTGGAGAGCCAGGGCGCAAGCTCTGAACGACTCAGGCCAGTTGCCAGAGGCTCTGTCGGCCTATAGAAGGATTGCGGCTCTCGATACGGCGGATATGCGCCCCACTTTGGCCGCCGCGCGAATTTCCGTCGATTGGATCGTCATTGACTCTTTGGTCGAACTTGATAGTAGCGCCATCGCCCTTACTGACACGCTCCTGCAAGAGACGTTGGAAAGGGATCCAAGCGTTGGGGTGAACGTCGGCCTTATGTATTTCCAGAAAGCGGTGGAGTTCTACAGAGGAGGATTGCCTGACCTTGCTGTGGAATGGCTTGACAAGGGAATCTTGTACGCTGCCGCGAATGATCAGATTGTGACGCAGGCAAGTTTCTATCTGGGGCTCAGCCTGTACACTCGAGTGGCGACGTTGGACGGCGCTGCCGTGGATGCTGAAAGCTGTTCTGCGGTTGATACTCTCGAAAGAGAATGGACTCGGGCGGTTGCCGCTTTAACCCTTGGACGCATGGTTCATGAACCCTCGTCTGAAAGGTTTTTGGGTATCTATCAACAGTGGGAAGAGCGCATTCCCCAGCTCAAGGGTGCATTCTGTAGTTAGCACCTTGAATAGCTGAGAGCTTGCGCATAGATTGCGCTGCTCTTTTAGGGGTTGTAGCTCAGCTGGTTAGAGTGCCGGTCTGTCACACCGGAGGTCGCGGGTTCGATCCCCGTCAGCCCCGTATGTTGGATTGAACGGAAAAACGCTCCATCACATTTTGTGGTGGGGCGTTTTTTTGTTTAGTCCCCCGACATGGTAGGCATTACCTTATAGAATGTCCGATTTCGAGCACGCCCCCGTACTTTTGAAAGAGATATGCTCAATGGCGCAAGACAAGAGTTGCGTGGTTGACTGCACTGTCGGCGGTGGTGGACACGCTGCGGCTTTCACGGGTATGGGGGTGTCCGTTCTGGGTATTGATCGTGATCGCGACGCGCTGGAGGTCGCTCGTCAGCGACTTGGAGACTCGGCCGAACTCTACCAGGGTACCTTTGACTCTCCGGGTGCAATGGAGCAGATCTCTCACTTTGGCCCGGACTTCGTTTTGATGGACCTTGGCGTTTCGTCGTGGCATCTGGATTCTGATGAACGAGGCTTTTCTTTCCGCGAAAAGGTTCGGCTGGACATGCGTATGGATGAAACGGCTGAGCTTGATGCATCGACTGTGTTAAATTCTTACGCCGAGTCTGACCTGGAACGAGTCTTTCGTGACTACGGTGATGAACGCAAGGCCAGAGCGCTGGCTCGAACGGTGGTTCGACGCAGGGCGCGCGCTGCATTCAAAACGTCCGACGACCTTGTAGGAGCTATACGAGCCACGTTGGGGCCCCGTTCCGGTCCGCCTGAATTTGCTCGACTTTTTCAGGCTGTGAGAATCGAGGTGAATTCGGAGCTTTTTCAACTCGCCGAATCACTGCCCAGGCTATTGGAGGCTCTGCAGCCGGGTGGTATACTGGCCGTGATTAGTTATCACAGTGGCGAAGACCGGATCGTGAAGCACACTTTTGCCGAGTGGGCCAGCAGGTGTGTTTGTCCACCAACTATTCCGATTTGTAGCTGCCGGGGAGAGGCACTCGGAGAACGAATCACCAGGAAGCCGGTCACGGCCTCCCCGGAGGAGTGTGAGGTAAACCCGAGAGCCCGGAGCGCCAAGTTGAGGGGGTTTCGCAAACGCGACAAATGAGAAAAGGAAGATACTGGGTCGGATTATGGCTCGTGTTTGTGCTGGGCACTATGGCTACCGTGGTACAGCGCCAAACTTCGGCTCTCGGAGTTGCCGGCAACAACGATTCACTCAAAGTTGTCCGCATCGGTCTTGAGGCGGAACGAGCGGTCCAACTGGCTCGCATCAGAGCAGCGCTCGGCCGAACGTCCATAGGACCCCGGGCTGAAGGGATCGGGTTGAGGTTTCCTGTCGACAGTGAAATAATATTTCTCGATTTACCGACCGGGCCCCGATAGGATGGTTGAGAAAACACAGGTTAGGATTTCGGCGGTTCACGTTGCGTTGGGGTTGGGCTTCCTGTTGGTATGGGGTCGTTCGGCTCAACTGCAGGTGGTACGGGGCGACAAGTACACTGAGTCGGCCCGGGCTCAACGCACGGAAAGGATCGAGCTTCCGGCTTCCCGCGGGGGCATCTACGACCGCAACGGCGTGCCGCTAGCCCTGACGGAGGAGAACTTCCACCTCGGTATCGCTCCGAACGAAATATCTGATACCTCGAACGGTCGCAGTCAGGCCGACATAGACGAAGATATCAGGAGGCTGGCAGAAAACCTTGGATTGGAATTAGCTGGGTTGCGTTCCCGATTGGCGTTACCGCAATACGCTTATTTCCACGGACCTTTCAAAACAATTCAGGTCCAACCGATCAGGGAGATCCCCGGGGTTCACCCTGAAGGCGAGCTGTCGAGGTTCTACCCGGACCCGGATCTTGCGCGTGTGTTGCTCGGGCGGTCCCCTTTCGGCGGTAATCCCGCGTCGGGTGTGGAGAGGATGTTGGATTCGATACTCACGGGCGTACCGGGTAGCGCGGTTGTGTTGCGTGACCAACGGGGCCGACGTTTCCAATCTCCCGGTCGCCTGGATGCCTTTCCCAGTCCGGGAATGGATGTGTTCCTCACTATTGATGCGGAGTTGCAGGAAATAGTCGAGGCAGCTCTGGTTGAAGCTGTGGCCGAATACGAAGCTATCGGCGGGGACGTGGTGGTGATGAATCCGCACACAGGGGAAATCCTGGCGCTGGCGTCTACCGATTCTGCTGGCACGCCGGGTCTAACCGCTCTCACCCATCCCTACGAACCTGGCTCAACGGCGAAGCTCTTTGCTGCAGCCGCCCTGCTTGAGCACGGTTTGGTGTCTCTTACCGATTCGGTCTGGGGTGAGGAAGGGACGTATGAGTTTGGAGGTCGAACGGTCAGCGACGTTCATGAAGTTGAATGGGCGACTCTGGCTGATGTGATCGAAAATTCGTCTAACATCGGCATTATCAAGTTCACGCGGAAGCTGGAGGCGAATCAACAATACCAGATGCTTCGCAACTTTGGCTTTGGGACACCTACGGGGCTTGAGTTCCCATCCGAATCAAGAGGGATCTTGAGACTGCCTCGCGAATGGAGCGGCTTTAGTAGTGCCAGCATCGCGATGGGATATGAATTTTCCGCGACTCCGCTTCAGATTGCATCTGCCTATAGTGCCATTGCCAACGACGGATTACTGCTGCGGCCTACCTTGATAAAAACTATTCGAACTGCTGGCGGTGAAGTTACGTGGACGCACGCGCCCGAGCCCGTTAGGCAAGCTGTTTCATCGGAGACCGCTGAGATTCTCCGGCAGATGTTGCGCGGTGTTGTCTACCGAGGTTCTCCCGCAGCTCTGGCCAGCTACGAGGTGGCGGGCAAAACAGGGACAACTCGACGAGTTGGGGAGGATGGCAGCTACGTAACGGGTGCTTATAACGCGAGTTTTGCCTCTTTGTTTCCAGCCGATGATCCCCAGATCGTTATGGTTGTGAAAATGACGGACCCGACTGGAACGTACGGGGGACAGACCGCGGCGCCGGTTACCCGCTCGGTGCTGGAACGCGTGTTGGCCGCGCAGACCAGCACCTTGGATCGCACCAGCCTCTCTAGAAATGGTGATACAGTCAGACCTCGTGGACTCCTTGAATCCGGTCAACCGCCCGACGTGGTGAACCTTCCCCTGATCGCTGTTGAGACCGAGAAGGTGATGAGAGTTATTCCGGACCTTGTGGGTCAATCGATGAGGGAAGCCGCAGCACATCTCCATGGGATGGGCTTTGCTGTGCGGTTGGAGGGTTGGGGTTTGGTGGTTTTTACGGTGCCTGCTGTTGGCGACTCCCTCATGCAGGGTGAGTCGGTCGTTTTACACGCTGAGACCGGGGAATGACCCAAGTCCTGGCTTTGATAACCGATCGTCTGAAGGCGGCGGGCTTACTGTCGGAGTTACCAGAAGGGCTCCCATCGTCGGTGGATTCGATAACCGACGATTCCAGGGAGGCAGTTCCCGGTTGCCTTTTTGTGGCGGTCGACGGTGTGGCGGCCGATGGGCACGACTTTGTGGGCCCGGCGTTTGAAAAAGGTGCAGCAGTTGCCATCGTTCAGAGAAGAGTGTCGGTCGATATCCCACAAATCGTGGTGACTGACTCTCGTGTTGCTGTGGCGCTGGCTGCGGCTGAGTGGATGGGGAACCCGGGCGAAGCGTTGACGATGATCGGCGTTACCGGGACCAACGGAAAGACAACGACAGTTTCTTTGATCCGACATTTGCTGAACTCTTCGGGCGATGTGGCTGTTCTGGGGACTCTCGGTGGGGTAGACGGTTTGGGGAAGGAGTTGGATATGCCGGCGTTAACAACTCCGGGTCCCATCCAGCTGCAGCGGACGCTGGCCGACTTAGTCCAAAAGGGAGTTAGGACAGTTGCGATGGAAGTTTCGTCGCATTCGCTGTCTCAGTCACGAGTTGTTGGGATCGGGTTTGATCTGGTTGTCTTTACCAACCTTACGCACGAGCACCTCGACTACCACCGCGACCTCATCGACTATCTCGAGGCCAAGCTCAAGTTGGTTGACCACCTGAAGCCGGGAGGTCGAATCGTTTTGAATCTGGATTCAACTGCCTGGAAGCAACTCCGGTCGGAGCAGCCTGATAGCGTTACGTTCGGCACCGATCGTGGGGCCATGGTTCGTGCGGAGGCGCCTGAATTCACTATGTCAGGGACCAGGTTTGACCTTGAGATCGATGGTAAGCTCACGCCGGTAATTCTTCCGCTACTCGGCGAATTCAATGTTTCCAATGCTCTGGCTGCGTCCGCCAGTGCTCATGTGTTGGGCCGCACTGCGGAACAGATCAGGGGCAGGTTGTTGACGGTTCCCCAGGTCCCCGGCCGCATGGAGATTTTGCATTCGGGTGACTATGTAGTTCTGCGCGACTACGCACATACGCCCGATGCTTTCGAACGCGTTCTCAAGACGCTCCGGGCGGCGACTGCCGGGAGGTTGATGATTCTTTTCGGTTGCGGGGGAGACCGGGATCGTAAGAAGCGACCGGTGCTCGCAGAGATGGCTGGCCTGCTATCCGACATGGTCTTTATTACTACAGACAATCCCCGGACCGAAGACCCCGAACGAATTTTCGGCGACATGGAACCCGGGTTGGCCGGGCGGGCGTATGTGAAAATTGATGATCGTGCCGAAGCGATCGAAACAGCGATCTCCATGCTTGTCCCCGGAGACACCTTGCTTCTGGCCGGCAAGGGTCACGAGACATATCAGATCTTCGGCACTCGAAAAGAATTCTTCGACGAGAGGGAAGTCGTGGTGGGGGCGCTGACAAAGTGATTGGCTGGACCAGCGAGAAGGTGTCGGAGGCGCTCGGTGTTGCGATACCCGAAGGGCGAATTTGTTCTTCTATCGTTACGGATACCAGATTGTTGAGTCCGGGGGCGGTTTTCGTAGCGCTGGGTGGTAAACGCTTTGACGGACATAATTTTCTTGGAACTGCGGCAGAAAAAGGCGCCACTGTTGCCGTTGTCGCCGAAGGGACTGCGGAAGTTGAAGGGTTGCATCTGGTTCATGTCGCAGACACGAGGGATGCCTACGGTCGCCTCGCCCGGTACGCTCGGCGAGCTTTTGGGGGCCCGGTTGTCGCGATTACCGGATCCAACGGAAAGACCTCTACAAAAGAAATTGTGGCCGCAGCCCTGGCGTCGAAATGGACGGTCCATGCAACGTCGGGGAACAACAACAACCTGGTCGGGGTGCCGCTTACGATCTTAGCGGCTCCGCCCGGCACCGAGGCGCTCGTTGTTGAGGTCGGAGCAAGCGAGCCCGGAGAGGTCGCAAAGCTTCGCGATGTCGTGGAGCCCGACCTCGCCATTGTTACCAACGTCTCGGCCGCACACATCTCGGGCTTCGGTTCCCTTGACGGGGTGGTGACAGAAAAGGTTGCCCTTACGCGCGATGTGCCTGTTGCGATGGTGGGTGTAAATCCGAGGGGTCTTTCCGCCGCAGTCAAGGACGCTGCCAGGGTCGTCACAGTCGGACTCAAAGACGCGGATGTGGTGCCCGACCGATGCGATTTGGTAGAGGGCCGACCGGTCATAGAGTTTGGTGGTGTCACGGTAGAGCTTCCGGTCTATGGGATGCATCAGGCTGAAAACGCCATGTTCGCTCTCGCAGCAAGCCAACATTTCGGACTCGATCTCGCCGCAGTAGCTCAACGGATGGAGCATCTGGTGTTGCCGGGTGGGCGCACCGAGATGTTGAAGTGTGGCTCTGTCGAGGTCGTGAACGATGCTTACAACGCGAATCCTGCATCCCTGTCGGCGGCCTTGAGAACGGTTCGCGCCATTCGGGGAGAGCGGCGTCTGGTTCTGATTCTCGGATCCATGCTTGAGTTGGGCGATAACAGCCAGCGGGCCCACTCCGACGGCCTGGCGGAGGCAATAGCGATTGAGCCCTCAGTGTTGGTCGCAGTCGGGGAGTTCGCGAAAGCCGCCAGAAACGCCTCGTTTGGAGGGCACCTTATATTAGCTGAAGACGCTGACGAGGCGGGGTGTCGGGTGAGTGAGATCATTTCTGACGATGATCTCGTCCTCCTCAAAGGGTCACGGGGTGTCCGGTTGGAAAAAGTCCTTGAGTATCTGAAAATGGGAAACTGACATTGCTGTTCGAATTACACGAATCCTTCAATCTCTTCTTCTACATCTCGTTCCGGGCCGCCGGGGCAATGGTGACAGCGTTGATGGTTTCGTTTTTTGTTGGCCCCTTCATCATCAGGCAACTTGCCCGCGGCAAGATCGGTCAGGTTATCAGGGCTGATGGACCGGCCAGCCACCACTCCAAGCGTGGGACTCCGACGATGGGCGGGATCATCATTATCCTGGGCACGATTGTGCCGACCCTGCTCTGGGCTCAAATAGGCAACAGGTTTGTGTGGGTGGCGATGGGCGCCACCCTGTGGATGGGTGCGATTGGGTTTGTGGACGACTATTTGAAAGTGGTCGAGGGTAGTTCCAAGGGGTTGGTTTCCAAACACAAGCTCGCTGGCCAGGTGACCTTTGGCATAGCCCTGGGGCTTTACCTGCTGTGGGACCCTGTAATCACATCGCTCCCCGCCAGTTCCACCAGTCTTCCGTTTTTTAAATACACGATTGTGCTGATGGCTCCGGCGCTTTACGTCGCTTTCGTGACATTCATCGTCACGGGCTGGAGCAATGCGGTGAACCTCACCGATGGACTGGACGGCCTCGCGACTGGTTTGTCCGTAATCGCGGCCGCGGCTTTTTCAGTTTTCGCCTACCTGTACGGACGGATAGATATCTCGAGTTACCTGAATACGTTTTTCTTACCTGGCGCTGGCGAATTGGCTATTTTCTGCGCCGCTCTGATGGGCGCTTGCCTTGGATTCCTCTGGTTCAATGCACACCCTGCTCAGGTGTTTATGGGGGATACTGGAAGCATGGCCCTTGGTGGTGCTTTTGGGACGATCGCGATCTTGTTGAAGTCCGAGTTTCTACTGTTGCTGATCGGCGCAGTGTTTGTGGCTGAAACAGCATCTGTGATGCTCCAGACCACTGTGTTCAAATACCGGAAGAAGAGATACGGGCGCGATTACGCGAATCAACACCGTTTGTTCAAAATGGCTCCGCTGCACCATCATTTCGAGAAGGTCGGATGGCCAGAGTCGAAGGTCGTGTTCCGATTCTACATCGTGGGGATTCTGGCGGCGTTGGTCGCCCTCTCCACTCTGAAGATTAGATGATTCCGCCGCGTTGGCGTGAAGGCGAAGTGGCCGTTTTGGGACTCGCTCGGACCGGAATTGCGGCAGCACGCTGGTTGGCGAATAACGGGTTCTCTGTGTACGCCTCCGACGCCTCGAATCCCTCGATTCCCGATGATGTCGTCCGGGAATTCGGCGAGATTGGCGTGGACTCCCATATCGGCGGGCATGATATCTCGCGGTTGGAAGCGGCCTCCCTCGTCGTTGTGTCGCCCGGTATTCCACCTGACGCCACCCCGTTGGTTGCCGCCCGTGAAGCGGGAGTGGAGGTCGTGGCGGAACTTGAGCTGGCTGCTCTGGCTCTCGAAGCGACCCGGCTGGTAGTGATCACAGGAACGAATGGGAAAACCACGACGACCCATCTCATTGGTGAAACCCTGGCGGATGCTGGCGTGGACTCGGTCGTGGCCGGTAACATCGGCGATCCGCTAATCGCGGTGGCCTCCGAAGGTAGGTCCCCCGACTGGGCTATCGTTGAGGCATCATCATTCCAGTTGCACGACTGCCATGCCCTACGCGCCGACGTTGGAGTGCTCACCAACCTTGCCCCTGATCATTTGGATCGGTATCCAGGGGTGGCAGAGTACTATGCGGACAAAAAGCGCCTTTTTCAAAACGCGAGCGACGAGTCAGTTTGGATAACCTGCGCTGACGACGCATTGGTCGCGGAGTTGAAGGGAGATGTGCCAGGAAAGGACCGGTTCTGGTCGATGTCCAATGAGCAGCCAGCCTGGTTTGATCGGGCAAGTGACAGGCTCGTCCTGGACGGGCACACTCTCTTGCCGCGGAGCGAATTGGGGCTCCTCGGGGACCACAATGTCTCGAACGCCCTGGCGGCCGCTCTGGTTTGTTCAAGTATCGGCGTGGGACCGGACGGAATTGCAACAAGCATCAAACAGGCTGTCTCACTTCCACATCGCATGGAGGTCGTGACGGTAGGAAACGTCCGGTGGATTAACGATTCAAAGGCGACCAACGTTTCTTCCACCTCAGTCGCCATAGCGGCAATGGGCGGCAGGTACGTTCTCATCATGGGAGGACGGCACAAGGGTGAGTCTTACTCTCTTCTGGGGCCTCAACTTACCGGCGGAGACTGCGTCGGCTTGGTGGCCTTTGGGGAATCGGCAGAAGCCATCAGATCTGATTTAGTCGGAATTTTACCCGTCCGGGTCGCGGAGAATCTGGAAAACGCAGTTAGTTGCGCCGCTTCTCTTGACGCGCCCACCGTTTTGTTCTCGCCAGCTTGCTCGAGTTTTGATCAGTTCGACAACTACGAACACAGAGGAGCGGAGTTTAAGCGGCTCCTGGTGTCTCCGTGACACGGAGAAGGCGTCCGCCGGGCCCGGTGGCCTGGGAATCCAGACTCCTGGGCCTGGTTACAGTCGGTCTTGTGGTTTTTGGCGTTGCGGCCGTCTACAGTTCCTCGTCGATACAGGCCGTCGAACAAGGGCTGCCCGGTGCCTGGTTTGCCTTGCGGCAATTACAGGGTGCCATTGTCGGGCTTTTTCTGCTGCTGGTTGCTATACGGGTCGACTATCAGGTCTGGAAGGCGTTTGCCTGGCCAGCGGTCGCGATAGCATTTTTTGCCTTGTTGATTCCGCTATTGCCGTTCACTCATGACATTGCTCCGGTCACCAACGGGGCAAGAAGGTGGATCGACATCGGAGTGGGCAGGATACAACCGTCCGAGGGGGCAAAGTTCGCTCTGATAGCATGGACGGCGATGTTAGCCGCCAAAAAGGGAGCCCAGGTGCGAGAGTTCAAGCTTGGCGTCGTTCCGTTCATGGTGATTATCCTACCGGCCTGTTTGATGATCGCGATCGAGCCTGATCTTTCGACTGCACTGCTCACAATGCTGGTTTGCATGATCGTTCTGTTTTCGGCAGGGGCGAAAATCGGACATTTCATGGTGCTCGGCGTGTTGGCGCTCCCATTGGTTTGGGGGCAGATAGCAGCTTTACAGTTCAGGGTTAACCGGATGGTCGCGTTTCTAAGCCCGGGTGAGGATCCGTTGAGCCTGAGCTGGCAAATCAACCAGTCTATTGTCGGAGTGGGCTCGGGAGGGGTGTTCGGGGTAGGGTTTGGTGAAGGGATGCAAAAACTCGGATACCTGCCTTACGCGTACTCAGATTTTATCTTTAGTACGATCGGGGAGGAATGGGGGTTCGTCGGCGTAACCGTAATTCTGGTTCTTTATGCAGGGTATCTATCGTTGGGGATGAGAATAGCGCGCCGTGCGGGCGACGTTTTTGGAACTCTGTTGACGGTGGGCCTGACCTCTCTGGTCGGAGTCACCGCAATTTTGCATATGTCTGTGACCCTCGCACTGGTACCGACCACAGGCCTGCCATTGCCGTTTATTTCGTTCGGTAGATCTAATCTCGTTATCGCGCTCTTCGCCACCGGTGTGATCATGAACATCGGGAATCAGGTCGGGACTGGAAAACGGCGATGAAGGCTCTCATCGCGGGCGGAGGAACCGGCGGGCACCTGATGCCGGCGCTGGCGATAGGAAACGCTCTCCGCCAACATGACGTGGACGTCGTTCTTGTAGGCGCTGAACGGGGAGTCGAGGCTGGTATTCTTCCCCAACGTGATTTCGAATTTCGCCTTCTACCGATGGAGCCGATTCACCGTCGAGATTGGTGGAAGAATGTCAAATGGGCTCACCTGGGTCCGCAATTACTTTCCCGATGCACATCGCTATTGAAGGATGAAAAACCAGATTTCGTAGTCGGCACCGGCGGTTATGCGTCGGGGCCGCTGTTGTTTGCTGCCAAGAGATTGGGAATTCCTTTTGGTCTTCAGGAGCAGAATGCTTTTCCTGGAGTTACGACAAAATGGTTGGCGCCCCACGCCCGTCAGGTCTTCCTGGGTTTCCCCGAGGCTGCCGATTTCTTGAAGGTCAAACGCGGTGAAATCTTCAACTATGGAAATCCGATAAGTCCGCCCGGAGACCATTGCCGCGACCGAGAGGCGATGAAGAGGAACCTGGGGATAGACCCATCACTTCCTACCGTGTTTGTTACAGGCGGAAGTCAGGGATCTCTGGCCATCAACCGGGCTGTGGCGACGATGTTAAACGATGGCAAACTCGCCAATGTTGGTTTTACGTGGAGTACCGGATCGACCACCTGGAACCAATTTCGCCATTTTACCGCTAACTCCAATGTTGTAGTCAGGGAGTTCTGGGACCCGATCGCTGATGCTTTCTGCGCAGCGGACATCGTTGTTTCAAGAGCTGGCGCAATGTCGACTGCTGAATTCTGCGCCTGGGGGCTGCCTGCGATTCTGATTCCCCTGCCTTCCGCAGCCGAGGGTCACCAAACCAGGAATGCTCAGGCGTTGGAACGCGCCGGCGTGGCGATACATCTTCCGCAGGCTGACCTGAGTTCTTCGAAACTCAGCGATGTGATTTCGGGACTCCTTGAGGATCGTTCTCAATTGGTTGAGATGAGTAGGCTGGCGTCGGAACGTGGCAGGCCCGATTCGGCTGAAAAGATTGCTTCTCAACTACTTGAGATGGCTAGCTAAGTCTAAACCCTTTCGTAACTTCGGCTACTTTCTTATATTAGCATGCCATCAATGAATCTGTTCACTTTAGAGGACTCTCGGCCACTTCATTTTGTTGGTCTCGGGGGTGCTGGGATGGGTGCTCTCGCCCTTTTGGCCATGCGGCGGGGGGTTGCTGTCACCGGTTGCGACTCAAATAGTGTCGGGACAGACGATATTGTGCGCGCTGGAGCCGAGATGTTGGGCGGGCACGATCCTTCCCATGTAGTTGGAGCTAGGGCGGTAATCCACACTGCTGCTGTTTCTTCGGATCACCCGGAGATTGTTGCGGCGCGGAAGGTCGGGATCCCGGTGCTCAAGCGCGCCGAAGCTTTGCAGGCCACGATTGAAGGAGGCACTGTCGTAGCAGTAGCGGGGACTCACGGAAAGACCACGACTACGGTAATGGTCACGGACGCTTTGACGGCTGCCAGGCGCGATCCAACTGGTATCGCGGGCGGTCGTGTCGCTAGTTGGGACGGTAACGCAAGGCTCGGGAGCGATCTCTACGTTGTTGAAGCAGACGAATATGACAAATCTTTTCTCGCTCTTTACCCCACGATCGCTGTGATTAACAACGTCGAACAGGATCACCTTGAGTGTTACGGAACCGTTGAGGAACTTGAATCGTCGTTTGTTGAATTTGGTTCTCGGGCGCAGCGAGTTTTGGTCAATGCTGACGACGCCGGGGCGATGCGCGTTGCACGGCGTCTCAAGAACCCCGTGTGGAAGATCGGTACGTCAAAGGGCGCCGATATCAGGATCGCCGACATAGTGCGCACGACGAGGTCATCGCGGGCCCGCCTTGAATTTCCCGAGGGCAACTCTTGCCGGTTTGAGATAGGGGTTCCCGGTCTCCACAATTTGCGCAACGCCTCAATGGCACTTGGCGCCGTGGCAGCTCTGGGGGGCGATTTGGATGCGAGCGCGGCCCAGCTAAAAAATTTCGAAGGTGTAGGCCGGCGGTTTGAGCTAATCGGTGATGCGGCCGGAGTAACGATTGTCGACGATTACGCGCACCACCCGACTGAGGTCGTCGTGACGATTGCGGCGGCGCGCCAGCGGTTTCCCGACTCCCGGCTGATCGTGGCGTTTCAACCCCATTTATTCTCGCGCACCCGGAACCACGGAGAAGCCATGGGGGTGGCCCTCTCGTCTGCGGACCTCGCCGTGGTGACTGACATTTATCCTGCTCGCGAAGAACCTATCCCCGGTATCACTGGCCGACTTGTGACCGGCGCCGCCGAAATGGCTGGCGGCGAAGTGCGCTGGGTGCCCGACGTAAAAAACGTTGCCCGCGAATTGGCTGCCGTTTCGAAAAAGGGAGATGTGGTTGTCACAATGGGTGCTGGAGACATCACCGATGTAAGTCGTGAGTTGCTGGAGATCCTCCGTGGTTGATCCAGTCTTGAAAAGACGGGGCCGGTTGGCTCTGGTGGTGGTCGTCGTTCTTCTGCTTCTGTCGTCACCGCTTTGGCTCAGAACAGTTAGTTTCTTCGACGTTCGTCGGGTTGAGGTGATCGGGGCACGCTATCTTGACGCAGAGACGATTGTTGCGAATCTCCATCTCGATGCGGGCCACAGCATCTACAGGCCTCTTGGAGCTCTCAAGGCGAAAGTATTCGGTGTGGCTGGTGTTGAGGCGGTGGAAATAGAAAGACATTTGCCTGCGACTCTACGGATTGCAATTGTTGAGAGGACCCCGGTGGCCCTCGTTCCCGCCCAGGATGGAATGATAGCTCTCGATTCGGAGGCGAGGCCGTTACCTTACGATCCTGCGCGGGTGTCGCTCGATTTGCCAGTTGTGGCCACCACTGACAAAGCGTTGACCGACGCGATTTCATTGGTGCGAGGCCTGGATGCGAGCATGTACACAGAGGTTATTGGTGCGAGACGAAATGAAGACGGTAACATCCTTCTTGAGTTCCACGGACAGTCGGTGGTTCTTGGCTCCACTCCGTCGATTGGAGACATATTGAAGGTCACGGCGGTACGCAGGCATCTCGCGGAGACAGGCGCGGTATATGATCTGTTAGATGCTCGATTTGAAGGGTCGGTCGTGGCCAGGAGACCCCAGGTTTGAGACAGGGCGCTATCGTGGCAGGACTTGATCTCGGGAGCACGAAAACATGTGCGGTAATCGCCGAAGCTTCGGGCGATCGGAAAACTCCGCGGGCGAAGATCCTCGGCGTGGGGATTTCACGTTCCTCGGGCGTGCGTCGCGGCGTAGTGCGCGATATCGAGGAGACAACCAATTCGATCGTGGAGGCGATGCGTGATGCCGAGTTGATGGCAGGCGTGAAAATCGGGAGCGTCTATTGTGGCATCGCCGGTGATCATGTGCGGGCCAGTAGCTCAGAGGGAGTAGCCGCAGTGCGGGTCTCCGAAATAACAAGAGCCGATGTAAGTCGTGCCCACGAACCGGCCCTGGCGATTAGCCAGGGAAACGACAGGGAATTGCTCCACCACATTCCGCAGGGCTACAAGGTCGATGCCCAGGACGGGATCAACGATCCGGTGGGAATGACCGGTCTCCGTTTGGAGGTGGACATGTACCTCATCACTGTTCAGAGCACCGCCGCTCAAAATCTTCGGCGGGCTGTGGAACGAGCGGGCTTCCGCGTTGGGAACATGGTACTTGAGTCTCTGGCGGCGGAGAGCGCGGTTTTGACTGACGAAGAAAAAGAACTCGGCTGCGTCCTTGTAGAGGTCGGCGGCGGTTCCACTGACATCGCAGTTTTCAAAGATGGAAAAGTCCGCCACCTGTCCACGATTCCTTACGCTGGACTTCACGTTACGAGTGACATCGTGCAAGCGTTTGGAGTAACCCAGGCCGATGCCGAAACTCTGAAAAAGGAATGGGGCTACGCGTACCTTCCGCTGGTAAGTTCCGATCAGATGGTAGTGTTGCCAGGGACTCCCGGTCAGGGAGCCAGGGAAGCGAAGCGCGAGCTGTTGGTGCACGTGATTCAGGAACGTCTGGACGAGATTTTTCAGGTGGTCACACAAAAAATTTCTGAAAGCGAATTTTCCGGGCGCCTTCCCGCCGGAGTTATATTGACCGGAGGGGTTGCTCATACACCTGGAATTGTAGAGCTTGCCAGGGAAGTTTTTGCCATGCCGGTGCGCGTTGGGACGCCGTCTCAACGCATAAACGGCCTGGTCGAGAGTGTGAATGCCCCGCAATATGCCGTGTCGGTAGGCCTGGCGCTACACGCCGCACGGGCACAGGCGGACGCACTCAGTGGCAGTAACGGTCTGGGCCGCACATTTGGTCTGGTTAAACGATGGTTACAAGATTTTTTTTAGGTTGATACCCGCCCGATGAGGGATCCATGGTTTTCGAACTAGAAGAGGCAGTCTCGCAGAGCGCAAGAATGAAGGTCATCGGAGTCGGTGGCGGCGGTGGCAATGCCGTGAATCGAATGATCGATGAGCACTTGATGGGCGTTGAGTTCATTTCTACGAACACCGATGCCCAGGCGCTGCTGACCAACAAGGCAGACGTCAAAATCCAGATTGGCAAGAAGCTGACCAGGGGATTGGGTGCCGGAGCGAGGCCTGAAATCGGCCGCCAGGCGATCGAAGAAGATCGAGATGCGATCAGCGGAATTCTTGATGGGGCCGATCTCGTTTTCGTTACCTGTGGGATGGGTGGTGGTACCGGCACCGGTGCTGCACCGATCATTTCTCAGCTTGCCCGAGATGTCGGAGCCCTCACCGTCGGGATTATCACCAAGCCCTTTATGTTCGAGGGCCGCAAACGCATGAAGCAGGCCGAAATCGGTATTGCCGAAATGCGGAAACATGTTGACACCATGATTGTGGTGCCAAACGAGCGTCTCTTGGCAGTGGTTGGAAAAGATGTCGCCTTCCAGGACGCCCTCAAGAAAGCTGACGAGGTTCTGCTGAATGCTACCCACGGTATCTCCACGCTCGTAAGCGTGACCGGAATGGTAAACGTCGACTTTGCCGACGTACGGACCGTGATGCAAAACGGAGGCTCCGCGCTGATGGGTACAGGAATCGGGAGGGAAGAAGACAGGGCTGTATTGGCTGCTCAGCAGGCCATTGCCAGTCCGCTTCTCGACGATGTCTCCATTGAAGGCTCCACGGGAGTTCTCGTAAATATCACCGGAGGCGATGACCTCACGCTCGGTGAAGTTACCGCCGTGAGTGAAATCATCCACGAAGCCGCCGGTAGCCAGGCAGAAATTATCTTCGGCGCTGTACAGGACCAGGCAATGCACGGCGAAATTAGAGTTACCGTGATCGCCACCGGGTTTGATAATCCGGCGGCGAAACCCGAAGGTGTGTTCGGAGGTAGAAATGCCGGAGTGTTGCCGTTTCCGCAGCGCACTCAGCCATCTGGTGGGTTCCCGGCCGTCTCGACCCAACCGGCTGAGCCCGCTCAGCCGCAACCTCGTAAACCGGAGGAGCAGGAGAACGTTCCAGAGATGGAAATTCCCACCTTCATCAGGCGCCAGATGGACTAGTGGGTCCATGGATCAGGAAAGGCCTCCCCGCTGTTATCGGGGTGGTTTTGATCGGTTGGTTGGCGAGCGCGGCTTCGGGTGAAAAGGCGCTGCCCGTTGCCCAACCGATTCTAGTTTCGTCTCCCTATATCCATGTCGAGGACCGGCTGAATTCTGGCGAAACGTTGTCCCATGTCTTCGGACGCCACAATATTTTCGGGCCCCAACTCGTAGCGGTGCTCAACGCGGCTGAAGGGTTGAGGCCAACCCGCATCAGGCAAGGGGAAGTATTCGAATTCAAGTACTTCCGAGCCGATACCGTGCCAATAGAAATGTCGCACCGACTTCGTGGAGAAGACCAGTATCTTATTGTTCGCAGAGATTCAGCGGGCGACTGGGCTGGGCTTCGGGAAGATATTCAATGGACTGTCACCGAAATCCGGGTCGAAGGCATGATCGCCTCCAGTTTCTGGAACGCCCTCCCGCAGGCGGTGCCTGACTCGCTCCTTACAACCAGCGAACGCGGACGACTCTTTGCCCGGGTGTCTGAAGATGTCTTCGGTTGGGAAGTTGATTTTGTGTATGATATTCGTGAAGGCGACAGGTTCAATCTGTTGTTCGAACGGCTTGAGTCATCGGATGGCGATGTGAGACTCGGTCGGCTCCTGGCAGCCACGATAGAAACAGGATCTCGGGAGCACCCTGCGTATCTTCTCCCCGGTAATGGTGGCCGGGACGAATACTATGATGACCAGGGTCGCTCTATGAGACGAGCGTTTCTCCGCGCTCCGCTGACGGCCCGTGTTTCGTCACGGTTCTCACTCTCCAGAGTACACCCGATTCTCCGCGTTCGGCGGGCTCACAGGGGAGTTGACTACGCGGCCAATTCGGGCTCCCCGATTCGAGCCACAGCGGCCGGCACCGTAATCGCGGCCGAACGAGATCGCGGCTACGGCAACGTTGTGAAAATTCGACACGCATCCGGCATTGAAACGCGATACGCTCATATGAGCCGGTTTGCGCCGGGGATCAGGGCCGGGGTTAGAGTCGAACAGGAGCAAGTTATCGGTAGGGTAGGAATGACGGGCCTCGCCACGGCGCCGCATCTCCATTACGAATTCATCAAGAACGGACGGCATATCAATCCGAGTCGGGCAGACCTGGGTGATGGGCGGCCGGTTCCCGAGGTCAGGCGGGAAGAATTCGAGCAGGTCAAGCTTGAACTTGACCGGCGTTTGCGCCGAGGCATTTCGGTGGTTGATTCCACATTGTAGTCGATAGCGCCCGGACGGGGAACGATACCCGAATCTTAAGGTACGATGGGCTGACCTCTTCTGGTATCTTTTAATCACCACATGACAGAAATCATCCTCGCGCTCCTGGGCGCAGCTTTTGTTTCCTTTGTTGTTTACCTGGTTCGGGAGCGAATCGGCGGTTGGGCAGTTGTTCTCGCTGCCTTTCGCACCGTCGGGCTAGGTGCTCTCATTCTCCTTTTGTTTAATCCCCAGTTCCTTCAGCGGATGGCCGGTGGTCCTCCGACGGTTTTACTGGATGCATCCCTCAGTATGGGTTTAGCCCCCGGCCGGTGGGAGGCAGCAATCGACACAGCCCTCGGTTTGGCGGGTGATGCAGGCACTATCCTGAGGTTCGGGTCGTCCGTTTCGCTTTTCGACGATTCATCTCCCGAGCAGGGGGCTACCAGGTTGCGTGATGCGCTCCTTGCAGGTGTCGGCGGGGGCGGTCCGACAATTATCGTGACCGATGGCGAAGTGGGCGATGTTCCTGCAATTCCCGCCAACCTTTTGGGGCGGGCTGGCGTAGTCCGCCTTGTGCGGGATACCGTTCCGGATGCCGCTCTGCTTGATGTTTCTCTGCCTCGGTACGTTGGGTCGGCGGACAGTGTCGAAGTCCAACTCACCGTTGGCGTCTGGGGTGAACTTGCGTCGGCTCGCGCAGGAATCAGGGTGAGCCGTGGAGGAGACGAAATTTCGTCAACGGAGATAGAGATCCCTGCCAGCCCCGGTATAGTACGACGGGCTCTGACGCTTCCTCCCGATGTCTTTGAGGTGGGAACCAATGTGCTGGATTTTCAGATCGTAGCCGCGGGAGATAGTGAGCCCGGAGATGACACTCGAAGTCGAGTGCTAATGGTTACCGAAGAACCGGGTTTGGTTGTATTGGTTTCACCAGCCGACTGGGAAGGCCGTTTCCTTTTTAGAGAAGTGTCGAGGATGGCCCGCACAGGGGTTAGAGGCTTCGCCCAGGTGCAGGACGGAGTGTGGGTCGATATGCGCACCTCAAGCAGGGTCCCAACAAGGCTGGTTGAACGAGTGGCTCGGAGTGCTTCTGTGGTTGTTGGGCGAGGTGCGCACGGTATCAATCATGGATTGAAGCCTACATGGGAATGGCCAGCTGCCTCTGACACAACCATGGAATTGTTCGAAGGCGACTGGTACCCGGGGCTGCCCGATCTTTCCTCTCCCATAGCCGGGCGATTGGCGGGAATTGCTTGGGATTCGATGCCGCCGTTAACAGGAGTGGTGCCGTTGATCCCCACGTCCGATGAGTGGGTTGGTTTGACTTCGCGCCAGGGACGTCGTGGTGCAGAGCGTCCGGTTGTTATGGGCCGCGATTCGGCGGGCGTGCATGGGCTCACCACCGTTGGCGTAGGTCTCTGGCGCTGGGCCTTCCGTGGCGAAGAATCTCTTGAAGCTTATCGTGCCGTGTTGTCTGCTGGAATTGATTGGTTGTTGGGCGCTGATGTCCTGAGGAGCCGCTCTCCGTTGACTCTATCGGATGTGGTAAAGAGGGGAGAACCGGTGGTGGTCCGTTGGCATACTGATTCGGTACCGCCCTCGGTTCCGCTGACACTATCCACGCCGGATTCCACCTGGGATGTGACCGTTTCAATCGACGCGAGCGGCGTCGGCAATTTTTTGCTACCGCCTGGAACTTTCACCTGGTCGGCCGGGTCGGTGCGAGGGGCGGGTGGTGTATTGGTCGTTGAATCGTATAGCGATGAAATCCCGCCCGGCATGGTAACCCTGGAGCCCAATGGGGCGGGTGCTGGTGGCTTCCTTCTCGAAACCAGTTTGCGCGATCGTTGGTGGTTATTTCTGGTCCTGGTGATGGCGTTTGCGGGCGAGTGGGCGGTTCGCCACAAACGTGGCTTGCCGTGAAGAGGGGTCTCTGGGGCAAGATCAAGCAGGTCGCCTTTACAGACGTATCAGTGCTGGTCAAAGGGATTGATCATGACTCGATCGAAGATGTCGAGCGGGTTTTGCTTGAAGCTGACTTCGGGCCGGAATCGTTTCTGATCGCCGAAGAGCTTGAGGAGAAAACTCGGGGCGGAGGTTTGAAAACGGACTTCCTTGTGAGGGAGTGGTTGGTTGAGAGAATATCGTCTCTTGTTAAGCATGACCGTGCTGGCGAGGAACTGTTTGTGAGGTCCCAGGGCACTCCGCGCGTGGCTCTCTTTGTGGGGGTCAACGGCGTGGGTAAAACGACTCAGGTGGCCAAGATTGCCAACCGTATCAAGTCGTCGGGTGGGTCGGTGCTTGTGGCGGCTGCAGATACTTATCGCGCTGGAGCTACAGAGCAGCTCAGTGTCTGGGCGGATCGAATGGGTATCCAGGCGGTCACCGGGAAACAGGGAGGTGATCCAGCCGCCGTCGCGTTTGACGCGGTTTCGGCCGCTAAATCACGGCGGATAGACAACGTGCTGGTAGACACGGCGGGGCGGTTACACACCCAGGACAGGTTGATGGACGAACTCTCCAAAATCGCGCGTGTGGTTGGCAAATGCTCCGACGGTGCCCCGCACGAAACTATTCTGGTCGTCGATGGCACGGTTGGACAAAACGCGATTCTACAGGGTGCCGAGTTCGGCGCATCCGCGTCGTTAACCGGTGTAATCGTCACGAAGCTTGACGGTACCGCCAAAGGTGGTGCGGTCGCCCGAATCACCCGAGAGCTGGGCGTGCCGGTCCGCTTCGTGGGGACAGGGGAATCTCTCGATGATCTCCAACTGTTTGACCCGGTGGCTTTTGCAGAGTCACTTCTGAGCGAATAGTGGCGATCACGTTAGAAACGTCGGTTCAGTTTCTAAAGGGAGTTGGTCCGCGGCGGGCTGAAGCGTTTGAGCGTATCGGAGTAAAAACCGTCGAAGATCTCTTGTACCACGTCCCGATGCGGTATATGGATGCGACCACGGTGGTGCCTATCGGTCGGTTGTCAGTGGGGCAGGAAGCAACGGTGATCGGCAGAGTGGTTTCTAAGGCTGTTATGTCGACGCGGAAGCGTCTCCGGATTTTTCGGGCGGTTCTTCAGGATGACTCCGGGGTGATAGAATGTGCCTGGCCCGGTCAGGCGTTTCTCGACAAGACGATTAAGACCGGCCAACTGTTGCTCGTGTCGGGGCCGGTAAAATTTTTTCACGGGCGTCAACTCAATCCTCGCGAGCAGGTGGTTTTGTCAGATGAGGACACTGCCGCTGAGGGAATGAGAGATGGAGTTGTCCTTCCAGTTTATCCGGCCACCGAAGGGTTGCCCCACCGTTTTATTCGCAAATTGGTGAAGGAAAACCTTGAAGCCGCCCTCGGGGTTGTAGACGACCCGGTACCGCCCGACGTAATTGAAAGTGTGCCTCTGGCGCCGTTGAAGGAATCACTACGAAGGCTCCACCGTCCGGATAGCGCGGCCGACGCTGAAAAAGGGCGCCGGAGATTGGCGTTCGACGAGTTGTTGGATCTGCAATTGGTCGTCAATCGAGCCCGTCAGTTGGCCACAGAAGCTCCCAAGGGCCCCACTTTCGTGGTGAGAAAAGACCTCACAACCCGTTTGAAAGACTCTCTGCCGTTCGATTTGACCGCCGACCAGAGGCAGGCCATTCGCGAAATTACGGCCAACATGACCTCTGCCCAACGAATGAACCGCCTTCTGATGGGCGACGTCGGTACGGGGAAAACGGTCGTATCCCTGTTTGCCATGTTGCTTGCCCTGGAGAATGGATACCAGGCGGTCTTTATGGCTCCTACTGAACTGTTAGTGGAGCAGCACGGCAATTCACTGGCGCGGCTCCTGGCTCCTCTGGGTGTCGTGCCGGATGTTCTGTTGGGTCGCTTTTCAAAATCGGAAAAAGACGCTGTCAGGGCGAGAATTGCGTCGGGAGAAAGTAGGATTGTCGTCGGCACGCATGCTTTGATCCAGAAAACAACTGAGTTCGCCAGGCTCGGATTGGTGGTGATTGACGAGCAGCATCGTTTCGGAGTAGAACAGCGGGCCGCCCTCGTAGAGAAGGGTGCGAGCCCGGATGTGTTATTGCTGACGGCCACGCCCATTCCCCGTTCTCTTGCCCTGACCGTTTATGGAGACCTGGACATTTCGACCATCAGGATGAAGCCGGCCAACCGGCTATCTGTGTCGACTTCTGTGCGTACGAACAAACACAGGGACAAAGTATACAGCTTCATATCAGATCAATGCGCCCTGGGACGACAGGCCTACGTCGTCTATCCGGTTATCGAGGAGTCTGAAAAAACAGATCTCCGCGCCGCGACAACGATGGCAGCCGAGTTGACTGAGAAGCTCCAACCGATAGAGGTCGGGCTGGTTCATGGGGCTTTGAAGTCTGATGAGCGGGACCTGGTAATGCGACGGTTCCGCGATGGCGAAATCGGAGTGCTCGTCGCTACGACTGTGATCGAGGTTGGGATCGACGTAGCCAATGCTACGTTGATGGTGATTGAACACCCTGAACGGTTCGGTCTTGCCCAGCTCCACCAATTGCGCGGTAGGGTCGGGAGGGGTGCTGAAGAGAGTTACTGTATCCTGCTAAAACCGGATGGCCGACCAACTCCTCGGCTCGACGAATTCAAAAACACTGATGATGGTTTTCGAATCGCAGAACTTGATCTGAAAGAACGGGGGATGGGCGAGCTGGTTGGAGCACGGCAGTCGGGAGGTCTCGCTTTGCGGTTTACCGACCTGGCCACCGACACCGATCTCGTTGCGAGGGCCAAACAGGTAGCCAACGGAATACTGGCTTCGGATCCGAAACTTTCGTCGAAGAGATTTAAGCCTCTCAGGAGGCGTGTTGAGCGGCGCTATCAACGGGGAATGGAGTTGTTCGGTATCGGTTAGAAGGGTTGATGGCTAGAAATCCAGTCGCAGTCCCGCCTGCCCACGTCCGGGCGCTGAGTAGATCTTCAAAGGGCTGAAGGGGATGTTCTCCGGTCCTTCGTCTCCATTCAACAGGTCGGCCAAAAACATCGTGGCTGAAACGAGCAACGTCACCTGGCCAGCCACGAGGAATCTCTGTGCTTCGGAGTCCTTGTCGAGGGTCGCTTGAAAAAGCCTTTCCGCTTCCGGGTCAAGATATGAGCTGCCGTCGCTGTTGACTCTGCAAAAGAAAGAATCGGTGCGACATGCGTTTTGCAGGATGTCAAAACGGTCCGACGCTTCGTTAGAGGAAATAGCCCCGAAGGTGGTGAGGCCGGCAGCCGAAGCCAGAGTCACCCATTTTCCCCAACCTGAAAGCTTCACGAACCAACCGTCAGTACCACCGTTTCCCTGGGCGCGCGCCAGCGTAGGCGCGGCAGAAAATATTAATGCTACAATGAGGACTGTGCGGATCGGTTTTAGTGCCACGTATGTACCTTCCCCCTGCCATCGACGACGAACAGGACTCCCTTGTTTAAGATTGGTGCGACGCTTATTGGGCCATCCACCCGAACCATCCATGTTGGCTCCGACGAATCTTCCAGCCTTAGAACTTCTCCCGCAAGTGTGGTGACGATTACTCCGTTCTGAATCGGCACCGGCGACGCTCTCATTGCGATGTCAAGGTTTGTCGATAGCGGGGCGGACGGGTTGTCGAGGCCCAGTTTCCACAGTTTCCCCGATATTGAGGTCGCGAAAACCGTGTCCCTGGCGATCACCGGGCCGCCGAACGAAGCCTCTCCCAGTTCGGTGCTCCATTCTAACTCAAGCGTCTCCTGGTCGAGGGCGAAAATTACGCCCTCCGGCGACGAAAAGACTATTAATCCTCCGCTCGCCGCTGCCGGCGCCCGTACCTGCGCCGGGATTTCTACCGAGCCGACTGTCTCGCCAGTTTCCATGTCGAGAGTGAGGACGCTGTCCTCGGTTGCTATCACGAGTTTTTCGCCAACCTGCAACAACCCGCCGAGGGTTCTCGCGCCAATTCTACGCTCCCAGATCTCTTCCCCGTCCCAAAGGTCCAGGGCCACGACTATCCCGGCCTCGCTGGCGACGTAGACGGTCGAGTCATCAACCACCATGGGACCGGTAGCGAACGGTAGTTTCTCGTCCCATTCAGGTCGGGCAGTCTCAAGGCGGAAAGCGTAGACGCGTCCATCGTCGCCACCGGTAGCAGCGAGGATCAAACTATCGACGATCAGGGGACCGGTCGTTCCATTTCCCCTCAGGTTGGCCCGCCATGCTCGGATGCCCGAATCCCGCCAGAGCACCGTTAGCCTGCGCGCCGTCTCTTGAATCACGATGATCGAGTCTCCAACCGCGATGGATGCTGCCGCACCGCGTCCGGTTCCGGCTGTCCAGTACGGGGTAGGATCTTCGGCGAAATGTTCGTCGGCGGATTCCGCACGCGCTGCGTCGCCGCGGTAGACGGTCCAGCTAGACTCTGTAACCGGACCTCTAATTTCCGGTGGATAGCACCCTCCCGCGTTGACAGCGATCAGGCCCAGAGCTAGGATTCGCGCGCTATGTCGAAACAACTTTCTATCTCCGATCTCCCCGGCGCCATCGGACAGGCAGTGTCCGTTCGTTGCTGGGTCATGAAAACCAGGTCCAGTGGCAAGATCGCCTTTGTCAGCACTCGTGACGGCTCTGGTTATTTGCAAATCGTTGCCTCCAAATCCGAGATTAGCGAGGAAGCCTGGCAGGTTGTAAAAAACCTAACGCAGGAAACCTCTATTCTTGTTTCCGGTGAAGTCAGAGCCGACGACCGTTCCCCCGGTGGGGTGGAACTTGGTCTGACCGGTGTTTCCGTTATTGGCGCCAGCGAAGATTATCCGATAACCCCGAAAGAGCATGGTACTTCGTTTCTTTTTGAACACCGGCACCTCTGGCTCCGCAGTCGTAATCAAGTAGCAATTCTGAAGGTCAGGAACGAGGTCGAGAAGGCCATTCGCGACTTCTTCTATGATCGTGACTTCCACCTTGTCGACACTCCGATCTTGACCGGTTCAATCGGCGAATCCGCCGGAAACCTTTTTAGCACCGAATACTTCGATCTCGGCACTGCATATCTCGCACAGACCGGACAGCTCTATCTTGAAGCTGCCGCTGCTGCGCTGGGCAAAGTCTATTGTTTTGGCCCCACGTTTCGAGCCGAACAGTCCAAAACTCGCCGGCACCTGGCGGAATTTTGGATGGTTGAACCTGAAGTTGCATGGAATGACTCCGAAGACAACATGGTCCTTCAGGAACAGTTCATTTCATATATCATCGAGCGGTGTCTCGAACGTTGTGCCGAGGAGTTGAAGCATCTCGAACGCGATACATCGAAGCTTGAGAACATAAAACCGCCTTTCCCTCGGATTTCGTACACCCAGGCCATAGAACGTCTGCAAGAAAAAGGTGTTGACGTTGAATGGGGCCAAGATCTGGGCGCCGAACACGAAACCGTCCTGTCTGAAGAGTACGATCTCCCGCTAATGGTTTTTAACTACCCGCGAGAGGTCCGAGCGTTCTATATGAAACAAAATCCGGATGACCCGCGCACCGTCCTGAACAACGATTGCCTCGCACCTGAGGGCTACGGCGAAGTGATCGGAGGAAGCCAACGAGAAGATGATCTGGAAAAACTCCTCGGGAGAATTCGCGAAGAGAACCTACCTGAGGAAGCGTACTCCTGGTACCTGGATCTTAGGAAATATGGGACATTCGTGCATTCTGGCTTCGGGTTGGGTGTCGAGCGGATGGTTGCCTGGGTTTGTGGAATTCCCCACATCAGGGAAGCGATCGCATTCCCCCGGCAGATGCAAAGGCTATATCCCTAGGCCACGTCAAACCCGGGGGAGGCACGATTGAGTTAGCCCAGGAGTTTTGCCAGGGCGAACATCGTTCCGATATTGGTTACCGTCATCCCGGTCCAGAAAACGAACATCCACTTGATCAGTTCGGTTTTGGCTTTACCTATTTCTGAGGTGACCCTGGCGTTGGTTCTTTCATCGCTGAGTGCGAATCGGGCGTCGATCTTTGCCTCCAACGTCCCGAAGTTGGCTTCAGTCGCGTCGAATCTGGCGTCGATTGCCACGAAACTCTCTTCAAACGTTCCAAACCTGGTGTCGTTAGCTTCGAACCGAGCGTTCATCAAACGGGCCAGTTTCGAGATGTCCGATTTCAGTTCGGTCCGCAATAAATCGGTTTCGGCCCGAACAACACCGGCGAATTCTGCCAGACGCTGCTCCAACTTTGCGTCAAACAGCCCGAGGTTCCTGTCGTTTATCGACTGTAAGTCTTGTCGGTAAGTCGCGTCTACGCTATTGAACCAGTCTACCAATTCACTTGTGACCTCGTCGCCAAACTTTTCATAAAATTTCGCGACAGTTTTGCGGTTACGGGCATAGCGCCTCCAGTTGGTTCCGGAGGTACCCTAAACTTTACGCTCGGCGAGGCGATAATCAAAGTGCCGCAAGGTGTACCGAATTCGCTCGGGCTAAATCGGAAATTTACGTCTTCTCGCCCCGCTCGCCGGTTTTTACTTCAACCCAGAGGCGGTTCAGGGTGTCCAGGTCTGATTTGGCTATATCCATGTTTTTGGCTCTAGCCAGCTTTTCCATACCTTTGAATCTCGTTGAAAATTTTTCGTTGGCCTTTTCGAGCACGGCCCTCGGGTCAAACTCCAATTTCCGGGCAAGATTAATCAAACTGAACATCACGTCGCCAAGTTCGTCTTCGATGGCCGCTCGGCTGTTGGTTTCTACTACCTCGTCGAGTTCGGTAATTTCCTCACGTAACTTTTGTAACGGACCATCGGTATCGGGCCAATCAAACCCTACTCCGGCTGCTTTCTCTTGAAGGCGGTGCGCCAGTAGCGTGGGAGGCATGTTCTCCGGAAGGCCGTCAAGTACACTGGCGTCGTCCGCCAACTCCTTCCTCTTCTGTTTCTCCCAGGACTCTGGTGCGTCCTCGCCGTGGAAAAGGTGAGGGTGGCGGCGGTGCATTTTGTCTTCAATCGTCGCCGTTATGTCTTCGGCCCCGAATTCCCCGGATTCTTCGCCGAGTACGATTTGGAAGGCCAGGTGGAGAAGCATGTCCCCCAGTTCTTTTTGGATCTCGCGGGGATCTCCCTCTCTCAGCGCCTGATCCAGTTCGAGTACTTCTTCGACCAGGTAAGGTCGCAGCGTTTGCCGAGTCTGTTTGGCATCCCACGAGCAACGCTTTCTCAGGTCGCGAACTAACTCCACGATTCGTCCAAGTGACGATGCTTCTTGCGTTTGCGTTTTCACGCCGGTACAATACCGGCCCTGCAGTCATGGTGTCAACAATACTTTCTAAGGACCGGGCCTGGGTCGAAGTTAATCTCGACCATGTTGCCAGCAACGCTCGAACGGTTCTCGATGCCGCTCACGGAGCGCGAATGCTTCCCATGGTCAAGGCTGATGCCTACGGTCTGGGAATGGAAGCGATTGTAGGCTGTTTGGAAACGCTCGATCCCTGGGGCTATGGTGTGGCTACGGTTGATGAAGCCATCGAACTCCGGGCGTTAGGTGTCGGGAGATCTATTCTTGTCTTTTCGCCCGCAAGTTCGACGGCCCTTGAGAACTACAGGAGGTTTGGCCTTACCGCTGTCCTGGACCGTCCCGAGGTCGTAAACGTTTGGGACCTCCCGTTCCATTTGGAGATTGATACTGGAATGAGCCGCTGTGGGGTTTTGTGGGATGCCCCCGGCCTGATTGCATGCCATTCCGAATTTCTCGAAGGAGTCTTTACCCACTTTCATTCGGCGGACGAGATTGCTGATACAGTTCCGAAGCAATGGGAGCGTTTTCGCTTGGCGACCGCCGGTTTCGATTCCAGGATTTTGCGACACGTTGCCAATAGCGCCGGCACCTTCGCCCTCGATGAAAAGCTGGATCTTGTACGGCCAGGAGTTTTCCTTTACGGGAGCCCGACGCGGGAAGATTTACCGCGACCCAGTCCGGTTGTGGCGGTCCGGGCACGAGTCCTGAGCACTCGTGTGATTAGGGCCGGTGAGACGGTAAGTTACGGTGGCGATTGGAAGGCCGAGCAGGAGACCGTTGTGGCCACCCTGGGAATAGGGTTTGCAGACGGATTTGCACGGGCCGTCAAAGACCGTTTCGGGGTTCTAATCGGGGGTGTCACATGCCCGGTGATCGGGCGGGTCACGATGGATATGACGATGATTGATGTCAGCCACATGGCTCCGGGTACGGTGTCCGTGGGAACTGTTGCCACGTTGTTGGGAGAGGATGGGGACTCGGAAATCACGATCGAAGAACTTGCCAGGGCATCGGGAACGACGTCCTACGAAGTTTTCGTGCGTCTGCGTACGCGGTTGCCTCGCTTCTACTCGGGAGGAGTCTAATGGGCAGAGTTGCGTTGGTCATTTTGGATGGGTTGGGTGTCGGTGAGGCACCAGACGCCGACCAATTCGGTGATACCGGAAGCGACACCCTGGGCAACATGGCGCGGGCGGTGGGAGGGTTCGACCTTCCGTACCTGGCGAAGGTAGGGTTCGGCTGCTGTCGACCGATTGACGGGTTGGGATGCGAAAAACCCCTGGCGGCCTACGGTATTGCCCAACCCGCGGCTCAGGGCAAGGACTCTACCACTGGTCACTGGGAAATATGCGGCGTTACGGTCAGGACAGCTTTTCCCACCTATCCGAACGGGTTTCCGGGCAGCGTTCTGGACCAATTTCGGAATCTCACCGGACGAGGCGTGCTGGGAAACAGGGCGGCTTCCGGTACTGCTATAATCGAAGAGCTGGGTGCCGAACACATGGAATCGGGCGATTGGATCGTTTATACGTCGGCTGATTCAGTTTTCCAGATTGCCGCTCATGAAGAGGTCGTCCCTCTTGAGGAGCTTTATTCGGCGAGTGAAAAAGCGCGCGGGATGCTGGTAGGTGAGCACGGTGTTTCCCGTGTTATTGCGAGACCCTTCATTGGGAACCCGGGAGGTTTCCGGCGCACAAGCAACCGGAAGGACTTTTCGGTCGAACCGATTGGGCAGACTCTGCTTGATTCGCTCGAGAAGGCCGGGATTGAGCGTGTGGGGGTTGGCAAAGTCGATGATCTCTTCGCCGGCCGCGGCATCTCAAGTGTCCATACACCAACAAATCAGGATGCATACGACCTGATTGCAACCGCGTTGAATAACCTGGACGCGGGCTTGATATTTGCCAACGTCATTGAGTTCGATCAATCCTGGGGACATCGTAACGACGTTGAAGGATTCCACCGTGGGTTGGTTGAATTGGACCGAGAACTGCCGAGATTGGTCGAATTATTGAGGGAAGACGACCTGATGATACTGACGGCCGACCATGGCAACGATCCCACGTCGGATTCAACCGACCATTCCAGAGAATCAGTGCCTATATTAGTTCTTGGCCCGCGCGTCAAACCGCGGGCCATTGGTGTTAGGAACACTTTCGCAGACATCGGCGCAACCGTCGCAGAATTCTTCGGTATTCAAGTCGATGAGGGTTCGTCATTCCTCAGCGAGATTTATGAATGAAGGAACTGGAAAAAGCCGCCAGAGCTGTCCAGCAAAATGCCTATGCCCCGTATTCAGGGTTTTGTGTGGGTGCCGCGATTCTCACGGTTACCGGCGAGGTGTTTGTTGGGTGCAACGTTGAAAACGCCTCGTATGGTCTTACGAATTGTGCAGAGCGGGTAGCCGTTGGCAGTGCCGTGGCTGCGGGACATAAAGGAATAAAGAAGGTCGTAGTAATTACTGACGTTGATCCCCCGGCCGCTCCCTGCGGGGCGTGCAGGCAGGTACTCAGTGAGTTCGGAGCAGGGTTGGAAGTCGTTGCCATCGGGTCGAAGGAAACTCGGAGTTGGACGATTGAAGAGCTTCTTCCGGCCAGTTTTGGACGAAAGGACTTGAACAAATGAAAATGGGCAGGGTACGGGGCACAGTGGTTGCTACCCGGAAGGACCCTTCGCTTGAGGGTGCGAAATTCCTCGTAGTGGAGTTCCTGGGCCCTGATATGGAACCTGACGGAACCCACGTTATTGCGGTTGACTCGGTAGGTGCCGGAGTCGGCGAAGTGGTTTTATGCGCTTCAGGCTCTTCAGCAAGACAAACAAATTTTACCCGTGATCGCCCGGTCGATGCGGTGATAATGGGGATAGTTGATTCTTTTGAGGCAAATGGCAAAACACACCGCCTTTCTTAGCGGTATCCTCCTGGCGGCCGTCGGTTGTCAGGAGGCTGTGACAGCACCCGGCGCATGCCCGGGATTCTGCAAAGACGCTTCGTTCGAAGTTATCGATTCAGTCCTCCAGAACGTGGTTGTTCGAGACAGTTCCTTTACGGGTTTCGTCTTCTCACATCGCTCGGGCGTGGTGCAGCTGGTCGGTCAGGCTGTTGGCGTCCAATCACGTGGGATTTTGAATTTCGTCAGTTTCCAGCCTCGTGTCCCTACGTTTCCCGGTGACACGGTCTTTGGCGCGATCACGGAAATTGATTCGTTTGTCGTCCAACTTTCGATCATCAGACGGAACGCGGGAGGCCAGGGCGTTACCGTGGGATTGCACAGGCTGGCGGCTGGATTGGATTCGACGATTACCTACGCGGTTCTCGATCAGTTCTTCGTTGACAGCACGTTAGTCGATTCCATTGCCGTCCCGGATTCTTTGTTGACAGGCGACATCACAAGGACCCTGGGTTCGGATGCTTTCCAGTCAACGGTTTCCGACACCCTTAGTGTTTCACTCGGGGTTGAGATATCAAGCCTGGAACCTGCGTTCTTGACCCTTGGGGCGAGTACATCGGGTCTTGCCTCGATTAGACGCTTTTTCAAAGTTGATTCGTCCGGCACCGTTATCGAAAGAAACGATTCCCGCATTGCCACGTTTGCTTCGAGCGTCGCCAGTCCGTTACCGGCCCTTGCGGCGGGTGAGCTTTCGGTGGGTGGACTTCCCTCGTCGCGTTCCATAATCCGAATGGAAGGCATTGAGGAAATACTCAGCGGCGGGTCGGTAATTCGAGCAACTCTGGAGTTCACTCCGTCGGTGCCCGTGATTGGTGCTACTGGTGATTCGGTAGTAATTCAGGTAAATCCTGTTGGGGCCGACTTAGGTAAGAAGTCACCTGTGATCCTCACCCAGCTTGACACTTTGTCGCGGGGCCTGGTAACGGTTCCGACGGGTTCCACCGAAAGTTTCGAACTCGATTTGACAACCATCGTTCGGGCCTGGGCTCTTAATTCAACGTTACCCCGCATGGTAATCCTCACGTCGCGGCCTGAAGGGGCGACAATTGGAGAAGTGAGGTTTTCTTCTTCCAGTGGGGCTCAACCCCCTCTTCTTCGGCTCACATTTGTTCCGCCGATCGGGTTAAAAAACTGACATGTTAAGACCTTTAGCCATTACCGCGTTACTGCTCTTAGCAACCACACCCCTCAGCGCCCAGAACTCAGTTTTCGGCATTGCCGGGCTCGGTTTTCCGGGGAGGTCGCTGGGTGCCCGGGCGCGAGCACTTGGGGGAGGTGTGTCCTCCTTCGATCGAGAGTCAGGTGTGAACCCGGCAGCTGCCGGAGCGTTCCGTACCGTCGGAGCAGGATTCAGCGTACTTAGTTCGAACCGCGACTACGAAGCCCTCGGTTCTCAAATCAGCAGTCTCAAAGACACGCGGTTTCCATCGGCTGTTGTGGGCTCCAACATCGGGGGTGGGCGATTTTCTTTCTCAATCGGTTATTCGCTGTTCATGGAACGTACGTATGACATTACGACGACCAGTCAGCTAAACCTCCGAGGAGAAACCGTCACCGCAGAGGATCGAGTTGGCTCCAACGGTGGAATCAGTGATATGCGATTCGCGTTGGCACGGCGTTTCGGCGAAGCGGTCTGGTTCGGTGTGGCAGCCCATTTCGTTTCTGGTTCCACACGTTCCTCGGTTTCGAGAGTTTTTTCTAATCCCCTTTTTGAAACGGTGGCGCAGGCAGAGACGATCGAGTACTTCGCTAATGGGGTTTCGATCGGGTTCATTACTGTTCCGTCTGACAAATTCCAAATTGGCGCTTCGTTCCGCCATGATTCGGATATTAGAGTCGAAACCGGATCGGGCGAAGCTTCCGACGTAGACCTCGCCCCTATTCAGTTTAACGGCGGTGTCGTATTTAGACCCCAGCTGGCCATAAGATGGTCTGCATCTTTCGGTTGGAAAAAGTGGAGTTCCGCATCTGCTGACCTAACTCGCATTGGACTCGGCCAATCGTTCGACACATTTGAGGTCGGATCAGGAATTGAGGTCGGTGGTGCCGGTCCCGGCACCTCTCCGATTCCCCTTCGTTTCGGTGTGCGTTACGCCCAGCTCCCGTTCTCGGTTAACAGCGACCAGCCCACGGAAATAAACCTCTCGTTCGGAACGGGCGTGAGGTTTGCGAGTGAACGGGCATCCCTCGATGTCACTTTCGAGCGGGCCATCCGCGATGGAGCTGGCGCCAACGAAAAGGCGTGGTTGCTGACGTTGGGAGTCGGCGTGCGGCCCTGATGAGGGTCCATTTTCACACGTTTGGTTGCAAAGCCAACCAGTACGACACTGAGTTGGTTCGCCAGTCCCTGGCCGACGCCGGGGCTCGGGTTGTTGACGACCCCTCGGCCGCGGATTTCGCCATCGTAAATTCGTGTACAGTGACTCACACTGGTGAAGCCAAACTGCGGTCCTTCGTCAGACGGTTAAATCGGGTAAATCCCCGTCTCCAGACTGTCATCATGGGATGCGCCTCCGCCGTCGACGATGGCCAACTGGCCGCCCTCCCCGGAGTTGAATCTGTAGTGGCCGGGTCGGATCCTAACCTGGTTTTGAAGGCGCTTGGGATTGAGTCGTCACTGGATGAAAAAATTCTCCGTTCTTTCGCACGAGGCGCCAGGGCCTGGGTGAAAGTCCAGGACGGGTGCGACGAACATTGCACTTTTTGCGCTACCACGGTCGCTCGGGGTGCCAGTCGTTCGAGGAGTATCGAGGAGATTAAGAAAGAAGTGGCAGCGCTCGGGGCAGCCCATTCCGAAATCGTGATCACGGGGATTCACATAGGGTCTTACGGCTTGGATCTGAAGCCTGCCGAAACTCTGGGTACGCTGATGGAAACGCTTGTCACAGAGTTTCCCCAAATCCGATTCAGGCTCTCGTCTGTGGAAGCAACCGAGGTTGGGGAAAGACTCAGCGAGTTGATGATCGCCGAACCCCGGTGCCTGGCGCCCCACATCCACGCCCCCCTGCAATCGGGCTCCGATCGAATACTGAAACTGATGGGTCGTCACTGGTATGATGCGGCATCGTACCGCCAAAGAATCGAACAACTTGCGGCCCACTTGCCAGATTTTGGGCTGGGAGCCGACGTGATGGTGGGGTTTCCCGGCGAAACTGACGAGGACCATCGTGCGACTGTCGATGTCGTCGACTCTCTGCCGTTCACATACCTTCACGTTTTTCCATACTCTGAACGGGCAGTTGCCAGCGCGGCCAAAATCGGTCCGCCGATAGACCCGGTGGTTACAACCGAACGGTCGGCGGAGTTGAGGAGTCTGGTCGAAGAGAAAAAAAATAACTATTGTCTCCATCGTTCCGGAAAAGTTTCTGATGTGGTTTTGACCGCTCGGCGCCAGGGAGTACTGCAAGGAATTACTGGCGATTATCTCGATGTGGTCGTGGACCACCCTCAGGTCGGACAAAGATTCGACGGGGAGTTGCAAATGACCGGAGGGCGGATGCATGCCAGAGAAGTTGCAGAGGTGACGCTGTGAAGCGTGTCTATATCGAAACATACGGCTGCCAGATGAACGTCGCGGACACTGGACTGCTTTACGGTGCTCTGAAGGCCGACGGGTTTGAAAAAACCACTGACCCCGCCGAGGCCGATCTGATGCTCGTAAATACCTGCGCCATCAGGGAAAACGCAGAGCAACGAGTGGTCGGTAGAATCGGAGAACTGAAGCGGCATAAACGCGAAGGAGATTTGCTCGGGGTGGTCGGTTGCATGGCCCAGCGACTGGGCGATGATCTCCTCGACGGAACCCGCCACGTCGATCTGGTTATCGGACCCGATGGCTACTCCGGGATTGGCGATCTGGTTGCCAGAGCTTCAGATGGCGAACGATTGGTCGACGTCGAGTTCAAATCGTGGGAGCACTATGAGGAGATTACCCCCGAACTTGATGGGGGTGTCTCATCTTTCGTTACTGTTCAACGTGGCTGCGATCATAGGTGCACATTCTGCATTGTTCCGATGACGCGAGGTCCCGAAAGAAGTCGTAAATTGGCCGATGTGGTCGCTGAAGTTCAGACAATTGCATCTCGAGGCGTCACGGAAGTCACTCTGTTGGGACAAACCGTCAACAACTACAACGACGGGGTAGATGATTTCGGTCAGTTGTTGCGGGCCGTTGGTCAGGTAGATGGGATTCGGCGTGTCAGGTTTACGAGTCCTCACCCTAACGACTTCACGGACAACGTCATGGCAGCGATGGCCGATGTACCGGAAGTGTGCGAACATGTGCATTTGCCGCTTCAAAGTGGCTCATCACGTGTCTTGAAAAGAATGTTGCGCCGCTACGGGCGAGATGATTTTCTTCGCTGCGTGGATGATTTGAGAAATGCTATGCCCGGAATCACTCTGTCTACCGATATCATCGTAGGGTTTCCGGGCGAGACGGAAGAAGACTTCGAAGAGACACTTTCGCTGGTTAACGAGGTCGGTTTTGATGACGCCTTCACGTTTATCTACTCTGTGCGCGAGGGTACGCCGGCGGAAAAACTGGGTGATCGCGTCGATCCGAAAGTAGCCGGAGAGAGGCTGCAGCGGTTGATCGCCGACGTGCGCACCATCGCTCGGAAGAAAAACGTCGCTCTTGTCGGCAAGACGGCGGAGGTCCTTTACGAAAAGGAAGCGCGCCGAGGCGATTTGCTTCAGGGGCGCACGCGTTCCAATAAGGTGGTTCTGGTGGAGAGGGGAAAGGATTCAATCGGGCAATATGAAGAAATTCGCATTACCGGGACAACGGGCTCGACGTTCACCGGCGTTCCCAATCCCCAGCGGAGGGCGCTCACTGTGGTTTAATCCTTGGCTTGTTCGGCGAGCCGGTGCTTTTTAGCCGCCCTCCCGCTGTGGTCGTAGTAGCGTTGTTCTACGGGGCCGGTCTCGCGATCGGCCTCGTTTTTTTTGTTACACCCAGCACTTTTTTGGTACTCTGGCTGCTCTTTGGTGTCGCCGTCGTCCGCACAGGGAAAGGCCACCAGGGTTTGTTGCTTTTCGCAGGTGCGATGGTCGGCTTGATTAGCCAAGCCGACGAACGCTCGCACTGCACCCATCGGTGGAGTACAGGTCCAAAGACCGCTGAAGTAATAATCCACGACACTCCGAGAGCGAGGGGAGTTACCGGAGGTACGGTTGTTAGGTCGTCTGACGGTTGCGACGGTGAAATTACTCTGGCGTTTTCGGAAGATGCTCCACGGGGGGGCACGCTGGTTGAGGTCCGGGGTCAGTTTCGGCCCCCGGTGCTCAGAGTTGAAGACACCCGTTTGTTACGCTCCCTCGGATCGTTGCGTTATTCGTTGCGGTCCCGTGTCGACGACAGGATCCGTCGCCTTTACGGTGCCCGGTCCGGCGTCGTCGCAGCGATGGTGTTGGGCAGAAAGAACGACCTGCCACCGACGTTGAAAAAAGATTTTGCAAGCGCCGGCATGTCTCACCTTCTGGCGATATCGGGTCTTCACGTGGGGATAATCGCAGGTTGGATTTACCTGCTGGTCGGGTTGGTGGGAGCACAGCGGTTGAGGCCGATTGCTGTGGCAGCGGGAGTGTGGACTTACGTTGCTTTGCTCGCCTTTCCCGCTCCGGCGACTCGGGCCGCGATTTTTATCACAGTCAGCGTGCTAGCGGGAAAAATTGAGAGATCTCCCCCACCGGTGAGCACGCTCGCAGTGGCCGCCATGGGTGTGTTCACTATTGATCCGGCGGCGTTTCGTTCGATTGGTGCCTGGCTGTCGATTTCAGCGGTTTGGGGCACGGCCCTGGCCGGACGGGAGTTGCGCCGTTTCGGATTTGATTCGGCACTGGCGAAACTCGTAGGTAGCTCGGTGGGGGCGACCCTCGCCACAGCTCCAGTGACGGCATTTGGCTTTGGTGCGGTGGCACCGGTAGGCGTGTTTGCCAATATCGTTGCAGTCCCGGTGACCGGATTAATCGTTCCTTCAGTGTTCCTGTCGTTGCTTGTGGGTCGATTGATGGCAGGAGGCGCAGGGATGCTTCTCTGGTTTCTGGAGGCGTTCGCCAGCGTTGCAGCTATGGTACCGGGCGGACATTTTGAGGGCCAGGGGATTGGCTTTGCCTCAACCTGCGCCGCCATTACCATAATATGCCTGTGGGCGATACGCAGAAAACCGACTGGCCAGAAATTGACCATGCGCTTTGCGGCCGGTTTGGTGGTTCTTTCCTGGTCGGGGGTAGCTGCTACCAGAACGTTAACCGAGCCGCCGGCGGGATTGGCTGTTTACGTGATCGATGTTGGACAGGGCGACGCCATCGCGGTTCGCACGCCGCACGACCGGTGGGTGTTGATTGACGCGGGCCCAAGGTTTGCGAACTTTGACGCCGGGACGAGTGTCGTTGTTCCGTTCTTGCGCCGGATGGGGGTCGAATCACTTGAACTTCTCTTCGTGTCCCACGGGGATGCTGATCACCTGGGCGGTGTGCCTGCCGTTCTTCGCGAATTTGAGACAGGGCTGGTCGTGGACCCTGGCCAACCTCTCCCATCCGGCCTTTTTCAGGAGTACCTCGGCCTTATCATCGATACGCAGACCCGTTGGCAAGCCGGGCGGGCCGGCGACTCCTTCCTTGTGGATTCCGTGTCGTTTAGTGTAGTGCACCCTGGTGCCGACTGGGTTGAACGGCAACTTGAGCCAAACGAAAATTCTCTGGTCATGCTGCTTGAGTATGGACAGTTCTCGATGCTTTTGACGGGAGACGCAGGCCTGCCCTCGGAGGAGCTTTTCGTCGCAGAAATAGGGGATGTCGACGTGCTCAAGGTCGGGCATCATGGGTCTGCGAGCAGCACGTCCGCTGAACTTTTGCAGGCGATTCGGCCGTTGTTGGCCGTAATCAGCGTCGGCGCCGGCAATTCCTATGGACACCCTGCCAGCGGCGTGCTGGCAAATTTGACTGCGGGCAGCGTTGATGTGGTTCGAACGGATATGGGCGGAACGGTAACGATTTTGGCGAATGGTGACTATTTTGACATCCGTCAACAATCAACAAAACCTTTAGTCCAGGGGCTCGGGTGTCTTTTGCCAAGATTATCACTATCGAACGATTCATCCTCGAACAGGAGCGCATGTTTGAGGAAGCAACAGGCGATCTCACGAACGTACTCTACGATATCGCCCTAGCTGGAAAAATTATCTCTGGTTATGTACGTCGCGCAGGTATTGTTGATGACGTGCTGGGTTCGGCGGAAAAGACCAACGTCCAGGGCGAGACTCAACAGAAACTGGACGTTATTGCCAATGAGACCATCAAGCAGGCGGTTGCGCATACCGGCAGAATCTGCGTCATGGCCTCTGAAGAAGAAGACGATCCCATCCCCTGCGTGTCCAATCCCGATGGACGATACGTCTTGATGTTCGACCCCCTGGACGGTTCTTCGAACATTGATGTAAATGCTTCCATCGGGACCATATTTTCGATTCACAAGCGTTCCGAGGACCCCACGGCAACTGCTCTCGATCACACCCTGCAACCGGGCACCAATCAGGTTGCCGCAGGATACATCATTTACGGTTCAAGTACAGTGATGGTCTATACGGCGGGGCAGGGTGTACACGGGTTCACTCTTGACCCAACAATTGGTGAATTCCGGCTCTTGAATCCGGATGTAAAGGTTAAACCATCTGGGAAATACTATTCGGTGAACGAGAGTAACTTTTCCCGTTGGAGTGACGGATATCGCGAAGTCGTGCGGCATTTGAAGGGTGCCGTTGGAGGTCCCGCAAACCAGAAAAACGCTCGCTACATTGGTTCTCTTGTCGCTGATTTCCACAGGAATCTTCTCTCCGGCGGTGTTTTCATGTACCCCGGCGACACCAAAAACCCCAACGGCAAGCTCAGGCTTCAATACGAGGCTAACCCTCTGGCATTCGTCATCGAACAGGCCGGGGGCCGAGCTTCGAACGGGCGCACTCGAATCATGGACATCGATCCCACGGAGCTTCATCAGCGGGTTCCGCTCGTTATCGGTGGGGTTAATGACGTTCAGTTCGTCGAGGACATGATCGTCGCTACTGATGGCGATGGCTGATAGAAAATCCCCTTCGGGCATCCCTATTGATCCGCTGTACCGTCCTCAGAGTGGCGGTGAAGCTGCGGGCGAGTTCCCCTTCACCCGGGGGGTTCACCCGACGATGTACCGCGGACGGACATGGACTATGCGGCAGTACGCTGGATTCGGGACGGCATCTGATACGAATATCCGATTCAGAGATCTTTTGTCGGCCGGACAGACGGGGTTGTCGGTGGCGTTCGACCTGCCGACCCAGATGGGCTACGATTCGGATGATCCGGTGGCGGCAGGCGAAGTTGGGCGCGTAGGTGTTGCGATTGATTCGGTCGATGACATGGCTGAATTGTTCAAGGAGATACCGTTAGACAAAGTATCCACCTCGATGACGATCAATTCAACCGCGTCGATACTGCTGGCGATGTATGTGGTGGTCGCCGAAGAATCTGGAATTGAAAGAACTGCCCTTCGCGGGACCATTCAAAACGATGTCCTCAAAGAATATGTAGCAAGGGGTACCTACATCTTTCCGGTTGATCCATCCCTGCGCTTGATCACCGACACCTTCAGATTCATAGCAGATGAGCGGATGTCGTTCAATCCGATTTCTGTGAGCGGCTATCATATGCGCGAAGCAGGGGCCACGGCACCGCAAGAAATAGCGTTTACGTTTGCGAACGGGATTGAGTATCTGGACCGTGCGAGAGATGCCGGTCTGGATATCAACAAGGTGGCCCGCAGGCTTTCGTTTTTCTTCGCTTCCCACAACGATCTTTTTGAGGAAGCTGCCAAATTCAGGGCTGCCCGACGCCTCTGGGCAAAGATTATGAAAGAGCGTTACGGTGCAGAGGACGAGAGTTGCCGCCTGCGGTTTCATACCCAAACTGGTGGTTCCACACTCACAGCCCAACAACCCCAGAACAACATCGTCAGGGTAGCGGTGCAGTCATTGGCCGCAATTCTTGGGGGTACGCAATCCCTCCATTCCAACGCTTTTGACGAAGCACTTGCACTACCCAGCGCAGAATCGGCCCGTCTGGCGCTACGAACGCAGCAAGTGCTAGCCGTAGAATCTGGCACAACCCAGACTGTCGACCCCCTCGGGGGTTCGTACTACGTCGAAGCTCTAACTGACGAGCTCGAGTTACGTGCGGTCGCCATGCTGGCCGAAATTGAGGAGCTTGGAGGGTCTGCAGAGGCCATCGATCGTGGTTATTTTCAGGACGCAATAAGTAGGGCTGCCTATGACCACCAGAAGGGTTTGGAAAGCGGAGCCATTGGCGTGATCGGTGTGAACACCTTCCAGGAGAAAGAACACCCCGAGCCCATCCCGACGCCTGACTATTCCAGACTGGCCGCGTTGCAGCAACAAAGCCTGGCAACCCTCCGCGATGGGCGGGATGCGGTCGCCGTCGATGCGGCACTTGGGAAACTCAGGGTCGGCGCTCAGGGCACCGAGCGGATGATGCCTTTGATGATCGATGCCGTGCGAGCGCGAGCTACGGTGGGAGAAATCTGCAACGTCCTCCGGGAATTGTGGGGTACGTTTAAACCCCCCGTCTAGTTAGAGCGTTAAGAAAATGAGGAATTAAGGGAAGTAATGCCGACATATAGTTATCGCTGCACCAAATGCAGCCATACGTACGAAAAATTTCAGAAAATATCGGACGAAAGCCGACCCAGATGTCCCGAATGCCGAAGCAAAGGAGAACGGGAAATCAGCGGTGGCGCGGGAATCCATTTCAAGGGTAGTGGCTTCTATATCACTGACTACGGTAAAGCAGGGGCCTCCGATAAGTCGGCCCCCGACGCCAAGTCGAAAGAGAAGTCCGAAAAGAAACCCAAAACAAAGAAAAAGAAGGATGGCGACTCCTGATTGCCGGAGAAGAACCGGTTCTCGCTGAGCTTCGCCGGGTAATCGCGGAACTTGGAGTCGCCGAACCGGATATCCAGCTGGAAACGCCGCGGGACCCTACGCACGGCGATATCTCCACCAACGTGGCCATGCGCCTGGCCGGCGCACTCAAGAGAAAGCCCCGTGACATTGCTGAGGATATAATCAGCCGCCTCAAGTTTCCTCCCGAAGTCGTGTCTGCGGTTGAAATAGCCGGACCCGGGTTCATCAATTTCCGCCTCGGGGGCGATACGCTGGGGGATGTCGTTAAGACGATCATCAGCGAGGGGGACCGATACGGTTCATCTCAAATCGGGGCTGGTAAGACTGTAAACGTTGAGTTCGTGTCGGCCAACCCGACCGGACCGTTGCATGTAGGGCATGGGAGAGGAGCAGCGCTCGGCGATGCCATTGCTGAACTCCTGGGCTTTACAGGGCATGATGTTACCAGAGAGTTCTACGTCAACGATGCGGGCGTGCAAATAGACCGCCTGGCCCAGTCGTTGTGGGCCAGAATACAGAATGAAGTCGGGCGAAACGCGATCATCCCTGATGGCGGTTACAACGGTGACTACCTGATTGAGTTGGCGCAAAAAGTCCTCGCGGAGGAAGGAGCGTCATTTGCCGACCTCCCGGAAGATGATGCCCTGTTACGGTGTCGGGATATCGCCGTTGCCGACCAACGAGCCGAGCAGGACAGCGACCTTGCCGGAATGGGTGTGAATTTTGACGTTGTCTTTAGCGAAACCTCTCTCTATCAGGATGATAGCGTTGAGAAATGCCTCGCAGAACTTCGGGATCGCGGCCTTGTGTATGAGAAGGACGGGGCGCTTTGGCTAAAAACAGAAGAGTTCGGGGATGAGAAGGACCGGGTAATACGCAAAAGCGATGGCAGCTACACTTATTTTATGCCGGATATTTCATACCACGAAACCAAGGCACGACGCGGTTTCCAACGCGCCATTGATGTCTGGGGCGCTGATCATCACGGATATATCCCGAGGATGTCCGCAGCCATGCAGGGCCTGGGGCACGGCAAGGATTTTTTCGATGTCGCGATAGTACAACTGGTAAAAGTCCTGAAAGACGGCAGTGAGGTTAAATTCTCCAAGCGGGCGGGCGATTTTGTGACGCTTCGTGACCTGTACGAGCAGACCGGCGTCGACGCGGCGCGCTATTTTTTTCTCATGCGCAAAGGGGACTCCCACTTCGTTTTTGACATCGATCTGGCTACCAGGCAGAGTGAAGAGAACCCTGTCTACTACGTCCAGTACGCGCACACCCGTCTCTGCTCGATTTTTCGAAAGGCCGATGTCGATGTCGGGTCGGTAACTGTCGATGGGGTCGATCTTAAATTGCTGACCGAATCTGCTGAGGAAGCGGAGCTAATAAAACACCTTGGAGAATTCCCGCTCAGGGTGGAGAAGGCGGCGGCGGCTTTGGAGCCGCACCGGATCATAAATTATCTGGACGAGTTAGCTCGGATGGTCAACGGCTGGTATCACAGACACCGGGTTTTGGATGCTCCGGAGGAATTGAAGAAAGCACGGTTTGCGCTTGCCAGGGCAACTCAGTTGGTTTTGAAAAACGCTTTGACCTTAATTGGGGTGACTGCCCCGGAACGGATGTAGGATGTCACTTACGATCATCGGCAGTGTTGCACTGGATTCGGTTGAAACGCCATTCGGAGAGACTGCGGACGCGTTGGGCGGGTCGGCTCTCTACTTTGGGTGCGCGGCTGTCCACATGCATCCGATGAGCATCATCGGGGTCGTTGGAAATGACTATCCGATGGCCGAATTGGACAAGCTGGCCGCACGGGGCGTCGACATCTCCGGTCTGGAGCGTGTTGAAGGTGAAAGCTTCCGGTGGAAGGGTAAATACTCCTACGACCTCCAGAATCGCGAGACGTTGGATACGCGCCTTGGAGTGTTTGCTGATTTCGATCCCAAGGTTCCCGAAAACCTGCAGAGTTCGAAATACGTGTTCCTCGGAAATATCGATCCTGTCCTCCAGTTGAACGTCCTTGACCAAATGGCCAAACCCAAATTCGTTGTTTGCGATACGATGAATTTCTGGATCAGCAGCAAGAGGGATGAACTCCTGGCTTTGATGAAAAGGATTGACCTTTTGATGGTAAATGATGCCGAGGCCCGCGAGTTGTCAGGGGACTGGAATATTCATCGCGCCGCCCGTTGGATTCTTGACAACGGCCCCCGGATGGTCGTCATCAAGCAGGGCGAGTATGGTGCAGTGCTCGTGACTGAGGACTCGACTTTTTATGTGCCGGCCTACCCGTTGGAAGAGATATTCGATCCAACGGGGGCTGGTGATTCCTTCGCCGGTGGTTTCATGGGGCATCTTGCGCGGACAGACAACGTAACGCGTGATAACCTCAGGGTTGCAATGGTTTACGGATCGACCATGGGCTCGTTTGCGGTTGAGAAATTCTCGGTGAACAAGCTCAATGAAATCGGGTTGGAAGAAATTGAGGAACGCGCTCGGAAGTTTGCCGATCTGGTCCATTTCGAATTGGAAGACCTAAAGTGAGTTCGGCTGATCGCTACAAAGAATCTGGAGTAGATCTGGATGCGGCTGATCAAGCGAAGCTGCGAATTGGGTCCGCTATCGCGTCAACAAATACGGATCTCGCACTCGGGAAAATAGGTGGTTTCGGGGGGATGTTTCGTCTGCCCCCTGACATTGCTGATCCCGTGGTTGTGGTGAGTACCGATGGCGTTGGAACCAAGGTTCTCGTTTCCATAGCTGCTGGTATTCACCATTCGGTCGGAGAGGATCTTGTCAATCACTGTGTTAACGACATCCTGGTTCAGGGCGCGCGGCCGGTCGCGTTTCAGGATTACCTGGCTGCCCATACGCTGGTCACGGAAACCGTTGCATCTATTGTCGAAGGCGTCGCCCGCGGATGTATCGCTCACAACATGATATTGTCGGGTGGTGAGACGGCCCAATTACCGGATCTTTATTCTGAAGGACATTACGACCTGGCTGGTACTATTGTTGGGGCCGTTGGCGCCGAGGATGCCATTGATGGGGACGAGATCGTTTCGGGCGATGTCCTGGTGGGTTACTCGGCCAGTGGTCTCCACACCAATGGATACACGCTCGCCAGGAAAATCGTGTTTGAGGATTTGAGCCTTGAAGTTGGTTCGCTGTTCCCCAACACCAGCGAAACTGTGGCTGATGTGTTTCTTAAGATTCATCGAAGCTACTTCGATGCCATCAACCCGACGCTCTGCAAGATTAAGGGGATGGCGCATATCACCGGTGGTGGCATAAGGGGGAATCTTTCCCGAACGCTTCCATCGAGCTGTGGCGCCCGCATCGATGCACAGAGCTGGGAGACGCCCAACGTCTTTGCTGTTCTGCAAGACGCGGGCAAAGTGACCACAGCAGAGATGTTCGACGTTTTTAACATGGGGGTTGGGATGATTTCGGTCGTTGCGCCCGGAGATGTCGACAATGTTACGTCCTCCGCGATTGCCGCAGGTACGGAGTCGTGGGTTGTCGGCGAAGTCGTATCGGGTGACCAAATCGTTATCGAGTAGTTGAGTATGCACGAGAAACGAGCGATGGAGCTTTGCATGGAGTTGGCCCTCAAGGGTTGGGGTCAGGTCCATCCCAATCCACTGGTGGGTGCAGTAATCCTGCGGGGAGAAAAAGTCGTCGGCACAGGCTATCACCGCGCCTTCGGCCAACCCCATGCCGAAGTGGAAGCGCTCAGCCTGGTTGACGATCCGGCGGGGTGCACCTGTGTCGTGAACCTTGAGCCGTGTAATCATGAAGGAAAGACGCCTCCCTGTACTTCGGCCCTGATAGAGGCCGGGATCAAACGGGTGGTCTACGGCTGCTCAGACCCGCACACGGTTGCTTGTGGTGGCGCAGAACGTCTTAAACTGGAAGGTGTAGACGTTGTGTACCTGGACACCAATTCGATGGCTGAGCGGCTCAACGCACCTTTTTTGCACAACCAAAGAAACCCCGCCCTTCCATACGTTGCCGTCAAATTGGCTAGTTCGATCGACGGATTCATTGCGGACGAAAAAGGAAAGTCCAGGTGGGTTAGCGGGCCCGTGGCCGGCGAATATGTCCATTGGTTACGGGCTGGCTTCGACGCCATCGCTGTAGGACGAAGGACTCTTGAAAAAGACAATCCTCACCTGACTGTTCGCGGTGACCTGACTCCCCGCGTGCCACCGTCCCGCATCGTCTTCACTGGGAAGGGGCCGATCGGGGACGGTTTGAGGGTGTTCGAAGATGAGGAGACCAGGCTCTACGTCGTCGGGGTTGGCCCCGATGTTCGTTTCGAGACCATCTCCGAGTCGATTACTACCATTGCGGCAGAGACCCTTGAAAAAGCTCTGAAAGCATTGAAGGCCGCAGGGTGCAATGCGATTCTGGTTGAGGGCGGCGGCGTGTTGGCCGGGAGTTTAGTCGATGCCGGGCTCGTTAACCGCCTGTATTGGATACAGGCCCCGATCATGCTCAGGGCTGGAATACCGGCCTTCGCGAATGGCCCTGGAAAGAGTATCGACTCTCCCGACCGGTGGGACGTTGTAGAAAGGCGAACCCTGGGAGACGATACGCTGTTAGTTTTGGAGAGGGACATATGTTTACGGGCATAGTTGCCGCGACGGGCACGATAACCGAAATCGTCGAGACGAAAGGCTGTATGCAGATCACGGTGGATTCACCTTTCAAAGATCTCGTGCTCGGCGAAAGTGTTGCAGTTGACGGAGCGTGTCTGACCGTCGTCGAGGTCCGAGAGGGATCGTTCAGGGTGGATGCTGTGGTAACGACCCGCGGACGAACCAGATTTGATGACATGGAGGTGGGAGGCAGGGTCAACCTGGAACGGGCTCTGAGTTTGGGAGAACGTCTTGGAGGGCATCTGGTGCAAGGTCATGTCGATGGTGTCGGAAAAATCCTGAAAGTGCAGGACGAAACAGACGCCCGGCTAATCGACATCGAGATGACGGACGATATTGCCGAGCTGACGGTTTTGCACGGATCGATCACGGTCAATGGCGTTAGCATGACGGTCAACACTATCCCATCCGATTCGATAGCCCAGATTTCGGTTATTCCGTTCACGCTGGAGCATACGAATCTCGGGGACCTCGGTGTTGGGGATCGGGTGCATTTGGAGTCTGATATGCTGGGAAAATTCGTCCGTCAGTTGATGGACGTTCGAAAGAAAAATTAAGGAAGTTTTGATGCGTTTAGGGACAATAGAAAAAGCAATTGAAGAAGTAAAAGCTGGCAGGATGGTGATCGTCGCCGATGATGAAGATCGGGAAAACGAGGGTGACCTGGTTGCGGCTGCAGAGCTGGCGACGCCAGAGACCATAAATTTCATGGCGAAACATGGCCGTGGGCTGATTTGCGTAACTCTCACCCCCGAACGGTGTGACGCGCTGGGGCTCCCGCAAATGACCGAACGAAACTCTGAGTCGATGGAGACGGCCTTTACCATCAGTGTTGATGCGGCGAAGAAGTTCGGGGTGACCACCGGAATATCGGCGGCTGATCGGGCTCGCACCATCCACGTGACCATCGATCCAGACACGGTACCATCAGATCTCCGGCGCCCCGGTCATATCTTTCCGTTGCGTGCACGCCCTGGAGGAGTTCTCCAGCGTATCGGTCAGACTGAGGCCAGTGTAGACCTTGCACGGTTGGCAGGCCTGGCTCCCGCAGGAGTGATTTGCGAAATCATGGATGACCAGGGCGAGATGATGCGAAGGGACGCTCTTGAGGCCTTCGCGGCGGAACACGAACTGATTTTTGTCACTGTCGCCCAGCTTGTTTCCTACCGGCTGCAAAAGGAGAGGCTGGTCCGAAGGGTGGCTGAAGCAAGATTGCCGACGCCGTACGGGGATTTCAACGTGATCGGCTACGAGAACGATCTTGATTCCGCCGAGCACGTCGCGCTGGTCTTCGGCGAGTTGGACGCGAAACAAGACACTCTGGTCAGGATGCATTCGAAGTGTCTTACTGGAGATGTTTTTGGCTCCGAGCGTTGTGACTGCGGTTGGCAGTTGCAGAGCGCCATGAAGAACATCGCAGAGGAAGGATGTGGAGCCATCGTTTACCTTGACCAGGAAGGTCGGGGAATCGGTTTGTTGAATAAACTGAAAGCATATGCCCTTCAGGACGCAGGACAGGACACCGTTGAGGCGAACGAAAAACTTGGGTTCCCTCCAGATCTCCGGAATTATGGTGTAGGAGCACAGATTTTGATGGACCTCGGATTGCGCCGAATTCGAGTGCTAACCAATAATCCCCGGAAATTGGTCGGGCTGGAAGGTTACGACCTCACTCTGGTTGATCGCGTGCCGCTCGTACCACCGTCAACGGACGAAAACAGAAATTACCTTGAGGCTAAGCGAGATAAATTAGGACACTTCCTGGCGTGACCAATCAAGAACAAGGTGAGCCTCAGGTTCCTGAAAAAGTCTTCGTTGCAGTAAGCCGCTTCAACGAGGCAATAACGCGCAAACTCCTCGATGGTGCCCTGGAGACTCTCGAACAGGAGGGCTACGGCTCCGATCTCGTTGAGGTGGTATGGGTACCCGGGGCTTTCGAGTTGCCGGTGACGGTAAGCGTGGCGTTGGCGACCGGTCGGTTCGACTTCGCTGTGGCGTTGGGTGCGGTGGTTAGAGGAGGTACTCCACATTTCGATTACGTCTGTGCCGAAACTTCCCGCGGATTGCAGGATGTCGCGCTTGCCTACGGATGCGCCGTTGGGTTCGGACTTCTCACCTGCGATGACATGCCTCAGGCCCTCGCCCGCGCAGGTGGTACTGCCGGCAACAAAGGGGCTGATGCAGCGGCGAGCGCCATCGAGACCGCTCTTCGACTGAAAGAGTTGAGATTCGATGCTCAGGATTGAATCTAAAGTCAGGGCCAGGGCCCTGCAGCTTCTTTATGCGTGGGAATCGAGCGGATCGCTTCAACCCATGGATGAAGTGGCCCGTCGGGCGATTTCAATGTCCAATGGAAGCGGTCGCGAGTTGGAACGCGCCGAGGACCTCGCGAGAAAGGTGGCGGACCGGGTTGAAGAATTCGATGGGGAGATAGCCGATGCCGCTGACAATTGGCGACTCGAAAGGGTTGGCCTCATTGAACGGATAGTCCTTCGGATTGGCTTGTTTGAGTTAAAGGAGTGTACGGATACTCCTGCGCCCATAGTAATCGACGAAGCGCTACGTTTGGCTCATTGGTTTGGTGGGACCAAAACGCCACAGTTCGTAAACGGTGTCCTTGACCGGTTAGCGCGGACCAACAATCGGCTGTGAAAATCCTCGCAATCAATTGGTTGGATCGTTTGAATCCTCAGGCTGGTGGGGCCGAAGTCCATTTTTTTGAGATTTTTAAACGGCTGGTAGAACGTGGGCATGAGGTTACTCTCGTCGTCTCAGGTTGGGATGGAGCTCCCGCAACGGAAACGGTTGACGGCTTAGAAATTGTTCGCTGTGGGTCGAGGTATTCCTTCGCCGTCAAAGGAAGGGCGGCGATCCGTAAGGTGTTGAAGAATAAGGACTTCGATGTTGTTGTCGAAGACATCAACAAGATTCCATTGTACTCCCCGACCCTCACCGACCTGCCGGTTTATGTCATTATCCCGCACCTCTTCGGAACTACTGCGTTTACCCAGGCTCCGTTTCCTGTCGCTGCAACCGTGTGGTTGTCGGAACGTCCAATTCCACGAGTTTACCGCAAGTCAGCGTTTCACGTTATCAGCAAAAGCACCCGGGATGACATCGTCGGACGAGGTGTCCGCCCTGACCTGGTAAGAGTGATATACCCGGGAGTCGACTTCGACTGGCTTACTCCGGCCCCGGAGGTCGGTCGGGCCGAGCTCCCTACGTTCCTTTACACGGGGCGACTCCAAAAATACAAGGGTGTTGAAACGGCTATTAGAGGCCTAAACGAAGCCAAAAAAAGACTCGGGGGAGCCAAACTACAGGTCGCTGGAGCAGGCGATGACCGTGCCAGGCTGGAAAAGGTTACGCGATCCCTCGGTATCGTGGACCTGGTAGAATTTTTGGGTTACGTTAGCGAAGAGAAAAAAAGGGAGCTGATGCGTCGGGCGTGGGCGGTGGTTTTTCCGTCGGCAAAAGAGGGTTGGGGAATCACAAACATCGAAGCGGCCGCCTGCGGAACGCCGGCAATCGCGTCTAATAGTCCGGGTCTGAGAGAAACAGCCATTGACGGCAAAACCGGCGTGCTCGTTGAACATGGCGATGTTGGAGCAATGGCAGGTGCGATGGTAAATTTTGGGTCCGACCCCGAGCTTGTCGAAAAGCTTGGTGCGAATGCGCGGACCTTTGCTGAGGAGTTTTCCTGGAAAAAAGCGGCGGATCAAACCGAACAACATTTGCTGCAAACAATTTCAAATTGAGTTAGAAAGGGAGGGCTAATGGAAGTCTCGATCACGGTAAGACATACATCTGTGTCGGACGATATCAAGGAACGGGCGAGGGAACTTGTCGACAAATTGATGCTCCGGGCGCAGGCTCCCCAACCTGCGAAGGTTGTTCTGGACCAGGATCACGATAAATGTCTGGCCGAATTGAAAATGTATATACCTGGCGGCCATCTGGTGGTAGCGACCGCAGAGGAAAGTGATTTCCGCACTGCGTTGGACCGTATGGTCGACAAGGCAGCCGTACAGTTGGACAAAGTTCTTGGAAAGCGTTAGCGGCCTTTCGTGACTACCGTAGCTGATCTTCTTGAGAGTTTAGGAGACACCCTCCAGCTTGAGGTAATGACAGAGGACCTCTCTCTTGATCGGGAAATCACGGTTCCGGAAATCACCAGCCCCGGGCTGGTGCTGGCGGGTTTCGTGGAGCGCTTTGTGAGCAAACGCCTTCATGCGTTGGGCGAAACAGAGATGGCTTATCTGGAAAACCTCAGCGCGCGCGAAAGAACTAAATCGCTCGATACGTTTCTTTCTTACGACCTCCCGTGCGTTTTCGTTACCAAGGATCAACCAATTCCAGAAGAACTGTTTTCGGTGGCCCGAAAACGAAAAGTCCCGGTGCTCAGGTCCAGCCTTTCCACTTCCCAATTTTACCGACTGATAACCCCATACTTGAGAGAGGCGTTCTCACCTGCTACCAAAGTGCATGGCTCGCTCGCCGACGTTTATGGAGTTGGACTCCTTTTCGTTGGGAGATCAGGGATCGGCAAGAGTGAATGTGTTCTCGATCTGGTCGAGCGCGGACACCGGTTGGTGGCTGACGATCTGGTCAACGTAACACGGCGGGGATCGGGTGTTTTGATCGGGAAATCCGAAGAGGTTACCTCTCGCTTTATGGAAATCAGGGGTGTTGGCCTCGTCGACGTGTCAGCCCTGTTCGGCGTACGGGCGTTTCGACAGCAAAAAAGGATAGAAGTGGTTGTTGAACTAGCGGATTGGGACGATGCACGAGATGTTGACCGCACGGGGCTGAACACCAAAACCCGGGATATACTGGGTGTCGAAGTTCCAGAAGTTGTCATCCCTCTGATTCCCGGCAAGAATATCACAGTTGTCTCCGAAGTCGTGGCGCTCAACCACCTTCTCAAATACAGTGGGGTAGACTCCGCGCAAAACCTCAACGACCGGCTGGTGCGCCAGATGGCCGAGAAGCGCGACCTGAAAAAATACCTGTCTGAGGACTATGAGTGACCTAACTGGAGTTGTTGTGACTCACGGGACGGTAGCCGAGGGCATGGTGGAGGCGGCGGAACGTATTACCGGTATCACAGGTGTTTTTGTGCCGGTGAGCAACGAAGGGTGTGACTTGGAGGACCTTGGCGATCGAATTGATGCGGCGACCCGGGGACGGCCTTCAGTTGTTTTCGTCGACATGCCGGTCGGAAGTTGCCTTCAGGCCGCCGCTCGTGTGGTGCGTACCGACTCGAAAAGAGCTATGGTCGCCGGAGTAAACCTGCCAATGCTCCTGGATTTTTGTTTCCATCGAGAGTTAACCCCGTCTCAAGCTGCGCAGCGGGCGGTGACCAAGGGCCTCGACGCAATCAAGTCGCTCGGTACATGAGCATTTCGATTCTCCGTTTGGACGACCGTCTGGTTCATGGACAGGTCGTAGTGGGCTGGGGAAACGCGCTTGGGATTGATCGCCTCGTTCTCATTGACGACAAAGTCAGCGAAACCGAATGGGAACAGGAACTCTATTCTATGGGAGTACCGGAATCCATGTCGGTTGATTTTTTGTCGGTCGGAGATGCTCGAGACAAAATTCAGGATTGGGCTGACAGCAGGGAAAAGGTGATCCTCGTCATTGGCGACGTGGACGGACTAACCCGACTTTGTGAGACCGGCGCAAGGGTAACAGAAATTAATATCGGGGGGGTCCACCGGGGCGACGGTCGACGAGAACGGCTCCCTTACGTCTTTCTCACAGACGATGAATTTGCCACCCTTCAATCCCTTGAAAATCAGTCGATTCGAGTAACTGCGCAGGACCTCCCTGCAACCAAGCCGGTTCCTCTCGGTGACCTGGCGTGAGTGTATCTGAATTCTTGCTTATCTCTGCCTGGGGGATGGTCGTTGGGGGCGATTTGACGATGCCTCAGGTCGGATTTTCGCGCCCCATTGTCGCTGCTCCCATCGCAGGTCTGATTCTTGGCGACGTACAGGCTGGATTAGTGATCGGAGTGGTTCTCGAATTGTTCGCCCTCGATGTGCTGCCGGTCGGCGCATCGAAATACCCGGACTACGGTGTGGGTTCTCTGGCGGGCGTTGTTGCTCTGGCCAACGCCCCTGTTATTCTCGGTCTCGGGCTTGCTTCCTTCGTCGGGCTTACCGTTGCCTACGCGAGCGGAAAGGCCGTACATCTGGTGAGGATCGCCAACACTGCTGATGTCGTTGCATGCGCCGAACAATTGGACATGGGTGATCCAGGGACGGTAAGCCGGCTCCAGTTCCGCGGTTGGTTTCGTGACGCGACCCGAGGAGTCATGACGACTGCAGCGGGGGCGGGCCTGGCAATTGTCGCAAGAACCGTGATCCATCCCTCTGCAAGAATGGCACTAATGTCGTCGATGGTGGCGATTGGTGCCGGTGTCGCTGCGTCGGCAGGTGGAGCAGTCAACGTTGCGGGGCGTACGCCCGGAGTAAGAATGTACTTGATCGGTGTGGCCGTGGCATTGCTCTGGGTGGTGTTAATATGAATGGACGTGTGGAGACATTGTTCAGGTCATTTTCAGTCTTGGCCGCGTTTAGTTACGAGAGGATGTCGGGAGTGGGCCTGTCTTTCGTGATGAGACCATTACTGAAAAACCTCCCACTGGAAAAAAGAGAGGCCGCTCGTCGCAGATCGGCTGACTACTTCAATTGCCATCCTTTCCTTTCCGGCCTTGCTGCCTCGGCGCTTGTGAGAGCAGAAATTGACGGATCCACGCCGGAAGACATTGAACGGTTTAAGAAGGCTTTGATCGGGCCGCTTGGGTTAGTGGGCGATCGCTTCATATGGGCCGGGTTGTTTCCGTCCTTCGCGGGTGCGACACTGGTGTTGACCTCTCTCGACGCCGGACTCCTGGCGCCAATACTTCTGGTGGGGGCCTTTCTCGGAACAAGTGTTTTGATCCGGTGGGCGGGGATAAGACTGGGAGATGACAAAGGGCTTTCGGTCGGTCGCACCCTGGGGTCGCCGCGCATAAGAAAGGCTTTAGCCGTAGTCGACGCCTTTGCCGCGTTCATGATCGGCGTTGCTGTACCTAAAGTTATCTTTTGGTTGGCAGGAACTTGGCGCCTTGAAGATATCGGCGGGGTGCTTGCGGTGGCTGCACTTGGCATTGTCGCTTCCCGGGGGGCTTTCAAGCGCATCGACTCTCTGAGGTTTGGCCTGGTGGCCGTCGGACTAACTCTACTCCTTGGCCTGGTAACGTAATGATCGAAGGAAAAACGACGATCTCGAACCAAATGGGCCTTCACGCCAGACCGGCGGCCCAGCTCGTGAAGCTCGCGGCTACTTTTTCGTCCAAGATCTTTCTCGACAACGGATCAGGGGACGTCAACGGGAAGAGTATCATGGGCGTTCTGACCCTGGCCGCCGAGTGTGGTTCCGATATTTCCGTTAAAGCCGATGGCACCGACGCGGAGAAGGCGGTTCAGGCGATCATAGACTTGATTGATAGCGGTTTTGGGGAGGTTGCCGGTGAAGCATGAAATTCTGAGCGGCATCGGTGTGTCGCGCGGCGTTGCTACGGCTTCGGCTCTGGTCGTCGAAGATGGGATTCCGGATTTCGACTCACATCCAGTTTTTATTGACGACTGGGAAGCGGAGATGGCACGGTTAGACGCCGCGCTGAATGCTGTGAAAGACCGCCTTGGTGCTCTGGGACAGCGCACCATGGAGCGAGCCGGGCCGGAAGAAGCGAAAATATTCGAGGCTCAGGTGATGATGGTCGAAGATGAAGAGTTCATCGGCCGGGTACGGCGTTTGATTCGTGAAAACCATATAGGTGCCGAGCGGGCCTTTGAATTCGTCGTCCTGGAACAGAGAGAGCTCTGGCTTGAGTCGGGGAGTCCTATTCTCAGGGCCAGGGTCGAAGACCTCGCTGCTGTCATGAGTCGTGTGCTGCGCCGACTGATGGGTAAGGCCGGTGTTGCAAATCCCGGCCCGACTGGGGAGGCCCGGGTCGTGGTAGTTCGTGAGTTAACTGCGGGGCTTACTATTGAATTCGAACGGGGCCAGGTAGCAGCCTTCGTATCTGAGGAGGGGACCAGGGCGTCCCACGCAGGAATTCTGGCGAGGAGTCTTGGTATTCCCTGCGTAATGGGTGTAACGGGGGCGATATCGCGCATCGCCAATGGCTCGACGCTGTTGGTGGATGGCACGACCGGCACGGTGACAATTCACCCTGATGCCGACGAAACTGCCAGCGCCATGGAGCGGCGAGCATATCGGCGCTCCATGGAGGCCGAATGTGAATCCGAGATCGGTAGTCCGGCCACAACTCCAGACGGTAAGACAATTGTCCTTCGCGGAAACCTTGATCTGCCTGAGGAACTTGACGCTGTAAGTGACGTCGGTGCCGAAGGTGTTGGACTTGTGCGAACAGAGTTTCTTGTGCTGGGACGCACGCAAATGCCGAACGAAAACGACCAGTATCGGTATTTTCGTAGTATAGCCGAGCGTTTTCCCGAATCGGTAGTGGTGATCAGGAGTTATGACCTTGGCGGCGACAAATTCCCGGACGATTTTATGGCCATCAGAGACCCCAATCCTTTCCTCGGCTGGAGGGCCATCCGAGTGTGCCTGGATCAACCGGAGATGTTTGTTCAACAGATTCGAGCGGTTCTAAGAGCGCGTCTCCACGGTGACGTACAATTGATGCTGCCGCTAGTAACGGGAATCGAGGAGGTGATTCGCAGTCGCGAATTGGTGGCTCAAGCAATGTCCGAATTGAAAACGGAGGGGGTTGAGTGCGCCACGGAACTCCCGGTCGGAGTAATGGTGGAAACGCCTGCAGCAGTTTTGATGATCGACGAACTGGCGGAAAATTGCGATTTTGTGAGTGTCGGCACCAATGACTTGACGCAGTACACTCTGGCCGTGGATCGTAGCAATGCGCGGTTGGCCGATCGGTTCTCCCCGCTTCACCCGGCGCTGCTGAGGATGCTGGCCCGAGTCAGTGACGTTTGTGAAAGACACGGGATCCCCCTGAGTGTCTGCGGCGAACTAGCCTCCGGCCCGCTGGGAACGATGTTCCTTCTTGGAATCGGTTATTCGACTTTTAGCATTGCTCCCACCGGGCTTCCCATGGCTGGATGGTTGATCAGGCGCATGGACTCGAAATTGGCCGCAGAAATCGCCCTTGAAGCCATGGAATGCGCGACCCTGACCGCTTCAACGGCTGTGCTGGCGGGTGCTTTTTCGCGTTTCCCCGGCTTCAAAGACCTTGAGCTGGATTGGTTGCCCGTGGGAGCGGGCTAAATTATCCTTCTAAGATAACTTTTTCGGTGGTCGCCAACGGTCTGCGGCCTTTTTCCCACAATGTCAATTGGAAAATCGGTGGATGAGCAATTCAACACATATTTTTTCGTCGGAATCTGTAACTGAAGGACATCCAGACAAAATGTCGGATCAGATTTCTGATTCGATTCTTGACGCTATTTTAGCTGAAGATCCCGATGCCCGGGTAGCGTGCGAAACCCTGGTCAGCACGGGACTCGTCGTACTAGCCGGGGAGATCACCACCAAGGCGTGGGTCAATGCTCAGGAGATCGTCCGGAGCACAGTTAACCAGATCGGCTACACCGATTCCAAGATGGGTTTTGACGGCAGTTCTTGTGCGGTTATGGTTGCGCTTGACTCTCAGTCCCCGGACATCGCCCAGGGTGTTGACACCGGTGGTGCCGGCGACCAGGGAATGATGTTTGGTTATGCCTGTGACGAAACGCCCGAACTGATGCCGCTGCCGATAATGATTTCGCACAGGCTTACGGAGAAACTCGCTGCAGTGCGGAAAGACGGTACCCTTCCGTGGCTTCGCCCCGACGGCAAAGGGCAGGTGAGCGTGAAATACGCAGGCGGACGTCCTGTTAGCGTTGAGACCGCCGTCGTTTCTACCCAGCATTCGGATGATATCTCTTCAGATGACATTACGTCAGCGATCACTGAGCACGTTATCAACCCGGTCCTCGGTGACACCGGACTGGATGTTGACGGCGCAAAAATGCTCGTCAACCCAACGGGTCGTTTCGTTGTAGGCGGTCCGCAGGGCGACGCCGGATTAACTGGTAGGAAAATTATTGTGGATACCTACGGTGGTATGGCCAGGCACGGTGGCGGGGCGTTCAGTGGTAAAGACCCCTCTAAAGTTGACCGCTCGGCGGCATACGCGTCTCGCTGGGTTGCCACCAACATCGTGGCTGCCAAACTGGCCACAAGATGTGAGGTACAACTTGCCTACGCGATTGGCGTCGCGGAGCCAGTGTCAGTCATGGTCGACACTTACGGTACCGGCAAAGTCGACGATGAAGCTCTTGAGAAAGCGGTGAGGTCGGTGTTCGACCTTACTCCTGCGGGGATTATTTCGAGCCTTGAACTCAAGAATCCGATCTATCGCCCGACTGCGGCCTATGGCCACTTCGGGAGGAAATCCAAAACGGTTTCGGTCGGTGGGAAAGATGTGAAACTCTTCACCTGGGAAGACCCTACCCGTGTCAGCGAAATTGAAAACGCTGTCATGGCAGTGGCTTAATTAAAACAACGAGTTGAATATGACAAATACAGAAACATTGACAGCGCCGAGTTCGACAGAGGCTACCGGTATGGATTACGTCGTAGCCGATATCGGGTTGGCCGATTGGGGCCGTCGCGAAATTCGGTTGGCTGAACACGAAATGCCGGGTCTTATGGCATTGCGTGAGCGTTACGGACAGAGCAAACCGCTGGCCGGTGCGAAGATCATGGGTAGTTTGCACATGACGATCCAGACGGCCGTACTCATTGAAACGCTGGTCAAATTGGGCGCTGATGTCCGCTGGGTGTCCTGCAATATTTTTTCGACACAGGACCATGCTGCAGCTGCAACAGTAGTTGGTCCCAAAGGGACTGTCGACGATCCCAAAGGTGTTCCCGTTTTCGCAGTCAAAGGTGAGACGCTGGAAGAGTACTGGGGTTACACGTCTCGCGCGCTAATGTGGCCTGACGGAACCGGCCCAGACCTGATCGTTGATGACGGTGGTGACCCGACCCTTTTGATCCATAAGGGTGTCGAGTTCGAGAAGACCGGCAAAGTGCCCGATTTCGACGAAGAAAACGAGCCTGAAGAGTGGGGAATTATCCTGGCCCAACTGCGTAAAGAAATGGAAAAGGATCCCCAGCGCTTCACCAAAATCGGGCCTGCGATCCGCGGCGTGTCGGAGGAAACGACGACCGGCGTACACCGTCTCTACGAAATGGAGCAAGACGGATCGTTGCTTTACCCGGCGATCAACGTCAACGACTCGGTAACCAAGAGCAAGTTCGACAATGTGTATGGTTGCCGCCACTCACTACCGGATGGGCTGGCGCGTGCATCAGACGTTATGCTTGGTGGGAAGGTCGCAGTGGTTTGTGGTTACGGAGATGTTGGTAAGGGCTCGGCCCAGGCACTCCGTGGACAGGGTTGTCGCGTCGTTGTAACAGAGATTGATCCGATCTGCGCGCTGCAGGCTGCGATGGAAGGGTATGAAGTGAAAATGCTTGAAGATGTCGTCGAAACTGCCGACATCTTCATTACCACGACAGGAAACAAAGACATCCTCACCGTTGAGCTGATTTCGAGGATGAAGGACAAGGCTATCATCGGAAACATCGGGCACTTCGATAACGAAATCGATATGGCCGGTCTCGCTAAAGTACAGGGCATTAAAAAGGTCAACATCAAGCCTCAGTACGATGAGTGGATTTTCCCGAGCGGGAAGAGTGTATTGGTGCTCGCCGAAGGCAGGCTGTTGAATCTTGGTTGCGCGACGGGCCATCCCAGTTTTGTGATGTCAGCGTCCTTTACTAACCAGGTGCTTGCCCAGATAGAACTGAACACCAAGCCCGACGAGTACGAGAAGAAGGTATATCGCCTTCCGAAAGTATTGGATGAGGAAGTTGCACGCCTCCACCTTGAGCAGCTCGGGGTAAGATTGACCCGTCTTTCTCAAGAGCAGGCCGACTACCTTGGCGTTCCGGTTGACGGGCCGTACAAGGCTGACCACTACCGCTATTAGCGGTTAGCGGAGGGGCTTTGTGGCTCGCAAGGAATCACAGGCAAAAATGGGTGGTGGCCATGCGGTCATCACCCATTCGTGTTTTCCATGATCCAGGTCAAGGTCGTTCACCTGGCGCTAGATCAGAAAAACACGCCTGTGGTTTTTCTGAAGGAACTCGACGGCGACCGAATCGTTCCTATATGGGTAGCTCCCGCGGAAGCTGGGGCTATTGCGATGGGGCTTTCGGGACAAAAATTTGACAGACCGTTAACCCATGACCTTCTGAAGCAGGTGATCGTCGGTCTGGGAGCTGAGTTGGACAGGATTGTCATAACCCAGCTGCAGGACAACACGTATTTTGCTCAGCTACATTTGAGAAAAGGCGATCATCTGTACCACGTTGACGCCAGGCCATCGGATTCCATCGCGCTGGCCCTCAGATTTGACGCGCCCATCTTCGCCGAGGAGGGTCTCCTCACGGCGAAACCGGTGAGCCTGGAACAAGTACCGGACGACCTGTCAGGGTTGGATCCGGATGCACTCAAGCAACGTTTAAAGGACCTTGACCCTGAAGATTTCGGCAAATTTCAGCCTTAGAGTAATCGCACTTTTCCTTTTTCCTGCGGCCGCATCGGCTCAGGAATCCGCCGTATTGGGGCAGGTGGTTCGTGTTGCTGGCTCAGACTCTGTACCGCTGGTGGGGGCGGTCGTGACACTACATCGCGTTACGTTTGATGGCGGCGAACCTGTTGACTCGGTCATCACCAATAGCAACGGTGCTTATCGTTTCAGTGGTGTCGAGTTTGATAGCCTTGCACTGTTTGTAACCAGTGCGGAGTACGCGGGGATCGCCTATTTCACTGGCGCAATAAATCAGGAGGCTGTCGCTGCAGCGGAGTTGATGTTGGTATACGACACGTCGAGTGTGTTACCGTCAATCGGCATAGCTCAGCGACACGTTGTGGTTAGCCCCACCGAGTCCGGCGAAGAAATCGGCGTTCTCGAAATGGTGATTGTTGAAAACGTCGGGGCTCTGACGCGGGTGTCGCCTGATTCGGTAGCACCTGTTTGGTCTACCCGTATTCCCTCTCAGGCGTTTCAGTTCCAGGTCGGTCAAAGCGAAATCAACCAGCTGTCCATTACCCGCAGGGGCAATGAAGTGGTCGTAGTTGCTCCGCTGCCCCCCGGGCGCAGGCAGATCGTTTATTCGTATATGTTGCCGCGAACTGTTGAGTCAGTGGATTTTGAGATTGATCAGCCCGTTAGCGACATCAATTTTCTGATCGATGTTCGTTCCTTCGGAGTTATCAAGGGAGAGATCAACTCCCTTGGCGAACAGGAAATTGGAAACGAGAGATATTCTCACTTCCAGGGAAGCGACCTGCGAGCTGGTACGCCCCTGGAACTGGCGTTCCCCGGGGCACCGACGAACCCTGAAGATCTTGTCTCCTGGTTGGTGGCGCTGGCTACGGCGGGAATGGTGTTGGCGGCTTGGTTGGCCTGGCATCGGCGTAGCGTAGCGGTGCCCGTGGCCGCCGCACCGCCTGGTCAGACACTCGCCGCTCGGATAGCCGCCATGGACCGTCAGTTCGAATCACTGGATGCGCCGACCGACGATCAGCGAGCCTCATATCAAAAACAACGCGCTGAGATGAAAGAGATATTGAACAGGACACTTGCGGAGGAAAGGCACAAAAGCTAGCCTTGGACCTACAATTAATGTCAATTGGGACAGGATAACGGAAACCGGTGTAAATCCGGTGCGGCCCCGCCACTGTAAGGTCTCGATGCCAAGCCAGTAGACGATTCTGCCCGAACCACCAGTTTATCTTCCGCGGGGGAGATGGTGGGATCAGGAGTCTCCTGACGCTCATGCCTCCGCAAATGAGGTGTGAGCTTTTTTGTTGCGAAACGTTTTCCTTGGCCTCCTTGTGGGGACCGCCAGTTGTGTGCCGTCGGCCGGAGATAATCCCGTAGTCGTTGACGACCTGGGTGCCAACCTCGCCATGGATGTTCCGATCAACAGGATCGTGTCACTGGCTCCGGTCTTGACCGACTTGTTGTTTGCCGTAGGGTTGGGTGAACGTGTGGTGGGTCGAACCGAATGGGGAGGTTATCCTCCTGAAGCCCTGGACGTCGTCAGTGTGGGTGCGGGCCTTGCACCCAACGTTGAAGTCGTGGCTTCGCGACGTCCCGATCTTGTCCTCTTCTATCGATCTTCAGCCAATGCCCCTGCGTTGGCTCAATTGGAGAACATGTCGATAGCTTCGGGCAGTTTTCGCGTGGATAGTCTGGGGGATGTTCCCCGGGTCGCCCGAATCATCGGGGGCGTTGTTGGAGCTGGCGACCTCGCCGATTCCCTGGCATCTGCTTTCGACCAGGAACTAGCATTGGCCAGAGAACGTGCGACCAAATATTCTGACGAATGTACCGCGGTCATAGTGGTTTGGGATTCTCCACCGATGGTAATTGGCTCGGGGAGTTTCCTGTCGGAGTTGATCGCTCTGGCCGGCGTGCGCAACGTTTTTGACGATGTGCGGGGACCCGATGCTGAGGTCAGCATCGAGACAATCGCCGCAAGAAACCCCGATATCGTAGTCGCCATCGGTGAGACCATTCCGAATTACGCTGGGCGTCGGGAATGGAATGTTATCGAAGCCGTTCGAGATCAACGATTTGTTCTGATCTCCGGGACCCAGTTCGAATACCCGTCGTTCCGTTCTTTCGAAGCCGCAGGCGAACTTCGCGAAAAGGTGGGAGACTGCGACCTCGAATGAAGTGGTTACTGCTAATCCTTGTCGCGATCGGCGCAATCGTGATAGGAGTCTCTACAGGTCCGGCTGAGATCCCTCTGTTGAACGTGATCCGGGGTGTTTTCGGACGTGCTGACGACCTTACAAATTCGATTGTCAGAGACCTGCGTATGCCCCGCTCGCTGTTAGCTTTTCTGGTCGGAGGGAGTCTCGCTGTCACCGGTGCCGTCCTTCAGGCTCTGGTAAGGAACCCGCTCGCTGAGCCCTATCTCCTGGGCCTGTCAGGAGGAGCGGGTCTTGGTGCCGTTGCGGCGATCGCGTTAAACGTTGGAGGCGTTTGGTCTGTGCCGGTTGCTGCAACGGTCGGTTCCCTTACGGCCATCGCTCTGGTTTACAGAATGGCAATCGTCGCGGGAGGAGTGCTGGATACGCGAGTTCTGCTTTTTGGTGGGGTGGTGGTTAGCGCCTTCAGTACCGCAATCATGGCGGCGATTCTCGTACTCGCACCAGCCGCCGAACTTCGCAACGCAATGTTGTGGATGCTGGGTGGTTTCAATCGGGCATCGTGGCTCACGGTAGCTGTCTTTGGGAGCTATTCGATTTTACCGCTCTTCATACTGTATCGAGTCAGGAGATCGTTGGATCTCGTGTCGCTCGGGGAGGAACCTGCTCAGTACCTTGGCGTTGATGTGGAGCGACTCAAACGCATTCTATACCTGCTGGCGTCGGTACTTACCGCTGCAGCGGTAGCCGTGGCCGGGATTATCGGTTTCGTCGGCCTGGTAGTCCCGCACGGGATTCGAATGGTGTGGGGGCACAAACACGGGGCGCTGTTGCCGGGCGCCTTTCTACTTGGCGGGACTTTGTTGGTTACGGCCGACACGCTAGCCCGAACCGTGGTCGCTCCAATCGAACTGCCGGTTGGTTCGGTGACTGCGCTTATCGGCGTACCGGTGTTTGTGATGTTGGTGCGCAGGTGGGTGAAATGATTAAGGCTTCGAAGGCGACCTATTCTTATCCTGGGGTCAAAATTGCAGCCGTGGAATCGATCGACCTTGAGCTGCAGAGCGGCGAGATGTTGGCTGTGCTTGGCCCAAACGGTGGTGGCAAGACCACCCTCCTGAGAATGCTCCTTGGCATCGTTGACCCTTCTAGCGGGTCGGTCGAATTCGAAGGCAAGGCCGCCTCGGATTGGTCACGTGCTGCGCTCGCCAGAAAGGCGGCTGTAGTTACGCAGAGCGAAGAGCCGACCTTCCCCTTGCGGGTTGCGGACGCCGTTCTTCTTGGAAGGTATCCACACCTTCGAGATGGGGTCCGGATGGGTGACGCTGACAGGGGCATCGTTGCCGAGGCGATGGAGCGCACCGATATTGTGCACCTTGCCGACAGATGGACCCAGACCCTGTCCGGTGGCGAATGGCAGCGGGTGCGACTGGCACGCGCCCTCGCGCAGCAACCGCGCCTGCTCGTGTTGGATGAGCCCACGGCCAATTTGGATTTGCGGCACGAAATGGAGGTGTTTGAATTGGCTGCTGCATTAGTCGCTGAAGGAATGGCTGCGCTGGCGGTAACTCATAACGTTAACCTGGCTGCCCGTTTTGCGCAGAGGGTATTGGTAATCAACCAGGGCAAGGCGGCAGTGGTGGGCCCCCCGGGGGAAGTCCTTACCGCAGATCTTTTGGGAGAGGTTTTTGGGTGGCCGGTGGAGCGGTTCGAGTGGAAAGGGGTGCCGCAGTTCATTCCCACCAGAAAAAATGGAGCACCTGGCTAAACGTCCCTGAGGTTGTCATGCATGCCGGGCGGCGTCAGCCTATCTTTCAGACATGACGCTTGTGACGACTCCCGCCATTGTTCTCCATTCTTACCGCTACGGGGAGACTTCGAAGATCGTGAGATTGCTAACTCTCGATCTCGGGCTCCAGAGTGTGGTGGCGAAGGGGGCGATGCGGCCGAAAAGTAAATTTGGTGCATCGCTGGAGGCCCACAGCGAGGGTGCTGCTCATATCTACGTGAAACCAGACCGCGAATTAAATACTCTGGGGGAGTTCGAAGTTAACCAGCTTCGGCGCGAACTTGCAGGCAACGTCGAACGTTTCGCACTGGCTGGCGTTCTCGCCGAATTGGTCATAAAGTTTTCGTCGTCAGAACCGCACCCGCAGCTTTACGTCTATCTCCATTCGCGCCTGAATCAATTGTGTGGTTCCACCGGCGAACAGCTCGTGGTCGATGGAATTCTCTCGTTGTGGGGCATGATTCGCGAGTTGGGATATGCCCCGGCTCTTACCGAGTGCGCGGCGGACGGGCGTCCAGTGAGCGAGGGTGATGCGCCTTTCTCTGTTAAGGATGGTGGCTTTCTCTGCGATGACTGCGCACTGGGCCGTCGCCTCTCTATGGTTCCCGCAGCTGACCGCAGATTCATTGGGCACGCCATCGAAGACACTCTTGAAGGGATTCCTGTGTTTGAGGAGAACACTGCGGCTGCTCATCGGCGACTGCTCTCGCGTTTCATTCACTACCACCTGGCCGAAGGCCGGGAACTAAAGGCTTTGGACTATTGGGAAGCACTGAATTAAAACAGCTGGTCCTTGGCACTGCCGGACACGTCGACCACGGCAAGACGTCGATGGTGAAGACCCTCACCGGTATCGACACAGATCGGTGGGAAGAGGAAAAAAGACGTGGAATTACAATGGACCTCGGTTTTGCCAGCCTGCACCTCGGTGATTTGCTCGTAAGTCTCGTTGACGTCCCAGGACACGAGGATTTCGTAAGGAACATGGTTGCAGGTGCCACGGGGATTGATGCGGCTCTCCTGGTCGTAGCCGCGGACGAAGGTTTCATGCCGCAAACCCTTGAACACCTTTCAATTCTGGAGTTTCTAAACGTGCCGGTTGGGATTCCGGTCATCACCAAAACGGACCTGGTTGAAGACGACTGGCTCGAACTTGTCACCTCCGAGGTAGTTGACCGACTTGGAGAGTCTTCAGTTAGCTGGTTGGAGCCTGTAAAATTTTCGGCCGTCACCGAGGAGGGCGTGGAAGAACTAAAGAAATCGATTTGCTCCCTGTCCCGAGAGTCCGCAACGGACGAAAGAGAATTGTTTCGGATGCCGGTCGATCGTTCGTTTACTGTTGCCGGTACCGGTACTGTGGTGACGGGGACCGTATGGAGTGGGACAGTCAGGACAGGCGACACCGTTTTTCTTCTACCCCGAGACGCCAAAGCGAGAATTCGTGGAATCCAAACTCATGGTGCTGAATCTGATGCCGCTCACGCCAACCGCCGTACCGCCCTCGCCCTGACCGGGGTCGACCGTGACGGTGTCGGACGCGGGGACGTTGTCGTCGGAGACAAAGCATGGCGCGCAACTGATTCTATTGATGTTGCAATTGAGTTGACCCCTGGGGCCAAACCCCTCGGCCAGCGATCTCGAGTCAGGGTTCATCTGGGTACAGCGGAAGTGATGGCGCGGGTTACACCTGCTGAGGGTGATATCGTTCCCGGTGGTTCGTTCGGGGCGAGATTACGTCTGGAGTCCCCGGTGGTTGCCAGATGGGGGGACAAAGGTGTGGTACGGAGCTACTCACCGATGGCGACGATTGGGGGGATCACCGTTGTCGACCCGTTTCCACCCCAGCGCCCGCGCCGTCCAGTGGCGTGGAAGGAAAAGGGGAGTGAAGTGCCTCAACGACGGGTGATGGCGTTTCTCGGAGCTCACGGAGAAATATTACGGGACGAACTGGTGATACGGTTGGGATTCGGGAAACGGGAATTGGACTGGGTGGCTGAGCCGGCTTCCGGGTTGGTTGAAGCTGGAGAGTTGTTGCTATCGGCCTCGGCGGTGGAGGCCCGAATTGCCCGTGTGTCCGAGGAGCTCTTGCGGTTTCACCGGGAACGGTCTGCCGAGCCGGGTATTTTGCTCGAACAGTTACGACCGCTTCTCGGGCCAGGATCCCTGGGGGAGGCTCTGTTGGTCAAGTGGGCGTCAGATGCTGGAGTGGAGCTAATCGGTGCTTACGCCAGAATTCCAGGCTTTGAACCCAAACTTGGACCTGAGGCGGCCGAATTGGCTGGAGTAATCAAGGGAAAAGCAAGTTTCGAAGGTTTTCAGGGCGTCGGCCGGGACCAATTGGTTCGTGGGCAGGACACCGGACTGATCGACGAAATATTGGGGTTTTTGGTGCGATCCGGCGAGCTCACCAGGGTCGGGTCGGAACGTTATTACACCACCGCGGTTATGACTGAGTTGATAGGGGTGGTCGTCACTGTCGCAAGTGCTTCGGGGGAGGTGAGCCCGGCTGATTTGCGAGAGAAAACTGGCTTGACGAGAAAGTACTTGATCCCTCTGCTGGAGTGGATGGATGGCGAAGGGATTACCACCCGAAAAGGAGACGTCAGACTCTTGGGACCGAAGGGCGAACGGATCGCCGCCGGACCGGTTGACAAAAGTTGACATTTCACCGTAACTTGTTCTGTGTGGGAAACCTATAAACTCATGCTAGGAGAGAGCTTAAAGACCTTTTTTGTCAGGAGTTACAAATGAAGTATTTTGCCTGGGCTGCTCTATCGCTCGGGCTTCTAGCGGCAGTACCCGCCGTCGCCACGGCCCAACAGGGTCAACAGGGCGAGGTTGAGTTAGGGCGAAACTACCCGAATCCGTTCAATCCGGAAACAACGATTCCTTTCGCGTTGCCGGAAGGGTTCTTCGAGGACGGACGGAAACCGGTGGTTAGCATTAAGATTTATAATATCTTGGCCCAACTCGTAGCTGTTCCGGTGGTGCAAGGATCGGGAGAAGAAATTCTCGATCTTGAACTCAGTTGGAATGGCACCGGCCAATACACAGCGTATTGGGACGGCAAGGTGATGGGTACCGGTCGCGAAGCTGCCTCCGGCGTCTACGTGTATCAGTTGTCTGTAGACGGTCGGCGTGTCCTTTCAAGACGGATGACCGTCATAAAGTGATTGGACACGGGTGATAGAACCAAGCCGCCATCAAAAAAGATGCGCCGGCCCTTTGGGGTCGGCGCATTTTTTTGTCCGCCTCAAACCGGACAGCTTACCTGAAGAAGTTGTCACACCTCATCGCTGAGCCTGTCGAAACGACTTGCGGGACCGTCGAATTGACAGTCGAATAGGGCACGTGGATTGCCGTGGTCGGACGCAGAGAAACAATTGGCGACCAAAACCGGAGGGGTTCGCAGGTCGCCTGCGGAATCCTATTTAGATAGAGTTTAGATCATGATACAACCAGATAGATTCACGTTAAAAGCTACTGAGGCTTTGCAACAGGCCGGGGCTTCCGCAAGGGAGCGAGGTAACCCGGTAATGAATGATGCCCATCTTTTTCTGGTCTTACTGGGCCAAGAGGAAGGGGTGGTCAGGCCGCTGCTGCAAAAAACAGGTCTCGTGGTCGCCGAAATCGAAGCCGAAGCGCGTCGAGAAGTTGACCGTTTGCCAACCCAGAGGGGCGGAGAGGCTGCACAGTCCATGTCCCGCGAGTTGACGAACGCGCTCGATTCCGCGGAGGCCCTATCCAAACGACTGGGTGACAGCTTCATATCAACCGAACACCTCCTGATCTCGCTGGTGAGCACCGCCGGGACCAGCGCCCGCGAGTCGCTGAGCGCCCGGGGCATCACCGAGGATACGCTGCTGGAGGCCCTGGAGTTGGTAAGGGGAAGTCACCGCGTCACCGACGTTGAGCCGGAAGGGAAGTTCAAGGCACTGGAGAGGTATACCACTGACCTCACTGAAGATGCCCGTGCCGGAAAGCTCGACCCGGTAATCGGACGCGACGAAGAGATTCGTCGCGTCATCCAGGTTCTTTCCCGTCGTACCAAAAACAATCCCGTGTTGATCGGAGAGCCGGGAGTTGGTAAGACAGCCATTGCGGAAGGGCTGGCTCAGAGAATCGTCAATGGGGATGTTCCCGAAACTCTTCGAGGCAAACGTTTGGTGGTTTTGGACATTGCCCAAATGGTTGCCGGAGCTAAGTACAGAGGAGAATTCGAAGACCGTCTCAAATCAGTCCTTAAAGAGATCAAGGAAAAAGAGGGCGAATTCGTCGTTTTCATCGACGAGTTGCACACAATCGTTGGTGCTGGCGCCGCGGAGGGGTCGATCGATGCGTCCAACATGCTGAAACCGCCACTGGCTCGAGGTGAGCTGCGAGTGGTAGGCGCAACGACTCTCGACGAATTCAGAAAGCACATTGAGAAAGACAAAGCGCTTGAGCGACGGTTCCAGCCGGTTTTTGTCGGGGAGCCTACGGTAGAGGATACGGTTGGAATCCTCCGGGGCCTGAAAGAGCGTTACGAGGTGCACCACGGTGTGCGGATTACGGATGCCGCCCTCGTATCGGCGGCAACGCTATCGAATCGGTACATCGGTGACCGGTTCTTGCCCGATAAGGCGATCGACCTTATCGACGAAGCCGCAAGTCGTTTGAGGATTGCCATTGACAGTCTTCCTCAAGAAATAGATGAAGTCGAACGTCGCCTGATCCAATTGAGGATTGAAGAGGAAGCACTCTCCAGAGAAAAAGACGCCGCAAGCGGCGAACGCCTTTCGGGTGTCAAACGAGAAATTGCCGAGCTACAGGAAAAATCGCAGGGTATGAAGGCGCAGTGGCAAGCAGAGAAGGCTGCCATAAGCATCCTCCAGGAGAAAAAAGTCTCGCTGGAAGCAGCGCGATTGGAGGCGGAACAGGCAACCCGGAGCGGTGATTTGCAAAAAGCGGCTGAAATCACCTATGGAAAGATTCCTGTTTTGGAAAAAGAAATCGCCGCCGATGACGAACGTCTGGAACAGGTCCAGGCCAACGCAAAGTATTTGAAAGAAGAAGTTCAGGCCGAGGACATAGCGGAAATCGTGGCTCGTTGGACGGGGATCCCGGTTTCTCGAATGATGGAGACCGAGCGCGAGCGTTTGACTCGACTGGAGGGTGAACTCGAAAAGAGAGTGGTCGGGCAACGCGAAGCTGTTGAAGCCGTTGCCAACGCGGTCAGACGCACCCGGGCCGGTCTTCAGGATCCGAACCGGCCCGTTGGCAGCTTTATCTTCCTTGGCCCTACGGGTGTGGGGAAAACAGAAACTGGACGCGCACTCGCCGAGTTTTTGTTCGACGATGAGCGGGCCATGGTCAGACTGGACATGTCGGAGTACATGGAGAAGCATGCGGTGGCGCGGATGATAGGGGCGCCTCCGGGATACGTTGGGTATGAAGAGGGTGGGCAACTTACTGAGGCCGTTCGGCGGCGGCCATACTCGGTGATTCTTTTTGATGAAATCGAAAAGGCACACCCGGACGTTTTCAATGTGTTGTTGCAGATCCTCGACGACGGCCGCCTGACAGACAGCCAGGGGCGGACGGTTGATTTCAGGAATACGGTCATAATCATGACCTCGAACGTTGGGAGTCACGCCATCCTCGAACATGCCGGGGCGAACCCACAACTGGTCACCGACCAGGTAATGGAAGCGCTCAAGCTGACCTTCAAACCTGAATTCTTGAATCGAGTCGACGATATTGTGGTTTACCGAACTCTCGACAAGGGCGTGCTGGGCATAATAGTCGAGAACCTGTTGAAAGAGATAAGCGGGCTACTGGAAGATCGAGGCATGTCCATCAAAGTGTCGGCCGAGGCGAGAGCAGCTCTTCTAGAAGAAGGCTTCGACCCGGTGTATGGTGCGCGGCCCCTCAAAAGGGTTATTCAACGTCGAATCCAGAACCCAGTGGCGTTGAAGCTCCTTCAAGGAGAGTTTCCAGAGGGGTGTGAAATTTTGGTCGGTTTCGTCAACGGAGAAATGACTTTTGAGGGACATGTGGCCCCGGCGCCGGGAGCGATCGGGGCAAATGGGGCGTAGGTCTGTGCCCCCCGCAGCCGCCGATCTTCTGGGGATGTCGGCGGCGTTAGCAGTTGCCGAGAAGGGGATGACTGCGGGGGAGGTGCCCGTTGGGGCGGCGGTCGTTCTGGACGGCATGGTGGTGGCTGCTGCTCACAATGAGACAATTGCGTCCCGTGACCTCACCCAGCACGCTGAGGTGATTGCGATTCGCAGGGCATTGGAGAATGGAGCCCGGGACCGGCTGGAAGCTGCAACTCTCTGTGTGACCCTTGAACCATGCGCTCAATGTGCCGGGGCAATAGTGCTTTCCCGAGTTGGACGGGTTGTGTTCGGCGCTTTCGACCCGAAGGCTGGGATGGCAGGAAGTATTGAGGACATTTTGCGCCACCCCCGCCTAAATCACCGGCCCGAGGTACTTGCCGGTGTAGAAGAAAAGGCCTGCGCCGATATTTTGCGCGCCTTTTTCCAGTCCAAACGTTAAGAACTAGTGCGGTTTCGTGCTCGATTCCCTATCTTGAAGGGGAGTGACGGCTGGTCGCCCCTGTGGTGGCTGGCGCTGCACCCCGGAGATTTTGACGTTATTCAGAGACGTTGGGATAAAAGGAAGGCATTGCATGGACGAGAAGGGTACACAACCGAGCGGATCTGGCGATCATATCAATAAGATTATGCAATCCGAGGTGGAGTCGAGACAGACCATTGCCCAACTGGACAAGGACCGTCACAACAAATTGCAACGCAGCCTGGTCCCGATACTGGTTGTGCTAACCCCTGTTGCAATAGCGATGACTGTCTGGAACCTCGTGGGGACTTCCGCGCCCGAAAGAATTTTTTCCGTGGAACGAGAGGTGGCCGGAGCTGAGTTTACGATCTATGTGACGGCCACCGAGCTGGAGTTATTTAGAGACTCTATGGGGTTCTATCCACCCGACCTTGAGCAAATAAGCATGGACGACGACGGTGTGTCTTACCAGGAAAATTCCGGTAGTTACACGATTTCGGTGGCATTAGAAACGGAAACCGTTACCTATGAATCCGGTGAGGACCTGACCCCCTTTGAAGAGTCCTTCGACCGAGCAACGGAGGGAACGCCACAATGAATCGCAAGGGATTTTCTCTTATCGAAATGTTGGTCGTGACCGTGATAATAGGGATTCTGGCCAACATCGCTTTCCCGCTCTTTGGTGATATTCGCTTGAAGGCTCAAGCAGCGCGGATCATCGCTGACGTTCACACAATCGAGATCGCAGCGCTAAACCAGTTCTCCGATACGGGAGTCCACCCGCGCAATGGCCGATCGGGTACGCCGCCCGCAGCGTTTGTTCCATATCTTCCCGATGGTTTTTCTTTCCGGACCGAAGATGGTACGCGCTACCGCTGGCGCCGTTACTCGCTACCCAACGGTCTCCCGAGGCGTCGAAATCAAAATGTTTTGATTGGAGTGCAGGTCAATACGAGCAATCGAGACTTGATGGATAAGATCAAGAATCTTTATGGCGGCGAGACAACTCAGGCTACCGCCAGGAAAATTGTATTCGTGATTGAGTAGCCTCAGCCGTTGCTGTCTGGTCCACCGGGTGGAGTTGTCCGCTGGACGTTCGGAGTGAACCTTTTGTCCGATTGGGGCATCTAATCTCTGAGTAGCCAGACGATTTCCCCGTAGGAAGATTGATATTGATCGAGTCATTGCAAAAGGCCCTGGGGCCTGACTACAACGTTATCAAACAAATCGGGCGCGGCGGTATGAGCACTGTGTACCTCGCCGAAGATCTCAAACTTGAGCGCAAGGTCGTTGTAAAGGTCTTCGCGGCGGAGCTGGTGGGAGAGGTTCCGCTCGGGAGATTCAAACGAGAGGTAATGCTCGCTGCGAATCTGCAGCATCCGCACATCGTTGGGGTGATCACTGCCGGCGAAGCTGATGGCCTTCCGTTTTTCACGATGCCTTTTGTCGAGGGCATGTCACTGAGTCATCGCCTGGCTGAACAGAACCCGCTGCCGATTGCCGAAGCGGTACAGATCGTTCGAGAAGTCGCCAGGGCGTGCAGTTACGCTCATAAACAGGGGATCGTCCACCGCGACATCAAGCCGGATAACGTACTTCTTTCAGCGGGCGTGGCGATGCTGGCTGATTTTGGCGTCGCCAAGGCGTTGAGTGTGGCTGGTCAAAGTGCGAGCGTTGCGGACTCGACCCAGACGGCCATCGGGATATCGCTGGGCACGCCGCGCTACATGGCCCCCGAACAGGCCGCCGCAGATCCGTCGACTGACCACAGGGCCGATATCTATTCGCTGGGCGCGACGGCTTATGAAATGCTGGCCGGTCGTCCGCCGTTCGACTATCTAATGCCGCACGAGTTGATCACGGCTCACATTTCCGAGAAACCCCGACAGCTTGGAGAGTTACGTTCGGATATCCCGGCGGAACTTGAGGATCTGGTGATGAAGTGTCTGGAGAAAGACCCGGGCAACAGGCCGCAGTCGGCGCAAGAGTTGGTGGATTGGCTCTCCATCTCTGGCGTTGTGTCCGCATCTGGTGCCGAGCGAATTACGACTGCGCGTGCTCGCGGTGGGTCGGGGAGCAAGAACATAATTGTCGGAGTAGCAATCGCGATCGTCGTAGGGTTAGGCGCATGGCTGCAGTTCGGAAGGGCCTTTTCGGGCGACGACAGCGACGGGAAGTCACTAGCTGTGTTGCCTTTTGTAAACACCGGTTCTGGCGACGAGTACTTTGCTGATGGGATGACTGATGAGTTGACGGTAGCTCTTGCCACGGTACCCGGTTTGCGCGTTGCGTCTCGCACGGCGTCCTTCGCGTTCAAGGGGACCAACTCTCCGCTTGAAGACATCGGTGGCACGCTCAACGTCGCGACTCTTATTGAAGGCACAGTACGTTTGTCCGATTCGAGAGTGCGCCTCACAGCCCAGATGATCAACGTCGAAGATGGCCTTTCCCTCTGGTCGCAGACATTCGACCGGGAGCTGGACGATATTTTTCAGGTTCAGGAGGAGGTGGCACAGGCAATCGTATCAGCTTTGCAGGAGCGTTTTGCTGATGTCGCTGCGCCGGAGACAATGGTGAGGCGGGGAACGGACGATAAACAGGCGTATGACCTGTACATACGGGCGAGTTACCTTATGAGACAACGGGGACAGGATCAGATCCAGTCGTCGTTGCAACTTTTCCGCGATGCGATCGCGATTGATCCGACCTATGCGGCGGCATACGCGGGCCTAGCAGATGCGATCGGGCTGTTGCCGCTATACACCGCCGCTCGCATTGATTCAATTCTCCCGTCGGCACTTGAAGCGGCCAATCGTGCTGTGGAACTTGATCCCGAGCTGGCGACGGCAAGGGCGTCGCTGGGCAGTTTGTTGAATTCGGCGTGGCGGTGGGATGAAGCTGCAGAGCAATTGAGGCTGGCTGCCGAGTTGGACCCCCAACTACCGTCAGTGCATCAGTGGCTAGGTGAAAACAACCTTGTGATGGGTGACTTCGATGCCGCCGCCAGACATTTCGAGATGGCCGCATTGCGCGATCCGATGTCGCCTGTGGTTGCGTCGTTGCGCGGAGTGGCGCTTGCGTTGGCGGGCGATTACCAGAGCGGGGCATTCTGGGCAGAACGCGCATTGGAGCTAGGGCCGTCGGTACCGGTGACACATTTTATGGCTGGCGCCGTCGAATTGTATGCTGGTGACCTGGAGTCGGCGCGCCGAGAATTCGAAATCGCGGCGGAAATGATTTCCATACCCACCGTGACCGGGTTCTTGGGGTACACTTATGCTCGGCTCGGTCTTGAAAACGAAGCACGGGCCTTGTTAGAAGTACTGGACCCGACTACCCCCAACGCACCCGCAGCGATGGCGAAAATACACATTGGTTTGGGCAATCACGATGAAGCGCTGCAATCCCTGGAATTAGCCGAGCAGTCGCACGACGCTTTCTTTAGTTCCGAGCCGACTGCGTCGCCTATTTTTGACCCGGTTCGATCCGATCCACGCTTCGGCCTAATCCTCGCGAGGATCGGTCTTTCCACCGAGGGAAACTTGCGGTAAGCGGTTTGCTGAGCAGTCGTTAACCGGGATTGCGGGAGAAATCCATAATCCACAGGGTGTTCCAGCTCTGTCTATTGTCACGGGAAACCCCGTACTCCCAATGCGCCGAGTCTTGTGTCATGTCTGACCAACGATGAGTCACAACCGGGGTGGCGGTCTTGCGAAAGTCCGATGGACGGGTTCGTCGACAGAAGGGTCAAGGCAATTCCTGCCGCGAAAATGTGTTTGGACCTTCAAATGCAGGCTCCGGGAACGATGAGTGGCTAGTTGTGCCAGAAATGTCCCCGGTTGGATTGCCCGGCTCAAGTTCCATGGCGAGTCGAAAAAAGGGAGCCAACGAACCCAATGGGGCCGTTTCTCAACTGGCCCTATTGGCGGGGGCTGGTCGTCTGCCTAATCCCTGTCCATTTTTCCAGTTTTTCGCCGAGCGTATGAAGCGTGATCGGTTTCGGCAGGTAGTCGTCCATCCCGCAGTCGATGCATCGCTGACGGTCCCCTTCCATCGCGTGTGCAGTGAGTGCGATTATCGGGACACGGCCGTCCGTTCCCTTCTCAATTTCGCGGATTCCGATTGTGGATTCGTATCCGTCCATTACGGGCATCTGACAATCCATCAGGATTGCAGCGAACTTCCCCTGTTCGAAAGCCTCGAGACCTTCTGCGCCATTGGCGGCAACGACGGGTCTGAATCCATGTTTCTCGAGCATCCTGCAGGCGAGCTTTTGGTTTACCGCGTTATCTTCTACCAGCAGGACTAAGGGCCTGTGGGTTGCGTCCTGTTCGGCTATCGTGTGTTTAGTTATCAACTCCGGCTTTTGGCTCTGAGAATCTTCCTGCTGCACGACTGATTCGAGACAGCGGTGCAAAACCCGAGCGCGCACCGGTTTGGGTAGGTATCCCGCAAATCCAGCCTCCTCGGCGATAGCAGCGTCTCCCTTTTTCGCTCCAGAAGTCAAAAGGATTAGAGGCAGTTGTTCGAAACGCGAATCGCTTTTGATCCTCCGAGCGAGTTCAAGGCCGTCGATGTCGGGCATGGAGAGGTCCAGTAAAGCAAGGTCGAATTGCTTGTCGGCGGCGGCTTCCTCAGCGAGCAGGTCAAGTGCAGCCTGCGCACCAGTTACCGACCGGCTCGCCATTTCCCACGCCCGAAGATGTTCCTCAAGAAGCAGGATATTGATGGGGTTGTCGTCGACGACCAAAACCCGCAATCCGCTCAGGTCTACGTGCCCGCCCGGGGGAGACACCTTCTTTTCGCTCCTGCCGAACCACACTGTTACGGTGAAGGTGCTTCCCTCACCTTCGACGCTGGTGACCTCAATGTCTCCGTCCATCAAATTCGAGATTTGTTTGGAGATGGTCAGTCCTAGCCCGGTACCTCCGAATTTGCGTGTCGTAGAACTATCGGCCTGTGTGAAGGCCTCGAAGAGTTTTGCTTGCGCTGCCTCGGGGATTCCTATCCCCGAGTCCACTACTTCGATCTGGATGCGGGTTCCACGATCGGCGACGTTTAGCGTCGATACTTTGACGGTGACATCACCTTCTGCCGTGAACTTAATCGCATTCCCTACCAGATTCGTAACCACCTGGCGGAGCCTGCCCGGGTCTCCAACAACGAAATCGGGGACTTTGGGATTTACCAGAAGAGCCAGTTCCAGACCCTTCTCAGCGGCGCGTGCGCTGAGGATTTCCAGAGTGTCCTCAAGGGTTGTCCGAATCTCGAAATCAACCTGCTCCAACTCGACTTTGCCGGCTTCGATCTTTGAGAAATCGAGAATCTCGTTGATTATGTGGAGGAGGGCCTCCCCTGAGGAGCGCACTGTTTCTGCCAGATCCATTTGGTCCGCGGTAAGGTCCGTGTCCAACAGCAGGTCGGTCATTCCGATGACGCCGTTCATGGGAGTACGAATCTCGTGGCTCATCGCGGCCAGGAAATCGCTTTTTGCAACTGCAGCCGCATCGGCCCGGCTTCTGGCTTCTTCTAATTGGAATTGAATTTCCTTGAGTTCTGATATATCCCGGTAGGCCCCCACCATTCGGGTGGGTTTACCCTGTTCGTCCCGTTCGACAACGCGGCCCTGGTCGAGCGCCCAGATCCACTCGCCGTTCTTCTTCTGCATCCGGTACTCAACTCGCCCTACGTCGGTCTTCCCCGCCAGGTGATCCGCTATAACTGCGTTGGCCTGTTCGAGGTCGTCGGGGTGTAGAAGGTCGTTGAATGATGGGATCAGGTGTTGTTCTTCGGGAGCGTAGCCCAGCATGCTTCCCCAGTGGATGCTTCGGAAGGTCTCGCCTGTAACAAGATCAATGTCCCAAAGTCCGCTGTCGCTGTGGACCATCGCCAGGCGCTGCCGCTCGGCGTGTTTTCTCGCTTCTTCCTGCGCCAAAGCGAGCTCTCTTTCAACGCCTTTCGCTGTTGTAATATCACGGTGGGCGCCGATTATTCGAAGAGGGTCTCCGTTGTCTTCGTATTCTACGATCCGCCCGACGTCGTGCATCCAGATATAGCCGCGCGTTTTGTGTTTCATGCGGTACTCAACGCTGAACGATTCGGTCTGGCCCGCCAGGTGCATTTCGAGCGCGTTTTGAGCGTCTCCCAGGTCATCGGGATGGACTAATTCTCCCCAGGAAGGAACACCGTCCGGATCGTCGACGGAGTAGCCGAGGATGGCGCCCCAGTGGGCACTGCGCACGGTGTTGCCTGTCGAGAGGTTGAGGTCCCAAAGGCCGTTGCCGCTCTCCTGGAGTGCAAGCAAACCGCGATCCGCTTCTGCCGAGACCTTATTAAACTCTTCCTCGGACCTTGCCGATGTGCGGTAGAGCGCGACGAGACACAGAGCGACGACCAGAAGAACGGGCAACTGTGCAGCGCCGCTGGCGTTTGTGAGAATCATGTATGCCCAGGCTACAATGCCTGATGCTGCAATGGTCGCTATTAAGCCCGTCTGTCGGTTCGCCAGATTTTGGTCCTTTGTTGGTCGGCGCAAGCATTCCCCGGTCACCAGTCTGCGCGACGGTTTCGGGATCGGCCCGATGTTTCAAACTATGCATTTGTTGTCATTTGCACCACATCAGTGTTTGACACCCGTTTGGCTGGCTTTCATCTTACCTGCTGCAATTGGCTGAAATTGAATACCGGGAGGGGTATGCAAGGAACAAACGTCCATAGGGAAAAGTGGCGGAATACGGGTGGAGCGCTGGCCGTCGCCTGACTTGAGTTGAAGCGATGAACCGAGCCGAAAAGCCTTGGTGGACATTTACGGAGTACGAGCTGACGCGGAATTGTCGTTTGTATCTCGGTTTTGAGGGGATATGAAAAGATCTTTAATTCGCCACCTGGCCGTTCTTTTTTTCAGCGGCCTAAGGTGGCGTCAGCGGGCACTAACGATTCATTGAGCGAAGAATTGTGTGCCGCTTCATCAGGCTAGGAAACGGATTGTGAAATGAGCCCGAAGGTAGACACGCCAGCTAAAGAGTGCCACCTTGGTTGACACATCAAATATTGGATGTCGCGCTTGAGAAAGTAACAAAAGAAGTCATTTAAGAAGTTTTCGGCATCAACAATAAGGGAGAAAACGACGATGGGCGATTTAAGAGATTCGATGCAGATTCAGGCCAACTCGTACGATTGGTTTGACGAGGAAAACGTGACCGCGTGGATGAAATGGGCAACGGAAAATGGGCCGTGTAAGGTCAGGCTCTATACTGGACTGACCGACCAAGGGTTGCGGCAACAATTTTTGGTTGCGTGTCCTGTAAGCGCGAAGGCCGAGGATGTTGAGACGATGCTTGATGAGGGGAGCACTCATCCTGGTGTTATGGAGTTGTCCGATCCATGTCCACCGTTTTGTCCTTGAAGTACCATCGCATGGCAGTTGCGGTAGCCAATAAACATTGAGCCTTTTTGAAGCCTTTAGGTTCGGATCAACCCTTGCGGCGTTGGTGCCAATCGCTGCATGCGGATACATCGCAGCACGGCGTCTAACGGTAGGGCCCGACGCTTGGATATTCGGGGTGGGCTTCCTGGCGTCCTTTTCGGCGGATGTTGCGGTCAAGGTTGTTGCGGGGGCTGGTAATAATTGGTGGGTGATATGGCCCTTCGCTCCTTTTGAGTTGGTCCTGATGGCTTTTGCCGTGAACCGGTCGGCGATGGCCGTGGTATTGCCGATCGTTGTCTTGGCCATTACCGATGGGATAATGCTGGAGCTTGGAGTGGCCACTTTGGACAAGGGGCCACCATTGACCACTACCGTGGGGTGGACGCTGTTGGTGTTCTTCTCACTTTTTCGCGGTAACAGATCTTTGTTGCTTAGAAAGGCTGTGCTGGTTTACGCGATTGGATCGGCTACAGTGTTCACTGTCTCTCGCTTCACCCTGCCAGGGGGAGTGGGTGTTTTTCTGACCAGTTGGTGGTTCTTTCAGTTTTCAAAATTTCTTGCGATCTCCCTGCTTCTTGTAGAATTAGGGATTCTCAGGCTCCCGGCAACTGGGCTGGCAATCCTCTCTCCGGGTCAGAGCCTTACGCTCGACAGAGGAAGAGCAGGTTCTAATCGAGTTGCAACTCTCGTAGAACAACTTGTTGAAGTCTTAGGTCCGCATCTCTTGCTTTTGCCTGAAAAACTTCGGGCCGAAATAAAACGCTTTGTTGAGAGTCCCAGCTCGATCGCTACCGTGGGAGAATTGGTTCAGCAGTTGGGCATGGACCGTCGTTTCATTGAGCGCGCACACAAATACGCGGGGCTCCCGACCCCGCTCCGATTTCAAAAGCTTCTCCAGCTGGCCCACGCAAAGGCGATGTTGGGAGACGATCCCGATCGATCGCTTGAATCCATCGCGCGGGAATTGAATACTGAAGTCCGAGCAATGCGCAGGTCAGCAGAGTCGATGTTTGGGGTTGGACTGGATGAGTTTTTAGAGAAGGTTCGGATGAGCCAGATTGTTGCTACGATGGTGTACTCTGACAGGTCGATTAGTAGGAAGCGGAGGGATAGTGGAAAGGGCGGAGAACCAACGGAGTGAGGGGGGCTGGGTAGGGTTCGATTCGTGATTCGCGAGACAACGTTGCGGCGTTTGGTTGCAGGCGAGCGACGATTCCGGTTTTATCGGTTGAATCTACGGGCATTAAAGAAAAACGATGATGGGCGTTTCGGGAGATTCGATGCGAATCCAGGCCAATTCATATGACTGGCTTGACGAAAAAAATGTCACGGCATGGATGAAATGGGCAATGGAGAACAGACCGTATACCGTTAGGCTTCGCAAGGGCGTGACTAATAAGGGCTTGCTGCAGCAGTTTTTGGTAGCAAACGCGAAGACTGCTGAAATTGATGGGATGCTTGGTGAAGATAGTACTCATCCGGGGGTGATGGAGGAATTGTACCCCTGCCCGCCGTTTTGCTAACCCCATTCTATGCGGTTGTTTTTCGGTAAAACTGTGTGTTTGAGTTAGCAGAAATCTTAGGCGACCTCACACATTGGTCGTCGCTCGCGCCGCTCGGTGCGTGTGTGGTCCTTAGGTTGAGGGGCTCAGACGTGGGGACGGATGCGTGGCTCTTTTGTCTCGCCTTCGTGACGTCATGGGGGGCCGACATAATAGGCACTGTCGTGAGGATTGAGGATAGCAACCGATGGGTGTCGTGGATGTTTGTGCCGTTTGAATCTGTTCTGTTTTCCTTTTCGGTAAACAGAACTCCAATGGCGATTGTGATGTTTCTTGTGACCGCGGGTATTGCCGACGCGGTGTTGCTCCAGACCGGCGCGATCACCCTTGCGGACCCACCTCTGATCATGTCGACGTTGGGGTGGGCATCGGTTGCCATTTATGCAGCGTTTTGGGGTAATCGTTCTCCCATCATTCGGAAAGGAGTCGTCCTTTATTCCGCAGCGATAGGGGGCATGTATTTGCTTTTCAGAGATGCCTTTCCCGATCATGTCATGCGGTTTTGGATCGGCTGGATTGGGTTCCAATCGGTAAAATTGGCGGTCCTGTATCTCTTTTTCGTTGAGTTGGGGTTACTTCGAATTCCGTCAAAGGGGCTGGCTTTGCTTTCGATGGGTCGGAGCTTGAACCTGGATCAAGGCAAAATCGGCCGTAGTCGACGAGAAGTGTTGCTGGAAGAGTTGAGTAGTGTACTCGAACAGCGTCTCCGGCTTTGCCCGGATGAGTTGCAGGCTGAATTGTGGAAATTTGTCCGAGAACCGAGTTCTATTGTGACAGTTGGCGTGATGATCTTAAATTTAAGAATGGACCGCCGTTCGATCGAACGAGCCCACGAGGAGGCCGGTCTCCCCACCCCTCTTCGTTTCCAAAAACTTGTCCAGCTAGCCCACGCCCATGCAGTTCGCACTGACCACCTCGACTCGACCTTTGAATCAATTGCACAAACCCTCAATACGGATGTGAGAACGCTGCGGAGGTCTGCCGAATCTTTGTTTGGAGTCGGATTGAGCGAATTTTTCACGAAAATCCGGCTGAGCGAGGTGGTTGCAACGATGGTCTATCCTGAGAGATCGATTCGCGGGAAACGCAGGGATAGCGGAGGGCGCCGTGCGGCGGAGGATGAATAAACGGGAAGAGGCTTCCGCCGGTGTGAGTCGATCCCCGACGGGCGCCAACCTTGGAATCGGGAGCCGAGCCGTAGGCCAACGGAAGCCTCGGGTGAGGCCCCAACATAGGAAGTCGGCTTCCGGCCGAGTAGGGCAATTATGCGTCATTTGGGCGCCAATTTGCGACAAGAGGCGCCTGGTACCCCGAAAAGGCGATTTTTGGTGGCCGGTGGCCGACCAAATCCCCAACCTTCGTCAGTCCGCCGAGCTTCTAATGTTTCAAGTCGCAACACAACTGTGTTCTGCCGCAAATTGGTATATCGATGTCGCAAAGTTGTCCTAGCAAAAACAGCTACTTACCCGAATAATTGGCGCTTGGATGATGAGGTTGCGTGGGGCGATTTTCGGGTGGTGTCAACGGCGGTTTAGAATTGCGCATAAACGGCGGCGAAAATTGCAGACTTTGGGGATGACAAGTCCTTAGGTAGTCGCTGTTTCCTTTCTTCTTCTGGTTCTTGTTGTTTTTCCGTGTGTTTGCAAGTCTTCAGATTC